>JADKBU010000062.1 GCA_016714935.1 Candidatus Accumulibacter propinquus | reverse complement strand
ATCGACGGCCAGCAGGTCGTCGCCGAATCTGCCGGCGCGTTCGCGAGCGCGAAGGAGTTGATGTTGTTCAGCAGCAGCACCTTGTCGCCGCCCGGCCGTGGTGGCTCAGGTCTCGTGCTCGGCGAGGCGGTTGACGCCCCGGTACAGCGCAGGTGGCTGCGGAGCGGAAACTGCCGCGCCAGTTCGTACCGGCTGTAGGCATACAGCAGGTCGAGTTGTGCCTCCAGGGCGTTGGTCGCGGCAGGCCCTGCGCGCGACTCTCGACGTAGCGCGCAGCGCAGCGCGCTGCCCGGTTCGCGCAGCGCTCCCGCCATGATGGCGCGGGCAGAGGCCGAAACGCGACTCGACCCAGCCCTTCAACACCGCCGCCTCGCAGCTTTCGGCGTCGAAGGCCCAGCCGCGCACGACGCGCAGGTAGGTGGCGCGGCGCGCGCGCCAGCTGGCCGGCGGCGAGCCCGGCGTCTTCCGGCTGCTGCAGGCGAAAGTGGTTCTGCATGTAGCCGACGAAACGCGCGGCGCGCTCGGGGCCTCGGGATGTCGTCGAGCAGCGCCCACAGCGGCTTGTGCAGGTCGGCGACGCCGTCGATCTGCAGCGGCGTCGGGTGCCGCTGGTAGGTCAGGCCGCCGAGGATCGCCGCCGGCAGATTGCAGCGGTTGATCGGCAGGCGGGCCAGGCGCGGCAGCGTCGGGGCGTTGTCGCCCGCCTCCTTGTCGGGAGACGCGACAAACAATCGCGGAAATGTCGGACATCGGCGCCTCGTCGGGCTCCCGCCGGAGCCCTGCAGAAATCGTTGAAAGGCTGGCCACGTCTGGCTTTCAGGCATTTTTTCGGAAGCTGGCACGCTCCGTGCACAAGCCCTGTCAGGAGCGCGGGATTTTTCCTTGCTTCAAATGAGTTCAACGCAGCATTTCAACAAAGGAGATTGCATCATGGCAAAACTTCGTCAGGCCGCCATCTACGGCAAAGGCGGTATCGGTAAGTCTACCACCACCCAGAACCTCGTCGCCGCCCTGGCCGAGATCGGCAAGCGGGTGATGATCGTCGGTTGTGACCCGAAGGCCGACTCGACCCGCCTGATCCTGCACAGCAAGGCGCAGAACTCGGTGATGGGCCTGGCCGCCGAAGCCGGCTCGGTCGAGGACCTCGAACTCGAAGACGTGATGTCGGTCGGTTACGGCGGCATCAAGTGCGTCGAGTCCGGTGGTCCGGAGCCCGGCGTCGGCTGCGCCGGTCGCGGCGTGATCACCGCCATCAACTTCCTCGAAGAGGAAGGCGCCTACGACGAGGACCTCGAGTTCGTCTTCACGATGCTCGGCGACGTCGTCTGCGGCGGTTTCGCGATGCCGATCCGCGAAAACAAGGCACAGGAAATCTACATCGTCTGTTCCGGCGAAATGATGGCCATGTACGCCGCCAACAACATCGCCAAGGGCATCGTCAAGTACGCCAACTCCGGCGGCGTGCGCCTGGCCGGCCTGATCTGCAACAGCCGCAACACCGACCGCGAAGACGAGCTGATCATCGCGCTGGCCGAGCGGCTGGGCACCCAGATGATCCACTTCGTCCCGCGCGACAACGACGTGCAGCACGCCGAGATCCGCCGCATGACGGTGATCGAGTATGACCCGACGGCGCCGCAGGCCGACGAGTATCGCACGCTGGCGAAGAAGATCGTCGACAACAAGAACTTCGTCATCCCGACGCCGGTGACCATGGACGAACTCGAAGCGCTGCTGATGGAGTTCGGGATCATGGAAGCCGACGACGAGTCGATCATCGGCAAGACCGCGGCGCAGCTCGCCGCCGAAGCCCTCGCCGCTTGAGTCGTCGCGCACGGGTTTGACCCGGCAACACCATCGCAACCCTCGGGTGCCGTGTACGCATGAGTGCCGGCACCCCACAAGGAGAAGCAGGATGTCTGAATTGACACGCGAAGAAACCGAGGCCCTGATTCAGGAAGTGCTCGAGGTTTATCCCGAGAAGGCCAGGAAGGACCGCGCCAAGCACCTGGCGGTCAACGACCAGTCGGTCGAGCAATCGAAGAAGTGCATCACCTCCAACCGCAAGTCGCTGCCCGGCGTGATGACCGTCCGCGGCTGTGCCTACGCCGGTTCCAAGGGCGTGGTCTGGGGTCCGATCAAGGACATGATCCACATCTCGCACGGCCCCGTCGGCTGCGGCCAGTACTCCCGCGCCGGTCGCCGCAACTACTACGTCGGCACCACCGGCGTCGATACCTTCGGCACCATGAACTTCACCTCGGACTTCCAGGAGAAGGACATCGTTTTCGGCGGCGACAAGAAGCTGGCCAAGCTGATCGCCGAAATCGAGCAGTTGTTCCCGCTGCACAAGGGCATCTCGGTACAGTCCGAGTGTCCGATCGGCCTGATCGGCGACGACATCGAGGCGGTCGCCAAGAAGGGCGCCAAGGAAATGAACAAGCCGATCGTGCCGGTACGCTGTGAAGGCTTCCGCGGCGTTTCGCAGTCGCTCGGACACCACATCGCCAACGATTCGATCCGCGACTGGGTCCTCGACAAGCGCGACGGCCAGCCCTTCGAAGCCACACCCTATGACGTGTCGATCATCGGCGACTACAACATCGGCGGCGACGCCTGGTCTTCGCGCATCCTGCTCGAGGAGATGGGCCTGCGCGTGGTCTCGCAGTGGTCCGGTGACGGCACGCTGGCGGAAATCGAAAAGACCCCGAAGGTCAAGCTCAACCTGCTGCACTGCTACCGCTCGATGAACTACATCAGCCGGCACATGGAAGAAAAGTACGGCATTCCCTGGCTGGAGTACAACTTCTTCGGTCCGACCAAGATTGCCGAGTCGCTGCGCGCGATTGCCGCGCATTTCGACGACACCATCAAGGAGGGTGCCGAGCGCGTGATCGCCAAATACCAGCCGATGATGGAAGCGGTGATTGCCAAGTACAAGCCGCGCCTGCAGGGCAAGACGGTGATGCTCTACGTCGGCGGCCTGCGCCCGCGGCACGTCATCGGCGCCTACGAGGACCTCGGCATGAAGGTCATCGGCACCGGCTACGAGTTCGCGCACAACGACGACTACGACCGCACGATCAAGGAAATGGGCAACGCCACGCTGCTCTACGACGATGCCACCGGCTTCGAGCTCGAAGAGTTCATCAAGCGCATCAAGCCGGACCTGGTCGGTTCCGGCATCAAGGAGAAATACGTCTTCCAGAAGATGGGCATCCCGCTGCGCCAGATGCACTCCTGGGACTACTCCGGTCCGTACCACGGCTACGACGGTTTTGCGATCTTCGCCCGCGACATGGACATGGCGATCTCCAACCCCTGCTGGAGCAAGCAGACCCCGCCGTGGAAGAAACTCCCGGAAGCTGCTGAAACGAGCGAGCTGAAGAAGGTCGCCTGAACGAGGTTTCCCTCAACTTGTGCCTGCGTCCACAAATGGGTGGCGCAGGCAAAGGAGATGAAGATGCAAACTGTAGATGACATCAAGCCCTGCTACCCGCTGTTCCGCGAGGAAGACTACAAGGTCTCGCTGAAGAACAAGCAGGATCTGTTCGAAGAGCGCCACTCCCCGGAAAAGGTGCAGGAAGTCTTCCTCTGGACGACGACCCAGGAATACCAGGACCTGAACTTCAAGCGCGAAGCGCTGACCGTCGATCCGGCGAAGGCCTGCCAGCCGCTCGGCGCCGTGCTCTGCGCCCTGGGTTTCGAGAAGACCCTGCCCTATGTGCATGGCTCGCAGGGCTGCGTGTCGTACTTCCGCACCTACTTCAACCGCCATTTCAAGGAACCGATCTGCTGTGTCTCGGATTCGATGACCGAGGACGCCGCCGTCTTCGGCGGCCAGAAGAACATGTTCGACGGCCTCGAAAACGCCAAGGCGATCTACAAGCCGGAAATGATCGCGGTATCGACGACGTGCATGGCCGAGGTCATCGGTGACGACCTCAACGCGTTCATCAACAACGCCAAGAAGGAAGGCTTCGTACCCGACGAGTTCCCGGTCCCCTTCGCGCACACCCCCTCCTTCGTCGGCTCGCACGTCACCGGCTGGGACAACATGTTCGAGGGCATCATGCGCTCGTTCACGCTGAACACCATGGCCGACAAGGCACCGGGCAAGAACGGCAAGCTCAACTTCGTTCCCGGCTTCGAGACCTACCTGGGCAACTTCCGCGTCATCAAGCGGATGATGGCCGAAATGGGTGTCGACGCGACGCTGCTCTCCGACCCGACCGAGGTGCTCGACACGCCGGCCGACGGCGAGTTCCGGATGTACGCCGGCGGCACCACGCAGGCCGAGATCAAGGATGCGCCGAACGCCATCAGCACCTTCCTGCTGCAGCCCTACCAGCTCGACAAGACCAAGAAGCTGGTCGAGAACACCTGGAACCACGAGGTGCCCAAGCTCAACATCCCGATGGGCGTGGACTGGACCGACGAGTTCCTGATGAAGGTCTCCGAGCTGACCGGCAAGCCGATTCCGGAGTCGCTGGCCACCGAGCGCGGCCGCCTGGTCGACCTGATGTCCGACTCGCACGCCTGGCTGCACGGCAAGAAGTTCGCGCTCTACGGCGACCCGGACTTCGTCATGGGGATGGTCAAGATTCTCTTCGAATGCGGCGCCGAGCCGACGCACGTGGTCAGTCACAACGGCACCAAGCGCTGGTTGAAGGCGATGGAGAAGATGCTCGCCGAGAGCCCGTTCGGCGCCAACGCCAAGGCCTACACCGGTCTCGACCTGTGGCACCTGCGTTCGCTGTGCTTCACCGACAAGCCGGATTTCCTGATCGGCAACAGCTACGGCAAGTTCATCCAGCGCGACACCCTGCACAAGGGCAAGGCCTTCGAAGTGCCGCTGATCCGCATCGGCTTCCCGCTGTTCGATCGTCACCACCTGCATCGCCAGACGACGGTGGGTTACGAGGGGGCCATGCAGGTGGTCACCACGCTGGTCAATGCGGTGCTCGAACGTCTCGACCAGGAGACCATGGGCATGGCCACCACCGACTACAACTTCGACCTGGTGCGCTGAACACCAACCGAGCCGGGCGGGGACGCTTCGCCGTCCCCGTCACCAACCGCAAAGGGAAGTTTCATGGCCAACATCATGGTCCGCAAGGATGCCGCCGGTGCCTACTCGTTCTACCTGCCGAAGCGCGATCTGGAGGACGCCATTGTTTCGATGGAGTTCGACAGCGCGGACAAGTGGGGCGGCGAGATCCGTCTCAACAACGGTGGCGCCTACTACATCGAACCCCAGGCGCTGCCTGGACGCTTCCCGATCTCGCTGCGCGCCAGGCGACTGGACGCGCCCGAGTAATCCAATTCACGGAGAGTCACACCATGGCAATGAAAATCATCCAGGCCGAATGCACCTCTTGCGGCGACTGCAAGCCGGTCTGCCCGACCAGCTCGATCACCAGCAAGGCCGGCATCTACAAGATCAACGTCGACACCTGTACCGAGTGCGAGGGTGAACACGACTCGCCGCAGTGCCTCGACGCCTGTCCGGCAGGCGAGTCCTGCATCGTCTTCATCTAGGCCGCCAGGGAGACGCCGATGGCGCAGTCGATTACCCGCGAAGCCGCGCTGCGCGTGGCGCTCGCCGCCCGCGAGCTGGGCAGTCTGTCGGCCAGGGAACTGGTCTCGGCGCTGGTCGAGCGACTCGACCTGCCGCTCACCGAGGCCAAGCTCTCGACGGTCACCGTCGCCGACCTGCAGGTCCTGCTGCAGGGCGACGACGTGGTCGAACCGGATGTTCCGAAAGAGCAGCTCAAGCAGGCGGTGCGCCTGCTGTGGGGCGAAGGCATCACCAACAGCGAGCTGCCGGCGGTGGCCAGCTACAGCGAAGGCGAAATGCCCGAATCGATCCGCGTCGCCTGCGCTTCGAATCGCGAGCAACTGCTCGACGGGCACTACGGTTCCTGCGAGCGCTTCCTGATCTACCAGGTGTCGCCCAGCGAAGTGCGGCTGATCGGCGTCCGCCCGACGCTGGAGGCGGACCATGCCGAGGATCGCAACGTCGCGCGCGCGGCGCTGATCGGCGACTGCCAGATCGTCTACGTACAGTCGATCGGCGGTCCGGCAACGGCCAAGGTGGTGCGCGCCGGGGTGCATCCGGTGAAGGTCTCCAGCCGCGACAACCCCGCAGCGACCGCCGCCGCGACGCTCGCGCAGCTGCAGCAGGCGCTGCGCCATCCGCCGCCCTGGCTGGCGCGCATCATGGGTGTCGAGGCCGGCTCGCTGACCCGCTTTGCCGCGCATCTCGCCAGCTCGGACGCATGATCGCCGCGGCGCTGCTCGAAGCGGTCGCCGCGCGCGTCGGCGAGGCGCCCGCCAGCCTGCCGACCGCCGACCTGCAGCGGGACTTGCGGGCGCAGTTCGCCGGTCTGCGGGTGGTCGTCTGCAGCGACGACGATCTGCCGCCGCGCGCGCAGCCGGCTTTCGGCAACGCCCACTGCAACCTCTATTACCTCGATGCCAGCGCGCATTGCGTCACGCTCACCGCCGACGCCGAGGTCGCGACCGGACTGGTGGTGGGACTGCGCGGTGAGGATGCCGACTGAGCGCGACGACGCTCCCCGCGCGCCGCTGGCGCAGGCGCTGGCGCCGCCCTGCGGCGACTGTCGCTACGCGGCGACGCTGCTCGCCGGTGGCGCCTGCGATCCCGCGGCGGTCTGCGTGCGGGCCTTGAGCGGGCAACGCATCGACCGCTTTTTCCGGCGTCACCCGCAGGAAGCGGCAAGCTGGCTGGATGATGGCTTCTGGGAGCGGCGCGCGATCGCCGCACGTTACGCGCCGCTGCCGGCAGTGACGGCGCTCACCGCCGACGCCGATGAAGTCGTGCGCCGCGTCGTCGCCTCGCGCCTGCCGCCGGCGGCGGCCATCGCCCTGGCCAGCGACCCCGATCGCGAGGTGCGAATCACCGTCGCGCATCGGCTCGACGCCGAACAACTCCTGTCGATGGCCGCCGACCCCGACTACATGGTGCGCGTGGTCGTCGCGCAGCGTCTGTCGCACGGCAAGTTGCCGCGCCTGGCCGACGATCCCGAGCGCGAGGTGCGCAAGACCATTGCCCGCCGCCTGCCGGCCTTCGCCCTGGCGCGCCTGCTCGACGACCGCGACGCCGAGGTGCGGCGCATCGTCGCCGAACGCGCCCTGCCCGAACACGCGGCGCGCCTGCTCGACGACAACGACTGGCTGGTCCGCCTGGCGGCGGTCGGCCGCGCCCCCCTTGATGCCCTGGCCAGCCGCCTGGAAGATCCCGAGCCCGAGGTGCGTCAAGCCGCCCGGGAACGCCTGCAGCAAAGTCACTCAACGCCGGAGAACAGCGAATGAATAGCGTGTCACATTGGGAGGAACTGTCGCACAAGATCGCCGAGCTCTGCGTGCGAACCCCGGCCACCATGGGACCTGCCATGTTGGCCAGGGAACTGGCGCCGCTGGCGCCCGCACTCACCTTCCGCGAAGTCCTCTCGCGCGGCGGCTGGTATCGCCTCGGCGGCGTCGTCGACGCCGCCAACGCGCATCTCTCCGACCATCTGGAAACCTGGGCCGAACACGAACTCGCCGCCCACGACGACGACATGGCGGCGCTGTGCGACGCCTATGCCGACCTCGGCCTGCGCGCCACCCGTCTCACCGGCCGTACGCATTATTTCGTCGCCGCCACCGGACCTGGGGCGGCCGATTTCGTGCAGATCGAAATCGAGGAACTGCAGGAAGTGATCTGCCATCCCCTGTTCGCCACGGAAACCCTGCCGTCGAGCATCGAGGAACTGGTCGACCCGCGCAGCGCGGACCCGACCTGCTGCGCCGGGGCCGAACCGATCGGCGCGCCGTTCCTGGTCCTGCGCCGCCTGACGCCGGTGGACACCTTCCTCGGCCGCATGCGCGCGCAGAAGCCCGACCCGCAACCGATCCATCGTTTCGTCGCGGCCTGGGAAGCGAGCAGCGCCGGCGCGGCGACGCAGTTTTCCCACCACTGGGTGATCGTCGTGCGCGAGCACATGGACCGTTACCGGCAACCGGTGCTGCATGCCACGCCGGTTGCCGCCCTGAACGGCACACCGCCGAAGTTCGGCGCCAGCTTCGGGATGCAGGGACTGGCCCTGCACGACAGCATGATCCGCTACGACAAGGCCGTCGGCTACCCGATGGCCTGGTTCTTCCACATGCTGACCACCAGGAGCGCACCGCACGCTCTGGCCAACGCCGTCATCGACGATGTCCAGGCCGGTTTTCGCTACCTGCCCGATCGCGACGTCGAAGTGGTCAAGGAGTGGCTGTACACTCCTTACGGCTTCTGAGCAGGACCCGGCTCGGCGAGACGCGCACGGCGGCCGTGCAGCCAGCGCCGCGACGGGAACGGTGCTACAGCAGGCCGCGTTCGGCGAAAGACAGTGGTGGCGATTGCGCCGCAACGATGAAATGGTCGAGCACGCGCACTTCCACCAGCGCCAGGACCTGCTTGAGTTCGCTGGTCAGCAGTTCGTCGGCGCGCGAGGGTTCGGCGACCCCCGAGGGGTGGTTGTGCGCCAGCACCACCGCCGCGGCGTTGTGTCGCAGCGCGTGCTTCACCACCTCGCGCGGATAGACGCTGGTCTGCGTCAACGTGCCGCGAAACAGCTCTTCGGCAGCGATCAGGCGATTCTGTGCATCCAGCCACAGCGCGAAGAACACCTCGTGCTGCAGCCCCGCGAGATGCAGCCGCAGGTAATCGCGCACCGCCGCCGGAGAAGAAAAGCCGATTCCCCGGCGCATTTCCTCGCCCAGCGCCCGCCGCGCCATTTCCAGGACCGCCTGCAACTGCGCGTATTTCGCGGGCCCCATGCCAGGCACCGCCGAAAAGTCGGCCTGGCTGGCCGCGAACAGGCCGTTCAGCCCGCCGAAGCGGCTGATCAGCTCACGCCCCAGATCGACCGCGGATTTTCCCCTGCAGCCGACACGCAGGAAGATCGCCAGCAACTCGGCATCCGACAGCGACGCAGCACCGTGCGCCAGAAGCCGCTCGCGCGGTCGCTCGTCCTCGGGCCAATCGGTAATCGCCATGTCGTCACCTCACCAGTAGAAAGCGCCTTCCGGCATTCCACCCCCGACCACAGCTACTCGCTGCGGCCTTCCGATTTGCCCTGATTCACGACCAGTTCTTCCGTATGGCGATTGGCTTGCTGCGCCAGCAGTTCGAGCGACATCCCCGGCAACCCATGCCGTCGCCACTCGGTGTAGTTGAAGCGATCACGCGATACCGCGACCATGAAGCGTTCGGCTTCCACCAACCCGAGGGCACTGATCAACGCCTGCATTCCGGCGATGCGAATTTCTGCCTCAGTCTTCATACCATTTCTCCAGACAAGACACCGCTTCCATGGGGAAAAGCACCCTGACTCTGCCAAACTGCCGCAACCGTTTGCTGAACCGGTCATCAGTCGTCACAAGAATGTCCGCTTTGCCGACAATGGCCGAGGCGGCGTGCAAAGCGTCATATTCACCGATGCCAAACACCATCGCCTCACGGGCAAGGTCCACCACTTCAGCATCCGCCATGACACATGTCACCGCCAGTTGTCGCCATTCCCGTATAGCCCGCAGGTGCTCTTCAAACGGATTTTGGGAATTCTCGAAATCCAATGAAGAAGACCACAGCAACTCGCATTCGCCGGCGCGAATTCTCTGCTGAATCACCAGCTTTGCCTCAGTCTCCAGTCGAATCCGAGTTTGCGACTGATCATCGTATGGCCGGTTGAAGCAGCAAAGGTCTAGATAAAGTCGCATTTGTTCAATTCTGTGCGAGTGCCGAAGCTCATTGATCCTGAACCCCGCAAGTCAAGCTGGAGTCTGCCAAAGTGGCCAGATTATGAAAACGAATGTTCATCGGCGGATATCGGTGGCCGCCGCAAGCGGTCCGGAAGGATCCGTTTTTGTGCTCAAGGTCGAATCGACTGGGGGGCCTGGAACAAAATAACTCACGATCTCATGCCCACTTTGTCTTTGATTCTGCCGAGCGGCATCACAAATAACCTTCAAGTCATAGCCATATTGTCGTGCATACTGTGCACGGAATGCATGAATTTCTTCAATAATCGGACTGGTAATCTTCATTCAGAGCCTCCAATAGTTCTTGTGGAGTACATATAACAGGTGGCGTGTAACCAAAGTCACGAATTACACTCTCAACGTTGACGCCGGTGACCGTAATGCGGTCATTGCTGGAACTTCCGGTGTTACATGTTATGCGCCATCTTCTTTAACTCGCATTCATATGCCTCATACTCACCCAAGTGGGCGTGCATCAGGCTTTTCCAAAGTTTCCCATGATTTGGCACAGAGAAGTGGAGCAGCTCGTGGACGATAACGTAGTCCCATAGCTCGGGTCTCAGGTCGGGTAGTTCGTCGCTGAAATTCAAATGCCCTGCGGTAGAACACGACGCCCATTTGTTGCGCATCGGACGCACACCCAACCAGACGACCTTGACGTCCAGCTTGTCGGCCCATTGACGGACGCGCTGTTTGAACTCGCCTTTGTGATCGATCGGTTTCATATTTCTAGATCCGATCTTTGTGATCGATCGGTTTCATATTTCTAGATCCGATTCGCCTTCTCCAGCAGGGTGAACAGTTCGTCGACCATAGCGGTCACCTGGTCCAGGTTGTCAGTTTCCGCAAAGATGGCGAAGGTCACTTGCTTGCGGAGTTCGCGGATGGCATTTTCGCTCCGCTGCCAGTTCGGAAACTCGGTGAAGGCCTTGCGAATCTTCCGGCTGACGGCCTCTGCGTTCTGGATCTTCGCGTCGAGCAGGCGACGATAGACGAAGTATGTCAGGCCATCGAATGACTTTTCGGCTTGTACCTTCTTCCTCGTTTCGTTGCTTTCCACTTCGCGCAACAATTCGGCCAAGGCCTCGGCAGTGCTGGTTTGGCGGTTTTCGAAGTCCTCCTGCACTGCTCTGGCGCGCTCCGCCATGGCGATGAGGTAGGGGTCATCGCTGCTTTCCTCGGCCAGTTTTTCAATGCTCTTGATCAGGTTGATGACTTTGCTGCCATCCCCGCCGCTCTTGTTCTTGATCAGCTCGATGGTGTTGCCATTGATTGCGACAATCTCACCCAAAACGCCCACGCCATAACTGCCGACCTGCTGCTGCACCAGATGGTTGGTCTTGGCCTGAAACTCGCGGTCGACCATCACGGTCCTGGTATAGGCCTTACGGACGACCTGATAGATCGCTGATAACGTTCGATAGTCGTCAATGTACGGGCGCAGGAAGGCATCGGGCGAGATGATCTCGTAGAGCATCTCGACCTCCTTGTACTCCTTGAAGAATGCCTTCCGCCGCTCGGGATCGCGGAAGTGCTCGATGAGCGTGTCCACGTCCTGGTCGTTGAAATTGCGCTCGATCAGGCCGAGGTAGACGGGGGCCCTGGACTCCATCTTGTTCCTGAACAGCACCTTCAGCAGCTTCAGGTCCTTGACGATGGCGTTGATCTCGTCGCTGTCGAAGGCGAGTGCCTTTTCGAGCTTGTCGAAGATGCCGATAAAATCCAGAACGAAGCCGTGGGGTTTCACCATCTCCTGCGCCTCGTTCTCGTAGGGTCGGTTCACCCGCGCGATGGCCTGCAGCAGGGTGTGGTCGCGCATCGGCTTGTCGAGATACATGGCGTAGAGCACGGGCGCGTCGAAGCCGGTGAGCAGCTTCTCGGTGACGATCAGGATTTTCGGTTGCTGGTCGAGCTTGCCGAAGCGCTTGCGAATCTGCCGCTCCTTCTTCGGGTCGAGGTGGAATTCCTTCAGCAGCCTGGAGTCGTTGTTGCTGCCGGTGTACACGACTTCGGAATACTCGGGCGGCAGGAACTGGTCGAGGGCGTGCTTGTAATGCGCGCAGGCTTCGCGGTCCACACCGACGAGGAAGGCCTTGTAGCCGAGTGGCCCGACGTTCTCGCGGTAGTGTTTGGCGACGAACTGCGCCACCTTCTGGATGCGTTCCTTGCCCTTGAGAAAGTTTTTCAGGTTCACCGCCCGCTCGAGGATCTTGTTCAGCTCCTCGATGTCGGCGACGCCCTCGGCTTCGGCGAGGGAGAGGAACTCCTTGTCCAGCGTTTCGTGCGGGACGAGCATTTCGTTGGGGGCGAGCTGGTAGTAGAGCGGCAGCGTCGTGCCGTCCTCGATGCTGTCGGCGATGGAATACTTGTGCAGGTAACCCTGGTCATCCTCGCAGCCGAAGGTCTTGAAGGTGCCCAGGCCATAAACGGTCTTGTCCACCGGGGTGCCGGTGAAGCCAAGGAAGGTCGCGTTCGGCAGGCCGGCCATGAGGAAGTTGCCGAGGTCGCCGCCGGTGGTGCGGTGGGCTTCGTCGATCAGGACATAGATGTTCGAGCGCGTGTTCAGGTCCGCCGGCATGTCGCGGAACTTGTGGATCATCGTCACGATGATGCCCCGGTAGTCATCGCGCAGCAGCTGGTTGAGCCGTGCGATGCTGCTGGCGTGTTCCAGATTGCCCAGGCCGAGCGCGGCGAGGTTCTTGAGCATCTGGTCTTCGAGCTCGTTGCGGTCGATCATCAGCAGGACGGTCGGCTTGTCCGCTGCGGGCGAGCGGAACAGCCGCTCCGCTGCCTTGATCATGGTGAAGGTCTTGCCGCTGCCCTGGGTGTGCCAGACGAGGCCGCGCGTGCGCCGGGGATCGAGGGCGCGGCTGACGGTCGCCTCCACCGCGCCGGTCTGGTGCTGGCGCAGGATGTATTTGTTGAGTTCCTCGTCCTTCTCGGCAAAGACGATGTAGTCCTTCAGGAAAGCGAGCAGCTGCGGTATGGCGCAGAAGCTCTTCACCTTGGCCTCCAGCCGACTGGGGAACGGGTTTTCCAACCCGTTTCCTTCACCTTCAAAAGACGCACGGACATTCCTGTCCGTGATCAACTCACTCTCATACACGGGTTGGGAAACCCGTGTTCCCGCCTTTACCGGGTTTTCCCGGATATATTCAGCCACCTTGAAAAAGTGCCGTTCATTCCGAATCAGCCGGTCCCAATACTCATCCTGCCAAAGTGCCCCGGTCCTACCCATCCGCTTGTTGATCTCCCGCGCCGTGAATCCTTTCCACGATTTCAGGATCTCCGGCAGTGTGTGTTTGCCCAGAGGTCGAAACAGCACATGCACGTGATTCGGCATCACGACGAACGACGCGATCTCATAGCGTTCCCCCTCGAAGTGCCGCAACGCATCCGCGACGATCCGAGCGTTCGCCGTATCCTTTAGTACACACGCCCCGGCCCCCTGATCCAGCCACTCGTCGATCTGCCGGGAAAAACGATCGTGATACTCGGATTCGGTCTGCTCATCCCACGGCTCCGGATGAAGCGCAAGCCAAGTCGTTCGCTCCTCCTTCCACTGCTCCAGCATTGCCTTCGGCAGGGAATCACTCAGTCGCCAGGTCACAAAAACCCACTTCTCACCCTGCTGCCAATGGGGAAGGTTCCGCTGGTGCCTCTCGATTTCGGCGTCAGGATTGAAAAAAGGAGCACGGGCATTCCTGCCCGTGTTGTTGTCCAGACCAACGGGTTGGAAAACCCGTTCCCCTTTCCAGTTGAAGATGTTCCGCCGCACCGTGTTCCAGCTCACCCCGTAGGAAAAACCGATGGCGTCGGTGGCGGTGAACAACTGCTGTGACACGAACAGTTCGGGCGTCTCGCGGTGGTAACGGCGGATCTGGTCCACCGCGAGGGCAATCGCCTCGTCCTTGTTGGCGTTCTTGCACTCGATCACCAGCACCGGGATGCCGTTGATGAGAAAGACGACATCCTCGCGCGTGCCGTAGTGGCCGTTGTGAAAGGCCCACTCCTCGGTGACCTCAAAAACGTTGCGCGCCGGATCGTCGTAATCGATCAGGATCAGATCGCGCTCGCGCTTCGCATCAACGTCGAAGAACTTGCCCCGGTTGCGCAGGTGCTCGACGAATTCGCGGTTGCCGTAGATGTCGGTGTGGAGATGGCGAAAAGCCCCAAGCAGGGCGCCCTCGGCCTCGGTGTAGCGCGGGTTGAACTCCCGCACTTTGGCATCGAGCAGGTCGTCGAAGAAGAGCGAACGGTTTTTGGCGCGGTCGGCGGGCGGCACTTCCGGATCAAAACCGCGCCGCAGCTCTGCTTCCTCTCTGGGCACAAAGGTCCAGCCGATGGCATGGGCGTAGCCGATGATCCGCGCCTGGACGGTTTTGTACTCGCCCGGTTTCATCGATAGGGCTTCATGAATAGGGTTTCAGATTCAACGTGCGCTGAATTTTTTCGCGCACCCCATCAGGCACGCCTGCCGTTTCCGCAAACGATGGCCATTGCGCTACCGTCGCCTGCACCTCGGCAACGATTTTCGCGGCGCGCCCCCGCTTCATCGAAGCCGTCCTGGCGCAGGCGATGAAATCCTCCAGCATGAAATGGTCGCGTTTTCCATTCATCGTCATCTGATGGCTTGCCGTCCACGCCCCCGCAGGATTGAAGCTGTAGGTGATGTCAAAGGCTGGCGAAAGCGACCACTCCCCGGCCTTGTTCATCAGGAAGGCAATATTCTTCACGTGGTCATCCTGATTGCGGGCCACGATGTTGAACGCCATGCGCCGGAACAGTTGCTCGATGGCCTGCATGGGCAACTGCAGTTGCCGCATCACCAGCAAGGCCTGCTCGTAGCTGTAAGCGCCTGCCATGTTGAAGTCGTAGTGCGCCAGGGCGCAGAGCGACTGCATGTGAAGTTTTTCGCCGGTAGTCAGCCGATCAAAGCGGCGCGTCATGAAATGCGAGCGGCCATTCTCCTTGAACAGCCGGCATTCACTGATCTCAATGCCACAGTCGAGCGCCATCAGGTAATACGCATACTCGATCATCCCGTAGCCCTTCGGGTCTTCCAGTTCCTTGTCCTTGTTGCCACTGACGCCGTCAAATTTCAACAGCCAGTATTCAAATCCCTTGCCGGCCTTGACCTGGCCGGACCGAACTTCATTGGTTTTCGGGTTCCATGCGATGATCGCCTTCGCCCGCGCGCCCCCGGCGGATGTGCCCACGCGCAGAATATCCCTCAGCGCATCTTCCCTGCCTTCAGCCGCAAAAAGATGCCTGCAAATTGTTCCGGTGGGCCAACACCTCCGATGCAAGCTCAACCAGCTTGCCGACCTCAATGGGCGTTGTCTGCTTCGCCCTGGGGCCGATGGCGGGGGCAAATTCCAGCGCACCCATGCCGCGTTCGCCGGTATAGCAAAGCCGCTCAACAGCGTTGAAGGAATTCGCTTGCCGCCCCTGCGAAGCCAGCCAGGCATCGATCAGCGCATTGCCGAACTTGTCCGGCAGCGAGTCGGCCAGCAGGCCGGGCAACCCGTGAAAAGTCGGACGGGAAAGCTCGGGGAAGCGGTACACGCGCCTGGATAGCGGCATCACCATCGGCGCGACCTGGATGCCGCTTTGCGCGAAGGCCCCATCGTATTCAAAGCTGGCGACCTCCTCCCCGTCCTGCAGCGAGACCGCGCCGATGGTTTTGCCCCACAGCCTGACTTCGGCCAGCGTGCTCATGGTTTCTCATCCCAGCGCCAGGGTTTGGCTGATTCTTTCTCAGCGCGGCGCCCCGACGCCCGTTGCCGGACCTTGCCCTTTTGCTTCAACAAATCCATCGGTCTGGGCCCGGACTCAGGTATCAGGCTATCCAGCCCGGATGCGGCGTCCAGCACCCGCAGCACCCGAACCAAAGTGCCCAACTGTGACGTCTGCCCGGCCTCCATGCGCTCGAGGGTGCGCTTGGCGATCCCCGCCTGTTCGGCCACGGCCGCCTGGGTGAGCTGCAATTCAACCCGGCGACCGGCAATCCGTGCGCCCAGTTCGGCGAGCACGGCATCATCGGTGAGTAGGCCAGTGATTTTCATAGTCGTAATTTATTGCGAGTACGCCATTTCAACAGCTTTATATCGTCAGATATTGCGATATGTGGCATAACAATAAACTTTTTTCAAGTCGCAACAAGAGACGAGTTAATGAATTACTTCTTGTTTTGTCACAACATTTTGCGATATGTGCTGCCTGATTGATGAGCCTGCCCCGATTGCAGTAAATGTCGGTGTGGAGATGGCGGAACTGCCCGAGCAATGCGCCCTCGGCCTCGGCGTAGCGCGGGTTGAATTCCCGCACCTTGGCGTCGAGCAGGTCGTCGAAGAAGAGCGAACGGTTTTTGGCGCGGTCGGCGGGCAGGACTTCCGGGTCAAACCCGCGCCGCTGCTCGGCTTCCTCTCGGGACACAAAGGTCCA
>JADKBU010000061.1 GCA_016714935.1 Candidatus Accumulibacter propinquus | reverse complement strand
CGCGATGCCAGTACTCCCAGTAGAAGATGCCCTTGAACTCGGCAAGTGCCATCCTGGATGGTTCACCTGCTGGTATTCGGCGTCTGCTTGTATTTCTTCGAACGTATCCTCCGGCCTGCTGGTTCTAATGGTGGATGACGCCGACGATCGGTTGCCACTTGACGATCGACAGACCTAGGAGTGCGTCAGCCGCAAGACACCACCGACAACCAGAATGGCAAGACCATGGCACCGCAAAGCAGCAGCCAAAGCGCCGACTCATCGGCGAGCGATTTTATCTTACGACATGTCACCGGGGAACGGAAAAGGGGAAAAGAATTATATGCCCTTTGTCGCGCTCCTTGAGGGTCGCGCCGGCTGCTGTTACATTCGGTCGGCGGTCTGGCGCTGCGACACAGATGCCAGCAGGTTTTTGCTGGTGCCTGCATGGTCTCCGTTCTTGGGGATGAATCAAATCAATCGACACCCGCCTCCGGTGGCAGAGTATTCTGCACACACCAGCCTGCTCAAGGAATTCGACTTATCTGCAACCACAAGTAGCGAGGCTGCGCGCGCCAATCAGTGATGGAGGATACAAAAACATGGCCCACTGCCAACGATGAGACGACCTTCGCTCCATGCAAAAGCTTCCGGACAACCACTTCCTGTTGCTGTTTCTCGGCGTAGCCTTACCTGGGCTGTTTGAGATCCTGTGGGGCATCATCAGATATCAACAAGGAATCACGCTGGTCGCCAGATAGGCCAATCCGTTTTCACATCAGGAGAGGCCAATCATGCGGTCACTCCTGCCGCCGTCCGATCGGCTCTGGTGGAAGCAAACTCCATCGACAAGGTCGAATGGGCGTGGATCGACTGCCTCTCGTCTGGGGGATGATCATGTCTGTGATGATGATCCATTGGCATATCTACGGTGTTGAGAACCCGTCCAACGAGGCCTACAAGCACCAGCCTGGAGATGTTCGCCGCCATACGGAGAAGTTCATCGCCGAGAACACCAAGCGCACCGGTACCGAGCAGCAGATCCCGGTGGTCAAGGTACTTGCTGGCAGGGACGGCTACCTGATCGCCCGCCTGTGGGCCTGGTCACCGATCCCTGAACTCGAAAAAGGGCTGACCTACAAGATTCATCTGGTTTCCTGGCGGACTACAACCATGGCTTTCGCCGCAACCGGAACACTTCCAGCCATCCGTGCGTGATCCTCGGCTGGTGAACATGTCGTCAAGATACGTCGACCAAGCGAAGGTACTTACGCAGTCACCTGCAACGAGTACTTTAACATCGGCCACCACGCGATGCTCGGCCGCATTCACGTGAAATAAAAGGGGAGTAAATTGATGCAAACCACCTACCGTACCCGTCCCAGTCTCCTGACCGCAAATTTGAGGACCAGCGCTGAAAAAAAAAAGCTGATAGCCAGTTCGCCGTTGCCGGCGTACTCTGTCTGCTGGTCGGCGCAATACGCCGCTGGTCATCCTCACCCGCTGGCCGGCGATCAAATCCGTTGTCATCGACCAGTTCTACCCGATCCTTACCGCCCACGGTATCGACATGCTGATCCCGTGGATCCCGTTCTTCGAAATGGCCGTACTAAACTTTTGCTCATCGACGCCGTTCAGCTGCCGACTGGCAACGCCGAAGATCAGTGCGGTCGTACTTCTGGCTGATGGTGATTGGCGGTACTCACCACCAACATCGCCATTTTCCAGGGCGAATCGAGCGTGATGTTCACCCTGTACGTCCCGATGCAGGCCGCGCCGCACTTACCTGGGAATCATCCTGGTGGGTCGTCGGCGCACTGCTTTGTGTCGCTGTCTTCTTCGGTACCCTGGTCGTCGCCAAAAAGGACAGGACTTACCCAGGGCTCCTGCCGCTGGTGACATTCGGCGCGCTGATCGCAGCGATCACGCTATTGTTCACGATCCTCGCTGGCGTTCACATCTCATCCCGACCTTCCTGTGGTCGGTCGGCCTGATCAAGGAAATCGATGCGCAGTTGTACCGCATGGTGTGGGGATTAGGTCACTCCCCGCAGCAGATCAACGTCGCCGCGCAGCTGTCTCGGTCTGGTACCTGACTTCGGCAGTAATCTTCGGTGCCAAACCCCTGCCGGAAAAGGTCTCGCGCCGCGCTTTCCTGCTCTACTATCCTGCTCCTGCAACCCGCCAGCGCATCACCTGCTTCTCCGACCCCGGCATGAGTGCCGAATGGAAGGTGCTCAACACCTCCTATTTCATGTATTTTGCGGTGATGGCCCCGATGATCCACGGCTTCACGGTCCCTGGCGCGATCGAGGCGGCAATACAGCGGACGCAAGGGCTATGTACCAACGGCCTGTTTGAATGGCTGCGTAAAGCACCCTTAAACTTCCGGTGTTCTCGGGCATGTTCATTTCGCTGGTCAGCTTCGCTCTCCTGGCGGCATCTCGGGAGTCGTGCTCTGGTACCGAGCAGATCAACATGCTGATGCACAACACCTTCTACGTTCCGGGCCATTTCACACCACGCAGGCGACCGGCACGACGCGCTGGTTTTTCATGTCGATCACCTACCTGCTGGTGCCGGTGCCTTCCGGCGTGAAATGATCCTGCCCCTGTTGTGCCAGATCCAGCCTTACCTGTTCGGCATCAGTACGTTTAGTGCTCGGACTGGTGATGATGGGCGCCGGCACGCTGCTTTCCGCCGGCATTGGGACATACTTTCCGGCGCGCCGTTCCAGCGGGAATGGCCGGGCGCGGCCTACCTGATGATGGCCCGGACGGCATCTTCAGCGTCATCGCCGTGATCGGCGGCGGTGTTGGTGGATCCCCCAAGGTTGTCGGGCCGCTGCTGTTTGGCAGGAAACGCGACGGCGGCAAGGTGGCGGACCGGTTGACGCTGATCCTGCCCAACACCCAGGCGGCTTCGGCTGTCGCCCACGGCAGCGACCGTTTCGGGGCCGTCCCCGGCACGGTGTTGCAGCCGCCGCAGCTGCCCAAGTCCTTCGCCCCAGCCACGAGCGGGGCGAACTGGAAGTACCTGTCCGAAGTCTGGCTGTTGAGCTGATTCGGTAATCGCTCTACCGGCGCCACTGGCGTGGGGCCTGCCTGAATCCCGCCGCCTGGAGCATAGTGCCGACGCAAACAAGTCTGCACCCACCCGCCTTCAACCACCTGATCGCCATCGTATCGACGCGCCAATGCCAAGCACACTCCCATCGAACAGCACCCCGGCTTCCCTATCCGTGCCATTCTGGCGTTTTCCTGTTAAAAATATAAGCCGTCATCACCTTTACCGCACTTCGCCGGACTCGCCGTCATGCGGTGGCCCCAGCCTTAGCCTGTTGCACGTTCTCGTGCTGACGCGGTCGGTGTTATCCTTGCCGGCGCAGCGCCGGCGCCTTCAACCAGTATTACGGGCACGATAGCGACCACCTTGATGATTTTCACCAGCAAGCGCCCCTTCGTCACCGGCGAACTCAGCCATATTCCCATCTGCTGCTGGCACGTCGCTGCCCTGATGGCACTGTCGGTGGGCGCCGCGTGGATCGCACTCATCGCCCGGTCAGCGCGGTTCGTTTTCCTCGGCGCCTTTTCTACGCCACTGTTTACACCGTCTGGCTGAAACGCCGCACCTGGCTGAACATCAGTCTCCCGGGGCTGGCCGGTAGTTGGGCGGTTCTCGCCGGGGCGACCGCAGCCGATCCGGTAATTGCGGGCGCGCGGTGCCGTTATGCTCTCGCGCTGGTCCTTTCCTGTGGACACCACCGCATTTCTGGAGCCTGGCGATCAGCGACAAGTGACGACTACACCCGCCGCCGGCGTACCGATGCTGCTTGGTCGTCGTCGGCGACCAACGCGCAGCCGGACACGATCCTGTTCAGCACCCTGATCCTGGTTGCCGCCTCCAGCTGCCGCTGGCTTTCGGCCTCGGCGCGATTCATTTTCCGCTGGCGCGCGC
The DNA here is from genome assembly GCA_016714935.1 of Candidatus Accumulibacter propinquus. Classification (GTDB taxonomy): domain Bacteria; phylum Pseudomonadota; class Gammaproteobacteria; order Burkholderiales; family Rhodocyclaceae; genus Accumulibacter; species Accumulibacter propinquus. The sequence goes on along the minus strand of JADKBU010000061.1, from coordinate 12,129 downwards.
CAGCGGCGTATTTCCCTGTTCATCCAGGAAGGCTCGGCGGCTGACGCGCGAACCCAACCGCAAAATCGGCAATGGTCTGCTTTCATGCCTCACGGATGCAATTGACACCGGTGCTGCTGGGGCCATCGTGGATACCCAGCTACGGTTCTGGTAATTTATGGACATCTTCGCGGTGAGTCTGCAGCGTTTCGCACGCACGTTCGTCGTCACACTCTTTCCTGTTGGCCGTGAATACCGCACTTGCTGACGACGCGGCGGGCTGACAAGCCCAGGCTCACCGCTCTGGTCCGCAGGGTGTCGACGGTATCCTGACGCTGACCACGCTCGACGAGAAGGCTGCCTTCGCGTTGTCGCAAAGCGCCATCGGCAAGCCGGTCGGCTGACTTCTGTCCTGCTTGATCGCCAGGGGCGACCGGTCGAACTGTCGGGTTACCGGGGCAAGCCGCCGCTGGTTACCTTCATCTATACCGCAAACTTCCAGGTCTGTCCGATAATCACCCGCAATCTGCAGAAAGCGGTCGACAATACTGTTTATGCTTTCAGCCGGGGACCGCTTCAACGTCATCAGCATCGGCCTCAATCAGCCCTTTGACTCACCTGCGGCGCTTCTGTGTGGACTTCGTCTGACAATACGGCATCTATCTGCCCAACTGGGGGTTCCTGAGCCCCGCCCCGGCCATCGTCGGAGAATTGACCAGCAATTTCGGGTCAGCTACATCGCGACCCCGCCGGCTTCGACCACACCACCTCAGGTCACCTTGGTCGACGCCGAGGGCAGGATCGTCCGCCAGGTCTATGGTGAGAAAAACACCGCCGTGGATCTCGCCGAACCGCTCAAGCGTTCCGGATCACCGGTTCGGCCATCCTGCCGGAGGTCGGTACGCTGCAGGAGATCAAAGCGCGTGTGCGATCCTCTGCTCGGTTCACGACCCACTCACCGGCCGTTACCGGACCAACTAATCACGGGACTTCCAGTTCGCCGGCTTTTAACCCTCGTCGTCTCTACGATCTATCTGTCGGTCAATTTCTGGAAGAACCGCGCTGGAGCGAAACGAAGGCCCTGAACGGCATGGTTTCAGGCCGGGCAAGACCTGACGGGCAACCTGGTGACAGATGCACGCCCGGAGCATTAAGGGCATCATTTGAGCTTTCCAGGACGCCCTGGCGTTGTGGCGAGGCAACTCATCGACCTGCGCAAGCCGTCTTCCCGCAGCAGGCTTGTCGGAGAAGCGCTCGGTGCATGTCAACGCGGTCAGCGAAGACGATCAGGACAGTTCTCGCGACGATCGCCGCCGCTCTGGGGAGACAAGCTTTAGCGCAGCCATGCCGACGGTCAGCCGTGCCGCAGCCCAGAGGTGTGACGCCGAACCGGCGGTCAGATCAATCTGGGTAGGCGGACCGCAGTCGACGACCCTCAGCGGCCGGTCGCGCCGTCGGAGGTTCAACGGCCGCTATCCGAGTGGAACTGCGCCGTTCGAGGCGCCTTACTCACGGTCAGCACCTTGCCAACTTCTGACGTTCGGCTGTCTTTTTTCGGCTCTTGCCGAATGGCGCCGGTTACCAGCAACTCAGCGGAGAATCGTGGCGAACGAGAGATTCCAAAATTGTGCATTCACATGCCGAGTATGGGAAGATAGCAACGACCACGCGTCAACCGCCTCGTCCGAGTTGACAGATCACGCGGGATAAACGGATCCATTCCTGCCAGCTTTACTCAATTTCCGGCTCGATTATGCCGATTGGCGTTCCTACCAAATTCGCCTGATCCTTCGGCGCCAGCCACATCGGGTCACCTAAGCGAATGCCGGTTGCAGAACTTGCCTGTGCTGCGCTGCTGCGTAAGCGTTGTGATACTGACCGGCCGCGTGCGGATTGGTCGCCGTGATCTGCGCAGGAAACCCTTCTCGTATCTTGTCCGGGACTGGTTTGAATCTCCAGGCGATGAACAGCGCTGCGCCTGACTTAGCCCGTCGATCGACGTGTGTCTCTCGTGCGCTCTTCAGGTACTTGGTCAGCGCAACATAGGTGAAGGCGATACCGCCGACATCCGGGCGTGAGATTCTCCGTAACCGCCAGTCTGCCGTTGGCTTGGAGCCGGGGAAACACCTGATAGTTACTCGATTGTCGAACCAGTTTCTCTGCGTCTCTTGTTGAACTTGACCTTCGTCCGTCTTGACCCACTAAATTGCGGGCGCCGTCACTTTCGTCGGTGGCCCCCTCGAATCGAAACCATGGGTTATTATGTCCGATCACGCAACTTAGGCGGAGAAAGTTGGTCGCCGGATCGCCCTTCGGATCGTAGATCGGGCATGCAGGAAGGCGGCGGCTGGAATTCCGGCGCAGCGGGTCGCAGCCTTGTATTAATGAGCGTCGGTAGTGTCTCCGACGGATTGGCGAACCCGTCCTCGGCAACGTGGGCCACCCCAGCGCGCCAGGTTGCGCTGAGCGAGAAATTCGGGAGATGCGGCCCAGATCGCCGACAGTATTCACCGGACGAGTGTCGACGGCGGAACAATCGATCCATTTCTCCGATAGCCGACCGAAATCTTTTTTTCACCCTTTGGTCGAGCTTGTAAAGGGCCTGTTGGGCAGGGTCGCCTTGGTCAGCCAGGTGTTTTTCGCGAGCCGAGAACGGAACCCGCAGATGGACCCGACCGACCATGTTCTCCTACGGCCCGTTTGATTCGGCGCTGAAGTTCTTCTCGACGAAGAGTCGCCATCGGGTGACCGATCGTGCCGGCAATGGTATCCAGGACCTGTTTCGACCGCGCCGGTAGAGCTGGAAGCCGCCGAAATAGGTCCGGCGATAAGGCCAACTGTTCTATTGAAACCGGGAGAGCCCCCGGTGACCCGTCGCAGGTACTCCCACATCGGCAACATCTTCAGATCATCGAGCGACAACCGGACAGATGGTGGTTGCGTCGGCCATCGCCTTCGTCTCGATTTAGCGGTCTCCTCGGTCGGCGGCGTCAGCCCGATGGTCGCGAAGTGGGTATCCCAGTCAAAAAGCCGGAGTCAGCGGGCCTAGTCTTCGGGTAGCGCATCAGGAGATAACGCTATCGGGTTCGTTCCTGATCGAGCAGGGGCTGGTGGATCTTGGCGATCCGTGTCTGGATGGGCCAGCGCCTGTCGGCGAAGGCCCTGGACTGCTGGATGCTGAAGCCGGCGTGACGAGAGGTATCGGTCACGCCCTGGGATAGGCCTCGCGATACCTTGCTGCCTTCCGGCTTGTAGTAATCCTCGAAATTGCTGAGCAGCAGCGAACTGTCGGAAACGACGAAGATGTACTTGCTTTTGCTCGGATGCCGGTGTCACTGCACCAACCAGCATAATTGGTGTCGTTGGTGGTAAGTTGAGACGGGCGACCCCGGAGGGCAGCTGCTTGTTGTCGCTGATCGGGCGAATGCGCTGGAATACCGGCCGCAGTGGGCGTTGCCAGCGCCTTGAGCCTTGCTTCCGTCCATGCCGGCGGCGTAGAGACGCTAACCCGTTGGTCGGTTGTCCTGCGCCGACGTCGCCTTTCGCGCGGCCTCCTCGACAAGCTGACCAGCAATGCGTCAGTGCGCTTGGACATCAGGGGAGTCCGAAACCCCTTCTGGTCAGCGGAAATTTCCGATGGCGTCATACCCATTTTCCCGCCGTGTAGCGCGGAAATTCTTGCGCGGCTGACTGAAGTGTCCATCTTGCCGGGACTACCGGAGTAGCCGACCGGGTAAACGGAAGGTCGGTAGCTTCTGGCGCTTGTTACCGCAGCGGTAGCGGAAGAAGCGGACATGCTCAAAAAAACATGCTTAAGAATCAATGTAGTGCGGTGCAAAGAAATCTCTAATGGCACAACAAGCCCGTAATTTCGGGGTCAGGTGATGAGTTTCTTCGTCCCTCCTGGTGTGGGGTTGATGCCCAGGGCGCGATAGATGGCCATCAACTCGGGCTCAGCGACGGTTGCCTTGCGAACATTGAGGGTACGGCCATCGCGCTGGCGGAAGGTGGCGGTGACCCGGCGCTGCACCGAGAGGGTCTCACGCAGGGTCGCCCAACTATCGGTGATCCCCGCGGCCTTTAACTTTACCCGCAGGAACTGTACGCACTGGTAGGCCAGCACGGTGATGAAGAGATGGCCGTCTGAGCGGTTCTCCTTGTGGTGATAGACCGGTCGCAAGCCGAGTTCGCTCTTCAGACTACGAAAGACGCTCTCGAGGTCGGTGAGCATCGTATAGGTGCGCCAGAGCCGCTCTTCATCCCACGCGAGTTCGTTGGTGCGCAAGCAATAGACCCCCGGATGGGTGGCCATCGTGCCGTTGACCGGGGTTTTCTGCCAAGTGAGCCCGGTGACGATTTTTCCGGAGTCATCGGTGGCAAGGTCTACCGTGAAGTGCTGGCTGGCGCCGCCGCTTTTCTGCTTGAGTCGGCCGACGCGTTCAAGTAACTTGTCGTGGCGTTTCTCGCAACGAGGCTTGTTCAGGCCCTCGCTGATTTGCTGCAACCCGGCTTCGAAACGCTGGCTGGCCTTGGCGTGCATCGCCTCTTCCTTGAGCTGGCGACTCGGAGAATGGCAATGCAGGAGCCGTTCTTTGCCGTCCTGGCTGACCTCCTTCTGCAGATGCAGTGGCTCCTCGGCAGCCGTCTCGATGGTCACCGAGCAGGTCTCGTCGAACTGGCGTGTGCCCCCGCGACGAACCACCAGATAGCGGTACCCGTGTTCGCCGAGCCACGTGATGTTGGCCTCGGTGGCAATGCCTGCGTCCATGACCACCAGCGCCCCTGCCGGGGCGTCCAGTGCGGCCAGCATGCCGGTCAGTGTGCTGCCTTCACTCACGTTGCCGGCGAAGGTCTGTGAGCGCCGCACAAAGCCGCTGCCGTCAAGCACCAGACCGAGGGTCACCAACGGGCAGTCGCTGCGCTTCTCTTTCGAACGCCCGCGCCTGGCCTTGCGATTGCCACTGACTTCGCCTTCGAAATAGGTGTTGGTCAGGTCGTAGAGGGTGACCGTCTCTGCCAGGTCAAAGAGCGTCTGAACGCTGCTGAACAGACGCGTTTCAATCTCCTCCCGATGCTTCATCAGGACGTCCGAAGCGCGGTACAGGCTCATGTGTGACATCGTGGCGAAGTCGACGTCGATCAACTCGCCCAGGGCACTCTGCCGCACCAGCCAGTTCCAGGTCGCCAGTTCAGAGCCGGGCCGCCCCATTCTCCCGATCAGATTGCCGATAATCGCCGCACGCACGACGCCACTGACGCCCAATGCGCTCAACGTGTCGATCAAACCCAGTTCAGTCAAGGCAAAGAGTCCCACCTGTTCCACACCGACCGAACGGGGTTGTGTCAGTTGCAGCGAGTCGACATCGACTTCCTGGAAGTCCGCTAACGGCCGTAAATTTCCAGCGTCAGCGGCCGCCGGCTCGACGGCCGGCGCGCGCGCCACCAGTTGCCCGGCATAGCGCTGAGCGGCACGCTCGATAGGCTCAGCGCATTGCAGCGGCAGCAGCGCTTGCTGAGGATGAAGCAGGTGCTCGATGCGGCTACACAGGGTCGGCCAGTCTTCCTGCTTGATCGCGAAGTTTCGCCCGAGGTTCAGGACAGTGATCTGCCGCACCTTGCCCCCGACGCGCTCGCCGCGCACCAGCCGATAGGTGAAGTACCCCTCGCCGGTCGCCTGGTTGTTGGTCCGTGTCCGTCGAATAAACATGCTCACGATCGTACAACAAAAGCAAGGGAAATTCTGGGTCAAGACAACAACTTATGGCACAACAAAAAGCCGGCAAAAACCACTACATTCTAAATCAACACGTTATATTTCAAGCTGACCCGAAAACACCATATTATGACATTGGGGTGTTAAACTTCGGCTTTCGACGCGCCCCTTCACATGAGCAGCCAACTGCAGATGATGCATTCGATCAGCAACAAGTTTTTCGGGTCACCCACCCGTTTCATCCCCTCTTCGGGCGCGAGTTCGTTCTGATCGAACGGCGCAATGCCTGGGGCGAGGAGCGCGTTCACTTTCACGATGACAGCGGCCGGGTGAGGCGCCTGACAGCCGCCTGGACCAGTGCAGTGGCGCCGGATCCGTTCGCCAGCGTGTCGGCTGGCCGCTCGCACTTCCGGTCGACGACCTCTTGCACCTGGTGGCGCTGATTGTCCGCCAAAGCGCAGCACAGGGGCGGCCGGGCAAGCTCCGGCAGCGCAAAGTGTCAAGAGAATAATGCCGGCAGTGTTAAGTGAATTCTGCCCCGCTGAGAACTTCCGGAGGACTCGATGCCATGACTCCGTTTCCGATATGGGAAGACCATGACCAATCAGTGCGTTACGGATCCAACTCAAAAACGGGTCTTTGCATCGGCCTTGTTGTGTCATAATTATGCTTACAATGACACCGCCCTCGAAGCCCGACACCAAACTCCTCGCTCTCGCCGAGAGCGGAACCGTGAATCCGCACGCGCAGGACGTTCAGGATGCCGCCTTTCTCGACAGCGAGTTCTTCGATCCGCGGGACTTGGTACAGGTGCGTTACGAGATGCTCCGTCATTATGCGCACCGAAGGTCAGACCGTTGTCGATGCCGCCAGCAGCTTCGGCGTCCCGGCCGACCTTCTACAAGGCCCAGGCAGATTTCGAACGCGCGGGTCTCGCCGGACTGTTGCCGGTCAAGCGAGGCCGCACGGACCGCACAAGATCACCGACGAGGTCATGGCCTTCATCGAGGCGGCACGTGCCCAGGAAGAAGGACTTGACGCACAGGAGCTGGTGGAGCGGATCGCGGAGAGCACTTCGGACTGGCCGTCCATCGGCGCACCGTCGACCGCGCTGGCACGGAGCAAAAAAACGCCGATGAAGCCGACGGTGATGACCAATGGCCAGACCCTGGCCGAGGGTTACGAGTCCTTGCGGCAAGAGACCGCCGAGAGGCCTGGCGGCCGTCACCGCTCGCCCGGGCGTGCACTCTTCCTGTTCAAAGGGATGGCGGCCTGGATGCGTGGCGTCAGCGAAACGGCCCCGAGTCCGGCCGCCGCCGCTCTGCGCAATGAGTCGAGGTTACCGGCGGGGATGGAACAGCACCTGATCAATCTGGTCGCCAGCATGGCGCTGGCGACGGCACGGGAGAGTAGGCCATGATGGGTGAGCAGCACGCAAAAATACAGGCGCGACACCTGAAGAGAAATGCCTATCTCTACGTGCGGCAGTCGACGTTGCGCCAGGTACTCGAGAACAGCGAGAGTACCAAGCGCCAGTACGATTTGCGCGAGCGGGCACTGGCACTGGGCTGGCGTCTCGATCAAGTCGTCGTCATTGACTCCGATCTCGGCCAGTCCGGGGCGAGTGCGGTGGATCGCGAAGGCTTCCAGCGACTGGTCAGCGAGGTCGGTCTGGGGCGGGCGGGGATCGTCATGGGCCTGGAGGTGTCGCGTCTGGCGCGCAACTCGACGGACTGGCACCGCCTGCTGGAGATCTGCGCTTTGGCGGACACGCTGATCCTCGACGAAGACGGTGTGTACGACCCGGCGCACTTCAATGATCGCTTGCTGCTCGGCCTGAAGGGTACGATGAGCGAGGCGGAACTGCACGTTTTGCAGGCCCGGCTGCGCGGTGGCATCCTCAACAAGGCTCGCCGCGGCGAACTCGAGATTCGGCTGCCGATCGGATTTGATTACGATCCGGCCGGGCGCGTGCGGCTGGATCCCGATGTCCGCGTTCAGGAGAGCCTGCGGCAGTTCTTCCGCACCTTCCGGCGTACCGGTTCGGCAACGGCGACGGTCAAGGCCTTTCGTGCCGAAGGGCTGAGCTTCCCGCACCGGATTTACCGCGGACCGCAAACCGGCGAGCTGTTGTGGACTGATCTCGAACAGCCGCGCGCGCTCTGGCTTCTGCATCATCCGCGCTATACCGGTGCCTTTTGCTTTGGGCGGACGCGCGTGCGCAAGCAGCCCGATGGTTCTCATCGCCATCAACGGCTGCCATCCGAGGAATGGGTCGCGCTGATTCGTGATGCCCATGCTGGATACATTACTTGGGACGAGTACGAAGAGAACCTCCGGATCCTGCGCGACAATGCGCAGGCACCTGCCACCGGGCGTGATCGGGGCACGCCGCGTGAAGGCCCGGCGTTGCTGCAAGGATTGGCTCTCTGCGCCAAATGTGGTGATCGCATGACCGTTCGCTATCACTGAACGGCACACGGCGCGTGCCTGATTATGTTTGTCAGCGCGAGGGGTCGAGCATGCGCAGCCGATCTGCCAGCAGATTGTCGGAGGCGAACTCGACGCGGCCATTGGCCGCTTGCTGGTGGAGGTCGTGACTCCGATCACCCTGGGGGTGGCGCTGGCGGTGCAGAAAGAACTGGAGAGCCGAAGCGAAGACAGTGATCGCTTGCGCCGTCAAGCCGTCGAGCGGGCGCGCTACGAGTCCGATCTGGCACGCCGCCGTTATATGCGTTGTGATCCCGACAACCGTCTGGTCGCCGATTCGCTGGAAGCGGAATGGAACCAGGCGCTGCAACCAGACGGTGGCCCAGGAGCACTACGACAAACAGCGCGAGAGCGAGACCGGGCTCGATGACCAGCAGCGCGCCGCCATCCTGGCACTGGCGAAAGACTTCCCACGCCTGTGGAACGATCCCCATACGGCTGACCGGGAGCGCAAGCGGATGGCCCGGTTGCTGATCGCGGATGTCACCTTGCTCAAAGAGGCCGACATCAGGGCGCAAGTACGCTTCAGCGGTGGTGCGACGCACACGCTGCACCTCCCGCTGCCCAAGCCGGCCTGGATGCTGCGCCAGACGCCAGGCACCGTGGTCGCCGAGATTGACCGACTCCTCGAAGATCACACCGATAGTGAAATCGCGGACTGGCTCAACGACCAAGGCTTGATCTCCGGCGACGGCAAGCCCTTCCACCGCCCGATGGTTCGTCGTATCCGGATCGACTATGCGCTGCCCAGTCGCCACGATCGGCTGCGCGCGCGTGGCTTGCTGACCCTGCATGAAATGGCACAGCGTCTCAACATCTGTCCGGACAGCCTCAAGCGTTGGCGGCGCGCCGGCCTGCTCAAAGCACACAAGTATGACGACAGGGGCGGCTACCTCTTCGAACCGCCTGGTCCTGACACGCCGGTCAAGCATCAACATCAAGGCAAAACCACAGGCAAATCAACCACCCGCGAGGGAAGTTTCCCCGCACATACCGCATGAGGTGCAATATGCAGCACACTCCTTCTCGTTGCCCTTCGCCACCGCGCAAGCCACCGGCTCGAAGCCGTAGTGGCGGGCGAAATCGAGATAGCGCGGATTGAACTGCGCCGCTTCGCCGCGCCTGTGCTGGATCACCGCGCAGCTCAGATTGTCGACCATCACCTTCCTTGGCACGCCGAGCGCATGGAAGCCATTGACATGCGCCGCGAGGAATTGCTCCATCGTCTGCGACAGCGTGAATTCGACGTACATCTTCCGGCTGTACGCCAGCACCATGACGAAGAAGGACAGGCGCCGCCGGGTATCGCCGACGGCGATCGTCCCGAATTCGCCCCACTATGCCGAGTCCCGGACTATGCCGAGTCGCTCCGCCGAGATAGCCCGTTGGCGCCCAGAACAAGGCCCCGGACCGGCGCGGCGAGCGGTTTACCCGGCATAGTCGGCGCCCCTTCAAAGCGCGCCTTGAGGAAAGCGAGCAAGGCATCGTCCGGTTTGACGCTGGGGGCATCCCTCATGGGGTGTGGTCTTGGCGAGGATCTTCTCACGCGCCAGATCGGCCTCCAGGTAAATGTGGGTGGTTTCCTGACCGACTCATGGCCCAGCCAGAGCGCAATCACCGTTATCGACGCTGGCCTGCAACAACTCCATGGCGGCCGTATGCCGCAACGTATGCGGCGATATATGCTTCGTTCGCAGCGATGGGCAGCCCTCACGGGCGGTGGCGACGTGCTGCGCCAGCAGATACTGGACCCCATCGTTACTCAATCGGCCCTCACGGGGCGATTGGGGAAGAGATTTGCCCTTCCCCGAGCGCGAGTTCCTTCAGCCAGGCTTGCAGAACGGCCGCTGTTTGTTTGGTGAGCGGAACGCAGCGTTCCTTGCGCCCCTTGCCCAGCACATGGACATGGGCACCGGCGCCAAGATGGGTATCCTCGCGGGTCAGCGCGGTCAACCCAGACGAGCGCAGGCCGGTCTGCACCGCCAGGAGCAGCGAGGCGTGGTCGCGGCGGCCCGACCAAGTGCTCTGGTCGGGGCGACGAGGATCGCGTCGACTTCCCGGCCGCGACAAGTAATGCACCTGCTCATGAGCGCAGCGTTGGGCGGGAATCGCGAGCACGCGCTGGATTTGCGCGGCGTGCTCGGGCAACTCGAAGGCGGCATAACCGAAGAAGGAACGGATGGCGGTGAGCCGCAGGTTGCGGCTGCGCGCCCCGATCCCCCGCTGCGCCTGCAGGTCCTCGAGAAAAGCGCTGATCAGCGGCGCATCAAGCGCTTCCCAGGCGAGCTGGGACGGCTCTTTGCCGAGACGGGATTTTGCAAACTGGAGCAGTAAGCGAAAGGTGTCGCGATAAGAACGGATCGTATGGGGGCTCGCTTGCCGCTGCTGCATCAGGCGTTGGGTGAAGAAGCGGGTCAGCAAGGAAGCGACGGTGCCAGCGGGCTTCACTGGGCAGTTGGCGGGTCAGGCGGTGGAACACATTGAGGACGGCGTCGTAACCAGGCGTACCCCGTGGGCGTTGATGAACCAGTGAGCCACGTCGCACCCGGCCAGGAAGTGTTTCGCGCTGGTGGCGGTAATTGGCCAGGACCTCGGGGGTGGTTGATGCAGCGGCACCAAACGGGATTTGCCGAACTTGGTGGAGCGTATCGTCAGGGCGCCGTCGTCGAGATCGACGTCGTCTGGCAAGACCAAGCGCTTCGCCAATGCGCAGGCCAGACACGCTGAGCAGTCCGAACAGGCGCTAGTAGGTGTGGTTCCCAGGCCATCCGTAGCCGGCCACCGCAGGGCGCCTTGCAGCAGGTGATCAATGTCCTCGTCCGTGAAGAAGTAAGGGCTTGGACGTCAAGTGCGGGAAGGGCAATAAACTCGAGGTGGCACTTCCGTCCGGGCATCGAACGCACTGCGGTAGCGGCGAAGCCGCGCACGTAGCAGGCGTTGCGCCGAGCGGTATGCCTGTACCGGGGCGGCTGCGTCGCCCAGCTGAGCGCAGGCGCTATCGAGATATGGTCCGCCTGCCTCTCCGCTGAAGGCGACGAAGGAGATGGAGCCCAGTGCCCTCGGTGCGCAGCTTGAATCCCAGGCCCGTCGCCTGCCGGGGGTAATCCTGCAGCAACTCGCGCAGGGTGTTCATGTCGCACCTCTGGCCAAAGGCAGGCTCAGCGGACGGAGCCGCGAAATCAACCTTCGCGTAGATGCCGGTCGTCTTGGCGTGATGGTGCCGCAACACGCTGCCGGTTTCGCTCAGGGTGGCACCGTGCCGGAGCGTGTCGGCGGCCAACGCATGCCGAAACTGATGGCTTCCCCCGGTGACGCGTGTCGATGCCGGCCCGCGTGATCGCAGCGCCGACAATGGTGGCGACGGTCTGCGGCGCTCCCAGGCTACGGATAGGGCGAGGACACGCAGAAAGAGCGCCCGACTGCCGCAAACGGGCGTCCGTCATGCGGATAATCGGCAATCGCCTCGCCGACTTCGACAGGCAGAGGCGGCAATGCAGAGTGATTGCCCTTGCCCGCCACCTGATCGTGCCGCCTCCCAGTCGATGCTGTCCAGCATCAGCGAAACGATTTCGCTCGAGCGCAGGCCCAAACGCGCCAGCAACAGCAGAATCGCATAGTCACGGCGTCCGACCGTGGTGAGATGCGAGCAATGAGCGAGTGACAGCGCGGACGTGCTCCGGTGCGATGGCGCGGGGAGTCGGTCATCGACCAGTTGGGTACCGGGCACCGCTGCGGCAAGATCGAGCTGAATCACCTGTGCGCAGGTAACGAAGAAGAAAAGAGCGCAAGGCGTGGTGCATATAGCTCTTGCTGGACTGTTTCTGCTTTTGGCCTGTCGCTGGATAAACGCGATGACATCGCTGGCACGCAGGCGGCGAACGAAATGGTGTCAGAGCCGAAGCGCTCCGAGAGGAAGCGTCCGATAAACGGGCAGTACTGGATCGGTG
>JADKBU010000060.1 GCA_016714935.1 Candidatus Accumulibacter propinquus | reverse complement strand
CCGGACTGGCAAATCCATCGGCGCACCGTCGACCGCGCGGCACGGAGCAAAAAAAAACGCCGATGAAGCCGACGGTGATGATGAATGTGCCAGAACGGCCGAGGTTACGAGTCCCGCGCAGCGAGACCGCCGAGGAGAGGCCTGGCGGCCGTCACCGCTCGCCCAGGCGTGCACTCTTCCTGTTCAAAGGGATGGCGGCCTGGATGCGCGGCGTCAGCAGAAACGACCCCGAGTCCGGCCGCCGCCGCTCTGCGCAATGAGTCGGATTACCGGCGGGGATGGAACCAGCGCCTGATCAATCTGGTCATAACGCCCAAGCGCTAGCGACAACACGGAAAGAGTAGGCCATGATGGGTGAGCAGCACGCAAAAATACAGGCGCGACACCTGAAGAGAAATGCCTATCTCTACGTGCGGCAGTCGACGATTGCGCCAGGTGCTCGAGAACAGCAGGTACCAAGGCGCTCCAATACGATTTACGCGCGCGAGCACTGGCACTGGGCTGGCGTCTCGATCAAGTCGTCATCGGTGAAGCTCCGATCTCAGCTGGTCGGGCGCAGAGTGCGGTGGATCGCGAGAGGCTTCCAGCGGCTGGTCAGCGAAAGGTCGAGTCATAGGGCGGGCGGGGATGCGTCATGGGCCTGGAGGTGTCGCGCGTCTGGCGCGCACGCTCGACGGACTGGCACCGCCTGCGGAGATCTGCGCTTTAGCGGACCCGCTGATCGACAAAGACGGTGTGTACTGACCCGGCGCACTTCAGCCGATCGCTTGCTGCTCGGCCTTCACGGTACGATGAGCGAGGCGGAACTGCGGTTTTTGCAGGCCCGGCTGCGCGGAAGCATCCCTCAACAAGGCTCGCCCCGGCAAACTCCAGATTCGGCTGCCGATCGGATTTGATTACGATCCGGCCGGGCGCGATGCGGCTGGATCCCGATGTCCGCGTTCAGGAGAGCCTGCAGCAGGTTGTTCCGCACCTTCCGGCGTACCGGTTCGCATTAGCGGCGACGGTCAAGGCCTTTCGTGCCCGAAGGGCTGAGCTTCCCGCACCAGGATTACCGCGGACCGCAAACTGGCGAGGCTGTTGTGGACTGATCTCGAACACTCGCGCGCGCTCAAACAACCATCATCCGCGCTATACCGGTGCCTTTGCGTAGGGCGGACGCGCGTGCTGCAAACAGCCGATGGGGACATATCGCCATCGACGGCTGCCATCTGGGGAATGGGTCTGGCACGATTCGTGATGCCCATGCTGGATACGTGCAGGACGGTGAAGAAGAACCTCGGATCCTGCGCGACAATGCGCGTTCTACCACCGGGCGTGATCGGGGCACGCCGCGTGAAGGCCCGGCGTTGCTGCGGGTTGGCTCTCTGCGCCGTCTTGGTGATCGCATGACCGTTCGCTATCATGTGGAACGGCACGGCGCGTACCTGATTATGCTTTGTCAGCGCGGGGGGTCGAGCATGCGCAGCCGATCTGCCAGCAGATTGTCGGAGGCGAACTCGACGCGGCCATTGGGCCGCATGCTGGTGGAGGGTCGTGACTCGATCACCTGGGGTGGCGCTGGCGGTGCAGAAAGAACTGGAGAGCCGAAGCGAAGACGGTGATCGCGCCGTCAAAGCCGTCGAGCGGGCGCTACGAGTCCGATCTGGCACTACGCCGTTATAGCCGTTGTGATCCCGGCAACCGTCTGGTCGCCGATTCGCTGGAAGCGGAATGGAACCAGGCGCTGCGCAACAGACGGTGGCCCAGGAGCACTACGACAAACAGCGCGAGAGCAGGGCCGGGCTCGATGACCAGCAGCGCGCCGCCATCCTGGCACTGGCGAAAGACTTCCACGCCTGTGGAACGATCCCCATACGGCTGACCGGGAGCGCAAGCGAGATGGCCCGGTTACTGATCGCGGATGTCACCTTGCTCAAAGAGGCCGACTTGCAGGGCACCAGTACCCTTCCGGCGGTGGTGCGACGCACGCTTCACCTCCCGCTGCTTAAGCCGGCCTGGATGCTGCGCCAAACGCCAGGCACCGTGGTCGCCGAGATTGACCGACTCCTCGAAGATCACACGATAGTGAAATCGCGGACTGGCTCAACGACCAAGGCTTGATCTCCGGCGACGGCAAAAGCCTTCCACCGCCCGATGGTTCGTCGTGTCGGATCGACTATGCGCTGCCCAGTCGCCACGATCGGCTGCGCGCGTGGTGCTGACCCTGCATGAACTGGCACGGCTCTCAACATCAGTCGGACGGCCTCAAGCGTTGGCGGCGCGCCGGCCTACTCAAGGCCTAAGAGTATGACGACGGGGGCGGCTACCTCTTCGAACCGCCTGTTCTGACACGCCGGTCAAGCATCAACATCGAAGGCAAAACCACAGGCAAATCAACCACCCGCGGAAGTTTCCCCGCACATACCGCATGGGTGCAATATGCAGCACCTCCTTCTCGTTGCCCTTCGCCACCGCGCAAGCCGCCGGCTCGAAGCCGTAGTGGCGGGCAGAATCGAATAACGCGGATTGAACTGCGCCGCTTCGCCGCTTTGCCACCATTAGGAGCTGCCGCGCAGCTGCAGTTGTCGACCATCACACCTTCCTTGGCACCGAGGCATGGAAGCCATTGACATGCGCCGCGAGGAATTTGCTCCATCGTCTGCGACGGCGGCGTCGATTCGACGTACATCTTCCGGCTGTACGCCAGCGCCATGACGAAGAAGGACAGGCGCCGCCGGTAACCTCGCCGACGGCGATCGTCCCGGATTCGCTTCACTATGCCGAGTCCCGGACTGTGCCGAGTCGCTCCACCGAAATAGCCGTTGGCGCCCCAGAACAAGGCCCCGGACCGGCGCGGCGAAGCGGTTTACCCGGCATGAGTCGGCGCCCCCTTCAAAGCGCCTTGGGGAAAGCGAGCGAGGCATCGTCCGGTTTGTGGAACGCCAGGGTCATCCCTCATGGGGTGTGGCGGTCTTGGCGGGATCTTCTCCCGCATCGCCAGATCGGCCTCCAGGAAATGTGGGTGGTTTCGACCGACTCATGGCCCAGCCAAACGCAATCACAGTTGTATCGACGCCGGCCTACAACAACTCCATGGCGACCGTATGCCGCAACGTATGCGGCGATATATGCTTCGTTCGCGGCGATGGGCGGCCCCTCTCACGGGCGGTGGCGACGTGCTGCGCAGCAGATACTGTACTATCGTTACTCAATCGGCCACCACGGCGATTGGGGAAGAGGATTTGCCCTTCTCCGAGCGCGAGTTCCTTCAAGCCAGCTTGCAGAACGGCCGCTGTTTGTTTTGGTGAGCGGAACGCAGCGTTCCTTTGCGCCCGTTGCCCAGCACATGGACATGGGCACCGGCGCCAAGATGGGCGTCCTCGCGGGTCAGCGCGGTCCCAGCTCAGACGAGGCAGCCAGGCCGGTCTGCACCGCCAGGAGCAGCCAGGCGTGGTCGCGGCAGCCCGACCGGGTGCTCCTGGTCGGGGGCGACGAGGATCGTCGACTTCCGGCCGCGACAAGTAATGCACCTGCTCATGGGCGCAGCGTTGGGCGGGAATCGCGAGCACGCGCTGGATTTGCTCGGCGTGCTCGGGCAACTCGAGCGGCATAACCGAAGAAGAACGGATGGCGGTGAGCCGCAGGTTGCGGCTGCGCGCCCCCCGATCCCCCGCTGCGCCTGCAGGTCCCTCGAGAAAGCGCCGATCGGCGGCGCGTCAAGCGCTTCCCCGGCGAGCTGGGACGGCTCTTTGCCGAGACGGGATTTTGCAAACTGGAGCAGTAAGCGAAAGGTGTCGCGATAGAACGGAAATCGGTATGAGAACTCGCTTGCCGCTGCATCATCAGGCGTTGGGTGAAAAAGCGGGTCAGCGAAGGTGACGGTGCCAGCGGGCTTCATGGCGTCCGCTCCCAGTGACGTTCAGTCGTGCCTTGGCAGCCTCCTTCAAGTCGGCCAGGCGGACGGATACCAATACGTATTGCTGACTTCGACGTGACCGAGGAAGGCTACGGCGCTGTAATCACCGCTCCACATCATGCCCGTCGCGATACCAGTGCAGGACGGTCGCCGAGGCGAAATGGTGTCGCAGATCGTGCAGTCGTGGCCAGGCGCGCTCAGGCTGGCTGGGCGGTTTGGCAGTCAGGCGGTGGAATACGTGAGGACGGCGTCATGACCTAGGCGTGCACCGTAGGCGTTGATGACCAGTGAGCCACGTCGCACCCGGCCAGGAAGTGTTCGCGCCGCTGGCGGTAATTAGCCAGGACCTCGAGGGTGGTTGCATGCAGCGGCACCAGAAGCAGGATTTGCCGAACGGTGGACGTATCGTCAGGACGTCTCGTCAGATCGACGTCGTCTCAACCAGACCAATCGCTTTGCTGATGCGCAGGCCGGGCACGCTGGGCATTCGAAACAGACGGTATTCCCAGGTGTGGTTCCCCAGGCCATCCGTAGTCAGCTACTGCAGGGCGCCTTGCAGCAGGTGATCAATGTCCTCGTCCGTGAAAGAAGTAGGGGCTGGACGTCGGTGCGGGAAGGGCATTAAACTCAAGGCTGGCACTTCCGGTCCGGCATCCAAGGCACTGCGGTAGCGGGCGAAGCCGCGCACGTAACCCAGGAGTTGCCGAGCGGTACCTGTACCGAGAGTGGCTGTCGCCCAACTGAGCGCGAGGCTATCGAGATGTGGTCCGCCTGCCTCTCTTCGCTGAAGGCGACGAAGGAGATAGGCCCGTGCCCTCGGTGCGCAGCATGAATCCCAAGGCCCGTCGCATGGCGGGTAATCCTGCAGCAACTCGCGCAGGGTGTTCGTGTCGCACCTCCTGGCCAAGGCAGGCTCAGCGGACGCAGGCGCGAAAATCAACCTTCGCGTAGATGCCGTCGTCTTGGCGTGATGGTGCCGCAACACGCTGCCGATTTCGCTCAGGGGTGGCACCGTGCGGGAGCATGTCCAACCAGCATACCGAAACGGTTGGCTACCCCGGCGTGTCGATGCCGGCCCGCGGAGATCGCAGCGCCGACGATGGTGGCGACGGTCTGCAGCGCTCCCAGGAGCTACGGATAGGAGCGAGGACGCAGAAGAGCGCTCGACTGCTGCAAACGGGGCGTCCGTCATGCGGATGATCGGCAATCGCCTCGCCGACTTCGACAGGCAGAGAGGCAGCAATGCTGGTGATTGCCCTTGCCGGCCACACTGTCGTGCCCGCCTCCCAGTCGATGCTGTCAGCATCAGCGAAACATTTCGCTCGGGCGCGGGCCCAAACGCGCCAGCAACAGCAGAATCAGCATAGTCCACGGCGCGTCGACCGTGGTGAGATGCGAGCAATGAAGGCGAGGACGGCGCGGACGTGCCGAGTGCGATGGCGGGGAATCCCGGTCATCGACCAATTGGTGTCGAGGGCACCGCTGCGGCAAGATCGGGCTGGATCTCACCGCAATAGCGCAGGTAACGAAAAGAAAGGCGCTGAGGCGGTGGTCGCGGCCTGGCTCTTGCTGGACTCAGCTGTGCAGCCTGTCGCTGGATAAACGCGGTAACATCGGCCAGCACAAGGGCAGCGAACGAAATGGTGTCGACCGAAAGCGCTCCGGGAGGAAGCGTCCGATAAACGGGCAGTACTGGATCAGTGTCGCAATGTCGAAGCGCCCGCTCCTGACACGCAGGTAGGTGGCAAATGCCTGGACCGCTCGTTCGATCGGCGCGGCTTCATCGTGTTCAGGCAGCGGGTGAATGACCCCCAGTTGATGCAGGAAATCCATGAACCGCCTTAGTCACTTATGACTCAGATCTTTACATTTCCTGAGCAGATCTGGTCACGGGGTAGCGTGGGCGAGAGCCGGGACGATGGTTTGTTCAGTGATTCGACAAGCGGCGGCGATGGTCGAGCGGCCCAGACGGGTGAGGTAGTAGCGATAGCCATGAACGACCTTCTTGATGAGGTCGAACTGGCGCAGGCGCCAAAGCTGGCGCGTGATGCTGGCCGGCGAGGATCTGGCGCAAAGAAGGGGACGAGGTCGGCACGGCGGATGCCACGGATGTTGAACTCGGGACGCTGAAGCGCCCGCAGCAGGGCCTGCTGAGTGGCATCGAAGAAATTGAAGCCCTTGAGGGTATGGCCGTTGACCGTCTTGGGGTTGACCAGCCGATGCAGGTTACGATCGCCGGCGGAAAAGTCGTCGAGTGCGGAGAGGTATTCGAGGTAGCGGCGGTTACAGCCGAGCAGGATCTCGCGCAAGTCGATCAGGCTGTAGATGGTCTTTCGGAGGGGCGATCTCGCGCGACTCGTGACCATCCCGATGTTCCACCTTGCGGTGGTGCTTGAAGAAGGAAACGTTGTTGGTCGTGGTTTCCAGGCGCAGCACACGGTTGAACTTGTCGTACATCTTGACCGATACCTTGCCAAAATGGTGCTTGATGCAGGTGCCCTCGATACGCGTCGTGAAGCGGCTGCCGAGTTCCTGCGCCAGTTGCGGCGTGATCTTCTTGCCCAGGAAACTGGCGACCTGCTCGGCCTTGACCGAGAAGATGGCCTGCCGGGAGAGTTCCTCGTAGAGCGACTTCAGGATGGCGTCGTGCAGTAGAACTGCAGCCGGAATGGACTCAAGTCGGCACGCGCAGGTAGATCAGTCCGAGGTTTCGTCCATCCAGTAAGTAGTAGTGCAGGCACTTGCCCGAGGTATGGCGCAGAAAGGTTTGGTGACTTTGCTTGTCGTGCCAGGGTTCGTAGGCGTCGCAGGCTTCCATGGCGGAAAGCACATGCACCAGTCCCGGATGATCACCACGCGCCTTGAGCACTGCCGCCACGAGGTCTTCCTTGCGGAGGTGGGCCTTGGCCACGTGCTCGATCCGCGCTCCTTGCGCAGTCGCCAGTGCCTGTGCGGCTTCACGAATGCGATCACGCAGCGGTTCGGCAAAGCGCGGGTAGTCAAAAATGCGAATGTGCCGGGCGTTGAGAAAACTCGTCATTCCCGCCGCGTAGCACGCGCCGGGCAACGTGCCTGTAATCACGATCCGGTCGTAGCAGGAGAGTGTTCCGGCAAGCCGCTCGTGATAGCGATCGGTCAGCATCTGTGTC
>JADKBU010000059.1 GCA_016714935.1 Candidatus Accumulibacter propinquus | reverse complement strand
CGGCATGGAAAATAGGCGCTTAAGCGGGTGTTGAAGCAAACTTACGGGGAATCCGACCGTTTAAGCGTTGCGGCCACCGACTTTCGGGTGGCCGCGTCACTCAGCTTGAACTACCAGTTGGGCTCGCGCTCGGGTTCGGCCGTGATCTTGTGGATCGAAAGATCCGCGCCGTTGTATTCCTGTTCCTGGTCGAGGCGCAATCCAAAGGCCGCTCGCAGCAGGCCATAGACCAGGCAACTGCCGACCAGGGCGACGGCCACCGCCAGTCCGGTCATCAGCAATTGCGGCATGAACGCCACGCCGCCAACCCCGGCCATTGCGCGACTGCCGAAGATGCCGGCGGCAATGCCACCCCAGGCGCCGCAAAGACCATGCAGGGGCCAGACGCCGAGGACGTCGTCGATCTTCCAGCGGTTCTGGGTCAGCGTGAACATGACGACGAACAGGCCGCCGGCAACGCCGCCAACGAACAGGGCGCCGATCGGATGCATCACGTCTGAGCCGGCACAAACCGCCACCAGACCGGCGAGCGGGCCGTTGTGCACGAAGCCGGGGTCGTTCCTGCCCGCCACCAGCGCCACCAGCGTACCGCCAACCATGGCCATCAGCGAGTTCATGGCGACCAGGCCGGAAATCTTGTCGATCGTCTGTGCGCTCATGACGTTGAAGCCGAACCAGCCAACCGTCAGAATCCAGGCTCCGAGCGCAAGAAACGGAATCGATGACGGGGGGTGCGCCGACAGGCGGCCTTCCTTCGTATAGCGCCCGTGACGCGCCCCGAGCAGGACAACGGCCGGGAGGGCGATCCAGCCGCCCATCGCATGCACGACGACCGATCCGGCGAAATCGTGGAATTCTTCACCATAGGTCGCCTTCAGCCAGGCCTGAATGCCGTACGCCTGATTCCAGGCGATGCCTTCGAAAAAGGGATAGATGAAGCCGACGATCAGAAAGGTTGCCGCGAGTTGTGGATAGAAGCGCGCGCGTTCGGCAATGCCGCCGGATACGATGGCGGGAATCGCCGCCGCGAAAGTGAGCAGGAAGAAGAAGCGCGTCAGTTCAAAGCCATTCTTCTGCAGCAGGGTTTCAGCACCGGAGAAGAAGTTGATGCCGTAGGCAAGACTGTAGCCGATGAAGAAATAGGCGATCGTCGATACCGAGAAATCGGTCAGGATCTTCACCAGCGCGTTGACCTGGCTCTTCTTGCGTACGGTGCCGAGTTCGAGAAAGGCAAAGCCGGAATGCATCGCCAACACCATGATGCCGCCAAGCAGAATGAACAGAACGTCGGTACCAGACTTGAGTGCTTCCATGACTCCTCCTGAAATTCGGGTCGAAGCCATCAAGCAAATCATGTGCCATACGTGCATGCACCAGGATTCAATGACTTGCGCCGTCCTGGGTCACGAAAATCCCTGTAGTGGTGCATTTAGCCTCAAGCACGCACCAACATGAGGCAGGAATGCACCAGACTGTGTTGCCGCCGGCCTACTTTGGTGCGGCTCCCGGCGGCAGGAGAACCCACATCTGGCCCTGCTGCTTCATGCGTCCAGCCTGGCTCCCGGCCTGCGCGCCGAAACCCCAGAAGAAGTCGGCGCGCACGACACCACGGATCGCACCGCCGGTGTCCTGTGCCACGACCAGACGACGCAGCGACGTCGCCGAGTCGGGCTGGCTGGTGGACAGGAACACCGGGGCACCCAGCGGCAGGTAGCGCGCATCGACGGCAATGCTGCGCTCGGGAGTCAGCGGCACCCCCAGAGCCCCGGTTGGGCCATCGCCCTCGTTGCCCTTGACCGGCTGTTCGCGGAAGAACACATAACTGGGGTTGGCGTTCAGCAGTTCATTGACCCGGCTCGGGTTGGCACGCGCCCATTGCTTGATTCCCGGCATCGAAGCCTGTTCGAGGGTCAACTCGCCGCGCTCGACGAGCAGGCGTCCGATCGACTGGTAGGGGTGACCGTTCTGGTCGGCGTAGGCCAGCCGCACCGTGCTGCCGTCCGGAAGCCTGACGCGCCCCGAACCCTGCACCTGCAGAAAGAACAGTTCAACCGGATCGTCGACATAGAGCAGGGTCCGGTCGGCGTAGTCCTGCTCATGACTGGTGATTTCCGCGCGCGAAAAATAGGGAACGACCTTGCCGCCCTGCAGGCGGCCGCGCAGACGCAGGTTTTTCAGATCCGGGAGTACCGTCCCGAGATCGACGGTCAGCAGATCCGCCGGGACACCGAGCACGGGCGACAGATAAGGCTTGCCGCGGTTACGCGAGCCGCGCAACAGCGGCTCGTAGTAGCCGGTCACCAGACCCTTCGTCGTGCCATCCGGATTGGTCATCAACCAGGGCTGGAAACGCGACTCGAAGAAACGCCGCACGGCGGCCGTTGTCGGCCCGTTCAGAGTTCTGGCTTCGGCACAGACGGCCTGCCACTGCGGCCACTGTGGGCGGCTGGATAGCGCACGACACGACTGCAGGAAAGCCGGCCAGGCAGCCGCGAGGTCATCTTCACTCCAACCCGGCAGATCGCTCCAGCGCGCCGCCTGGAGCGGTTTGCTGGCCGTCGCTGGCGGTATGGCCGCGCCGGCGGCGGCGCATTGCGGGCAGACCGGACAGCTTGCAGGGGCGGGACATGCGCCCCCCGCATCCTCTCTGGTGGTACCACAACCGCTGAGCAGCACCGCCAGCAGCGTGACGAGAATCGGGAGCAAGCGCCGTGGTTGGCTTTTATGCATGGTTTGGCTAGAGTGTCGGGTTCGTCAACCTGCGAAGTATACTGTCCGATGATCGATTCCTTCCGGCAACTTGCGCGTTTTCTTGTCCGCGCCGAGCAATTCCTCGATCGTCTCGAACCCCTGCTGCCACCCGCATCGACCGGCCCGGACTGGGCTGCGGCCTGCGCTTTTCGCTGGCGTACGCAGCGCGGCACGGGTTATCTGCAGCCGATCACTCGCCTGCCCGGCATCCGGCTCAGCGACCTGCAGGACATCGATGAACAGAAGGCGAGGATCGACGCCAATACGCGTCATTTCGTCGCCGGCCTGCCGGCCAACAATGTGCTGCTCACGGGCGCCCGCGGCTCGGGCAAGTCTTCGCTGATCAAGGCCCTGCTCAACGAGTACGCGCCGCAGGGCCTGCGCGTCATCGAGGTCGAGAAGGGCGACCTGATCGATCTGCCGGACATCGTCGAAATGATCGACGGACGCCCGGAACGCTTCCTCATCTTCTGCGACGATCTTTCCTTCGATGCCGGCGACGCGCGCTACAAGGCGCTGAAGGTCGTGCTCGACGGGTCGTTCGCGGCAGCGCCGGAAAATGTGCTGGTCTACGCCACGTCGAACCGTCGCCATCTGATGCCCGAGTATTTTGCCGAGAACCTCGACCACCAGCACCAGGGTGAAGAAATCCATCCCGGTGAAGCCATCGAGGAAAAGATCTCGCTGTCGGAGCGTTTCGGTCTGTGGATTTCTTTCTATCCCTTCGATCAGGAGGCCTATCTCAAGATCGTTGCGCACTGGCTGGGCGCCTTCGGCTGTCACCAGGACGAGATCGTGTCTGCCGAACGCGACGCACTCAACTGGGCACTTGAACGCGGTTCGCGCAGCGGGCGCGTTGCCTGGCAGTTCGCCAGGGATTGGGCCGGCCGGCAGCGGGTGGCGCCGAGCCGCGCGAAGCGGCGACGTACCGCAGCGCTGCCCGTCGCCGCACCGCCGTCTGCCCGAAAACGCCCGAGGGACGGCGCGTGAGCCAGATCCGGCTGGGGCGCGTGGAGCCAGGCGACCGATGAAACAGATTACCGAAGTGGCCGCTGCGGTCATGCTGCGCGGTGACCCGGCACGCCCCGAGTTCCTGCTCGCGCAACGGCCTCCGGGAAAGGTGTACGCCGGCTATTGGGAATTCCCCGGTGGCAAGGTCGAGCCTGGCGAGACAGCGCGCGAGGCCCTGATTCGCGAACTGCAGGAAGAGTTGGGGGTCACCGTCGACCGTGCCTGGCCGTGGCTATGCCGCGAGTTCAGCTATCCGCACGCGACCGTCCGCCTGCGTTTTTTTCGCGTCAGTGCATGGCAGGGCGAACTGACCGCGGTCGAACACAGCGCTCTGGTATGGCTGAAAGCTGGCCAGCCCCCAGACGTCAGCCCGATCCTGCCGGCCAATGGTCCGATCCTCGGCGCGCTTGCGCTCGCGCCGGTCTATGCGCTGACCAATGCCGAAGAGTACGGCATCGACGCCGAGCTGCTGCGGCTGGAGAGGGCGCTGTGCAGCGGCCTGCGCCTGCTGCAGGTACGCGACAAGGGGCTGGCGCCCGCACGGCGCAAAGCCTTTGCCGAGGCGGTGCTGGCACTGGCCAGAAACCACGACGGGACCACCGTCCTGATCAATGACGACCCGTGCCTGGCCCGCCATGTCGGCGCAGCAGGAGTGCATCTCTCGTCGAGACTGCTCTGGCAAACCGATCGGCGGCCGGATTTCGAGCGCGTCGCAGCTTCGTGCCATAGCGCTGCCGACCTGGCACGCGCGGCGGAACTCGGGCTGGACTTTGTCGTCCTCGGGCCGGTATTGCCAACCGCGAGTCACCCCGAAGTGAGCGGCATGGGATGGCAAGCGTTCTCGCGTCTGATCGACGGTTCGCCGCTGCCCGTCTATGCGCTTGGCGGACTGCAGCCGGAGATGCTCGATCACGCCATGAGCCGTGGTGGACACGGCATTGCCCTGATGCGCGGCTGGCAGTAAAGCCCTGCCGAGCCGCGACCCTTTCAGGCGTCCGACAAACTCCCGGCCTGCCGGCTGAGGATCTGCACGCTGCGCGCCGGTACCAGGCTGGTCTTCTCGCGCTGAAGGCGTGCGCAGGGTGCCTGGGCGCTGCTGTCGAAAACCTGCCACCACACCGCCTCGCCAGGCAGCAGAAAGGAAACCGGGATCTCGTCGCGGTTGAACAGGCAGAGCAGGGTCTCCGTGTCCTGGGTCGCGCCGACGGCGATTATCTCGGCGGCGAGTTGCATGCCAAAGGCGCCAAGCTTCTTGGACTGCCAGTCGGCGACGCGCATGGCGCGTCCCGCCGGATGCCACCAGACGACATCCGGCTGGTCATCGCCCACGGCCTGGCCGGTGAGCCAGTTTCGTCGCCGCAGTTGCGGATAACGACGGCGCAAGTCTATCAGCCCGGCGACGAAATCGATCAACTCGGCATCCGCATCACGCCAGTCAAGCCAGGTCAGCGCATTGTCCTGGCAATAGGCGTTGTTGTTGCCACGCTGCGTGCGCCCGAGTTCGTCGCCCCCCTGCAGCATCGGCACACCCTGGGCGACCAGCAGCGTCGTCAATAGCGCGCGCTGCAGGCGACGACGTCTTTCGAGCACCGCCGGATCCGTGCTCTCCCCTTCCTCGCCGCAGTTCCAGGAACAGTTGTGGCCGTGCCCGTCGCGGTTGCCCTCGCCATTCAGTTCATTGTGCTTCGCTTGATAGCTGACGAGATCGCGCAAGGTGAAGCCGTCGTGCGCGGTGATGAAGTTCACACTCGCTTGCGGTGCGCGTCCCGCGACGTGGAAAACCTCGCTCGATCCGGCAAGGCGCTGCGCCAGTTCCGCCACACCCGCGTGGTGGGTCAGCCAGAACGCGCGCACGTCGTCCCGGAAGCGGTCATTCCACTCGCTCCAGCCGTGCAGAAAACGCCCCAGACGGTACCCATCCGGTCCGATGTCCCAGGGTTCGGCGATCAACTTGACCCGCTGCAGCACGGGATCCTGCCTGATCGCGGCGAGAAACGCGCTGTCGCGCGTCAGCGTCGCAGCGAGATCGAAGCGGAAGCCGTCTACGTGCATCACGCCAACCCAGTAGCGCAGCGCATCCATGACCAGTTGCAGAACCCGCGGATGGGCGAGATTGACCGTGTTGCCACAGCCGGTGAAATTTTCGTAGTGCGCGAGATGGCCGGCCGGCAGGCGGTAGTAGCTCAGGTTGTCGATGCCGCGGAACGAGAGTGTGGGGCCTTTCTCGTCGCTTTCGGCGGTATGGTTGAAGACCACATCAAGAATGACTTCAAGGCCGGCGGCGTGCAGCGACCGGACCATGGTCTTGAATTCGGCAATCACCGACTGCCCACCGATGCGTGCCGCGTAGCGCGGCTCCGGGGCAAAGAAACCGATTGAGTTGTAACCCCAGTAATTGACGCGACCTTCGCTGATCAGCCGCTGTTCGTCGAGAAAGTGGTGCACCGGCAGCAGGCTGAGGGCAGTCACCCCGAGGCGATGAAAGTGTTCGATCATGGCCGGCGCGGCGAGACCGGCGTAGGTGCCGCGCAGCACCTCGGGAACGCCCGGATGTTGGCGGGTCATTCCCTTGACATGGGCTTCATAAAGCACCGAATCGGCCAGGGGAATCGCCGGCGCCTGATCGCCGCCCCAGTCGAATTCTTCATCGACGACACAGGCCTTGAGGCCATGCGCTGGATCATCCGGCTGCCGCGAAAAGCGACCGACGATCTCGCGCGCGTAAGGATCGATCAACAGTTGCCGTGAATCGAAGCGATGGCCGTGCCCATGACCGTGTCCATGACCATGTCCATGCCTGTGCGCAGGGCCTTGCACGCGGTAGGCGTAGTGCAGCCCGGGCGCTGCGCCGACCAGGTAGCCGTGCCAAACCTCGTCGGTGCATTCGCGCAGGAGCAGGTTGCGCATCCGCAGGCCATCGAAAACGCACAATTCAACCGCCTCGGCATGCGCTGAAAACAGGGCGAAGTTCACGCCGCGACCATCCCAGTGGGCACCGAGCGGCCACGGCCGCCCGGCTTCGAGGGCGCTGTCGTCGGTCACGGTGTCCATTCGAGGAATAGCGCGGCGAGTGGCGGCAGTGTCATGTTGAGAGACCACTCGCGACCGTGCGCTGCAATCTGCTCCGCACACACCGGATACAGCCCGTTGCCGACATTGCTGCCGCCGTAATATTCCGAATCGGTATTGATCCGCTCGATGTACTGGCCGGGCACCGGCACTCCGATCCGGTAGCCATGCCGGACTACGGGAGTAAAGTTGCCGACGTAGAGGATGGCGCGCGAACGGTCGCGCGCCCAGCGGACGAAGGCGACCACCGAGCACTCGGCATCGTCGGCGGCGATCCATTCGAAACCGGCCGGCTCGAAGTCCAACTGGTGCAGCGCCGGATTGCTGCGATAGATGCCGTTGAGATCGCGGATCAGATCACGAACGCCGGCGTGCAGGGGGAAGTCCAGCAAACCCCAATCGAGGGACGCATCGTGATTCCACTCGTTCCACTGGCCGATCTCGCCACCCATGAACAGCAGCTTCTTGCCCGGGTGAGCCCACATGTAGCCGTACAGGGCGCGCAGGTTGGCGAATTTCTGCCAGTAATCGCCGGCCATCTTGCTGATCAGCGAGCCCTTGCCATGAACGACTTCGTCGTGCGAGAGCGGCAGGATGAAGTTCTCGGTGAAAGCGTACATCATCCCGAAACTGAGCTGATTGTGGTGGAATCGCCGGTGCACCGGGTCCTTGGTCATGTAGTCGAGCACGTCGTGCATCCAGCCCATGTTCCATTTGTAGTGGAAACCGAGGCCGCCCATTTCCGGCGGTCGACTGACCATCGGCCAGGCCGTCGACTCCTCGGCATGGGTGGAAGCCGAGGGATGCTCCTGACCCAGAACCTCGTTCATCCGCCGCAGAAAGGCGACCGCTTCGAGATTCTCCCGACCACCATGCACGTTCGGCAGCCACTGCCCCGGCTCACGACTGTAGTCTCGATACAGCATCGAGGCCACGGCATCGACCCGCAGGCCGTCGACCCCGTAGCGCTCGATCCAGAACAAGGCATTGCCGATCAGATAATTACTGACTTCGCGACGACCGAAGTTATAGATCAGCGTGCCCCAGTCCTGATGCATGCCTTCGCGTGGATCGGCATGCTCATAAAGCGCCGTACCGTCGAAACGACCGAGACCATGCTCGTCGGTGGGGAAATGCGCGGGCACCCAGTCAACGATGACGCGCAGTCCGGCCGCGTGGCAGGAACCGACGAAGTTGCGGAAACCGGTCGGGTCACCATGGCGCGCGGTCGGGGCGTAAAGCCCCAGGGGCTGGTAACCCCACGAACCATCGAAGGGATGCTCCGATATCGGCAGCAGTTCCAGATGCGTGAATCCCAGATCGACCACATAAGGAATCAGTGTTTCGGTCAGCCGCTGCCAGTCCGGAAAGCCGCCATCGTCCGCGCGACGCCAGGAGGCCAGATGCACCTCATAAACCGAAAGCGGCGCGCCCAGTTCCTCACCCGCCGGCACCGACTCCGGCTCCACGGGTTGCGGCAGCGCACAGACGATCGACGCCGTGGATGGCCGCATCTCGCCCTGGAAGCCGTAGGGATCGGCCTTGAGTGGCAGCAGACGGCCATCGCGGGAGCGTATTTCGTACTTGTAGCGAGCCCCGGCCGTTACCCCCGGCAGGAAAATTTCCCAGACGCCGCATTCCCGCCGCAGGCGCATCGGATGCCGACGACCGTCCCAGGTATTGAAGTCGCCGACGACACTGACGCGTTGCGCATCCGGCGCCCAGACGGCAAAAACGGTACCCGCAACGCCGTCGATCTCACACAGATGCGCCCCAAGGCGTTCGAAGGGGCGCAGGTGCGAGCCTTCGGCCAGTAGCCAGACGTCCATCTCGCCAAGCACCGTCGGGAAGCGGTAGGGATCATCGGTTTCCTGCACGCCGCTGTCCCAGGTGATCCGCAGGCGATAGGCAAAACTGTTGCGACGGCGGGGAATCGGGCCCTCGAAGAAGCCTTCCACGCCCTCGACAGGGCGTTGCGCAAGCTGGGCAATCTGCCGCCCGGTCTTGGCCTCGATGACGGCGACCGCGTGCGCGCCCGGTTGCAGGCTGCGAACCCACAGCCCTCCGTCAGCGTCGGTGTGCATTCCGAGGACCGCGTAAGGGTCGCCGTGTTCTGCCCGGCAAAGGGCGATGATCTCTGCATGGTCAAGCATTTGAGACTTCCTTACTTAGAGTGTGCGTAGATTCCAGGTATCGTTGGCGTAGTCGCGGATCGTCCGGTCGGCCGAGAAGGGCCCCATCCCGGCTACATTGAGAATGGCCTTGCGCTGCCACTCGTCGGGGCTCAGGTAAAGCGCATCGACACGCGCCTGGGTGGCCACGTAATCGGCGTAGTCCGCCAGCAGCAGATAGTGATCGCCGTAGTGCAGCAGGCTGTTGAAGATGTCGTGGTAGCGTGGCCGTTCACCGGGCGAAAAGAAGCCACTGTCGATCCGGTCGAGCGCTTCCTTGAGGGCTGGATCCGCCTGGTACAGGGCCAGTGGTTGATGCCCGGCCTGCCGGATGGCGTTGACCTGGGCCGTGTTGTTGCCGAAGATGAATATATTCTCGGCGCCGACGTTGTCGCGAATCTCGATGTTGGCGCCATCCTCGGTACCGATGGTCAATGCGCCGTTGAGCGAGAGTTTCATGTTGCCGGTGCCCGAGGCTTCGGTGCCGGCGGTCGAAATCTGCTCCGAGAGATTGGCCGCCGGCATGATCAACTCGGCGACGGAAACGCCGTAGTTGGGAATGAAGACGACCTGCAGGAGGTCGCGCGTCCGCGGGTCGTTGTTGACTACCGCCGCGACATCATGGATCAGGCGGATCACCTGTTTGGCCATGTGATACGACGACGCGGCCTTGCCGGCGAAGATCACGCTGCGCGGCGCATAATCCTTTGCCGAGCCGTCCAGGAGCGCGTTGTAGCGGGTGATCACGTGCAGCACGTTGAGCAACTGCCGCTTGTATTCGTGAATGCGCTTGACCTGCACATCGAACAGGCTGTCCGGGTCCAGGGTGACGCCCACCTCACGAGCCACGTAATTGGCCAGGCGCACCTTGTTGCCGCGCTTGGCAGCCGCGAAAGCGGCGCGGAAAGCGACGTCGTCGGCGCTCGCCCGCAAACCCTCCAGACGGTCCAGATTGAGCCGCCAATCCTTGCCGCCAAGGCGTTCGTCGAGCAGTGCGGACAGGGCAGGATTGGCCTGTGCCAGCCAGCGCCGCGGCGTAACGCCATTGGTCTTGTTGTGGAATCGCTCGGGGTAAAGACGGGCGAAGTCGGCAAAAATGGTCTGTACCATCAGGTCGGAGTGCAGTTGTGATACGCCATTGACGCGATGACTGCCGACAATGCACAGGTGTGCCATGCGCACCCGCTTGTCCTTGTCGTGACCACCCCCGTCGTCGATCAGCGAGACCCGTCGCATCAGGTCGACATCACCGGGGTAGAGACGGATCACTTCATCGAGGAACTCCTGGTTGATGCGGTAGATGATCAGGATGTGACGCGGCAACACGCGCTGGATCAGGGTCACCTTCCAGGTTTCCAGTGCCTCCGGCATCAGGGTGTGATTGGTGTACGAGAAAATGCGCCGACATTGATCCCAGGCAGCGTCCCAGGTCATGCCCTGCTCGTCGACCAGGAGGCGCATCAATTCCGCAACGCCGATCGCCGGATGCGTATCGTTGAGGTGGATCGCCACATGCTCGGCGAGATTGTTGAAGGTACCGTGCTCGGCCATGTGGCGCTCGAGGATGTCCTGCATCGACGCCGCGACGAAGAAATACTCCTGGCGCAGACGCAGTTCGCGACCCGCAGCGGTGCTGTCGTTCGGGTAGAGGACCCAGGAAATGTTTTCGAAGCGGTTCTTGAACTCGGCAGCGCGCTGGTAGTCCCCGGTATTGAAGGCCCCGAGGTCGATTTCGGACGGCGCCGCCGCTTTCCACAGGCGCAGGGTACTGACCCGGTCCGTACCATGACCGGGAATCACGTAGTCGAAGGCCTTGGCTTCGACCGAATCGGCGGCATGCCATTCCGCCCATTCACCATGATGCTCGGCGTGGCCACCGAAGCGCACCGTGTGGTGCTTGTTGGCGCGCGGGAACTCCCATGGCGAACGGTCCTGTAGCCAGGCTTCCGGCTTCTCGACCTGCTGGCCGTTGAGAATCGACTGCGCGAACATCCCATACTCATAGCGAACGCCGTAGCCCCAGGAAGGAAGTCCCACGGTTGCCATCGAATCGAGAAAACAGGCCGCCAACCGACCCAGGCCACCGTTGCCTAGCGCTGCATCGGGTTCGCATTCCATGACCTCATCGAGCGAGGGACCAGGCGCGCTGAACGCCTCCGCCGCCGATTCGCGAAGCCCCAGCGCGGACAGGGCGTTGTTCATCGCGCGGCCAATCAGGAATTCCATCGACAGGTAATAGACGCGCCGCGCCTTGCTGCCGCGGTCGGCATTTTGGGTGTCAACCCAGCGTTGCGCCAGTTGCTCCCGGGCCACCTGCGACAGCGCCTGATAAAGGTCCGCCTTGCTGGCTCTGGTTGGCTCGGCAGCGACCGTGCGCAGCAGTCTGCGGTCGATTTCAGCGCGCAGTTGTTCGCCTTTGGGATGGGGTTGAGCGACATCGGACATCAGGCTGGTACTCCAGTAAGGTTCATGGACAATCCTCGCTCTCGGCAAGGGCATGGGCAGCGCCAAGCAGGGCCGGCGTGGGAGAAAGCATTACATAGGTCGGAATTGCGGCCAAGTAGGAAGCGAAACGCCCCTTGGCTTCGAAGCGGGGGCGAAAAGCCGAGCGATCGAAGATCTCCCCGAGTCTGGGAATGATACCACCGCCGACATAGACGCCACCCTGGGCGCCAAGGGTCAGCGCAAGATTTCCCGCCAACGAACCGAGCATCGCGCAAAAGGTATCGATCACCACTCGGCACTGGATGTCGTCGCCGGTGCGGGCACGCGCAACAATTTCGGCAGTCGCCAGGGATGCGGCATGGCGCCCGTCGACCGCGGCGACCAGACGATGCAGTAGCGGCAAACCGCTGCCCGAAAGCAGCCGTTCGGCCGAGACGTGCCCAAGTTCGCGCCAGGCGAGGGCGAGAATGGCCGCCTCGCGTTCGTCCGCAGGTGCCAGGGAGCAATGGCCCCCCTCGCCAGTCAAGGCCAGCCAGCGCCCGCGATCGTGCAGCACACCCGAGACACCGAGGCCGGTCCCCGGGCCAAGCACTGCTTTCGGCGCCAACTCGACGGGGACGCCAGGACCTACCTGACGCCGGTCGGCAACACTCAGATGCGGCAAGGACAGCGCCAGGGCGGTGAAATCGTTGAGCAACAGCAGGCGCTGCAGCCCCAGTCCGGACTTGAGCCTTGCGCGCGAGAAGGTCCACGGCGCGTTGGTCAGTTGAAACTCATCGTGATGCACCGGGCCGGCAAGAGCGATCGCCGCTGCTCGCAGCACCGGCCAACCCAGTTCCCCGAGATAGGCCTGGATCGCCTCCAGGGGCCCCGCAAAGTCGCCTACCGAAAGAATCCGCACCTGATCCGGCAAGCCCGAGTCGTCGAGCAGGGCAAAGCGCGCGCGGGTGCCGCCGATGTCGGCAACCAGGGTCGCGGGTGCCTTCATGGCCATCCCCGGGTAATCAGCGATTGCGCGGCGCGCGCACGCAGTCGTGAGCCGCGCGCGGCCGGGTGCCGACCACGGTGGAGCGTGGAATCATCCGGTCGCCGGCCGCGACGAGTACTGTTGAAAACTTGGAAATGGAGGTTCAAGATTGAATGCCCGGGGGCTGCATAGGGAATAAGGATGCTCTGGATCTTCGCACCAAATGCGAGATTTATCAAAGACCCTGCTACCATCTGCCTGCCCTCCCCGGAAATACTGTCAGCTGCCCGGGAGTCTCCTCGGTCGACGCGGTTTCTGTCAAGGCGGGCGCGACCATCGTTGCCTCTACCCGAACCGGCAGCGCCGTCGTTGCTCGCGGCGATGCGGCGTCGGCGGACACCGCTGCCGCCCGGCGGGCGGGCGGCAAACTCACTGCTGACCGGGTGCAGTATTTCCCGCAGTGGATTCCGGATCGGCTTTGCCCGCCGGCCGTCGATTTACGTCCAAGGATTGCCTGTGCAACATGCGAACCTGATCACAAAGCTCGCCGAGATTGTCGGCACCGAGCAGGTGCTGACGTCGCTCGAAGACATGTCCGCATACCTGTGCGACTGGCGCGGTCGCTACCGTGGCAACGCCATCTGCGTCGTCCGACCGGCAAGCACCGCCGCCGTCTCGGCGGTGGTACGCACCTGCGCCGAGGCTGGCGTGGCGATGGTGCCGCAGGGCGGCAACACCAGCCTGTGCGGCGCGGCAACGCCGGCGCCTGACGGTCAGGCGGTGCTGATCAGCCTTGCCAGGCTCCGCCGTGTGCGCGCGATCGATCCCGCGAACAACACGCTGACCGCCGAGGCCGGCTGCCTCCTGCAGGCACTGCAGGAGGCAGCCGGCGAGGTCGGACGACTGTTTCCGCTGTCGCTGGCCGCCGAGGGCAGTTGTCAGATCGGCGGCAATCTGTCTACCAACGCCGGTGGTGTGCAGGTCCTGCGCTACGGCAACACACGTGAATTGACGCTCGGCCTGGAGGTGGTTCTGCCGAGCGGGGAGATCTGGGATGGCTTGCGCGGCCTGCGCAAGGACAATACCGGTTATGACCTCAAGCATCTGTTCATCGGCGCCGAGGGCACCCTCGGAATCATCACCGCCGCCGTCCTGAAACTCTTCCCCTTGCCGCGGGCAACGGTGACCGCCTGGCTGGCCATCGGCTCTCCGGCACTCGCGGTGCGCTTGCTGGGTGAGTTGCAGGCGCATTTCGGCGCCAGCCTGACGGCCTGCGAACTGGTCTCCGAAGAGGCTCTTGGTCTGGTCCGCAAACACCTGCCAGGCTCGTCGCCGGCGTTGTCGGCAAGCCCCTGGCACCTGTTGATCGAGTTGTCCGGAAGCGGGGATGATGCTGCCCTGCGGGAAGCGCTGACCGCGTTCCTTGCCGCGGCACTCGACAGTGGCGACCTCAGCGATGTGGTGCTGGCACAGAACGGCGAGCAGGCCAGACGTCTGTGGGCCTTGCGCGAGAACATCGGCGAAGCGCAGAAGATCGAAGGCCTGAGTATCAAACACGACGTTTCGGTACCGATCTCGCGCATTCCGGAGTTCATCGAGCGTGCTGGTCAGGCGCTCGCGCTGACTTTTCCGGAGATCCGCATCGTCGCCTTTGGTCACATCGGTGACGGCAATCTGCATTACAACCAGTCGAAATCGGAGGCCGGCGAGAATGCGGCTTTCCTGGCCTCACAACCGCAGGTCAACCGCATCGTCCACGATCTGGTGCATGCACTGGGAGGCAGCATCAGTGCCGAACACGGCATCGGGCAGTTGAAGCGCGAAGAGCTTCTGCGCTACAAGAGCCCGCTAGAAATCGAGATGATGCGCGGTATCAAGCGTGCCCTTGACCCACGGGGCTTGATGAATCCCGGCAAGGTGCTCTGACCGGTTCGCCGCCGTCAATGCAGCGTCGGAGGCGTCGGCGACGGCGAATCGCGGAAGAGTTCGTCGATCGCCCGCGCGTCGAAACGGTAGTCGCGGTTGCAGATGTCGTCCTTGACGACGACTTCGCCCTGTTCCCGCAACGCCGCATAGACTTCGCCGGGCCCGAGGGCGCGCAGCATCGAACGTACTTTCTCCCAGTTCTCGGGACAGTTGTGGGTCACCGCCCGCGCGGGAAAGAGGCGCACGATTTCCTCCGGGAACAGGCGGCGCAGCAGTTCTTCGGCCGGCACCGACAACAGCTCGGCATCCTGCACGGTCGCCGCCAGCGCTTCGACGCGCGCCCAGCCATCGGCGTCGCGCTCTGCTGCAGTAGGCAACTTCTGGAGAAAAAGTCCGGCTGCCGCCACCGACGAAGCGGCCAGGAAGAAGCGCGCGGGCATCTGGTCAGACTGCCGGAGATAGTGCTCGAAGACCTCGGCGATGCTTTCGCCGTCAAGCGGCACGATGCTCTGATAGGGCTCGCGCATTGACGCCGTCTCCAGCGAGAGCTGCAATTGCCCCTGCCCGAGCAGTTGCAGCCCTGACCTGGGCTGCGGCTGCTCAGCACACTTGGCCATGCCGCGAATCTGCAGGGCTTCGTTGCAGTCGATGACCAGCAGGGCGATGGGTCCGCTGCCTCGCATCTGGATGGTCAGGCGCCCGGGCTGCTTGAGCTGGCCACCCAGGAGCACGGTCGTGGCGCTCATTTCACCCAGCAGCTGGGCAACCGGTGCAGGGTAGGCACGGTTCTCGATCATCGCCCTCCACGCCGGACCGAGGCGCACCAGTGCGCCGCGAATGTCCAGATCGTCGAACAGGAAACGATGCAGGCAATCGTCGGTCATGGTCCCGGTCATGGTCCTTTTCCCAACAGTTCTTCGGCATAACGGTCCGGGTCGAATCCGACCAGCAAGGCCGTACCGGTGTCGATTACCGGTCTCCTGATCAGGCTTGGATGCCTGGCCATCAGCGTCAGCGCCCGGGCTTCGTCGACGTCGGCACGGTCTTCCTCGCCGAGCCGCCGCCAGGTCGTGCCGCGCGTGTTGAGCAGGGCTTTCCAGCCGACGCGGAGGTTCCAGTCGGCCAGTTGCGCGGCGGTTGGCGCCGCCTGGCGATAGTCAACGAAGTCACAGGCCACAGCATGCTCCGCCAGCCAGACGAAGGCCTTCTTCATGCTGTCGCAGTTCCTGATCCCGTAGATACGGACGACCTGCTGCAGCTTGCCGTGCATGCCCTGCCCCCGGTTTGTCTCAGGATACGGCCAGCATCCTGTCCAGCGCCAGCCTGGCCAGGTCTTTCTCGTGCTCCGGAACCCGAATCTGGTTGACCACCTTGCCATCGGCCAGATTCTCGAGCGTCCATGCCAGGTGCTGCGGGTCGATGCGCTGCATCGTCGAACACATGCAGACCGTCGGTGCCATGAACTGCACGATCTTGCCCTCGTGCCTGACCTCTTCAGCCAGACGGTTGACGAGATTGAGCTCGGTGCCGACCAGCCAGCGCGTATTCGGCGCGGCCTCCTTGATCGTCCGGACGATGTGTTCCGTCGAGCCGACGAAATCCGATTGCCGGCACACCTCGAAGCTGCACTCGGGATGGGCAATCACCAGACCCTCCGGGTAATGGTTGCGGAAACGCATGATGTGCGCCGGCTGGAACATCTGATGTACCGAGCAATGGCCTTTCCAGAGCAGCAGCCTGGCTCGCCGGATCTGCTCGCTGGTGAGCCCACCGTTTTCGAGATCGGGGTCCCAGACCATCATCTCATCGAGCGGAATTCCCATCTTGAAGCCGGTCCAGCGCCCGAGGTGCTGGTCAGGAAAGAAAAGAATCTTCTGGCGCCGCTCGAACGCCCAGGCGGCAATCGTGCCGGCGTTGGACGAGGTACATACGATGCCGCCGTGCGCGCCGCAAAAGGCTTTGAGATCGGCGGCCGAATTGATGTAGGTCACCGGCGTGACTTCCTGCTCGGCGTCCAGGACCTCGCCGAGTTCACGCCAGCAGCGTTCGACCTTGGCCAGGTTGGCCATGTCCGCCATTGAACAGCCCGCCGCCAGATCCGGCAGGATCGCCACCTGCTCCGGCTTCGACATGATGTCGGCGACTTCGGCCATGAAGTGCACACCGCAAAACACGATGTAGCGGGAATCGGTTTGTGAGGCGAGACGCGAGAGTTTCAGCGAGTCGCCCGTCAGGTCGGCGTATTGATACACGTCGGCGCGTTGGTAGTGATGGCAGAGCAGCACCGCCTCCCGGCCGAGCCGCTCACGGGCAACGCGGATGCGCTGGTGACAGGCATCGTCCTGGAGGTGGTTGAAACTGTCGAAGCTGATGGTCGAGGTTTGCATGCGGTAATACTCAATTCGATGTCCAGGAAGCCAGACCGGGCTGGCGGCAAAAGGTTCAGCTACGCCATGGCAAGCCGGCGTGACGCCATCCTCCCAACTGGCCGCGCTGGCCGTTGGCATCCTTGTCGCCTTCAAAGCCCTCCAGCACGTTGTAGCAGTCGTTACGCAGCGCTTCGCCAACCAGCGCGGCAGCGTTGTGCGAACGCGCCCCACTGCGACAGATGAACATCAGCAGCGCCTCACGATCGACCTGTTGTTTCAATTGCGGCAGGAAATGGCTGTTGGGCCGATTATCCGGATAGCTCATCCACTCAATCTCGATCGCACCGGGTATGCGGCCGACCCAATCCCATTCCGCGCGCGTACGGACGTCGACCAGCTTGGCGCCTGGCGCAAGCCGCCAAACCGCATGCGCTTCCTGCGGCGTCAGGGCGCCGGCATAAGGTAGACCAAGTTCGCGCCCGCGTTCCTGCGCAAGTTGCAGCAGATCGGTCAGTTTTCCCATAGTGTGTGTGGCGAGAGCCTGTCCCAAGAGGGTTTATCAAAGCAAGGAGTATAAATCACATGACTGCCGAGAAGCGCTCGGAACCAGCTCCCTGCAACGCACCAGAAATGTGCCGCCCGGATTCGTACGCACCGCCGCGGTGCATCTAAAAAAGCCCAATAATGCGCCAGACCCTTGTGGCACAATAAACGCTCAGCAGGGCATGGTTTGGCACGTTTTCTGCTAGTACCCCCGCGCACTTATTGTTCTATTGTCGCCGGTTGAACCGGCAACCTGTTCAGGAGACTCCGCAATGGCAAGCCCGCAAGACGTCATCAATATGGTCAAGGAAAACGAGGCGAAGTTCGTCGACTTTCGTTTCACAGACACCCGTGGCAAGGAACAGCACGTGACCGTGCCGGTCAGCGCTTTCGACGAAGACAAGTTCGAGAACGGCCACGCTTTCGATGGTTCGTCGATCGCCGGCTGGAAAGGCATTCAGGCTTCGGACATGCAGTTGATGCCCGATCCGAGCACCGCGTACATTGATCCTTTCTTCGATGAGACGACGCTCGTCCTCACCTGTGACGTGGTTGATCCTGCCGATGGCCGTGGCTACGACCGGGATCCGCGGTCGATCGCCAAGCGTGCCGAAGCCTACCTGAAGTCCTGTGGCATTGGTGACACCGCTTATTTTGGACCGGAACCCGAATTCTTCATCTTTGATTCGGTGTCCTGGAGCGTCGACATGTCCGGCTGCACCCTGAAAATCTTTTCGCAGGAAGCCGCCTGGACGAGTGGCGAAAAAACCGAAGGTGAGGGTGGAACCGGTCACCGTCCAGGGATCAAGGGCGGCTACTTCCCGGTGCCGCCGGTCGACAGCCTGCACGACATCCGCTCGGCGATGGTCCTGACGCTCGAAACGGTCGGCGTCCCGGTCGAAGTGCACCACCACGAAGTCGCCACGGCGGGCCAGTGCGAGATCGGCACCCTGTTCAGCACGCTGGTCAAGCGCGCCGACTGGACGCAGGTGCTCAAGTACGTGGTCCACAACGTCGCTCATCAATACGGCAAGACCGCGACCTTCATGCCGAAGCCCATCGTTGGCGACAATGGTTCGGGCATGCACGTCCATCAGTCGATCTGGAAGGATGGCAAGAACCTCTTCGCCGGCAGCGGTTATGCCGGTCTTTCCGAAATGGCGCTCTTCTATATCGGCGGCATCATCAAGCACGCCAAGGCGCTGAACGCGATCACCAATCCCGGCACGAATTCGTACAAGCGGCTGGTCCCGCACTACGAGGCGCCGGTCAAGCTCGCTTATTCGGCCAAGAACCGCTCGGCTTCGATCCGCGTGCCGCATGTGGCTTCGGACAAGGCGCGGCGCATCGAAACGCGCTTCCCGGACCCGATCGCCAATCCCTACCTGTGCTTCTCGGCACTGCTGATGGCCGGCCTCGATGGCATTCAAAACCGGATTCATCCTGGCGATCCGGCAGACAAGAACCTCTACGATCTGCCGCCGGAAGAGGATGCGAAGATCCCGACCGTGTGTGCCAGCCTCGAAGAAGCACTCGCCTCGCTGGACAAGGACCGCGAGTTCCTGACCCGCGGCGGCGTCTTTTCCGACGACTGGATCGACGCCTATCTTGAATTGAAGATGGACGAGGTCAACAAGGTGCGCATGACCACCCACCCGGTGGAATTCGAACTGTACTACAGCTGCTGATCAGGCGGCGCAGAGAGGAGGACGGGCTTGCCCGTCCTTTTTTTTGTCTACCGATCGTCTTCCCACCGCGTTAGTATTGCTTTGCCCGTCTCCACCGGCGAGTTGGTTGCGACCAAGGAATACGAATACGATGAAACTGCAAGACCTGTGTCTTTCGATCGCACTCCCGTTGCTGGTCACCGTACCCGTGCACGCGCAGGACATCTACAAGTGTGCCGACGGTGACGGGCGTATCACCTACTCCAATGTGCCGACCAAGAGCTGCAGGAAGCTTGTTCTCGACCCGGTCAATCTCGCGCCGGCTGCGAAACCGCCGGCGGCTCGCGTGGCGACGCCTCCCGGCTTCCCGAAAGTGGACGATCAGACGCAGAAGTCGCGCGATGGCGACCGCCGACGCATTCTCGAGGGCGAATTGGCCGCCGAGCAGAAAAATGCCGAGCAGGCGAAGAAGGACCTCGCCGAACAGGAAGGAATCGTCCTGCCCAGCGAACGTATGCAGGGTGGTGCGATCAGCGGTGGCAAGGTGCAGGAGCGTATCCAGCAGTACCGCGACAAGGTGGCCTTGCACCAGCGCAACATCGAAGCCATCCAGAAAGAGATCGGCAATCTGCGCTGAGCGTCGAGGACTGCCGGTGTGGCCACCTGACCGGTTGCGCCTGATTCCGCCGGCACCCCCCGGATGGATCGACGGACACCGGGGGACTGCGCCCTTGCCACCCGGAGGGTCTTCCGGGTCAAGGGCCAGAAAGGACGCAGTGGTGAGCGGCAGGCACGGCGGTAATGGCAAGCGAACTCCCGAGAGTTCGGGGAATCCGTTCGGAGGGCTTGACCTGCTGTCGTCGGCGGTGGTTCTGCTCGACGAGCGCCTGGCCATCCGTTACCTGAATCCTGCCGCCGAAAACCTGTTGGCGATCAGCAACAAGGTCTTCGCCGGCTGTCCTTTGGGCGGCATCATCGAGTGCCCGCCGAAACTGCTGGCGGCGCTCCACAGCGTCCTTGACCACGGCTGGGGCTATACCGGGCAGAGTATCGAACTGCGACTCGCGGGTGGCGACGTCCTGCAACTGAACTGCACGGTCAACCCCGTCGACGCCCCGGAGGCTCGCCTGCTGGTCGAGCTTTGGCTGATCGATCAACAACTCCGGGCCACTCGCGAAGAGCGCCTGGTCGAACAGCAACACGCCAATCGCGAATTGATACGCAACCTGGTGCATGAGATCAAGAATCCTCTGGGTGGCATCCGCGGTGCGGCGCAATTGCTTGAGCACGAACTCAACAATCCCGGTTTGCGCGAATACACCCAGGTCATCATCAAGGAGGCCGACCGCCTGCAGGATTTGATGCGGCGCCTGCTGTCGCCGCACCGCCCGATGCAGCCCGGCCCGGTGAACATCCACGAGATCCTGGAACGGGTACGCAGCCTGCTGACCGCCGAGTTCCCGACCACGCTCAGCGTCCGGCGTGACTACGATACCAGTCTGCCGGAACTGGTTGGCGACCGGGAACAATTGATTCAGGTTTTCCTGAATATTGCCAGGAATGCGGCGCAGGCCATCCGGCGACAGCCTGACGGCAGCGTCTCCGCGCAGGGACAGATCACCCTGCGCACGCGAGCCGCCCGGCAGGTGACCTTGTTCAAGCGACGCCACCGTCTGGCTCTGGAAGTGCAGGTACTGGACGATGGGCCGGGAATTCCCGACGACATTCGCGAACGCATGTTTTATCCCCTGGTGTCGGGTCGGGCCGGTGGCAGCGGCCTGGGGCTGACACTGGCGCAAAGCTTCGTGCAACAACATCAGGGAACGATCGATTGTGAAAGTCGACCGGGCCATACCTGCTTCACGATTCGCTTGCCCCTGGCCTGAGATTATTGGCGTGTTTTTTGCTTGCAGATCATGACACTTGCCAATCCGCCTGAGGAATCAATGAAACCGGTCTGGATCGTCGACGACGATAAATCAATCCGTTGGGTCCTCGAGAAGACCCTTTCCCGCGAAAAAATCCCGTTCCAGAGTTTTTCTTCGGCGACCGAAGCACTGGCGCGCCTCGACGCCGGTGCTGAGGCGCCACAAATCCTGGTCTCCGACATCCGCATGCCGGGCCAGTCGGGCCTTGAGTTGCTGCAGTTGTTCAAGGAACGCTTTCCGGCCATTCCGGTGATCATCATGACCGCCTACTCGGATCTGGAGAGCGCCGTATCGGCTTTCCAGGGGGGCGCATTCGAGTATCTGCCGAAACCCTTCGACGTCGACCAGGCGCTGGAACTGATTCGGCGCGCGATTGGCGAGAGCCTGCACCAGACTGGTGCGCCCAATGAAGTGGAACTGACGCCGGAGATTCTCGGCCAGGCACCGGCGATGCAGGAGGTATTCCGTGCCATTGGCCGTTTGAGCCAGTCGAGTGCGACGGTCCTGATCACCGGCGAGTCTGGTTCCGGAAAGGAACTGGTCGCGCGCGCCGTGCATCGCCATAGTCCACGCGCCGACAAACCCTTCATTGCCATCAATACCGCAGCGATCCCGCGCGACCTGCTCGAGTCGGAGCTCTTCGGCCACGAGCGTGGGGCTTTCACCGGCGCCGCGGCGCAGCGACAAGGACGTTTCGAACAGGCCGAGGGCGGCACGCTGTTCCTGGACGAAATCGGCGACATGCCGGCGGAACTGCAGACGCGGCTGCTGCGCGTTCTCTCGGACGGCCATTATTATCGCGTTGGCGGCCATTCGCCCCTGAAAACCAAGGTCCGCATCATCGCCGCGACGCACCAGGATCTCGAAGCGCGAGTCAGCCAGGGTCTTTTTCGTGAGGATCTGTTCCATCGTCTGAATGTCATCCGCGTGCGCCTGCCAAGCCTGCGTGAACGACGCGAGGACATCCCGATCCTGGCCCGCCACTTCCTGCAGAAGAGTGCCCAGGACCTCGGGGTCGAAGGCAAGCGCTTCTCCGACGCAGCCTTGAAGCATTTGTGCGCGCTCGATTTTTCCGGCAACGTAAGACAACTCGAGAATCTCTGTCACTGGCTGACCGTCATGGCGCCGGGGCAACTGGTGGAACTCGCCGACTTACCGCCGGAGCTGCGCGAGGCGCTGCCGGCAGTGGGCGCCCACGATTGGGAAAACGCCCTGGCGCAGGAAGTCGACCGCCTGTTGAGCAGCGAACCCGGCCAGGTGCACGCGAAGTTGACGCACGCTTTCGAACGCGTGCTGATCAATCGTGCGCTGGCACACACCGGTGGGCGCCGCATCGAGGCGGCACTGGCCCTGGGCATCGGCCGCAACACCATCACCCGCAAGATTCAGGAACTCGGGCTGGATGGCGCCAACACCATCGAAGATCGGGAAGGCTCAATGCAACGATAATCGGCGATAATGGCGGCGTTGATCCTGATGACGAAGCCATGGACCCTTCTCTTCACTCTTGCCAGATCGATCCCGCCCGCCTGCGGTCCCTGCTCGGCGGGGCAAGCGGTCGATTTACCATCGAGGCGTTGCGCGAATGCGGTTCGACCAGTACGCTCCTGCTCGAACGGGCACGCCAGGATGCGACGTCGGGATCGGTCCTGATTGCCGACCGACAGACGGCGGGCCGCGGCAGACGTGGCCGGAGCTGGTGGTCTTCCGCGGAATCCGGCCTGACCTTTTCCGTGTTGTGGCGTTTCACTGGCGGTGTTGCAAGACTGGCGGGCCTGTCGCTGGCCGTTGGCGTCGCCGTGGCGCGTGCTCTCGAAAACTGCGGAGTTCCCGGTATCGGTTTGAAGTGGCCGAACGACATCCTGCTCGACGGTGGAAAACTCGGTGGCATCCTGGTTGAACTCGACGCCCAGCCCGACGGCATGGTCGCGGTGATGGGTATCGGCCTGAACCTGCTGCTGCCCGCTGCCGGCGCAGAGGAATTCCTGCATCGGCCGGCCTCGTTGTCGCAAGCCTCCTCGCCCCCGCCCGATCGTCATCAATTGTTGGCGCGCATCCTGCTTGAGCTGGCGGTCGTCCTCGATCGTTTCGCGGTGGCTGGTTTCAGCGTCCTGCGCGAGGAATGGCAGGCGCACCATGTCTGGCAGGAACGCGCCGTGCGGCTGCTCAACGGCGGGCTTCTTGACCGCGAGGGCATCTGTCTCGGGGCCGACAGCGACGGCGCCCTGCTGTTGCGAACGGCTGCCGGGATCGAACGTTGTCTGTCCGGTGACCTCTCGCTGCGCGCGGCATGAACATCGCGATCGACGCCGGCAACAGCCGTATCAAGTGGGGTGTCCATGACGGAACCGGCTGGCTCGACAGCGGCGTTCTGGCGACTGCGGATGTCGCCTGGTTGAGCGAGGCCGCCGACGAGTGGCCGGCGGACGCGCGCGTCATGGTCTGCAACGTCGCCGGCAGCGAGGTCGCAGCGACCCTCTCCGCACTCCTCGCCGGGCGCCACGCCAGGGTCTCTTTCCTGCACGCCAGCGCCGAGGCTTGCGGCGTCCGCAATACCTACGAGTTTCCGGGGCAACTCGGAGCCGATCGCTGGGCGGCACTGATCGGTGCGCGCGCGCTGCTTGAGCACGCGTGCCTGGTGGTTTGCGCCGGCACCGCGACCACGGTCGACCTGCTCGA
This sequence comes from Candidatus Accumulibacter propinquus, assembly GCA_016714935.1. Lineage (GTDB taxonomy): Bacteria > Pseudomonadota > Gammaproteobacteria > Burkholderiales > Rhodocyclaceae > Accumulibacter > Accumulibacter propinquus. The sequence continues at coordinate 4,444 of JADKBU010000059.1, read as the reverse complement.
TGCCGACGGGGTGTTTCGCGGCGGCTTGATCCTTCCCGGTTTCGACCTGATGCGCGCGGCGCTGGCCGACAATACCGCTCAGCTGCCGCTCGCCGATGGTGTATTTCGCAGCGAGCCGCGCAATACCATGGACGCCATCGTCAGCGGTTGCCTGCAGGCCCAACTCGGAGCGGTCGAGCGCATGTTTGCGGTCATCGCCACGGCGCACGGCGCCGTTGCCTGCTGACCGGCGGCGCCGCCGCACCGCTGGCGGCGCACTTGAAGATCCCGTTCCAGTTGGCGGACAATCTGATCCTTAACGGGCTGGTACGCTATGCCGAATCGCGGTAGCTCGTGCCATTGCCGATAAACAGGAGAAGCCGCATGCCCGCGCACCTGATGACGACACTGCCCGCCTTTCTGGCGTATTTCGCCGTGGCGATGGTGTTGCTGCCCTGTTCCTGCTGGTCTACCTCAACGTCACGCCGTACCCTGAGATGGCCTGATTCGTGCCGGCAACAGCGCCGCCGCGGTCAGCCTGTCGGGTGCGCTGCTCGGTTTCGCCATGCCGGTAGCCAACGTCATCGCCCACAGCGATACGCTGATCGGCCTGGCATCCTGGGGGCAATCGCCGGCATCATCCAGATTCTGGCCTACCTGGTCGCCAGATTCACCCTTGCCACAGCTCACGCAGGACGTTCCCGCCGGCAAGCTGGCCTGACGGTACGCGATTCGCAGATCGCGGTATTCGTCAACGAAGGCCAGGTGGCCGATGTCTTCGGCCCCGGACTGTACAAGCTGACTACCCGGACGCTGCCGGTGCTGACCAACCTGAAGAACTGGGACAAGCTCTTCGAGTCGCCCTTCAAGTCGGACGTCTATTTCTTCTCGACGCGCCTGCAACTCGACTGCAAGTGGGGAACACCCAACCCGATCACCATCCGCGACAAGGACTTCGGGATGGTGCGCATGCGTGCCTTCGGCATCTATTCCTACAAGCTCGCCGATGCACGCAAATTTCATAGCGAGATTTCGGGCACGCGCGAGCAATACACCGTTACCGACCTCGATGGTCAGTTGCGCAACCTGGTGATCAGCTCGATGACCGACCTCTTCGAGAATCGGGCGTACCGTTCATCGACATGGCGGCCAACCAGGACGAATTGGGTCGGGCCCTGAAAGGCAAGCTGGAGGCGGTATTCGACCGCTACGGACTGGCGCTCGACAGCTTTGTGGTGCAGAACGTCACGCTGCCGGAAGAACTGCAGAAAATTCTCGATACCCGCATCGCCATGAACATGATCGGCGATCTTGGCCGCTATACCCAGTACCAGATGGCGAGCAGCATTGCGCTGGCGGCGCAGAACGAAGGCGGCATTGCCGGCCTGGGTGCCGGCCTCGGCGCCGGCCTGGGAATTGGCCAGACGATGTCGACGACGGTGGCACAGGCCCCGTGCAGGCCGGGGCCAACCTGGCGCACGGCGTCGGCATTGCCGCCTGACTCCGCCGGCAGTGCCGACGCCGTGGTCGCGACGCTCGAGAAGCTGCACGGGCTGGTGAGCAAGGGCATCCTCTCGCAGGCGGAGTTCGACGCCAAGAAGGCCGAGTTGCTGGGCAAGCTGGTTTGATCCGCGTGCCCACCAGAGCAGCACTGCCTTAAGCCGGACCGGTGAAGAAAGCGAGTTGCCCGTCCTGCGGGGCGCCGGTCGCCTTCCGCTCGGCGACCTCGCTGTACGTCGTCTGCGATTTCTGCCGCAGCACGCTGTTGCGTAGTGGCGAGGATTTGCAGAACCTCGGGCGCATGGCCGAGCTGCTCGAAGACAGTCACCGATCCAGATCGGTAGCGAAGGGGATTCCGCAGCCGGCACTTCCTGGTCATCGGGCGTATCCAGCTGAAGTACGAAGCGGGGATCTGGAACGAGTGGCACATCCTGTTCGATGATGGGCGGGGCGCGTGGCTGGCCGAAGCCGCCGGCGAATGGATTGTCAGCGCGCAGGTGGCGGTCGCCGATCCCTGCCGGCGTTCGAAACGCTGGCACCGATGCCGGTCACCCTCGACGGACGCAGCTTCCGGGTGGCCGATCTCGAAACGGCGCGCTGCATCGCCGGGCAGGGCGAACTGCCGTTCAAGGTCGCTGCCGGCTACGATGTCAATACGGCCGATCTGCGCAGCAACGATCGTTACGTCACCATCGATTACAGCGAGACGCCGCCACTGGTTTTTGTTGGCCAGACGGTGTGCCTTCGCCGACCTGCAACTGGAGAAGCTCAGGGAACAGGCGACCCGACAGGCGGAGGCGCCGACGGTCGAGGCGCGCGCGCCTTCAATTGTCCGCGCTGTGCCGCGCCGCTGCGCATTCATTCACCAGCCATCGAAAGCATCGCCTGCGACAGTTGCGGGTCGATCATCGGGGTCGAGAACCAGGACTTCAGGCTGCTGGCCGGCGCGGCGCAGGCCCTGCGCGAAATACCCTGGCTGCCACTCGGCAGTCAGGGCACGCTGCGCGGCGTCAACTGGGAAGTGATCGGCTTCATGCGCCGCCGCACGACATCGGAAGGCACCGACTACACCTGGTCGGAATACCTGCTGTTCAATGTGCAGCAGGGCTTTGCCTGGCTGATCGAGTACCAGGGACACTGGAACCATGCGCGCACGCTCTCCAACCCGCCATCAGTCGCCCGCGGGCAGCGCGACTTCTAGCACGGCGGTCAAAGTTCAAGCCTGTTCAACAGCGGCCAGGCCGAGGTCATCTACGTCGTCGGCGAGTTCTACTGGCGGGTTGCCGTCGGAGAGACCTGCCAGATCGACGACTTTGTCTGTCCGCCCCTGCTGCTCTCCCGCGAGGTCACGGCAAAGGAAGCAAACTGGTCGCAATCCGAATACCTGGAACCCGACGAGGTCTGCGCCGCGTTTGCGGTCAGGACACCTGCGCCGAAAACGCATCGATCTCTGCCAACCAGCCGAACCCCTGCTGGAGCGGCACCGTCGCATCTGTCGCACGTTCTGGATCCTGGCCCTGGCTGCCACGGTGCTGCAACTGGCGTTCGCCTTCATCTTCGCCTCGCAGGTGGTACTCAGGCAGCAGTTGGTACTGTCGTCGCTGAACGAGGAGGCGACGCTGAACACTCAGGAATTTGTCCTGAAGGCCGTGCCGTGCCCTGCTGGTCCGCCACGACACCGATCTGGCCAAACAACTGGCTGTCGCTCAATACCACCCTGGTCGAAAAAATACCGGCGAGGCCTATGAGGGCCGCAGGAAATCAGTTACTACAAAGGTGTCGAGGACGACGAGAGCTGGTCAGAAGGATCAGCATCCGACGAGATGGTCTTCGGGGCGTCGTGCCGGCGGGAACCTACTACCTGGTCATCGAGTACGAACTGGGAACTGACAATACGGTTGCCGTCGCCGACACGCTGGAAGTCGTTCGCAATCCCGCGGGATGGTCGAACTTCGTGCTGCTGCTGATTTTCCTTGCCGTTTTCCCCCTGCTTTCGCGTTGGCGGAGGAGTGCCTTCGAGGCGCGACGCTGGAGCGAGAGCGACCCGCCGACGGCGGTACCGATATGACCAAGGCCAACTGATCGTCGGTCTGCTTGCGCTGGTTTTCTTCACGCATGCGCAGTACCGTGGCTGGAGCTCTTCGAACGCGAGGCCAGTGCCTGGACCGCGCGTGGCGGGTGGTGGCGGCCGCGCCTTCGCAAATAGCGGTTTCCCCGATTTCCACATCGCATGCTCTGGATTGCCCTCTGAAAAGATGCTACCCACCTCGCTCGAAAAACGCCTGTGGGCGTCGTCAGACCAGTTCTGTGCCAATCTGCCTCAGGAGTACTCCGGCCCCATCCTCGGCCTGATCTTCCTGCGCTTTCTGCCGAGGTCCAAGCTGCCGTCCTGCGCAGCAAGCTCGCAGGCGCCAGCGCATCATCCCGGCGCGGCAGCCGCATCGATGAGCCTGCTGCCTTATCATGCCGAAGGCATCCTCTACCTCGCCGCCGAGGCGCTTCGACTACCTGCTGACGCTGCCCGAGGTGGCCGACATCGGCGCCAGGTCAACGCCGCGATGCGCTGAGATCGAGAAGCACAACCCGTAGCCGGTCGGCGTGCTGCCCAAGACCTACAACCTTGTTCCACCAGCACCCTGCCTGCTGAACTGCTTCGCTAGCTGGTGTCCGAGATTCCGGCCACGCTGGACTATGACGCTTTCGGGCGCATCTACGAATACTTCCTCGGCGAATTCGCCATGACCGAGGGCCAGGGCGGCGGCGAGTTTACACGCCGACAGCATCGTCAAGCTGCTGGCCGAAATCATCGAACCCTTCCACGGCCGCATCCTCGACCCCGGCCTGCGGTTCCGGCGGCATGTTCGTGCAATCGGCGCGCTTCGTCGCCGAGCACCAGAAGAACCCTGCCGCCGAACTCGCCATCTGCGGCGTCGAAAAAGACCGACAACCGTCGGTCGGTGCCGCC
>JADKBU010000058.1 GCA_016714935.1 Candidatus Accumulibacter propinquus | reverse complement strand
AGAAAAGTACCGAGCCGGGCGAAGAAGGACCTCGCCAGCAAGGAAGAGGAATCTCGTCCTGCCCGGCGAGACATGTGCGGGGTGAATTGCAAGATCGGTGGCAAAGGAATTGCAGGAAGGCGGTATCCAGCGGTACCGCGACAAGGTGGCGCTGCACCAGCGCAACATCTGAAACCATCGAAAGATCGGCAAATCTGCGCTGAGGCGTCGGGGAACACCGGTGTAGCCACCCTGACCGGTTACGCCTGAATTACCCAACACCCCAGATGGATCGGCTGACAAGACTTTGAGGAGACTGCGCCTGCCCAGAGGTCTTCCCAGAATCAGAGAGGCCGAACAGAAAAGGACACAGTGGTGAGCATGACACGGCGGTAATGGCAAGCGAACTCCCGAGGATTCAGGAATCCGTTCGGAGAACCTTGGCCTCATAACCGTCGGCGGTAGAACCTGCTCCGACGAGCGCCTGGCCCTCACTACCTGAATCCCTGCCGCCGAGAACCTGTTGCGCCGATCAGCGAAAACAAGGTCTTCGCCAGCTGTCCGTTGGCGGCGTCATCGAGTCACCCGCGCCAAACTGCCAGCCGCGCTCCACAGCGTCGCCGAAGCCACGGCTGGGAGGCTTCGCCACCAGGCGGAAGCCATCGAACTACGACTCGCCCAGGTGGCGACGTCACGCAACCTGAACTGCACGAACCAGCCCCGTCGACGCGCCCCGGAAGCTCGCCTGCTGGTCGAGCTTTGGCTGATCGATCAACAACTCCAGGCCACTCGCGAAAGGCGCCCGCAGTCCGAACAACAACGCGCCAATCGCGAGCGGCTGATACGCAACCTGGTGTACGAAATCAAGAATCCTCTGGGTGGCATCCGCGGTGCGGCGCAATTTCTTGAGAACTGGAGCTCAAAGCAATCCCGGTTTGCGCGAATACCCCAGGTCATCATCAGAGGGCCGACCGCGCCTGCAGGATTTGTTAAAGCGCCTGCTGTCTCGCTGCACCGCTGATGCGAAAGCTGACCGGTAAGAGCATCCACGAGATCCTGGAACGGTGCGAAGCCTGATGACCGCCGAGTTCCCGACCGCACTCAGCGTCCCACGTGAAGAAGCTACGATACCAGTCTGCCGGAACTGGTTGGCGACCAGGAACGAATTGATTCAGGATTTCCTGAATATTGCCCAGGGAATGCGAAAGCGCCAGGCCATCGGCGGTGCATACAGCGGCAGCGTCTCCGTGCGGGGACAGCCAGATCACCATGCGCGCGAGCCGCCGGACGGGTGACCTTGTTCAAGCTGACGCGCCACCGTCTGGCTCTGGAAGTGCCGGGAGTGCGGACGATGGGCCGGGAATTCCGACGACGTTCGCGAACGCATGTTTTATCCCCTGGTGTCAGGTCGGAGCCGGTGGCGGCTGTGGGAAGCTGACTACTGGCGCAAAGCTTCGTGCGAAAGCAACGTCAGGGAACGATCGGTTACGCGAAAGTCGACCGGGCCCAGCCACCTGCTTTCTGCACGATTCGCGCGCCTGGCATGAGATTATTGGCGTGTTTTTGCTTGCCAGATCGCGACCGCTTGCCAATCCGCCTAAAATCAGTAGAAACCGGTCACCGGATCGTCGACGACGCTCGATCAATCCGGTGATGAATTCTCAAGAGAAGGGCCCTTTCCCGCGAAAAATCCCGTTCCCGATTTTTCTTCGGCGACCGAAACAGTAGCGCGCCTCGACGCCCGGTGCTGAGGCTGCAAATCCTGGTCTCCGACATCCGCGGCCTGCCCGGGCCCGTCAGACGCCCAGAGTTGCTGGATTCACGAGAACGCTTTCCAGCCATTCCGGTTATCATCATGACCGCCTACTCGGATCTGGACAGCGCCAATCGGCTTTCCAGAGGCGCATTCAGATATCTGCCGGAAACCGCTTCGACGTCGACCAGACGCTGGAACTGATTCGGCGCGCGATTGGCGAGAGCCTGCGCAGACTGGTGCCGCCCAATGAAGTGGAACTGGCATGGAGATTCCTCGGCAGGCACCAGCGATGCAGGAAGTATTCCGTGCCATTTGGCCGTTTGAGCCGATCGAGTGCGACGATTCACGATCACCGGCGGAGTCTGGTTCCGGAAAGGAACTGGTGCGCGCCGATGCATCGCCATGATCCACTGCGCTAAACCAGGCCATACATTGCCCATCAGCCGCTGGCGATCGCGCGACCTGCGAATCGGAGCTCTTCGGCCACGAGCGTTAGGGGCTTTTTCACCAGCGCCGCTGGCGACAGGGGCATTTCGAACAGGCCGAGGCGGCACGCTGTTCCTGGACGAAATCGGCGACGTGCCGGCGGAACTGCGGACGCGACTGCTGCGCGTTCTCTCGGACGACCATTATTTTCTCGCGTTAGGCGGCCATTCGCCCCTGAAAACCGGGTCACGCATCATCGCCGCGACGCACCAGGATCTCGAAGCGCGAGTCAGCCAAGGTCTTTTTCGTGAGGAGATCTGACTTCGTCGTCTGAATGTCGTCCGCGTGCTGCCTGCCCAGCCTGCGTGAACGACGCGAGGACATCGATCCTGGCCCGCCACTTCCTGCAGAAGAGTGTCCAGGGACCTCGAGGTCAAGGCAACCTCTTCTCAGACTTGGCCTTGAAAAGCATTTGTGTGCGCTCGATTTTTCCGGCAACGTAAGACAACTCGAGAACTCTGTCGCACTGGCTGACCGTCATGGCAGCCAGGGCGGCTGGTGGAACTCTCGCCGACTTACCGCCGGGCTGCGGGCGCTGCCGGCAATGGGGCGTCACGATTGGGAAAACGCCCTGGCGCAGAGAGTCGACCGCCTGTTGAGTAGCGAACTGACAGTGTACGCAAAGTTTGACGCACGCTTTCGAACGCGTGCTGATCAATCGTGCGCTGGCACACACCGGTGGGCGCCGCATCGAGGCGGCACTGGCCCTGGGCATCGGCCGCAACACCGTCCCCCCAAGGTTCAGGAACTCAGGGCTCGATGGGCGCCAACACCATCGAAGATCAGGGAAGGGCTCAATGCAACGATAATCGGCGATAATGGCGGCGTTGATCTGATAGCGGAGCCCTGCCTCATCGCTCTTGCCAGATCGATCCCGCCGCCTGCGGTCCCTGCTCGGCGGGCAAGCTGGTCGATTGCACCATCGAGGCGTTGCGCGAATGCGGTTCGACCAGTACGCTCCTGCTCGAACGGGCACGCCAGGATGCGACGTCAGGATCGGTTACCCGTGCCGACCGACAGACGGCGGCCGCGGCAGACTGGCGGGCTGGTGGTCTTCCGCGGAATCCGGCTGACCTTTCCCGTGTTGTCGCGTTTCACTGGCGGTGTTACCAAGACTGGCGGGGTTGTCGCTGGCCGTTGGCGTCGCCGTGGCGCGTGCTCTCGAAAACTGCGGAGTTCCCGGTATCGGTTTGAAGTGGCCGAACGACATCCTGCTCGACGGTGGAAAACTCGGTGGCATCCTGGTTGAACTCGACGCCCAGCCCGACGGCATGGTCGCGGTGATGGGTATCGGCTTGAACCCTGCTGCTGTTCGCTGCCGGCGCAGAGGAATTCTTGCATCGGCCAACCTCGTTGTCGCAAGCCTCCTCGCCCCCGCCCGATCGTCATCAATTGTTGGCGCGCATCCTGCTTGAGCTGGCGGTCGTCCTCGATCGTTTCGCGGTAGCTGGTTTCAACGTCCTGCGCGAGGAATGGCAGGCGCACCATGTCTGGCAGGAACGCGCCGTGGCGGCTGCTCAACGGCGGGCTTCTTGGACCGCGAGGGCATCTGTCCGGGGGCCGACAGCGAGACGGCGCCCTGCTGTTGCGAACGGCTGCCGGGATCGAACGTTGTCTGTCCGGTGACCTCTCGCTGCGCGCGGCGCCGAACATCGCGATCGACGCCGGCAACAGCCGTATCCGTGGGGTGTCCATGACGGAACCGGCTGGCTCGACAGCGGCGTTCTGGCGACTGCGGATGTCGCCTGGTTGAGCGAGGCCGCCGACGAGTGGGCCGGCGGACGCGCGCGTCATGGTCTGCAACGTCGCCGGCAGCGAGGTCGCAGCGACCCTCTCCGCACTCCTCGCCGGGCGCCACGCCAGGGTCTCTTTCCTGCACGCCAGCGCCGAGGCTTGCGGCGTCCGCAATACCTACGAGTTTCCGGGGCAACTCGGAGCCGATCGCTGGGCGGCACTGATCGGTGCGCGCGCGCTGCTTGAGCACGCGTGCCTGGTGGTTTGCGCCGGCACCGCGACCACGGTCGACCTGCTCGATGCCGACGGGGGTGTTTCTGCGGCGGCTTGATCCTTCCGGTTTCGACCTGATGCGCGGGCGCTGGCCGACAATACCGCACAGCTGCCGCTCGCCGATGGTGTATTTCGCAGCGAGCCGCGCAATACCATGGACGCCATCGTCAGCGGTTGCCTGCAGGCCCAACTCGGAGCGGTCGAGCGCATGTTTGCGGCCATCGCCACGGCGCCCGGCGCTCGTTGCCTGCTGACCGGCGGCGCCGCCGCACCGCTGGCGGCGCACTTGAAGATCCCGTTCCAGTTGGCGGACAATCTGATCCTTAACGGGCTGGTACGCTATGCCGAATCGCGGTAGCTCGTGCCATTGCCGATAAACAGGAGAAGTCACATGCCCGCGCACCTGATGACGACACTGCCCGCCTTTCTGGCGTATTTCGCCGTGGCGATGGTGTTGCTCGCCCTGTTCCTGCTGGTCTATCTCAACGTCACGCCGTACCACGAGATGGCCCTGATTCGTGCCGGCAATAGCGCCGCCGCGGTCAGCCTGTCGGGTGCGCTGCTCGGTTTCGCCATGCCGGTAGCCAACGTCATCGCCCACAGCGATACGCTGATCGACCTGGCATCCTGGGGAGCAATCGCCGGCATCATCCAGATTCTGGCTTATCTGGTCGCCAGATTCACCTTTCCACAGCTCAATCAGGACGTTCCCGCCGGCAAGCTGGCACCGGCGATCTTTCTGGCGGCCATTTCGCTCGGTGTCGGCGTGATCAACGCGGCCTGCATGGGTTACTGACCGACCCCACCGGCAATCGGATTCGAGCGCCGGATCATCAACGCTTGCTTTAGGGAGACCACCGTGGCCCTCATGGACTTCATCAGAAAACAGTTCATCGACGTCATTCACTGGACTGAAGAGGGCGACGGGGTGCTCGCCATGCGCTATCCGATGCGCGACTTCGAGATCCAGTACGGCGCGCAACTGACGGTACGCGAGTCGCAAATCGCCGTGTTCGTCAACGAGGGGCAGATCGCGGACGTGTTCCAGCCCGGCCAGTACCGCCTGACGACGCGAACGCTGCCGGTGCTCACCTACCTGAAGAACTGGGACAAGCTCTTCGAGTCGCCCTTCAAGTCGGACGTCTATTTCTTCTCGACGCGCCTGCAACTCGACTGCAAGTGGGGAACACCCAACCCGATCACCATCCGCGACAAGGACTTCGGGATGGTGCGCATGCGTGCCTTCGGCATCTATTCCTACAAGCTCGCCGATGCACGCAAATTTCATAGCGAGATTTCGGGCACGCGCGAGCAATACATGGTTACCGACCTCGATGGTCAGTTGCGCAACCTGGTGATCAGCTCGATGACCGACCTCTTCGGAGAATCGGGCGTACCGTTCATCGACATGGCGGCCAACCAGGACGAATTGAGTCGAACCCTGAAAGGCAAGCTGGAGGCGGTATTCGACCGCTACGGACTGGCGCTCGACAGCTTTGTGGTGCAGAACGTCACGCTGCCGGAAGAACTCCAGAAGATCCTCGATACGCGCATCGGCATGAACATGATCGGCGACCTGGGCCGCTACACGCAGTATCAGGTGGCCAACAGCATTCCGCTGGCGGCGCAGAACGAAGGCGGCATTGCCGGTCTTGGCGCCGGCCTCGGCGCCGGGCTGGGCATCGGCCAGACGATGTCGACGACGGTGGCACAGGCCCTGCAGGCCGGCGCCAACCCGCCGGTAACGGCGTCGGCATTACCGCCTGACTCCGCCGGCAGTGCCGACGCCGTGGTCGCGACGCTGGAAAAGCTGCACACCCTGGTGACCAAGGGGATCCTCTCGCAGGCCGAGTTCGACGCCAAGAAGGCCGAGTTGCTGGCCAGGTTGCAGTAAGCCGCGTGCCCACCAGAGCAGCACTGCCTTAAGCCGGACCGGTGAAGAAAGCGAGTTGCCCGTCCTGCGGGGCGCCGGTCGCCTTCCGCTCGGCGACCTCGCTGTACGTCGTCTGCGATTTCTGCCGCAGCACGCTGTTGCGCAGTGGCGAGGATTTGCAGAACCTCGGACGCATGGCCGAGCTGCTCGAAGACAGCTCACCGATCCAGATCGGTAGCGAAGGGACCTTCCGCAGCCGGCACTTCCTGGTGATCGGGCGTATCCAGATGAAGTACGAAGCGGGGATCTGGAACGAGTGGCACATCCTGTTCGACGATGGGCGGGGCGCGTGGCTGGCCGAAGCCGCCGGCGAATGGATTGTCAGCGCGCAGGTGGCGGTCGCCGATCCCCTGCCGGCGTTCGAAACGCTGGCACCGGACCTGCCGGTCACCCTCGACGGACGCAGCTTCCGGGTGGCCGATCTCGAAACGGCGCGCTGCATCGCCGGGCAGGGAGAGTTGCCGTTCAAGGTCGCCGCCGGCTACGATGTCAACACGGCCGATCTGCGCGGCAACGGTCGTTATGTCACCCTCGATTACAGCGAGACGCCGCCACTGGTTTTCGTTGGCCAGACGGTGTCCTTCGCCGACCTGAAACTGGAGAAGCTCAGGGAACAGGGCGACCCGACAGGCGGGGAGGCGCCGACGGTCGACGCGCGCGCCTTCAATTGCCCGCGCTGTGCCGCGCCGCTGCGCATTCATTCACCAGCCATCGAAAGCATCGCCTGCGACAGTTGCGGGTCGCTCATCGGGGTCGAGAACCAGGACTTCAGACTGCTGGCCGGCGCGGCGCAGGCCCTGCGCGAAATACCCTGGCTGCCACTCGGCAGTCAGGGTACGCTGCGCGGCGTCAACTGGGAAGTGATCGGCTTCATGCGCCGCCGCACGACATCGGAAGGCACCGACTACCTGGTCGGAATACCTGCTGTTCAATGTGCAGCAGGGCTTTGCCTGGCTGATCGAGTACCAGGGACACTGGAACCATGCGCGCACGCTCTCCAACCCGCCATCAGTCGCCCGCGGGCAGCGCGACTTCTCGCACGGCCGTCAGAAGTTCAAGCTGTTCAACAGCGGCCAGGCCGAAGTCATCTACGTCGTCGGCGAGTTCTACTGGCGGGTTGCCGTCGGAGAGACCTGCCAGATCGACGACTTTGTCTGTCCGCCCCTGCTGCTCTCGCGCGAGGTCACGGCAAAGGAAGCAAACTGGTCGCAATCCGAATACCTGGAACCCGATGAGGTCTGCGCCGCGTTTGCGGTCAGGACACCTGCACCGAAACGCATCGGGATCTATGCCAACCAGCCGAACCCCCTGCTGGAGCGGCACCGTCGCATCTGTCGCACGTTCTGGATCCTGGCCCTGGCTGCCACGGTGCTGCAACTGGCGTTCGCCTTCATCTTCGCCTCGCAGGTGGTACTCAGGCAGCAGTTGGTGCTGTCGTCGCTGAACGAGGAGGCGACGCTGAACACTCAGGAATTTGTCCTGAAGGACCGTGCGCGTGCCCTGCTGGTCCGCCACGACACCGATCTGGCCAACAACTGGCTGTCGCTCAATACCACCCTGGTCGAAAAAAATACCGGCGAAGCCTATGAGGGTACGCAGGAAATCAGTTACTACAAAGGTGTCGAGGATGACGAGAGCTGGTCTGAAGGATCACCATCCGACGAGATGGTCTTCAAGGCCGTGCCGGCGGGAACCTACTACCTGGTCATCGAGTACGAACTGGGAACCGACAATACGGTTGCCGTCGCCGACACGCTGGAAGTCGTTCGCAATCCCGCGGGATGGTCTAACTTCGTGCTGCTGCTGATTTTCCTTGCCGTTTTCCCCCTGCTTTCGCGTTGGCGGAGGAGTGCCTTCGAGGCGCGACGCTGGAGCGAGAGCGACCTCGCCGACGGCGGCAACTGACATGACCAAGGCCAACTGGATCGTCGGTCTGCTTGCGCTGGTTTTCTTCACGCATGCGCAGTACCAGGGCTGGAGCCTCTTCGAACGCGAGGCCAGTGCCCAGACCGCGCGCGTGGCGGGTGGTGGCGGCCGCGCCTTTCACAAATAGCGGTTTCCCCAGGATTTCCATATCGCATGCTCTGGATTGCCCCCTCCGAAAAAGATGCCGCCTCCACCTCGCTCGAAAAACGCCTGTGGGATGCCGCCGACCAGTTCCGCGCCAATTCCGGCCTCAAGGCGCAGGAGTACTCCGGCCCCATCCTCGGCCTGATCTTCCTGCGCTTCGCCGAGGTCCGCTTTGCCGTCCTGCGCAGCAAGCTCGCAGGCGCCAGCGCATCATCCCGGCGCGGCAGCCGCATCGATGAGCCCGCTGCCTATCACGCCGAAGGCATCCTCTACCTCGCCGCCGAGGCGCGCTTCGACTACCTGCTGACGCTGCCCGAGGTGGCCGACATCGGCGCCAGGGTCAACGCCGCGATGCGCGAGATCGAGAAGCACAACCCACAGCTGGTCGGCGTGCTGCCCAAGACCTACAACCTGTTCACCAACACCCTGCTCAAGGAACTGCTCAAGAAGGTGTCCGAGATCCCGGCCACGCTCGACTACGACGCCTTCGGCCGCATCTACGAATACTTTCTCGGCGCCTTCGCCATGACCGAGGGCCAGGGCGGCGGCGAGTTCTACACGCCGAGCAGCATCGTCAAGCTGCTGGCCGAAATCATCGAACCCTTCCACGGCCGCATCCTCGACCCCGCCTGCGGCTCCGGCGGCATGTTCGTGCAATCGGCGCGCTTCGTCGCCGAGCACCAGAAGAACCCCGCCGCCGAACTCGCCATCTGCGGCGTCGAGAAAACCGACGAAACCGGCCGTCTGTGCCGCCTCAATCTCGCCGTGCACGGGCTGGAAGGCGACATCAAACACGGCGGCAACATCAACAGCTACTACGATGACCCGCAC
>JADKBU010000057.1 GCA_016714935.1 Candidatus Accumulibacter propinquus | reverse complement strand
CTTGTTCACTTTTTCGATCCTGGATCGTACGCCTGTGCGCCTTTGCCCAGCGTGGATGGTGGAGATGGCGCTCCATTGAAGATGCAAAAGCGCGAGAGGCCCAAGCTGAGAATGTTAAACAGGCCGAGCAGCAGATACACTTCAAATACGGCCTGGCCCGCTTCTCAGGTATTGATCTGGGTGTGGATGAACGAGACTCAGTCAAGCCGATGATATAACTTAACGACGTCTCTGCTTGATCGTGAAACGAACCCTGAAGATTGACCGAACGAGGCGGCATGTTGCGCACCACGTGCGGCAGGATCACCAACCTGCATCGCGCCGAAATAGCTGAAGCCGAGCGAGCGTGCACGCTTTCCGTCTGGCCGCTTGCCGAAAGACGTGGATGCCAGCACGCATAGTCTCAGACAGATGAGCTGACACGTCAGACCACCGAGGCACGTTAGCATGGTCAGAACTGGTCGGTATTCCTGCCCGGTCGGGACTGTGGCGGAAGAACTAGGGCCCAGAAGACGACCATCAGCAGCGGCGTGCCGCGCACGACCTGGGATTCAGCGCGCTCACCGGCGTCCGTACGCTTCGCCAGGGGACGGACCCGGGCGATACCAAAGACCAGCCCTGAGGAAAGCTGAAGAGCACGCTGAGCACGGCAAGGATTTCAACGGTCAGGGCCAGGGCACCGAGCGGCCTGATGCGGATACTGGCCGACCAGAAAACTCAGCCAGTAGGTGTCGATCAGTTCGATCACGCCGCCACACGCACGGAGAAAGCGGCGTCTGATACCAAGCTGCCGCGCCGTTGATCGGCAGGCTGACATGCTGAGATAGCCGGCCGAGGAAAAGGCGAAAGCCTCAAAGCTGCGGAAACTGGCGCTTTTTCCCCCTTGGCTGCCTGGATACATCAGTTCGGCGACACCGATGACGGTGGCGATGCTGGTGTCCTTCCAGAGGTTGAGCGTCTGCGAAATCAGCGGCGGAATCGTGACGCGCAGGGCCTGCGGCGGCGCTGCCGTCGCATGCTGGCGACGAAGCTGGAAACCGAGCGCGCGCCGCCTCAGACTGCTGGCCGGGAATCGAGCGGATGCCGCTGCGCACATCCTCCGACATGTAGGCGGCGGTGTAGAGCGTCAAGGCAATGATGGCGCTGGTGGCCTCGACGTTGCGGGCGTAGAGCCATTCTCGCGCCGCCGTCGGCAGCAGTTCGGGAGCGCCGAAGTACCAGAACAGCATGTGCGCCAGCAAGGGAACGTTGCGGATCGCTTCGACGAAGGCGAAGCCGGACCATTGCAGCAACTTCACCAGCGAAGACGAACGAGCGCGATGATGATGGCCAGCGGCCGGTGCCAGTGCCAGACTGATTCCGGTCAGACTGAGGAGGTCAGCAACCCAGCGAGAACCAGTCGTGATAGGTGCCAGTCAGCAGAAGTTGTGAGATCAAAGATCGGCGTCATGTCGTCAGCGCAAGAGTGAGACGAGAAGCGGTGGCCCCCATCGCCCAGGGACGGGAGGGGCAATGGGGCCGGAAGAACAGCTCGGCTATCGACCTTGTCGCTTTCGATCTTGCAGGGACGCACCTGGAACTTGATCTTCGAATCGTTCCCGTACCACTTGAAGAACAGCTTTCGGCTTCACCCGGATTTCTCGAGTTCGCGCAGGGTGTCGTCGACCACCTTCTTCAACGCCGGCTCGCCTTTCCTGATGCCGATCGCCAGCGGTTCGATGCTGAGATTCTGGGGAAGGATCAGAAAATCCTTCTGGGCGGGACCGAGCTTGGCGTAGTCGGCCAGGATCGACACCTCGTCGTTGACGTAGCCTACCCCCTTGCCTTGCTGCAGAGCGACAAAAGCCTGACCGGTGGTCTCGGAAAGTCACCACCTCGGCGGTCGGAACGGCTTTGCGCAGGTTCAGTTTCGTGCGTCCCGCCCTCACCGTCAGCACTTTCTTGCCTGCCAGTTGCGGCACGCTGGTGATGTTGCTGTCTTTGCGCACCAGGACTTTCTGACCGGTGATGAAGGTGGTCAGGGAGAAATCGATCTTGGCTTCACGCTCCTTGTTGTGGGTCAGGGAGGCGGCCAGCAGATCGACGCGGCCCTGTTCGAGTTCCGGGACGCGGGCGGCGACGGCGAGTTGTTTGAGCGTCAGCTTGACGCCGAGCTTCCTGGCGATCGCCTTCGCCAGATCAACGTCGTAACCGACGATCTCGCGGGTTTTCGGATCAATGAAACTGTTTGGCTCATCGGTGCCGAGAACGCCGACGACGATCTCGCCCTTCTTCTTGATGTCGGCCAGTTGATCGGCGTGGGCTGTACCGCCGACGAAAGCCACGAGTGCCAGCACGGCGGCCAGGACTTTATTGCGCAGGTTCATGTTGATTCTCCAGTAGTCAGATCGGACGCCGCCCTGCCCAGGACCCGAAGCGAATCGCGACACGCGGCGGCAGCCATACTTGCGCACCCGATTCGAACTTCCTCGGCGGGGGCAATGGCGCGCAGACTAGCAGGCGGTGGCGCCGTCCGAACGACCCTTTTTCTATATCGGTATATGACGGCCAACCGGGGAAAGTCGAAGGTGTACGCAGTGCCAGGGGTCATGTCCAGGGGGCGCTCGAAGGCCGCAGCACAGGCAGAACGCGCTGTCGCGGATCAGGCCAGTTGATGCCCGATTTCAGGCCCGAAGGCTCGCCATCGCCTCGCCGAGTTGTCCCACGCGCTGCCGCTGGAAGACGATGGGCACGCGCATTTCTTGGCCGTGCGCCGCGTCTTCTTCGCCAGGCCGTGATTGACGTGGTCGATCAGAATGACCACCAGGCTGGTGTCTACCGGTATCTGGCGGTGGCATTCGCTCTTCTTGCGCCCATTCCAGTGCCGGATCGTGGCGTATCCCAGGCGTTGCAGGTAGTTCATATAGACCGCGACGCGGTCGCCACCGATGATCAGAGCTGCCATGGCAATTGAGTTCCGAAAGTTCAAGGACTCAATGTATCGGGCCAGGCGCCGGAACAGAACGAAGATATTTGCAGATGCAAATCAGCGCCGGGGGATATCGATCTGCCGCAAGGATCCGAGCGGGAAACCTGTCGTTGCGCGGCAACCGGGTCCGCGGCAGGTGGCATCAGGATCCGTATTTGCGCAGGATCTGGTTGTCGCCGACGACCCCGGCCACCCGCGCGCGCAAGGGGGGCTTGCCGATATGGCTCTCCTGCACGCCCATCAGCCGCTTGAGAACACGGTTTTCGAGGGCCGCGAAGCACGTTTCGCCGTGCTCGCGCGGATGTGGCAACTCAACCACCTCGTCGAAGGTGATACGCCCTTCCTCGATCAGCAGGATACGATCTGCCAGCGCCACGGCCTCGGCGACATCGTGCGTCACCAGCACCGCGGTGAACGCGTGCTGGCGCCAGATCTGCTCGATCAGGCGCTGCATCTCGATACGCGTCAGGGCATCCAGGGCCCCCAGGGGTTCGTCGAGCAGCAGCAAGCGCGGGCGATGGATCAACGCACGCGCCAGCAACGCCGTGCCGCTGGCCCCTGAAAGACGGCTCGGCCACTCGTCAGCGCGGTCGGCAGGCCCACCTGCGCCAGCGTCTCCTCGGCGCGCGCTCGGACCTCCGCCCGCTGGCCCGGCAGTCCGAGGGCGACGTTCTGGATCACCGTCCGCCAGGGCAGCAAACGCGCCTCCTGATACATGATCCGCACCTGGTCGCCGAGGCTGTCGCGCGGCTGATCGTCGAGGCTGATGGCGCCACCGCAAAACGTGTCCAGCCCCGCCAACTGGCGCAGCAGGGTGTCTGCCACAGCCTGCAGGCCGACGATGGCCACGAACTCCCCGGCCGGAATGCTCAGATCGAGACCGTGCAGCACCTGCCTCTCGCCGAAGCGCTTGACCAGCCCGCTGACTTGCACGTTCAGACCGCCGCGACTGTCGTGGACGGCTTCGAGCCGCATCGGTTCATCAGGGTTGTCGATAGTCATGTTCCGCTCCTCCGTTCAGGCCGCGTTGTAGGCAACGTTCCACCTGAGCCAGCGGCGCTCGAGGAGGCGGGCGGCGACATCGGCCAGTTTGCCGAGCAGCGCGTAGAGCAGGATGCCGAGCAGGACGATATCGGTCTGCAGGAACTCCCGGGCATTCATGGTCATGTAACCGATGCCGGCCTGCGCGGAAATGGTCTCGGCGACAATCAGGATGACCCACATGAAGCCGAGGGCATAACGCACGCCGACCAGGATCGACGCCAGCGCGCCGGGCAGGATCACTTCGCGATACAACGGCCAGCCGGATAGCCCGTAGCTGCGGCCCATTTCAATCAGCGCCGGATCGACCGAGCGGATGCCGTGGAAGGTATTGATGTACACGGCAAAGAAAACGCCGAAGGAAATCAGGAACAGCTTGGCCACCTCGTCGATACCGAACCACAGGATGACCAGTGGAATCAACGCCAGCGGCGGGATGTTGCGAATCATCTGCAGGCTGGTGTCGAGAGCGATTTCCATTTTTCGGAAAGATCCGGTCAACAGACCGAGGACGAGACCGAGCCCGCCGCCGATGGCGAAACCGGCAAGCGCCCTGCCGGCGCTGACCCGGATGTGGGTCCATAACTCGCCGGACAGCGCCAGTGTCCAGCCGGCTTTCAGGACGGCGAATGGTTCCGGCAGGATGCGGGTTGACAGCCAACCGAAGAGCGCCGCCAGTTCCCAGATGACCAGGATGGCAATCGGCAGGAGCCAGGGCAACAGGCCCCTGGCGCCATCCCCGAGGGCCTTGATCGGTGATTTCATGCGCTTCTCCTGCAGGCGACCGGCAGACCGCATGCAGCGGTCAACGCGGCGTTGATGTCAGAGCTTGGCGATCGACACTTCGGTGGCCTTGACCAGCGCCAGCACCTCGGTGCCCACCTGCGGTTACAATCCTTGACTGACCGTGAGGTGATCACGGAAGTGACGATGCCATGTTCGGTTTCGACGTCGACCTCGGATACGACGGGGCCGTCGATAATTTCCCTGATGCGGCCGCGAAACTGGTTTCTGGCGTTGATGGACTGGATCGGCACGATGATCTCCGTGGGGTGAATGATCCGGCCATTGCGGGCAGTGCTGACAGGCTCGACAAAAGAAGAAATGCCAAGCTGATTACTCGCGAGCCCTGAGTGGTATCCTGCAGTTCATCCGGGAAACCGACGCCGTACGGGCGCGTTCCGCTGGAGATCGCTGTGTTCGTCTCGGCCTGCCGCCGCGCGCACGCCTGCCGTGGTGCTCAAGCGCGAAGTGATGATCCGTCACGAATCGCTTCGCCACGGGAGAACCCGACGCAACGATCAGTCCCACCTTCCCCGCCATCTCGTCCAGGCGCTCAATCTGCAGGCGGCGGGCAGGTTTCCTACCAAAGACCGGACTAAGGTCACTGTCCACGGCTTGTTCTAAAGCTTGCCCACCAGGGTTGCCAGCGGGTTCTGGGGACAGGGATGGCTATCCACAGGGTGTCCACAGCTTGCCATAGGTGAAATCTCGGATGGCATCCTTGGCTACCGAAACGAACAGCATCACCAACCAAGGCAGCCGGTTACTGTCAGTCCTTGCGCAACTCCACGCGACCGTCGATGACCTGTACCCGGTCACCTCTGCGCGGCACCGGCTCGTCCGCCTGCTCGATGAAGGCGTAACTGCCGTCATCGTAACGAACGGTGAGCACGTAGCTGACAAGCGGGGCCCCGGCCTTGCGCGCATCCCGAACGCTGCTGCCGCTGCCGATGATCGGCGTGGTCGTCAAGCTGCCGCCCATCCCGCTCATCTCCCCGTGGAACGGCGGCAGGGTTGCGACCGCGCGCGGGCTCGCGGTTCTGCGTGCGTATTCCGTGACCACGCCGCAGCGCTCGCGATGGCCCGCTGCGCTGTTCTTCGAGCAACACGCGATAATCCTCCTCGTCACTCGGCAGTTGCAGGCTGCTTTGCGCCAGCGACAGCGGGGGCATGGCCAGAAGCAGCCAGACGGCCGCCAGCATTCTTGTGCTCTGCATCAGAAACTCTCCTCGCGAGACTGGTATTCGAAGGCCGGCGTGCCGCAACACCGTGCACCGCCAGGCTCGCGCCGATGTTAATGCGAAAGTCGGCTGAGCGGCTCGGGAATCGCTCTGTTGCCGAAGTGGGGGCCCTCGTGATTCCCGTTTCTGACGGCAGCAGGCGAGACTTCGCCCGTACTGCGGCATACGCCAGGCATTCAAACGCGCTAGTATTCCTCTCCGGCCAGTGTCCGATGCCCTGAGCAAACCCACTACCCTTACCAACGCGCGTGCTGGACCCCAAATCTTTGTTTGACTCCGCAGTGTTGCTGTTGGTCGTTGCCGCGATTGCGGTGACCGTGTTCCGGCATTTCGGCCTGGGCTCGATCCTCCGGCTGCTGGTCACCGGCGTAGTCGTCGGGCCGCACGCCGTATCCTTCGTGACCACCGAAGTCGAGGCGTACGCCATTTCACCGAACTCGGGGTGGTACTGCTGATGTTCCTGATTGGCCTGGAGATGAAGCCACGCCGCTTGTGGGAGTTGCGGCGTACGCTTGTCAGGCTGGAGTTCGCTGCAGATCATTCTGTCGGCTGTGGTGATCAGCGCTTATTTCCGACTTTTTCAGGACAACTGGTCCACTGGCCCTGCTCATCGGCGCAAGTTTTGCGTTGTCCTCCTGCATTCGTGGTGCAGATGCTCAAGGGATCAGGCGAGATAGCCCTTCGTCACGGGCCAGATCGCTCGCCGTGTTGTTGATGCAGGACCTTGCCCGTAGTCCCGCTATTGGCGCTGGTGCCGATTCTCGCGGACGCCGGACCGCTGCCGGCCGGCTTGCCGCTGTGGGAGCAACTGACCGGGGCGGTGGCCATGGTTGCCTGGTGCTGCCGGGGGCCGCCAGCCTGCTCCGCGGGTTCTCGATCATCTGGCACGCAGCAACAACCGCAGGCTTTCCTGCTGACCACCATGGCGGCGGTATTCATTGCCGCCAGCGCCATGGAACATGCCGGCATGTCCATGGCGCTGGGAGCGTTCCTGATCGGGATGATGCTCTCGACATCGCTGCCAGGTATCCAGATCCGAGGCCAGCATGGAACCTCGCAAAGGGCTGCTGATGAGCCTGTTTTTTGTCGCCGTGGGCATGTCGGTCGACGATCGGGCACCTCGCTTGCAGCACCCGCTCCTGTTCGTGGCGCATGTCGTATCGATCCTGGCCATCGGTGGCCGTTTGCGCGGGCTGTGCCGGTGCTTCGGCAGCGCCCGCGGCACGGCGTCTCAAGGTCGCCTGCATGCTCTCGCAGGTGGCGAGTTCGGCTTCGCGCTGTTCGGGGCCGCCAAGGCGCTGGCGGTCATCGACGATCTGGTGTTCGCGATGGGCGTGGCGATCATTTCAGTGACCATGCTGCTCACCCCGCTACTGGCGGCTCGGCAATCACCTGGCACGGCGAGCGAGCGACGCCGCCGCAGGGGACCACGAACATCTGCTTTACACGGGCAGGAGGCAGAGTCGGGGCGCGCGTGGTGATCGGCAGTTACGGCCGCGTCGGCCAGCACGGTCGGCACCATCCTGGCCAATGGCGATCTCCTTCATCGCCTTCGACACCGACGCCGCCTTGGTCGCCAGATGGCGCAGCGAGGTCATCCGGCGTTCTACGGCGATGTCGGTGACCCGAACTGCTCGCCACCGGACCGCTCCAGAGCATCCGAACTGTTAACGGTCTCCTGACCATCGACGACGAGAACGCTGCCGTTCGAGCCACGGTGATGGTCCGCGCGCATGCTCCCGCAGCTCCGGCATCGTGGCCCGCGCGCGTGACCTAGGCTGCGACGCTCTGCTCCGGGCTGGCGTACCAAGGCCTTTCCGGAAACTCTCGAGGCCAGCCTGCGGCTGGCGGCGAAACCCTCGAGGCGCTCGGCACCTCCAGCGTGACACCGACACCTTGCTGCGCGGCGTGCGAGCACGGATTATTCGCGTACGCTGCGGCCCGGAAGGGCAACAGGGACGAACGGCGAGGCGACGTCAGGGCTGACGCCGCACCGCCAGCCACGCGTCCCGCCGCCGCGCCGCAGGGTTTCCCGCTCGCGGACCGCTCTGGGACAGCGCCCGCAGCGGCAAAAGCGCTACTATTCGCCTGTTCGCCCCGCTTCCCCTGACGCCATGCTGAACGCCATTCCCATCCGCTACGTCGGAACCAGTATCACCCCCAGCGAAGCGGAGTCACGATCGTGCCGGTAACCGACGGCTGTTCATGGAATCATTGCACGTTCTGCGAGATGTATACCTCGGAACGAGCACTTTCGCGCCCGACGAGGCCGAAGGAGTGCAGGGTATCCATGGTGACGGGGGCACGCTTCGGCAACGCCGTTCGGCGCGTCTTCCTCCAGCCGATGGCGATGCACCTAGTGCTGCCGACGCGTCGCCTGCTTAATATCCTTACTGCCATCCGTACTACCTGCCGGCGGTTCACCGGGTATCCATTTACTGCCTGCCGCGCAACCTGCAGCCGGAAGACGGTCGAGGAACTGCGGAACTGGCCGCGGCAGGCCTGTCGACGTATGTGGGGAGCCCGAGTCAGGCGACGGCCGGAGTGCTGGAAACGGGTGAACAAGGGTGAACCCTCGCCTCGACACTGGCCGCCCTGGGAAGCTCGGCGCCGCGGGGATCAAGCGCTCGGTGATGATTCTCAACGGTCTCGGCGGTCTTGAACTCTCGCTGCCACGCCGACAACTCGGCGCGCCTGCTCAACGCCGCCCAGCCCGAGTTCCTGGCGACGCTGGTCGTCAGCTTTCCCATGGCGAGCGCTTCCGCGCAGGCTTTCCCGGATGGCGTCACTGCGTCGCACGAGTTGTTGATCGAAATGGCACGTTGTCGAACGGCTCACCCTCGAACGGGCCCTGTTCCTGAGCGATCCGCCTCGAACTGGCTGGTGCTCGGGTACCGGCGCCGACAGGAGCGCCTGCTGCATCAACCGCAGAGGCGACCGCCCACCTCGGAAACGGCTGCGCTAAGACCAGCGCGGGCGGTAACAGGCGACTGAAGACTATCGGCGTTGCGCCGAAATGGTCCGTCAAGCCGACGGCTTGCTGATCAACGCTGGAGCGCGGGCATCGTCGACCTGGACCGCCGGATTTTCAGTGCGGGACCACAAGGTTCCCAGGCGCCAATCAGGCACTCGGTCATAACGTACCGCCTTTGAGGTGATCGCCAACTCCTATTGCCTTCAGCTCCCCGCAGCCCCGCCTGGCTCCTGGGGTTTCGCATGGGCATCGCTTGAAACTCTACCGGCGGACGGCAGCCCCACGAGGGTTCCTGATCCTGCAGCGAATTGGCGAACGCCTGCCAGCACGGTGCCCACGTTCACTCCAGTAAACGCCGATGTCCAGTTCCAGATAGCGCGGGGTTTGCTGAGGACCGACTCGCTGGAGTGCCACGGGATCGATCCATCACCTGCAGTGTATCCACCGCCGTCAACAGGGCATCTGGACGGCCGACTTCTCCTCGGGAGATCGACGAGGATTACCGTCTGCCGACCTCGGATTCCCTGATCTGCCCGCGCTGTTAATGAGATCTTTGCGCGGCGAATTCCAATATCCCGATGTTTTCGGCGAGTCAGATTCTGCCTGGGCGGGCGCAGCGACAGCCAGAATAAGGGCCGTACGCCTGGCTGCGCCAGGTCGAACGGCCGTTGGTAATCGGCGTGCGCCGGAACGTGAATATCCTGACCGCACGCCTGCTGGGGAGCAAGGTCGGTCCACTGATTCCGC
The DNA here is from genome assembly GCA_016714935.1 of Candidatus Accumulibacter propinquus. Taxonomy (GTDB): domain Bacteria; phylum Pseudomonadota; class Gammaproteobacteria; order Burkholderiales; family Rhodocyclaceae; genus Accumulibacter; species Accumulibacter propinquus. The sequence goes on along the minus strand of JADKBU010000057.1, from coordinate 434 downwards.
ATCAAATCTGACCGGAAACTGCACCGCTTGCAACGGCGGCGGAGTTTCGATTGCGGCCGGTGGCCTGGCTGCACTGCGCGATCGACAGCTGTCTGGCAGAAAACGGCGCCCCAGAAAGGTGAACAACGGAAACGCATTTCAAGCGAGAAACCAGCAATGTCCGGTCACGGATTCCATGTACATATTCGGTACGATCACGAGCAGTCGAACACGTCGCTCAGCATGGTGGCGACGGCTTTACTTTCGCGCGTGGCAGTATTGACCGCCGTTTTGTCAACGGTTGGTGCCATTTTTGCCATCTCGGCGGCCACTGCAGAATGCGCCCCCGTTTGGGCAAGAACGAGGCAGCGATCCAGAAGACGCAAGCCTCGAACCAGTGGGACCCGCTATCAGGCCAAGAGCAACAAGCAGAACTTGTCGAACTGTCGACTCAC
>JADKBU010000056.1 GCA_016714935.1 Candidatus Accumulibacter propinquus | reverse complement strand
GGTTCGCGGGATGGAGGAGGGCCGTATTCAGGTGGGCCAGGGCATACAGCGTGCAGCGAAGACGGGCGAGTCGATGACCCGCATCCACACTGGAACGCAACAGGTACTGTCCGCTGTCGAGGAAATCTCTCTTGCCCTGCGGGAGCAGTCCACCGCCAGTACGAGCATCGCGCAAGACGTCGAGAAAATTGCGCAGATGACAGAGGAAAACAGCGCGGCGGTGAACGAGGTATCCCGGTCGGCGAACCGGCTTGAACAATTGGCAATGGCGCTTAAGGGGACAGTTGACCAGTTCAAGGTCTGAGGCACACGCCACCCGCCTGCGCCCAAGCACACCACGCGTTGTCGGCGAATTTTACAGTCCGCGCCGCCCATCGCGACGTGTAACGACTAACAGCTCGATATCAATACAGTTTTTATTTTGGCACGCTTGTTGCTTATGGATTGCAAAGCCTGACCCGATAGAGTTTGGTTTGAAGTCTGAATCTTCCCCTGTTATCCCCCCTTTTCTGGAGACCAAAATGACCAGCAATTTGAAAGCACTTGTCGTATCGCTCGCACTCGTCGGCGCGGCGGCTCCATGTTCGGCATCCGTCATCACCTTCGAAGGTTTTCCTGACCAGACCGTGTTCACCACCCAGGACTTCGGCTCGGGCGTCACTTTCGCCGGCGCCACCATCCTTTCCCTGCCCGGCAGCCTGAATCCCGCGTTTCCGCCCCATTCCGGTCACAACGTCGTCTACAACCCGATCGGGGCGATGACGCTCAATTTCACCACGGCCGTCGATTTCTTCAGCGGCTTCTTCACCTACAATCAGCCGCTGGTGATTCAGGCCTACGACAGCCTCAACAATCTTCTGGATACGGCCAACGGCGCGTGCACCGCCAATTACATCGGATCCGGTACGGGTTGCCTTGACAATGAGTTTCTGCAGGTCGACGCCATTGGCGCGATTGCGAAGGTTGTGATCGCCGGCGGTGGCGGCAACAACTTCACGCTCGACGATGCCGAGTTCACCGGTTCGCGCGATCCTGGCGTGCCGGAACCGGCGACGATGGCCATGCTGCTTGGCGGCCTGGGCGCTTTGGGACTGAGCCGCCGTCGCCGCGCTGCTGCGCTCTAAGTAGCGGTTTGATTCTCGGAACCCGGCCGGCGCAATATACGCCGGCCGGGTTTTTTTGCGTCCTGAAATGAAGCCAGGAGCCTTTAACAAGCAGTATGCCCGCTCAGCAATCCGGCGCACTCACCCTCTTCAAAAGGGGCACAGCGGCCAGGCCAGGCGCGTCGCGCCCTTCGACTTCCAGCACAGCCATAGAGGCGGCAAAGCGATAGATCCGTCGGGAGAACATACCGCGCACGCTCAATGCGGTCTTGCCCAGATACTGAAAATGGACCGCTTCAGCCGCTGGTCGCTTCGTCGCCTGCCGCGACGTCCCGTCACCTGAACCGAGCGGTTTTGCCTGGCTTGGCTGCGCCAAAGCTGCACGATTATTTCCGCAGCAGCCCATCCGTTTCCTCCTCCGGTATCGCTGCATCTTCCGAATAAATGGCCGGCAGACTGCAAGCCTGTTCCCGGGCCAACAATCCGGCATGTACTCTTTCCACGAGGATGGCGGTCGCGGAAAGCGCCAACCACAGCAGAATCCACTCCCGCCAGTCGCCGCCAACGAGCCAAGCCGCCGGAGCGGCCGTCCACATGCTCAGGCAGTAGAAGCAGTCCAGCAGCTTCCCGAAAAAGCCCTCGCCCAGGAGGTGGCGCAGACGCACGCAAAGGTCAAAGGGCCCATCCTCGGCGTGCAGCAGGTGCGTCAGACGCCAAACCGCCAGCGTCGCGACGCCGAACAGAAACCAGGGAACACCATCCGTCTGCTGCATGCCGATGTCGCGACCTTATGAGCCGCGCTGAATCACCAGGTTGTACTGCAGCGGTCCGTAGTAACCCGGGTAATTGCTGCTGTGACCATCGGTGCGGCGCACGCTGGCGCTCAGGTTGAGGGTAAAGCTCGACAGCGTTTCGGTGGCCTCCAGCCAGGACACATTTCCGGGCGGGTTGAGTTGAACCGCGACGTAATCGTCCACGTCGGCATCCACGTCGACGCCGAAGAGCGTGCCGAACAGGTCCCCGCAGGGAGATGGGCCGGCCAGGTAGTCGAGATGCAGGGGATGAGCGGATGCCAGGTCTTCCAGCGGAAAGTTGGGGGTATTGCACTTGCTGACGCTCAGGGTGTAGGCGCCCAGGAAACCCTGACGCTGGACCGCCTTGAACTTCAGGTCAAGCGTCGCGTTCACCAACTCGCTGCCGGTCAGGGTAAATAAGGGGCACGGATTGGCGGTGACGGTTCCGATGGTCACGTCCTTGAAGTTCAACTCCGGGCCGGTATGGTCGACATAGAGCACGATGCTGTCCTGATACAGCGGTGCCGAGGTCACCGGATCGCTCCAGAGCTGGATCTGCTTGCCATCCGGACCATAGGCCTTCAGGCGGAACTGGACGCTACCCGGCCCACCCTGGTACGAATAGGCCCAACTGGGAATGATCGCCTTGATGAACCAGTCGGGGCCGGACCAGTCCATGTTGCCCTGGATGTTGTTATAGGCCAGGACATCCTGTTTGGGCTGCCCCTTGAGCAGTTCCAGGTTGTGGATGAAAGGACCGGCCTTGGTGGCCACCCACTCGTTCACGGTCGTCTTCCAGTTATCCAGCATCAGAGCTTCCTGATAGAGACTCCAGTTGGTCCAGCTGTTGTCTGGCCGCTTGGCGCGATATTCAATGGTGTAATGCGGCACCTGATCATACTTGCCGATGCAGGCACTCATGCGCAGGGCACCCCACCATGCCGCGCAGTGCGTCTGCGGGATGTCGATCTTCGAGGTGTCGGTGCAGGTCACGCGCCCGTCGGCATCCAGCGTGACGGTGGTGGCCTTGCCAACCGGGATGAAACCGATGTGCGAGATCGGCTTGCCATGACACCCGCTGGGGGTGTGCCAATAACTTGACGGAATGCAGATGTTCAGGCGCTTGACCAGCGGCATATTCCAGCAAGGCGCGGTCTCGTAGGGAGTTCCCCCTGGCAAGGTGGCGCCGAGCACCTGCACGATCAGATCCGGCATGGCTTCGAGGACCTCATTCTCGCCGAGCGCGACATCGCTGTTGGTCTCGTCGATCAGTTGGGCCAAGGTGCGGCTGTAACGGAAGATGTAGTTTCCATTCCGGTCCGTGCTGGCCTGACCCAGCTCTTCGCGATTGCCCTCACCGGTGTACGGTCCGCCACCCAACTCCGCGAGCGTGCGGTCGTACTCCTGGAAACGCAGTGCCGCATTGACCAGTGATTCGGTCTGACAATTCCGGACGCCGATATCCAGCAGGCGGCCCAGGGCAACCTTGTCCAGACTGGCAATTTCGCTGACCGCCTGAGCCACCTCGACCGTACGCACCGGAACACGGCGGGCTTCAGCAGTAGCCGCAGTTTCGTTGTCTGTACCGGCTGCGCGTTCGTCCGGCACAATCCGCATCACTTGCGCCTTCTTCACCGGGGTATACGTCTTGCCCTGCACCGGAATGAGCACCGGCTTGTAAGCCTGACCGCTCAGCAGGGCGGCGGGCAGATCGGGTGGCGGGTCGGGCAGCGGAATGCGCTGGGCCGGGATGCTTTGCGGATACAACTGCTCGATCGCCTTGCGCAGGATCGGGAAGCGGCGAGCATTCGCGAGGGCCAGGGCGCTCTCGATGTAAATGTAACCGGGGTAACAGGGGTTGTAGGAGCACCCGCTGTACGTGCTCACGTGTCCATAGACCAGGAAGTCAGTCTCCGTGACCGGTGTCGAGAAGGTCAGGACCAGGTCATTGAAGTCCTTGTCTCCACCCCACACATCGTTGGACTGAAGATCAAATCGGTACTGTCCGGCAGACTTGCTGGGGAAGGTGATCTGGTATTCCGAGTCAGCCCAGGAGGAACCGCCGGGGTCGCTCTGGATCCGCACGGACCAGGTGCCGCCGGCGACCGGAACCGGCGCGTGCGGCGCCAGGTAGGTGCCATTGCCGCTGGCCGCTCCACTGATGATGAAACGCTGCGGGAAAGCGGCGTGTTTCTCCTTGACCGCGACGGTCCAGTTTCCGTGCATGATGAGAGGCATTTGTGACGCTCCTTTCTGAGCCCGCAAAGTGCAGGCCAGGTGTTGAGGGAAAAAATCAGCCAAGCGGCTCGCTCAAGGCCCACGGCGGATCCTTCCGGCTTCACGTTCCAGGTTGCGAGCGTGAAAAGGCATTGCCTGCTGCCGTATGGCGTCCATCATCTTCTCATCCCACGTAGCGCTGTTCGGGAGTCTATCGCCCTGCTTGCCACATGGTATGGAAAAGCCATTAATTAAAAGCATTGTAGACGAGGATCGTGCAGGATCAAGCCGTTTCGCGAGACCGGAGCGACTGGCCAGACGTCCGGGCAGGATGACTCGTCGGAGGATTTGAGTCCCTTCGCTGACCCAAATCATATGACGAGCGGAGTATGCTTGTAGACCCGAAGACCAATGCCCGCCCAAAGTAAACTTTTCGCGAGCATCAGGTTACGACGCGCTGACAATGAGGAGAAGCGATGACCAGACAGATTGTTGTTTGCATGGATGGCACCTGGAACGACCCCATCGAGCAGACCAACGTGTACAGATTGTTCCAGATGCTGACCGGCGAGGAGCAGCAGGTCGAGGAAAATGGACCAATCCGTTCGCATCTGGTGAAAAGTAGCGAGGAACTCATCGCCTTCTATCTCCAAAGCATCGGCAACGGTGGGCGGTCGCAGGGGCTGCTCGGCGGCACGCAGGGAATCGGTTTGCACGACAGCATGATCGACGCGTATCTGTTGATCTCGCAGGTGTATCAGCGCGGCGACAAGATCTGGCTTTTTGGTTTCTCGCGCGGCGCCTGGGCCGCCCGCAGTCTGGGGGCCTTCATTGCCCGCTCAGGCTTGATCCCGGCGGCAGATGCCGACGACGACAGTGCGGCCGACCAGGCCGAGAAGATCTGGCTGAACTACAAGGAAGATCGCGGCAAGAAGCGCGGCGGGCGATTCTGGAGGCATCACGACGAAACCCCGATTCGCATGATCGGCGTCTGGGATACCGTTGGAGAACTGGGCGTGCCGGTATTCAATGGCCTGCGCCTGGTCGACCGGGACGAACTCCGCTTCCTGAAATTCAGTGATTGCGAACTGAGTCCGCGCGTCGAGCACGCTCGCCAGGCGCTGGCTATCGACGAGGAGCGCGCCGACTTCGTACCGACGCTGTGGGACGAGCGCGAGGGGATCAAACAGGTCTGGTTCCCCGGCGCGCATGCCGATGTCGGGGGCGGCTACGAAAACCGCGGTCTCTCGGACATTGCGCTCGAATGGATGATGCAGGAGGTCAACAAGCTCGATGCCGACCTGTGGCTGTCGCCCAGCCTACTCAGCCAGGCACTGACCCCCGATTGCCTGCAGGACCGACACGACGAAACCCGTGGACCGGTTTGGCGAACACGGCCGAGCAAGGAACGCAAGATCCCCGAAGCTGCAGAACTTCATCCGAGTGTTCTGCAACGCTTGCAGGAGCGGGCCGACTATCGACCCAAGGCGCTGGAAGATCTTCCAGCATGCACCGGTTTCTACCCGAAGGATGAGCCGCACCCCGAAGAAGAACTGCAGCAGGAACGGGAAGCCCTGCCCTTCCGGAAGCTGCCGGTTGATGGCTCGACGAGCTTCCCGGCGTATGCCCACAAATGGTGGAATGCCTCCGGCGTCGAGGTGGACGTGGGCGAAAGGTACCGCATCGAGGCCAGCGGCGCATGGATCGACAAAAAGGTCGCCGCTGGCGCCGAGGGCTATGAGTCGAAGGCGTGGTTCCTTCAACTCGCGGAAGGTAGCCGCCGCATGGAAGAACGCCCATGGTTTTCATTGATCGCGGCCATCCATCCGCGACCCGACCTGGAAGCGAACAACGTAGACTCGGAGAACATGCTCAGCGGTCTCATTGAAAGCGCCATCAACGGGGTCGCGCGCATCGACGACGAGAGCAGCCTGGTCGCCACTCCGAACGGCTGTGAAATCGAGATCATCGAACCGGGTTTCCTGTACTTCTTTGCCAACGACTCGTCCTTTTCCTACGGCAACAACAGCGGCTTCCTTACCGTCCAGGTGACCCGACTCCCATGGTCGACGGAAGTCGACCATAAACCGGCGCTGCTGCCGCAGTTGGTCCCCGGCAGCCTGGACGTCAAACTCTATTTCACTCCCGGAACCTGCTCGCTGGCACCTCATATTGCCCTGCGTGAGGCCGGTCTCGATTTCGACCTCGTCCGCGTCGATATCCGCCAACGCAAGCTCGCCGACGGCAGCGACTTTACCGCCATCAACCCCAAGGGCTACGTGCCGGTACTCGAACTTGACGACGGCGTTTGCCTCACCGAAGTCCCGGCCATCGTCCAGTACATCGCCGACCGCATGCCGGAGAGCGGTCTGGCGCCGCGACCCTATACGCTCGAACGCTACCAGTTGCAGGAGTGGCTGGGTTTCATCAACTCCGAACTGCATCAGGCCTTCGTTCCACTGTTCAAACCGGATACGCCCGAGGAGTACAAGCGGAGGGTCAAGGAGAACCTTGCCTCTCGGCTAAACTACGTGGCCGCACGTCTGCACGGCCAGCATTATCTGTTGGGCGATCAGTTCACGGTCGCCGACGGCTACTTGTTTACCGTCCTCCGCTGGGGCGGCGCAGTCGCCATTGACATCGGCCAGTGGCCAACGCTGCGCGCCTTCCAGGAACGCGTAGGCCAGCGACAAAGCGTTCTCGACGCTTTGTCGGCGGAATCCTGACAGAGTGATTCACAAGGACGGCATCGACTGGTTCTTGCCACCGCAGGCGCGTGCCAACGCAAGGCTTGCCGCGCACGGGAGAACGGTTGCGCGATCGCTGCTGACGATTTCCGGCGTTCTTTCGCTGGTGCTGGTGGTGTTCCTGCTCGTGCGCGACCGGCCCAGTGCGCTCGAACTGTCGGTCTTCGCTGCCGCGATGGTAACGCCGGTGCTGGCCGCGGTCTGCATCCGCTTTGCGCCCAACCCGACCGGCGTGCTCCTGCTGACGAATCTCGCAGGCATCGCCTATGTCGCCATCTGGGCCAGTGTGACCGGGGGCGTTCTGTCGGTGGCAATCCCCTGGCTGATTGCGCTGCTCGCGACGCTCGGAACCTTCGGCAAGGCGCGCGTTTTGCTCGTTGCCTTCGCCGCGGATGTTCTGGTTCTCGTCGGCCTCTATCTGGGGACCGCGAACGGCCTGCTGCAGCACAACCTGGTTCCGCCCGAGGAGGCCATGACGCTTGCGTTGATCGCACAACTTTCGTCGCTGGCCGTCGTCGCCATGGCCGCCCGGATCGTGGTGCGCGCCCGGGCGGCCGCCAAGGAAAGCGTCCGGCAAGGCGCGCAGCGCCTGCAACGCATCGTCGATGGCCTGCCGGCATCGATCGCCTATGCCGAGAAGAGGGATGGCGTTGCGCACTATTCGTTTGCCAACCGGCGCTTTGCCGAGCGCCTGGGGAAAACACCGGAGGAAGTCGCTGGCCTGGCCCTCGGTAACGCGACCGGCGAGGCAACGTATCCCCAGGACTGGGTCATCGAGGAAAAAAAATTTAAATACGCGGGGGGGGGGGGGGGGGAAAAGGCCCCCGGCCCCCCGGCCCCCCCCCCGCCCGGCCGCGGGGCGCGCCGCACCGGGGCCTCCCCCCTCCGGGGCCGCCGCCGCCGGCCCCAGCGGGCACTCCTTGCCCTTGAGGGAAGTCAGCGAAACTGGCCTCACGGTCGCATCTACGGACACGAACCTGGCAGCTTCGAGCCGTTTTTTCGCACCGCGTACCTGTCCGCCACGCATGTGGAAGACCGTCCAAGGCTCACCGAGGCACTCGAGCAGGTCCTGGCGTCCGGCACACCGAAAGTATTGGAGCACCGCATCGTAAGACCAGACGGGATAGTGCGGACGGTCGAGATGCGCGCACAGGTCTTGCGCACCGATACCGCCGGCAACATAGCCAGACTGGTCGGCGTAGTGCAGGATGTCAGCGAGCGCAAGCGGATCGAAACGGAACTGATCGCCGCCAAGGAGGCCGCCGAATCGGCAAGCCGGGCGAAGTCGGCGTTCCTCGCGAACATGAGTCACGAGATCAGGACGCCGATGAACGGCGTGATCGGGGTGGCGGAACTGTTGCTGCGCGAACCGCTGGATGAACAGGCGCGGCACTACGCGCAGACGATCCAGCGCTCTGGACGGACGCTGCTGGGGATCCTGGACGACGTGCTGGACCTCTCGAAAATCGAGGCCGGGAGGCTGGACCTGGAATCGGCGAGGTTTGATCTGCCGGAAATCGTCCGAGAAATGGACGACCTGTTTGGCGAGGTGGCGCGTGCCAAAGGGACAGGCATCCAGGTCACGGTGGCGCCCGAAGTGCCGCGCTGGGTATGCGGCGACATGGTTCGACTGCGGCAGGTGCTGCTCAATCTGGTGTCGAACGCGGTGAAGTTCTCCGCGCGAGGCACCATCGACATCGAGGTGCGCCGCGAAACCGGCGATACGGTGCGCTTCGCAGTCCGGGACATGGGTATTGGCATCGCGCCCGACAAACAGGAGCAGATCTTCGAAGCGTTCGCGCAGGCCGACGGTGGAACGACACGGCGCTTCGGTGGCACCGGCCTGGGTTTGTCGATCGCGCGTGAGTTGGTGCGCCTGATGGACGGAGAGATCGGCTTGCACAGCATACCGGGCGAAGGTTCATGCTTCTGGTTTCGGGTAAAGCTGCCGGCAACGCCAGCAGGGGCGGAGCGCCGCGACCACGTACCCGCCGGGTCTTTCGCGAACCGCAGGGTACTGGTGGCCGAGGACGAACCGGTGAACGCGGAGGTGACGCGGGCAATGCTCGTCTACTACGGGATCGACGTCGTCATGGCGAGGGACGGGGAACAGGCCGTGGCCGAGCACGCGCGCCAGCCCTTCGACCTGATCCTGATGGATTGCCAAATGCCGGGAATGGACGGGTTCGAGGCAACGCGGCGGATTCGAGACGCGGAGCACAGCAGCGGCCTGACACGCACACCCGTGGTCGCGCTCACCGCGCACGCGATGGCCGGCTACCGCGAGCAGTGCCTGCTAGCGGGCATGGACGATTATCTCGGCAAGCCCTTCCCGGCCGTCGTACTCGACGATATCCTCGGTCGCTGGATCACGGTGGGCACGTGACGCGTGCGTTGGCAACAATTGGCACGGCTGCAGCCACGTTGAGCGGCTGACTCACCCACGGCGGTTCAGGTGCCCGCTACGTCGTCACGCAGGACCCAAGCACTCAGGCCCACCACTTTCAGGTCACCATAATTGGAGATGAAGGCGACGTCGGCGGCATCACGTCCGTAAGCGACGACGATGCGCCCGCCGCGCGGCTGCTCCTGCGTCGCATCGAAGGTGTACCACCGGCCACCAAGGTAGGCCTCGAACCACGCGTGCAGGTCCATCGGATCGAGACCGTGGAGATAGCCAACGACCATCCGGGCCGGGATGCGGACACTGCGGCAGAGCGCGATGCCAACATGCGCAAAGTCGCGACAAACACCGGCGCCGCTTTCGAGCGTGTTGATGGCGTCGGTCGTCGGACCGCTGACACCATACACGTAGCTGATGTAACGGTGTATCCAGGCCCGGATCGCTTCGACCTGCGCATAACCCGGCGCCCAACCGGCAACCATCTGCTCGGCGCGCCCGGCCATCTTGTCGGAAGGACAATAGCGGCTCGGTAGCAGGAACAGCAGCACATCGTCCGGAACCGCAGCGATGGGCGTCGGTGGCGCGCCCCAATCGACGGTGATCGTATCCTCGGTCTCGACTGTCGCCTCGACCCGTAGACGCATCTGACCGCGCGGTACAACGAAGCGCAGACAGCGGTTGCCATAGGTATCGACGTATTCGGTGTTGTGCACCTGCGGCTCAAAGAGATAGGTTTCACTGGTGAGCCACTGTGCCACGCCGCTGCGCGGGCACAACATGCCCACCGCCGGGCAAGGGTCGGATGCTTCAAGGGTCATCTCGCAGCCCGCTTTGAGTCGCATGGAACCCGCATTCTCCAAGGGAAAACCGACTTCGATCGGTCAAGGTGACATTGCGGCGTAGTGATGGGCAACGCCGCATTGAAAAGCCGCAGGTCTTTGGCGCCATACGGAGCGCACAACTATACAGGGCTTCTGACACGGCAGGGCTGCATTCAGGCAGCGACGCTGCCTGCTGGCGGACAACTACCGTGCTCGGGTCTGAGACTTCCCGTGCAGGCCGGACTGCGGCACTACCAGAACTCGAGTCGGGGCGGCATGGACTTTCGACCTTCACTCGACACCACCCGCGCTCTCCACCGTACTGGCCGGTCTCCCCGCAAAGCATCGTCCAGGAACGTCGGTCTGTTCGCTGCCGAACAGACCGACGCCTCCTGACCGGCAAGACTGTGCACTTGTCGCGAGGGAAGCCGCCTGACTGACCGGGTTGGTCGTTTCAGAGCAGGCGCGCCTGCAGGCCACCGTGTCTTGCCCGGATGCCGTTCCAACACCGGCAGCGCGTGCATTCTGCAGACCGTGTGGCGTCACGCCGGCAGAACGCAGCACGCGGCAGGACGTGGTTCGGTGACAGCAGCACGGCGCCCACCCGCAGGGGGTGACCGAATAACCAGGGTAAAGGAGGCACATGCAAATTCGCGTTGGTTTCGAAATGGCGTACCGGTGTCCGCAGCCGACACCCATGATCCTGGCGTTGAGCATCCACTATTCGCGTGCCTCCGATCTGGTGCGGCCCGATTATCTGGTGAGCAATCCTTCGGTACCCGTTGCCGCGTACCGGGATCTCTTCGGCAACTGGTGCAGTCGTCTCGTCGCACCGGCGGGTCACTTCGTGCTCAGCGCGGACGCGCTGGTGAACGATTCCGGCATGCCTGACGTCGTCGCTCCATGGGCCACGCAGACACCAGTCGAACACCTGCCGGAATCGACGCTGGTTTTCCTCCTTGGAAGCCGCTATTGCGAGACCGACCAGCTCTCCGAGATTGCCTGGCAGCAGTTTGGCTCGGGCCCGCCCGGCTGGGCGCGCGTACAGGCGATCTGCGATTTTGTACACCGACACATCGAGTTCGGGTACCAGCACGCACGCCGAACGCGTTCGGCGATGGAAGCCTACAACGAAAGACGCGGCGTGTGCCGCGATTTCGCGCACCTCGCCATCGCGTTCTGCCGCTGCATGAACATACCGGCGCGCTATTGCACCGGCTATCTGGGCGATTACGGTACCGAGCCTCCCTACGGGACCATGGATTTCGCGGGCTGGTTCGAGGCCTTCCTTGGCGACCGCTGGTACACCTTCGACGCGCGCAACAATACCCCACGAGTCGGTCGCGTGCTGATTGCTCGCGGCCGCGACGCCTGCGATGTCGCACTGGCCAGCACTTTCGGCCCGAACACGCTGGAGGGTTTCAGAGTCTGGACCGACGTGACCTCAGAGCAATGACGTACTGCGTGGGCGTCAAGCTCGAAGACGGTCTCATCTTCGCCAGCGACTCGCGCACCCATGCGGGCGTAGACAACTATGCCAAGTTCTGCAAGATGACCGTGTTCGAGAGCGCCGGCGATCGTGTACTGGTATTGCTCAGTTCCGGCGGCCTGGCTGCGACACAAGCGGTGATCAACGTGCTGCGCAAACGCGCGTCCATTGCACCGCCGCATCTCTGGACGGTCACCTCGATGTTCGATGTAGCCAATCTGGTGGCCGACGCCATGCGCGACATCGAGCGCCGCGACAGCCCATTCCTGGAAACTGGCGGCCTCAAGTTCAACGCCTCATTCATTCTCGGAGGTCAGATCGCGGGTGAAGAGATGCGGCTCTTCCGTATCTATGCCGAGGGCAACTTCATCGAGGCTGGCAGCGATACGAACTTCCTGCAGACCGGTGAGGCCAAGTACGGTAAACCCATTCTCGACCTTGCTGTGACCCCGACGGCAACCCTGGAGAACGCCAGCAAGTGCGTGCTGGTCTCCTTCGACTCGACGATGCTCAGCAATCTGTCGGTGGGCATGCCGATCGACCTGCTTTGTTACGCGCGAGACAGCCTGAAGATCACCATGAAGCGACGCTTCGACACCGGCGACAGCTACTTCGAGACGCTCAAGCAGCACTGGATTGCCGGCACACGCAAGGTCTTCAGTGAGTTGCCGCCACTACAATGGTGACACCAGACACGCGCCCTCTCATCCCGAGCAGTGTTCCGGCTCGATGCACAGCGCGGCCGCGAGCGAGTCGACCAGGTGGCGACGCAGCGTCGTCCAGGCCGTTCCCCCGCGCTGCACAAAGCGCTGGTTGACTTCGAGTTCGACGCCGATGTACGCATGATCCGGATGGCGTTTGCGCAACAGCGATGCGAGGCCGTCGCTGCGACCCTGATAGGGATAGTTGCGACGCAACCGGAGCGCGGGCGCGCGTTGTGCGAGTTCCGCCTGCCAGCGTTGCGCCAGCGCGGATTCCCGGACTCGCCTGGGGTCGTACAGCCAGGCTACGTCGGCACGCCGGACAACACCGTTGAGCTGTGGAGTGAAACTGTGTGAGGCAATATGGATCACCTGTTCCCCATCGGCAATGTGCCGGGCGATCTCGCATTCGACGGCGTCCCGGTGCGGCCGATAGTGTCTGGCGACGATCTCCTGTCGCTGCAGACGCGCAAGCCCGCGCGTGGCCTCGGAAAAGAGGTGGCGGTGACCCATCGACCGGTTCAGGTCGACCAGCAGGCGGGTGGTCATCGAAGCGTAGAACGGCGCGGCGAATGCCTTGGCGATCTGCCGCCCCAGTTGGAATGCGCCGGCATCCCAACCGCGGTGGCTTTCCAGCAATCCCTCGTGACCGGCAAAGCAGGCCGCGTAGGCCGCCGGCACTTCATGTCCGCCGTGCTCACAGCTGACCACGAGGCAACAAGTCTTGTTCACCGCTTTGCCGGCAACCGCAAACCACAGGATGTCAAATGCGGCTCAACAATTCTGCCTTCTTGGCTGAGAACTCCTCGTCACTGAGGATGCCCTTGGCCCTGAGGTCGGCCAGTCTTTCAATCACCGCGAAGACATCCTGTTCTCGACCAGTCGGTGCCGCCGCCTGCGATGCGCTGCTCGGCTGCTGTGTACTTGCCGGAGTCGCCGCTGACCGTGGTGACTGACCTGTGGACCAGACCACCGGCAGGCTCGCGACATCGATCAAGCCATACTGGCTGGCGAAGCTCAGCGTGCCGCCGACCGACTGCTGCTGCGAAAAACCGCCGATCTGGTGATCGAGCGTGTCATAGACGGTGACCGTGCCGCCGACATCGATCGCCAACCGTTGCGCCTGCGCGAAGTAGGCATAGCGCACGCCGTTCTGCGCACCGGTACTGTTCGGTTCAAGCAGGTTTTCGGGCCACCAGTTGCCGGAGGTACCGGGCACGGGTGACACGAACAGGCTCACCGGACCCATGGACCCTGCGCCGCCCTGCTGGCGCACGCCGGAGAAAGCGCCCGATGGTTGCGCAGGATTGCAAGCTCCCTGGCTACCCTGGGTTTGCGACTGGAAGCTGCCGCTGCGGACCAGATCCGGCTGCGCCGCGACCAGGTTCGACAGTTCGTTGCACAACCCGTCGACGCGCGCTTTGAGGTAGTTGTCGAAGATGTCCGACACCATGACCATGCCACCACGCATCCACTGACCCGATCCGGAGAATTCGGGATGAGAGAACTGCGCCATGCTGCCGTTGCCGTTGATCACTGCTTCGAGCATGCACAGCACGGCATGGGTGCTGAAGCCATGACGCTGTGAAATGTCGCTGATGGCGTGCTGGCCACTGGGGGAAAGCTGTCGCATCGAGAGTCCTTGATTTGTCGCCGACACGCTTGGAATGAACTCGGCGGCAAAGTGAAAACGGAGAGTACGTCACCACGAAGGTAAGCGTGCTGTAAATGGTGAAGCCGTGCGAACGGTAGGGTTCGAGTGTACGCCTTCGTCGCACACTGCGCAAAATTGCGCGCCGGGGTGTTCCCTGTACACCCGCGGCTCGACCCCTGCTTCGGGAGCATGCGGCCTGCCCCCCCAATCCAGAAGCTTCACGGCACACAGACACCGGGCTGGATAATCGGCGCGAATCCAGCTGAATCGCCCCTTGATGACTGCCAGCGTGGGTGCGCCTTTGACCTGTCGACAGATTGTCGGAAATCAATTGGGAACTCGACTACACTAGCCACAACTTCAGGGGCATGGCATGAGCTGGTTATCCTCAAGAGCACACCGAGAGTCAATGGCAAGTCGATCCCCAGACCTGCAGGAGGCCAGCAAATAGCATGTTCGACGGCCAAAGCCGAGCAGGCATATGCCTTTGGAGACTCGCTGAACTTGTCCATGAACATTGCTGACGCCCGGAGAGCAGCCGTGAGCGGTCTGAGATTCAAGAAGTGGCCGATCATCATGAAGATCATGGCCATCTCGGCAATCAGCATTGCCTTCATCAGTGGCTTGAATCTCTTTTACTTCGTGCCGCTCATCGAAAGCAGGGTAGTCGACGCGCGACAGAATGAAATCCGCAACCTCGTGTCGATGGCTCACGACATTTTCGACGAGTACGAAGCCGACGTCAGAAAAAGCCAGGTCACCCGGGGGGATGCGCAGACGCGCGCCGCGGCGCGCATCAAGCAGCTTCGCTTTGGGGAAAACAACTATTTCTGGATCAACGACAGCAACTACCGGATGGTGATGCATCCCACCAGGCCCGACCTTGACGGGCTCGACCAAAGTGGCTTCAAGGACCCAACGGGCAAGTTCATCTTCAAGGAATTCGTGGATGCCAGCAGGCGGGATGGCAGCGGCTTCATCGAGTACCTGTGGCCCAAGCCTGGAACCACCCTGCCGGTAAAGAAAATCGCCTTCGTGAAGCTGTACGAGCCGTGGGGATGGGTGATCGGCGGCGGGGTATACGTTGACGACATCGAGAAGGATTTGCGGCAACTGCGGATCATCCTGATGACTGGCACGGCGATTTTTGCCGTTGTCACGCTGAGCGTGGCGTGGATCATCGGAATCAATATCACCCGCCCGCTGCACGAAGTCATGCAAGGGCTGGAAGAAGTCGCCGAAGGGCAAACCGGCGTCACACTCGCCAAGCGGATCGAAATCACCGCTACTGACGAAATCGGCTTGCTCACTTCTAAGTTCAACGAACTGATGGAATCCTTGCACCGTTTGTCCGTATTCAAGAAGGTCATCGAGGAGGACGCCTCTCTTGAACAGGTCTATATGCGCCTGCATTGGGTATTCACGGAAACCATCGGCATTGCCGACTGTGTGATCTACGAAATATCAGCCAGTGGTGGTGGCATGAGGCAAGCCTACCCGGTCACGATCCATGACGAAGAACTGTTCTGCAACCCGGAAATCCTCAGTGACTGCGAACTGTGCAAGGCCAAGAGGACCGGCCATATCATCGACTCGACGACATTTCCGTCGGTCTGTACCATGTTCCAGAATCCGGATGGCAGCAGAATTCACTACTGCTTCCCGATCATCGTCGGCGGCGGCACCACCGGCGTCATTCTTTTCCGCGCGCCCCGGCCAGCCAGCCTCGAACAGGCCCGGCAGACCCGGGCCAAAATCGGCAAGGCCGAGCATTACATCAACGAGTCGCTGTCCGTCATTGAGACCAAGCGGTTGATGGGCAATCTCCGCGAATCGTCGCTGCGCGATCCCTTGACGGGTCTGCACAACCGACGCTACCTGCAGGAGCACATGGACAATCTCGTCGCCAGCATGACCCGCCGCAAGAAATCGATCGGCGTCATCATGTGCGACATCGACTACTTCAAGCAGGTCAACGACGTTCACGGCCATCATGCTGGAGATCTGGTGCTCAAGGAAACGGCGACCAGGATCGGAAAAAGCATCCGTGAAACGGATGTGGTGATCCGCTTTGGTGGCGAAGAGTTTCTGGTCATCCTGCTGGACATCAACGGTGGGGAAAGCCTGGAAGTTGCCGAAAAGATTCGCCGGAATATCGAAGGCACCCGCTTCAAGGTGTCTGACGGAACGCTGGAAAAGACCATCAGCCTCGGCATCAGTGAATTCCCCGACGACAGCGGCACCCTCTGGGAGTGCATCAAGTTTGCCGACGTGGCCCTGTACAGGGCCAAGGATCAGGGCCGCAACCAGAGTGTCCGTTTTATCCGGGAGATGTGGTCGGAAAGTCAGGTTTAGCAAGACCACCCGCTGGCAGCCCCATTCCGGCGGGGAGAAAGATACCGACGAGCGTGGCGGCAGCCCGCAAGGACCGGTACCGTGGGGGCCTGAAACATGCTTGCACATCGCAGACGAAACGCTCTGCAAACCACGTTTCAGGCCGGGAGTGGCGCCGGCGTGACGGGAACCCGACCAGTGGCGAGATACGCCGCACAACGCTCGATGTATTCGCAGGTGCTCTTGGGCATCGGCGTACGGGCCCGGGTGATGTAGAAAACGAGATCGCGGCCATTGCGAAGCAACAGGAGACCATCACAGACCCGGTGGGCAGGCCTGCCGCCAGCATCTCCAAGCGATCTTGGAATTTGTTTCGGAGTGAAGTTGGCAAGCCTTTCACCGGCGGTGACCAGTTGCGACCAGACATCGAAGATTCCCGGGTCGGTACGCAAGGTTTCCGTCTTGATTTTCGCGGCGTTGGCAAAATCCCGAACCGAGGCCTCGATGGCGTCAAAAGCGGGAATGCGGCTGAAGTTGGCAATCATGGCATTGGCGATACGGTCGATGTCGCGCATGCTCTGGCCGATCTTGATATAACGATTCTCGTAGAACTCCTCGATCGGCACCGAAAAGGCGCGGAAGGGCTCGCCCCAGAGTTCGTCGATGCCTTCCTCGCCACTGCGGTGAAGGACGACATGCCCAAGGTCCATCGCATCGAGCAGGCATTGGCCACATTCGCGCATCAGCGCGTCGTCAGCGTGGATCTCGATGCCGTCCGCCTGCAACTCCACCAACCTCCGGAAGATATCGGTGGCGCGGTTGAACAGGGCGCCGGCGAGCATCGCGGCCTTGACCCGACGCCGACCCGGGTCGTTCTCCGCCTGATAACTCTGCCGGGCTTCGCCGAGGCGGCATCCCGGAATATTGAGTCCGTGCTCGGTGTGGTTGAACAGACGCCGGGTCAGCGCTTCGATCAACAGCTTCTTGGCCTGCAAGGAATCACCGGGAACCGGATACGTCTTGATCCAGTAGCCATCGTAGAGCACACGCTCCTCATCATTGACGATCCTCCGCGTTCCCTCGGGAGGAGGCGAGTCGTAAGTCGGGGGCCGTTCGAGTCGGTGGACATTGTTCATTGCTGCAATCTGTGCCGGAAAACCTCTTACCGACAGCAAGAATCGTGCTCGTCGGTGCCACCCCCGCAAGCCACTGATTTCAGTTGTCTCGGGCTGCTGCGGCGTTCGGATCGGCTGCGTACGCGCGCCGTCCCGGTGCAGGCAAAGGCTTGCGACGCACCGATTCGATGCGCACCCTGCAGGGCGTGGCGATGCTGCGACGGGAGCCATGCCGCCGTCTGATTGACCAAATGCCACGCCTTGACCGTCTGCGTAACCTGTTGCGGTCATGCTCTCCTGGTCAACGGCGTTTCTGGCTCTTCCTGACGACCGCTATCGGCAATTCCTCCTTCAGCAAGCGCCCGCCATCGACGCCGAGGAATTCGACCGCAAGGTCATAATCACCGGAAGCGAGATCAAGAACAGCTTCCGTCTCGCCGTTTTTCAGCGAAACACTGGTCACGGGAATGCCGTTTCTGGACACGTTCAACACAAAGTAACCGGCGTCCTTGACCACACTCCCTGCGGGAGCAACTCCGAAGCCCATCACCCCGAGCTTGACCAGGAACGGGGAACCCAACACCTCGCCATCGCGAATGTTCTTCACATAGACAGCCTTGCCAGATCGTGGCGGAGTGGTCATCTCGTCCTGGTACCAGGCCCTGCAGGTCGCTTCGAACTGAGCGGCGTTGATCTGCGGTGCCGGGGTTGCGTCACGTTTGCCGCCAACGTTTACCTTGATCTCCGGGCTGAATACAAAATAGGGACGATGTGCATAATCGGCAAAGAGCAGGCGTAGCGTATGCTGGCCAGGCGGAAGTTCAAGCACGGTCCCGGTCTGCCCCTTGCCAAAATGGCGGTGCGTCTCCGAAAAAGGAATCGGATCTGAAACACCCGGCGGCAAGGGGGTATCGATCAGCAAGTGATGGTGACCGGTCTTCTCTTTCTTGTTGCCCGCGGGCATCACGCCCATGCCCTGGATGCCGAACTCGACCCAGAACGGACTGCGTACCGCATAGCCGTTCGCCAGGTTTGAAAATGTCACCGGAGTCGGGTCGGGTATCAGGCTAGGAGCAGTTCTTTCGCCTGTGTGCTGCAACCAGCAGCGCCGTTGTAACGGATCCTCGGGTAGCGGTCTTGCTCCGACACCCGTCGAGATCACCACCAGGCAAATGCTGAAACACCAGGAGATCCCGTCGCCCTGAGAAACTGTCCACCGCCTCATATCGCCCCCTATCGGCATGCCAAGGAAAACCGCATGCGGAAAAAACATCACAGGCTAGAAACAGGAATCCTGCCGGCAGGACCGGTTCATGCCCTGTGTTGCAGCGCATTGTGCAGATGGCACCATCACGCCGAAAACGCCTGACAACTTAGCACAAGTCGCAGCCATCTGCAGGGTGAGCTCACATGGGAATCAGACGTTGCAACCGTCTGAGGTCGATGCACGCAAGGGCAAGCGTGGTCAGCAACGCAACGACGCTGCCCTTCGTTTCATTCGGTGCCAGGCTGAGGGCAAACGCGCGGCCTACTCGACCGTCACCGATTTGGCGAGATTACGAGGCTTGTCAACGTCGGTACCACGTACCAGAGCGACATGATAGGCCAGCAGTTGCAGCGGCACGACGTGCAGCAGAGCCGATAGAGCACCGTAGTGCTCAGGCAGATGGAGCACATGAATGCCGTCCGACTCCTGCATTTCGCTATCCGCATCGGCAAAGACGTAGAGTTCGCCCCCGCGGGCGCGCACTTCCTGCAGGTTGGACTTGAGCTTTTCGAGCAGCGCGTCGTTGGGAGCGACTGCGATCACCGGCATTTCCCGATCGACCAGAGCCAGAGGACCGTGCTTCAACTCTCCGGCCGGATAGGCCTCGGCGTGGATGTAGGAGATTTCCTTGAGCTTGAGCGCGCCCTCCAGCGCAATCGGGTAGTGTCGGCCACGCCCGAGGAAGAGTGCATGCTGCTTCATCGAGAAGCGCTCGGCCCATTCGCGAATCTGCGGCTCCAGTTCGAGGATCTTGGCCACGGCCATCGGCAGATGCCGCACCGCATGCAGTTCAGCGGCCTCGGCCTGTTCGTCAAGGCGTCCGCGAACCTTGGCCAGAACCAGCGTCAGCAGGTACAGCGCGGCGAGTTGCGTGGTAAAGGCCTTGGTCGAGGCAACGCCGATTTCCGGACCCGCACGGGTAATGAAGCGCAAGGCGTTCTCACGCACCAGAGATGACTCGGGGACGTTGCAGATGCATAGCGTGTGATGCATTCCCAGGGACTTGGCGTGGTGGAGTGCTGCCAGCGTGTCGGCGGTTTCGCCCGACTGCGAAATCGTCACCACCAGAGTCTGTGGATCGGGAACTGAATCACGATAGCGATACTCGCTGGCCACTTCGACCGAGCACGGGATGCCGGCGATGGATTCGAGCCAGTAACGGGCGACCAGACCCGCGTGATAGCTGGTTCCACAGGCAATGATCAGCACCTGTCGGACATTCGCAAGCAGCACTTCGCTTTCGGCACCGAAGACGCCGGGCTGGATGCTGCGGGCCGCACCCAGCATCTCCAGTGTGTTGGCCAGAGCAACCGGCTGCTCGAAGATCTCCTTCTGCATGTAGTGCCGGTACTGGCCCAGTTCGATGGCATCGGCTGAAAGTTGTGACTGGGTCTCGGCCCGCTCCACCGGGGTACCGTCGACACGGGTGATGCGATAGCTGTTACGCCTGAGTTCAGCGCAGTCGCCGTTTTCCAGATAGACCATCCGGCGCGTGACCTGCACCAGCGCCGAAGCATCAGAAGCCGCGTAGCATCCGTCATCGCTGAGACCGAGCAGCAGGGGCGCGCCTTCGCGGGCGACGACGAGGCGGCTTGGGTCGGCTTCGCGCAGCACGGCAATGGCGTAAGCGCCCTGCAGTTGAGCAATGGCCTGACGAACGGCAGTCAGGAAGTCTGGAGTGCTCTTCAATTCATGGGCGATCAGATGCGCTACGACCTCGGTGTCTGTATCCGAAGTAAATTCGTAGCCGAGGGCGCGCAGGCGTCCGCGCAGTGACTCGTGGTTTTCGATGATCCCGTTGTGCACCACCGCCAGACCGGCAGAGATATGCGGATGCGCGTTGCGCTCACAGGGCACACCATGCGTAGCCCAGCGAGTATGCGCAATGCCCGTATTGCCGGCGGCCTGCGATGCGTCAACCTGGGCAGTCAGCTCCGCCACACGACCGACCGAACGCAATCGGTGCAAACCGCTTTCGTCAATCAAGGCAAGCCCGGCCGAATCGTAGCCACGATATTCCAGCTTGCGCAAACCTTCGAGGAGAACGGGAATGATATTGCGGTCGGCGACCGCGGCAACGATGCCACACATGGTCAGGTCATTTCTTCGTTTTTTGTGGCCGTTTCCAGCCGGGAATGGAGACTTGCCGCGCACGCGAGACGGTCAGCATGTCTGGCGGAGCGTCCCTGGTCAGCGTCGTTCCCGCACCAAGCGTAGCCCCACGACCCACCGTGACGGGTGCCACCAGTTGCGTATCGGAGCCGATGAAGGCGTCGTCCTCGATGATGGTCTGGTACTTGTTGGCACCATCGTAGTTGCAGGTAATGGTCCCGGCCCCGATGTTCACCCGGCTGCCGACGATCGCGTCGCCGACATAGGCCAGATGATTGGCCTTCGATTTGGCGGCAAACTTGCTGTTCTTGAGTTCGACAAAGTTGCCCACGTGCACGCCGGCGGCGAGTTCCGTGCCCGGACGCAGGCGCGCGAAGGGGCCGATTACCCCGTCAGGCCCGACGATCGCGTCTTCGATATGGCTAAAGGCGGCGAGACGCGAACCGGCACCGATACAGGCGTTTTTCAACACGCAGGCAGGCCCGATTTCGACGGCCTCTTCGAGAACAACCCTGCCCTCGAAAACGCAGTTCACGTCGATAAACACATCGCGGCCACAAACCAGTTCACCCCGCACGTCGATCCTCGCCGGATCGGCCAGGCGGACGCCCTGCTCCATCAGGCGCTCCGCCGTCCGGCGCTGCTGGATACGCTCGAGTTCAGCAAGTTGCACCTTGCTATTGACCCCCAGCATTTCCCACGCACCCTGAGGCTGTGCCGTGCGAATCGGTACCCCGTCGGCCACCGCCATGGCAACGATGTCGGTCAGGTAGTACTCCTGCTGCGCGTTGTCGTTTGACAAGCGACCCAGCCATTCGGCCAGGCGCGCCGTCGGCAGCGCCACGATACCGGTATTCACTTCCCTGATGGCTCGCTCCTCGGCCGAGGCATCCTTCTGCTCGACAATGCGTAGCACATCACCTCCGGCGTTACGCACGATCCGACCGTAACCGCTTGGGTCGGCAAGTTCGACAGTCAGAATGGCGAGTGCGTCCCGCGCTGCGTGTACCAGCCGCTGCAACGTCTCAGCCTGGATCAGTGGCACGTCTCCATAAAGCACCAGGGTGATGGCGGCATCCTTCAGATGCGGCAGGGCCTGCATGACCGCGTGTCCAGTCCCGAGTTGCGGATCCTGCAGCACCCAGATCAGATCCGGTGCATCGATGCGCGTACGCACCACCTCACCGCCGTGGCCATAAACCAGACAGAGGGTTTGTGGATCAAGACTGCGCGCGGTATCGATCACATGCTGGACCAGCGCCTTGCCGGCCAGCGGGTGCAGCACTTTCGGCAAGTTCGAATGCATGCGCTTGCCTTGTCCGGCAGCGAGAATGACGATGTTCATCAGCTAGACTCAGGGACGGTAAGGTTGGTTTCTCTTCTGCTTCCGCCAAAGCCGTCGCTCGGCAAGCAGATGGATGACGAAGGGTCCGGCTAGAGAGATCAGCATTGCGGTGCTGCCGCTCTCCCTTCGTTCAGACGTATCATTTCAGATCCGGCAGCCGACAACGCACAAGTATGTCACAGACTGCCTTCGGTTCAGTGAACCGAGTGTCGATACGACCACTGCCAGCGGAGCCTTCTTGAGCCGGGCGTACAAGCCGAGCGGCGAGTGACGCGGAAACCGAATGGTGCCGGTGCCCGCGCAACGAAAACTCAGCGCGGAAGATCTGAATGGCCCATCAGGAAAGCGTCAACTTCACGCGCACATTGCCGTCCTTCGCGAATTGCCCAGACGACGAGCGACTGCCCTCGCCGCATGTCACCCGCCGCAAAGACCTTGGGCACGCTGGTGGCGTAGCAACCCGCACCATCGGTGGTCGCCTTGACGTTACCACGGGCATCGAGATCGACTGCCAGTTCCTGCAGCAGGCCTTGCCTGACCGGCGCAACAAAACCCATGGCCAACAGCACGAGATCGGCCGGAATGTCCACTTCACTGCCCGGAACTTCCTGCATGCGGCCTTCGCTCCAGTTTACGCGGACCACCTTGAGGGCTGTCAGTTTACCGTTTTCGCCGACGAATTCCTTGGTGGAAACCGCAAAGTCGCGCGTGCAACCCTCTTCGTGCGACGACGAGGTGCGCAACTTCAGTGGCCAATACGGCCAGGTCAGACTCTTGTTCTCTTGCTCGGGTGGTTGCGGCATCACCTCGAACTGGGTAACCGACCGTGCACCATGACGATTGCTGGTACCGACACAGTCGGAGCCTGTATCGCCGCCACCGATGACCACCACGCGTTTGCCTGTGGCCAGAATCTGCGCAGGCACCGCATCGCCGGCGTTGACCTTGTTCTGTTGCGGCAGGAACTCCATGGCAAAGTGCACGCCATCGAGATCCCTGCCCGGTACCGTCAAGTCGCGCGGCGATTCGGCACCACCGGCAACGATCAGCGCATCAAATTCGGCCAACAGAGTGCCGACCGGGACAGCGTTCGCACCGCTACCGCCAATCTCCTGATTGACTCGGAACTCGACTCCCTCGGCCTGCATCTGCTCGACGCGGCGGTCGATGTGCGACTTCTCGAATTTGAAATCCGGAATACCGTAGCGCAACAGGCCACCGACGCGATCGTTCTTTTCAAAGACGACCACCGCATGCCCAACGCGCGCCAGTTGCTGTGCTGCCGCCAAGCCGGCAGGCCCGGAGCCGACGACGGCGACTTTCCGGCCGGTGCTCACCTTCGGTGGCTGCGGAACGATCCAGCCTTTTTCCCAACCTTTATCGACGATCGCATGCTCGATCGACTTGATGCCTACAGGATCGGTATTGATATTGAGCGTACACGCCGCTTCGCACGGTGCCGGACAAATGCGCCCGGTAAAATCGGGAAAGTTGTTGGTCGAATGCAGTACGACCAGCGCCTGCTCCCAGTTGCCGCGATAAACGAGGTCGTTCCAGTCGGGAATGATGTTGTTTACCGGGCACCCGGTATTGCAAAACGGGATCCCGCAATCCATGCAGCGTGCGCCCTGGACACTGGCCTGTTCGTCGGTCAGGACGCGGACAAACTCGCGGTAATGTTTGAGGCGTGATGCAGCAGGCTCGCTAGCCTCTGCCAGACGCTGGTACTCGATGAATCCAGTCGGCTTACCCATTCCTATGCGGCCTCCAATTGCTTTTGCACGGCCAGTTCGTTGAGGGCGCGCCGGTACTCATGCGGCATCACCTTCACGAAGCGTCTGCGACAGCGCTCCCAGTCATTGAGCAATCGCAGCGCCTGGCGGCTTCCGGTAAAACGATAGTGTTTGTCCACCAACCCCTTGAGCAGCACTTCGTCGATCACGCCAAGATGGCGAACATCCACCTTGCCGTGGCCTTCGAGGTCGTCACCGGCATCGCTGCCCTGGCGGGCGACCAGTTCCTCCTCGACAGGCTCCAGCGATACCTGCGCCATATTGCAGCGCGACTCGAAGCTGCCTTCCTCGTCGAGCACGTAGGCAACGCCGCCGGACATGCCCGCCGCGAAGTTACGACCGGTCATCCCGAGCACGACCACCGTCCCGCCGGTCATGTACTCGCAACCATGATCACCGACACCCTCGACGACGGCGGTAGCGCCCGAGTTGCGGACGGCAAAGCGCTCGCCGGCGACACCAGCGAAAAAGGCTTCGCCTTCGGTTGCACCGTAGAGAACGGTATTGCCGATGATGATGTTGTTCGTGGTTTCGCCCCGGAAGCCGGCACTCGGACGGACGATGATCCGCCCACCCGACAAGCCCTTGCCGACATAGTCGTTGGCTTCGCCAACCAGGTCCAGGGTCACGCCGCGCGCCAGAAACGCGCCGAAGGCCTGGCCGGCGGTGCCCGCGAGATGGATGTTGATGGTTCCCTCCGGCAGGCCTGCGTGCCCGTAGCGCCCGGCTACCCGGCCAGAGAGCATGGCCCCGACTGTCCGATTGATATTGCGGACCGGCAGGTCGATGTTCACCTTCTCACCTCGTTCGAGCGCCGGTTCGGCAAGCTCGATGAGTTGATTGTCCAACGCCCTGACTAAGCCGTGATCCTGAAATTCGCACTGGAACACCGGCGCGCCAACCTTGTTTTCCGGGCGGTGGAAGATGCGACTGTAGTCGAGCCCCCTGGCCTTCCAGTGATTGATCCCCTTTTGCATGTCGAGAAGGTCACAGCGGCCGATCAACTCGTTGACGCTGCGAACGCCGATCCGCGCCATCAGCTCGCGCAGTTCCTCGGCAACAAAAAAGAAATAGTTGACGACGTGCTCGGGCTGACCTGAAAACCGGCGTCGCAGTACCGGATCCTGTGTGGCAACACCCACCGGACAGGTATTGAGATGGCACTTGCGCATCATGATGCAGCCTTCGACAACCAGCGGTGCGGTGGCAAAACCAAACTCGTCGGCCCCCAGCAGCGCACCGATCAGCACGTCGCGCCCGGTTTTCATCTGGCCATCGACCTGCACCCGCACGCGACCACGCAGGCGATTGAGCACCAGCGTCTGTTGCGTCTCGGCCAGCCCCAGTTCCCAGGGCGAGCCAGCGTGCTTGATCGACGATTGCGGGCTGGCTCCTGTTCCTCCGTCGTGACCAGCAATCACCAGATGATCCGCCTTGGCCTTGGTGACTCCGGCAGCGACCGTGCCGACACCGATCTCGGATACCAGCTTGACACTGATCGACGCCTTGGGATTGGTGTTCTTGAGGTCGTGGATGAGTTGCGCCAGGTCTTCGATCGAGTAGATGTCGTGGTGCGGCGGCGGCGAAATGAGCCCGACGCCAGGCACCGAGTGGCGTAGAAAGCCGATGTATTCGGAAACCTTGTGGCCTGGAAGCTGACCCCCTTCTCCCGGCTTGGCGCCTTGCGCCATCTTGATCTGGAGTTGGTCGGCATTGACCAGATACTCGGCGGTGACCCCGAAACGTCCGGAGGCGACCTGCTTGATCGCCGAGCGCAGGCTGTCGCCGGGCTGTAGCTGATAATCGCGCTCCACCCGCGACCGACCGATGACATCCGAAACCTTCTCGCCGCCTTTCAGCGTCTTGAAACGTGCCGGGTCTTCGCCGCCCTCGCCGGTATTCGACTTGCCGCCGAGGCGGTTCATGGCGATCGCCAGTGTGCTGTGCGCCTCGGTGGAGATCGACCCGAGCGACATCGCGCCGGTGGTGAAGCGTTTGACGATTTCCTTGGCCGGCTCGACTTCGTCAAGCGACAGCGCCGGCCCGGCAGCCTTGAACTCGAACAACCCGCGCAGCGTCATGTGCCGCCGCGTCTGATCGTTGATCAGCGCGGCATATTCCTTGTAGGTCTCGTACTTTCCTGTGCGTGTCGCGTGCTGCAGTTTGGCAATCGCATCGGGCGTCCACATGTGCTCTTCGCCACGCACGCGGTAGGCGTACTCGCCGCCGGCGTCGAGCATGGTGGCCAACACGGGGTCGTCGCCGAAAGCCTTCTTGTGCAGGCGAATCGCTTCTTCCATCACCTCGAAGACACCGATGCCTTCCACCTGCGTCGAAGTTCCGCTGAAGTACTTGTCGACCATCTTCTTCTGAAGACCGATCGCCTCGAAGATCTGTGCTCCGGTGTACGACATGTAAGTCGAAATGCCCATCTTCGACATCACCTTGAGCAGGCCTTTGCCGACACCCTTGATGAAGTGCTTGATCGCCTTCTCGCCCTTTTCGGCGTCCCCGCCAGCCAACTGCCGGAGTGTTTCGAACGCCAGGTACGGGTGCACGGCTTCGGCGCCGTAACCGGCAAGCAAGGCGAAATGATGCGTTTCACGCGCGGCACCGGTTTCGACAACCAGCCCGACACGCGTGCGCAAACCCTTGGTAACCAGATGGTGATGCACGGCGGAGGTGGCCAGCAAGGCCGGAATCGCGACATGCTCGGCATCGATCCGCCGATCCGAGACGATCAGGATGCTCGACCCCTTGTGGACGTGGTCCTCGGCTTCCGCACACAGCGAAGCCAGACGGGCTTCAACGCCTTCATTGCCCCACGCCAGCGGGTAACAGATGTCGAGTTCAGCCGAGTGGAACTTGTTGCCGGTGTAGGTCGCAATACGCCGCAACTTCGCCATGTTGTCGAAATCGAGTACCGGCTGGGCGACTTCGAGACGATAGGGCGGATTGATTTCGTTGATCCCGAGCAGATTGGGTTTGGGACCGATGAATGAAACCAATGACATCACCAGTTGCTCGCGGATCGGGTCGATCGGTGGATTGGTCACCTGCGCAAAGAGCTGGCGAAAATAATTGAACAGCGGCTTGCTTCGGTCCGATAAGACCGCCAGTGGCGAATCGTTGCCCATTGAACCGGTCGCCTCCTCGCCCGAGGCGGCCATCGGCTCCAGTATGAACTTGAGATCCTCCTGACTGTAGCCGAACGCCTGCTGACGGTCGAGCAGCGACGCGGAACAGTCTGTCTCCGGCAGGTTATTCGGGACCTCCAGGTCATCGAGCCGGATATTGATGCGGCTCAGCCAGTCCTGGTAAGGCTTGGTCCTGGCCAGCGTGTCCTTGAGTTCCAGATCGTCGATGATCCGCCCCTGGTCGAGGTCGATCAGAAACATCTTGCCCGGTTGCAGCCGCCACTTCTTGACGATCCGCTCCTCGGGAATCGGCAACACCCCGGCTTCCGAGGCCATCACCACCAGATCGTCGTCAGTGACCAGATAGCGCGCCGGTCGCAAGCCGTTGCGGTCGAGCGTCGCGCCAATCTGGCGCCCGTCGGTAAACGCCACTGCCGCCGGACCATCCCAGGGTTCGATCATCGCCGCATGGTACTTGTAGAAAGCGCCACGCTTCTCGTCCATCAAGGTATGCGACTCCCAGGCTTCCGGGATCAGCATCATCATTGCGTGCGCAAGTGAATACCCGCCCATCACCAGCAGTTCAAGCGCGTTGTCGAAGGAAGCGGAATCTGATTGACCCGGGTAGATCAGCGGCCAGAGCTTTTCGAGATCGGCGCCGAGAAGCGGTGACGAGGTGCCTTTCTCGCGCGCCCGCATCCAGTTGTAGTTGCCGCGCAGGGTGTTGATTTCACCGTTGTGGGCGATCATGCGGAACGGGTGCGCCAGTTGCCAGGTCGGGAAGGTATTGGTCGAAAAACGCTGGTGCACCAGGGCCATCGCCGAGATGCAACGCGGATCCTTGAGGTCGGTGTAGTACTCACCGACCTGATTGGCGAGCAGCAACCCTTTGTAGACGATCGTCCGTGCCGACATCGACGGTTGGTAAAACTCCTTGCTGTGCTTCAGTCCAAGCGCCTGCACGGCGTTGGCTGCGCTGCGACGGATCACGTAGAGCTTGCGCTCGAGAGCGTCGGTCACCATGATGTCCGGGCCACGACCGATGAAGATCTGGCGGATGACCGGCTCCCTGGTACGCACGGTGGGAGACATCGGCAAGGCGTGGTCTATCGGCACATCGCGCCAACCCAGAACGACCTGATGCTCGGAGCGCACGGCGCGTTCGATTTCTTCCTGACAGGCAAGGCGAGAAGCCGACTCCTTCGGCAGGAAGACCATTCCAACGCCATAGTCGCCGGGTTGCGGCAATTGCACCCCCTGCTTGGCCATCTCCTCACGAAGGTAGGCATCCGGAATCTGAATCAGGATCCCGGCCCCGTCGCCCATCAGCGGGTCAGCACCAACCGCCCCGCGGTGATCGAGATTCTTCAGGATCAACAGGCCCTGCTCGATGATCGAGTGACTCTTCTTGCCCCGGATGTGCGCTACAAAACCGACGCCGCAGGCGTCGTGCTCGTTGGCCGGGTCGTAAAGCCCCTGCCTTTCAGGTATGGCCGAATTCATCACGCTCGAATCCTCACAAAACAAAAAACGGTACCCCGGCAATCTGTAGGGCGCAAAACCGCAAAAAAACGGCGCAAACCGACCACCGACCGACCTACGGGGACTGGCGACTATACCCTGAATACTCCTGCCATTCAAGATGTTGCGCCGCACCAAGGAAGTGCGCGCAGTTGACGCTTTGGCACCGGAATGAAGCAGTGGCGGTCATTTCTCTGTGCCAGCACAGCCTCAACGAGCCTTTTTGCACTGAACGCAATTAATATGCCTGGCCCGCCACAACCAACCATGCGAAAGCTTGACTGAGCGAACCGGCCTGTTTGGGAGCGGAAGAGTGAAACAGCAGTTCGGCGACAGGGATAGTGGTGACCTTTGCACTCGGCGCACGCCGGAGCCGCCTGCTCCGCCGCCCGCAAGGGGGAGCTTGCCGTGTAATCACCATGGTAAATTCCGCTTTACGCTTGTGGTAAGCTGTTGGAAACGTCTTTCGGAGACTGTTGGGTACCGGCTTGGCCATAACCAGGAGCCGGTTCTCCCCGTACCTACCGGAGAAAAGCGGGCGTCTCGGCCGCATGACGGTCCGCCGAGATGGTGTCATTTGGGGGCAGGTTCCGCGCCTTGCGGGCCGGTTTTTTTGAACGCAGGCATAACGAAACGAGTGATGGAGGACAGAATGCCGCTAACAATCGGAGTTCCAAAGGAGATTGCTGCTGGGGAAAAGCGGGTTGCGACCGTACCCGAGGTCGTCGAAAAACTGATCAAGCTGGGTTTCGCGGTGGCCGTCGAAGCCGGCGCCGGAGATGCGGCGAATTGCAGCGACGAGACCTACCGTACAGCGGGCGCCAGGATCATCGACACCGCCGCCCGGTTGTGGGCGGAATCCGATATCGTTTTCAAGGTAGGCGTGCCGACGACGGAGGAAGTTGGCCTCCTGCGCGATGGCGGCACCCTGATCGGCTTCATCTGGCCGGCGCAAAACCCGGAGTTGATGAAGCAACTCGCCGCAAAACGCGCGACCGTGCTGGCCATCGACTCGCTGCCACGGACGCTCTCCCGCGCCCAGAAGATGGACGCGTTGACCTCCCAGGCCGGTGTCGCCGGCTACCGCGCCGTCATCGAGGCCGCCAACGCCTTCGGCCGCTTCTTCAACGGCCAGATCACGGCCGCAGGCAAGGTTCCGCCGGCCAAAGTCTTCATCGCCGGTGCCGGTGTCGCCGGCCTGGCGGCTATCGGCACGGCTGCCGGCCTGGGCGCCCTCGTGCGCGCCAACGACACCCGTGCCGAAGTGGCCGATCAGGTCGTGTCCCTGGGCGGTGAATTCGTCAAGGTCGATTACGAGGAAGAGGGTTCCGGCGGCGGCGGTTACGCCAAGGTGATGAGCGAGGGCTTTCAACAGGCTCAGCGCGAGATGTACGCCAAGCAGGCCCGGGAGGTGGATATCATCATCACCACCGCTCTGATCCCCGGCAAGCCCGCACCCCGTCTGATCACCGCCGAGATGGTGAAGAGCATGAAGCCGGGCAGCGTCATCGTCGACATGGCGGCCGAGAGGGGCGGCAACTGCGAGTTGACCGAGCCCGGCCAGGTAGTTGTCAGACACGGCGTGACCATCGTCGGCTACACCGACCTCGCCTCGCGCCTGGCCAAGCAGTCATCGACGCTGTACTCCACCAACCTCTTCCGCCTCACCGAGGAGTTGTGCAAGACCAAGGACGGCAACATCGACGTCAACATGGACGACGAAGCCATCCGCGGCCTGACGGTAATCAAGAACGGCGAAATCACCTGGCCACCGCCGGCTCCGAAACCGTCGGCGACCCCGCCGGCAGCTGCGAAGCCGGCGGCGGTGCCTGCCGCAAAGAAGGGCCATGGTCACGGTGGCGGTGGCGAACCGATGCCGGCACAGAAACTGGCGATCATGTTTGGCGTTGCCGCAGCGCTGTTCTGGTTCGTCGGCGCGCACGCGCCGGGAGCCTTCCTCGCCCACTTCACGGTCTTCGTGCTGGCCTGTTTCGTCGGCTACATGGTGGTCTGGAACGTCACGCCCGCTTTGCATACGCCGCTGATGAGCGTCACCAACGCCATCAGCAGCATCATCGCCATCGGTGCCCTGGTCCAGATTGCGCCACCCCTGGCTGGAGGAGCGCCGCCACCCAATGAGTGGATACGCTGGCTGGCGGTGGGCGGCATCGTACTTACCGCAGTCAATATGTTCGGCGGCTTTGCCGTGACCCAGCGCATGCTGGCCATGTTCCGCAAGTAACCCGGGAGACACGAGATGTCCGCAGTTTTGACACCTGAGCTGGCCACCGTCTCCTACATTGGAGCAACCATTCTCTTCATCCTCAGCCTCGGCGGCCTATCCAATCCGGAAACCTCCCGCCGCGGCAACCTCTACGGCATGATCGGCATGACTATTGCCGTACTGGCAACGGTCTTCGGGCCGCGCGTCAGCTTTGCCGGCATTCCCTGGATCATCGGCGCCATGGTTGCCGGTGGTGCCATCGGCCTCTACGCTGCACGCACCGTGCAAATGACGCAGATGCCGGAACTGGTCGCGCTGATGCACAGTCTGGTCGGCCTCGCAGCGGCGCTGGTAGGCTTCGCCAGCTACATCGACACTTCAATCGAATTGACCGGTGCTGAAAAGAGCATCCACGAGATGGAGATCTATATCGGCATCCTGATCGGTGCGGTGACATTCTCGGGGTCACTGATCGCCTTCGGCAAGCTCAACGGCAAGATCGGCGGTTCACCGCTGCTGTTGCCGGCACGCCACTGGCTCAATCTCCTCGGTTTGCTGGTCGTGATCTGGTTCGGTCGCGAGTTCCTCAACGCGCACTCGATCAGCGACGGCATGACACCGCTGGTCGTGATGACGGTGATCGCGCTCCTGTTTGGCATCCACATGGTGATGGCCATCGGGGGTGCCGACATGCCGGTGGTGGTTTCGATGCTCAACAGCTATTCCGGCTGGGCGGCGGCAGCCACCGGTTTCATGCTGTCGAACGACCTGCTGATCGTTGTCGGCGCGCTGGTCGGTTCATCCGGAGCGATTCTGTCCTACATCATGTGTCGGGCGATGAACCGCAACTTCATCAGCGTGATTGCCGGTGGCTTCGGTACCGGCGGCGGTACACCGGCAGCCAAGGGTGATGCCGCGCAGCCGGCCGGTGAAGTGGTGCCCATCAGCAGTGTCGAAACCGCCGAACTGCTCCGCGAGGCGAAGAGTGTGATCATTGTTCCCGGCTATGGCATGGCAGTGGCGCAGGCCCAGCACACGGTGTACGAGATCACCAAATACCTGCGCGAGAAGGGCGTCAACATCCGCTTCGGCATCCACCCCGTGGCTGGGCGCATGCCCGGCCATATGAATGTGCTGCTGGCGGAAGCCAAGGTACCTTACGACATCGTGATGGAGATGGACGAGCTCAACGACGACTTTCCGCAGACCGACGTGGCGATGGTAATTGGCGCCAACGACATCGTCAACCCAGGGGCGCAGGACGACCCCAGCAGTCCCATCGCCGGTATGCCGGTACTGGAAGTCTGGAAGGCAAAGACCTCCATCGTCATGAAGCGGAGCATGGCCTCCGGTTATGCTGGAGTCGATAACCCGCTCTTCTACAAGGAAAACAACCGCATGCTCTTCGGCGACGCGAAGAAGATGCTTGATGAGGTCCTGTCGGCGCTGAAGGCCTGAAACCGAGGCGTCATTCGGCCGCAACGTCCGCAAACGCGGGCGTTGCGCTGTTGGGATTGAGCGCGCATTGCTGCCAAGGCGGCCTGTCAACGCGGTCCACTGAAACCAGCAGGGGAAACCGGGACGAGTCAACCAGGGATCAAAAGATGATGTCACCCGCTTTTCGGATGTTGATGGACATCTGGTAGAATCACTCCGACAAACAACTGGGCGCATCAGCTAGCTACCCTATTTCCAGGAGGTGACATGGAGGTCAAAGAAGTACTACAGGTCAAGGATTCCAGGCTTTTCGGCGTGCATCCCGAAACACCGCTCTCGGAAGCCGTGATCATGATGTCCGAGAACGACATCGGCTCGGTGATTGTCACCGAAGGGGGCAAGCTGGCCGGGATGCTGACCTTCCGTGAGGTGCTTGCCATCCTCGCGAAGCGTCAGACCGAGCGTCGGGTCGGTCCGACGCCGCCGATCGCCGAGATCCTGGTGCTCGAAGCCATGGACCGCAACCCACCGACGGCAGACCCCGACATGGATGTCGACGAACTGCGGCGGATGATGGTCGACTCGCACACGCGTTACGTACCAGTGATGGAAGGTGAGACCATCGTGGGAATCGTTTCCTTTCACGATGTGGCCAAGGCCGTACTCGAAGAGCGCAACCTCGAGAACAAGCTGCTCAAGGCCTACATCAAGGACTGGCCGGCACCATAGACGTCGCAGCGGCCGCTTGCCGGCCGCCAGGCAATCTCACCAACAGGACATCATGCCGGCATCCAGTCGGCTTTTGTTCGTTCTGATGCTGGCGAGTGGCCACCTTGGGCCACCAAAGCACTCGCGACTCAGTGACGAAAGAAAGCGCTTCAGCTTTCACCAATCGCAAACAGTCGTCGATGCTCCTTGATGGCGTAACGATCGGTCATCCCGGCAATATAATCGGCAACCCGACGCGCCTGCTCGCTTGACCCGGGCTCCTGGTACTGGGGAGGCAGCAGACGCGGGTTGCTGGTAAACGCCGCAAACAAGTCGCAGATGATGTGCCGCGCCTTGTTGGCCATCCGCAGGACCTGAAAGTGCTGGTAGAGGTGGCTTCGCAAGAAGCGCTTCATCAGTCGCTGTGCATTGCCCATATCGTCGGAAAACACCACCAGCGCAGCACCCCGCAGCCGGACCTCGGCAAGGTCCGCAGGCCGCCCACAGGCAATGTTGGCGGCGGTCGTTTCTACCAGGTCGCATACCAGCGCATTGATCATGCGCCGGATGGTTTCGTGGATCAGCCGGCGCCCACCAATACCCGGATAAAGTCTCCGGACATCGGCCGCATGCCGCGCAAAGAGGCTGACATCTTCCAATTGCTCCAGTGTAATCAACCCGGCACGCAATCCATCGTCCACGTCGTGATTGTTGTAAGCGATTTCGTCGGCCAGATTGCAGATCTGCGCTTCCATCGAGGGCTGCGTGCGACTGATGAAACGTTCGCCCAATTCTCCCAACCGGCGAGCGTTTTCCAAGGAACAATGCTTGATAATGCCCTCGCGTGTCTCGAAACACAGGTTGAGTCCGTCGAAGGCCGCGTAACGCTCCTCAAGCAGGTCCACCGTGCGCAGACTCTGCAGATTGTGTTCGAACCCGCCATGGTCATGCATGCAATCGTTGAGCGCCTCCTGTCCGGCATGACCAAAAGGGGTGTGTCCCAGGTCGTGCGCAAGCGAGATCGCTTCAACCAGATCCTCGTTGAGTTGCAGGGCACGCGCTATCCCGCGTGCAATCTGCGCGACCTCGAGGCTATGTGTCAACCGCGTACGGAACAGGTCGCCCTCATGATTGACGAAGACCTGGGTCTTGTATTCAAGGCGCCGGAACGCGGTGGAGTGCACAATTCGGTCCCTGTCGCGCTGGAATTCCCCGCGATGCGAGGGCTCTGAATCGGGGTGCTGGCGACCGCGCGAATTGGCCTGGCAAACGGCGTAGGGTGCCAGCTCAGACATGCGCGGAGCGTGCAGCAATGGCTGTGAGGATTTCGATTTGTGGGGCCGCGTCACTGACCACCGCCTGACCGATCTGTCTCAGCAGGACCAGTCGGATCTTGCCGTCCTGCACTTTCTTGTCGTTCTGCATCAGGTCCAGGTAGCGTTCGCCAGCCAAAGCCGGCCCATATACCGGCAAGCCGGCACGTTGAAAAATCCGCTCCACTCGACCGACGTCATGCGGACCGATCCAGCCCAGTTGTGACGACAATTCTGACGCCATCAATGTGCCTGCCGCGACCGCTTCGCCATGCAGCCACCGACCATACCCGACGCCGGTTTCAATGGCATGGCCAAAGGTATGGCCAAGATTCAACAAGGCCCGCTCGCCAGTCTCCCGCTCATCCGCGACGACGACCTCGGCCTTGTTCCGGCAGGAACGGCAAATGGCCTCACCAAGTGCCACCGCCTCCCGCTCCAGCAGACGATCGAGACTCGCCTCCAGCCACTCAAGAAAGGGCAGATCCCGAATGAGACCATATTTGATGACTTCCGCCAGACCGGCCCGCAGTTGGCGGTCAGGCAGCGTGTTCAAGGTGTCCGTATCGGCCAGGACCAGTTGCGGTTGATGGAAGGCGCCGATCATGTTCTTGCCCAACGGGTGGTTGATGGCCGTTTTGCCCCCCACTGACGAATCGACCTGCGCGAGAACGGTCGTCGGAACCTGTATGAACGGCACACCACGCTGAAAACACGCGGCGGCGAAGCCGGTGATGTCGCCGACGACGCCGCCGCCCAGAGCGATCAACGTGGTCGAACGATCGCAGCGTCGCTGCAACAGGACATCGAAGATCGAGTTGAGCGTTTGCCAGTCCTTGAATTGCTCGCCATCGGGCAAAATGATCTCGGCGACATCAACCCCTGCCCGGCGCAAAGGGTCTGCCAGGCGCTGCAGGTAAAGCGGTGCAACGGTTGTGTTGGTGACGATCGCCGCCTTCGGCCGCCGCAGGAATGGCAACAACAGGTCGGCACGTTCAAGCAGGGCCGGCCCTACGTAAATCGGATAGGATCGATCCCCGAGTGCGACGTTCAGCGTTTCCATGGCTCTCCCAGTTCCTTGATCAGCAGATGTACGACCGACTGGACAGTGATTCGACTGCCACTGACGATCAGGTCGGCGATGCTGCGGTAAAGCGGGTCGCGCTGCGCGTGCAGTTCCCTGAGTTTCTGCAGCGGATCGCTGACCTGTAACAATGGCCGGTTCTTGTCGTGCCGCGTACGCTCCCAAAGCGTGGGCAGCGGCACATTGAGGTAGATCACAAACCCTCCGGCCCGCAGGTTTTCCCGATTCTCCTGCCGCAGGACCGCGCCACCCCCGGTCGCCACCACATGGGAGTTCAGGTTGGCAAGGTCCGCAATGACCTGAGCCTCACGTTTGCGAAACCCCTCTTCGCCTTCGATTTCGAAGATCGTCGGCAGGCTGACGCCGGTACGCGCCTCGATCTCGTGGTCAGAATCGATGAAACGGTAAGCCAGACGCCTCGCCAGTGCCCTGCCGATCGTCGTCTTTCCGGCCCCCATCAGGCCGACCAGGTAGACGTTGCATTTGTCGTGTTCGCTGTTCACGACCGCATTTTATCCCATGCCCCATCCGTGACGGCGCAACAAAAAGCCGGCTCTTCGCCGGCTTGTGGTCTAACTTGAGATTCAATCAGCGTACCGATAGACTCTCGGCCACGATCCGCGGGGTAACGAACACCAGCAACTCGGTCTTGTCATCGATCCATTCCCGGTTCTTGAACAGGAACCCGATATAGGGGAGATCGCCAAAGAACGGAATCCGCGTGGTGTTGTTGCGCACTTCCTGCGTATAGATTCCCCCGATCACCACCGTGCCGCCGTTCTCCACCAGAACCTCGGTCTTGACGTGCTTGGTATCGATCGCCACCCCGGCGCCTGTCGATAGACGGGTGTTCGGCGTGTCCTTATTGACATCCAGGGTCATCGTGATTTTGCCATCCGGGGTAATCTGCGGCTTCACCTTCAACGACAGGTTGGCCTTGCGGAAGGACACGCTGGTGGCACCAGAACTGGTCGCCTGCTGATAGGGAATCTCCACCCCCTGCTCAATGATCGCTTCCACCTGATTGGCGGTCATGACGCGCGGGCTTGAGATCACCTTGCCGCGACCATCAGCCTCCAGCGCTGAAATCTCGGTTGCCAGAAACCTCGTCAGCGAGCTATTGAAGAGGATGAAGGACAGGTTCCCCGCATTGCCGGTCCGCGGCGTTGCTGGCAGATTGACCTGAGAATTCGCGGCGAACAAGGTGCTGTTACCGCTGATGTGGTTGCCACCTTCCGGAATACTCTGATTCCAGCCGAGACGAATCCCGAGGTTCTTCGCAAAGCTATCCCCGGCTTCAACGATACGCGCCTCGATCATCACCTGCCGGACCGGGACGTCGACTTTGGCAATCATCGCTCGCACGTCATCAAGGCGACTCGGCGTATCCTTGACGAACATCATGTTCGAGCGGTCGTCGAGGAGCGCACTGCCGCGTTTGGACAGCAAGGTCTGCTTGGGATCGATGAGCAGTTTCTGAACCGCTTCAGCCTTGATGTAGTTCATCTGGAAACTCTCGGTCTGCAAGGGTTCCAGGTCGCCGATTTGCGCTTTCGATTCGAATTCGAGCTTCTCCTTGGTGGCGATTTCCTCCCGCGGCGCAATAAGAATGACATTCCCATTCTTGCGCATGTCGAGACCCTTCTGCTGCATGATGATGTCCAGCGCCTGGTCCCATGGTACGTCCTTGAGGATCAGCGTGATCGACCCGCCCACGGAATCGCTGACGACCATGTTCATGCCCGTGAACTCGCCGATGACCTGCAACAGGCGGCGCACGTCGACATTCTGGAAATTCAGGGAGAGCTTCTCGCCCTGATAGCCGCCGCGGCTCCCCTGCACCAGTTTGTTGGGATTCTCGATGATCGGCTTCACTTCAATGACGAACTGGTTGTCGCTCTGGTAGGCATTGTGCTCCCACAAGCCACGCGGAGTAATCGTCATGCGGGTGTTGGGCCCTTTCTCGACGGTCGTCACGGTCAGCACAGGCGTCGCAAAATCGGTCACATCGAGTCGCTTCCGCAAGGCCTCGGGAAGCGTCACCTTGGCGAAGTCCACCACCAGATTCGATCCCTGCTGCTTGATGTCGATTCCGGCATTGGCGTCAGTCAGGTCAACCGTGATCCGGCCCTCACCATCCTTTCCTCGCCGGAACGAGATGTCGCGAATGCTGTTGGACATTGCCGACGGACGCGCCTGTGCAAAATGTTCGACCGGCGCCAAGCCAGCGGGTGTCGCACTGGGAACCAGGGCGAGCAGCAGGCTGTTGCCATCAATGGTCGCCTCATAGGTCATGGCCTTGTTCAGGTTCAGGACCACACGGGTCCGGTCCTCGGCCTGGACAATATTGGCGCTCTTCAGGTCGCCCTCGTTGTACGCCTGGCTCGACTTGCCCAGGCCGTTGGTCGTATTCGAAAAGTCAAATGCGATGCGTGCCGGCTTGGCAACGCTGAACGCCGGCGGAAGAGCCTGCAACGGTTCCTTGAAGGTAAGTTTGACGTTGAGCACCGAGCCTTGCTGCACGACGTTCATCGACTCGATGGAATTCAGCCTGGCTTCCTGTGCATTCGCCGTTCCCAGCGCCAACAGCACACCACCAACCAGACCGAGCAGGTATTGTCTAATCTGCTTCATTTACTTCGCTCCCTTCTCCTGCAACAGCAAGGTGCTCGTTCGTTCCACCCAGTCACCCGCCGAATCCTGGATGAGTTCTCGCAAGGTGATCTCTGACTCGGACACGTCCACCACCACGCCGAAGTTCTGCCCCATGTAGTTTCCGATCTTGATTTGGTGCAAAGTACCGTCGACCTGTACGATGGCATACGACACCTTCTTCCTGGTCATCACACCGACGTATTTCAGCGATTCCAGGGGATAAAGCTCCAGCGGCTCTTTCGGCCGATCCAGATCAGGCCGGAAGCCCCCGCCACCTTTCTTCTCGTCAGGAGCCATCTTGGCCGGTTTGAAAGGGTCAAGGAGGTTGCCCACATCGTAAGGAACGGCCTCGTAGGCTTCGACCACGGGGAGTGGAGGGATTTTGGCCTTGGCATCCAGCGCCACGGCAGCCATCCATTCCCGTAATTCCTCATGATCGTCTGTTGAACACGCAACCAACGCGATACAGCAAATCAGAATAGCCGGCCTTCTCATTTCTTCCCACCCTTGGCGGCTTGGGCGGCCTTCTTCTTCGCTGCCAGTTCTTCCTCGTCAAGATAGCGGAAGGTCTTGGTAATGGCATCCATCACCAGCGTTCCGTCCTTGCTCTGCGGGTTGATGACAATGGCCACATTATTCAAGGTCACGATTCTGGACAACTTGCCGATGTCCCCAGCGAAGGCACCAAAGTCATGGTAGGTACCGGTCAGACGGACATTGATCGGCAATTCTGCATAAAAATCCTTGATCTGCTCGGCGCCGGGCTTGAACAACTCGAACTGAAGCCCCCGTCCCATCCCCGCCTGGTTGATTTCCACCAGCAAAGATTCGACTTCCGACTTGTTCGGCAGCTGTTTCAGCAGCGCCCCAAAGGAGCGATCGATTTCGTTCAACTGCTGGATGTAGAGGTCAAGGTTTACGGCCTGTTTTTTCTTGACCACAAACTCTTCGCGCAGCTTCAACTCGGTCCGCTGCTTGGCCTGCAAAGCCTCCAACTGGTCAACCCAGACCAGGAACCAGCCGGCAAGCAGGATCAGCAGCAGCACGCCCACCAGTACGCTGACGCGCGGCACGACCGGCCACGCGCCGACATCCTTGGGATTGAGGTTCTGAAAGTCCCGCAGTATGGCGCGGAAATCAATGCTCGGAAGAACGGGCGCTTTCACTTCTGCCCTCCTTTCGCCGCGGCAACTCTCTTGAGCGACGCATTCATGCTGAACTCGTTGAGACGCCGCTTGTCGACCGTCACTGCCTTGATTTCAAGTAACTGCGGCTTTTCCAGCCACGGTGAAGCTTCAATGTTACGCATCAGCGTGGACACTCGCGCGCTCGACTGGGCGAGTCCAAAGAGGCTGATCCGCTGTCCTTCCTGCTTCAGCGAACGGAGGTACACGCCCTCGGGCATCTGTTTGGCCAGTTCACTCAACAAGCGCACAGCTTCCGCACGATCGCGCTGCAGTGATTCGATGATCCGCTTGCGTTCCATCAAGGCGTCGCTCTGCTCCTTGAGCCGCTTGATCTGATCGATCTGCTTGTCCAGCAGGGTGATCTCCTTTTTCAGGAAATCGTTTCTGGCGTCCTGTGCGGAAATATATCCGCCAATCACCGAGTAGACCAGAAAGACGATCAGTCCCGAAAGAACGGTGACCAGGCCCAACAAGGCATAGAACTGCTGCCGTCTCGCCCGGCGCTTTTCTTCCCGATGCGGAAGGAGATTGATGCGCATCATTGGTCGAATCTCCGCAGCGCGAGCCCGCAGGCGACCATCAATGACGACGCATCTGTCGCCAGACTCTTCCCGCGAACCCGATCGGACAGCAACATCTCGGCAAAGGGATTGGCAATGATGGTGCTGATCTGTGTTCGGGACGCAACGACTTCATCGGCACCAGGGATGACTGCACACCCCCCCGCCAGGACAATATGGTTGATCTGGTTGAACTGGGTCGAGGTGAAGAAGAACTGCAGGGCCCGCGAAAGCTCCAGAGCCATGGCCTCGAGAAATGGCCGCAACAGTTCCGTGTCGTATTTTTCCGGCAAATTGTGATGGCGCTTCTCGGTTTCGGCCTCCTCAAAAGTCATTCCGAAGAGACGGGCGATGTCCTGTGTCAGCTGATTGCCGCCAAAGGCCTGCTCGCGCACGTAAAGCGGCTGGCTGTTGCGGAGAACGGTCAAGTTCATGACGTTCGCGCCAATATCCACCAAGGCAACGATCTGCCCCTTGCCGCGCTCCGGAAGTTGTGCCTCGATCAACTCGAAAGCCGCCAGCACGGCGTAGGATTCGACGTCCAATACCACCGGCTTGAGGCCGGCCGATTCGGCAACGGCAACCCGGTCTTCCACCTTTTCCTTGCGCGACGCGGCGATCAAAACCTCAATCTCATCCGGCGACGATGGCGCCGGTCCCACCACCTGAAAATCGAGGTTCACCTCGTCGAGCGCGAACGGAATGTACTGATTGGCTTCCGACTCGACCAACAGCTCCAGTTCCTCCTCGCGTTGCCCCGCCGCAACGATGATCTTCTTGGTAATGACGTGTGACGCCGGCAGGGCAATGGCCACGTGCCGCGTCGAAGTCGCGAGTTTCTTCCAGGCCCGCCTGACGGATTCCGCAGCTGCCTCGAGGTTGACGATGTTGCCGTCCGAAACGACATCCCTTGGCAAGACCTCGATCGCGTAACGCTCGACCCGGTAGCCGCCCTTGCCATCGCTGGCCAACTCGACCATCTTCACCGACGACGAACTGACGTCCAGCCCGATCAATGAGCGGGCCTTGGGATTAAAGATCGAAAGATCAAGCTGCAACTCGCCACCCCCTGCTCAAAAAACCCTTCAATAATTTGCAGTTAGCGTGTTTTTAGATATTTTACTTTAGATGCTAACAACAAGCCTGCAGCGTGTAAAGCAATCTAACAACAAGCCTGCAGCGTGTAAAGCAATTTTTCTGGCCGCACCGGACGTGCGTTCAGTCAAGCCGGGGGTTGACCTTGGGCGCGGGTTTGAGCGTCAACGGCTCACCTTTCTTCTCGGCCGGCTTCTCGGCCGGTTTCTCGTCCTTGCTCTTGGGCTGGATGATCGCGCGCACACGCGCCTGCCCAACACCTGTAGCGCTCTTGGTGCCGCCGCCGGTGGTGGCCAGATATTTCTCGTTCAAAGCATCGTAGGAGATGTACTGCCCCTTCACTTCGTCGAGCCCACTTTGCACCCAGGCGCGAATGAAGAACTCGGTGATTTCGCTACGTGCGTCATGGTCGATGCGCTCGGCCTCACCTTCGGTGAAGTCGTCGCGCCCCTCACGCTTCTGCCTGAAATGCGCGAGGCCGTTGGCCCCGCCGATGGCGGACGCCTTCTGGAAGCCATCGGCGTCTTCCGTGACGACCAGCCGACTGGTGCGCAGTTCCATCGTGCCCTGGATGAGGACCGCATTGCCCTCGAGAATCTTGACCTTCTTGACGTCGTCGATGCTCATGCGGTCCGCTTCCAGGTGGATCGGCTTCTCGCGGTCAGCCCGCTCGGCCTGCGCCGGCATCGAAAGGGCGACGATGAGGCTGCTCGCGCAGACACCGCAAACGGTCTTCTTCATGTCTAGGGTTTCTTCCTGGCGAAATGGCTCTCGATTTGTCCGGTAACCTGCGATTCGAGTATATAGGTCTGCAACTGGTTGTCGGCCTGCATGCCGACCCCCTGTACCCACGAGTTCCCCTGGGTGATCAGCACCTTGCTCCTGGTGAAAGCCTTTTCCTCTTCGGTCAGTACCGTCAGTTCGGACGTCTCGGCCAGCAGTTCCGCATCCTTGTCAGTGGCCGCGCGGCGTACCTCGACCTGCTCGCTGAGATCCACGCGTTGAGCTTGCGCAGTCGAATGACCGTAGCGAGCACTGATGGTCACCGGCGGCCGCGTCGGATGCAGGTACACCAAGGTCGGCCCCAGAAAATCCGTCGTATCGTCGTCCGGGTAGTGGCGAAGCTCATCAGCCACCAGCGTGTACAGCAGTCTGCCCGATGGGTCGAGCTTGCGTCCCTTCGCATCGGTGACGATGTAGTCGGGGTCGTGACGATTCTTCCCATCGCTTCGTGCTTCTGGGAATTCGGTCGCGTAGCGCAGCCAGGAAGTCAGTGCGAGCAGGATCAGGAGAATGCTGAGCGGCAGAACCGCGCTACTCCACTGTCTCATCGCCCGGCCATCGTGAAACACGGTGACGGCAGCGCGCCGAACGGTTGGTCAACTCGTTGAATACGTCGGCGACCAGGGGTGCTGACGCTTCCGCGTTCACAGTCGTGGGTGGCCCACATCAGATCACCTTGGCCTTGAAGAGGTCGTGCATGTTGAGTGCGCCGACCAGAATGCCCGTTTCGTCAACCACCGGCAACTGGTTGATCCGGTGCTGCTCCATCATCTCCACCGCCTCTACCGCGAGACGCTCAGGTCCGATCGCGCGTGGCTCCCGGCCCATGATGTCGCTCACCGTCAATGCGCGCAGATCGAGGTTCCTGGCGAACGCACGCCGCAAGTCGCCGTCGGTGACGATACCGATCACCCGATGCTCCGGGCTGACCACAGCGGTCATGCCAATTCCGCCACGCGACATTTCGAGGATGGCATCGGGCAAAGTGGTGGCGGGAACGACTTCCGGGACCGCCCTGCCAACGCGCATCACGTCGCGAACGTGCGTCAGCAGGCGACGCCCGAGCGAGCCGCCAGGGTGCGAGCGAGCAAAATCCTCGGCGCCAAAACCACGCGAATCCAGCAGGGCCACCGCCAGCGCATCGCCCAGTGCCAGCACAGCGGTAGTGCTGGCAGTGGGCGCGAGGTTCAGCGGACACGCTTCCTGCTTAACGGCAGCGTCAAGGTGCACGTCTGCCTCGATGGCCAGCGTCGACTGTGCATTGCCGGTCAAACTGATGAGCTTGGCCCCCTGCCGCTTGATGATCGGAACGATCATCAGCAGTTCGGCACTCTCGCCCGAATTGGAAAGCGCGATCAGCACATCGTCGCGGGTAATCATCCCGAGGTCACCATGGCTGGCTTCCGCCGGATGCACAAAATACGCCGGGGTGCCGGTGCTGGCCAGGGTCGACGCGATCTTGCGTCCAACATGCCCGGACTTGCCCATGCCACTGACCACCACCCGCCCACGACAATTGAGAATCAGCCGCAACGCCTGGAGAAAATCACTGTCGATGCGGTCGATCAGAGCCAGGACGGCCTCGGCTTCAATGCGCAGCACCCGGCGAGCAAGATTGAGCGCATTCGACGAGGGCTGGATTTGGCTCATGAGAAGGCAGCGGTTATCATGGTGCGAGTATAACAGAAGGCCCCGGCGTGCTCATCTCGCGCCGACTGCGCGCCACGCGACGAAGACCTGACAGGAAGCACGAACCGGAAAGATGCAGACGCTGCCAAAGCCTTGTCCAACGTGGTATGAGCCTGAACGAGGAGCGTCTTTCCAACCAGGGATGAGCCTGAAGAATAGAAATTGGGGGGGAAATGAGGTGTGGGTTGATCATCGCAAGGATGGTGATCCACATGAACGAAGCACGGCTGACGACGATCGAGCAGATCGAGGCGTTTCTCAGCGCCAGCACCTCGATAGAGTTTTCGGCGGCAGGCGGCGATAGCGAGCGGTATGAGCACATCAGTCGCGTGCTCACCCGCTTTGACTACCCCGGTCGC
The DNA here is from genome assembly GCA_016714935.1 of Candidatus Accumulibacter propinquus. Lineage (GTDB taxonomy): Bacteria > Pseudomonadota > Gammaproteobacteria > Burkholderiales > Rhodocyclaceae > Accumulibacter > Accumulibacter propinquus. The sequence continues at coordinate 63,916 of JADKBU010000056.1, read as the reverse complement.
AAGAAGCGCGAGCGTGGTGTACTGCTGAGGTACCTGCAGCACACCAGTGGCTACAGTCGGGCGCAGGTCACGCGTCTGGTCACCCGGTGGCAGCGTAACCGCCTGGCTGCGGTCCCCTTGGCCAAACGCTACCGTGCCCCTGCAGCGCCCTTTGCGCGCAAATACACCGCCCTTGATGTGGCGTTGCTCGTCGAGATGGACCAGGCTCATGAAGACGTCTGCGGGCCGGCCATTGCGCACCTTCTGCAACGGGCTTACCGGGACTATGGCGATCCCCGCTATGAGCGCCTGGCCACGCTGTCCGTCTCGCACCTGTACAACCTACGCAAGAGCGCCGGCTATCAGGCCCAGCGCAGGAACTTCACCAAGACCCGCCCGGTGTGCAACGCGATTGGCGTGCGCAAAGCCCCCGGTCCCGAGGGACGCGCCGGCTTTGTGCGCATCGATACCGTTCACCAGGGCGATCAGGACGGCGTCAAGGGCGTCTATCACATCACCTGCGTCGATGCCGTCAGTCAGTGGCAGGTCGAGGCGTGCGTGCAGGGCATCAGCGAGGCCTTCTTGTTGCCCGTGCTGGCCTTGATCATCGATCAGTTCCCGTTCGTCATCGTCGGATTTCACTCCGACAACGGCTCCGAGTACATCAACCATCACGTCGCGAAGCTGCTGGAGAAACTGCGCATCGAGCAAACCAAGTCACGCTCTCGGCACAGCAACGACAACGCCCTGGCCGAGAGCAAGAATGCCAGCGTGGTACGCAGGCACATGGGCTACGATCATATCCCGCAGGCGTATGCCAAGCCGATCAACGCGTTCTACCAGGAAACGTTCAATCCCTGGCTCAATCTGCATCGCCCGTGCCTGTTCGCGACCTCGATTACCAATGACAAGGGCAAGACCGTCAAGCGCTACAAGCCTCAGGATGTGAAGACGCCGCTCGAACGTTTGGTCCAGTTGGCGGCGCAAGACCTGCTCACCTTCCAGCCAGGTGTCACCTTGGCAGCCTTGCAGGCTCAGGCCAAGTCACAAACCGATCTGGCTGCCGCCCAGGCCATGCAACGCGCCAAACGCGAACTCTTTGCCGGCTTCGTCAAGCCCAAGCGCCGAGCCTGACACGGACCCCCGACGATGCCACCCAACGACTGCCGCGCTCCGCTTGCCAGACGGACGAATGGCTGCGCCATCTGCCCGCCGGAAGCCCTGCGGGCAGCAAAGCGTACCACCGGAATAAATATTCCTTTACCCCCAAGATCAAAACCAACCCGTCAGGATCATCTCAACGCCCCTCGGCGGAATCCGTTAGACTTCCCTTTTCAACCCCTCAACCCACACCACCGCGTCACCCATTCCGTTACTCGTTCAGGCTCATACCTGAATTGGGATCTGCGCACGTCGAAAGGGCTGCAGGTAGAATTCAGCGCTTGGGCTAACGGTCGGCAACACGCCATTCCACCCCGATCTGGGAAACCGCACGCGTTTTCCCGGCACAGACACACCACTCCAGCGGTTTCCACCTTCACGTCAGGAGCGCCCGAACAGCCATGCAGCAGCAAACTCCTTACCAACTGATCGGTGGCGAAAGCACGCTGGCCAGGCTGCAATCGCTTCTACGAGCTGATGGACAGCGTTCCCCAGTTTCGCCACGATTCGTGCCCCTGCACCCGGTCGAGTTCGTCCTCGCAGGACAAACTGTACATGTTCCTTTCGGGCTGGCTCGGCGGCCCTGACCTCTATGTCGAGAACATCGGTCATCCGATGCTGCGCGCCGTCATCTGCCCTTTGCCATCGGTGAAAGCGAGCGTGACCAGTGGGTCGCGTATGGTTCTGGCGATGGAGTCCGTCGGTATCGAAGAGCGCTACGCGAGCAATTGATGCTCTCCTTTTTCAACACCGCCGATTTCCTGCGTAACCAACAACCCTGATTTTTTCAGGCCGCCAAGGTCGGGTTTTCACGGGAATGGGCGCAGGCCAGCGCCAGGCTGTTTTGCGGTGCAACAGGCGCAGCCTGCCTGTGCTAGAATAGCGCCCCTTGTTCAAAGGCTTGACACTACATGTCCCGTGCCGTCCGCAACATCGCCATCATCGCCCACGTCGACCATGGCAAGACCACCCTGGTGGACAAGCTACTGGTTCAGGCTGGCAGCTTCTCCGCTCACCAGCACATCACCGAGCGGATGATGGACTCGAACGAACTGGAAAAAGAACGAGGCATCACCATCCTGGCCAAGAATCTTGCGGTCGACTATGCGGGTGTCCATATCAACATCGTCGACACGCCGGGACACGCCGACTTCGGCGGGGAGGTAGAGCGTGTGCTGTCGATGGTCGATGGCGTCCTGTTGCTGGTCGACGCGGTTGAAGGACCGATGCCACAGACCCGCTTTGTCACCAAGAAAGCCCTCGCCCTTGGTCTGAAGCCGATCGTGGTGGTCAACAAGATTGACCGTGACGGTGCCCGACCGGATTGGGTCGTTGACCACACCTTCGACCTCTTCGACAAGCTCAGGGCAAACGATGAGCAGATGGACTTCCCGGTAATTTACGCATCCGCGATCAACGGCTACGCGACACTGGATTTGTCCAAGCCCCGCCGGACATGCGGCCGATGTTCGAAACGATTCTCCGGCACGTCTCGCCGCCGCACGCAGACGAGATCGATGGCCCGCTACAACTGCAGATTTCGGCCCTCGACTACTCGAGCTACGTCGGACGCATCGGCATTGGCCGCGTGCAGCGCGGGCGCCTCAAACCAGCCCAGCAGGTGATCGTGATGTATGGCCAGGCGGACGCCAATGGCAAGTTCGAGCATGGTGCTCCGAAAACCGCCAAGGTCGGTCAAGTGTTCGGTTTCCGTGGTCTTGAACGGGTACCGCTGGAGGCGCGGTCGCCGGCGACATCGTCCTGGTCACAGGGATCGAGGATCTTTCTATCGGCTGCACGATCACCGATACCGAAAAGCCGGAAGCGCTGCCGATGCTGCGCATCGACGAGCCGACGCTGAACATGACCTTCATGGTCAATAACTCACCATACGCCGGTACCGAAGGCAAGTTCGTCACCAGCCGCCAGATTGGCGAGCGCCTGCGCAAGGAACTGCTGACCAATATGGCGTTACGCGTCGAAGAAACTGCCGAGACCGACAGCTTCCTCGTTTCCGGCCGCGGTGAACTGCATCTGACGATCCTTCTCGAAACCATGCGCCGCGAGGGCTATGAACTGGCGGTCGGCCGCCCGCGCGTGATCGTCAAGGAAATCGACGGCGAGGAATGCGAACCCTACGAAATGCTGACCCTCGACGTCGACGAGTCGCACCAGGGCGCAATAATGGAAGCCTTGGGCTATCGTCGTGGCGACCTTCAGGACATGTCTTCGGACGGCCGCGGCCGCGTTCGTCTTGAGTACCGTATCCCGGCCCGCGGTCTGATCGGTTTTCAGGGGGAGTTCCTGAACCTGACGCGTGGCACCGGACTGATGAGCCACGTTTTCGACGAGTATGCGCCGCTCAAGGGCGACATCCCAGGCCGCCGCAACGGCGTGCTGATTTCCGGCGAGAAGGGCGAAGCGGTGGCCTATTCCCTGTGGAAGCTGCAGGACCGAGGCCGCATGTTCACCGTGCCCGGCGACAAGCTCTACGAAGGCATGGTGATCGGCATCCACAGCCGCGAGAACGACCTGGTCGTCAATCCGATCAAGGGCAAGCAACTGACCAACGTGCGTGCCTCGGGAACCGACGAAGCGGTGCGCCTGGTGCCGCCGGTGGCGCTGACGCTGGAGTCGGCCGTCGAGTTCATCGACGACGACGAACTGGTCGAGATCACCCCCAGAACCTCCGCATCCGCAAGCGCCTGCTGACCGACAACGAACGCCGCAGGGCCGCGCGCGAAGCTTAGCCCTCCGGGGTCTCGGCCCCAACCCCGGGATCTCGCTACGCTTGACTTTCGCTGCCCCGATTTCACGCTTGTCGCCTCGATTGAACACCGTTCCGTCGAGCCAACGAGGAGCGACGATGACCAGCACGCAATCCCGGCAGCGGCCGACCGACAGGCTGATGAATGGCGCCGAATACCGCGAATCCCTGCGCCAGTACAGCCCCAGGATCTATGTCGACGGCGAGTTGATCGGCCCGGTTGTTGATACCCCGGCGCTGCAGCCGGGAATCAATGCACTGTCAGTGACCTATGATTTCGCGCTTGATCCCGCGAAATCGCCGCTGATGACCGCAGTCCAGGCGAACAGCCAGCGGACGGTCAATCGCATGCTGCACATCAACGAGTCATCAGGCGATCTGCTGAACAAGCTCGAGGCGGTGCGCCTCCTGTGTCAGGAGACCGGCTGCGCGCAACGCTATCTGGCAACGATGCGCTGAACGCGATCCACCAGGTCAGCGCCAGGATCGACGATGCGTGTGGCAGCAACGAACATCGGGCTCGCTTCGCGGCTTACCTCGAAGACGTACAGGCACGCGATCTGGCTCTGGGAATCGCCATGACCGACGCCAAGGGCGACCGTTCGAAGCGTCCTCATCAGCAAGCCAACCCGGACAGCTACGTGCATCTCGTCGAGCGCAGCGCGGCCGGAATCGTGATCTCGGGGACCAAGGCCATCGTCACCGGCGCACCGTACATGCACGAAATTCTGGTCATGCCGAGCCGCAACATGGACGCGGCCGACGCCGATTTCGCCGTGTGCTGCGCGGTGCCGGTCGATGCGCCGGGCCTGACGATGGTTGCCCGCCCGGCAGGGCGCCCGGGAGAAAAGCTCGAACACGGCGCCGCCCTGTTCTCGCGGCGCTATGGACAATCGACCGCGGTGCTGATCTTCGAGCGCGTTTTCGTACCTTGGGAACGGGTTTTTTTTGCCGGCGAGTGGGAGCATTCCGGAGCAGTGACCTACAACTATGCCACGCATCATCGCCATAGCTGCATCGCCGCCAGAGCCGGCTTCGGCGACCTGCTGATCGGTGCCGGCGCCCTGATGTGCGAGGCCAACGGCTTCGATCCGGGCCGGAAAGCCAGCCTGCGCGAACCAATGATCGAATTGATCAAGATCACCGAGGGCTTCTTCGCCTGTGGTGTCGCAGCCAGCGTATACGGCACCAGGGACGAGCACAGCGGCAGCTTCATGCCCGAACCGGTGTTTGCCAATATCGGCAAACTTCTGCTCTCCACCCAGATTTACGACATGCATCGTCTGGCACACGAAGTGTCGGGGGGGTTGATCGTGGCGCTACCCGGTCCCGATGAAGACCACAACCCGGCGACCTCGGCGACCCTCGCCGAGGTCCTGCGCGCCAACCCGATGGTGCCCTACGACAAGCGGATCGAGGTCGCCCGTTTCATCGAAGACCTGAGCGCGTCGTACCAGGGTGGCTGGTATTCGTTGATCAGCCTGCATGGCGGCGGCTCGCCGGCGGCATTGAAGCAGGAGATCTGGCGCCACTACCCGCTGGGCAACAAGGTCGAACTGGTCGAACGGCTGCTTGACCGGGGCGTACTGCACGATGACGCGCGCCCGATCACCCGCAATCGACAACCAGGCCGCTGTTGTGATGCTGGCTGCTCACCACCGGGACAAGCTATCATGCTGCCGCTGCCGTACACCAACAAGGGAGAAGAAAACCAATGAACACCGTGCAAAGCATTCTGCTTCTGGCGGTGCCGGCCCTGCTCGCCGGCACCCCGGTCCTCGCCAAGGAGGGGCCTGACCAATATCCGAACGGATCCGAGAACTTCATGGCCGGCGCGCTGCCGCCGCCCGGCAACTACTTCATCAACTACCTCGGCTATTACCAGGGTGACTATCGCGACAACGATGGCCACAAGGTTCCGGGGCTGAACGTCAGTGCCACTTTCGATGCTCTGCGCTTCATCCACGTCACCAATCAGAAGATCTTTGGTGGAGACTGGGCGGTGCATGCGATCGTACCGCTCGTCTCCCAGAGAATGCACACCCCGTTTCCAGGTATCGGCAACGGCAGCGTCTTCGGCCTTGGCGACATCGTCATTGACCCGCTGATCATCGGCTGGCATTTCCCGCCGGACTGGCACCTGACCGTCGGTGTCGACATCTACCTGCCCACCGGCAAGTACAGCAAAAGCAACCCCACCGACAGCATCGGAGCCAACTACTACAGCTTCGAGCCGATCTTCGCTTTCACCTACCTGAACCAAGGTGGTTTCGAAGCATCCGCCAAGCTGATGTACAACCTCAAGACCAAGAACCTCGACACCGACTATCAGTCGGGCAATGAGTTCCACATGGACTACCTGATCGGCCAGCACTTCGGGCCGTGGGCCGTCGGACTAGCCGGCTACTACCTGCGGCAGACCACCGACGACCAGGTGAACGGCCAGAAAGTTGGCCCGGATGGCCGGCGCGGCCAGGTCTTTGCCTACGGTCCGGCAATCAAGTACGACTACAAGGGGATGAGTTTCGTCGGCTCCTGGAACCACGAAAGCAGCGTCGACAACCGCTTCCAGGGCAACAAGTTCTTTTTCAAGTGGGTCACTGCGTTCTAGGCGGAAGGCGAGCACAGCCGCGGCGAGCGCGTCTGCGGCAGATGCACCATCAGCAACTCGCTGCCGAGCAGGGTAACCCGACCGTGACGGCGATTATCCCCGGTATCGCTGTACTCGAAATGATAAACACGCCGCAGGCGCAGCCGGCCATCGTCGTCACGCGCTGGACGCAGCGCCCCCAGCGCCACGGTGTCGTCAAGCAGCAGCAGGTTCTCTGCGGCACAGGCGGCACGCGCGGCAACCATGCCGGCCTCGCGCGCCTTGAAGCTGTCAAGCCAGAACCACCCTCCGGCCAGCATGACCAAGAGGCCAACCGCTTCCATCCACGGCATCACCCGGCTCCCGTGGAAGACTGCCTCGCGGCGGCGATACGACCTTGACCGGCAGATGCTTGCACGCCCGCCCGAGTGTCCGCCTGACATACCCCCCAGACCCTCCGGCAAGGCGCCTCGCAGGTGCTCGTCGTCGTCATCGCTGCTGCCATCCTGATGTGCGTGTCGCCGCGGCCGGTCGCCGTTGCGGGTGGTAATATTTGCTAACGGAAAAACCTGCCGGACGCTGCACCAAGGCGTCAGTGTCGCAAGACATCGCGGCAAGCCTCGCTATACTAGCGAAAAATGGCCTACATCACATCCCGACCGACTGCGCTCGCCCATGGCGCCACATTGTCCCGCCTCGCCCTCGCCACCTTGTGTGCCGGATTTGCGACCCCGTTGCAGGCCTTCGAAGCCAGCGACCCGTTCGCCATCCGCGCGCTTACCCCAGCTCGTCCTGCGCTGACGATCAGCGGCGAGCTTCACCGCATGCCTTGCCAGGCACTGCCCGCCGATGCTGTCTATGGGATGCTGGAAGTCGTCGACCTGGCATTATGCAAGAACCCGACAACCCGTGAGGCGTGGTCGTACGCGCGGGTGCAAGCCGCCCAGGTCGGCCTGGCGCAGTCCGACTTCCTGCCGACGGTCGATGGTCAGGTGGCCGCCAGCCGGATCAGGGCCGATTCACGGAGCACCACCCAGCGCAATGCATCGCTGACGCTGTCGTGGTTGCTGTTCGACTTCGGAGCCCGTTCGGCAAATCTCGAAGTGGCAACGCAGTTATTCAGCGCCGCCGTTTCGACGCTCGACTCGACTGTGCAGAGCGTTTTTCTCGGTGCCCTGCAGGCCTATTACAACGTTCAGGCCGCACGTGCCGCGGTCACCGCCGCGCTCGAATCCGAAAGAGCCAGCCGCGAAAGCCTGTCGGCAGCCGAGGTCCGCTACCGCGTCGGCACCGGCACTCCCGCCGACCGCCTGCAGGCGCAGACCGCCTGGTCACAGACCACTCTGTTCCGCATCCGGGCCGAGGGCGTGCTCAGAAACAGCCTGGGCCGGCTGGCCAATATCATGGGGCTCGACGCCAATCAGCCACTGCGGCTCGACGACATTCCGGCGTCGGCTCCCGTTGCCGGCTTTGAGGGCGATGTCGCCACACTGATTGCCGAAGCACGCGAACGCCGCCCCGAACTGAAGGCCGCCGAAGCCGAGCTGAAAGCCGCGCAATATGGCGTCGCCTATGCGCGAGCCGCCGGATTGCCGACCCTGTCGCTGAACGCCGGACCCCGATGGGAAGACATCGGCGGCGCCTCAGCCAACGCCAGCTCGATCGGTTTGATCGTCAACCTGCCACTGTTTTCCGGTTTCAATACCACCTACAACGTCCGCGCCGCCGAAGCCAGAACCGACGTCCAGAGCGCACGCCGCGACAACGTCCGCCAGCAAGTCGCGCTCGACGTCTGGGAGGCGTACCAGAACCTGAGCACCGCCACCCAGACGATCCGAACCACCCTCGACCTGCTGGCCAGCGCCGAACAATCCGAGCGTGTCGCCCTCGGACGCTACAAAGCTGGCGTCGGCAACATCCTCGACGTGCTCAACGCTCAGAGCGCGCTCGCCAACGCGCGCCTGCAGCGCATCCAGGCAATGCTCGACTGGCAGGTTTCACGCGCTACTCTGGCCAGGGCCGTTGGCGCCCTCGACAGCCGCCTGCTACTCCCGGCCGAAGGCGGCAAGAAAGCTTCCAACCCATGATTTCCCTCAAACGCTCTGCAATCGCTGCGCTGATGGTCACCATCGCTGGCGGTGCCTACTGGTACCGCCAGACCACAACGCAATCTCCGGAACAACGCTACAAGCTGCAGACCATCGACCGGGGCGAAGTGACGCAGACGGTATCGGCCAACGGCACGCTCAACCCGGTGGTGCTGGTCAGTGTCGGTACGCAGGTCTCCGGCACGGTGACCAGGCTCTATGTAGACTTCAACGACAAGGTCGAGAAAGGCCAGGCACTGCTCGAACTCGACGACGCGCTGCTCGCCGCGCAGGCACGCCAAACCGCGGCCAACGTCCGCAATGTCGCAGCGGCACTCGATCTGGCCCGCGCCAATGAAGTGCGCATGCAGGCTCTGTTCGAACAGGAATACGTGTCACGGCAGGAACTCGAACAGGCACTGCAGGCTCGCCGCTCGACCGAAGCGCAACTCGCACAGGCCAAAGCCGCGGCCGACAAGGACCAGGTCAATCTACGGTACACGACGATCCGATCTCCCGTCTCGGGCGTCGTCGTCGACCGCGTGGTCGACCTCGGGCAAACCGTAGCCGCCAGTCTGCAAACACCCACGCTGATCAAGATCGCGCAGGATCTCTCGGAAATGCGTATCGACTCGAGCTTTGCAGAAGCCGACATCGGCAGTATCCGCGAGGGGCAGAAGGTCCGATTCACCGTCGACGCCTTCCCCAACCGCAGCTTCCAGGGGCAGGTGCAGCAGATTCGCCTCAACCCGACGACCCAGCAGAACGTCGTGACCTACAACGTTCGCGTGTCGCTCTCCAACCCCGAACAGATTCTGCTGCCCGGCATGACCGCCTACGTCAGCATCGGCGTAGCCAGCCGTCAGGATGCTCTGCTGGTGCCGAACGCGGCCTTGCGTTTCAAGCCCAGCGACATCGCCGCCGGCGACAAGCCGCCAGGCGGCAGTGCCCCACCGGGCAGCGCGAAAGCCACCGGCGAGGGTGCCGGCGAAGCGAAGGGCAAGGGCAGGAAGCGCGACAGCGCCAGCGGCACGGTATACCGCATCGACAAGGACGAACTGAAAGCGGTCAGTGTGCAACTCGGAATCACCGACAACCGCAGCACCGAGGTGCTTGGCGGCGAACTGAAGGCAGGCGATACGGTCGTCATCGGCGAGAATATCGCCAACACCTCCGGCAAGCCGAGCAGCGTGGGAATGCGGCTGTTCTGATGTCGCAGGTGGTCATACGCACTCTTGCCGTGGGCAAGTCGTACCGCACGGCCGCCGGCCCCTTTGCGGCTCTGAGCGGAGTCGACCTGGCTATCGAAGCCGGCGAATTCGTGGCCATCATGGGCCCCTCGGGATCCGGCAAATCAACCTTCATGAACCTGCTCGGCTGCCTCGATACGCCGACCAGCGGCGACTACTTCCTGGTCGGCCGCAACGTCGCCCAACTGGGCAAGGACGAATTGGCGACACTGCGCAACCGCACCATCGGCTTCGTATTCCAGGGCTTCAACCTGCTGCCACGGATGACGCTGGCCGACAACGTCGCCCTGCCATTGGTTTACGCCGGCGTCGAGCGCGATGCGCGGCGAGCCCGCGCCCTGCAGGAACTGGCACGGGTCGGCCTCGGCGATTACGCCGCATCGCTGCCCAGCCGCATCTCGGGCGGCCAGCAACAACGCGTGGCGATTGCCCGCGCGCTGGTGAACTCGCCACAATTGATCCTCGCCGACGAACCGACCGGAAACCTCGACAGCCATACCAGCGAGGAAATCATGGCCCTGTTTACGGAACTCAACCGGGAAGGAATCACCATCGTGCTGGTCACCCACGAGCCGGACATCGCCGCCTGCGCCAGGCGGCAGGTGCGTTTCCTCGACGGCCGCCTCGTCAGCGACGTTCCGACGGCGGCACGCGCGCTTGCCGCATGCTGAAGGCAATGCTCCGCGAGGCCTGGCAGGCGATGGGCGCCAATCGCCTGCGCACCATCCTGACCATGCTCGGGATGGTCATCGGCGTCGGCTCGGTGGTGCTGATGATGGCCATCGGCCAGGGCGCGCAGTATGCGGTGGCGCAAACCATCAGCACCATGGGCAGCAATCTGTACATCCTGATCTCCGGGTCGACCAGCACCGGCGGCCTGCGCAGCGGCGGTGGCGGCGGCCCGACGCTGACCGTCGCCGATGCCGAAGCGATCGCCGAGCTCGACGGGGTGGCCAACGTCGCGCCGGTGCATCAAGGCACGCAGCAACTGGTGTATGGTCCCAACAACTGGAGTTCGACGGTGGTCGGTACCACCCCGCCTTACCTCGAGGCACGTGCGTGGACGATCGTCAGCGGCCACCCCTTCGGCGACTCGGATGTCCGATCGGCAACGCGCGTCGCACTGATCGGACAGACGGCCGCCGACAATCTGTTCGCCAACGACGATCCCCTCGGCAAGACCATCCGTATCCGCCAGAGTCCCTTCGTGATCATCGGCGTGCTCGGCAAGAAGGGACAGAACCTCGACGGACGTGACCAGGACGATACCCTGATCATTCCGCTGAGCACCGCCCAGCGCAAGGTCTTCGGTACGCCCTTTGCGGGTTCGGTGCGTCTGATCATGGTCCAGGCCACCTCGGCGGAAGCGATGGCGAGCGTCGAAAGGAGCATGACCGCCCTGCTCCGCCAGCGCCATCGCATTCGCGAAGGTCAGGACAATGACTTCTATCTGCGCAACCTGGCTGCTGCGGCCGATTCCGCCGCCGAAACCACGCGCGTGATGTCGGTCCTGCTGGGAGCCATCGCTTCGGTTTCGCTGCTCGTGGGTGGCATCGGCATCATGAACATCATGCTCGTCTCGGTAACCGAACGAACGCGCGAAATTGGCATCCGCATGGCCATCGGCGCCCGCCAGAAAGACATCCTGACGCAGTTTCTGCTCGAAGCGCTGATGATCTCGGTTGCCGGTTGCCTGATCGGCCTCGTCCTCGGCATCGCCGGCGCCCTGCTCACCAACGCCGTCACCGACATGGTGATCGTCATTTCCGGCGGCTCGATCCTGGTTGCCTTTGGCGTCGCCGCGGGGATCGGCATCTTCTTCGGTTATTATCCGGCGCACCGGGCATCCGGCCTCGATCCGATCGAGGCGCTACGCCATCAATAGCCGGCCAGGCTACAATTGTTCACCTGCAACCACCGCGAGATTCAAGCCATGCCCATCTACGCCATCGGCGCCAAGCGCCCACAGATCGACCCTCAAAGCTGGGTCGCCCCCAATGCCATCGTGATCGGCGACGTCCGGCTCGCAAGAAACGCCTCGATCTGGTGGAGCGCGACCGTGCGTGGCGACAACGATCCGGTCAGTATCGGCGAGAACAGCAACATCCAGGACAATTGCGTGCTGCACACCGATGAAGGCGTACCGCTGTCGATCGGCCGCGACGTCACGGTCGGCCATCTGGTGATGCTGCACGGCTGCACGGTAGGTGACGGAGCCTTGATCGGCATCGGCTCGGTGCTGCTCAATCGCGCGGTGATCGGCAAGGGCTGCATCGTCGGCGCCAACACGCTGATTCCCGAAGGCAAGATCTTCCCGGACCATTCGCTGATCGTCGGCTCCCCCGGCAAAGTCGTACGCCAGCTCAGCGCAGAAGAAGTCGATCGCCTGCAGCACAGCGCTGATCACTACGTCGCCAACTGGCAACGCTACCTGCGCGAACTCCAAATCCTGTAACCGGAGCAGCCACGGGCACCGCGATTCCCCGCCCGCACCATCCAGGAGCCGACGGCTGCGCCGTCTTCGCGACCGCGCGCGATGGGCTGAGGGCTGTGGTGGCCTTTGCGCGTATCGGATGCGGGCAAGAACTGTCTGTTTTCGGGACAGCAATCGAGGTAGAATCCCACTCTTGCCCTGCACGCCGGCACCGGATCGCCATGGAATTCCTCGGTTTTTCGCTTCGCAATCAGCTGTTTGTCGCGCCGATGGCGGGCGTGACCGATCGCCCTTTCAGGCAACTGTGCAAGCAAATGGGCGCTGGTCTGGCCGTCTCCGAAATGGTCACGTCCAATTCACTGCTCTATGGCAGCATGAAGACCCGCCGACGCGCCAACCACGACGGTGAGGGCGCGCCGATTTCGGTACAGATTGCCGGCGCCATTCCGGCCATGATGGCCGAGGCTGCGCGCTACAACGTCGACCGGGGTGCGCAGATCATCGACATCAACATGGGTTGCCCGGCAAAAAAAATCTGTAACGTAATGGCCGGTTCCGCGCTGCTCAGGGATGAGATACTGGTCCGGCAGATTCTCGAAGCGGTCGTCGATGCCGTGCCGAATACCGCGGTGACGCTGAAGATTCGTACCGGCTGGGACACCACCAACCGCAACGCCCTGCGCATCCTGGAGATCGCCGAGCAGGCGGGGATCAGGGCGCTGGCCATACACGGTCGCACCCGCGCCTGCGGTTACAGCGGCCAGGCGGAATATGAAACGATCCGGGCAGTGAAGGCGGCGGCGGCAATACCTGTGATCGCCAACGGCGACATTGCTTCGCCGGAAAAAGCGAAGTTCGTTCTCGACACCACAGGTGCCGACGCAGTGATGATCGGCCGCGCTGCGCAAGGGCGTCCCTGGCTGTTCCGGGAGATCGAACACTTCCTGAAGACCGGAAGCCACCTGCCACCGCCGCGTGTCAGCGAAATTCACACGGTTCTGCTTGCCCACCTCGAGGAACTGTATCTGTTCTATGGCATCGATACCGGCGTACGCATCGCACGCAAGCACATTTCGTGGTACACCAGGGGGCTCGTCGGATCGGCGGCTTTCCGTCACATGATGAACCAGTTGCCGGACATCAGCCGGCAAAGAGACGCGGTCAATGCCTTCTTCTTCGGCCTCGCCGAGCACCATGAACACCTGCCTTACGTCACCACCGCGCCGGACGCGGCGGCATTTGTCGACGCCCATCTGGAGGACCTCGCAGCATGAACCAGAATGACGATACCGGCAACGACGACGATATCGCGGGCTGCGTTTACAAAGCGCTGGAAAACTACTTTCGCAGGCTGGACGGCGAGAAACCGGCTGCAGTCTACGAGATGGTCATCCGCAGCGTCGAACGCCCGATGTTTGCAGTCGTTCTCAAACAGACCGGCGGCAACCAGACACTGGCAGCGGAGATCCTCGGCATCAATCGCAATACGCTGCGCAAGAAACTGGTCGACCTCAAACTGCTGGGTTGAACCAAGCGCTTGCCTGTTTCCATCACATCACTCTCACGATAATTTCACGACCGGCCCATCATGAAAATCCGTCAAGCCCTCATCAGTCTCTCCAACAAGCATGGCGCGCTCGAATTCGCCGCCGGGCTGGTCGCTCACGGCGTCAACCTGTTGTCCACCGGCGGTACCGCCAGGATGCTCCGCGATGCCGGCCTGCCAGTCACCGAAGTCGGTGACTACACGGGGTTCCCGGAAATGCTCGATGGCCGCGTCAAGACCCTGCATCCGAAGATACACGCGGGGATCCTGGCTCGCCGTGACTTGCCCGAGCACCTGCGCACCCTGGAACAGCATGACATCCCGACGATCGATCTGGTCTGCGTGAATCTCTATCCCTTTCGAGAAACTATTGCCAAGACTGGCGTCACGCTCGACGAGGCCATCGAGAATATCGACATTGGTGGCCCGGCGATGGTGCGCTCGTCGGCCAAGAACTACCCCGGGGTAGCCGTCGTCACCGACCCTCAGGACTACGCGGCGCTACTCGCCGAGATGGCCTCCAGCGATGGCCAACTGAGTTTGGGCACGCGCTTCAGGCTGGCCAGGAAGGCGTTTGTGCACACGGCACGCTACGACGCGGCAATCGCCAACTGGCTGACATCGCTTGATGCAGACAACCAACCGCAACCGTTTCCCGAACAATTGCAACTCGCGTTCGATCGCGTCGAAACGCTGCGTTATGGTGAGAATCCGCATCAACAGGCCGCGTTCTACCGCGACCCGACGCCGCTTGCGGGCTCGATCGCCAACTACCGGCAGTTGCAGGGCAAGGAACTCTCATACAACAACATCGCCGATGCCGATGCCGCCTGGGAGTGCGTCAAGACCTTCGAAACGCCGGCCTGCGTGATCATCAAACATGCCAATCCTTGTGGCGTGGCGGTCGCGGAATCCCTGCTGACGGCCTACGAAAAAGCCTTCCAGACCGACTCGACCTCGGCGTTTGGCGGCATCATCGCTTTCAACGGCACGGTTGACGCCGAAGTGGTCGCGACCATGAATGCCCGCAAGCACTTTGTCGAAGTCCTGCTCGCGCCGGCTTTCAGTGACACCGCCAGGAACATGCTGGCGGCCAAGCAGAATCTGCGCGTCCTCGAACTGCCGCTGGCCAGGATCTATCACGCCTTCGAAATGAAGCGCGTCGGTGGGGGGCTGCTGCTGCAAACGCCAGACCGTTTCAATGTCCAGGCGTCCGACCTGAAAGTGGTGAGCCGGATCGTCCCGACCGAGGCCCAGGTTGAAGACCTCTTGTTCGCCTATCGAGTCGCCAAGTTCGTCAAGTCCAACGCCATCGTCTTCTGTGGTCGCGGCATGACCCTGGGCGTTGGTGCCGGTCAGATGAGCCGGGTCGATTCGACGCGTATCGCGGCCAGCAAGGCGCAGAATGCCGGCCTCGATCTGACCGGATCCTGTGTCGCCTCCGATGCTTTCTTCCCTTTCCGCGATGGGCTCGATGTACTGGCGGCGGCAGGCGCCAAGGCGGTCATCCAGCCGGGCGGGTCGATGCGCGACGAGGAAGTGATCGCCGCGGCCAACGAGCATGGCCTGGCAATGGTGTTTACCGGCACCCGGCATTTCCGGCACTGACCTTTCTTGGCAAGGGAAATGCGCAGGTGACGATGGATGGCGTTGCGGTGACGGTTGTCACGACTGGTTTGTGGCTCGGGAGATCCTCGGGGAGACGTTCGCGGCTACCTGCAAGGGCTCTGGCGGTGAAAGGATCCTTATGAAGTTACTGGTCATCGGTTCCGGCGGTCGCGAACACGCACTCGCCTGGCGCCTGGCGAAAACCCCTGGACTACAGAAAGTCTTCGTCGCCCCCGGCAACGCCGGGACTGCCCGCGAGCGGGAACTCGAAAACGTCAACCTCAGCGATCCGGAAGCACTCGCCGATTTCGCTGCCAGACAGCGCGTCCACCTTACGGTAGTGGGTCCGGAAGCGCCGCTCGCCGCCGGTATCGTCAATGTCTTCCGCGCACGCGGACTCAAGATCTTTGGTCCGACCAGGGAAGCGGCGCAACTCGAGAGTTCGAAGGATTTCGCCAAACGCTTCATGGCCAGGCACAATATCCCGACCGCGCGCTACAGGACCTTCACCGACAGAGTAGCGGCACAAGCCTATATCGACCAGCAGGGCACGCCGATCGTCATCAAGGCCGACGGACTGGCCGCAGGCAAGGGCGTAGTGGTGGCCATGAACCTGGACGAGGCGCATGCCGCCATCGCACGGATGCTCCCGGACAACCCATCGGCCGACCCGGCGGACGGTTCCGCGGCACGCGTCGTCATCGAAGAGTTCCTGGAAGGCGAGGAGGCGAGCTTCATCGTCATGGTCGATGGCAGGAACGCCCTTCCCTTGGCATCGACCCAGGATCACAAGCGAATCGGCGACGGGGATACCGGCCCCAACACCGGCGGCATGGGCGCCTACTCGCCGGCGCCGGTGGTCACTCCGGAAGTGCACGCCCGCGCCATGCGCGAGATCATCCTGCCCACGGTGCGGGGCATGGCTGCCGACGGCATCCCCTATACCGGCTTCCTCTACGCCGGCCTGATGATCGGCAAGGACGGATCGGTGAAGACGGTAGAGTTCAACTGCCGCCTGGGGACCCCGAAACCCAGCCGATCATGATGCGCCTGAAGTCCGACCTGCTCGACCTGCTCGACCATGCCGTCGCCGGCCGACTCAACCTGGTTGAAGCAAGCTGGGATCGCCGCATTGCACTCGGCGTCGTGCTCGCCGCAGCCCATTACCCCGACACGCCACGCACCGGAGATCTGATCAGCGGCTTGCCTCCGGCCAGCGACGACAGCCATGTCTTCCATGCCGGAACGGCCGAAAAGGATGGCCAGATCGTCACCGCCGGCGGCCGTGTGCTGTGTGTCACGACCCTGTCCGACAATCTCAAGCAGGCGCAGAAGCGGGCCTACGATCTGATTGTCGGCATTCACTTCGACGGCATGCAGTATCGCCGCGACATCGGCCACCGCGCCCTCAGCCGATGAACCTGTGGCAAGCGCAGTGGGCCCGTTGCGTGGCGCGCAGAGGATGATCGATACGACCCGGCTACAGGCCTACTTCACCGGCCTGCAGGCGCGCCTCATGGCGACACTCGAAGCGGTCGAAGGTGAAGCTGGGGCCCGCTTCCGGGTTGACCCCTGGGTAAAGGAAGCCGGCGCTGGCCTCGCGGGCAACGGTTGCACCTGCGTCATCGAGGGTGGTCGCGTATTCGAGCGGGGCGGGGTCGCCTTCTCGCAGGTCAGTGGCGCCTCCCTGCCGGCCTCGGCAACCGCCAAGCGCCCCGAACTCGCCGGCCGTGCCTTCGCCGCCATGGGCGTTTCGCTGGTCCTGCATCCAGAAAACCCTTACTGTCCGACGGCACACATGAACGTCCGGGCGCTGATCGCCACCAGGCCGGATACCGAGCCTGCGTGGTGGTTTGGCGGCGGCATGGATTTGACGCCGTATTATCCTTTCACCGACGACATCCGGCATTTTCACAGCACCTGCAAGCAAGCCCTGCTGCCTTTCGGTGAAGGGACGCATGCCCGCTACAAGAAATGGTGCGACGAGTATTTCTTCCTCAAGCACCGCAACGAACCGCGCGGAGTCGGTGGCGTGTTCTTCGACGACCTTGCCGAGGGTGGCTTCGAGCGCTGCTTCGCGCTGACTCGCGCCGTCGGCGATGCGTTTGCCGAAGCCTACCTACCGATCATCGACAGGCGACAGACACTGCCTTATGGCGAACGTGAACGCGACTTCCAGGCCTACCGGCGCGGCCGTTACGTCGAGTTCAACCTGGTCTGGGATCGTGGCACGCTGTTTGGCCTGCAGTCGGGTGGGCGCACGGAATCGATCCTGATGTCGCTGCCACCGGTCGTCAAATGGCGCTACGACTGGCAACCCGAAGCCGGCACGGCGGAAGCCGCGCTCTACGACTTGCTGACACCGCGCGATTGGGCCTAGCCACCCAGACGGGATTCATGATCAACGCCAATGATATGCGCGCAAAGCGGCCATGATTCCGGCATCGGCCGGGCCGGTCAGGATCACCCGCGACAGTCCCAGCGCCAACGCCAGATCGGCAATACGCTGGTGCGGCACGAATAGCGGGGTAGACTGAAGGCAGGCGCGTCCCGGGGTATCAAGCAGATCGACCAGGTTGCGCAAGCCCTCACTCGAAGAAATGGTCAGGGCGTCAAGCTGGCCGCTCCGCCACAGTTCTCGCAAGGGCTCCGCATCGGTCGGTGCCGAGCGCTGGTAGCAGGTGACGTAGTCGACTTCGGCACCGCGTCCGCGGAGCGTCTGAGCGAGCAATTCGCGCCCACCATTACCGCGAAAGATGACCACCCGCCTGCCGGCAACGGACCCGCGCTGCAATTCCGGCAGTTCGAGGAGGGCCTCGGAATCGAAACGTTCGGTGGGCGCCAGAGTGTTCGCAATTCCGTAACTGGCGAGCAACGCGACGCTGCTCTGCCCGATCGCGGCAGCCCGCAGGCCTGCCGGCCAGGCACGCCTGCCGAGAATCACCGGCATGCTGAAAGCGACGGCGTTGGGACTGATGAAGATTGCCAGCGAGCAACTGTCGAGACCGAGGACCGCTGCTTGCAGGAATCCCGGATCCGCGACCGGCGAAATTTCGAGCAGGGGAAAAATTACCGCTTCGCCACCCTGCCCGGCGATCAGATCGGCCAGCCTGGACGCCTGCGCACGCGGGCGGGTAACAACGATTGTCCTGCCGCTCAGGGGCTCGGTCATTGGCTGGCTGAAAGACTCTCCAGGATGGCGTCCGCCCCCTGATTGCGCAGCACCTGCGCCAGCATGCAACCGATCGACTCGTCGTCCTGCGGCGCGCCTCGCAGTTCTCCGGCAAGCATGCGGCCGCCATCCGGCGTCGCGATCAGCCCACGCAACCAAAGACCCGCGTCGTCGAGCACCGCATAGGCCGCCAGCGGTACCTGGCAGCTACCACCCAGAGCGCGCGAGAAGGCGCGTTCGGCGCGTACACAATGGGCGGTCGCGGCATCGTTGAGTGCTGCGACAGATGCGATCATGTCGGTTCGCGCCGACGACACTTCCACCGCCAGCACCCCCTGCCCCGGCGCCGGCAAGGACTGCTCGGGCGTCAGCAGTGAACGTATGCGCTGCGCCAGCCCAAGACGAATCAGGCCCGCCGCAGCCAGGATGATCGCGTCGTATTCACCGGCATCGAGCTTTTTGAGGCGTGTATCGAGATTACCGCGCAGGCTTCTGACGGTAAGTTGCGGATACCTGGCGCGCAGGATCGCCGCACGGCGCAGGCTGGAAGTGCCGACCACGGCCTCGGGTGGCAGATCGT
The DNA here is from genome assembly GCA_016714935.1 of Candidatus Accumulibacter propinquus. Lineage (GTDB taxonomy): Bacteria > Pseudomonadota > Gammaproteobacteria > Burkholderiales > Rhodocyclaceae > Accumulibacter > Accumulibacter propinquus. Next base: position 44,742 of record JADKBU010000056.1, on the reverse strand, counting down.
CGAGCGTATCAAAACGCGGGGAGACGAAGGCATCACAGGGATTCTCTCGCGCCGAAATGGCGGCAAGCACGAAGCCGGTCGGCATTTCCATCGGCACATCCTTCAGCGAATGCACCGCCAGGTCGGCGCGCCCGGCCTGCATGGCCACCTCGAGTTCCTTGATGAACAGTCCCTTGCCACCAATTGCCGACAGGGGTCGGTCCAGGATCTGGTCACCTCGGGTGGTCATGCCGAGGATCGTGACCGTAGTCTTTGGATATAATTGCGCCAGTCGCTCCCGGACGTGTTCTGCCTGCCAAAGAGCCAGGCGGGATTCACGGGAAGCGATGACAATTTGCGACGGAACTGTGATGGCAGCGGTCAAAGCAGGATTCCGATAAGGGTGCCAGCATATTCATCCCGTACAGCCGGCATGCTCGGGCAGCGTTGACGCCGACGACGCCGGCGGTGCGGGCGCGATTCTAGCATGCCTACCCGCCTATTCGACGCGGTCGATCGATGTGGTGGACGGGCTTGCGAAACGCCGGGGCCACGGCGCAACCGAGGCGCCAACAAAACCTGGAGTCAGCGCATGTCTGCCGAGAAACCTCGCCATCAACGGCCCGAATTTGCCGATTTCTGGGATCAACGTTTCCAGAATGGCATCACGCCATGGGAGGCAGGCCAGGCCCCGCAACTGCTATGCGAGTTTGCCGTGCGCTACGAACAGGCACACCCGCTGGGCGGACCGCCAGGCACTCGGCCTGGGAGCTCGTCCGTGCGTTGGCGGGTGCTGGTCCCTGGCTGTGGCAGCGCCTGGGACGCCGCTTTTCTCGCGCAGCGCGGCTGGGAAACAACGGCCCTTGATTTCTCGGCAGGCGCCATCGAAAGCGCCCGCGCCACACTCGGCGAGCGGTGGCCTGGTACCCTGCTTTGTGCGGACTTCTTCACCTTTGACCCGGGCACACCTTTCGACGTCATCTACGAACGCGCATTCCTCTGCGCACTGCCGCGCAAGCTCTGGGCAGACTATGCCCAAAGGATGGCACAACTGCTGCGTCCTGGCGGCCTGCTCGCCGGCTATTTCTTCTTCGGCGAAACCATCAAGGGGCCACCTTTTGGAATTCTTCCGCAGCAACTCGAGAACCTGTTGACACCGCACTGCACGCGCCGCGAAGACCGTCCGGTTGACCATTCCCTGCCGGTCTTTGCCGGCAGCGAGCGCTGGCAGGTCTGGCAGCGGAACTAGGCCCTACGGCTGCGTTCCCTGGATCGCCGTCAGATAGGCCAGAAGGTCATCGAAGGGGATCAGGAACCCGATCGGCGCACGTAGGACTTGAGCAGTGGCCATTGCCGGCGACTAATCGGCAGGCGCTCCGGAATATCGCGCAGCAGGGCCTGCCACTGCGTCTCGGCATCGTCGGTACCACTCTTCTCGAACCCGATGATCGCTTCCCTGGCGGCCAACACACTGCGGTGCAGGCGGATGAACTGCTCGCCAAACTCGTGTTCGAGGTGCGTCAGCGACTCGTCGAGCAGGTATTCACGGTCACGCGTACGGGCCATGACGTACTTCAGGTCAGCCTTGAGAAAGAGGATGGTGGCGACCGGAATCAACAGCAAACGACCACGCTCGTGGTACGAGAGGTGCGTACGCGGACCTTGCGCCAACCGCACCAGCCGGTCTGGGTCAAGCGGTCGGCTTTGCGGGACTTTCTGCAGAGCGGCAAGCAAACGCGGTGCCCGCACCGGTTTCAGGAGATAATCTACGGCATTGAGTTCGAAGGCGCGCACGGCGTAAACATCAAAGGCGGTCACAAAAATCACCGCCGGTGGATGCTCGAGTTGCGACAGATGATGGGCCAGTTCAATTCCATCCATACCCGGCATGCGGATGTCCACCAGCGCCACGTCAACGCCACCGCCATCGATCGCGGCCAGAGCGCGCAAGCCGTTGTCTGCTTCGGCAACGATTTCGTTCGGCAACTCGTGCGCGATATCGGCCAACAGGTCACGCAGGCGCGCACGCGCCGGTCCTTCGTCGTCGACGATGATCACTGACAGTGTAGCGGCGTGGCTCATCAGGAACGAACGCGGCACGGTAGAACGATGCGCACCCGATATTCGAGCTGCCCGTCGGTCAATACGACCTGACCAGTGTCAATGCGTGCTTCCAGATCGTAGTACAACGCCAGGCGTTCGCGAATGTTGTCGAGCGCCATGTGATTGCCCCGCGAATGTTCGGCAGGGCCACCACAGGGATTCGCCAGATCGATGTGCAATTCGTCGCCGCTGCGTGTCACACGGATGCGGATCGTGCCGCGGGTTTCGGCGGGTTCGATGCCGTGATAAACAGCGTTCTCCAGCAGCGGTTGCACCAGCAGCGGCGGTACCTCGAGATCGTGCGGCAAGTCCGCCAGTTCCCATTCCACGTTCAGTCGCTCGCCAAGACGCAGCTTTTCGAGGTTCAGATACTGCCGACACAAGGCAATCTCTGCAGCCAGGGGAACCAGTTCCCGGTGGTCGCGCATGAGGGCACGAAAGAGTTCCGCCAACTCCTCCAGCGCCGACTCGGCCCGCCGGGGTTCCAGGCGAATCAGGGAGATCACGGCGTTGAGGCTGTTGAACAGAAAATGTGGCCGGATGCGTGCCGTCAGCGACTGCAGCCGTGCTTCTGCAAGCGCCGGCGACAGGGCGCTGGTGCGCAAGGCAAAGTAGTACAGCAGCGACCCTGCAGCCAGCCCTCCGAGCAGGCCGGCCCGCAACAGGCGCTGCCAACCACCCTCGTCGAAGCCCAGCAATCGCCAGAGATGCGACCAGAGGAGCGCAGACCCGACGGCCAGTAGCAGCACCAACGCCCTCGCGACCCACACCGGACTGCGCCGCAAGGCGTTCCCCACTAGTGCCAGGACCGTCAGGTCGAAGAGCAGCAAGGGTTGCACCCACACCGCCATGTCGATGTAACGCTGCACGCTGTCGGTCACCCCATCGCTCTGCACCAGTGCCGCGATCAGGGCCAGCAGGTTCACCCCTAGCAGGCTGCGCAACATGACTCCGGCATTGCGAAAGTCCGGCAGGGGCTGCTTGCTCAGGTTTTGCTTTATACTTGCCATCACTCGAAGTGGCGCCTGTTCAAGGTTCTACGAGTGATTTTAGCCCAGGAACCTGTCCCTCATGAGCCAATCGGATTCTTCGCAGTACACGTGGGCCGGCCGTTTCTCGGAGCCGACCTCTGATCTCGTCAAGCGTTACACGGCTTCAGTCGCCTTCGACCAACGGATGTGGCGGCAGGACATTCGCGCCTCGCTCGCCCATGCAACGATGCTGGCCAGACAGGGCATCATCACTGCCGACGACCTCGCGGCGATCGAGCACGGCATGGCGCAGATCGTACGCGAAATCGAGGCCGGCTCGTTTGTCTGGTCGCTCGACCTCGAAGATGTGCACCTGAACATCGAGAAACGCCTGACAACGATCGTCGGCGATGCCGGCAAGCGCCTGCACACGGGCCGCTCACGCAACGACCAGGTCGCGACCGACATTCGCCTCTATCTGCGCGATGCCACTGACGACATCATCGCACTGCTGACCGAGTTCCAGAGGCGGCTGCTGAATCTCGCCGAGCAGGAAGCGGCGACCGCGCTGCCCGGCTTCACCCACCTGCAGGTTGCTCAACCGGTAACCTTCGGGCATCACCTGCTGGCCTATTTCGAGATGACGCGCCGTGACAGCGAGCGCTTCACGGACTGCCGGCGGCGTATCAATCGCCTGCCCCTCGGCGCCGCGGCCCTCGCCGGTACGACCTACCCGATCGACCGCAAACTGGTCGCCGATCTCCTGGGTTTCGACGGCGTTTGTGAAAACTCGCTGGATGCCGTTTCCGACCGCGACTTTGCGATCGAATTCTGCGCCGCCGGCGCACTGTTGATGATGCATCTCTCGCGCCTGTCGGAAGAACTGGTGCTATGGATGAACCCTTGCTTCGGCTTCATCACGCTTGCCGATCGCTTCTGCACCGGCAGTTCGATCATGCCCCAGAAGAAGAATCCTGACGTCCCCGAGTTGGCACGCGGCAAGACCGGCCGCGTCTATGGTCATCTGACGGCGCTGCTGACGCTGATGAAAGGCCAGCCCCTGGCGTACAACAAGGACAACCAGGAGGACAAGGAACCACTGTTCGACACGGTAGATACCCTCACCGATACGCTGCGTGTTTTTGCCGAGATGATTCCCGGCATCACCACCAGGCCCGAGCGCATGCGCGCCGCCTTGCTGCAGGGATTTGCCACCGCCACCGACCTCGCTGACTACCTGACCCGTAAAGGGCTGCCTTTCCGCGATGCGCACGCAGCCGTTGGCCTGGCGGTTCGCCGCGCCGAGCAGCGCGGAGTCGATCTGGCACAACTTTCGCTTGCCGAACTTCGGGAACTCTCGCCACTGGTAGATGACGACGTTTTTGCGGCATTGACGCTCGATGGCTCGCTGGCGGCGCGCAATCACATCGGCGGCACGGCCCCGGCACAGGTGTTGGCGGCAGTCGCCCGCGCCCGGATACCTGCTTCCGAGCGCTGAGCGCATGCAGAAGATCGGGAAATACGAACTTGTCCGAGAACTCGGCCGTGGTGCAACGTCCACAGTTTACCTCGGCAACGACCGTTTCACACAACGCCAGGTGGCGGTCAAGGTCGCCTTTCCGGACATTCTGAAGGATCCTCAACGCGGCCGCCTATACACGCACATCTTCCTCAACGAGGCGGCGCTGATCGGCAGGCTGTCACACCCGCATATCGTTCAGACATACGATGCCGTGGTCGACGACCACCTCTGCTACATTGTCATGGAGTATGTGGCGGGCGGCACCCTGGAGACGGTCTGCTCATCGGACGGCCTGTTGCCCTACGAGCGTGTCGTCGAGATCATTTTCAAGTGCACGCGAGCGCTCGATTTCGCTTTCCGGGCCGGCATCACGCATCGGGACATCAAACCGGCAAATATCCTGTTCACCGGTGTCGATCCGCGCCAGGGCGACATCAAGATTTCCGATTTTGGCGCCGCCATCATTGGCTCACCCGAACGTACACTGGTGCTGGGAATCGGGTCACCAGCTTACATGTCGCCACAACAGGTGCGCGATCAAGCGCTCGATCACCAGACGGACATTTACTCTCTCGGCGTGGTCATGTATCAGTTGCTTACCGGGAAACTGCCTTTCCAGGCTCGCAACAGCTATGACCTGATCTACCAGATCATCAACGCCGAGCCACGCAGGCCTTCGGCGCTGCGCAGTGACATCCCGGCTTCGCTTGACGCCATCGTCGCACGTGCGATGAACAAGAAACTCAACAAACGCTACGCCAACTGGACGGAATTCGCACACGATCTGGCTCAGGCCTTCCGTGACAGGAGACTGAGCCTGCCCGCAGACCAGATGGCTGATTTCGAAAAATTCGACACGCTGCGCTCGTTCGCCTTCTTTGCCGACTTCTCCGATGTCGAAATCTGGGAAGTGGTGCGTTTTTCCGAATGGAGTCACGTTTCACCCGGTGCGATGATCATCGAGGACGGCATGCCTGGCGACTGCTTCTATTTTCTTGCCGAAGGGGAACTCAAAGTCCTCAAGAACGGCATGATCCTTGACCTGCTGACGACCGGCGAGTGCTTTGGTGAGATGGCGGTAATCGGCAAGGCGACACCCAGACGTGGTGCCGACGTTGTCGCAATGACCGATACCAAGCTGGTCAGGGTTGCGGGCAGTGCCTTGCAGAGTTCTTCGCAAGCCTGCCGAATGCACTTCTACCAGTCTTTCCTCGGCGTTCTCAGCGAACGCCTGAGTTCAGCCAACGTTCGCCTTGTGACTTTCTGAGAGCCTGACACGACCGACCCTGGAGGGCAAGCGGCAAAACAAACTGGTGCTAATGGCCACAGAATGGCGCCACTCCGTCGAATCCGCTCAGGTCTGGCCTTTGATATGCCGTGCGGACGATGCCGGAAGTAGCGTCGAACAGCACATCCAGACGCGCGAGCTGATTCCAGCTATCGCAGTATCGCCATTCCCAGACCAGTTCGTCGCGCGCCTTGAAGTAGTTGGTCCACTGCGGGACAGACGGACCGATCAGGCGCAACACGGACTCCTTGTTGCTCTTCCCGGGTTCGATACGTGCGAAATGCTCCATGTCCAGTACCGCCTCAATACGCTGCAGTCGTCCGTCGGGTGCAACGAAGACCATGAAGGTCTGACTCCCTGCCGGCCCGCGTGGATAAGCCAACTGCTGGCTGCCATCAGCATCCCGCCAGTTCATGGCCGGTTGGCCCATCGTCGCCAACACCTCGGGCAAGGTCGCCACTCCTGGCTCCAGGCCTCGGCCACCATAACTGGCGCAAGCGGAAAGCAGCCACAAGCCCGGCAAGAACTGGAGATAGTGCCATACCACACGTCCGGTTTTCATCGACCTCTCCCGCCTTCCGAATTGCTCGCGCCCATGCAGTACAGACCTTGTCACGATGCCCGAACACGCGGCGCCGCTGCGAACAGCCGGCCCGCCGCTCAGGCCCGACCGACCGCACCGTCCAGCAGTTTCTGCAACTCCCCGTCTTCATACATTTCGCGCATGATGTCGCAGCCACCGACGAACTCGCCACGCACGTACAGTTGCGGGATGGTTGGCCAGTTGGCATATTCCTTGATGCCGCTACGGATTTCCGCATCTTCCAGGACATTCACGCTCAGGAAGTTCGACACGCCGCAGGCTTTCAGAATCTGCACCGTGACCGCGGAAAAACCGCATTGCGGAAACTGTGGCGTCCCCTTCATGTAGAGCACCACCGGGTTGTTGGTGACCTGTTCCTTGATCAGTTGCTGCACGTCCATCATCAAACCTCGTCAGTCCATAGTTGATTAAAACAATCGGGAATAAGTGTACCGGTTGGTAATGCCCATCGTCAACGCCAGCGGCCGCCGCTGACCCGTTCAATCCCGGACAGGTCGTGCCAGGAGGCCACCTCGGCAAACCCTTCCTGATGGAGCAGCTTGCGTACTGCTGCGGCCTGATTGTACCCGTGTTCGACCAGCAGCCAACCGTCGCGGTACAGGTGTCGTGCGGCGCCGCCAACGATCACCCGGATGCAGGCGAGACCATCGCCACCGGCCACCGCATCGGTCAGTGCCGTTTGCGGTTCAAAAGGCAGACCGTCCTGCAGCAAATGCGGATCACCTTCAGCAACGTAAGGTGGATTGGCAACGATCAGGTCGAAACACTCTACAGCCAGCGGCGAGTACCAATTACCAGCAAGAAAGCGAACCGCAGCGGCGTGCCGCTCGGCGTTCAGGCGGGCCACTTCCAATGCTGACTGCGACAACTCGACCGCCGTGATCAATGCCTTGGGACACAGACACTTGAGGGTAACCGCGACCACACCCGAACCGGTCCCCAGATCAACGATGCGCGGCCGAGGCAGGAATTCCATCCTTTCGATCGCCAGGTCGACCAACCGCTCCGTATCCGGGCGTGGAATCAACACCGCCGGGGAAACCAGAAAACGGCGCCCATAAAATTCGGCAGAGCCCAGCAGGTATGCCAGAGGTTCGCCTGCGGCACGCCGCCGGACGAGCGCAACAAGTCGATCGAACTGCACCGCCGACAGCGCTCGCTCGGGATGTGCAATCAGATCGGCATGCGTACAATCCGCCACGTATTCGACGAGCAAACGCGCATCCAGGCGACCGACGCTCTGGCTGGCCAGCCGCCAGGCCTCTCCGATACCGGTCAGCACACGCTGTCGCTCGCCGCTGCCCTCACTCGCCTTCTGCAAGCATGGCCAGTTGATCGGCCTGATGCTCAGCGGTCAGAGCGGCAATGAGGTCGTCGAGATCACCGTCCATGACCGCTTCGATCTTGTACAAGGTCAGGTTGATACGGTGATCGGTCACGCGCCCCTGCGGAAAATTGTACGTCCGGATGCGCTCGGAGCGATCACCGCTGCCGATCAGATTCCGGCGCGTCGAGGCAATACTCGCGTGCTGCTCGCGCTCCTGCATGTCCCGGATGCGCGCCACCAGCACGGATAGCGCCTGCGCCTTGTTCTTGTGCTGCGATCGATCATCCTGGCATTCGACGACGATACCCGTCGGCAGGTGGGTAATGCGCACTGCCGAATCGGTCTTGTTGATGTGCTGTCCTCCCGCACCCGAAGCGCGGTAGGTATCGACGCGAATCTCTGCCGGGTTGATCTGCACTTCCTCCAGGGCGTCCGCCTCGGGCATCACCGCCACCGTGCAGGCTGAAGTATGGATGCGGCCTTGCGTCTCGGTATCGGGCACACGCTGCACACGATGACCACCCGACTCGAACTTCAACCGCGAGTAAACGCCATTGCCGATGACGCGGGCGATGACTTCCCGATACCCCCCAAGGTCCGAAGGACTGGCCGAAATCACTTCCACTTGCCAACGTCTTCGCTCGGCATAGCGTACATACATGCGAAACAGATTACCGGCAAACAACGCCGACTCGTCACCGCCAGTGCCAGCGCGGATCTCCAGAAAAACATTACGGTCGTCATGAAGATCCTTGGGCAACAGGAGTTTCTGCAGGTCTGCCTCGATCTGCGGCAGCCGCTCCCTGGCCGTGGCCACCTCCGCTTCGGCCAACTCCCGCATCTCCGGGTCGGCAAGCATCTCGATTCCCGACAACAGGTCCTTCTGCGTCTGCCGCCAGACCTGGTAGAGGGCTACAACCGGACCAAGCTCGGCGTGTTCGCGTGACAGCCTGCGGTACTCGTCCATGTCTTGTGTCGCCTGGCCGCTGGCCAGCATGCGGTCGAGTTCGTCGAGGCGCCCGGTCAACTGCTCAAGTTTGTCGCTGATGCTTGGATTCATTGGAATATCGCTCAAACACGACGGCAGGGGAACAACCGGCGAGAAGGTACCCCGCAGCACCGGAATCCGCTACTCGCCGAGGTGAAAATCCGGATGCAGGTGGAAAAGGTGGGCCACCACTGACTGCAACTCGTCGCGACCCCCGCCGGCCTGGGTCAGAGCCTGCGTCGGTGCGTGCAGGAACTTGTTGGTCAGACGATGCGAAAACTGATCGAGCACGCGTGCAGGATCTTCGCCCTTGGCGAGCAATTTCAACGCATGCTCTACTTCGTGCCGGCGGGCACGCTCGGCGGCATCGCGCAACGAACGGATGACCGGGACTGTACCACGCGTGGCCAACCAGCGCAGGAATCCGTCGACACGTTGGGCGATGATTGCTTCAGCGTCCACCACCGCCGCCTGGCGCGACTCCAGGCCCGACTCGACCACCTGTGCAAGATCATCGACCGTATAGAGAAAGACATCGTCCAGCTCGCCGACCTCAAGCTCGACGTCACGGGGCACCGCGAGGTCGACCATGAACACGGGACGGTGACGTCGCAGCTTGATGGCGCGCTCGACCATCCCCAGGCCAATGATCGGCAACGGACTGGCCGTGCACGAAACGACGATATCGAACTGCCACAGTCGCTCGCCAAGTTCCTCCAACCGGATCGCCGTGCCGCCAAGGCGATCGGCCAGCGCCAGACCCCGCTCAACCGTTCGGTTGGCGATGACCACCTGTTTCGGGTGCTGCGCCGAGAAATGCCTGGCGCACAGTTCGATCATTTCGCCTGCACCAATGAAAAGAATCTTCTGATCAGTGATACGTTCGAAGATACGCTCTGCCAGGCGCACGGCGGCGGCAGCCATGGACACAATGTTTGCACCGATCGCCGTCGTCGAGCGAACCTCCTTGGCAACCGCGAAAGCGTGCTGGAACAGCTTGTGCAGGGTTGTGCCCAGCGTCCCCGCCTCTTCGGCCAGGCGGACAGCTTCCTTCATCTGGCCGAGGATCTGCGGCTCCCCCAGCACCATCGAATCGAGACCACTGGCCACACGAAAAGCATGCCGCACCGCAGCCCGCTCGGGATAGGTGTAGAGATAGGGCTCAATCTCCTGGCTTGGCAGACGGTGATACTCGGCCAGCCATTGCGCAGCCGCCTCAGGGACGTCGGTGGCGAAGTAAACTTCCGTCCGGTTGCACGTCGAAAGAATTGCAGCCTCGTGAACCGGCTTGCAGCGCTTCAGGTCGGTGAGCGCCTGCTGCACCCTATCGGCATGAAAAGCCACCTGCTCACGAACTGAAAGTGGCGCTGTATGGTGGTTGATACCGAGGGTAAACAGCGCCATGCGTGGAAGACGTTGGGAGAGGGATGACAAATCAACAGGCGATTATATCACCGGCGCACGAGCTTCCCGGAGAGAGACCGATCCGGCCAGCAACACCCGCTCCGGCAAAAGATCCGGCGCCGGCTTGCCGATGAAGTACCCCTGCGCGTAGTCCACGCCGAAAGCGCGCAACAGGTTCAAGGCACGTTCGTCTTCGACGAATTCCGCCACCGTCTTCTTGCCGAAACCCCGCGCCACCTCGGCCAGCGCTTTCACAAACACCTGGTCGTCGGGACTGTCAACGAGCGTGCGCACGAACGAACCATCGATCTTGACGTAATCCACCGGCAACTGTTTGATATAGTTGAATGATGAAAACCCGACGCCAAAATCGTCGAGCGAAAAGGCGCAACCGAGTTCGCGCACGGCTTCCATGAACGCACGCGCAGCGGAAAAATCCGATACTGCAGCCGTTTCGGTGATCTCAAAGACGACATGGCCGGGCAACATCGGGCTACGCGCCAATTCGTCGCGGATGAATGCAAGCAGCCGTGCATCGTTGATGCTGACGCCGGAGAGGTTGATCGCAAACTTGTAATGCTGCCCCGCGGCGAACAATGCCAGCATCTTGTCGAACACCTGGTGGATCACGTAACGATCGATATCTCGAATCAAGCCACTGTTTTCGGCAACCTCCATGAAAAGACCAGGCGGAATCAGCGACCCATCGTCCGAGCGCATGCGCACCAGCGCTTCGTAGTGACTGATCCGCCAAGCACGGATATCGAGAATCGGCTGATAATAGACCAGCAAGCCAGCATCGGCGAGCGATCGGTTGATCATTTCCTCCCAGTACAGGCGGCTCTGCATCTTCTCCTGCACACCCTCGCCCTCGGAATACAGATGCCAGCCGCTGCCGCCCTTGGATTTCGCTTGATACATCGCGATGTCGGCATTGGTGAGGAGTTGCTCGACATCCATCTTCGCCTCGGAAAAAACCACGATCCCTATGCTCGCTGAAACACGATGGCTGGCTCCCAACCCGGGATACTTGATTTCCGCGAGTCGTTTGTTGATCTTCTCGGCGACCTGGATCGCACCATCACGATCACATTCGTGCAGAAGAAGGCCCAGTTCGTCGCCGCCGAGTCTTGCCAGCAGGTCGCTGGCCCGGGCCACGCTACCGACCTCATCGGCAACGATGCGCAACAGTGCATCGCCAGCCTGGTGACCACTGACATCGTTGACATACTTGAACGCGTCCAGGTCGAGATAGAGCAAGGCGCCGTCATGCCCCAGACGACGGGCGCTGAGCAACGCCCGATCGAGTTGATATTGAAAATGCTGCCGATTGACCAGCCCGGTCAGCGGATCGTGCTCCGCCAGATAGCTGACGTGCGATTCGGCACGCTTGCGTTCGGTGTGATCAATCCCGACCGAGAGAATCATCACCGCATCTTCGGGACGACCAGCGAGGCGTGAATGGTTCCACGTAATCTCGTACGACTGGCCGTTCGCACCGACCAGGACAGACTCCAACTGGACATGCTGGCGACCACCGGCGGCGATGTCCTGCACGGCCTGCTGAACCGCCAGGCCGGAAGAGCCGTCCGACCCGACGAAATCGAAAAAGCGCTTTCCCAACAAATCGTCCTGCCCCCATCCCGAAAGCAGGCGACCATAGCGATTCAGGGTGAGTATGCGGCCGTCGGCCGACTGCGTGAGAATGATCACTTGTGCAGTATCGAGCAAGCTCCTGCTGAAATCGCGCTCAACCGAAATCCGCCGCAACATGGCCTGGGTTTCGGCGGAATGCGCGGCCACCTCGTTCTCCAACGTCTCCAGTCGGTGCGACAAAGCAATCGCCGCCTCATCGAGGCTGTCGATTTCGTCATCGACCAGACGCCGCGCGCGCGGAGCGATGCGCGCGCGCGCTTCGACAAAGGCCCTCCTCCCGAGCAAGGGTATCGCGCGCACGGCCCGGGTCATGCGCTGCAAGGGCGCATGTACCAACAACGCCAGCAACAGGAGCGAGAGCAGTGAGGCCAGCAACTCGCCCCGCAAGCGGTTCCAGACGGATTTTCGAATGTCGTCCAGGGCCTGGGTCAGATCGTCTATAACGACCATGATTGCCGGCGACGATGCGTCAAGCGGGGTGTCAAGAGCCAGAAAGGACAACTCGAACTGCCCGCCATCGTAAGAGAGCAAGCGCCAAGCGCTGCCACCAGGCATCGGCGGAATCGCCTCGACTTGCTGGAGCAGCGGCAAATTGCGTTCGGCGCTGCTCAAACCGATCACCTGCAATCCCAGCCGCGGGAGAAAGTTCTTGTCTGCCGGAAGCCCGAGAGGGGTTCCGGTCGGCACCAGAACGCCAAGATCCGCAGCCGACAAACGATTGAAGGAAACAATGACATCGGCCAGTGAACTTCCCAGGACCACGGCCCCTGCGACGCGACCCGCCGAGAGGATGGGTGCGGCGGCAAACTGCGTACACCGTTTCCGGCAACGCGTCCAATGCATCGCCTGCTCGTTGGCGATCACCGTACGCACGTGCGCGTCCTGATCGACATCGGCCAGCGCGTCGGTGGTCCAGGTCGCCAGCGGCGGGCCGTCCTTGGCGTAGAGTTGCAGCGAGTCGATGCCCAGATCAAGCTGCAGTACCGGCCAGTAACTGTCGAAGTGCTGTCGGAGCAACGCGTTCCCGGCGGCACGCTCGAACACCCCCACGCCAACCGAATCGAGGGCAGCCAACATGCCGGCGAGCGCCTGCAGGCGCAGCCCCACATCGCTGCGCAAGGCAAGGACTTCGGCAACGAGCCGCTGCCGGGTCGCGCCGCGCTGCGTTTCGAAGCGTGCCGTCAGATCCTCGAAATGTAGCCAGGACAGAGCGCCATTGACCGACAGCATCACCCCGCCCAGGGTCAACAGGATCTTCCACTTCAAACTCAGGAACCTGGAGCCCCTGTGCCTGCTTGGCAATGATGCACCTTCAGACATCTGTGGCTACTAGAAACGGAAAGACGCTTGTAGCATGAAGTTGTTCCAGTAACGGCGCAGTGCCTGGGGATTGGGATTGTCCTGAGACGCGAGGAAACCGGCACCGTCAATCTGATGCATTTCTGCGCGCAACATGAATTGCGGAGTCACGTCAAAACGCATGCCAAGCGTCCAGTCCCTGGCAAAACGAGTGAAACCCGGAACGCCAGTTGCGGCAGCGAACTCCTGACCGTCGCGATCATTCTTGTCGGCGTAATAGGCGTCGTAGCGCAACAGCGCCTCCCACTGGGGAGAAAGCCGGTAGGTTCCCTGCAGGTAGTAACTCTGCCCATCCTGTTTTCCATTGTAGAAGAATGGTCCAAATTCCTTGATCGTCGATCGACGCATGGCGTACTCGCCGGTCAGACTCCAGTTTTCGGCGTTGTACTGACCCGAAAAGATCAACGGCACAAGCCTGAGCTTGCCGGCCTGCAAGCGATCTGCAAAGCCCGGCTTGTAACTCAGATCAACACGCAAGGTGGTAAAAGCCAGGCGATACTTTCCCCCGGAGCCTTCGTAGATCACCTGTAGATCCGGCGCCAGACTGGACTCCATACTCCCCGGCCGATTCAGGCCAACCAGGGGCACCTTGGTAGCGTCAGTACCGGTTTCTGGCAGGCCATAGGCAAAACTGGCGGACAGACTCCCGGCCTCGCCGTAAGCCTCGGCGTAGATCTCGGCGCCATCGGCAGAAACGGTCAGATTGCGCGTTCGATCAAAATAGATCGATTGCGGCAGAATGATGCTTGGGCGAGTAAACGGCACGTCGCGGGTCTTGTTGTACAAGCCATAACTTGTCTTGATCCGACCCATACGAAGACCCGCGCGGCCCTGCTCGCGCGCCCAGGCTGTCCAATCGAGCAGACCATAGTCGAGGCGCGCGCCATCATCAGTATCGCCAGCCCTGCGCCAGAGTACTTCGGCAGCCAGTTGCAGTTCCGGAGTCAGACGCCACGACGCATTCACTCCGACTTCCGAAAAATCCTTGCTGATCCGGTCATCGCTGTGCCCGAAGAAGTTGTTGTCGGTGGTGTTAACCAGACCCAGCGAGAGGAACCCGTGCAACTGAAAATCGCTGCCGAGCAGGTCCAGCGCACGCGCCTCCGTGCTGCACAGCGACACTGCGCCCAGTAGCGCGAAACAGGCAGTTCTAGCGAATCCTGAGCACACGTACATTCTGATTCACCTCACTCGCCTTGACGTAACCGATCGCTCCAGGGGTGGAGGCAATTCGCGACAACATCTCCTGCGTTGAACCCAGTTGCTCGGGGTATTGCCCCTGCCCCGAAAAAACCTGGCGATCCCAGGCCATGCGCAACTGGTGTGGGAACACCTGCAGCACGGTCTTGCTGAAGGTCGCATGCTCGGGCGAATCATCTTTGAGAACAAAGACCTTGACCGGAGTATCGGCTGGCCATTTCTGCAGGCGCATGCCCAGGATGGCACGCAAGGAAGCCCTGGGGATGCTCTCTTCACTGGTCGCCGGGTAGGCGATGGCGACCATTACCGGCTCAGTGGTCTGGGCATACGCCACGGTGAACAGCAGGACGTTCGCCAGCATGCCGAGCAGCACCGCTCGCATTAGCGAAGTCGCGAATTTAATGGCAAGAAGCGTTTCCATCACGGCGCATCCTACCAGACAAAGGGGGCGGTAAAGGGGGCGGTAAAGCTCTCTTCCTCAGACACGACAGGGTTGGCCGTGAATCACGCATACAACAGGCCAATTAGTGGAGCCTAAATCCCCGACCCTCCCTCTTCCATCGCCGCACTGGGCGCAGCAAATACCCGCACCTGCCGCGGTTTGAGCCACACCTGCTGGCCTTCGGCCAATGCCAGAACGGTAGCCCGCTCTCGCGTCAGTTCCACCTCGATCAATTCCGAAGCGTGCGCCAGTTCGACACGTACCAGCGGTCCGATGGGGTGAACTTCCTGCACCGTGGCTTCCAGGCTGCCGACCACCGGGCGGTGTTCGATCTCGATGTCATGCGGGCGGACGTAGGCCGTGGCTTCCCCTTCGGGCCCTCCCCCGGCACGACCGACATCCGCCCACTCGCCGTGCACGCGGCTGTGAAAAACGTTGACGTTGCCGAGAAACTGATAGACGAAGGGTGAGGCCGGGTTCGAATAGACTTCGTCCGGAGAACCGATCTGCTCAATTCGTCCGCGGTTCATCACCACGACGCGATCAGCGACCTCCAGCGCTTCTTCCTGATCGTGGGTCACAAAGACGCTCGAAATGTGCATCTCGTCGTGCAGGCGTCGCAGCCAGCGACGAAGTTCCTTGCGCACCCTGGTGTCAAGCGCTCCAAAGGGCTCGTCTAGCAGCAATACCCTGGGCTCTACCGCCAGCGCGCGCGCCAGCGCGATTCGCTGACGCTGACCACCGGAAAGCTGCGAGGGGTAGCGATCGGCCAGCCAGTCGAGTTGGACGAGCTTGAGCAGGTCATTGACCCGTTGGCGGATCTCGGCCGCTGACGGCCGCACCTTTCGCGGTTTGACGCGCAGACCGAAGGCGACATTCTCGAACACCGACATGTGACGGAACAGGGCGTAGTGCTGGAAGACAAAACCGACGTTGCGGTCGCGAGCATGCACATGCGTCGCTTCCTCGCCTGCGAACAGCACCTGCCCGGCGTCTGCACTCTCCATCCCGGCGATGATGCGCAGCAGGGTCGTCTTGCCACAACCCGAGGGACCGAGCAGGGCGACGAGTTCGCCGGTCGGAATCTGCAGGTTGATGTCGTCCAATGCGACAAAGCCGCCAAAACGCTTGCTGATAGCGCGAATTTCAATGCTCATGGCCGAAATAGTCAGTTCGTTTCAGAAGTCGCCGCTTGCCGGCGACACGGGAGCAACAAGACGGCCCCTGCCAGGATTTCCTTCGGCAGGCAAGGCTTCCGCCAGCATTCGGGTTTCCCGGTGCATGCGCCATTCAACAATGCTCTTGGCGACCAGAGTCACCAGCGCCAGCAACGCCAGCACGGATGCCGAGGCGAAAGCACCCACCGCGTTGTACTCGTTGTAGAGGATTTCCACATGCAGCGGCAACGTATTGGTTTCGCCGCGAATATGTCCTGAAACTACAGACACCGCACCGAATTCACCCATTGCACGCGCGTTGGCAAGAATCACGCCGTACAGCAGGCCCCATGTGATGTTCGGCAGCGTCACCCGGCGGAACATCTGCCAGGCACTGGCACCAAGCGAGATGGCGGCTTCCTCCTCGTCCTTGCCCTGCGCCTGCATCAGCGGGATCAACTCGCGGGCAACAAACGGAAAGGTGATGAACAGGGTCACCACGATGATTCCCGGCAAGGCGAACACCACCTTGATGTCATGCGCCGCCAGGCTCGGCCCGAACAACCCCTGCGCCCCGAAGATCAGCAAAAAGACCAGACCCACCACTACCGGTGAAACGGCAAAAGGCAGGTCGATCAGCGTAATCAGCAGACTCTTGCCGCGGAAGTCGAACTTGGCAATTGCCCACGCCGCGGCCACACCAAAGGTAACGTTGAATGGCAGCACGGTGAGCGCGACCAGAAGCGTCAAAGCAATCGCAGACCGGGTTTCCGGGTCGTCGAGAGCCTCGATGTAGGCGCTCCAGCCAGCGCTCAGCGCCTCGACAAAGACCGCCAGCAAAGGCAAGGCAAGAAAGAAGAAAAGGAATCCCAGCCCGACACACAACAGCAGCACCCGCAACCAGCGCGGTTCAGTGTTTGCTCGGCGCGAGGCTGCAGTGCTCACCGAACCTCTCCATCACTTGGCCCATCCCCACGGTGACGACTCGCCGCCCACCACTGCAGTCCGTTGACCACCAGCAACATGACAAAAGAGATCATCAGCATGACCATGGCCAACGCTGTCGCGCCGACCACATCGTATTGCTCAAGCTTGGAGATGATCAATAGCGGAGTAATTTCGGAAATCAACGGCAGGTTGCCGGCGATGAAGATGACCGAGCCGTATTCCCCGATCGAACGCGAAAGGGCCAGCGTGAAGCCGGTCACGAGCGCCGGGAAAATTGCCGGCAGGAGGACCCGGCTGAAAGTCTGCAGGCGCGAAGCGCCGAGTGAGGCAGCGGCCTCCTCGACCTCCGGCTCAATGTCCTCGATCACTGGTTGCAGGGTACGCACGACAAACGGCAGGCCAATGAACGTCAGGGCAACGACAATTCCCAGAGGGGTGAATGCCACCTTGACGCCAAGTGACTCCAGATGTCTGCCAATCCAGCCATTACCCGCATAAAGGGTGGCCAACGTGATTCCGGCAACCGCCGTCGGCAGAGCGAAAGGCAGATCGACGAGCGCATCGATGGCGCGCTTGCCGGGAAACGAATAGCGAACCAGAATCCAGGCCACGATCAGGCCAAAAAAAGCGTTCGCCGTTGCCGCCAGCAGCGAGGCACCGAAAGTCACCCGGTAGGACGCCAAAGCCCTTTCGCCGGAGGCGATCGCCCAAAATTCGGCAAGGCTGAGGTGGCTGGCCTTGAATGCCAGACCGGAAAGCGGCAGCAGGATAAGCAGCGACAGGTAGACGAGTGTGCAACCCAGCGACAGGCCAAAACCCGGCAACACTCTTGATCGTGAAGTGCTCGCAGACATCTGACCAATCGATAACCACGGAAAAGGCCACGCCGGAGGAGTGGCAGCGGCGGTACGGAAGAACTACTTCTGCTGGTAAATCTGGTCGAAACTGCCACCGTCCTTGAAGTGCGCGGGAAAAGCCTTGGCCCAGCCACCAAATACTTCATCGACCGTAAATGTCCTGATCGCGGGAAACTGCGTCGCATATTTTTTCAGGGTCTCGGGGTTGCGCGGCCGCAGATAGTTCTGCGCGGCGGTTTCCTGACCAGGCGGCGACCACAGGTAATCGAGGTAAGCCTGCGCCAGTTTGCGGGTACCTTTCCGGTCGACCACCTTGTCGACGATGGCCACCGGGAATTCGCTGAGAATCGACACGGACGGATACACCACTTCGAACTCGCCCTTGCCGAACTCGCGAGCGATCAACTCGGCTTCACTCTCGAAAGAAACCAGCACGTCGCCCATTTTGCGTTGCATGAAAGTCGTCGTCGCGTCGCGACCACCGGCGGCGAACAAAGGCGCGTTCTTCAACAGGCGTCCAACGAAATCCTGCGCCGCTCGCTCGTTGCCACCCGGTTGGTTGAGCGCGTAGCCCCATGCGGCAAGGTAAGTGTAACGGCCATTGCCCGTGTTCTTTGGATGCGGCAGGATGATTTGAACCCCCGGCCTGACGAGGTCTCCCCAATCCTTCAACGCTTTGGGGTTGCCCTTGCGGACAATAAAAACCATCGTCGACGTGTACGGCGAGGCATTGTTCGGGAATTTCCTCGCGTAGTCGCGTGCCACCAGCCCCTTCTCGGCGAGAAAATCGACGTCGGACGCCTGATTCATGGTGACCACATCGGCCTCCAGCCCATCAGCCACCGCGCGTACCTGCTTGCTCGAACCTGCGTGCGACTGTTTCAGCTCGATCGACTCCCCAGATACCGTCTTCCAGTGCCTCTGGAAGACCGGGTTGTAGTCCTTGTAGAAGTCACGGGAGACGTCATAAGAGACGTTGAGCAAGCTGTTGCCTTCCGCCAGCACCGAGAGGGCAAACAGGCTGAGCGCAACGGAGGTGAAGAACTGGCGTGTCGCGCGGAACATGTACTACTCCATCGGAGGCCGGGAAGGCAATCACTATAGCCAAGGGCACTAGAACTGCAAAGCAGCATTGTCTATTTATTAATACCTTATAGGAATATCGTGATGAATAAAGAAAAAGCCACGCCGCAGCGTGGCCCTTTCCTGCACAAAACCAGGTCAAACGCGCGTCGGCAACTTTCCGGAGGCGGACGCACTCTCCATCCAGCGCTTGATCCGATTGGCATCACCGATGCGGGTTTGTTTGCCGGCCGAGTCAAGCAGCACGATAACCACCGGTTTGTCCGCAACACGCGCCTGCATGACCAGACACTTGCCGGCTTCCTGAATGTAGCCGGTCTTCGACAAGCCAATTTCCCAGGTCGGGCTGCTGACCAGCTGATTGGTGTTGTGAAAGTCAAGGTCGCGACCCTTGACCTCCGCCCGCACACCTGGCGTCGTCGAAAACTCGCGGATCAAGGGATAGCGATGCGCGGCAGCGACCATGCGTGCCAGATCGTGGGCCGTGGAAACGTTATTGCTGTTCAGGCCGGTGGGATCCTCGAAATGCGAGCTGGTCATGCCGAGCGACATGGCCTTGCGGTTCATCGCCGCGACGAATGCCTGCAGGCCCCCGGGATAATGCCGTCCAAGGGCATTGGCTGCACGATTCTCAGATGACATCAACGCCAGCAACAAGGCCGTCTCGCGTGGGAGAACGGAGCCCACCTGCAGTCGCGAACGACTCCCGCGCAAATAGTCGACATCCTCGTCGCTGATCGTAATCGGCGCCTGCAGGTTGGGCATGCTGTCCAGCACAACCATCGCTGTCATGAGTTTGGTGATCGACGCGATGGGCACCACGGCGTTGGCATTCTTTTCGTAGAAGGGCTCGCCGCCGTCCTGCCCGATCACCAGAGCCGATCCCGACTGAACCGCCAGATGCCCGGGTTCCTGCCAGAGATCGGCATGGCTGGCGAACACC
Organism: Candidatus Accumulibacter propinquus; assembly: GCA_016714935.1. Taxonomy (GTDB): domain Bacteria; phylum Pseudomonadota; class Gammaproteobacteria; order Burkholderiales; family Rhodocyclaceae; genus Accumulibacter; species Accumulibacter propinquus. The sequence goes on along the minus strand of JADKBU010000056.1, from coordinate 24,911 downwards.
CTGGTGAGATTCCTCTTCTGTATCAAGCCAGCCTCGTGCGGCGCATACCTGCTGCCCTGAGCGACATGTGCCGATCCCGGATTCGCGGCTTGCGGCGTCTTCCTGTCCTTCCGGGCCAATACGGCTGGCTCGTCACGATGCGCCGCAGGCATGGCTTTGCCCTTGCGCGCCACCGGCTCAACCCGGCCACGATCAGCCACGGCCTTGGCCGTGCTCCTAGGAGCCAGGACTTCACCCTTGCCCTTGTGCACGGCTGCCATCTTGGCCGCACTCTTCGGCGCTGCCGCCTCGACCTTGCCTTTCTGTGCTACCGGTGTTACCGCACCTTGCTGTGATGTGATCTTGCCTTTCCCCTTCTCTGCCGCCTGCACAGACTCCATCGGGATCAACATCGTACCTACCACAGCACCCAACAACACCGCTGTTCTCAGCGTGATTCGCATTGCAAGCCTCCTGCCTGACTCGATTGGCAACATTCTACAGCAGTCCATTGCCGGGACATCATAAATCATGAAAAATAAGGGCATAGACACGTTATATGATGTACCACATCATCCTCCTTCAGGATTCGAGAAAGGCACGGACGTCCTGCCGACGGGCCATGGCGTCCTGATAACCGAGATCCATCAACGCCCCGGTGTAGGACGGCTCGAAGAGCAGGTAGCTGGTGAGAGCACCACCCCGGCGATTCATCGCCCCCAGACCACGCAGCAGCGTTCTCACCGCCCACGGCAAGGCGCCGGCATGACCCGCGGCCAGGTAATCGAGCCGCTCAGACGGGGTGATGATCAGCGATTGCACCGGCCGCAATGCAAGCTCACCACTCGCCCGCAATTCATCCGGCACTTTCGCTAGGGTGCGGTTGATTCGTTCCATGCGCTCCACGTCAACCGCCAGGCTATCGAGAAAGATCGACGAGAGCGCGTGCCCGGCGATCTGTGCGAGGGTGGGATAGCGGCGCGAACTTTCCCGCTCCCCGGAGTCACGCATTTGCCCGACGCCTATGATCAGCACCTTCTCGGCTCCCAGGTGAATCGCTGGCGAAATTGGCGCCAACTGGCGCATTGAGCCGTCGCCGAAATACTCGCGATTGAGGTGCACGGCGGGAAAGAAAAAGGGAATCGCGCTTGATGCCAGCAGGTGTTCGACCGACAATTGCGTTCGGCAGCCGACGCGTTGCGTGCGCCGCCACCTCTGCACCTCGGGATGTGCCTGAAAAAAACTGACGCCATGCCCGGTGGCGTAGCCCGATGCGGTGATGCTTACCGCGTAGAGTGAGCCCTTGGTGATGGCGCGGGCAATATGGCGAAAATTCAGCTTCGCTTCGAGAAGCTGTCGCAAGGGCCGGTTATCGAGCAGGGAACGCGGACTGTGCCCCACCGCCCAGCCGAACAGCAGGGCGCCCAGCCAACGCCCGCCGGCAACGCTGATGCCGAACGGATCGGCCCGATAAATCTGCCCGGCGTGCATGTTGCGCCAGACATCCGCCAGCGCTTCGACGGCGGCGCCAAAATTGTGGGCATGGCATGCCAGCGTTGCGGCGTTGATGGCGCCGGCCGAGGTACCGCACAGAATCGGAAACGGATTGGCAGCGGACTCGCCAAGCAATTCGCGGATGGCCAGCAAGACGCCGACCTGGTACGCGGCACGCGCGCCGCCGCCGCCAAGAACCAGGGCTGTCCTGGTGTTCGCCATCCCGCGCCGTGGCTATCGGAATGGCGAAGCAGATGCCGTAGCGACCATTATCGGTCCACCTGCCGCACCCGCCGCATCTCTGAGCAAAGCCATCAGCGCTCGCTCATCAGCTTGTCGACCACCGTCAGGGCAGTCATGTTGACGATCCGTCGAACGGTCGCCGTCGACGTCAGGATATGCACGGGTTGCGCCGCGCCGAGCAGGATCGGGCCAATCGTCAGGTTGTCTCCGGAGGCAATCTTCAGCAGATTGAAGGATATGTTTGCCGCATCCAGCGTCGGCATGATCAGCAGGTTGGCCTGCCCCTTGAGGCGCGCGTCGCTGGGAAATACCCTTTGCCGAATGTGATCGTCGATGGCCGCATCGCCGTGCATTTCGCCCTCCACCTCAAGGCGCGGTGCACGTTCCTTCAGCAGTCGCAAAGCCTCGCGCATCTTCAGCGCGGTCGGCGTATTCTCGGCACCGAACGAGGAGTGCGACAGCAGGGCGACGCGCGGGGTCAAACCGAACCGCCGAACCTCGTCGGCAGCCAGCAGCGTCATATCCACCAATTGCTCTGCCGACGGTTCGTAGTTGATATAGGTATCAGCCAGGAACAGCGTCCGATCGGGCAACAGCAACAGGCTCATCGCATACAGGTTGCGAACCCCAGGCGCCAGACCAATGGCATTCTCGACATACTCGCGATGCACGTCGTGGCGACCGAAGGTGCCGCAGATCAAACCATCGGCGTCACCCATGCGTACCATCATCGCCCCGAACAGCGAGGCACGACGGCGGACTTCGCGCCGTGCAAAGTCGACCGACACCCCCTTGCGTTCCATCAAGCGCCGGTACTCCCGCCAGTAAAGTTCGAAATGGTCATTGAAGAACTCGTTGTTGTCGGCGTAAACAATGTCAAAGTCGGCCCCCGGGCGGACCCGCAGATTCAGTGCCTCGAGCTTGCCGGTAATTTCATCGGGCTGGCCGATCAGGATCGGTCTGGCAATCCCTTCGTCGACGATCACCTGAACGGCACGCAGCACACGTTCGTCTTCGCCTTCCGCGAAGACGATGCGTCTGGGAGCCTGCTTGGCCTGCGAGAAGATCGGTTTCATGATCAGGCCAAAGTGATAGACGAACTCGTCGAGGCTCTCGCGATAGACGTCGATGTCCTTGATTGGCCTGGTCGCGACTCCGGATGCCATCGCTGCCGCGGCGACCGCTGGCGCAATCTTGCCGATCAGGCGCGGATCGAAGGGGTTCGGAATGAGATAATCCGGACCGAAATTGGCGACCTTCTCGCCGTACGCCTTGACTATCGCGTCCGACTGCTCGACACGCGCCAGTTCCGAAATCGCCCGGACGGCGGCCAGTTTCATCGCTTCGGTGATGGTCGTAGCCCCGACGTCAAGGGCGCCACGAAAGATGAAGGGAAAACACAGCACGTTGTTGACCTGGTTCGGATAGTCCGAGCGACCAGTGGCGATGATCGCATCGCTCCGTACCGCCTTGACGTCTTCTGGCTTGATCTCCGGGTTGGGATTGGCCAACGCCATGATCAGTGGCGAAGGCGCCATCCGCGCCACCATCTCCGGCTTGAGAACCCCACCTGCAGACAGCCCGAGAAAGACATCGGCGCCATCGATGACCTCGCCCAATGTACGCGCGTCGGTCTGTTTGGCGTAGCGTCCCTTGATCTCGTCCATGTCCTCGATGCGACCCTCATAGACCAGCCCCTTGATGTCGGTCACCCAGATGTTCTCGACGGGGATACCCAGCATCACCAGCAGGTCCAGGCAAGCCAGCGCGGCGGCGCCAGCACCCGAGGTCACCACCTTGACCTGATCGAGTTCCTTGCCCTGCAGGAACAGGCCATTGAGAATCGCTGCGCCGACGACGATCGCCGTCCCATGCTGGTCGTCATGGAAGACAGGAATCTTCATCCGTTCGCGCAGTTTCTTCTCGACATAGAAGCATTCCGGCGCCTTGATGTCTTCGAGGTTGATGCCGCCAAAGGTCGGTTCCAGCGAAGCCACGATCTCCACCAGGCGGTCGGGGTCGCGTTCCTCGATTTCAAGGTCGAACACGTCGATATTGGCAAACTTCTTGAACAGAACCGCCTTGCCCTCCATCACCGGTTTGGCCGCCAGCGGGCCGATCGCACCGAGGCCAAGCACCGCCGTACCATTGGTAATGACGCCGACCAGATTGGCGCGCGCAGTCAGCGTACTGGCTTCGGCCGGGAAGGCCACAATCTCCTCGCAGGCCGCCGCGACGCCTGGCGAGTAGGCCATCGACAAGTCGTACTGGTTGGTCAGTTGCTTGGTTGGCTGTATCGACACCTTACCTGGTTTGGGATTGCGGTGATAGAACAGGGCGGCAGTTCGCAATTGATCCTTGGCTTTGTTCATGGCTTACTCTCCTGACAGAATATCGAGCCAAAGCAAATGCTTGCGGCTCGCCGACGGCCAACCAACGACCGCATTCGAGGTCTCGGCGCAGGCCCTTCGGTGGCGCTCGGCTTGCGCATCGATCGTTGGTGCAGATCGGACCTGTGGCATAATTACACAAACCTTGACATCCTTGTAGCAGCACCGCCTTGCATGCCGACCTCACCCCCAGTACTGGGCTTGTTTCTCCACAGCCGCGACCGACGCGTCACCACCGACGGGGCCGGATCGACGATTCCGGCTCCCGGCTTCTCTGGCAAGACTCTGCGCGCGCCGCGCCACGGTAACTTCTGCTTCTCTTCCTTCCTTCGAGAGTGCTTACCATGAACCAGACCGTTTCCATCAATGCCCCTGATTACGTCAAACATGAACGCCTGAAACAATGGGTTGCCGATATCGCTGCGCTCACCGAGCCAGCCGATGTCGTCTGGGCCGACGGTTCCCAGGAAGAGTACGACCGCCTGTGCGCTGAGTTGGTCGCCGCCGGCACCTTCGTCAAGCTCGCCAAGCGCAAGAACTCGTTCCTGGCTTTTTCCGACCCGTCCGACGTGGCGCGCGTCGAAGATCGCACCTACATCTGCTCCGAGAAGAAGGAAAACGCCGGCCCGACCAACAACTGGGAAGACCCGGCCAAAATGCGCGAACTCCTCGGCGGCCTGTTCAAGGGGCTGCATGAAGGGCCGCACCATGTACGTGATTCCTTTCTCGATGGGCCCGATCGGGTCGCCGATCGCGCAGATCGGCATCGAAATCACCGACAGTGCCTACGTGGTGGTGAACATGCGCATCATGACCCGCATGGGCAAGGATGTATTCCCGGTACTCGGTACCGACGGTGTGTATGTCCCCTGCGTGCATTCGATCGGCGCGCCCAAGGAGCCCGGGCAGACAGACCCGCGCTGGCCGTGCAACCCGACCACCAAGTACATCGTGCACTATCCCGAAACCCGCGAAATCTGGTCATATGGCTCCGGGTACGGCGGCAATGCGCTGCTCGGCAAGAAGTGCCTGGCCCTGCGCATCGCATCAAACATGGCCCGTGATGATGGCTGGATGGCCGAGCACATGCTGATCCTCGGCGTCGAATCGCCGGCGGGTGCCAAACATTACGTCGCCGCGGCCTTCCCGTCGGCCTGTGGCAAGACCAACTTCGCGATGCTGGTACCGCCGAAGAGCCTGAGCGGCTGGAAAATCACCACCATCGGGGACGACATCGCCTGGATCAAGCCGCGCGTCGACAAGAACGGTACCACCCGCCTGTACGCGATCAACCCGGAAGCTGGATTCTTCGGAGTTGCCCCAGGCACCAACGACACGACCAACTTCAATGCCATGGCCTCCCTGGCCGAAAACACCATCTTCACCAACGTCGCTTTGACCGACGACGGCGACGTCTGGTGGGAAGGCATGGGTCCCGCACCGGCACATGCCATCGACTGGCAAGGCAATGACTGGACGCCTGAAATCGCCAAGGAAAAAGGCACCAAGGCAGCGCACCCGAACTCCCGCTTCACTGCCCCCGCCGCGCAATGCCCCTGTATCGACGACCAATGGCAGAGCACCGAAGGCGTGCCGATTTCCGCGTTCCTGTTCGGTGGCCGCCGCGCCTCGACCGTACCGCTGGTGTGCCAGACCCTGGACTGGGATCACGGTGTGTACGCCGCCGCCACGCTCGGTTCGGAAACTACGGCTGCCGCCTTCGGCCAACAGGGTGTCGTTCGTCGCGACCCGTTCGCCATGCTCCCTTTCTGCGGCTACCACATGGCCGACTACTATAACCACTGGTTGAAGATGGGTAGTGTCCCCGATCAGCCAGTACCTATCTTCATGGTCAACTGGTTCCGCACGAACGAAAAGGGCGGGTTTGCCTGGCCGGGCTTCGGTGACAATGCGCGTGTCCTGAAGTGGATCATCGAACGCTGCGAAGGGAAAGCGGCCGGCAAGGAAACCATTCTCGGCTGGATGCCCAACTACGAGGACATCGACTGGTCCGGTACTGAATTTTCCAGGGAAGAATTCGCTGGCGTCACCAGCCTCGACAAGCAAGCCTGGCTGAGCGAACTTGAAGGCGTCAAGGACTGGTTCGGGAAGATGGGCGACAAGTTGCCTGCCAAACTCGCCGACATCCGCGACAAGTTCGAGAAGGACTTCCAGGCTTCCTGAGCACGGCGCCCCGCCGCACCGCACGAGGCCGCCCCCAGGCGGCCTTTTTTTTGATCCCCATCAGTCCTTGTGGTTAAACTGCTGGTTTCGTCCAGTCCGTCATCGCCAAATCATGCCCATTTTTCCCGCCAGCCGCCTCGCGGACATTGCCCCCTTCCACGTTATGGAGTTGATGGCTCGTGCCAGGGCGCTTGCAGCCGACGGTCGGGACATCATCCACATGGAAGTCGGTGAACCCGACTTCCCGACACCTGAGCCAATCGTCGCCGCCGCCCGAGCCAGCATCGAGAACGGCCGCGTCTTTTACACACCGGCGCTTGGCCTACCCGAATTGCGCCGCGCCATCGCCGACTTCTACCAGACACGTTACGGCCTGAGCATCCCCGCCGCACGCATTGCCGTCACCGCTGGAGCCTCCGGCGCCCTCCTGCTGGCTTTGGCCTGTCTGGTCGAACCTGGCAGCGAATGGCTGCTCACCGACCCGGGCTATCCGTGCAACCGTCACTTCGTACGCAGCTTTGAAGGCCTCCCGGTCGGCATTCCCGTGGGCCCGGAAAGCAACTTTCAGCCTTCCCCGGCAGACCTCGAAGCGCACTGGAACGTACGTTCGGCGGGAGCACTGCTGGCGTCTCCGGCCAACCCGACCGGCACGATGCTGAGCAACGAGCAACTCGATGCCATTGCCGATTTCATCCGCCAACGCCAAGGGCAACTGATCGTCGACGAGATCTACCACGGTCTGACCTACGATCGTGTAGCGCCAACTGCGCTCCAGTTCGGCGACGATATCTTCATCGTCCAGAGTTTTTCCAAGTATTTCAACATGACCGGCTGGCGGCTGGGTTGGCTGGTCGTCCCCGAACGCTTCACCCGCGACATCGAGAAACTCGCCCAGAATCTTTTCATTTCACCGTCGACGCCAGCACAGCACGCGGCACTAGCCGCCTTCACGCCGGCCACGATCGCCATCCTCGAGACGCGGCGCCAGGAGTTCCAGCGACGGCGCGATTTCCTGGCACCCGCGCTCGAAGGCCTGGGTTTCCACTTGCCGGCCAAGCCTGATGGCGCTTTCTACCTCTATGCCGATTGCAGCGCCTTGACCGGCAATAGCGAAAGCTTCGCCCACGACCTGCTAGAGTCGGCCGGAGTCGCGGTCACCCCCGGCCTCGACTTCGGTACGCACGCGCCCGAAAAGCACTTGCGCTTTGCCTACACCGCAGGAGTCGAACGACTGGCCGAAGCGGTCGACAGAATCCGCCGCTTTCTCGGCTGAACACCGGTCGACTGCGGCACCGGTATCGGCACGTCCTGGCGATCAACGTAGCTTCCCTGGCAGGTTCCCGATCGATCCGAGACGCCGCCAGTCGAAACAGGGCCCAGGGTCGGTCTTGCGACCAGGTGCAATGTCGCTGTGCCCGACCACCGCTGCGATCGGGTATTGCGCGCACAACAGCCTCACCAGGTCCACCAGGCCAAGGTACTGCGCGTCCTCGAACGGCAAGTCGTCGCAGCCCTCCAGTTCGATGCCCAGCGAAAAATCGTTGCAACGCTCCCGACCTTGCCAGCACGAGCGACCGGCATGCCACGCGCGCTGCCGGCCGGAAACAAACTGGATCAGTTCACCATTGCGTCGCAGCAGAAAGTGCGCCGAAACCCGCAAGCCACTGATCTGTGCAAAGTATGGGTGGGCAGTTGGGTCGAGTCGATTGGTAAATAATTGCACGATGCCATCGCTGCCAAAATGCCCAGGCGGCAGGCTGATCGCGTGTACGACGACCAGCGACACGAGTTCACCGTCCGGACGGGCATCACAATTGGGCGATTCGATGTGCCGCGCGCGTTCGAGCCAGCCGCCGTCGCGGCAAGGGCCAACCGCCATGCGCAGAGGATTCACTCCTCGATACCCAGGCGCTCGATCCGGTAGCGCAACGAACGAAAGGTCACGCCGAGCAGCCGCGCGGCTGCCGTCCGGTTGAAAGCGGTCTTGGCCAGAGCATCAAGAATCGCCTGTTTCTCGACACGATTCAGATAATCATCAAGCGTTTCGCCGTCACGGCCGGCGCTGTCGTTGACCACCGTTGCCGGCGCCAGTTGAAGATCGTCGAGAACGATCCGATCGTGATTGCACAGCGCAGTCGCCCGCTCGAGAATGTTTTCGAGTTCGCGGACATTACCGGGAAAACTGTAGGCCTTCAGCACCGTCATTGCTTGTGGATCCAGGCGCGGGGGCTGGGGTCCGCAGATACGTACCAGCAGCGCCTCGACCAAAGGCGCCACATCCTCGTCGCGCTCTCGTAATGGTGGCATTCTGAGTTCGATGACATTGAGCCGGTAATAGAGATCCTGGCGAAACGTCCCGCTATCCACGCACTCCTTGAGCATCCGGTGAGTTGCCGAGATGATGCGCACGTCGACCGCCTCTTCTGCGGTGTGACCGACCTTGCGAACCTTTTTTTCCTGAATCGCCCGCAGCAGCTTGACCTGCATCACCAGCGGCAGGTCGGCGACCTCGTCGAGAAAAAGCGTGCCGCCGGTTGCCGCCTGAAAGAAGCCTTCGCGATCGCGATCCGCACCCGTGAAAGCCCCCTTGCGATAACCGAAAAATTCGCTCTCCATGAGGTTTTCCGGGATCGCACCACAGTTTACCGGGACGAATGGGGCCGCACGACGGGCGCTGTGATCGTGAATCAGCCGCGCCGCCAACTCCTTGCCAGTCCCCGATTCACCCGAGATATACACTGGCGCCTGGCTGCGGGCCAGTTTGTCGATCATTTCGCGGACATGCCCAATCGCCGCCGACTCGCCGATCAACTGCGCCGCTGCTCCGCCCACCTGCCCGCCATCGGCGCCCCCATTCCGCCGCGGCAGGCTCAGCGCCGACTTGATCAGGCTGCGCAACTGCTCGAGCGCTACCGGCTTCGCCAGATAGTCAAACGCACCTGCCTTCAGCGCAGCAACCGCGTTCTGGGCACTGCCGAAAGCGGTAATCACCGCCACCGGCGTTTCGCCATAGCGCTCGGTGATCAGCCGTACAATCTCCAGACCGTCGCCATCAGGCAAACGCATGTCGGTAATGCACAGCTGGTAGCGCTGTTGTTCCAGCAGGTGCCGAGCCTCCGCGACGCTCGCCGCACAGTCCGCTGAAAGCCCCATCCGAGCTACGGTCAAATCGAGGAGTTCGCGTATATCCGCCTCGTCGTCGACCACCAGCACTCTAGCCAACTCACCCCGCGGGCGGCGTTCTGCTTTCCCTGCTAACACCCGAGCGATCCCCCCAGAAGACGAAAATCCGCACCCGGTCCTGCGCCCTGCAGGTCGAGTTGCGCACCATTCGCGTCACACAATTCACGCGCAATATAAAGGCCCAGGCCTGTGCCGCGGTGATGGGTGGTGAAGAATGGCTCGAAGATCTGTTCCCGCCAGGCGTCGCCCACACCCTCGCCATCGTCGATCACGTGCAGTTCGACCTGGCCATCCGCCTTGGCATCGCAAACCAGCAGTCGCACGCTGCCGACCGCATGCTGCGAATGCCGCAGGGCGTTGCCCAGAAGATTCCACAGCACCTGATGAAAATGCGAACGATCAAAACACAGGATAGCAGAGCCAGACAAGTCGAGGTGGATCACCTCCGGCCGCACCTGCTCCTTGACCTGGTATTCTTCAAGGAACAATGGCAATGCCTCGCGCAGATCAATCAGTTCGCGATAACTGCGATCGCGACGCCCCAGTTCCAGGACGTCACTGACAATGCGCTCCAGGCGCTGGGCATTGTCCAGCACGATGCGCAGCAGGCGCTCATGCAACTGGCCGCGCCGCTCTTCGCGCATCAACTCGCCGGCATGGCTGATCGCCGATAGCGGATTGCGAATTTCGTGTGCGATATTGGCCGTCAGGCGCCCCAGTGCGGCCAGCTTCATCTGCTGAGCCTGCTCCTGCAGGCGACTCATGTCCTCCAGAAAGACCAGGACGTCGCTTTCGGTGCTTTCGGTGCGAATAAACCGCGCTCGCAGTTGCATGCCATTCGTCGGCACCCGCACCAGCACCGCATCCACGCTGGCGTCGGCGCACCAGGTGGCGAAACCCGCAGCCAGTTCGGGCGAGCAAGCACTCAGAAGAACCTCGCTGCCGCCGTGTAATCCCAACAGATGCCTGGCGCGGGGGTTGCTTTGCCTGACCGTGGCGTCGCTGCTGAGCACGAGGACACCATCCTGCATCTCCTCGATGACGCGCTGGTTGATCACCGTCTGGTTGTTGAGGTCAACGCCACGCTGACGCGCCAATGCCTCGTTGGCAATCACCCGACGAGCCAACAGCCGGGCTGACACGGCTACCGCAAAGAACCCGGCACTGAAGATCCCGGCGTGAAAGAACCCGGCAGCGTCAAAGTCGCTCTGCAAGGCGCGGTACGAGTGTTCAAGCAGGATCGCGAGGGTGGCTACAGCGGCATAGAGCAGCACCAGACGCCCCTGCCCGACCAGGCCGGCGCCGGCCAGCGTCACCAGTAGCATCGAGCCAAGTCCGCTGCCCAGGCCACCGCCAACGTGGATCAAAAGCGTCATGACCACCACATCGACAAGCACACTGGCGCTCAACTGCATGCTTGCGTGCCGGCGGTGGCGATACGCCAGGATCAGGGCCAGCCCGGTGCTCAGCAAATAGACGCCGGCCAGCGCCAGATGCCGCGGTCCCTGGTCGGGACTGAGCAACGGCAGTGCCGACGGATAATACAGAACAGCAATGAAGAGCAGCGTGGCGACCGCAAGACGGTAGAAATTGAAGTAGCGGAGCGACTTCCAGTGTGCTTCGGAGAAGAACTGCTGCTCGCCTGCGTCCAACGTGCTCAACATCGTCGCTCAGACATCGCCGGACTGGGCTTCGCGCAGGTGGGCAGCACTGCAGTAGTAGCGATCATTGGCCAGAATGCTCTCGCTGACCGGCTGATTGACACCACAAAGTGCGCAAGCCACCATGCGCTCTTCCTCGCGCTGTACGGTCGGGCGGTGTTCGCTGCCGTTGCGCGCAGCCAGCGACTTGCACCAGATCCACCACAGCGCCCAGACCAGTCCGATCAGGAGTAGGTATTTCGTCATTGCCAGAGATGTCCTGCAGAACGCTCAAGCATAGGGGATGCGTCGCTGACGACGTTGGCCGCCAAAGGATCGAGGCCACAGCCAGCAACGCGAGGCGCAGAGGTCTGCGCAAGAAGCGAGGCGGTGAAGACGTCGTGCAACGGTTGGTCGGGGCGAGAGGATTCGAACCTCCGACTCCTGCGTCCCGAACGCAGTACTCTACCAGGCTGAGCTACGCCCCGACCGATGCAACGACAGCGCTAACAATTCCTAGCGACCGCGAAGAGGCATAATTCTAACAAGGAATCCTTGTATTGAGAAGCGGGGACCTCATCCAGCGCGGCGGCAGCCCTCTCAGCTTCGATCCTGGCCTTCTGCCTCGCGTATTCCAGTGCCCCGGTGGCACGAATTGCTGCCAGGACCTCCGGCAAGTCCTCCCTGCCGCCAGCCTCGATCGCGCGCCGCACGCAAGCGGCCTGCTCGGTGTTCCCGTTCTGGAGCACAAAGATCAGCGGCAGCGTCGGCTTGCCTTCGGCCAGATCGTCGCCCAGATGCTTGCCGGTCTCCAACTCGGCGCCCGAGTAGTCGAGCACATCGTCGATCAGCTGAAATGCCGTTCCCAGGTGCATGCCATAGGTGGCCATCGTCTGCACCACGGACTCGCCGCCGCCACCGATGATCGCCCCGAGTTGCGCGGCCGCTTCGAACAGCTTGGCCGTCTTGTAGCGGATGACCTGCAGATAACCCGCCTCATCGACACCCGCGTCGTGGCAGTTCATCAGCTGCAGCACTTCGCCTTCGGCGATGACGTTTGTTGCGTCCGACAGCACCCGCATGATGCGCATGTCATTAACCGAGACCATCATCTGGAAAGCACGCGAATACAGGAAGTCGCCAACCAGAACACTGGCCGAGTTACCGAACATGGCGTTGGCGGTTTCGCGGCCACGCCGCAGATCCGAAGCGTCGACGACATCGTCATGAAGAAGGGTGGCCGTATGAATGAACTCGATCACGGCCGCCAGTTCGTGGTGATGCTTGCCGCGGTAATCCAGAGCACCCGCGGAAAGCAGTACCAGAGCCGGACGCAGTCTCTTGCCGCCACTCTGAACGATGTACTCGGCGACCTGCCGGACCAGCACCACGTCGGAATGCAGGCGCTGGCGAATCACCGCGTCAACGGCCAGCATATCTAACCTGATCAGGTTGTAGAACTGCTCCATTATCACCACACGGCACCCTGGCACAAAAACTTGGGGATCTTAGGCGCCGACCTGCGTTGCGTCAAGCGACGGATTCATGAGCACATCGCAAACCCTTTGACTGGGGAGGAAAAATACGTATAATGCGCGGTTCTTCGCTTCACATCGTTCAGTTATTTGGAGTCCAACATGTATGCGGTCATAAAAACCGGGGGCAAGCAGTATCGAGTTGTCAGCGGCGAAAAATTGAAAATAGAACAGATACCGGCAGAAGTTGGCACAGAAATCACGCTTGACCAGGTGCTCATGCTTGGCGAGGGCGAATCCGTGAAGGTCGGGACCCCGGTCGTCGTCGGCGCCACGGTCAAGGCCACTGTGCTGTCACAAGGTCGTCACGACAAGATCCGGATTTTCAAGATGCGTCGCCGCAAGCACTCGCAGAAACATCAAGGGCATCGCCAGAACTACACCGAAATCCGCGTCGACCTCATTGCGGACGGCGTGGCATCCCTCCCTTCAGCCTGATACGAGAGGAGTCTGACTCATGGCACACAAGAAAGCAGGCGGCAGCGTACGCAACGGCCGCGACTCTGAAGCAAAGCGCCTGGGCGTCAAGCGTTACGGTGGCCAACTGGTTCGCGCCGGCAACATCATTGTTCGCCAACGCGGCACAGCGTACCACCCTGGCGAAAACATGGGCATCGGCAAGGACCACACGCTGTTCGCACTGGTCGATGGCCATGTGCAGTTTGCCATCAAGGGCGCTTTGAGCCGTCGCACGGTGAGCATCATCCCGGTTGCCGTCTGAACGCCGGCCCGCCGGCTGCCAAGGCCAGCCCGCGCTGCACGAAGCCCTATCCTTGTCGGTAGGGCTTTTTGTTTTCCAACCTGGCACCATGGAAGAAATCCGCTCATGAAATTTATCGACGAGGCTAAGATTGTGGTTGCCGCCGGGGACGGAGGCAACGGCATCGCCTCGTTCCGGCGCGAGAAATACGAGCCTGAAGGTGGCCCCGACGGCGGTGACGGCGGCCACGGCGGCAACGTGCACGTCGTCGCCGACCGCAACGTCAACACCCTGATCGAGTATCGCTACGTGCGCAGGTTTCGCGCCAAGCGCGGGGAAAATGGTGGTTCAAGCGACTGCTACGGCAAGCGCGGGAAGGATCTGACGCTGCGCGTGCCAGTCGGCACGCTCATCGCCGATGTCAACAGCAACGAAGTGCTTGCCGACCTCGACGCCGACGGAAAGAAGGTGCTGCTGGCCAGAGGTGGCCGCGGCGGCCTCGGCAATGTCCATTTCAAGTCGAGTGTGAATCGCACGCCGCGACAATTCACCCGCGGTGAACCCGGCGAGCAACGCGATTTGCGACTGGAACTGCGCCTGCTTGCCGATGTCGGGCTGCTTGGCCTGCCCAACGCCGGCAAAAGTACTTTGCTGCGTGCCGTGTCGGCTGCCCGCCCAAAGGTCGCCGATTATCCGTTCACGACTCTCGAACCCCACCTGGGAGTCGTGCGTGTGGATCAGGACAGGAGCTTCGTCATCGCCGACATACCGGGACTGATCGACGGAGCCGCCGAAGGGGCCGGCCTGGGAATCCGTTTCCTCAAACACCTCGCACGCACGCGTTTGCTGCTGCATATCGTCGACCTTGTCCCGCTCGATCCGGATGCCGACCCCGTCCGCGATGTGATGACGGTCGTTCATGAACTGGAAAAATACGATCCGGCACTCGCCGGCAAGCCGCGCTGGCTGGTCCTCAACAAGCTGGATCTCATTCCCGAGGATGAGCGCGAACAGCGCATTGCGGAGTTCTTGCAGGCCTGTAATGCGAGCATCGGGGAAACGCCGTGCTTTCGCATCAGCGCGATCAGTGGTCAGGGTTGCCGCGAGTTGACGAACAAGCTTCAGCAAGCCCTCGACATGTTGCCGACGGCGGCGGTCGCGCCGACGATTGCCGGCCCGGAGTGCTTTTCGGACGAGTCGTTCAACGCCCAACCGCGCCCCTGAACATGACCATCACCCGTATCGCTTCTGCTCGCCGGCTGGTCATCAAGGTGGGCTCCGCCCTGGTCACCAACAACGGTGAAGGCCTGGATCTCGGAGCGATCAGCGAGTGGGCACGACAGATCGCCACCTTGCACGCCAGCGGCAGGCAGGTCATTCTCGTGTCATCGGGGGCGATCGCCTGCGGTCTGCAACGTCTCGGATGGCGAAAACGGCCACACGCCGTACATGAACTGCAGGCGGCCGCGGCGGTCGGCCAGATGGGCCTGGCGCAGGTCTATGAGAGTGCCTTTGCGCGTTACGGGCTGCATACGGCGCAGATTCTGCTGACCCATGACGACCTTGCCGACCGCAAGCGCTACCTCAATGCACGCTCGACGCTGAGCACGCTCCTCCAGTTCGGCGTCGTGCCGATCATCAACGAGAACGACACGGTCGTCACCGATGAAATCAAGTTTGGCGACAACGACACCCTCGGAGCGCTGGTCGCCAACCTCGTTGAAGCCGATTGCCTGATCATCCTCACCGATCAACAGGGCCTGTTCACCGCGGATCCCCGCACCGACGCGGCAGCCACCCTGATCGGCGAGGCACGCGCCGGTCTTCCCGCTCTTGAGGCCATGGCTGGTGGTGTCGGTACGCCATTCGGCAAAGGCGGCATGATCACCAAGGTGATCGCCGCCAAGCGCGCAGCCCGCAGCGGCGCCCACACGGTCATTGCCAGCGGCCGCGCCGCCGATGTGATCATCCGCCTGGCCAACGGGGAACCCCTTGGCACGCTGCTGATCTCTGAAACGCAGGCGCTGACGGCGCGCAAGCAATGGCTCGCCGATCACCTGCAGCTCAATGGTCAACTGATTCTCGATAGTGGCGCCATCCAGGCATTGAGGGAAGGAAAAAGCCTGCTGCCCATCGGCGTACTGGCCGTGCACGGCGTCTTTGAACGCGGCGCGGCTGTCGCCTGCGTCGCCCGTGAAGGCCACGAGATTGCGCGCGGCCTGGCCAACTACGGCAGCAGCGATGCGCGGCGAATCGCCCGCCATGCCAGCCAGGACATTGAAGACATCCTGGGCTACATGGACGAGCCGGAAATCATCCATCGTGACAACCTGATCCTGACCTAGCAAACACGCAGCTGATGGAGCAAGCGCCGCGGTCACCCGTTCCGCCACCTGAAGAGATGCCCGCCGGGGGATCGCTGCCCAGGACCACACGGCTGCCGCTGTATCTGGCACTGGCCTACGTGGTGCTGATCAGTTACGCCAGCCTCTACCCTCTCGCCAACTGGCGCGACCTCGGCGTCTCGCCGCTGGCTTTTCTGGACGCCGGCTGGCCTCGCTACTGGACGGGTTTCGACCTCTCGATCAACGTCCTCGCCTATCTGCCGCTGGGCTTTCTGCTGACGCTGGCGCTACGCCACATACCCGGCGGCGGCTGGACTGCGGCCATCGTCGCCCTGTTGCTGGGCAGCCTGCTCAGCTTCAGCATGGAAAGCCTGCAAACCTGGCTGCCGGCACGTGTGCCATCGAATCTCGATCTGGCCTGCAATGCTCTGGGCACAGCGATCGGCGCCGTGGTCGCGCTGTGGAACGGAAAACGCATATTCAGGCGCATCGGTCAGATGCAGCAGGGTTTGCTGGCCCCGATCGCGCACGCGGAGGTGGGTCTGGTGCTGCTCGGCACCTGGTTGCTGACCCAACTGTCCCCGGAAACACTGCTCTTCGGCACCGGCGACCTGCGCAATGTGCTCGGCATCACCCCGGCCGTGCCGTATGCAGCCCCGTCCTTCTTCGTGCTCGAAACCTGCGTCATTGCCTGCAACACCCTGGTCATCGGGCTCTTTGCGCGCACCCTGCTGGCCGATCGGACGTCCATGCATCTGGTCCTGGTGGCTTTCTTCGTGCTCGCCCTGGCCATCAGGACGCTGGCCGCAGCCGTACTTGTCGCGCCGCAGGACGCATTTGCCTGGTTGACCCCTGGTGCCCGCCTGGGCTTGCTGATCGGCGGCGTTTTGCTCTCACTGATGTTGCTGCTGCCGGCTTCCTGGCGTGTCGCGCTGGCCGGGCTTGCCTTGCTGGCCGGCACCGCACTGGTCAATCTGACGCCGGCCAATCCCTATTCGGAAGCTGCCCTGGCCGCCTGGCGACAGGGACACTTCCTGAACTTCAACGGCCTCACCCGCTGGGTTGCCAGCCTCTGGCCCTTCGTCGCCCTGCCCTATCTGACGGCAGTCGGGCGGCGCCTGTAATCAGTCCTGTTCCTGCCGTCGGCGCGTGCGCAGTTGCCGTTCCCACGCGGCCAGTCGTGGCGCATGCCGCTCGAGGTCCGTCGCCAAACGTGCCTGCAAACCTTCCAGAAACTCGATGTCCTGCGGGCCCAGCTCTTGCGGCTGGATACCCTGCAGATGCACGATCAGATCGCCGGCACCGCGTCCCCGCTTGCCGGGAAAACCCAGCCCGGGAAGACGTTGCTCAAGCGTTCCCTGAGCCGGGGGCAAATCGAGACTGGCGGTGCCGCTCAAGGTCGGCACTTCGATGCAGCCACCGCAGAGCAGCCGCAAAACGCTCACCGGCACCTCACAGTGCAGATCGCGCCCGTCCAGGACGAACAACGGGTGTGCGGCGAGGCTGACTTTGAGGTACAAGTCACCGGCGCCGTGGCCCTCGCCGGCCGGTTTCGCCGGCGACTGCCGAGGCAGCCGCAAGCGCTCGCCATCGCGCAGACCTGGCGGGACCGTGACCGACAGGATACGCGGTTCCATGCGCCAGCCACCGACGCAATCCGGGCACACCGTCTCGCGCAGGTAGCCTCGCCCATTGCAGCCTTCGCAACGATTGGTGCCACCACCCTTGCGCGCCAGGCGACCACAGCCGTTGCAACGCCGGCAGGGAACGGAATGGTTGTGCTGGACCCGGCCACTGCCGCTGCAGGTGTCGCAGTGCACGCTGTGCACCAGCTCGATATCCTTCCGGCAACCCTGTGCCGCCTCTTCGAGCGACAGTGTCAGGACCTGCGTCAGGTCATCGGCTGCGTTCCCGTTAGCCGTACCGCCCGCGGTGGATGTCGTGGTCGCCTGCGCCTGCTGCCACTCGGCAAGACGTTGCGGATCGAGGAGCAGTTCGTAAGCCGCATGGACGCGCTTGAACTCGGTCCCGGCAACCGCCTCAGGGTTGCGATCCGGATGCCAGAACATGGCCAGTCGGCGGTACGCCCGCTTGATTTCGTCTAGCGACGCTTCACGGTGTACGCCAAGGGTGGCGAAGGGGTCCTCGCAAGTGCTCATGGAATCGTCGTGGTGGTAGCCGGTCAGGCCGACCGTGTCCGAGGACACGAAAGAAGACCGCAGAGGCGATCGACCCGGCATTCTACGTGATCAACGCTCCGCTCCACAGATCTCTGTCAGTAGCGCAACTGCAGCGCGCAGCCGATCGTCGTTGAATCAGGGTTAAAATCGACCACATCTGCAAGCAACCCATCAACAGGAGCCGGTTCGTATGAGCTATTTCAAGCATCATGTGTTTTTCTGCTGCAACCAGCGGGGCGAGGGTGAAACCTGCTGCAACAACGCCGGCGCAACCGCAGCGCAGACCTACGCCAAGGATCGCATCGGCGAACTGCGGCTCAAGGGTGCCGGCAAGGTACGGATCAACAAGGCCGGCTGCCTCGATCGCTGCGATCAGGGACCAGTGCTGGTGGTCTATCCGGAAGGCGTGTGGTACAGCTACGTCGACCAGGAGGACATCGAAGAAATCATCCAGGAGCACCTGGTACAAGGGCGAGTCGTCGAACGGCTGCGCATCTGACAGGGAAAAGCGCCGTCGGCTGCGGCCCTGCCCGGCAGAGCGAAGTCAGCAAGAGGAAACCGAAGCCATGAGACTGCAAGCAGAACAACTGCTGATCGACGGACCGGTCGGCAAGATCGA
The DNA here is from genome assembly GCA_016714935.1 of Candidatus Accumulibacter propinquus. GTDB lineage: Bacteria > Pseudomonadota > Gammaproteobacteria > Burkholderiales > Rhodocyclaceae > Accumulibacter > Accumulibacter propinquus. The sequence continues at coordinate 6,419 of JADKBU010000056.1, read as the reverse complement.
CCTGATCGTCGAGAATCCGGGCGCGCCGCGCGGCATCGCCTTGATCGCCCACCCGCATCCGCTGTTCGGCGGCGGCAATACCAACAAGGTGGTACAGACGCTGGCGCGTACCTTCACCCATCTCGATTACGTGGCGCTGCGCCCGAATTTCCGCGGCGTCGGTCGCAGCGAGGGACAGCATGCCGATGGTCAGGGGGAAACCGAGGACCTGCTGGCGGTACTGGCGGAAGCCAAGTGTCGTTACGGCAATCTGCCGGTCGCCCTCGCCGGCTTCTCCTTCGGCGCCTACGTCCTGACACGGGTGGCCGAAGCGCTGCTCGATGCCGGGCATCCGGCACAGCGACTGGTGCTGGTCGGCACCGCTTCGGGCTTCGTCGAAGGCGCACGCCGCTACCATACCAAGGCCGTGCCACGCGACACCATTGTCATCCATGGATCCGAAGACGCCACCGTGCCACTGGCCAATGTCCTCGAATGGGCCAAGCCACTGGACTTGCCGGTGGTGGTCGTCCCCGGCGCCGATCACTTCTTCCACCGGCGGCTTCATGTGATCCGCGAGATCGTCAGCCATGCGTGGCGCCATTGATGGCTCGCGCCGCGGTCGAAGCGACATGAGAGAACATTGCGCCCGGCTTTTCGGACACGCCAGTGGTTGGGGACGGTCATCTTCACCCGCTCTTCTCTGCCTCGAATCTGGCGATCCTGCGTCGAGGGCTATCTCGCCGGCACCCAGGCGCCCTGAACGGCGGTACAGTCAAGTGAGGGAAGGACCCGCCGGGGGAGGAAGCGAGTGCCGGTCCCCGGTATGTAGGTTGGGGGAATCTCCTGAGCTCAGATGCCCTCAGATCCCCGACGGAGCAGACCGCAGGCCAGAAGCCCGACGGCAAGCAGCAGCAGCGTAGGCGTCTCTGGGACCGCCGTCGTCGTGGGAGGGACACCGACGGCGATGCTGGTCGGCGCGCGCAAATTGGTCCAGATGTTGGTGATGTCGGTCAGATCGTTCCTGGCGCGCCAGATGCGGATGTCGTCCTGCCAGTAGATGTGGTCGGCGGTGGCTGTCAGGTTGCCGGCATGCGCACTGGTGACGGCGATTTCGCTGAGGGTGTCGAGGTCGAGCGTGAACAACTGTGCGGCAAAGGCCTCGTAAAGATACCTGCCGGTCGGATCGACGGTGATGTCGGTCGGCGCACGCAGATTGGTCCAGACGTTGGTGATTTCGGTCAGGTCGCTTTTGGCGCGCCAGACGCGGATGTCATCCTGCCAGAAGATGTAGCCGCCGGCGGCGGTCAGGTGCGTGGCATGCGCGCTGGTCTCAGCGGTTTCGGTGAGGGTGCGCAGGTCGAGCGTGAATAACTGTGTGGGAAAGGCTTCAAAGAGGTAGGTGCCGGTCGGGTCGACGCTGATGTCGGCCGGCGCACGCAGGTTGGTCCAGATGTTGGTGACGCCGCTGAGGTCCTTGTTGGCGCGCCAGATACGGATGTCGTCCTGCCAGAAAACGTGATCGCCTGCGGCCACCAGATGGGTGGCACGCGCGCTGATGACCCCGGTTTCGGTGAGCGCTCCGAGGTCGAGCGAGAACAACTGTGTCGGGAAGGCCTCGTACAGCGTCCCGGCAGGTACAGCCTCGACAGACGTGGCAGTGAGCAGCGAAAAAGCGGCGATGGATGCGATGCTGGCAGAGAAATTCATGGTTTGATCCTTGAGAGGCGGCAAAAATGGAAATGCTTCTGTGCCTGAAGCGGGCGTTGGATTGACGAAAGGCCTACAACTGCGCTGCCAAACCGGGACAACCTCGCAAACCTGTAGCATGTCCGCTGCGCCAAGCACAATTCATACCATTTTCTCCAACTCCATAAATATCCTTGACATTTATGAAAATTCATGGTGTTTTCGCTACACGGCTGTAAAATTTTTCGACATTTCGAGCGCACTTCCCTTGGTTGGAGGAAGGCGCGCTGGCCGACCTGCTGCTGGTGGACGGCGACCCCCTGGCCGACATCCGGCTGATCGAAGACCCGGCGAAGAACTTCGTGCTGATCATGAAGGACGGCAAGGTCTTCAAGAACACCCTGCGCCCCTGAGGCCTGGCCGGCAACCTTCGCGCTCCCGACATTGCACCGGCCTGCCGCCTGCGGCGGTGAATCAGGGCGGGTCATCGTGGCACCCTTCGCTGGCAGGGGGCGCTTGCAATTCAATTGCCTTTCAGGCGGTCGAGAACAAATTTCGTGACCGGGCCGGCGATGCCGCCGAGAATCGGCGTGGCGAAGGTACTGAGAACCGAGGCGACAGCGGCGGGTGCCATCGCCGCCAGGCTGTCGATGAGGCGGCCGATGCGGCTGTCGTCGGCTTGCTGGCCCCTGGCGACTTCGGCCTTGAGTTCCTGAACCTGCTGGACAGCCTCGGCCTGCCTGGCCGGTGGGGCGGCTTGCGCAAGCACCGCCAGCAGCGGCGCGAACAGCGCTTCCAGTTCGCGCGCCGAGACTGCCGAGGTGATCGCCTGGTCACGGCCGGCGAAATGGCCACCACCGGTAGCGACGTTGCCACCGAAATAGTTGCCGCCGCCGGTATGGACCTGCTGGCCGATCCGGTCGCCAAGCACCTTGTCGCCGTGGACGAGGTCGCCGCCGATCTGCGTGCCGGCGTTGATGGTGCGGGTGTTGATGGTGCCGGTGTTGCTGCCGCCGACATGCACGCTGCCGGCGCCGAGGGCTGTCGCACCCAGTGCTTGCGCGATCGCGCCGTCGCCGGTGAGCGTGGCCTGCTGGCCGCTGCCGGCGACCGCGGCGGTAGTGTCCGTAGTGTCTGAAGCAGGTGTGAATTCGATGAAGCCGTTGGCGGCCAGCTTGTCGAGTTGCTCGCTGAAATGCATCTTGAGCTCGGCGGCGTTCCGGTATTCGGTCTGGAAGTGTCCGAGGGTCTGGAGCTTGTCCCGAAACGCCCACAAGGTCTGCAGGTCGGCCCTCGGCGCGGTGTTCGGCGCGCTCTTGAAATAGGTGAATAGGAAGGGCCTGCGGGTGGCCTGAAATGGTCCGAAAGCGGTCTCGAACGCTTCCTCGGTGTAGCGGCCGACCTTGGTGAAGAAGAGCATCACGAAGAGGTCGCACTCGCGGATCGCGCGCTTGTACTCGTCCTGCAGCCGCATCGGCGAAACGGCGTCGAGAAAATCCGCCCAGAGCACGAGTTCGAGAAGGACGCCCTTCTGGACCCAGTCCTTGTTCTGGCGATTGATGAAGATCTCGAACTCGTTGCGGTCCTCTTGGAGTTCCGCGGACGAGGCGAGGAAGATTCGATGTTGGTGGTCATGACGCGTGCTCCGGCTCGTGAGGTCGGGCAAAACGTACGCCACGGGGGCAAGAAAATCAAGGGCGTGGACGGCTGCGGCGAGGGAGCGCGGCCCGGATCAGCGTGCTGAGCCGGCGGAAGAACGCCACTTCGCCCCAGACCCGACAAGGTAGACCGGATTGCCGGGGGATCTCCGTTGCGGGCGAGGCGGCCGGGAACCCAACGGTCAGGGTTTGTCGGTCGCGAGGATCCCGATCCGATAGCTGGCCAGCATAGCGTCGGCAGCGGCGGAATGCCGGCGCCCCTGGTCTTGGTCTCATAGGCCTCGGTCGCCTCCTTGCCGCACCAGGGCAGAACGATGTCGGGTCGCGATGGATGCTCGGGCAGGTAGGCGCCAAGATCATGCACCTGGCCGCGAATCGCCATCCAGCAATCCTCGGCAAGCGCGTGCCGGGCGAGCTCTGCCGTCGAGATCACTCTTTCCGGCGCGTCGGCGACGCCCCCGTCGCTGCGTGGCAGCCAGACGCTGCCGGCCCAGAAGGCCGACACCAGCAGCCAGAAGATCAGGGTAGCGGACAGGTACAGACGGCGCATCACCTGAATCCGGAGGGGTTTCCAAAATGGATGTGGCGCGGCGTGACGCCGCGTTTGCGCAGCGACAGTCTGACGGCGGCGATCATCGCCGGCGGGTCGCACAGATAGCACTCGATTCCGGCCAGCGCGGGTGCCACGGGCAGCAGCGAATCGAGATCCGCTGGCGCACTGCCGGTTGCCAATGGTGCGAAGGTAGCGCTCGAAAACATACTTGCCGCACACAGTACATTTGGTCTTGTTGAAACGAGGCGAGACAGCTTGAATCAGCGAGGAACGAACCGAACGGGAAGCGACCCTGCCACGCTTTCTGGCTGAAAGGTGACATGAGCGATTCCCTGTTGACTGGCCACTTCGGTAACCGATTGAAGCATCTGCGGCCAGGCTACGTAATTGTCGACGCGAACCTGCGCAGACAGTGCCAGTCGCTCGGTGGCAATTGGCCCGTTTGGGCTCCAGGCCAGCAACCACCAAGACCGGAGATGAAACAACGAAAACCGTCTGCCACCTAAACGTGCTCGGCTTCGCCGAGCATGTCGGCCGAGAGCAGGATGATCTCGATTTCGGTGATTTCCTCCTGGCGTTGGCTGTTGTAGCGGAGTCTGAGCCGTGCGCTGTCCTCATCGAGCCGCTGCAGGGCGCGATCCATATGCGCCTGCCGTTGCTGGTTCTCGGCCATCAGCGAGCTGTACAGCACTTCGTTCAGTACCGCGTGCAGATAATGCCCGGTCAGCCCGCGCAGGAACTCGATGGGAGGCAGATTCAGTTCCGCCGGGTGAGCGTACGCCCTCTCGGGAGCCGGCAGGTCGCGCAAGGGCGGCAAGTGACGCATGCGGATACCGCCAGGGCATCACCATGATAGAGGGCCGAGCCCGTAAAACCGGCGTACTCACGGGCCAGCAAGCCGCTCAGTTCGCGCGTCAAGCGCAGCAGGACGGCCGGAACTTCGTCGGCGACAATGGCCCCCGGCTGTGCCAAATCGACGCAGTCACATTCGCCGATTCGAGTTGCCAGACGGCTGCCGACGACAAGCAAACGAACCAGCGCCTCCTTGTCCTGACACAGTGCCTGCATGCGCGCCAGCAGCGCTTCGTTGAAGTAACCGCAGAAGCCCTGTTCCGAACCCACCAGTACGCAGAGTTCCCGCCCTGGCAGCGGTTCGTCGACAAACTCGGCGTGTCCGGCCAGAAAATCGGCGGCGGCTTTTCGATCCTGACACCATGCGTTGCTGGCTGACGAGGAAATCGCTCAGGATGCGGGTTTCCATCAGTGCCAGGCCTTTCATCGCCGACAGGATGCCGCCGGATATCGGCGCCAGGGGCGCCCAGCCGCCTGGCGATCTCACGCCGGCGGCTCATCGCCCGCCTCCCAACCCTGCGGCCACGTAAAGGTATCTGCCTCGCCCACTCTGCTGCAAAGCCTGAAAAGATCGGCCAGGGCGAATGCCTGCGCAGGTCCATGCGCGCCGAAAAGCCAGCTGGTCGGTCGTTTCTCCGTAACTGCCGCTTCACATGCGCGCCGTGATCCACCCCCTTGGCGTTGCGCGGACCTTCCGGCACTAATCGTTTCAGCAGGCTTGAATGCGAAAACCGTTGGCCATCGAGCGATTCAGCTGCGGCGATGAACCAGGCCCCTCGTATTCCTGTTAACAGCACGACCGACACCCGACGGTGTGGAACGGCGCAGTTGCTCGCTCGAGAATCTGTTTCCCCAACTCAGCCGGACAGGCATCATCGGCATCGAGCAGACGAGAATCTGCGCCGCTTCGCCACACTTTGCGGCTGCCAGCAGCAGTGCCGGCGGAATCATCGTCCCGATCTTGTGAATCGATCGCGATGAACGCGAACTGGCGGCAGCGCCTGCAATGGACATCCGGGTACGCCAGGCGTTGATCCGTCGCAGCAGAATCGGCAGCGCGGGCCAATTTTCGCCGGCGCCTCGACGATCGCGGCGACGGCAACTGGGCGGCTCGGGATCTCTCGCCAAACAGATCAGCCTGTTCCCTGCCTGGGCCGCAAGTACCGCCCCGATCAGGCGCCAGTTGGATCGCAGCCGCAGGAGCTCTTCCAGCCGAAAAAGCTGGTCAGTGCATGGCCATGCGCCCGGTCGTCCAGCGGGGCGATGCGCGTTTCCCCCGCCCTCGAAACCATCGCCAGCAAGGTCGGCACTCAAGGACAGATCGTCGAGCAGGTCTGGGCTGTGACTCGTGACGATGACCTGCGTCTTGCGAGGCGCGCAAGCTGCCTTTCGCGCAAGGCCGCGCTGGCGGCCGGGTGCAGCGCCGTTTCGGGTTCCTCGATACCCACCAGCGATGGTGGCGCGTAATCGCGGCTTCTGGAACAGCGCAGTCAACACGCCAAGCGCTTCGCAGCGGGTGTCAGGACATGTTCTGTGCCGGAAATCGCCACGGATGTTTTCGTCTTCCAGCCATGTCCTGGCGGAACTCCAGGGTTTCCATCGGCCTGATCGGGCTTGCGCTCAGATGCCGGAACGACCGGCGCAACTCGTCTGCAGATATTCCTGAATTGATCTCCAGCCTGTCGGCG
>JADKBU010000055.1 GCA_016714935.1 Candidatus Accumulibacter propinquus | reverse complement strand
GCCGACCGTGTCCGAGTAAACACGAAAGAAGACCGCAGAGGCGATCGACCCGGCATTCACGTGATCAACGCTCCGCTCCACAGATTCCCGTCAGTAGCGCAACCGCAGCGCGCAGCCGATCGTCGTTGAATCAGGGTTAAAATCGACCACGTCTGCAATCCAACCCATCAACAGGAGCCGGTTCGTCATGAGCTATTTCAAGCATCACGTATTTTTCTGCTGCAACCAGCGTGGCGAGGATGAGACCTGCTGCAACAACGCAGGCGCCACGACAGCCCAGACGTACGCCAAGGATCGCATCGGCGAGTTGCGCCTCAAGGGTGCCGGCAAGGTCCGCATCAACAAGGCCGGCTGCATGGACCGCTGCGACAACGGCCCGGTGCTGGTGGTCTATCCGGAAGGCGTGTGGTACAGCTACGTCGATAATGAAGACATCGAGGAGATCATCCAGGAGCACCTGGTGCACGGACGTGTCGTCGAACGGCTGCGCATCTGAAACCCGCTCGCGGTCGGCTACGCGCACTGCGGTGCAGCGCCAGCGACCAGTCCGTAAGAGGAGCCCCAAGCCGAGAACGCAAGCAGAACACCTGTTGCTCGACGGACCCGTCGGCAAGATCGAAGTCATCGTCGAAAACCCGGGGGCGCCGCGCGGCATCGCGCTGATCGCCCACCCACACCCGCTGTTCGGCGGCGGCAACACCAACAAGGTGGTGCAGACGCTGGCACGCACCTTCAACCACCTTGACTATGTCGCGCTGCGCCCGAACTTCCGCGGCGTCGGCCAGAGCGCGGGCAAGCACGACGAGGGCCTGGGAGAAACCGAGGATCTCCTCGCCGTTCTGGCCGAAGCCAAATGCCGTTACGGCACTCTGCCGGTAGCGCTGGCCGGCTTCTCTTTCGGTGCCTACGTGCAGACACGAGTCGCTGAAGCGCTGCTCGAATCCGGGCATCCCGCCCAACGGCTGGTGCTCGTCGGCACCGCCTCGGGTTTTGTCGAAGGCGCGCGCCGCTACCATACCAAGGCCGTACCACGCGACACCATCGTCATCCACGGCTCCGACGACGCCACCGTGCCGCTGGCCAACGTCATCGAGTGGGCGAAGCCTCTGGAGTTGCCGGTGGTGGTCGTCCCCGGTGCCGACCATTTCTTCCACCGTCGCCTGCACGTCATCCGCGAAATCGTCAGCCAGCGGTTACTGATGGCCTGCGCCGTGGTCGAAGCGACATGAGAGAACATTGCGTTTGGCTTTTCGGACACGCCAGTGGTTGGGGACGGTCATCTTCATTTGCTCTTCTCTGCCTCGAATTTGGCGATCCTGCGTCGAGGGTTATCTCGCTGGTACCTAGGCGTTCTGAACGGCGGTACAGTCAAGTGAGAGGGAAGCGACCGCTGGGGAGGGAAGCGAGTGCCGGTCCCCGGTATGTAGGTTGGGGAATTCCTGAGCTCAGATGCCCCTCAGATCCCTGACGGAGCAGACCGCAGGCCAGAAGCCTGACGGCAAGCAGCAGCGTAGGCGTCTCTGGGACCGCCGTCGTCGTGGGAGGGACACCGACGGCGATGCTGGTCGGCGCGCGCAAATTGGTCCAGATGTTGGTGATGTCGGTCAGATCGTTCCTGGCGCGCCAGATGCGGATGTCGTCCTGCCAGTAGATGGTCGGCGGTGGCCGTCAGGTTGCCGGCATGGTGCGCACTGGTGACGGCGATTTCGCTGAGGGTGTCGAGGTCGAGCGCCAGAACAACCGTGCGGCAAAGGCCTCGTAAAGATACCCGCCGGTCGGATCGACGGTGATGTCGGTCGGCGCACGCAGATTGGTCCAGACGTTGGTGATTTCGGTCAGGTCGCTTTGGCGCGCCAGACGCGGATGTCAACCTGCCAGAAGATGGTGCCGCTGGCGGCGGTCAGGTGCGTGGCATGCGCGCTGGTCTCAGCGGTTTCGGTGGAGGGTGCGCAGGTCGAGCGTGAATAACTGTGGAAAGGCTTCAAAGAGGTAGGTGCTGGTCGGGTGACGTTGATGTCGGCCGGCGCAAGCAGGTTGGTCCAGATGTTGAGTGACGCCGCTGAGGTCCTTGTTGGCGCGCCAGATACGGATGTCGTCCTGCCAGAAAACGTGATCGCCTGCGGCCACCAGATGGGTGGCACGCGCGCTGGGATGACCCCGGTTTCGGTGAGCGCTCCGAGGTCGAGCGAGAGAACAACTGTAGTGGAAGGCCCCGTACAGCGTCCCGGCAGGTACAGCCTCGACAGACGTGGCAGTGAGCAGCGAAAAAGCGGCGATGGATGCGATGCTGGTGGAGAAATTCATGGTTGATCCTTTGAGAGGCGGCAAAATGGAAATTCTTCTGTGCCCGTAGCAGGCGTTGAATTGACGCAAGGCTCACAACTGTGCCGCCAAACCGGGACAACTCGCAAACCTGTAGCATGTCCGCTGCGCCAAGCACAATTCATACCATTTTTCTCCCAACTCCATAAATATCCTTGACATTTATGAAAACTATGGTGTTTTTCACAGGGCTGTAAAATTTTCGACATTTCGAGCGCACTTCCCTTGGTTGGAGGAAGGCGCGCTGGCCGACCTGCTGCTGGTGGACGGCGACCCCCTGGCCGACATCCGGCTGATCGAAGACCCGGCGAAGAACTTCGTGCTGATCATGAAGGACGGCAAGGTCTTCAAGAACACCCTGCGCCCCTGAGGCCTGGCCGGCAACCTTCGCGCTCCCGACGATTGCACCGGCCTGCCGCCTGCGGCGGTGAATCAGGGCGGGTCATCGTGGCACCCTTCGCTGGCAGGGGGCGCTTGCAATTCAATTGCCTTTCAGGCGGTCGAGAACAAATTTCGTGACCGGGCCGGCGATGCCGCCGAGAATCGGTGTGGCGAAGGTGCTGAGAACCGAGGCGACGGCGGCGGGTGCCATCGCCGCCAGGCCGTCGATCAGGCGGCCGATGCGGCTGTCGTCGGCTTGCTGGCCCCTGGCGACTTCGGCCTTGGAGTTCCTGGACCTGCTGTGCAGCCTCCCGCCTGCCTGGCCGGTGGGGCGGCTTGCGCAAGCACCGCCAGCAGCGGCGCGAACAGCGCTTCCAGTTCGCGCGCCGAGACTGCCGAGGTGATCGCCTGGTCACGGCCGGCGAAATGGCCACCACCGGTAGCGACGTTGCCACCGAAATAGTTGCCGCCGGTATGGACCTGCTGGCCGATCCGGTCGCTGCCACCTTTGTCGCCAGGACGAGGTCGCCGCCGATCTGCGTGCCGGCGTTGATGGTGCGGGTGTTGATGGTGCCGGTGTTGCCGCCGACATGCACGCTGCCGGCGCCGAGGGCTGTCGCACCCAGTGCTTGCGCGATCGCGCCGTCGCCGGTGAGCGTGGCCTGCTGGCCGCTGCCGGCGACCGCGGCGGTAGTGTCCGTAGTGTCTGAAGCAGGTGTGAATTCGATGAAGCCGTTGGCGGCCAGCTTGTCGAGTTGCTCGCTGAAATGCATCTTGAGCTCGGCGGCGTTCCGGTATTCGGTCTGGAAGTGTCCGAGGGTCTGGAGCTTGTCCTGAAACGCCCACAAGGTCTGCAGGTCGGCCCTCGGCGCGGTGTTCGGCGCGCTCTTGAAATAGGTGAATAGGAAGGGCCTGCGGGTGGCCTGAAATGGTCCGAAAGCGGTCTCGAACGCTTCCTCGGTGTAGCGGCCGACCTTGGTGAAGAAGAGCATGACGAAGATGTCGCACTCGCGGATCGCGCTTGTACTCGTCCTGCAGCCGCGTCGGCGAAACGGCGTCGAGAAAATCCGCCCAGAGCACGAGTTCGAGAAGGACGCCCTTCTGGACCCAGTCCTTGTTCTGGCGATTGATGAAGATCTCGAACTCGTTGCGGTCCTCCTTGAGTTCCGCGGACGAGGCGAGGAAGATTCTGATGTTGGTGGTCATGACGCGTGCTCCCGGCTCGTGAGGTCGGGCAAAACGTACGCCACGGGGGCAAGAAAATCAAGGGCGTGGACGGCTGCGGCGAGGGAGCGCGGCCCGGATCAGCGTGCTGAGCCGGCGGAAGAACGCCACTTCGCCCCAGACCCGACAAGGTAGACCGGATTGCCGGGGGATCTCCGTTGCGGGCGAGGCGGCCGGGAACCCAACGGTCAGGGTTTGTCGGTCGCGAGGATCCCGATCCGATAGCTGGCCAGCATTGCGTCGGCAGCGGCGGAATGCCGGCGCCCCCTGGTCTTGGTCTCATAGGCCTCGGTCGCCTCCTTGCCGCACCAGGGAAGAACGATGTCGGGTCGCGATGGATGCTCGGGCAGGTAGGCGCCAAGATCATGCACCTGGCCGCGAATCGCCATCCAGCAATCCTCGGCAAGCGCGTGCCGGGCGAGCTCTGCCGTCGAGATCACTCTTTCCGGCGCGTCGGCGACGCCCCCGTCGCTGCGTGGCAGCCAGACGCTGCCGGCCCAGAAGGCCGACACCAGCAGCCAGAAGATCAGGGTAGCGGACAGGTACAGACGGCGCATCACCTGAATCCGAAGTTTTCAAAATGGATGTGGCGCGGCGTGACGCCGCGTTTGCGCAGCGACAGTCTGACGGCGGCGATCATCGCCGGCGGGCCGCACAGATAGCACTCGATTCCGGCCAGCGCGGGTGCCACGGGCAGCAGCGAATCGAGATCCGCTGGCGCACTGCCGGTTGCCAGGGCCTGCAGCGAGAGTTGTGGATCGCCATCGGCCAGCACACGGAGTTCCTCCAGGAAGGCGGCATCGGCCGGCGAGCGGTGGAGGTAGACGAGCGTGGTCGGCTGGCTGAGCGGACCAGTTCGCAGCAGCGCCAGGAACGGTGTGATACCGATGCCGCCGGCCAGCCACAGTTGCGCGGCCGCGGGCCGTTCGGCCAGGAAGGTGCCGAACGCGCCATGCACCCGTGCCGGCACGCCCGGTTCGATGCCCTGAAGGCGTCTCGTGCAGTCCCCCAGAGCCTTGACGCCGATCCGGATTTGGCCGTCGGCACCGATCGCACTGACGGTGAACGGATGAAATTCGCCACAACCCCGGAACGTCGGCCCGGCGAAGAACGCCACCAGCACGAACTGTCCGGCCGTCACGGCAATGGGCTCTGCCAGCGGTTTCAGGGTGATCTCGACCATTTCGTCGGCCACCGGCGTGGCCGATTGCACGAGGAACGGTCGCGCTGCCAGTCCGGAATCTTCGCGGATCAGCCGCCATCCCAGGAACAAAACAGCCAGCGCCAGGATCGGCAGCACCGGTTCGTCGATCCCGAGTTGCAGGCTGACCATCCCTGGTGCGAAGGTAGCGCTCGAAAACATACTTGCCGCACACAGTGCATTTGGTCTTGTTGAAACGAGGCGAGACAGCTTGAATCAGCGAGGAACGAACCGAACGGGAAGCGACCCTGCCACGCTTTCTGGCTGAAAGGTGACATGAGCGATTCCCTGTTGACTGGCCACTTCGGTAACCGATTGAAGCATCTGCGGCCAGGCTACGTAATTGAATGACGCGAACCTGCGCAGACAGTGCCAGTCGCTCGGTGGCAATTGGCCCGTTTGGGCTCCAGGCCAGTAACCACCAAGACCGGAGATGAAACAACGAAAACCGTCTGCCACCTAAACGTGCTCGGCTTCGCCGAGCATGTCGGCCGAGAGCAGGATGATCTCGATTTCCTCGGTGATTTCCTCCTGGCGTTGGTTGTTGTAGCGGAGTCTGAGCCGTGCGCTGTCCTCATCGAGCCGCTGCAGGGCGCGATCCATATGCGCCTGCCGTTGCTGGTTCTCGGCCATCAGCGAGCTGTACAGCACTTCGTTCAGTACCGCGTGCAGATAATGCCCGGTCAGCCCGCGCAGGAACTCGATGGGAGGCAGATTCAGTTCCGCCGGGTAAGGATACGTCCGCTCGGGAGCAGGCAGGTCGCGCAAGGGCAGCAAGTGACGCATGCGGATATCGCCAGGGGCATCACCATGATAGAGGGCCGAGAGCCCGTAACCGGCGTACTCCTCACGGGCCAGCAAGCCGCTCAGTTCGCGCGTCAAGCGCAGCAGGACGGCCGGGACTTCGTCGGCGACAATGGCCCCCGGCTGTGCCAAATCGACGCAGTCACATTCGCCGATTCGAGTTGCCAGACGGCTGCCGATGACAAGCCAACGAACCGGCGCCTCCTTGTCCTGACACAGTGCCTGCATGCGCGCCAGCAGCGCTTCGTTGAAATCGCCGCAGAAGCCCTGTTCCGAACCCACCAGTACGCAGAGTTCCCGCCCTGGCAGCGGTTCGTCGACAAACTCGGCGTGTCCGGCCAGAAAATCGGCGGCGGCCGTTTCGATCCCTGACACCATGCGTTGCTGGCTGACGAGGAAATCGCTCAGGATGCGGGTTTCCATCAGTGCCAGGCCTTTCATCGCCGACAAGATGCCGCCGATATCGGACAGGGCGTCCAGCCGCCTGGCGATCTCACGCCGGCGGCTCATCGCCCGCCTCCCGCAACCCTGCACATGTAAAGGGCATCTGCCTTGCCCACTCGCTGCAAAGCTTCCGAAAAGATCGGCTGTGGGCGAATGCCTGCTGCAGGTCCATGCGCGCCGAAAAAGCCGGCTGGTCGGTCGTTTCTCCGTAACTGCCGCCGCACATGCGCGCCGTGATCCACCCCTTGGCGTTGCGCGGACCTTCGGCATCAATCGCTTCAGCAGGCTTGAATGCGAAACCGCGTTGGCCATCGAGCGATTCAGCTGCGGCGATGAACCAGGCCTCGTATTCCCTGTTGGCCAGCACGACCGACACCCGACGGTGTGGAACGTATGCAGTTGCTCGCTCGAGAATCTGTTTCCCCAACTCAGCCGGACAGGCATCATCGGCATCGAGCAGGACGAGAATCCAGCCGCTTTCGCCACACTTTGCGGCTGCCAGCAGCAAGTGCCGGCGGAATTCATCGTCCCGATTCAGGAATCGATCGCGATGAACGCGAATCGGCGGCAGCGCCTGCAAATGGACATCCGGGGTACGCCAGGCGTTGATCCGTCGCAGCAGAATCGGCAGCGCGGCCACCTCGCCGGCGCCCTCGACGATCGCGGCGACGGCAATCATGGCTCGACCTCGCCAAACAGATCAGCCTGTTCCTGTGCCTGGGCCGCAAGTACCGCCCGATCAGGCGCCAGTTGATTCAGCCGCAGGAGCTCTCCAGCCGAAAAAAGCTGGTCGCGCATGGCCATGCGCGCGGCTTCGTCCAGCGGTGCGATGCGCGTTTCCCCGCCCTCGGAAACCACTGCCAGCAAGGTGTCGGCACTCAAGGACAGATCGTCGAGCAGGTCTGGGCTGTGACTCGTGACGATGACCTGGGTGTCTTGCGAGGCGCGCGCAAGCGCCTCGCGCAAGGCCGCGCTGGCGGCCGGGTGCAGCGCCGTTTCGGGTTCCTCGATACCCACCAGCGATGGCGCGTAATCGCGGTTTCCCTGGAACAGCGCAGTCAACACGCCAAGCGCTCGCAGCGTGCCGTCAGACATGTTCTGTGCCGGAAATCGCCACGGATGTTTTGCCCCAGCCATGTCCTGGCGGAACTCCAGGGTTTCCATCGGCCCGATCGGCTTGCGCTCGACGCCGTGAACCATCGACGCAACCGTCTGAAGGTATTCCTGGATGATCTCCAGCCTGTCGGCGGCGACCCGTTCCAGATGTCCGATCACGCTCGCGATGTTTTCCCCCACGGGCTTGAGCAAGCGCCCCTCCTGCGGCTTCTGCAGCTCGCGCATCAACTTCGGATTCAGGTTGTAGAAACCCATCGCCGTCAGGGCATCGAACACCGGGCGAAAGACCGCCATCCCCGACGCGGCCACCAGCGCCAGACGATCGGCGGTTACCGCTGGAAAGGTCGTCTCGCTGCTCGCCTTGAGGTTGCCGCGTTCGATACGGAAAAACGGACCCTTGCCGACACTGCCCAGTACGCACTCCTCGCTTTGTACCTCGTAGCCGCGTCCCGCCAGCGCGCCGATGTTGAAAGCGTAGTGGCCGGCTTGCCCGTTGCTCAACGCGAACTCCAGTCGGATGCCGAAGTTCGTCGGGTGACCACTGGAGCGCCGCCGGACCTCGTTCAATCCGCCACGTTCGTTCAGGGCATTGTCGAGAGAACCGGCCAGGGCATCCCGTACCAAGTGCAGGGCGTCCAGGAAGTTGCTCTTGCCCGATCCGTTGGCCCCCACCAGATAGGTGAGTGGATTGAGTCGCACGTCGCAGTAACCAATGCTCTTGTAGTTGCGCAGGACCACACGCGTGAGAAAAACCGGGTCAATCATTGTCTTGCCCCTTCAAGTTCAGTGCGGGTTGAAGCGAAGCTTCGCTGCGCTCGGCTGATGCCACTCCTAGCTCCCCCCGGTTCCGCACATTGCGGCTGATAATGTATCGGACAGGGCTTCCAGCCTTCTGGTTATCCCACGCCGGTGGCTCATCGCCCTCCGTCCGCAACCGGCCGGTGGCGGCAACCCGCCCTGCTTGCCCACCAGCGGCAAGCAGGGCATCAATCTGGAGACCGTGGGCATGATCTTTGGTCGAGACCCGGGCGTAGCCTATCCTCACGTTCGCCCCTACGGTAGCGCCAAGCCGCGCCCAGCCCCAGGTAGCGCGGTTGCACACCCGAGATTCGTGCTGATGTGGTCAGAAGAGTGGGATTTTGGCAACTCATCAGATAACAACACATACTGCAAGCCATTGATTGCGAGTGAATTGATCGTTAAATCGTCTTTCTTTTCCTGAGCGTGAGAAAACAAACAGCAGATAGACGCGCTTTACGAACGGCATGGGGGGAGAACCTCGAGCGTTTTTCCGTCCCTTCGCCATTGCTCCACGAGCCCGGCGAGAAGGCCTGACGAGTCGACGTGGCCCAGCACAATGCGGCTGGTGTGGCTGGCAATCCAGTGGTTGCGCTTCGTCGCAATCGCCTCCGACAAGCGTTGGCTGGCTGGGGCCATACTTACGACAACGGCGCAGCCTTCGTTCAGGGCGGTGTGCCATGGCAAGGGCAGACGTGCATTGTCCAGAGCTCGCGCCAGCACGATCACCACCGGTGATTTCGCAGCCAGGACAATCTCCAGGACTGATCGTTCCAGTGGAGATTGGAAACCGCCGATCAGCGGCGTCTTCTTGCGGGCCTGCTCCACAGCCCAGTCCATCGTGGCCCGGATGGCGCTTCCGGGACATTTTCGAGAGGCGAAGAAGGCGGTCAGGCGGCGCGAGACCAATGTCTGCTCACCGATCCCTTGCGCTCCATCCTCCAGAAACCAAGTAGTGAATAACGCTTCAGGCATCGTATTGAATTATTAGGAAAATCAATCGTCCGCAGATTTGTTATCCATACCTTCAGATAACAAGTCCGGTTCCTCGACGGGTTTCCTGTACGCCATGTTGCGGCCTGGGTCAGGCAGGGGGACCAGCAAACCCTGCTCTCGCCAGGCAGCAAGCATTTTGGATGCCTTGAGCGTATCCACTTTCGCAATGCGGCAGAGGTCGGCATTGGCAATGGAGCGGTGCCGGTCAAGCCAGTCGCTCACCTCGTCCCAGGCGCTTGGACGTTCCAGGTTCAACAGCGTCACCGTTACGCTCTCCACCGCAGTCCCGGTATTCTGTCGGTACTGCGGTGGGTAGAGCTTGGCGGCGGCCATTTCGGCGAACATCATTTTGACGCCCTCTCCAGCGTCGATGTTCGGAGCTACCGGAAATTCCCGCAGGTTTTGGGCCAGCAACGGGTTGCGCGCTTTCGACCCGGCGCGAGCGATGTTGGCTTCAGTGATATGACCGGGAAAAACGCCGGGGCTTTCGACTTCGATACGGTCGTCGAGGATGCGGATGAAGATGTCGCGATTGAGGCGGTAGTCGCGATGGATGACCGCGTTGACGATGGCCTCTTTCACCACACGCTCCGGGTAGACATGTCTGGCCTTGAAACCGCTACCCGAGAGGGTAAGGCCTTGTGCCAGTTCGTCCAGCACCATCCTCACCGCGATGTCAATCTGTTCGATCAAGGGGCCGCGAGCCGTCTTCGGCGCCTTGCGCAGGTTGGGCGTCGCGCCGGGCACGGCGGCCTTGCCGTCGTACACCATGACGCGAATATCAGCGCGGGTATCGTAGGAGGCCAGCAAACCCCCTGGCTCGTCGGCAAACAATAGCACCGCCGCGCGGGTAGGCAAGACCTCGCCGCCGGCGCGCGCGGCCAGGCCGATGCGCATCAATTGATCCGGGAAGTCGCCACTCCTGAGGCCGCGTGCCGCCACGAAGGTACGCCAGGTGTCGGTTTCCAGCAGGTCCAGGGCGATCGGCACCGTTTCGCTCACCGCGCTGCGCACCCCGCGTCGGTAGGTCAGTTCCGCGATTTCGCCGGCATTCAACTCGCGGTTGCTCGCATCCATGCGGGTCCATGTGCCGTCGCCGAGCACCGAATGCACGTGGTCGCTCTTCTCCACGCGCAGCATGACGATGTGGCCGGGGCTACCGTTGTGCAAGGTGCAGGGCAGACGCAACCAGTGCAGGCGCTCGACGGGCGGCAAGAAGCGCTGCATCACCTGGCGGCGGAAATCGTCAAAGGCCTCAGGGTTTTCCTCGATCCCGAACAGGCGCGACGGCGGCTTGGATCCCGGCTTCAGATCCTTGGCATCCCCCACGCCGATAACCAGCAGACCACCTCGGAATTGGCGAACGC
>JADKBU010000054.1 GCA_016714935.1 Candidatus Accumulibacter propinquus | reverse complement strand
CAAGCAGTTCATCTTCCCGCTGCTCTTCTTCAGCGCATCTGTGATGTCTGGGACGAGGAATACCAGATGCGCTCGCCGAGTCTGGCGGCGATCTCCATTATGCGACCTTCGCCGAGAATCACCGCTTCCAGATCCCCGAAGGCGCACACTGGAACGATGTCCGCCAGAAGGCCAAGAATATCGGACTGGCCATCCAGACCGCGCTGCGCCAGCTGGAGGCTGCCAACCCCGATCTTCTTGCCGGCATCTTCGGCGACGCGCGTGGACCAACAAGGACCGCCTGTCCGACGAGACGCTCAAGAACCTGATCGAGCATTTCTCGACGCAGATCCTGTCGGTGGCCAACGTCCCCGAGGACGAACTCGGCAACGCCTACGAATTCCTGATCAAGAAGTTTGCCGACGACTCCGGCCACACCGCCGCCGAGCTCTATACCAATCGCACCGTCGTCCACCTGATGACGCAACTCCTCGCCCCGCAGGCCGGCGAATCGATCTACGACCCCACCTGCGGCACCGGCGGCATGCTCATTTCGGCACTGGTCGAAGTGCAGCGCAGCGGCGGCGAATACCGCACGCTCAAGCTCTACGGGCAGGAGCGCAATCTCATCACTTCCGGCATCGCCCGGATGAACCTCTTCCTGCACGGCGTCGAAGACTTCCAGATCATCCGCGGCGACACGCTGGCTGACCCCAGGCACATCGCCGGTAACGGCCTGCGCCAGTTCGACGTGGTTCTCGCCAATCCACCGTACTCGATCAAGCAGTGGCATCGCACGGCGTGGGGGACGGACAAGTGGGGCCGCAACTTCCTCGGCACGCCACCGCAAGGCCGCGCCGACTATGCCTTCCAGCAGCACATCCTGGCCAGCCTGAGCGACAAGGGTCGCTGCGCCGTTCTCTGGCCACATGGCGTGCTGTTCCGCAACGAAGAACAGGGGATGCGCACCAGGATGGTCGAGCAGGACTGGGTCGAAGCCGTGATCGGTCTTGGCCCGAACCTCTTCTACAACTCGCCGATGGAAGCCTGCGTCGTCGTTTGCAACCGCCGCAAACCTGCGGCACGCAAGGGCAAGGTGCTGTTCATCGACGCCTTGCATTCGGTGACGCGGGAACGGGCGCTGAGCTTCTTGAAACCCCGAACATCAGCAACGCATCCTGCAGGCGTACGAAGCCTTTGCCGATGTGGCGGGCTTTGCCAGGGTAGCGAGCGTCACGGAAATCATCGCCAATGCCGGCAATCTCTCGATTCCGCTGTACGTGAAGAAAGTAGCGACTCCAATCGCCGCTGACAGCGATGGGCAGCCGGTGACCTTGCAAGCGACCTGGGCGAAGTGGCAGAGCGATGGCCAGGAATTCTGGCAGCAGATGGACGCCTTGGTTGAGACGCCCGATCAACTCACGAAAGCACCGTCATGATGCGAGCTGCGTGCAAACTATTGCGTGAGCATTTGCCAACCGCCAATCGCAAGCCGATAATTTGACTTACTACTGTCTTACATCAAGGAGATTCGGCATGGCCATCGCAACCATCACGCTTTCTAGCAAGGGCCAGGTCGTTATCCCCAAGGAGATTCGGGAGGCGTTGCATTGGGATGCCGGCACCGAACTCACGCTGGTCTCCAGCGCTCACGGTGTCACGCTCAAGGCTATGCCAAAAAAAAGTGGTCGCAAACTGGCCGATCTGATCGGCATGCTCAAGCACGACGGCCCGCCGATTTCCACCGAGGAACTTTGCGAGCCGGTCGATTACAGCGCGGATTGGCAAGAATCCGAAAAGCGCAGCCAATGATCGCCTTCGATACCAATCTGCTGGTGCGCGCCCTCGTCGCCGACAATCCCGACCAAGTTGCCGTAGTTCGGCAATTGATTACTGCTGACACCATCTTTATTCCGCGAACAGTGCTGCTGGAAACCGAGTGGGTACTGCGAAGTCGATACAAGAAAACCCGCGCCGAACTGAACGAGTTTTTCACTGCGCTTCTGGAAACCGACGACACTTTGATAGAGGATGCCGAAGCCGTCAGTCTTGCCCTGGACTGGTACGCACGCGGTGCCGACCTTGCCGACGCGCTGCACCTGGCCGCATGCGGCAGCACCGTCATACACACATTCGATCGGGGCTTCTGCAAGGCCGCGCGGGACGCAGGAATAGCCCCGGAGGTGCGGGTTTGGGAGGTTTGAAACCGAAGATGTGGCGCTTCGAGCAGATGGCCACCAACGTCAATGTCCGCATCGACAAGCCGTCCGACTCCGGCATGGAGCATTATGTCGGGCTGGAGCACCTTGATCCCGATTCACTGCGCATTCGGCGCTGGGGCAGCCCGGATGACGTAGAGGCTACCAAGCTCTGCTTCAAGAAGGGGGACATCATTTTTGCACGGCGTCGGGCCTATCAACGCAAGCTCGGCGTTGCGGAGTTCGATGGTATCTGTTCCGCGCACGCTATGGTGCTGCGTGCCAGGCCCGAGGTCGTGCTGCCGGAGTTCCTACCGTTCTTCATGCAGAGCGATCTGTTCATGAATCGGGCGGTGGAGATTTCAGTGGGGTCGCTTTCGCCGACGATCAACTGGAAAACAATGGCGGTGCAGGAATTTGCGCTGCCGCCGATGGAGGAGCAGCAAAAAACGTTACAACTGCTATCGGTACTGGAGTCGCAGATTGAGACGCTCGTTGCAACCCGCTCCGCGGCCGTGAGGCTCAGAAAATCTGCGGCACGGGATGCTTTTTCTCGGCATTATGGAGCAACCACCCCCAGCGCCTAGCCGTCTGCTCAGCCAAAATGCACTTGTTTTCGACGAACAGGAGCATTTTTCATGGCAGAGAGCCACGTGGTGACGGCCCTGGTAACCAAGCGTGCCGAGATGGCCGGGCTGATCGAGCATCACCGGAAGGAAATGGGGCGACTGGCAACTGATCTGGCCCACCTGGACGCGACCGTCAAGCTGTTTTCCCCGGAAATCGACCTGCGGACGCTCCGCGCCAAGGAACACCGGACGCGGAACCGCTTCTTCCGGCCGGGGGAATGCCAGCGCATGGTTCTGGACATCTTCCGCGAGGCTCAGGGAGCGGCGCTGAGCAGCCGCCAGATCGGCGAAGCCCTGGCGGCACGCCAAGGCCTGGAATCCACCACGGTCATGATCGAACAGATGCGGAAGAACGCCATTGCCGTCGTGCATCGCCTGGAGCGCACCGGCACTCTGATTCCCGCGGGCCGTGACGGACACGGCGCAACCTGGTCAGTCGCATGACACCCTTACAGCGCCAGGCTTTCCCCCAGCCGGTGGTTGCCCTGCCAGTACCCACACCAATCCCGGCTGACCAGGGCACGGGCGCACTTGCCGACGATATCCAGGAAAATGTGGCCGTTGCTCCAGCGCCGGGTGTCTTCCCGATAGGCCATCTCGTTGGCGTAGTTGTCGAGGTATTTCGGCGCAAGCTTGTGGATCTGGCCGATCTGGCAGCGACGGAAGCGGAGAAGTACGATTCCGCCGCCAGGTTGTTGGTCGTCCCGTCATCGGCGCGGTACTCCTGGCTGTGGTTCTACCCGGCGGAGCTCGTACTTGGCAGGCAGCAGGTCGTAGGGCGTCCGATTCGTCGGCACAGATCACCGTACCCGGAGCGATGTAGGCTGGCGCCAGTTTGCCGAGGTCGGCCTGGTTCTCATTCTTCACGATGAAGGTGAGCGTCTTCCTGGCCCCGGTGTGGCCGGCCTCGACCTCCGCCTCGGTGTGCGCCTCGCGCATCACCAGGATGCAGCGCTTGTCCGGGTCTTGATCTCGGCCAGGCGCCGGTCCACCCGGTCTTCCTTCTTGTTCTCCGGTCGCACCTTCCCGCCGACATACGCCCCGTCCACGAACGTGACCCGTCAGGGCCGATTCATCCTGGTTCACCAGCAGGCTTTCCCGTATCTTGTGCAGGAGGACGTAGGCGGTCTTGTGGGATACGCCCAGGTCACGCCCATCTGCAGGGCAGAAATGCCCTTCACGGCGTTAGCGAAGAGGATCACCGCCGCCAAATACAGGCGCAAAGGTAGCTTGTGGAAGGCGAAAATCGTTCCGGACGTGACGGAGAAGTCCTCCTGGCAGCCTGCACAGCGCCAAATCTGGCGCGCCGGCCGGAAAGTAGTGCCGAAAATTCAGCCCGCAGTGCGGGCAGATCACTTGTCCCCATCGCCCCAGCGCACGCGCCGGAACAGGGTAAAGGCATCATCGTCGCTCATGCCCAGGACTTCCACCAGGGACCGCGTCCGGGCTTCGGCTTCGGCAGGAAATGCAGACTCATCGCAGGGGCCTGGGGGGTATGTCGTGTGCACCAGTGTATCCGTGGCCGGGCTCACAGGATGCGCTTGCCGGAAAAAGCGTCGGCGCCGGGACGGCCCCCAGGTGGTTGGGGTGACTGCTCCATAATGCCGAAGATTCCGAACTTTGCGCTTCCTTCCTGCATCACAAACACCGAACTGCCTTTTCGGCGGATGATCCTGCTCAATGTCAGGTTGTTCATAATGTTGTTGAAGTCCGTGAGTACCTCCCATGCTGTGCGCAAAGGCACCGGAATGACGATCGTTGCATCAACCAGAAAAGTATCATCGCTCTTCTCGACGGCGACCAGGATCTCGGGTTCGGCTCCGAACGCGGCGAAGCACATGATCAGCAGCAAGAGGACGGCGACACATCGCAATTTGGGCATGGCGGGGGCGCGCTTTGCTTTTGGATTTCAAGTTCTGACTGAACGAGTTGCCCATTACATCCACGGGGTGCACTGCTAGCGAATGGCCGCCTGTAACTTGCGCAGTTCGACTTCAGCCCAAAGTGCTTTGCCAAACGCCTTCCAGGCTGGGCCTCCGTGGCATTCGAATCCGACACCGGCACATTCCTCCATCGTCTTGAGCATGATGGCGGCGAGACCGAACAGATCAACCTTGGCCATGAGCTTGTGGTCGATAGGACTGGAAGCGGCAAGTTTGACCTCGACAGCGGACTGGTCAAGCGCTTCCTGTGCCAGTGCACGCACCCGGACGTCATCCGTCCAGTCGATACCGAGCACAATTCCCTTCCGCTCGATTTCTAGCTCAATCTCTCTTACAACTTCAGTGTAATTTTCATAGCCGGCCATCGTGGTCTCCATCGCTCGTAGTACTCGACTCTAGCAGGCTTGAGGAAAGCCGCAACGAAGATTGCCACAAAGGCATCACATGCTACTCAAAAACACCTCCCGTTTCACCATCCGACCGCCCGAGGCGCACGCCTTTGGCGGTCTTTTTGCATTGGCGATTCACCATGCTGGAACCTACCAGTAGTGCCGTCTCCGGGGTGTCCGCATGCAAGGCGACTGGCGGCGCCTTGCAGCATGCCACCATAGCGGTGATATTGATAACGCAGCCACTCGCATCGGGAGTGGGCGGTCGGGGCGATCAGTACCGTGCTGATCTGGGTCGGTGGCGGGGCGATTGCGGCCCAGTTCCATGGGCTGCAGGAGTGGGTGGATTCGGTGACTGCCGCAGGGAGGACGCCATGAACCGCCGGAAAACGCGCCATAATGTCGAGCAATACCACCCATTGCCTTGACGACATATTGCATTGACACCATGTTCACTAGAGCCAGCATCAAGTTCCTTGACGATCTCGCAGCCAACAACAACAGGATTTGGTTTGAAGAGAACAGATCACAATACGAAGCGCTGGTGCGTGCGCCAGCGTTGGCATTCATCTCGGAAATGTCTCCGGTGCTGAAGACGTTTGCACCGCACTTCCGCGCAGACCCACGCAAGACAGGGGGTTCCCTGATGCGGGTTTTCCGTGACACACGTTTCTCTCGCGACAAGACTCCGTACAAGACCAACATCGGTATCCAGTTCCGCCACGCCGTCGGCAAGGACGTGCATGCGCCGGGATTCTATGTGCATATCGCCAGCGATGAATGTTTCTTGGCCGTTGGCTGCTGGCATCCAGACGCAGACTCCCTGGCGCGGATTCGAGACTGGATGGCGTGTAATCCGGAGAAATGGTTTGCAGCACGTGACCACAGCAGTTTCGTCGGAACATGGACATTGTCAGGTGATAGTCTGGCGCGGCCTCCGCGCGGCTACCAGGCAGATCATGAAGCGATAGAGGATTTGAAGCGGAAAGACTTTATTGCGATTGCGGCATTGTCTCTGGACGAGGTCACCAGTCAAGACTTAGTGAGGTTGGCCGGATCGCGGTTTGCCGTCGCCACACCGTTCATCAGGTTTTTGTGTGATGCTTTGGATGTCCAGTGCTGACAAGCAGTGTCTGCGCCCTTCCCAAGGCATTGCTGCGATACGCCCAAAGATACGCCCGATTGGTCTTGCGCCGGTCCGGATCGGGTTGTGGCACCGGGGTTTCATCGGCATGCAGCACCGCGCCCTGGCGCAGCAGCTCGGCGAGGCACCGCCAGAGCGGTTCCAGGGCGACGCCGGTACGGCCCATTTTGTTGCCATTCGAACTCAATAAGCGGTGGCAGCATCCGAAGCAATTGCCGTTGCAGAATCGTCAATAGCATCACTGCCATACTCTTCAATTCCGCTGGCGTTTCCTGGCGCCATGCTGCCAGGCATTTCTCCTGACAACACATCAACACCGGCTATCCCAAGTGCCGTGTTCGACGATGCTGCCAGAATCCGGCCAGCCGCATCGACACCGGGAGGCAATACTGTGGTTCCGCCGCGCACTCCTGTCGCTGCTCCCATGGCAACATCCCAGGTTCCACTGGCACCCGCGCCGCCGAAGTTGCCATCCTTGCCCTGAAATGGGCTGTTCTCTGCAAATACGTTGTCCTGGGTGTCGTGATCATCCCGCCAGGTATCGGCACATGCGACTCGCTGTATGCCGGGCTTGCGGCTGACGACATGGCGCATCGCTTCAGCCAGCAAGGTGGCTTCGTCGAGAGGCGGTGCGGTGAAGCGAGGTCCGTCTGTCGACAACGGGCATGGAGTCGGCAAGCGACGCCAGAATTGCCAAAATGATGGGGGTACCAACGGCGACAGGCTTACCCGTATTTCCGCCTCCGTGGCCATCCGTAGCCGAATCAGCTTCATGAACTCCTCGGAAATGCGCAGCCCTCCCTGTGTACGGCGCGGGCGCCGGTCACTGCCCGCCGCACCGGCGTAAACCGCGAGGCCGAGGCGTCCAAACGATTCAGCGTCCAGAGCAACTCCGCTTTGCGGCTCGAAGGCCAGCAGCACCAATCCATATTCGCCGCGGCAGCACTCCGGTACGTTGGCACTGCCAAGCAGGCGGTAGCTACCGAAGGCGGGGTTGCCCCATTGGCGCATCATGTCGCAGGAAGGGTTGCCTTTTTGTGCCGCGAGTTCGCGTGCCACTGATGCTGCCGCATGGCCTGTTTTCAGAACCTGTCTGTCCGCGTAGAGGGTAGCAATGGCCGCCTGGTTCCGGTTGGCGGGTACGCGCACGTCGAGCATCAGCATGGTTGCCTTTCCTTCGCCACGGTATCGAATAATTGCAGATAGGCGTTAGCCATCGCCGCCATGGAAAATCGTCGAGTCACGTGCGCGCGTCCGCGCCTGGACAGGCGCCTGGCCAGTGCTGGATTCGACAATACGGACAGCAAACCCGCGGCAATGGTCGCTGGTTCGCGGTCACGCAACAGTATCCCCGTCTTGCCGTGCAGGACTTGTTCGCGCGTGCCGCCCGAATCGTTGGCAACCACCGGCAAGCCCGCCGCGAGTGCCTCCAGAACCGAGTTGGGGCATCCTTGATGCTCGCCTAGAACCAGAGCCAGGTCATACTCGGCAAGCCGCTCGGGGGCATCGAAGGCGGCGCCGTGCAGAAGGACCCGCCGCCCGAGTTCATCGCCGGCCGAACGGAGCACGGCGGCGGCATACTCCGCATGGCGTGGCTCCGCCGTTCCCAGGAGATGAAGCTCGACGTCCGGAAAGCTTGCCCATACCCGCGCCATCGCAGAAATGGTTTCCAGGAGGAATTTGGACGGCGCGAGACGCCCGCTCATGACAATGCGCGCGCGGTTGTAAATCGTCATCCCGTCTTCCACAGTATGCTGTCGTACCGGAATCACCACTCCGTTGGGGATCACCGCGGTAACCGGCCTGCTGCCTCGCCAGCCTGCAGCTTCGGTGGCTCTGTATTTCAACACCAGCCGAGACAGGCGCTGGTAGTACTCACCCGCCGCAAAGGCGATCCACTGCTGGAACGGGGCCATGCTCCGCATTTCCTCAAACGCATATTCGCCCGGCGAGACGTCGATGAAACGCAAGCAGCCTGTGCCCAATACCTTCACCAGCAGCAGTTTGATCTTCGGATCCACGTTCCAGAAACACATCACCGCCGGCCGCGTGGCAATAACGAATCGCACCAGCGCTTCCACGTGGTCGAAAACATCTGTTGAATCCGCGCTGCGACGCAAGGGAACACCGACCTTGTGCAATGCCTGGGTGAAATGCGACGCCGTCGAATTGCCGCAAACCACGATTTCGAACGGCATCCTGTCAATCAGCGCTTGCGCAAGATTGACCAGCGAACGTTGCGCCCCGCCAGCGTTGAGGTTGGCAGTGACGAACAGAACACGGGGCCGCGCGCCCTGGCAAGGGTCGAACGGTTCGGCCAAATGGAAGAGCGTCCACAATCGATCGCTTGGAAAGCCGCTCCAGTCAGGCTTCGCCGGGCAGGTCCGGACATTCGCAGCCACAGCAGAGGCCCAGCTCTCGTCGGTTTCGTCAACGCCCACCAGCGTGAGCCCGGGCGAACTGATCTCGCCCTGTCCGCCGACGCGGCTGGCGACGACCGGCAGCCCGCCCACCAGCGCTTCCAGAGTGGCGATCGACAGCCCTTCATAACGGCTCGTGTTCAGGAACAAATCGAATGCTGCGAAGCACTGTGCCGCTTGCGGCACAAAACCCGGCAAACGCACATGGGCTTCCAGCGCGAGGCGCCTGGTCTGTTCCAGAACGGTTCGCCATGCCAGCAAGCCATCGCGCCCCGTCGGCCCGCCAAGGATGACCAGGTGCGCGTTGGCCAGAGCGGGCCATGCACGCAAGGCGGCAAGCACGCGCAGTGCGCGCGGATAGGCTTTCTGCGGCTTCACACCGCCGGCCATGCCGATGACGATGGTGTCCTCGCGCAGCGCCCAGCGTATACGCCAGTCACGACGCGCATCGGGATGGCTCGTTCGCTTGCGCGGGAGGTAACGCACTACCGCGCACGGCAGCTTGGGCGCTGCCACACGCAATTCATCCGCGGCCGCTTGCGAGACGGCAATGGCGAATGGCGGGTTGCCGCTTGCTGCAAGACAGCGACCAGGCTCCAGCCAGCCGGCGCTGGCGTTATGCAGCACCGGGATTGGCAAGGCGCCGCCGCGCGCAAGGGCACTACGCTCGTCGTTCAGAAGCATATGACACAACACGATGCGATTGCCATCGGCCGCAAGTCTTGCGCCCGCCATTTCGAGCTGCCGGCCGATATCTACCCCGCCAAGCCGGGTGATTTCAATGCCGGCTGGCGTGGGCCATTCCTGGCTGGCGTCGCGTAATACCAGCAGCCGGACGCCATGCCGTACGGCGGCGCGCGCAGCCCATTGCAACACGATGTACTCGGCACCCCCGAGGGCAAGGCTGCCTACTGCGACGTTCAGTACCGCCGCGGGCAGGACGAGTAGCTTCGGCTGCTCAAGCACTGGCTGTTGCGCAAGGTGCATGGGCTGAACGGTGGCAAGGCTGTTCGCTGCTGACATGGGATAGCGGGTTACCCGACCCGATCTTGTATAGTCCCACAGGATCATCTCCACCAGCAATTCCAAACGACTCGCTCTGCCCTTCCCGCCCAACCGCACACGGCGCCAATCAGCTCCCTGACCGTCAGCCACGCCGGTACGTGGATGCGCCATGCGAGGAAATTCCATGTCAGCAAACATCCGAAGGGCTGTGGAGGCGGTAATTCGCATAACCGCTATTCGCGGTAGCTCCCACGACGACCGGTGAGACGCCGGCGATGGACATTCGTCATCTTCCCGGCAAGAATAGTCGGTTACGGCACGCCGAACCTGCTCCCCCGGGGTTGCCGTGCAGGAATCCGCATCGCCAGGGCCGGCGTCGGCCTTGCGGTGCACCCGTTTCGCCCGTTCTGAGCGATCAGCATAGAGCCCCACACCCCTTGGGAGAACACACCATGTCGCAGCCCATCGAAGCCACTGCATCCCTCGCACCCGTGGAATTCTACTTCGACTTCACCTCGCCCTACGGCTATCTGGCTTCCGAGAAGATCGATGCCCTGGCCGCGCGTTATGATCGCCGGGTCAAGTGGCGGCCGTTCCTGATGGGGGTGGCGCTCAAGTCGACCGGTGCCGGGATTCTGACCCGGATACCGCTCAAGGGCGAGTACGCCTTGCGCGACTTCGCACGTTCGGCGCGTTTCCTCGACGTGCCGTATACGCAGCCGGCGAACTTCCCGCTGGCCACGATGCAGGCGGCGCGCGCGTACTACTGGCTGCATGACCAGGACTGCGCGACGGCGCGCGCATTCGCGCATTCGCTCTATCGTGGCTACTTCATCGATGGGCGGGACATTTCCGACCCGGAGGTGGTGCTCGAACTCGCGGCACGGCATGGCGCCGACCGCGCTACACTGGCGGCAGCGCTCAACGACGCGCCACTGAAGGAACGCCTGAAAGCCGAATGCGAGGCGGCGATCGCCAGAGGGGTCTTTGGTTCGCCGTACCTCATCGTCGACGACGAGCCATTCTTCGGCGTCGACCGTTTACCACAACTTGAACGCTGGCTGGCCAGCGGAGGTTTCTGATGCCTGTTCTGCAAACCCGGCTTGACGCGCGCAGCGCCGACTTTCAGGCCAACGCGGCGGCGATGCGCCAGATCGTCGCCGACCTGCGCGCGACGGTGGACCGGATCGCGCTCGGCGGTCCGGAAGCCGCGCGACAGAAGCACCTGGCGCGCGGCAAGCTGCTGCCGCGCGAGCGGGTCAATGCGCTGATCGATCCGGGGTCTGCCTTTCTCGAACTGTCGCAACTGGCGGCTTACGGCATGTACGGCGCACAGCCTTTCGAAGTTCCTGCGGCTTCGCTGATCACCGGCATCGGGCGGGTCAATGGTGTCGAGTGCATGATCGTCGCCAACGATGCCACGGTGAAGGGCGGCACCTATTACCCGCTGACGGTGAAGAAACACCTGCGGGCGCAGGAGATCGCCGGCGAGAACCGCTTGCCGTGCATCTACCTGGTCGATTCGGGTGGCGCTTTCCTGCCGCTGCAGGACGAGGTCTTTCCCGACCGCGACCATTTCGGCCGCATCTTCTACAACCAGGCCAATCTGTCGGCGGCGGGCATTCCGCAGATCGCCGCGGTGATGGGCTCGTGTACCGCCGGTGGTGCCTACGTGCCGGCGATGTCGGACGAATCGATCATCGTCAAGGAGCAGGGAACGATCTTTCTCGGCGGGCCGCCGCTGGTCAAGGCGGCCACCGGTGAGGTGGTCAGCGCCGAGGATCTCGGCGGCGCCGACGTGCATACCCGCATTTCCGGTGTCGCCGACCATTACGCCGAGAATGACGCGCATGCGCTGGCGATCGCCCGGCGCATCGTCGGCAACTTCAACTGGCGCAAGCGCCCGCCGCTGCGCCTGAGCGAGCCGTGCGCGCCGCTCCATGCGCCCGAGGAACTGTATGGCGTGATCCCGACCGACGCCAGGAAGCCCTTCGACGTGCGCGAGATCATCGCCCGCCTCGTCGATGGTTCGGATTTCGACGAGTTCAAGGCGCGCTACGGGACGACCATCATCTGCGGTTTCGCGCGCCTCTGGGGATATCCGCTGGGTATCGTCGCCAACAACGGCATTTTGTTCTCGGAGTCGTCGCTGAAGGCCGCGCATTTCATCGAGCTGTGCGCGCAGCGCGGCATCCCGCTGTTGTTCCTGCAGAACATCACCGGTTTCATGGTCGGTCGCAAGTATGAAAACGGCGGCATTGCGCGCGACGGGGCCAAGATGGTCACCGCCGTGGCCTGCGCGCGCGTGCCGAAGTTCACGGTGGTCATCGGGGGTTCCTTCGGCGCCGGCAACTACGGCATGTGTGGGCGTGCCTATTCGCCACGTTTCCTGTGGATGTGGCCGAACGCGCGCATCTCGGTGATGGGCGGCGAGCAGGCCGCCAAGGTGCTGGCGACAGTTCGGCGCGACGGCCTCGAAGCCGCCGGAAAAGCCTGGAGCGCAGACGAAGAGGAGGCCTTCAAGGCGCCGATCCGTGCGCAATACGAGTTGCAGGGTCATCCCTATTACGCCAGCGCCCGCCTCTGGGACGACGGCGTGATCGACCCCGCCGACACCCGCCGGGTGGTCGGCCTCGGCCTGTCGGCGGCGCTGAACGCCGACGCCGAAGCGACGAAGTTCGGCATTTTCCGGATGTAAGGGGCCTTGATGAGCGAGTACCAATCGATACTGACCGAAGTCGACGGCTACGTCGGCATCCTGACGCTGAACAAGCCACAGCGGCACAACGCTTTCGACGAGCAACTGATCGCCGAGATGACCGCTGGCCTGCGCGAACTGGCAGCCGACCCGCGGGTGCGTGCGGTGGTCCTGTCGTCTACCGGCAAGAGCTTCTGCGCAGGTGCCGACCTGCAGTGGATGAAGCGCGCGGCCGGCTATTCGGACCAGGAAAACCTGCAGGATGCCAGGCGGCTCGCCGAGTTGATGGCGACGCTGAACGAACTCGCGAAGCCGACGATTGCGCGCGTGCAGGGCCCGGCCCACGGCGGCGGCGTCGGACTGATCGCCGCCTGCGACATCGCGGTCGGCACCTACGATGCGCTGTTCGCGCTCAGCGAGGTGAAGCTGGGCATTGTGCCGGCGGTGATCAGTCCGTATGTGCTGGCGGCGATCGGCGAGCGCTATTGCCGCCGCTACATGCTGACTGCCGAGCGTTTCTCGGCGGCCGAGGCCTATCGCATCGGTTTGCTGCATGAACTCGTTCCCGGCGAGGAGCAACTCGACGAGGCGATTGCCGAGATCATCGACAGCCTGCTGGCCAACGGACCGCAGGCACAGGCCGCGTGCAAGTCGCTGATCCGCATCGTCGCCGGGCAGCCGATCGACGAGGAGACCATCGACGAAACGGCGCGGCGGATCACGCGCGTACGTGCCAGTCCCGAAGGCCGCGAGGGGCTGGCGGCTTTTCTTGAAAAGCGGCCGCCCAACTGGGTCGCCGATTGACGTGGCGGCTGGCCGGCAGCGCTTGCTCCCGAAGCGCCTGCCGGACGCCGCCGAGGCCTTGAACGGGCGCCAGAGGGCTCGATGAAAGATTGCCGATGTTTACCAAGATTCTGATTGCCAACCGCGGCGAGATCGCCTGCCGCGTGATCCGGACCGCGCGCCGGATGGGCGTGCGTACCGTCGCCGTCTATTCGGAAGCCGATGCCGAGGCACGGCACGTGCGTGTCGCTGACGAAGCGGTATGCATCGGTCCGGCGGCGGCGCGCGCATCGTATCTGTGCGGCGAACGCATCCTCGATGCCGCCGCGCGTACCGGCGCGCAGGCGATACATCCGGGCTACGGCTTCCTCTCCGAAAACGACCGTTTTGCCGACGCCTGCGCCGCCGCGGGCATCGTTTTCATCGGCCCACCCGCAGCGGCGATCCGGGCGATGGGCTCGAAGTCGGCGGCCAAGACGCTGATGGCCGCGGCCGGCGTGCCGCTGACGCCGGGTTACCACGGCGACGATCAGGAACCCGCCTTTCTGCAGCGGCAGGCCGAGGCCATCGGTTATCCGGTGTTGATCAAGGCCGCCGCCGGTGGTGGCGGCAAGGGCATGCGCCTGGTCGAACGCGGCGACGATTTTCTGGCCGCGCTGGCGTCATGCCAGCGCGAGGCGATCTCCGCTTTCGGCGCCGATCAGGTGCTGATCGAGAAGTATCTGCGACGTTCGCGGCACATCGAGATCCAGATCTTTGCCGATACGCAGGGCAACTGCGTGCATCTCTTCGAGCGCGACTGCTCGGTGCAGCGCCGCCACCAGAAAGTGCTCGAAGAGGCGCCGGCGCCGGGCATGACGCCGGCGCGGCGCGCACTGATCGGCCAGGCGGCCGTCGAGGCGGCGCGCGCGGTCGGCTACGTCGGCGCCGGCACCGTCGAGTTCATCGCCGGCGACAGCTTCGCGCAGGACGGCCGCTTCTATTTCATGGAGATGAATACCCGCCTGCAGGTCGAGCATCCGGTGACCGAGATGATCACCGGCCAGGATCTGGTCGAATGGCAGTTGCGCGTCGCCAGCGGCGAGCCGCTGCCCTTGCGCCAGGATCAACTCGACATCCGTGGGCATGCGCTCGAGGCACGCATCTATGCCGAGAATCCCGAGCACGATTTTCTGCCGTCGACGGGTCGCCTGCTGCATCTCGCGCGCCCGCCCGAGAGTCTCAACGTCCGCGTCGATACCGGCATCGAGCAGGGCGACGAAATCACGCCTTATTACGACCCGATGATCGCCAAGCTGATCGTCTGGGACGTCGACCGCCATGCCGCGCTGGCGCGCATGCGGCAGGCGCTGGCCGACTACCGCATCGTCGGGGTCAGCACCAACATCGACTTTCTTTCGCGCCTGGTGGCCTGCCCGGCCTTTGCCAACGCCGATCTCGACACCGGCCTGATCGAGCGCAGCCGCGACTTTCTCTTCCCGGCGCACAGCGAACCGCCGCAGAGCGTCTTCTTTGTCGCCGCGGTCGCCGGCTTGCTGCGCGAGCACGCCGCCGCGCTGGCGCGCGCCAGCCAGTCGGGAGATCCCTGGTCTCCGTGGAGCCTGCACGACGGCTGGCGGCTGAACCTCCAGTCGCGGCGCACGCTGACCTATCGCCACGGCGATACCCGGCACGAAGTCCTGGTCGCCTATGAGGCCGACGGCTGGCGTTTGACGCTGGGCGGCGAATCGGTGCTGGCGCGCGGCCGGATCCTCGACAGCGGCCAGTTCGCCGGGCAACTGGCCGTCGAACTCGACGATCGCCGCCTGATCGCCAGCGTCGTCGCGGTGACCGAGAAAAACGAACAGAAGCGGCACGTGTTCCTCAACGGCAGCAACTACGTCATCCTTCGCGACGATCCGCTGCACCTGGTCGCAGCCGGCGGCACGCAGGGCGGCGGTCTGACCGCGCCGATGCCCGGCAAGGTCATCGCCCTGCTCGCGACGGCCGGGCAGAAGGTGGACAAGGGCGCGCCGCTGCTGATTCTCGAAGCGATGAAGA
The DNA here is from genome assembly GCA_016714935.1 of Candidatus Accumulibacter propinquus. Lineage (GTDB taxonomy): Bacteria > Pseudomonadota > Gammaproteobacteria > Burkholderiales > Rhodocyclaceae > Accumulibacter > Accumulibacter propinquus. Next base: position 112,188 of record JADKBU010000054.1, on the reverse strand, counting down.
TGGAGCACACGATCACCGCGCCGAAGAACGGCCGGGTGCGGGCTTTCCGCTACGCGGCCGGCGACCAGGTCGCCGACGGTGCGGAACTGGTCGATTTCGTCGATGGCGAGGGCGAGCCATGAGCCTGCCGCAGCGGGTGAAGCTGGTCGAGGTCGGGCCGCGTGACGGCCTGCAGAACGAGCGGCAGCTCGTTCCCGCGGCGATCAAGATCGAACTGATCGAACGGCTGGCTGCCGCCGGCTTGTCGGCAATCGAAGCCACGTCCTTCGTGTCGCCGCAGTGGGTGCCGCAGATGGCCGACAATGCCGAGGTTCTGCGGGCGGTGCTGGCCAGCCCGCGGCGTCGGTCGCAGGTTTCCTATCCGGTCTTGACGCCGAACCTCAAGGGCTTTGACGCGGCGCTCGAAGCCGGCGCGCAGGAAGTGGCGATCTTCGCCGCGGCCTCGGAGACCTTCTCGCAGAAGAACATCAACTGCAGCATCGCCGAGAGCCTGAAGCGCTTTGCTGCCGTGCTCGATGCCGCCAGCGCCCTGGAGATCCGGGTGCGCGGCTATGTCTCGTGTGGCGTGGCCTGTCCGTACGAAGGCGCGGTCGATCCGGCGAAGACGGCGCGGGTGGCGCGGCAGCTGTTCGAAATGGGTTGCTACGAGGTCTCCCTCGGCGATACCATCGGCGCCGGTACGCCGGCATCGGTACAGCGGATGATCGAAGCCTGCGCGGCGTTGCTGCCGATCGACCGGCTCGCCGGGCATTACCATGACACCTACGGGATGGCCATCGCCAACATCTACGCCTCGCTCGAACTCGGCATGGCGGTCTTCGACAGTTCGATCGCCGGCCTCGGGGGCTGCCCCTACGCCGCCGGGGCGACCGGTAACGTGGCCACCGAAGACGTGGTCTATCTACTGCAGGGGCTGGACATCGAAACCGGAGTCGACATGGAACAATTGCTGGCCGCAGGCCAGTTCATCGCCGGCTACCTCGGCCGCGAACCGGCGTCGAAAGCGGCGCGTGCCCTGCTTGCCCGGCGCGGTGCCGGATGCTGATGCCTGCAGAGGGCCGCGCGCGTGCGCGTGTCGTGCATTCGGGAGACCACTCATGAGCTCGATGGTCGTTTCACCGTGCATCAATGTCTGCCGCATGGATGCGCAGACCGGCTTGTGCCTGGGCTGCTTCCGGACGATCGAAGAGATCGCGGACTGGAGCCGCGCTTCCGATGCGCAAAGGCTGCGGGTTCTGTTGGCGGTCGAGCGCCGCCGCGTCGAGCACGATCCGCTCGGGTGTGCCGCGGGCGGTGATTTCCGTGGCGATTGCGAGCGTTGACCATGAGCGATTCCGAAGAAGAATATCTTTGCGTCGGCATCTGCATGCCCGACCCGGATTCGGGTTATTGCCTCGGCTGCGGTCGTCCGCCGCTGCCGGTGTCGCTGGTCACGCAGGGGATCGTCGCCGAGGAACAGCGCCCGCTGCGGATCTGGGGCGAATTCCCCGACGGCGATTCCCCGAAAAAGCCTGATGCTTCCCGCTAACCTGCTGGTTTTCGAACGAGGCTGGTTGTCGTCGAACAACATCCTGTTTCTCGAAGGCGAGCAGGCGGCGCTGATCGACAGCGGTTACGTCAGCCATGCCAGCCAGACGGTCGCCCTGCTCGAACATGCGCTGGCCGGCCGTCGCCTGACACGGCTGCTCAACACCCACTCGCATTCCGACCACATCGGCGGCAACGCGGCGGTGACCGAGGCCTTCGGCTGTCGCGTCGTCGTCCCCGTGGGCATCGACGCGACGATTGCCGAGTGGGACGAAGAAGCGCTGCTGCTCTCGCCACTGGGCCAGTCGGCGGCACGTTTTCGCCATGACGAAACGATCGCCGCCGGCGACCAGGTCGAACTCGGCGGTCTCGAATGGCAGGCCATCGCGGTTCCCGGCCACGACATGGACGCGCTCGCCTTTCACAACCCCGAGCGGCGTCTGCTGATCTCCGGCGACGCCCTGTGGCGCAACGGCTTCGGCGTCATCTTCTCGGAACTGCTGGGTCACCCCGAGGATGCCGGCGGCCTGAAGGCGGCGCGTGAGACGCTCGACGTGCTCGCCCGGCTGCCGGTCGAGGTGGTGATCCCGGGCCACGGCGCACCCTTCGTCGAGGTCGAGGATGCCTTCGAGCGCGCTTACCGGCGCCTCGCGGCATTCGAACAGGATGTCGAGTTGCTGGCCCGGCATGCGCTCAAGGTCATTGTCGCCTTCGCCCTGCTCGAAAGGCGGCAACTGGCACGCGCCGATCTCCCCGCTTTCCTCGCCAGCCTGAGTTTCTGCCAGAGCGTCAACGCCCGTTACCTGAATCACAGCAATGAGCAACTCGCGCACTGGCTGGTCCGCGACCTGCTGCGTGTCGGGACGCTGAAAGACGTCGATGGGGTGCTGTTGGCGACGTGAACACCAGGCACTACGGCGGTTTTACCCCAGTTCGTTTCTCTATCGGCCGGCCGCGCAGAAGCGACCGTCGGGACGCCCGGCGATCAGCCTGCCCGGAATGCGCGTACTCCGAGGATCACCCCGCTGACCAGCAGGGCGATGCCGAGCAGGGCCAGGCCGCCGGGCAGCGCGCCGCGCCAGATGAAGGCGTAGGCCAAGGCCGAGAGGGTCTCGAAAACGATCAGTTGCCCGGTCAGCGCCGTCGGCAGCAGCCTGCTGGCGCGGTTCCAGAGCAGCGTGCCCAGCCACGAGGCACACAGTCCCAGGGTCAGCATCAGCCCGACATAACGTAGCGGCTGCGGGCCGAGCGGGTAGTCGAAGCCGCCGGGGTCCTGGAACAGGAAAGCCGCGGCGGCCATGCCGACGGCGGCCAGCGGCAGCGTCGCCAGCCCCTGCGCGACGGCCCAGGTGCCGGAAGCGAGGGTCGGTCGCTGCCGCAGCCAGCGCGAGTTGCGCAGCGGGTACCAGGTCCAGGCGAGTACCGCGGCGACCGCCAGCAGCGCCCCGAGCAGGTAGTCGTGGGGGCTGCGCCGTGTGCCGAGCAGCGCCATTTCATGGCTGTTTACCAGCGCGATGCCGACCGCGATGACCAGCAGCGAAGGCAGCAGGCGACGCCACGGCAGGGCTTCGCTGCCGAAGTTGGCGGCGATGGCGATGACGATCGGCAGGGTACCGATCAGCATCGTCGGCAGCGGGGCGTCGGCCAACTGGATGGCCGCCGCCAGAAACAGGTAGTAGAGCAGGTTGCCGACCAGCGCCAGTTCGCAAGCCATCCGCCAGTCCTGGCGCTGCAGGCGTTGCAGGCGCGGCAGGTCGGTGCCGGCGAGGAGCAGCGCGATGACCCCGAAACCGAGATAGCGCCCGCAGGAGAGCATCGCCGGCGGATAGTCGGGCAACATCAGCGGCACGACGAAGACCAGTCCCCAGAGCAGGCCGGCACCCAGCGCGCAGGCGATGCCCTCGACCAGGACGCGGCTGGCCGGCAGCTCTGGCCGCATGGCTCGCGCCGGCTCTTGCGGGGGTCAGTGACGAAAGATCGGCAGCGTCGGAAGCTGCGGCCACTCGATCGCGTCGAGCATGTTCTTGATCACCAGGCCGAGTTCGGTGTCGCCGACGATCGACAGTTCGCGGTTGAAGAACAGCGTGTCCGGATCTTCCTGGCGGGCGAGCAGTTGCAGAAAGGCCGAGAGGTTGGCGCGGAACGACAGATCGGGGCTCGCGGGGGCGGTGAACAGCGGCCGGAAGAGGCCGTCGCGGTAGCAGAAGCACGCTTGTCCGCCGGCATCGAGCACCTCGACGAGAAAGCTTCGCCCTTCGAGCAGCGCCAGGCTGTCGTCAGGTAGCAGGCCAATCCTCGCAGCGACATTGAGCGCGCTGGCGAGCGCCAGCGAATGCGGCCATTGCGGCAGGCGGGCGCCGATCGTGGACAGGACGCCGGGCAGTTTGAAACGGGGTATCGAAAAGCTCATCACAGGGTTCCTTGCAGGTGTGCGGCGGCACCCGACTGGTGGCAAACGATGCCGGCATCGGCATACCAGTAGCCGTCGGCCAGACCGTCGCTGGCCCAGCCGGAGCTGTCGACGTCGACCCGCTGGCCGCGACGGGCGGCATCGAAGGCGGCGATGATCGCCGGCATGGCCATCGGCTGCGGACTGAGGCGCGCGACCTCGATGCCCATCGCCAGCAACTCCGGTATCTGCGGCAACAGGTTGTAGGTCTGTGCCGACATCGTCTGGATGCCGTTGATGGTCAGGAACGGCTGCCCTTCGCGGGTGCGCAGGGTCAGTCCCTCGGGGTGATCGAGACACTTGAACTGGCAGTCGTCCTTGTTGAGATTGTAGTGCCGCGCGGTGAAGCAGCGCGCGGAAAAGGCCAGCGGCAGCTTGCCGAAGACGAAGACTTCGGTGTCGACGCCTTGCGGGCGGCTGCGGTGCAGGGTTTCGATCAGCCGGCGGTCGCCCTCCAGCGGCGGCAGCCAGCGACACATGCCATAACGGGCAAAGGTGGCCAGCGTCGCTTCGTTGTAGATGTTCAGGTGCGGGCCGGCGACAAAGGGGCGGCCAGCGGCGATGTTCACCGCGCCGAGATCGTTGGCTTCGAGCCGGCAGCCGGGAATTTCCGTCAGTTCGTCAGCCAGGCGGCGCAGCGCCTTGAGGTCGCCTTCCGATTCGAGCAACGCCTGCGCCGAAACGACCACCTCCTTGCCGGCGTCGCTGAGGTCACGCGCCAGTCCCAGCCAGTCGGCGACGCGAATCTGCTGGCGGCGCGAGCAGACCACCTCGCCGAGGTAGATGATGTCGATCGCCGGGTTCTGTGCCATCTCGGCATAGAACTCGAAGACTTCGTTTTTCGGCCAGAAGTAGAGCAGCGGCCCGAGAGCCAGTTTCATCGCGGTCTCTCCATCAACGCCACGGCCGGCTGTAGGCGCCGAGGGTGACCTGGCTGCCCTCGGCGACCTTGGCCAGCGTCGCCTGCCAGGCCGCCTTGACGTGAAAATGCTGCGCGTCCCTGGCCAGTTCGTCGAGCGCGGCGCGCAGCGTGCGGGTGACCTGCGCGACGTAGGTCGGGCTGCGCTGGCGTCCTTCGACCTTGATCGCCGCGACGCCGGCGCGCGCAATCTCGGGCAGGATTTCGAGCACGTTGAGGCTGGTCGGTTCCTCGAGGGCGTAGTAGGTGTCTCCCGCGACTTCGAAGCGACCCTTGCACAGCGTCGGGTAGCCGGCCGGCTCGTCATCGCCGAAGCTGTCGATGAGGATGCCGTTCAGGCGCGTCGTCATCTGGCCAGGCGATCTTTCCCACTGCACGTACCTGGCCGGCGAACAGGCGCCGACGGTATTCGGCGATTCGCCGGTGGCGTACGAGGACAGCCAGCAACGGCCCTCGTTCATCACGCACAGGCTGCCGAATCCGAACACCTCGATCTCCACCGGCGTGTTGCGGATCACCGTCTCGACCTGGGCCAGCGTCAGCACGCGCGGCAACACCGCGCGTCGCACGCCGAACTCGCGGTGTGCGAAATTGACCGCTTCGTAGCTGGTGGCCGATCCCTGCACCGAGAGATGCAGCCGCAGGGCAGGGTGGCGCTGGCTGGCGTAGTCGAGCAGCCCGACATCGGCCAGGATCACCGCGTCGACTCCGAGATCGACCGCGCCATCGACCGCGCGCTGCCAGTCGGCGGCGCGTCCGGGCTGGGCAAAGGTGTTGATCGCCATCAACACCTGCCGCTGTCGCGACTGCGCGTAGCGGATGCCCTCGACCATCGCCTTGTGGTCGAAATTCAGGCCGGCAAAATTGCGCGCGTTGGTGTCGTTGCGATAGCCGAGGTACACCGCGTCGGCACCGTGATCGACTGCCGCCTTGAGCGCCGGCAGGCTGCCGGCGGGACAAATCAGTTGGGGAACGCGTGGGCGCGTCATGGCAAACCTCGTCTGGCGAAGCACGCCAGTATAGTCACGCCGGCCGGGTTGCGCTTGATGCTCGTCAATTTCCCGAGGATTGGCCGTCCCGGCAGCGCTCAGCGTTGCCCAAGGCGGGTCCGCAAGGCGCGCAGATAGGCCAGTCCGGCGATCGCCCGGCTGCCGTACCAGGAAACCATCTCGCCGTCGATCAGGGCGCAGCGCGCTTCCGGTAGTTGTGTGGTCAGCTGCTGCCGGTGTTTTTCCCGAAAGGGGTAGGGTTCGCTGGACAGGAAAACGAGGTCCGCCGCGCGCGCCAGCACCGGCAGATCGACCTCCGGGTAGCGCAGCCGGCTGTCGACCGGCAGCGTATCCCAGCCGGCGGCGGCCAGCATGCGCGAGATATAGGTGTCACGGGCGACGCCGAGCCAGGGCTCGCGCCAGATCAGGTAGAGCACCTTCTCGCGCGGCAGCAGCTCAGTCGCGGCACGCAGCGCCTGCCATGCGTTCTCGAAGTCGGCACACAGGGCCTCGGCCGCGGCCTCGCGCCCGAAAACGCCGCCCAGCAGGCGGTAGAGGTCGAGGTTGTCGCGCGCTTCCAGCGGGTGTGTCACGATCAGGTGCGGCACGCAGTCGGACAAGGCTTCGACTTCCTCACGGCGGTTTTCGTCGATGTTGACGATCACATGCGTCGGTTCCAGGGCGCGCAGTTTGTCGGCGTCGAATCCCTTGGTGCCGCCGAGCTTCGGCACCCGCCGCAGCAACTGCCGCGGATGGATGCAGAAGCCGGTACGGCCGACCAGCGCTTCGGCGAGTCCCAGCGCGACCAGCAGTTCGGTGATACTGGGCACCAGCGAAACGATCCGTGGCCTGCCAGAATAGCGGCCGTGTGTCTTGCCGAGCGCGTCAGACCATTGCATGATGGGGGTTTCCGGTGCAAACAACAGGAGGAACAGATGCTAGCTCAGAAACTTGCGGTCGTCACAGGAGCCGCCCGTGGCATCGGCCTGGCCGTGGCACGCCAGCTTGCGGCCGCCGGCTGCACGGTGCTGATGGTCGGACGCGTTGCCGAGGCGATCGAAAACGCCGCCGGACAGTTGCGCGAGAAGGGCCACGACGTGCTGCCGCACGTCGCCGACGTCACCGACGCGAGTGCCGTGGCAGCGCTTGCCGCACGCCTGCGCCGCGAGTTCGGTCGCGCCGACATCCTGGTCAATAACGCCGGGGTGTTGCTCGAACCGAAGGATTTCGCCCTCCCGCAGGCCGCGAGCGTGTTCGTCGTCGACCCCGATGTGGTTGCCGCCACGCACGCCTGCAACGCGCTTGCACCGCTGCGCCTGATTCAGGCGATCACGCCGCTGATGCGCGAAAACGGCTGGGGGCGGATCGTCAATGTTTCGTCGAGCCTGGGGCAACTGAGCGAAATGGGAGGCTGCTGGCCCGGCTACCGGATGTCGAAAGCCGCCCTCAACGCGCTGACGCGGCTCACCGCCAAGGAACTGGAAGGCAGCCCGATCAAGGTCAACTCGGTCTGCCCTGGGTGGTGCCGCACCGACATGGGGGGCAAGGATGCCGCACGCAGCGCAGACGAGGGCGCTCGCGGCATCGTCTGGGCCGCGCTGCTGCCCGATGACGGTCCGAGCGGTGGCTTCTTTCGCGACGGGCAAGCGATCGACTGGTGAGGGCAGCGGCAGGCGAGCGCGCGGCCGAGTTGCACAGCCGGCGGCGTCCGGGAAAGTCGCTTTCCTGATCAGGAAACCCCACGCGGCTTGCGCGGTACCCCGGCAAACAGCCGATCGTAGAGGGCATTGGGCAGCAGCCGCAACAGCTTGCCGACGAGTGCCATCTGCCAGGGCACGACGGCATAACTCCTGCCGTCGGCGATGACGCGCGCAAAACGCCGCGCGGCCAGGTCGGCGGGAATCAGGAAAGGCATCGGAAACGGATTCGACTCGGTCATCGGGGTCCGGATGTAGCCTGGACAGAGGGTGACCACCTTGACGCCCGAGCCGCGTAGTTCCAGACGCAGGCTTTCGAGATAGCTGATCGCCGCCGCCTTCGAAGCGCTGTAGGCCTCCGCACCCGGCAAACCGCGGATTCCGGCCAGCGAGGCGATTCCCACCAGGCGACCACCGGCGGCGCGACGCATGGCGCCGATGAACGGCGAGAAGGTGGCCGCCATGCCGTAGAAATTGACGTCCATGATCCGGCGGATCGCCGCCAGGTCTTCCCGGCACTCGCTCAGCGTGCCTGCCGAGACGCCGGCGTTGGCAATCACGATGTCGGGAACGCCGTGGCGGGCGATGAAGTCTGCGGCGGCGGCACGCAGGGCCGCCGCGTCGGTCACGTCGAGCGGGTAGCAATCGACCTGTCCCGGCCAGCGTTCGGACAGGCTCCGCAAGCGCTCGGCGCGCCGGGCACAAAGCCCGACCAGCGCTCCCTGCGCGGCGTAGTGCTCGCTCAGCGCCCAGCCGATGCCGGAAGAGGCGCCGGTGATGAAAACCTTGAGGACGGGGGTCGGCACGCGCAGGCGTGGAACGTCACCGCATCAGTCGGCAGCCGACTCTCACCCGGCGGGCGGCGGCTGCGTCACTTCTTGCCGCGCTCGCCGCGTGCCTTGGCGATCACCTGGTCGGTGAGCGCGATCAACTCCGGAAAACCCTTGCCGCCGGTCATCAGGTACTTGCCGTCGACGGCCAGCGCCGGAACGCTCTGAATCTTGTACGCCTGCGCCATCTGATCGCCACGCCTGGCCTTGCTGACGACTCCGAAGGAGTTGTAGGCATCGCTGAATTTCTTGGCATCGACGCCCTGTGCGCTCACCCAGTCGATGATGCTCTTGTCGTCATAAAGCTTGCTGCCCGTCTTGTGCAGGGCTTCGAAGACCGCGGCATCGAGCCGGGCCAGATCGCCGGTGGCCTCAAGGGCATAATAAAGCCTGGCCAGGCTCGCCCACTGCGGCCGCGCGAACGAGATCGGCACGCGCTTGAAGACCACATCGCCCGGCAAGGCGGCGGACCATTTGCTGACCGTCGGGTGAAATTCGCTGCAATGCGGACAGCCGTACGAGAAGAATTCGATCACCTCGAGTTTGGCCGGGGTGTCGGAGGCCTGTGCCGGGACGATGGGCACGTAATCGCGGCCGACGACGAGTTCGGCGCGGGCCGGCAGAACCACTGTCAGCGCGGCCAGGGTGAGCGCCGCGAACCATCCGCTGATACGTCGATACATGACTCTTCTCCTGAATGGGTTAGTCTTTCTTGACCACGTTGGCGTCGATGCCCTGCTTGGCGAGGTCGGCACGCAGATGGTTGACGTCGTCCAGTTTCTGGTACGGTCCGAGGCGAACGCGGTACCACACCTTGTCCTGGAGCATGACCTGCTGGATCCGCGCCTCGGCACCCATCATCGCCAGTCGCGCCTTCTGGTTGTCCGCCTCGTTGGCGCTCTGGAACGAACCGGCCTGCAGATAGATCGGCTCCTTGAGCGTTTCGCTCTTGCTCTTGCCGCTCTCCGCCTGCTTCACCTCGCCGGGTTTGCCTTCGACGGTTTTGGCTGCCGCGGCCTTGCTGTCCGCCGGTTTGGCTTCCACCGGCCGGGAGTCCACGGCCTTGGCATCGGCCGGTTTCGCTTCGCCTGGCCGGGTTTCGACCGGCTTGGTCTCGGCATGTTTGTTGTTTACGATTTTGCCTTCGGCGGGCTTGGCATCGGCCGGTTTCGGTTCTTCGGGTTTGGGGTCGGGAATGGCTTCGGCCTTGCCTGGCAGGATCTTGTAGAAATCAAAGCGTGGCTTCTCTGTGCCGATCGGGTCGCCCGGCTTGCCAGGGAGCGCCACCGGCGCCGTGGCGACCGGCGGCACTTCGGGTGTGGTGGCCGCCGGGGTCGGGGGCTTGCTGGCCACGGGTGGCGGCAGCTTGGGTTGCTGGCCGGTGGTGGTGAACGGTAGCGGCGCCTTGTTGATATACCAGACGACGCCGGCCACTCCGATGACGCCGATGACCAGGCCGATGAACAGGCCGAACAATGTGCCCCCCCCCGACTTCCTTGCGGGGGGGGTTCTAAGGGGTTTCATGTCGCGACTCATGGAAGTCCTCTGTTTCTGATTACATCGATTCGGGGCAGGAGACACCCAGAATCGTCATGCCGTTGCGAATCACCTGCCTGACCGCAGCCGCCAGTGCCAGGCGCGCATCCTTCTGCGCCGTATCATCGACCAGAATGCGTTCGGCATTGTAATAGCTGTGAAATTCGGCGGCCAGGTCTTTGAGATAGAAGGCGATCAGGTGCGGTGCCAATTCCGCGGCGGCGGTTTCGACGACCGCGGGGAATTCGCCGATCCGGGCCGCCAGGGCCAGTTCATGCGCGCCTTCGAGGCGGTCGAACGGCGCTGCGGCGAGGGTTGCCAGATCCCCTCCCCAGAGTGCCAGCAGCGAACTCACGCGGGCGTGCGCATACTGGATGTAATAGACGGGGTTGTCGTTCGACTGGCTTTTCGCCAGGTCGAGGTCGAAATCCAGGTGCTGGTCGGACTTGCGCAGCACATAGAAGAAGCGGCAGGCGTCGTTGCCGACGTCCGCGCGCAGCGTGCGCAGGGTCACGAATTCGCCCGATCGGGTGGACATCTGCGCCTTGCAGCCGGAGCGGTAGAGCACGGCAAACTGCACCAGCGCCACCTCCAGAGCTTCCGGATCGAGCCCCAGCGCGCCGAGCGCGCCCTTGATGCGCGGAATGTAACCGTGGTGGTCGGCGCCCCAGACATTGATCATCCGCTCGAAGCCACGCTCGTACTTGTTGAGGTGGTAGGCGATGTCCGACGCGAAATAGGTATAAAGGCCATTGTCGCGGCGGACGACGCGATCCTTCTCGTCGCCGAAAGCAGTCGACCGGAACCACAGGGCGCCGTCCTGCAGATAGAGATGGCCGGCCTTCTGCAGTCGCTCAACGCCACGCGCGACCAGACCGGTAGCAAACAGCGACTGCTCGGAGAACCACACGTCGAAATGCACCCCGGACTCTTCGAGATCGCTGCGGCAGTCCGCGAGCTGCTCGGTGAGCACGAAGTCGTGCACATACTGCCACTCTTCGCCGAGCAGTCGCTTGGCATTGGCGATCAGGGCGTCGAGGTGCGCTTCACGGATTTGCGCGGCCGCGGCGTCGGTGCGGCCGGGGTCGGGCAAGGGCGGAACGCCGTCGATGACGCCGGCGGGCGCCCGCAGGAAGCGCTCGGCATGCGCCGCCAGCATCTGTCTGGCCATCTCGCGCACATATTCGCCCTGGTACGCATTGGCCGGAAAAGGCAGGGGTTCATCCGGTTGGCGGTGCAGCTCCAGATAGCGTAGCCAGGTCGACAACGCCAGGATGTCCATCTGCCGGCCGGCGTCGTTGACGTAGTATTCACTGGTCACGTCCCAGCCGGCGAAAGCGAGCAGCGTACACAGGCTGCCACCGTAGGCGGCGCCACGACCGTGACCGACGTGCAGCGGGCCGGTCGGGTTGGCGGAGACGAACTCGACGAGGACCTTGCGTTTGCCGCCGGTCGTCGAGCGGCCAAAGGCCTCGCCCTGTTCGAGAACGGCGCGTACGACTTCGAGCTTGGCTGCCGGCCGCAGGTGGAAGTTGATGAAGCCCGCGCCGGCGATGTCGGTCTTGTCGACCAGGGGCGAATACGGCAACTCCGAAACCAGCAACTGGGCCAGTTGCCGTGGGTTGCGCTGCATCGAACGCGCCAGTTGCATCGCCAGGTTGCACGAAAAATCACCGTGCGAGGCCTGTTTGGGTCGCTCGATATGGATGCTGGTGTCGGCCTCGTTCGGCGCGACGCTGAGCAACGCGGCACGCATCAGGTCGGCGAGGTGGGACTTCAGGTCGGAACTCATCGGGGAGCGTCTGCTGTAGGATTCGGTCAAGCCGCTGATTATACGATGCACGACCGAGCGCGGGGCGAAGGATGCGGCGCGATGACGCGCGTTTCTGTGTAAACTCCCCGATTTGCCCAAGACTAGGCCGTTGCCAGCCGTGCGACTATTCCGCCTCGCCAAAATCCTCAGTATTGCGCACCGCTACGGTCTCGACGAGATGCTCTTCGAGCACGAGCCCAGCGGTCGCCTGGCGGCAGTGTCGCGGGTCCTGCACTTCCGGCGCCGCTTCGACGCGCCGCCGGCGGTGCGCCTGCGCCTGGCGCTGGAATCGCTGGGGCCGATCTTCGTCAAGTTCGGCCAGGTCCTGTCTACGCGTCGCGACCTCCTGCGTCCCGACATCGCCGACGAACTGGCCAGGCTGCAGGACCGCGTGCCGCCATTTTCACCCGCCCTGGCGCTGGCGCAGATCGAGAAGGCCTATGGCCGGCCGGCGAGCGCGGTGTTCGCCGAGTTCGATTCGACACCGGTGGCCAGTGCCTCGATCGCGCAGGTCCATTTCGCCCGCCTGCGGCCTGAGGACGGCGGGCACGAGGTAGCGGTCAAGATCCTGCGCCCGGAAATGCACGCAGTGATCGCCAACGACCTGGCGCTGCTCGATACCCTCGCCGGCCTGCTCGAGAAAGTCTGGTCGGACGGCAAGCGGCTGAAGCCCCGCGAAGTCGTCGGCGAGTTTGCCAAGTACCTCTACGACGAACTCGACCTGATGCGCGAAGCCGCCAACTGCTCGCAATTGCGGCGGAATTTCAGCGGTTCGCGGCTGTTGCAGGTGCCCGAGGTGTATTGGGATCAATGCACGACGACGGTGATGGTCATGGAGCGCATGCGCGGCGTTCCGATCAGCCAGACCGAGGCACTGCTCGCTGCCGGCATCGACCTGCCGGCGCTGTCGCGCGCCGGCGTCGAGATCTTCTTTACGCAGGTGTTTCGCGACGGCTTCTTTCACGCCGACATGCACCCCGGCAACATCTTCATCGCCACCGATCCGGATCACCACGGCAGCTACATCGCGCTCGACTTCGGCATCGTCGGGACGCTGACCGACACCGACAAGAATTATCTGGCGCAGAACTTCCTGGCCTTCTTCCAGCGCGACTACAAGCGCGTGGCGACGGCGCACATCGAAGCCGGCTGGGCGCCACCCGAGACGCGGGCCGACGAGTTCGAAGCCGCCATCCGCGCGGTCTGCGAACCGATCTTCGACCGGCCGCTGCACGAGATTTCCTTTGGCCGCGTGCTGCTGCGCCTGTTCCAGACCTCACGCCGCTTCAACGTCGAAATCCAGCCGCAGCTGGTGATGTTGCAGAAGACCTTGCTCAACATCGAAGGCCTCGGCCGGCAACTCGACCCCAACCTCGACCTGTGGAAGACCGCCAAGCCTTTCCTCGAACGCTGGATGAGCGAGCAACTCGGCGGCCGTGCCTTTCACCGCGGGGTGCAGCAGGAAGCCCCCTACTGGGCACGCATCCTGCCGCAGATACCGCGCCTGGTGCACCAGGCTCTGGCGCAGGCGAAAGCGCCCGATCTCGCGCCGCTGCTGGCCGACCTGGCACGCACGCAGCGCCAGCAGCGGCGCTTGCTGAGCCTCATCGCCGTACTCCTGGCCGCCCTGCTGCTCAGCCAGTATCTGTGACCAGCCTGGCGATGCGCTGAGGCTCAGGCTGTTGGCGGTCGCGGCCAGCGCAGGTGCGCGGCGAATCCCCCGCCGGGCAGGTTTTCCAGTTCGAAACGGGCGGCGTGCAGTTCGGCGACGCGCTGCGCGATGGCCAGCCCGAGGCCGCTGCCTTCGGCCCGCGCCGCGCTGCCGCGATAGAAGCGTTCGACCAGCCGCGGCAGTTCCGCGGGCGGGACGCCGGGGCCGTCGTCGATGACGCCGAACGTCAACTCGCCATCCTGTCGCGCGGCAATAACGCGGATCGTCGTCGCGGGCGGGGTGTAGCGCAGCGCGTTGTCGAGCAGATTGCGCAGCGCGATGGCCAGCAATTCGGCGTCTCCACTGAGCAGCAAGCGATCGTCGCTGCGTTCCAGTGCGATGCAGCGGTCAGCGGCGGCGTGGCGGGCGTCGCTCAGCACCCGCTCTGCCAGCTCGGCAAGATCGACTTCGGCGGGATGGGGCAGCCCGTCCAGCGGGTCGAGGCGTGCCAGGCGCAGCAGTTGTTCGAGCACGCGGGTGGCGCGGTCGGCGCCAAGCAGGATCTGTTGCAACGCGTGCTGCCGGTCATCGGCGTTCCGACTGAGTTGCGCGACCTGTGCCTGGATCCTGACCACCGCCAGCGGCGTACGCAACTCGTGCGCGGCGTCGGCCGTGAATCGCCTTTCGTTCGCCAGGGTGTCGTCGAGCCGGCCGAAGAGGCGGTTGAGCGCCGAAACCAGCGGCCGGGCTTCTAGGGGGGCCGCGTTCTGGGCCAGCGGCCGGAGGTTTTCCGGCGAGCGCGAGGCCACATCGGCGGCCAGCTCATCGAGCGGCTTCAACGCGCGCCGCACCGAGTAGTAGAGCAGCAAAAGCAGCGCCGGCGAGATCAGCGCGATCGGCAACACCGTCCGGCGGGCGACCTCGAGCGCCGTGTGATCCCGCAGGTCGATCGATTGTGCGACCTGTACCCGGTAGTCGCCAGAGGTCGAGGCGATGGTCAGGACACGCCAGGGGTGGCCTGCGTGGGTCATGTCGTCGTAGCCGGGCGCCGCGGCCAGCGATTTTGCCGGCGCGTGCGCCGAGCGCAAGAGCAGCGAACCGTCGGCACGCCCGACCTGGAATTCGAGCGGTGACTCGTAACGATGCCTTTCCTGGCTGCGGACCGTCGCCAGGCGCGCTGCCAGGTCTTCCAGGTGGCTCTCGTTGTCGCGCACCAGCGCCAGCAACAGGCGGGCGGCTTGCGCCAGATGGCCGTCCATCAGTTCTTCGGCTTCGTGCCGGGCCTGGGTGTAGCTCAGGATCGCGTTCAGCCCCCAGACCAGCAGCGCGGTGGCGAAGACGGCGCGCAGCAGCCGCCAGCGCAGCGACTGGCTGCGCGCGTGTGGCTCTGGCTCTGTCCCGGGCATCAGACCGGATCGCCCAGGCGGTAGCCCAGGCCGCGGACGGTGCGGATGAACTGGGCACCGAGTTTCTTGCGCAGGTGGTGGATGTATACCTCGACGGTGTTGCTGCCGGTTTCCTCGCCCCAGGCATACAGGCTTTCCTCGAGTTGGGCGCGTGTGCGGATATGGTTCTTGTGGCTGAGCAGGTCGAGCAGCAGGGCGAATTCGCGCGCCGAGAGGGTGACCGGCTGGCCGTCCCGGCTGACCCGCTTGCTGGCCGGTTCGAGCACCACGCCGGCGTGCTCCAGGCGCGGCGTGGCGCTGCCGCCGGCGCGGCGAATCAGGGCGCGCAGGCGTGCCTGCAGTTCGAACAGATCGAAGGGTTTGGTCAGGTAGTCGTCGGCGCCGGCGTCGAGCCCGGCGATCTTGTCGGCGCTGCTGTCGCGCGCCGTGAGAATCAGTACCGGCAACGGATTGCCGCGTTCGCGCAGGTCCTTCAGCAGCCACAGACCATCGCGCTTCGGCAGGCCGAGGTCGAGAACGCAGGCCTGATAGGCGTGGTCGAGCAGTGCCAGGCGTGCGGCTTCTCCGTCACGTACCCAGTCGACGGCGTAGTCGGCCAGCTTCAGGCCGGCACGTATGCCGTCACCAAGCAGGTCATCGTCTTCCACCAGCAGTATCCGCACTGATCGTCTTCCTTCCTGATTCCTGCGCGGCAGCGGCGCGCATCGTCAAAGCCAGCGGCGCAGCACCGCTTGCAGTCCGGCCTGGGTAAACGGCTTGGCGACGAAGTCGTTCATGCCGGTACTGAAACAGCGCTCACGATCCCCTTCGAAGGCGTTGGCCGTCAGGGCGATGATCTTTAGGGCGTCCCTGTCGCTGGTGCCCAGCGCCCGTTCGCGAGCCCGGATGCGTAGCGTCGCTTCGAAACCGTCGAGTTCGGGCATCTGGCAGTCCATCAGCACGAGGTCGAAGCGCCGCTCGGCGGTCATCTCGACCGCCTGCAGTCCGTTCTCGGCAAGGGTGACCTGCAAGCCGAACGCTTCCAGGAAAGCCTGCGCGACCAGTTGGTTCACCGCGTTGTCTTCGACCAGCAGCACCTGTCCCTGCAGACGCGCCGGCGGCGCCGGCGGGGAGAGCGCGGCAGAGAGGTTCGCGCTGGCCTGCCGGGCAGGGGTGAAGGCGACCTCGAACCAGAATGTCGAGCCCTGCTGCTGCTGGCTATCGACACCGATGCGGCCGCCCATCAGGCCGACGATCTGCCTGGAGATCGCCAGCCCCAGACCGGTGCCGCCATGGCGCCGGGTGTGCGAGAGGTCGGCCTGGGAAAAAGCGTCGAAGATGTGCGTCCGGTCTTCGTCGCGCAGGCCGATGCCCGTGTCCTGCACGGAAAACCGCAGGCGCTGCTCGCCGAGGCTTGCGACCGACACCACCACGCTGCCGTGGTCGGTGAACTTGATGGCGTTGCCGATCAGGTTGGTGAGCACCTGGCGCAGACGCGGCTGGTCGCCGTGCAGCTCGGTCGGCACGTCGGCGGCGAGGTGCGAGGACAGCGCCAGACCCTTGCCGTGCGCGGCAGTGGCAAAGGCATCGATGACCTCGGCGAGCATTGCTCGCAGGTCGAAGTCGTCGGTCCGCAGTTCGAGTTTGCCGGCCTCGATCTTCGAGAAGTCGAGAATGTCGTTGATCACGTCCAGCAGGCCCTGGCCGGAGCGATAGAGCGTTTCGAGGCGGCTGCGCTGTTGCGCCGCGAGCGGTGTGGCGAGCAACAGTTCGGCGATGCCGAGCACGCCGTTCATCGGCGTGCGGATTTCGTGGCTCATGTTGGCGAGAAACTGCGACTTGGCCTCGCTGGCGGCTTCCGCCGCGTCCTTGGCTGTACTCAGTTCCAGGCGAAGGCGGATGGCATCGATGGTCATCCGCTCGAAGCGGCGGGCATTGGAGAAGACGATGAAGACGAACAGGAAGGTGGTGGCACCGGTCAGTTGCAGGCCGGGGACGCCGGAAGCCAGCAGCCACAGGCCCATCGGCACCAGGGTCAGGCCGCCCAGCGGCAGGAACGAGCGGAAATGGGCAGCGAGGGTAAACATGCCGGTGGCGGCGACACCGACCAGATACATGCCGACGAAGAACTGCGCCGGATCTCCCGGGCCCGGGAACAGCACGGTGCCGCAGCCCGCCCAGATCAGTCCGGCGGCGCTGGTGCCGACGATGAATCGCCGGGCCCAGAGCCGAGCCGCCGTCGGCGCCGGCTTCGCTCGCCGATAGGCGCGGATCAGCAGACAGCGGGCCAGCGTGACGAGATGGTGCAGCAGGTACCAGGCGATCAGCACGGTGCGTGGCGCCGAGGTCCAGAGGACCACCAGGATCAGCGTCGAGCCGAGCAACGACATGGCCAGCGTGTGTGGCGTCAGCCGATAGACCATGGCGATCTGCTCGGCAAACACGCGCGTCCCGATGTCGCTGGGTTCGCTGTGCGGGCTGGCCATGGGCGGTGTTCCTGAGCGTCGGCCGAGGTTACAGACGATACCCGAAGCGCTTCAACAACTGTGCCGTTTCGCACAGCGGCAGGCCCATGACGCCGCTGTAGCTGCCGGCGAGATGCGCGACGAACATCCCGGCGCGCCCCTGTATGGCGTAGGCGCCGGCCTTGTCCATCGGTTCGCCGCTGGCGACGTAACGGGTGATCTCGTGTGCATCGAGAGGGCGAAAGCGCACCTCGCTGATCGAGACGGCGAGTTCGAGGCGTCCGGCGGCGGCCACCGCCACGGCGGTGAGAACCCGGTGGGTGTTGCCGGACAAGGTCTGCAGGATGCGCTCGGCGTCGCCGGTGTCGAGCGGTTTGCCGACCAGCCGACCGCCGACTTCGAGGATGGTGTCGGCAGCCAGCACCGGTTGCGGCAGCAATTTTCGCCAGCCGGCGATGCGGCAGCCGTGTTCCGCCTTGTTGCGCGCAATGCGTTGCACGTAGCCCACCGGGTCCTCGTCGGGCAGTGGCGTTTCGTCGAGTTCCGGGTCCTCGCGCGGCGAATTGCGGAAGATGATGCTGTCGAAAGCGACGCCGATCTGGGTCAGCAGTTCGCGCCGGCGTGGGCTGCGCGAGGCCAGATGCAGGCGCGCGTGCTGCAGATCGACCGGCATCAGCCCTCCCGATGGTAAGGGTGCTGGCGGACGATGCTGATCGCGCGATACAACTGCTCGCAGAGGATCAGCCGCGCCAGGGCGTGCGGCAGGGTCAGGCTGGAGAGGCGAATCGCGTCGTCGGCCTGCAGCTTCAGGGCCGCGTCGATGCCGTCGGCACCGCCGATGACGAACGCGGTATCGCCGCCGGCGCGCATCCAGCCTTCGAGGCGCTCGGCCAGCTTCAGGGTCGGCAGGTCGGCGCCGCGCTCGTCGAGCACCACCATGCGCGCATAGCCTTGCAGCGCGGCCACGAGGCGCACCTTCTCGGCGGCCAGCAACTGTTCGCGGTTCTTCGAGCCGCGGATTTCCGGCTTGACTTCGACGATCGACAGGGGCAGTTCGCGCGGCATGCGCTTCTGGTACTCGGCGCAGCCCTGCGCCACCCAGGCGGGCGGCTTGTGACCGACGGCGAGAATGGCCAGTTTCATCCCTGGCCCGCTGTCGCATCCTGGGCCGCAGCGGGGAGCCGGCGCACGCGCACGGGTCCCTTGCCGCCCCACAACTCTTCGAGATTGTAATAACTGCGTACCGCCGGCTGCATGACATGCACGATGATGTCGCCGAGGTCGACCAGAATCCATTCGCCGACCTCCTCGCCTTCGCACGAGAGGACCGGCGCACCGGCGGCGCGCACCTTGTCCTGGACGTTGCGGGCCAGAGACTTGACCTGCCGGTTCGATTCGCCGCAGGCGATGACCATGCGGTCGAAAAGCGAGGTCAGGCGGCTGGTGTTGATCACCTCGATGTCGTGGCCCTTGATGTCTTCGAGGGCGTCGACGACGAGCTTTTCCAGTTGGGGAATCTTCATTGTGGCTTCAGTACTCCGGGTAAAGGCCATGCTGGCGAATATAGGTGAGCACCGTGTCGGGCAGCAGGTAGCGCGCACTGCCGCCACTGGCCAGGAGGGCGCGAATCCGTGTCGCCGAGATGGCGAGTTGCGTCATCGCAAAGGTGACGATGCGTCCCGCCGGCGACTCGGTCAGCAGCGCCGGACTGGCGCAGAAACGGTCGTGGTAGCAGCGCGCCAGCGACGTGGGCAGCTGCCCGGCGTCGATGGCGAAGCCGGGGCGATGGGCGACGGCAAGGTGCGCCAGATCGAACAGCGCTTGCCAGCGGTGCCATTTCGGCAGGCCGTTGAAGGCGTCGGCACCGAGCAGCAGCACCAGCGGGCGCTGCCGACCGCACGCGTCGGCCTGGCGCAGGCGTTCGAGCGTCGGTACGCTGTAGCTTGGCCGGGCCGCTTCGACTTCTGCCGCATCGACGCTGAAGCGCGGGTTGCCGGCAGTGGCCAGGCGCACCATCTCCAGGCGTTGCCCGGCGGTCACCCGCGGGACCTCGCGCAGCGCCGGCTGGCCGGCCGGAATCCAGCGGATGCCGGCCAGATTGAGGCTGTCGGCGGCTTCCTCGGCCAGGCGCAAGTGACCGAAGTGAACCGGGTCGAAGGTGCCGCCGAAGATTCCCAGCGGTCGTTCGCCGGGTTGCTCAGGCATCGTCGTCCGCGCTGACGAAGACGTCGCGATAACTGACGTAGAAGCTGGCGAACAGCGTCGGGGCGAGCACCAGGATCAGCAGCACCATCATCAACACCAGCACCAGTGAGGCACCGCTGGGTAGCAGGGCCGCCAGAACGCCGAGCACGATGCCCGGTACCAGCGTGGCCACGACGCCGATGGCCAGGGAGT
This sequence comes from Candidatus Accumulibacter propinquus, assembly GCA_016714935.1. Lineage (GTDB taxonomy): Bacteria > Pseudomonadota > Gammaproteobacteria > Burkholderiales > Rhodocyclaceae > Accumulibacter > Accumulibacter propinquus. The sequence continues at coordinate 92,530 of JADKBU010000054.1, read as the reverse complement.
ACACCAGGAAGGGGCGCCAATTGCGCAGGCAGGCGACGAAACTGAAGAACAGCGCCTTGGCGGGCGACAGGCCGTGCCACCCGGCAAGGACCGGCGCGTACCAGTAGGCCATGATCAGCGGGCACAGCAGGACCAGCGCGATCTCGGTCGCCAGCAGCAGGCTGCCGCTGCTGACGGTTTCGGCATCCGGCTTCTGGCCGGCCAGCATCATCGCCATCAGGGCGCCGTCGTCGGCCAGCGCCGAGAGGCCAAGAATCGCCACCACCGCGGCCAGATAGATCGCTCCGAGGGTGAGCAGCGCGCGCAGGTTGCTGGCAAAGCCGGAAAACAGCAGTTGTGGACCCAGTGGCGTGCCGCGCTCGATGCTGCGGCAGGCATTCATCAGGCTCACCGAGAAAGCGGGGATGCACAGCGTCGTGGCGATCGTGCCGATCACTGGAATGACATTCACCAGGGCCATCAACACCCAGTAGCTGACCACCAGGAAGGTCAGCATCAGATGATTCTTGCGGAAGATCCGGAAGCCGTCGGTCAGCCAGCGCCAGCCTTGTGCGGCGGGAAGAGTCAGTGCTTGCATGGTTTGTCGTAGGGTCGCTCAGGCGCCAATGAAGATGTCACGATAGGAAGCATACACCGAGCCGGCGAGCACCGGTCCGAGGACCAGGAACCCGAGACCCAGCGGCAGCGCGGCGAAGAAGCACAGCACCAGGCTGATCAGGCCGTAGACCAGGAACACGAGGGTGTTCTTGAGGCAGGCATGGAAGCTCGCCTTGAGGGCATCGACCGGCTGCAGTCGGTTGAAGACCACCAGCGCCGGCGCAAACCAGATGGCCATGACGATCGGCAGCGACAGCAGCATCCACAGCAGCCCGGCCAGGAAGACCCCGCCGAGGGCGACACCGGCACCGATCGGGTTGCCGATCAGCAGGCCGCCGGCGACGCCACCGCCGACGAAGACGAAAGCCAGCACGAAGACGACCAGCATGCCCAGCATGTACAGCACGCCGAGCATCACCAGGCTGCCGGTGTGGTGCTGGAAACCGGCGAAAAGGTCGGTGATGGCGAACTCCTCCTGGCGGGCGGCCCTCTCGCAGGCGAGCAACATCCCGGCCGCGAGGACCGGGGTCAGCAGATGCGAAGCGAGTGGCCCGATCCAGGGGACGAGCGCCAGGCCCAGGTAGATGACGATCAGGATCACCATCATCGCTATCCAGGCGCCGGGATTGACGATGAAGATCGCCCAGCCCTGCCGGAACCAGTTGAAAACGTTGTCGACCTCGGTTCGGCGGCTGGCGCCGTTGAAGCCGGGGGCGGGGATCGGGAAGTTTTCCATGCGTATGCTCGTGTCTGGGCAGGGTGGCGGATCAGCCGCCGGGCCGGGAAGTGGCAAGCCGCACCTGGCTGGCGTCGCTGGCGATGTGGGTCAGCAGGATGGCCCGGTAGGCGTCGGGGTCGCGCCGGATGACCAGGCTGCCGGGCCGCGGCAGATGGTGGTCCTGCAGTCTGGAGATCCAGAACCGCAGTGCCGCCGCACGCAGCATCGTCGGCCAGGCGCGCCGCTCGGCGGCCAGGAGCGGGCGACAGTGATCGTAGGCGGCCAGCAGCGCGGCGCTGCGCTGCGCGTCAAGTCCTCCGTCGGCGGTGGTGCACCAGTCGTTGACCGTGACCGCCAGATCGAACAGCAGATCGTCCACGCCGGCAAAATAGAAGTCGAGCAGGCCGCTGACTTGATCGCCCAGGAACAGGACGTTGTCGCGAAACAGATCGGCGTGGATGACGCCGCGTGGCAGGTCCGCCGGCCGGTAGCGTTGCTGATGGCGGAACTCGTTGCGCAGCAGGCGGGCGTCGTCGTCTTCGAGGCAGGGTTCGAGCTGCGCGGCGACCTGCGCGCACCAGGCGGTATGGCGCTGATGCGCGAGGGGTTCGGGATACGACTCTGCGGCGAGGTGCAGACGCGCCAGCATGTTGCCGATCGCCGCGCAGTGGCCGACCTCCGGGACGCTCCGGGAACATCCGGGCAGGCGGCTGACGATCGCCGCGGGCTTGCCGGCGATCTGCCCGAGGTATTCCTGACGACGGTTGGCGACCGGCGCCGGGCAGGGAATTCCCCGCGCGGACAGGTGCGCCAGCAGTTGCATGTGGAAGGGAAGCTGCGCGCCGGGTTCCTGTTCGAAAATCGTCAACACGTACTGGCCCAGCGTCGTGTCCAGAAAGAAGTTCGAGTTCTGCACGCCTTCGGCTATCCCGGCGATCGTCACCAGGCTGCCCAGCGCATAGTTCTCCAGCCAGGCGCTCGCCTGCGCGGCGTTCAGTTCGGTGAATACCGACATGGCGACCCGGCGCGGCCGGCCGGCAGGCGAGAGGGATTCCGCAAGGGGTTGGTTCAGAAAGTACCGATGACCCAGGTCGGCACGCTGACGTCCGGCGTTCCCATCGTTTCCTGGGTGAAGTTGCCGTCGCCCTGTCGGTCGGTCAGGTAGTAGGGAACGCCGTGTTCTGGGGTGACCTTGATCCGGTACAGCTTGCCGTTGATGCGGTGCTCCTCGACGGTATCCCCTTCGCGCTTCTTGATCGTCACCTCGGGTTCCAGCGACGCATCGAAGGGCGCCATCTCCGGCGGTGGCGGCGGGACCGCCGGCAAGGGCTGGAGATCCGTCCGGTTCTGGCCAATGGCAGGCGCGGCAGCGAGGGCCAGGAGTACGAGGGCGGAGCGGAGGGCTTGAAGGCGGCGCATGAGCAGTTTCCCGGGTGATTGGTCGAGCAGTGAGCATCTCACCTGTCAGTGCTGATTGTAGTACAGATTGAGGAACTGCCCTTGCCCGAAGGCGCGACGGCGACGCGGTGGCCTGGCGAACTCTGCGATAATAGGCGCCGGGACTCGAACCACCTGCCGCGATCGGCCTGCGCTGTCGCGGTCCGCAGGGACGGTCCTCCCCTCGGTCAAAACTGTGTTGCTCGCCTATGCCCACCCTGCTGCTGGTCGACGGATCGTCTTACCTCTACCGGGCCTTCCATGCCATGCCCGACCTGCGTACCTCGCAGAACGAGCCCACCGGAGCGATCCACGGCGTGCTGAACATGCTGCGGCGCCTGGAAAGCGATTACCAGGCGTCGGGAATCGACTACAAGGGCTGCGTCTTCGACGCCAAGGGACGGACCTTTCGTGACGACTGGTACCCGCAGTACAAGGCGAACCGCCCGCCGATGCCCGAGGACATGGTGCGTCAGATCGAACCCCTGCACGCGGCCATCGTGGCCCTCGGCTGGCCGCTGCTGATGTGCGACGGCGTCGAGGCGGACGACGTGATCGGTACGCTGACGACGCAGGCGGCGGCGCAGGGCGTGCAGGTGGTGGTGTCGACCGGTGACAAGGATCTCGCGCAACTGGTCGGCCCGCACGTCAGCCTGATCAACACGATGAGCAACGAGGTGCTCGACGAAGCCGGCGTGCTCGGCAAGTTCGGCGTGCCGGCGGAGCGTATCGTCGATTACCTGGCGCTGATCGGCGACGCCGTCGACAACGTTCCCGGCGTCGACAAGGTCGGCGCCAAGACGGCCGTCAAGTGGCTCGCGCAGTACGGTTCTCTCGACGGGGTGATCGCCGCCGCCGCCGACATCGGTGGCGTGGTCGGGCAGAATCTGCGCCGCGCCCTCGACTTCCTGCCGCTGGCGCGACGCCTGGTGACCGTCCGCCGCGACCTCGAACTGCCGTACGCGCCCGCCGACCTGCGGCCGCGCCCGCGCGACCGTCAGCGTCTGATCGAGATCTTCTCGCACTACGAGATGCGTTCATGGCTCAAGGAAGTGCAGGGTGGCGACGCGGGCGGCGTTGCGCCGCCCGCAGCGACGGCCGGCCAGGCGGCCAGCGATCAAGCCGACCTGCTCGCCGACGACGCGCACCGCGCGGCCTACGCAACGATCGTTGACCGACCGGCGCTCGACCGCTGGCTGGAGAAGATCGGCCGCTGTCCACTGACCGCGCTCGATACCGAGACCACCAGCCTTGACCCCTTCGCCGCGCGCATCGTCGGCGTGTCGCTGGCGGTCGCGCCGGGTGAGGCGGCCTACCTGCCGCTTGCCCACGACTATCCGGGCGTACCGCCGCAACTGCCGCGTGACGAAGTGCTGGCGCTGCTGCAGCCGTGGCTGGAATCGGCAGCGCACGCCAAGATCGGCCAGAACCTGAAGTACGACCAGCATGTGCTGGCCAATCACGGCATTCATCTGGCCGGCGTGCGGCACGACACCCTGCTGCAATCGTATGTCCTCGAATCCGGCAAGGACGGCGTGCGCGGACATGACCTGGGACAACTCGCGACCCGCCATCTCGGGCTGGCGACGATTCCCTACGAGGCGCTGTGCGGCAAGGGTGCCGGCCAGATCGGCTTCGACCAGGTGGCGATCGAGCAGGCGTCCGAGTACGCCGCCGAAGACGCCGATCTCTGTCTGCGCCTGCAGCAGCGGCTTTATCCGCAGATCGCCGCCGATGCCGGTCTCAGCCGTATCTACGAGGACATCGAAATCCCCGTGCGCGACATCCTTTTTCGCATGGAACGGACCGGTGTGCTGATCGATGCGCAGTTGCTGACGCAGCAGAGCCACGAAATCGGCAAGCGCCTGCTCGAACTCGAAGCACGCGCACACGCGGCGGCCGGGCAGCCGTTCAACGTGAACTCGCCGAAGCAACTGGCCGAGATCCTGTTCGACAAGCTCGGCATGCCGGTGAAAAAGAAGACCCCCTCGGGGACGCCCTCGACCGACGAGGAAGTGCTCTCCGAACTCGCGCTCGACTATCCGCTGCCGAAGATCCTGCTCGAATCCCGGCAGCTTTCCAAGCTCAAGGGGACCTATACCGACAAGCTGCCGAAAATGGTGAACCCCGGCACCGGCCGCGTGCATACCAGCTATGCGCAGGCCGTGGCGGTGACCGGCCGGCTGGCGTCGAGCGATCCCAACCTGCAGAACATTCCGGTGCGCACCGCCGAAGGGCGGCGCATTCGCGCGGCGTTCATCGCCCCGCCGGGCAGCAGCATCGTCTCGGCGGACTACTCGCAGATCGAGCTGCGCATCATGGCCCACCTCTCCGAGGACGCGCGCCTGCTCGAAGCCTTCGCGCAGGGCGAGGACGTGCACCGGGCGACGGCGGCGGAGATCTTCGGCGTTCAGCCGGCAGAGGTTGGCCCCGATCAACGGCGCGTCGCCAAGGTCATCAACTTCGGCCTGATCTACGGCATGAGCGCTTTCGGCCTGGCGCGGCAGCTCGACCTTGAACGCGGCGCAGCGCAGGCCTACATCGAGCGCTATTTCGCGCGCTACCCCGGCGTTGCCGGCTACATGGCGAGAACGCGCGAGACGGCCAGGACCCAGGGCCATGTCGAAACCGTTTTCGGGCGTCGCCTGTGGCTTCCCGAGATTCGATCGAGCCAGGCCGCGCGTCGCCAGGGTGCCGAGCGGGCGGCGATCAACGCGCCGATGCAGGGATCGGCGGCCGACCTGATCAAGTCGGCGATGATCGTCGTGCAGGGCTGGCTCGACGCCGAGTCCCTGCAGACGCGCCTGCTGATGCAGGTGCATGACGAACTCGTGCTCGAAGTCCCGGACGACGAACTGGCGCGCGTCCGCAGCGAATTGCCGCGCCTGATGACCGAACTGGCCCGCCTGCGCGTGCCGCTGGTGGTCGACGTCGGTGTCGGCGCCAACTGGGACGAGGCGCATTGACATCGGGTCTGGCGGACGGCATGCGGGAGCGGAAGAGCTGGCGGGGCAGGGCGTGCATCGGCGCGCTCCGGTGCCGGTGCAGGCGCCGGCTTTCGCCCGGTGCGCGCCCGCTGCTGGCCACGCTCTTGCTCGGTCTGCTGACGGCCTGCGGCAGCACGCCGGGCAGCAGGGTCGCGGTCTACCAGAACGAACGCTTCGAAGCCGGTGAAACCTTCTCGCGCCTGTTCGACGCCGGCGTCGATGCGACCTGCGAGGCCGCGCGGCGCGCGCTGCTCAGCCAGGGCTACCTGCTGACCACGGTCAGGCCCGACGCCATTGCCGCCAGCAAGCATTTTCAGCCCGACAACGAGGTGCATGTCCAGATCGCGTTCAACGTCGTCTGCGCCCCGGAGGGCAGCCAGGGCAAGCTGGCCACGGCCTATGTCAGCGCCATCCAGGACCGCTACGCGCTCAAGAAGAGTTCGAATTCGGCCAGCGTCGGCGTCAGTGCGCTCGGCTCGGTGTCGATCCCGCTGACGCCGAGCGAGGATTCGCTGGTCAAGGTGGCCAGCGAAACGATTCCCGCCGGGCCCTTCTACGACCGCTTTTTCGCGCTGATGCAGCGCCTCCTCGCCCAGCAGGTGGACGAGCAGCAATAGCCCACCGTTGTCGGTCGTGCCGCGCGGGTCGAGCGGCCGGCAGGGATGCGTCCCGACCGGCGACGAGCACGAGGCACCAACAAGGGGAAACCGATGTTCAAAGCCCTGCTGTCCCTTTTCCGCCCCAGGGCAGCGAACAAGCCGGCCGAGGCGCGGCCGGCGGCGGTCGTGGCGGCGGACGCCGGCCAGACGTACCTGTGCCACCGGCCGATACTCGACCGCGGGCAACGTGTGGTCGCGCACGAGCTGAGCGTCGACGTGCACCGTGCCTTGCGTGCCTGCCCGTGGCAAGTTCCCTCGCGCAAGCTGTTCGAGGATGTCCTGTTGCGGCAGTTCGCGCAGGCCAGGCTGGAAGCGCTGCTGGCGCAACGTCGGGTATTCCTGCCGGTGGGGAGCGGCATTATCGAACATCCGGCGCTGCACAGCCTGCCGCGGCAGAACGTCGTGTTGCAGATTGCCTGGCACGAGGAAGGCCGTCCCGGATCGCCGGGCACGCTGGCCGACGGCATGCAGCGCCTGCGCGCCATGGGCTTCGCGCTGGCCTGCGCCCACGAACTGCTCGACGGCGACGAAAAGGCCGGGCAGCTGGCGGATTATGTCACCGTGGACGTCGGCCGGATGGCGCCGCCTGAACTCCTCGACGTGCAGCGGCGGCTGGCCACCCATCGCCAGCAACAGCCGTTGCTGGCGATGAACATCGCTTTCATGGAGATGTACCAGGCGTGCCGGCAAATCCGCTTCACGCATTTCCACGGCGATTTCATCCGCTGCAGCGAGGAGGCGCCGGTAGACATCGATCTGCCTCCCTACAAGGCGGCGGCGATGGAATTGCTCAACGCCATCCGCGCGCAGGCCAGCGCTGCCGTGCTGGCGGAAAGGGCCTGGATCGACCCGACGCTGGTCCTGCGCCTGTTGCGCGTCGTCAACTCGCCGGCGATGCGCCTGCGCACGCCGATCAGCGACCTCAAGCAGGGCATCGCCTACCTTGGCTACGACGAACTCTACCGCTGGGTGACGCTGCTGCTCTTTTCCAGCCAGCGCGCCGAAGACCGGCACCCGATGGAATACGCCTGGCGCGAAACCGCACTGGTCCGCGGTCGCTTCATGGAACTGGCCGCCGCCGGGCGGCTGCCGGCGAAGGCGTGCAGCCAGCTTTTCGTCGTCGGCGTGCTGTCGATGATCGACAAGCTCTTCGGCATGCCCATGCCTTATGCGCTGGAGAAGTTCGCCCTGTCGCCGGAGGTGAGCCAGGCGCTGCTCTTTCGCCGCGGCAGCTACGCCCCTTATTACGAACTGGCGCTCGCCTGCGAGAACGGTGAGCAAACGTCGATCGAGACGCTGGCAACGGGCTGCGGACTCGACATGGACATCGTCAACCGATACCAGATCGAGGCCCTGGAGTGGATGCTCGAGTTCACCGATGCGCTCGAGGAACTCGCCAGGGACATGCGCTAGGGTGGGCTGAAACGGCGATCAGACCATCGACTTCGATCTGGCCGAGGAGTCCGGGTAGGCTTGCCAGCGATGCCGCCATGCCTCAGGGACGCTGCCTTCCTGGGATCGACAGGGCCAATGCGGCTATATTCCTCGCCTGGAGAGAGCGCATGGGGCGCCGGCGAGAGATAATCACCAGCACTGCCTCCGGGCCGACGTGCTACCTTGCTCCCGGGGCTGCGTTCATGACCCGGTTGCACCGACGGCAGCCGCGTTGGGCGGTCGCCGCGAACTCCGAAGCGCAGTCCTTCCGCACCGCGCGACACGCCCCGTTTCGCCTCACTCACCAACCCCAGCAGGATGTGTCCATGCCATCAGGAAGTTCCCTCACCCGCAAGAACGGTCCCCAGGACGCGCTGCGCGCCGGCCCTGGCCGCGAACACCTGGCGTTTCAAGCATGAAAACCCCGAGCAGATTATTGCCTCTGGTCACCGACGGTCTGGTCGACGCGGTGCTTCGCCAACTCATGAGCGGCAAGGAGGCGATGGTCTATGTCGTCCAGTGTGGCGACGAGTTGCGCTGTGCCAAGGTCTACAAGGAGGCCCGGCAGCGCAGCTTCCGGCAGGCTGTCGATTACACCGAAGGCCGCAGGACCAAGAACAGCCGGCAGGCGCGGGCGATGGCCAAGGGCTCGCGCTACGGCCGGCAGGAGCAGGAGTCCGCCTGGCAGAGCGCCGAGGTCGACGCCTTGTATCGCCTTGCAGCGGCCGGTGTGCGGGTGCCGACGCCGTACAACTTCCACGCGGGCGTGCTGCTGATGGAACTGTTGACCGATGCCGCCGGCGAACCGGCGCCGCGGCTCAACGATGTGGTGCTCAGCGAAGCGCTTGCCCGTCAGTTTCACGCGATCCTGATTCGCCAGGTGGTGCGCATGCTCTGCGCCGGCATCGTGCACGGCGACCTGTCCGAATACAATGTGCTGGTGGACAGCGAAGGGCCGGTGATCATCGACCTGCCGCAGGCGATGGACGCGGCGGCCAACAACAACGCCCGGCGTATTCTTGAGCGTGACGTCGACAACCTCAAGGCCTACTTCGGCCAGTTTGCGCCGGACCTGCTGTCGAGCAATTATGGCCGGGAAATCTGGTTGCGCTACGAGGCCGGCACGCTGCACCCGGAGAGCGTACTCGAAGGGCACGTCCCGCTGGTGGAAAAAACCGCCGATCTGGACGAAGTGATGCAGGTCATCGACGCAGCGAGTGATGAAGAGGCGGCGCGAAGAGCGCGTCAGGAAGCGGTCAGGCTGGGCGGGCGAACCGTCTGAGTGCCGTTTGGGCGGGAGATGGCCCGCCGTGCCAGGCATAAAAAAGCCCGCCGGGTGGCGGGCTGCGTGGGCAGCGCTGGATCTGCCGGCCCGGGCTTATTCGAACTCGATGATCACCTGATCGACCGACAGGCTTTCGCCGGCCTTGGCGACGACTTTCCTGACCTTGCAGTCGCGCTCGGCCTTGAGGACGTTTTCCATCTTCATCGCTTCGATCACCGCCAGTTTCTCGCCGGCGGCGACGGCTTCGCCTTCCGCCACCGAGACTTCCCGCAGCAGGCCCGGCATCGGCGACAGCAGGAACCTGGAGAGATCCGGCGGCACCTTCTTCGGCATCAGCGCCAGCATGCGCGCGGCGTTGGCGGTCATCACCGTGGCCTTGACCTGCTTGCCGAAGTGGACCACCCGATAGAGCAGGCCGATGCGTTCGAGTTGCATGCACAGCGGCGCACCGTTGCAGGTGCCGTGGAAGACGAGTTCACCGAAACGCCAGTCGGAAACCAGGTCGTAACGGTCGGTGCCGTGGCTGACCGAGTAACCGCCGGGAATCGGGTGCAGGACGACCGGGTAGTCCTTGCCTTCGATCTGGACCACCCACTCGCTGCCGACCTTGCGCTCGTGGCCCGGCATCTGGCCACTGACCTTGACCGCACGGTCGATGTAGCGACGGCGACCAAAAGCGGCGACGGCGGCCAGCAGGCCGGGATCGCTGTGCACGACATCGGCGGCGACGAAGCCGCTGGGATATTCGTCGGCGATGAACGAGGTGGTGAAGGTGCCCGACAGGAAGCGCGCGTTCTGCATCAGCGCCGCCTGGAAGGGTATGTTCGAGTCGATGCCGCGAATCACGAAAGCGTTGAGCGCGTCGCGCATGCGGTTGATCGCCTGGTCGCGGGTGCTGCCGTGGCAGATCAGCTTGGCGATCATCGAGTCGTAGTACATCGAGATTTCGCCGCCTTCGAAGACGCCGGTATCGACGCGGACTTCACCGTCGGTGGTCGCCGGCGGGCGGTACTTGACCAGCCGGCCGATCGACGGCAGGAAGCCGCGGAACGGGTCCTCGGCGTTGATCCGGCACTCGATCGCCCAGCCCCTGGGCTTGATGTCGTCCTGGGTGAACGGCAGCTTCTCGCCGGCGGCCACGCGAATCATCAATTCGACGAGGTCGACGCCGGTGATCATTTCGGTCACCGGATGCTCGACCTGCAGACGGGTGTTCATTTCGAGGAAGTAGAACGACTTGTCCGAGCCGACGACAAACTCGACGGTGCCCGCGCTCTGGTAGTTGACCGCCTTGGCCAGCGCCACCGCCTGTTCACCCATGGCCTTGCGGATGCTGTCGTCGATGAACGGCGAGGGCGCTTCTTCGAGGACTTTCTGGTGCCGCCGCTGGATCGAACACTCGCGTTCGAGCAGGTAGACGGTATTGCCGAAGGAGTCGGCGATGACCTGGATCTCGATGTGGTGCGGGCCTTCGACGAATTTCTCGATGAACACGCGATCGTCGCCGAAGCTGTTGCGCGCTTCGTTGCGGCAGGCTTCGAAGCCCTCGAAGGCTTCCTTGTCGTTGAAGGCGACGCGCAGTCCCTTGCCGCCGCCACCCGCCGAGGCCTTGATCATCACCGGGTAACCGATCCCCTTGGCGATTTCCACGGCCTGCGCGGAATCGGTGATCTCGGCGTTGTAGCCGGGAATGGTGTTGACCCGGGCTTCCATGGCCAGCTTCTTGGAAGCGATCTTGTCGCCCATCGCCGCGACCGAATAGTGCTTCGGCCCGATGAAGATGATGCCTTCGTCTTCGAGGCGGCGCGAGAACTCCTCGTTCTCGGAAAGGAAGCCGTAGCCGGGATGTACCGCTTCGGCACCGGTCTGCTTGCAGGCGGCGATGATCTTGTCGATCACCAGATACGATTCCTTGGAGGCCGCCGGGCCGATGCATACTCCCTCGTCGGCGGTCAGCACGTGCATCGAATCCTTGTCTGCTTCGGAATAGACCGCGACCGTCTTGATGCCCATCTTTTTGGCGGTCTTCATGACCCGGCAGGCAATCTCGCCGCGGTTGGCGATCAGAATTTTCTTGAACATCTCTTATTTCTCCCCGTGGATCAAAGCGGAATGTTGCCGTGCTTGCGCCACGGGTTTTCCAGTTGCTTGTTGCGCAACATCGCGAGAGAGCGGCAGATGCGCTTGCGAGTCTCGTTGGGCATGATCACGTCGTCGATGAAGCCGCGCGCACCGGCCACGAAGGGGTTGGCAAACTTGGCCTTGTATTCGGCTTCGCGCGCCGCCAGCTTGGCCGGGTCGTTCTTTTCCTCGCGGAAGATGATCTCGACCGCGCCTTTCGGACCCATCACCGCAATCTCGGCCGACGGCCAGGCGAAGTTCACATCGCCGCGCAGATGCTTCGAAGCCATCACGTCGTAGGCACCGCCGTAGGCCTTGCGGGTGATCACGGTGATCTTCGGTACCGTACACTCGGCGTAGGCATAGAGCAGCTTGGCGCCATGCTTGATGATCCCGCCGTACTCCTGCGCGGTCCCGGGCATGAAACCGGGAACGTCGACGAAGGTCACCACCGGGATGTTGAAGGCGTCGCAGTAGCGGACGAAGCGGGCGGCCTTGATCGAACTCTTGATGTCCAGGCAGCCGGCCAGGACCAGCGGCTGGTTGGCGACGATGCCCACCGTCGAACCATCCATGCGCGCAAAGCCAATGACGATGTTCTTGGCGTATTCGCGCTGCAGTTCGAAGAAGTCGCCATCGTCGGCGACCTTGATGATCAGTTCCTTGATGTTGTACGGCTTGTTGGCGTTGTCCGGGACCAGCGTGTCGAGCGAGAAGTCGAGGCGGTCGGCGGGATCCTGCGACGGCAGGCGCGGCGGCTTTTCGCGGTTGTTCGACGGCAGGAAGCTGATGAAGCGGCGAATCATCATCAAGGCTTCGACGTCGTTCTCGAAAGCGAGGTCGGCGACGCCGGACTTGGTGGTATGGGTGACCGCGCCGCCGAGTTCCTCGGAGGTCACGTCTTCGTGGGTCACCGTCTTGACCACTTCCGGGCCGGTGACGAACATGTACGACGAGTCCTTGACCATGAAGATGAAGTCGGTCATCGACGGGCTATAGACCGCGCCGCCGGCGCAGGGCCCCATGATCAGCGAAATCTGCGGCACCACACCCGAGGCGAGAACGTTGCGCTGGAAGACGTCGGCGTAACCGGCGAGCGACGCGACACCTTCCTGGATGCGCGCCCCGCCGGAGTCGTTGAGACCGATCACCGGGGCACCGACCTTGATCGCATGGTCCATGACCTTGCAGATCTTTTCGGCGTGCGCCTCCGACAGCGAGCCACCGAAGACCGTGAAATCCTGTGAGAAGACGAACATCAGCCGGCCGTTGATGGTGCCGCAGCCGATGACCACACCGTCGCCCGGTACCGACTGCTCGGCCATGCCGAAGTCGTTGCAGCGGTGCTCCTTGAACATGTCCCACTCTTCGAAAGAGCCACTGTCGAGCAACAGTTCGATGCGCTCGCGGGCAGCCAGTTTGCCCTTGCTGTGCTGGTTGTCGATGCGCTTCTGGCCACCACCCAGACAGGCCGCCGCGCGCTTTTCTGCAAGCTGGCGAATGATGTCGTGCATAAGTTCTACTCCCTAACGTTCGCGTCAATCAGAACTACTCAAACAGGTCGGAGGATCTCGGTCCGATCCCTGCAATCAGTGCTTCAGAAAGGCCAGCAGTCGCGACGCTGCCGCACCGGGCGTGGTGCGCCCTTCGGCGACGTCGCGTGACAGTTCCGGCAGCGCCGAGCGCACGGCCGGATGGGCACGGAAATAGCGGCGCAGGCCGGAATCGATCAGGTTCCACATCCAGTCCACGGCTTGCCGACGGCGCTTCTCGTCGAATTCGCCGGTGGCCGTGAGGGTGCTCTGGTAGCGTTCGATCTCGGCCCAGAATTCAGCGATACCGCGCTTGGCCAGGGCGCTGAGGGTGAGTACCGGCGGCCGCCAGTTCGGGCTGGCACTGCGCAGCATGGTCAGCGCCGCTTTCATCTGGCCGCGGGCGAAAGCGGCGGCGCGTTCGTCAATGTCGGCCTTGTTGAAGACGATCAGGTCGGCAATTTCGACGATCCCCTTCTTGATCGCCTGCAGGTCGTCGCCGGCGTTCGGCAACTGCAGCAACACGAAGACGTCGACCATGCCGGCGACCGTCGTTTCCGATTGCCCGACACCGACCGTCTCGACGATGATCACGTCGAATCCGGCTGCTTCGCAGACCAGCATCGCTTCACGCGTCTTGTCGGCCACCCCGCCCAGCGAGCCGGCCGAAGGGCTCGGTCGGATGAAGGCCTCGTCGCGCTGGCACAGCAACTCCATGCGCGTCTTGTCGCCGAGAATCGAACCTCCGGAAACCGACGACGAGGGGTCCACGGCCAGCACGGCGACGCGCTTTCCCCTGTCGATCAGATACATCCCGAGCGACTCGATGAAGGTCGATTTGCCGGCACCGGGAGCGCCCGAGATACCGACCCGAATGGTCCGTCCGGTGTGCGGCAGCAATGCCGTCAACACCTGTCGCGCACGCCGCTGGTGGTCGCTGTGCGTCGACTCGACGAGGGTGATGGTCTTGGCCAGCGCCCGGCGGCGACCGCTCAGGACGCCGTCAACGAGGTGCTGGTCGGCAGCCGCCAGGCTGCCGGCGGAGGCACTGGTCATATCCATGCGCTACCGTGAGTGCGGCGCGTTCAGGCCGTTGCCTGCGAACGTGCCTTGCGGATTTCCGCCAGCACGGTCATGGCCGAGTCCTCGATGCGTGTGCCGGGGCCGAAAATGGCCTTGGCGCCGGCCGCGAACAGGAAGTCATAGTCCTGCGCCGGAATCACCCCGCCGGCGAAGACAATGATGTCGTCGGCACCCTGATCCTTGAGCGCCTGCACCAGCGCCGGCAACAGCGTCTTGTGGCCGGCGGCCAGCGAGGATACGCCGACCGCATGCACGTCGTTCTCGATGGCCAGGCGAGCGGCCTCTTCCGGGGTCTGGAAGAGCGGCCCGACGTCGATGTCGAAGCCGAGGTCGGCAAAGGCGGTAGCCACCACTTTGGCACCGCGGTCGTGACCGTCCTGACCGAGCTTGGCAATCATGATCCGTGGCCGGCGGCCTTCCTCGTCGTTGAACCTGACGATTTCTGCCTTGAGGTTTTCCCAGCTGGCGATGCCTTCGACGACCGCGCCATAGACACCCGAAACCGTTTGCTGCGTGGCACGGAAACGACCGAAGATCTTCTCCATCGCGTCCGAGACTTCGCCCACCGAGGCGCGCAGGCGCATCGCCCTGACCGTGAGGTCGAGCAGATTGCCTTCGCCGGTTTCGGCGCAGCGCGTCAGGTCGGCCAGCGCCGCGTTGACCTGGTCGGTGTCGCGATTGGCGCGGACGCTCTTCAGGCGCGCGATCTGCGAGTCGCGGACGGCGTTGTTGTCGATGTCGCGAATGTCGAGGCTGTCTTCCTTGGCGAGCTTGTACTTGTTGACCCCGACGATGACGTCCTTGCCGGAATCGATACGTGCCTGCTTGTCGGCGGCGCAGCCCTCGATCTTCATCTTGGCCCAGCCGGATTCGACGGCGTGCGTCATGCCGCCCATGCTCTCGACTTCCTCGATGATCTTCCAGGCTTCGTCCACCAGGTCCTGCGTCAGCTTCTCCATCATGTACGAGCCGGCCCAGGGATCGATGACGTTGGTGATGTGCGTCTCTTCCTGGATGACCAGCTGCGTGTTGCGGGCGATGCGCGACGAGAACTCGGTCGGCAGGGCGATGGCTTCATCGAGCGCATTGGTATGCAGCGACTGCGTCCCGCCGAAGACTGCAGCCATCGCCTCGATGGTGGTCCGCACGACGTTGTTGTAGGGATCCTGTTCGGTCAGCGACCAGCCGGAGGTCTGGCAGTGGGTGCGCAGCATCATCGACTTCGGGCTCTTCGGCGAGAATTCCTGCATGATCTTCCACCACAGCAGGCGGGCAGCGCGCAGCTTCGCCACTTCGAGATAGAAGTTCATGCCGATGGCAAAGAAGAACGAGAGCCGGCCGGCAAAACCGTCGACGTCGAGACCGGAAGCGATGGCCGTCTTCACGTAGTCGCGACCATCGGCCAGGGTGAACGCCAGTTCCAGCGCCTGCGTCGCGCCGGCTTCCTGCATGTGATAGCCGGAGATCGAGATCGAGTTGAACTTCGGCATGTGCTGCGCGGTGTAGCCGATGATGTCGGAGATGATCCGCATCGACGGTTTCGGCGGGTAGATGTAGGTGTTGCGGACCATGAACTCCTTGAGGATGTCGTTCTGGATGGTCCCCGAGAGTTTCTCCTGCGGCACGCCCTGCTCTTCGGCAGCAACGATGTAGCCGGCCAGGATCGGCAGCACGGCACCGTTCATGGTCATCGACACCGAGATCTTTTCGAGCGGGATGCCGTCGAACAGAATCTTCATGTCCTCGACCGAATCGATCGCCACGCCGGCCTTGCCGACGTCGCCGGTGACGCGCGGATGATCGGAGTCGTAGCCGCGGTGTGTGGCCAGGTCGAAGGCCACCGAGACGCCCTGACCGCCGGCGGCCAGCGCCTTGCGATAGAAGGCATTCGAGGCCTCGGCCGTGGAGAAGCCGGCGTACTGGCGAATGGTCCACGGACGCACGGCATACATCGTGGCCTGTGGACCGCGCACGAAGGGCGGGAGGCCGGGCAGCGTGTCGGTGTACTGCAGCCCGTCGAGATCCTGCCGGGTGTACAGGGGTTTGACGACGATACCTTCGGGGGTGACCCAGTTCAGTGCTTCGACATTCCCGCCCGGCGCCGACTTGGCGGCAGCCTTTTTCCAGGCATCAAGACTTGCAGAATCACTTGGTGCAGCATTGTTCGCGTTGGACATGACGGAACCTTTCAAGAAATCTGTGGATTGAGGCGGTACTCCCGCCTGACGACGCAGGGGCCCTACTGACCAAGGGTGCCGCGTCGCCGTTTCGGTGATTTTAACGCTTGACACCCCGCCCCGCGAATAATACTGTATCCATAATTATGAAAGCAAGGTCCCTTAGAGACCCTGAACCTCTTAGCGAAAAAGATCGATGGCTCCGAGTCGCATCGCCCAGACTGCCCTCTACCAGGAAGTCGCTGAACGACTACGGCAGCGAATCTTCGCGCACGAGTTGCCGCCGGGAATCCGGATTGACGAACAACTGCTGACGGTCGATTATGGCATCAGCCGGACGCCCTTGCGGGAAGCCCTCAAGGTTCTGGCGGCCGAAGGCCTGGTGACGCTGCGGCCGCGCCGCGGCTGTTTCGTGACCGAGATCTCGGAGCAGGATCTGGACGAAATCTTCCCGGTCATGGCCATGCTCGAAGGGCGCTGCGCGCTGGAAGCGACGCACCGGGCGCAAGCCGGGGAAATCGCCGAACTTGAGGCGATTCATCGGCAACTCGAGTTCTTTGCCAGCAGCAACCAGATCGAGCGGTTCTTCGAGGCCAATCAGGAGTTTCACCTGCGCATCCAGGAAATGTCCGGCAACCGCTGGTTGCGGCAGGCGATCCAGGACCTGCGCAAGGTGCTCAAGCTGACGCGCCTGTTTTCCTTGAGCATCGAAGGTCGGCTGCAGCAGTCGCTGGCGGAACACGCGGCGATTCTCGCGGCGATCCGGGCCGGCGACGCAACGCGCGCGCAGACCACGATGCACGATCACATTCTGGCGGGGCGGCAGGCGGTGGCCAGAAGTCAGCCGCAGCTGGAGGCGATGGCGTGAGCGGGCGCATCCTTTGTGTCCGCGAGGACGCCATCGCCACCGTCACCCTGTCCAATCCGGGCAAACTCAACGCCATCGATTTTGCGATGTGGCAGAAGCTCGCCGAGGTATTGCGCGAGGTTTCGGGCGACGGGCAGGTGCGCTGTGTCGTCCTGCGGGGCGATGGCGAGCAGGCGTTTGCCGCCGGCGGCGACATCGAGGAGTTCCTGCATCGGCGCGATACCCTGGAGCGTGCGCTGGCGTATCACGCACAGGTTGGCGCTGCCTTGCAGGCGGTGTTCGACTGTCGCCACCCGACGATCGCCCTGCTGCAGGGTGCGTGCATCGGCGGTGGCCTGGAAATCGCCGCGCAATGTGATCTGCGCGTCTGCGGCGAGTCGTCACGCTTCGGAGCGCCGATCAACAAACTCGGCTTCTCGATGTATCCCGGCGAGATGGAAGGTCTGTTGCGTCTGGCCGGGGCGGCGACGGTGTTCGAAATCCTGCTCGAGGGCCGCATTCTCGGCGCCGCCGAGGCCCTGGCCAAGGGCCTGGTGAACCGTGTCGTCGCCGATGTCGAAGTGGTTGCCGAGGCCTATGCGAGTGCCCGGCGCATTTGCGCTGGGGCGCCGCTGGTCGCCACCTGGCACAAGCAATGGGTGCGGCGCCTGCAGCACGATGTTCCGCTCAGCGAGCAGGAACTGCGCGCCTCGTTTGCCTTTCTCGATACCGAAGACTATCGCGAAGGGCTGTCGGCGTTCCTCGAAAAGCGCAAGCCGGATTTTCGCGGTCGCTGATCACCGTTCGCGAGGAATGTCGCGCGGCGGTTCACCCGAAGAGACTCCACAGCATCTTTCCTGCCAGCAGAATCAGCACCCCGGCAAAGAGGCGCTTCAACGTCGCGACCGGCAGTCGGTGCGCCAGTCTTGCCCCGAAGGGAGCGATCAGCATGCTCGACGGCACCAGCCAGAGCAGGGCCGGCAGGTAGACGTAGCCTAGACTCCCTGGCGGCAGGCCGGTGTGCTCCCAGCCGTTGAAGATGTAACCGAGCGAGCCGCCCAGGGCGAGGGGAAATCCGACCGCCGCTGACGTGCCGATGGCATGTTGCACGCGGACATTGCACCAGGTCAGGAAGGGCACGGTGAGGGAGCCACCGCCGATGGCCACCAGCGAGGAAATCGCGCCGATGCCGGTGCCGACGGCAAACACGCCGACGGCGCCGGGTAACTCGCGCGACGGTTTCGGTTTCAGGTTGAGGATCATCTGTACCGCCACCAGGCAGACGAAGACGGTGAAAAACAAGGCCAGCGGCCTGGCCGGGACGCGCGCGGCGAACAGGGTGCCGAGCAAGGTTCCGGCGAGAATGCCCGGCGTGATCTGGCCGACGATCTGCCACAGGACGGCGCCGTGCCGATGATGTTCACGGAGGCTGGCCAGCGAGGTGAACAGGATCGCCGCCATCGACGTGCCGAGCGCAAGATGCAGGACCTCGGTCGAGGGGAACGCCGCCTGCGCAGCGAACATCAGGGCCAGCGTCGGGACCATCACCAGCCCGCCGCCGATGCCGAGCATGCCGGCGAAGAAACCGGAAAACAGGCCTAGCGCAATGTATGCCAACCACCAGTGCAACTCGGACTCCTTGTCAATAACCGCCGGACCGGTGGCCCGGCACCTGCGCTGGGCTCGCCGGGTGCTCCCATGCCGGTCGAACCGGCCGGGCGGCTTCAGACTCCCGCGGTGATGACGCCTGCCTCATCGCCCGAGAATTTCCTCCAACATGCGATCTACGCCGTCCTGCCAGTCGGGCAGCCGCAGGTCAAAGGCCGTCTGCAGCTTGCGGGTGTCGAGTCGCGAGTTGAGGGGGCGCGGGGCAGGTGCCGGGTAGGCGCTGCTCGGTACCGCCACGATGGCGTCCGGGGCCACCCGGATGGCCTGTCCGGCCTGCCGGGCACGCTCGATGACGTGTCGGGCGTAGCCATGCCAGCTGGTTTCACCGGCGGCCACCAGATGGTAGAGACCGGCGAGATCAGGCTGCTGGCAGACGCGGCGAATGGCATGCGCGGTAACGTCCGCCAGCAGTTCGGCCCCGGTCGGGGCGCCGATCTGGTCGGCGACCACCTTGATCTGTTCGCGCTCGTTCGCCAGACGCAGCATCGTCCGGGCAAAATTGTTGCCACGCGCGGCAAAGACCCAACTGGTACGAAAGATCAGATGCCGGTCGTGGCCGGCGACGGCCTGCTCGCCTGCGAGCTTGGTCCTCCCGTAGACCCCGAGCGGGCCGGTAGCGTCGCCTTCCCGCCATGCCGTGTCGCCGCTGCCGTCAAACACATAGTCGGTCGAGTAGTGGACCAGCCAGGCGTTCAGCCGGGCGGCTTCTGCGGCCAGCACAGCGGGAGCCAGGGCGTTGATGGTTCTTGCCCGTTCGGGTTCCGACTCGGCCTGGTCGACGGCCGTATGGGCGGCGGCGTTGACCACCACGTCAGGAGCGACCGCACGCACGCAGGCGGCGAGACCGGCAAGGTCGGTGAAATCGCCGCACAGCCTGCCCTCCGGCTGCCAATCGAGAGCGACGATGCGGCCCAGGGGTGCAAGGCTGCGCTGCAATTCCCAGCCGACCTGTCCGCCTTTGCCAAAGAGCAGGATGTTCACCCCTGGCGTTCGCCGTAGTTCTTCTCGACCCAATCGCGGTAGGCGCCGGACTGCACATTGCCGACCCAGGCCTGATTGTCCAGGTACCACTGCACCGTCTTGCGGATGCCGGTGGCGAAGGTCTCGGCGGGCTTCCAGCCCAATTCGCGCTCGATCTTGCGGGCGTCGATGGCGTAGCGCCGATCGTGGCCGGGCCGGTCGGTGACGTAGGCGATCTGTTCGCAGTAGGGTTTGCCGTCGGCACGCGGGCGAAGTTCGTCGAGCAGGGTGCACACCGTGCGTACGATGTCGAGGTTGGGCTTCTCGTTCCAGCCCCCGACGTTGTAGGTCTCGCCGGGACGGCCGGCTTCCAGCACCCGTCGGATCGCGCTGCAATGGTCCTTCACGTACAGCCAGTCGCGAATCTGCTGGCCGTCGCCATAAACCGGCAGAGGCTTGCCGGCCAGGGCATTGACGATCATCAACGGGATCAGTTTTTCGGGGAAATGGTAGGGGCCGTAGTTGTTCGAGCAATTGGTGGTGAGTACCGGCAGGCCATAGGTGTGGTGGTAGGCACGTACCAGATGGTCGCTCGCGGCCTTGCTCGCCGAGTAGGGGCTGTTCGGCTCGTAGCGGTGGGTTTCGCTGAAGGCGGGTTCTTCCCTTGCCAGGGAGCCATAGACCTCGTCGGTGGAGACGTGCAGAAAACGGAACCCGTCTCTCGCCTCGCCTTGCAGGCTGCTCCAGTAGCCGCGGATGCTTTCGAGCAGGTGGAAGGTGCCCACGATATTGGTCTGGATGAAGTCTTCAGGGCCATGGATCGAGCGATCGACGTGCGATTCGGCGGCAAAATTGATGATCGCGCGCGGCTGGTATTGTGCGAGCAGGCGGTTGGTCAATGCGCTGTCGCCGATGTCGCCGTGCACGAAGACGTGCCGCGGGTCATCAGTCAGGGCGGCGAGGTTCTCGCGGTTGCCCGCATAGGTCAGCTTGTCGAGGTTGACCAGGGATTCTTCGCTCAGTGCCAGCCAGTCGAGAACGAAATTTGCTCCGATAAAGCCCGCGCCGCCGGTGACCAGAATCATGGAGAGGTCCTTTCAAATCGTCTTGGGCGTGGCGCGTGGGATCAAGCATCGGTTTGCCGTCAGGCCCTTCACCGTGTTGCGCAACTTCGGGCCTAGCGGCCGTAGCTGTCTTCGAGGCGGACGATGTCGTCTTCCCCCAGATAGCTGCCGGACTGAACCTCGACGATTTCGAGGTCGATCTTGCCCGGGTTTTCCAGGCGATGCACCACGCCGAGGGGAATATACGTCGATTGGTTCTCCGACAGCAGCAGCGAGTCGTCGCCGCGGACGATCATTGCCGTACCCTTGACGACGATCCAGTGTTCGGCGCGATGGTGGTGTTTCTGCAGACTCAGGCTGGCCCCTGGCTTGACCAGGATGCGTTTGACCTGGTAACGCGGGCCGTGCGCCACTCCTTCGTAGCTGCCCCAGGGGCGATGTACGATGTGCCGGAATTCGGTTTCGGCGCGGGACGAGCGCTTCAATTCGTCGACCAGCGCCTTGACCTCCTGTGCTTTCGCCTTGTTGGCCACCAGCACGGCGTCCGGTGTCGCCACCACGACCAGGTCGCTGACGCCAACCGTGGCGAGCAAACGGCCTTCGGACAGCAACACACAGTTGCGGGTATCGATGCTGAGCACATCGCCGTGTTGTGTGTTGTTGTTGGCATCGGCCTGGCCGATCGTTGCCAGCGCATCCCAGGCGCCGATGTCGTTCCAGCCGGCATCAAGCGGAATCACTACCCCGTGCTCGGTCTTTTCCATGACCGCGTAGTCGATCGAGTTTGCCGGGCTGGCCGCGAAGGCCGTCTGATCGAGGCGCAGGAAGTCGAGATCGCGACGCGCGTCAGCCACGGCCGAGGCAACGCACTCGCGAATTCCCGGCGCAAAGCGCTGCAGGGCCTCAAGGTAGGTGTCGGCACGGAACAGGAACATGCCGCTGTTCCAGAAGTATTGACCGGAATCCAGGTAGGCCTGCGCGGTTTCGGGGTCGGGCTTCTCGACGAAACGGTCGAGAGCGTAGCCGCCGAGCACCGGATCGCCGCGGCGAATATAGCCGTAGCCGGTTTCGGCGCGGTCGGGGACGACGCCAAAGGTGACCAGAGCACCGGCGAGGGCATGCGGAATCGCCGC
The DNA here is from genome assembly GCA_016714935.1 of Candidatus Accumulibacter propinquus. Lineage (GTDB taxonomy): Bacteria > Pseudomonadota > Gammaproteobacteria > Burkholderiales > Rhodocyclaceae > Accumulibacter > Accumulibacter propinquus. The sequence goes on along the minus strand of JADKBU010000054.1, from coordinate 70,828 downwards.
CCTGACCGCGGCTTGAAAAACCGCCACCTCGGCGATCACATGGTCCGACGGAAGTACCAGCAGCAAGGGCGGGTCTTGTCCAGGGGCTTCTCCGAGCGCATGCAATGCGGCGGCGGCGACTGCCGGCGCCGTGTTGCGCGCTGCCGGTTCAAGCAGGAGATCGGCCTGCAGCCCGATCTCGTGGAGCTGCTCGGCGACCAGAAAGCGGTGGTTCTCGTTGGCCACGGCAATCGTCCGGCCCAGCCCCGCGAGTCCGTCGAGTCGACGCAAGGTGTTCTGCAGCAGCGAAAACTCGTCGACCAGGCGGAGGAACTGCTTCGGATAGTGCGTTCGCGAAAGGGGCCACAAACGGGTTCCGGAACCGCCACACAGGACTACCGGGCGAACGACAGGGGAATTCATTGAGCGTGTCTCCAGAGGGGGCCGGGTCGCCGCAGGGTTTGCAGGAGGCGGCATTATAGCGCTTCGTCGGGCTGCGAGCCGGCCTGAGGCGCGCTGGCATCTTCTATAATGCGCACTTCTCGGCTCCCGCCGATCGCCCCCACACCGCCAGCTCACCGATGCGCATCCTACTGGTCAAGACCTCTTCGCTCGGTGACGTAATTCACAACCTCCCGGTGGTCAGCGACCTGCGCCGGAGCTTTCCGGAAGCCCGCATCGACTGGTGTGTCGAAGAGGCCTTTGCCGATGTTCCGTCAATGCATCCGGGTGTCGGTCAGGTCATTCCGGTGGCCATCAGGCGCTGGCGCAAGAATCTTGGCGGACTCGCCACCTGGCGCGAAATGCGCGATTTCCGGCGGCGAATCGGCGAGACGCGCTACGACGTGGTGCTCGACACGCAAGGTTTGCTGAAAAGCGCCTTGATCGCCCGACAGGCGCAAGGCCGGCGTTGTGGTTACGCCGCCGAAGCGGCGCGCGAACCGCTCGCCGCGCGTTTCTACGACGCCACCTTCGTGATTCCGCGCAATGTGCACGCCGTACAGCGCAACCGCTGGCTGGCCGCCGCAGTTTTCGACTACCCGCTCGACCTGCCGCTGGATTACGGGATCGCCGCGCCGGTGAGTGCGTTCTCCTGGCTGCCCACGGGGCCTGTGGCGGTGCTGCTGACTGCGACCAGTCGCGACGACAAATTGTGGGATGAACGGCATTGGGTGCGGTCGGGCGGGCGCTCCTGGCGCGCGGACTGACGCCCGTCCTGCCTTCTGGTCACGCGCTCGAACGGCAGCGCGCCGAGCGCCTTGCTGCTGCGGTGGTCGGATCGGTGGTGGCGCCACCCCTGCGCCTGCCGCAGGTGGCGGCACTGATCGCACGCGCAAGCCTGGCGATCGGCGTCGATACCGGCCTGGCGCACCTCGCCGCTGCCCTGCGCGTGCCGGTGCTCGCGCTCTACATTGCGACGGATCCGGCATTGACCGGCGTTTGCGGCACCGGCTTCGTGCGTAATCTCGGAGGTGCGGGTACCCCACCGTCGGTGCAGGAGGTCCTGACGGTAGCCGCGCAGGCCCTGCGCGCATGAGCCGTCTGATCTATTCGCTGCTGTTCTATCTGGCGATGCCTTTGGTCTGGCTGCGGCTGTTGTGGCGGGCGCGCAGGCAGCCCGAGTATCTGCAACAGCTTGGCGAGCGGCACGGTTTTTATGGTGCGCATGCAGCACAGCCACTGCTCTGGCTGCACGCGGTTTCGGTGGGTGAGACGAGGGCTGCCGAGCCGCTGATCGCCGCGCTGTTGCGCGACTACCCCGCGCACGGCGTGTTGCTGACGCACATGACCCCGACCGGTCGAACGGCGGGCGGCGAGCTGCTGCGACGGTACCCGGGGCGCGTGCTGCAGGCGTACCTGCCCTACGATCTGCCGGGTGCCTGCGCCCGCTTCCTCGATCATTTTCGTCCGCAGATCGGGCTGCTGATGGAAACCGAGATCTGGCCAAACCTGATCGCCGCTGCCGGAAACCGCAATCTACCGTTGGCGTTGATCAACGCTCGCCTGTCGGCTCGGTCGCAGCGTGGCTACGCCCGCTTGCCGAGCCTGATCGGGCCGGCGCTGGCCTCCCTGAACGCTGTCGCTGCGCAAACGGCGGCCGACGGCGAACGCTTGCAGCAGCTCGGAGCGCGTCGCGTCAGCGTTTGCGGGAACCTGAAGTTCGACGTCTCGCCGGCACCTGAACAATTGCGCCAGGGGGAATCATGGCGGCAGTCTCTTGGCGCCCGCCCGGTGTGGCTGGCGGCCAGTACCCGCGAAGGCGAGGAGGCACTGATCCTCGACGCGTTTGCCGCGCTGCGCATTCCCGGTTTGCTGCTGCTCCTGGTACCTCGCCATCCGCAACGTTTCGCCGCGGTCGCCGCTCTCGTCGACGAGCGTCGGCTGCGACTCTGCCGAAGGAGCTCCGGGACCTTGCCGTCCCCCGCAACGCAGGTCTGGCTCGGCGACAGCATGGGTGAAATGGTGGCCTATTATGCGCTCGCCGACCTGGCGCTGATCGGCGGTACGCTCTTGCCTTTTGGCGGACAGAACCTGATCGAGGCGGCAGCCTGTGGCTGCCCGGTGTTGCTTGGGCCGCACAGTTTCAATTTCGCGCAGGCCAGCGCCGATGCGATTGCCTGTGGGGCTGCGCTGCAGGTTGCAGACGTCGGAGAAGCGGCGACTGCCGCCGGCGAACTGATCGGGCACCCACCGCGACTATGCGCCATGCGTGCAGCCGCGCTGCGTTTCAGTCAGGCACACTGCGGTGCCACGGTGCGTACGATGGCGTTGGTGCAGCGGCTTATGGAGCCTCGAAAAGGGTGTTGACCCGTTCCAGGTCGGACTCGCTGAGCGAGCCGACAGCCGCCTTCAGCTTGAGTTGCGCCAGCAAGGTGTCGAAGCGGGCTTTCGCCAGATCGCGCCGGGTGACGTACACCTGGTTTTCGGCGTTGAGCACATCGATGTTGATGCGTACGCCGACCTCGTATCCGAGTCGATTGGACTCCAGGGAACTGAGGCTCGAAACCAGCGCCGCGTCGAGCGCGCGGACGCCGGCCAGACCGTTGACCACGCCGAGGTAAGCCTGGCGCGCGCCGAGCGCCGAGTTGCGCCTGGCGCTGTCCAGCCCCGCCCGTTCGGCGTCACGGCGGGCGATGGCTTCGCGCGTTCTCGAGTTGACCGCCCCGCCCTGAAAAATGGGGATGTTGATCTGCAGGCCGACCTGGCCGGTAACCGTATCGATCGACCCGGCGCCAAGCTGGCCCGGGCCATTGTTGTGCCCGTAGTTGGCGACCACATCGACCGTCGGGTAATGCCCGGCGCGGTTGATGTCGACCGCCTTGTCGGCGGCTTCGGCGGCTGCCAGTTGCGCCTGAACGACGAAGTTGTCGCGTTCGGCCGCTTCGACCCACGGGTCCATGCTGGCGGGTTGCGGGGGTTCCATCATCGCTTGCGGCTTGAGTCGATGCAGTTCGCCGGGATCCTTGCCGACGAGGACGCGCAGCGCATAGCGCTTCACTTCCAGGTCGTTCTCGGCGGCGATTTCCTGGGCGGTGGCCAGGTCGAAGCGCGATTGCGATTCGTAAGTGTCGGTGATCGTCGCCGTCCCGACCTCGAAATTCTTCCGCGCCTGCGCCAGTTGCTGTGCGATGGCCGTCTTGTTGGCCTGAACGGCACGCAGGTTTTCGATCGCGAACAGGACGTCGAAATAAGCCTGTGCCACGCGCAGGATGAGGTCCTGACCCGCCTGTGCGAAGTTGGCCTCGGTCTGCATCACCAGCAGCCTGGACTGATCGTATTGCACGAAGTTCTGCCAGCGGAAAAGCGGTTGTGTCAGGTTGACGCCGTAGCTGTTGCTGTTGTACCTGTTCTGGTAGTTCTTCTTGACCGAGAAGCCCGTGATGTCGTTGCTGGTGACCGCGTAGCGGGTGTCGTTCCCGAAGGTGTTGCCGCTCGCGCCAATGTTCGGCAGCAGGCCGGCGAGAGCCTGCGGCTGTTTCTCACGCCCGGCGGCGGCGGTCGCGCGTGCCGCAGCGTACTGGGCGTCGTAGGCCAGAGCTTCACGGTACACCTGTACCAGATCGGCGGCAAACGCCGGAATGGCCGACAGCAGAGCCACCAGCACAAAACTGTATTTGCCGGCGCTGAGTTTCAGGGGCATGACGCTAACTCGCTTTCAGTACTTGTGCATGGCCGGTTCAACATCGTCTGCCCACGCATCGACCCCCCCGGAGAGATTGTAGATGGCGCTGAAGCCCTGGCGTTCGAGGAAGGCTCCGACCTGCAAGCTGCGCACACCGTGGTGGCAGATCACGACAATGTCGGCGGCGGCGTCAAGCTCGTTGAGTCGGGTCGGCAAGGTCCGCATCGGCATCAGAAGCGATCCGGCGATATGGCACAACGCGTACTCCCAGGGCTCGCGCACATCCAGCAGCATCGGCTCTTGCCGATCCGGAGATGTGGTAATCCCCGGCGACGGTTCGCTTGCCGCCAGCCACTCTGCCAGTTCGACTGCCGAGAGGTGATGCATCGAGGGAGGCAGTCCTCAGAAGACGAATCTCTGGCGTTTGCCGGTGATCAACGCCGGAACCACGGTTTCAAAGAGGTTGATCGAGTTGAACGCCTGGTCATCGCTACGGATGATCAAGCGTGCCTGCATGATCGGTGCCGTACCGATGAAAGCCATCAGGCGACCGCCGGGTTTGAGTTGCTGCAGGAAGGCGTCGGGAAGCTCCGGGAGGGAACCCGAGAGGACGATCACGTCATAGGGCGACGGCCCCGACCACCCGAGTGCCGCGTCACCGATTTCGACGCTGACGTTGCTTACCCCGGCCTGCCGCAGGTTGCGCCGCGCGGTTTCGGCGAGAACCGGGTCGATCTCGACGGTGTGTACGTACTCGGCCTTTGACGCCAGGAGTGCGGCCATGTAGCCGCTGCCGCTGCCGACCTCGAGCACGATATCGGTGCTCCTGACGCCCGCTTCCTGAAGAACACGCGCTTCGATCTTCGGCGACAGCATCGTCTGACCGTTGCCAATGGGCAGTTCCAGGTCGGCAAAAGCGAGTGCCTTGAGCGCCTCAGGCACAAAAACTTCACGCCTGACCATTGCCAGGATATCCAGTACCTCCGGATCCAGCACCTCCCAAGGGCGGATCTGTTGCTCGATCATGTTGAAGCGAGCCTGTTCCATGTCCATCTTCACCGCAGCCATAACCTTCCCCATCACAAGTAATATTAGCACGACCTAATATTCAACGCCCAGCCCAAAATTATACCTTGTAAAGGCAATTGCTCGGGCATCGGAAAAAGCCGGCGCACAGGCCGAGCGCTGAGGGTTGCGCCACAGGTGGTACTTCCTTACCCGGCGCGGGGCTGCTTGGGAAAAGGAGACGCGGAGACGGGAAATAGAAACGGCGCCACTTGGCGCCGTTTCCAATTGCTGCCGAAGATCGATCCCAGAATGCTAGGCGCTGAGGCCCTTGACCTGTGCGGCGAGGCGGCTCTTGTGGCGGGCGGCCTTGTTCTTGTGGATGATCTTCTTGTCGGCGATGCGATCGATCACCGCTACCGACTCCTGATAAATGCTCTGTGCGGCTGCCTTGTCGCCAGCCACAACGGCCTTCTGCACGCGCTTGACGGCGGTGCGCAGGCTGGAGCGCAGGCTGGCGTTGTGGGCGCGTTGCTTGACGGCTTGGCGGGCACGCTTGCGCGCTTGTGCGCTATTGGCCATGAATGATTGTCCCTGTCAAAAACTGGTGAGTAAGTCGAAAGCGCGGAATTCTACAGAGTCCGTGTGCCGGACGCAAGCAGGATGTGGCCAACGGGCGCATAGCCTGTTGTCACGAACAAGAAAACGGGCGCCAGGGCGCCCGTTTTCTTGGTGAGCAGAACGTTTGATCAGAAGCTGTGGCGAAGGCCTGCGCCAAGTGCGTAGTTGCTTTCGCCCAATGCACCCACGCCATTCCCTGGGACGGCGATGGCACCACCCGGGATGGCGTATTTGTCATTGCTGAAGTAGCTGTAGGCAGCGTAAATGGCGGTCCGCTTGGAGAGCGGATAGGTGTACATCGTGCCCGCGCCCCAGCTATCGCCATCCTGCATGTTCCGGTTGTTCAGCGACAGGCGGCCATAGCCGATGCCCAGAGTGCCGCGACCGATCGGGGCGGTCAAGCCGACCGTCCAGAGGTTGTTGGACTTGATGTTGGAGACGACAAGATTACTGGCCAAGTCGGTATGACTAACGTCTGCGGCTGCACCGACGTTGTTCTTGTTGTCCAGGGCCTGGTAGCTGGCGAAGGCCTTGACCACCTTGAAGTCCCAGCTACCGCCAACGTACCATTCATTGATGCTCTTGCTGGTGCCGGGCTGCTTGTACGGAGGGGTGATGCCCGCATTGGCGGCAACGGCCGAGATGCGCGACTGATAGAGTGCGTCGACATTGACCGGGCCGTTAGCATAGTTCACGCCAAGGCCGTAGGCACTGTTGTCAAGCGTGCTGTTGATGTCGTTGTTGTAGGTGTTGTTGAGTCTGCTCTCACCAAAGCTGTAGATTCCCTTGAGGGTGAATCCGGACAGATTGTTGCTGGTGTAGGCAATGGAGTTGTTAAAACGTGCCGGGCCATTGGGGGTGATCGTGTTGCCGGCAAGATAACTTAGACTCGATTGAATGCTCAGATCGGTCGCATCGAGTGCGTCGTTGTTGGCGGTGGCGTCGAAGCCCGGGGCGTATTGGCGTCCGAGCGAAAGCGTGCCGTAGTTGCTTGCCAGACCGACGAACTGCTGACGGGCATAGGCGATGCCCGTGTTCTGGTCGATTTCAAGGCCGTACTCGAGAGTGAATACGGCTTTCAGCCCATTGCCCAGAGCCTCTTCACCCTTGAATCCCAGGCGATTGCCGGCGGTGAGTCCGTTGGCGACACCACTGAAGGTGTTCGTGCCCTTGATGCCCGGACCAGGGTTCCCGGAGCTATACAGGTAACCGGCGTCGAGAACGCCATAGATGGTGACGTTGGTCTGGGCAGCGGCAAAGCCTGAAGCCATTCCGGCAACCGCCAAAGCGATGAGTTTCTTTTGCATGTCTGCTATCTCCTGAGGGTTCAAAAACAAAATAAAGCTTGAAATTCTTGTCGCTCAGTCTGTTCCACTCGTGGAGAGCTTATGTGCGACGACGACTTGATTCTGGCAGACCTCAAGCGGGGGAGCAAGCTGCGCAGGCTTTGTTGCTGGACGATAATGGGTAAAGTGTTGCAATTGTGATACATACAAGACCAGCTGCTGAGGAACAATTGGCGATCACTGCGTCGGGCATTGACCTGCTGAAGTGCTGTAAGCCTTTGCTAAATAAAGAAAAAAATGAATCGTGCAAGAAATACGTTTGGGAATTCCGAGGCCACCGGCTGCCTTCCGTTCCAGGCGGAGCGTCGAACTTGGCAGAATATCCAAAAAAAACGGGCGCCGAAGCGCCCGTCGAAAGATCCAAATGACCGAAGTCAGATTAGAAGGAGTGGTTGATGCCGGCGAGGAACGTCTGGTTCTGTTCGTCGCGGGCAGCAGTAACCGGGAGACCCGCAACTGGCCCATTGGCAACACTGTTTCTGTCGTTATTGGCCCAGACATAGCCGGTGTACAGCGTGGTGCGCTTGGACAGCTTGGTCGTCCAGCCGATCGCGAACACGTCACTGTTGCCATTCAAGAGTTTTGGCCTAAGACATTCGAGCCTTGATCCCACATTTGCTGGGCGTAGCTCAGATGAACATTGCTCGCCGAGAGGACGGGGATTACAGCGCCAACACTCCAGGTCTGGTTATCCAGGTTGGCAGGATTCTTGTCGTTTTGCCCTTGGTAACTGGCCATCAGCTTGACCATTTTCAGGTCGAAGCTGCCACCGATGTACCACTCGTTGATGTCCTTGCCATTCCCTTGTACCAGGAACGCCCTCTCGTTATCCGGGAAACTGGAGGCATTGTAAGTGGCGGCAGGCAGCGTGCTGTTGTTCGGGAACGGGGCAGCTAAGGTGGGTGCGGTCACTGCGGTCTGTACGTCCTGGCGCACTTGGTAAACGAGGTCGACATTCACGGGGCCGTTGGCGAAGTTGAATCCGAGACCGTAGCGGCTGTTATCCGTGGTGCTCACGCCCGCGCCGGTGCCGGTGCCGCTGAGGAAGCTGCCACCGTTGTTGTTTTCACCGAAGGAGTAAATCGCCTTGCCGGTGAAACCGCCCCAGTTCGGGCTGGTGTAGGTGATCGCGTTATTCCAGCGGGCGCCGCTGTTCGGGGTGATGGTATTGCCGGCATTGCTCGTCAAAAAGGATTGGGGCGAGAACAGTGCGCCGCCGAAGGCGTCATTATTAGCCGATGCGACATAGCCCGGGGCATACTGACGACCCAGTGCGACGGTACCCAGCTTGGCGCTGGACAGACCTACGAACTGCTGGCGGGCAGCAAGGCCGCTGGCGCTGGCGCCGACACCAAAGTTGCCGTCGATGTCGAGCGCGTATTCGAGGGTGAAGATCGCCTTCAGGCCATTGCCCAGAGCTTCCTCGCCCTTGAAGCCGATCCGCGAGCCGGCCAGCAGGCCGGACTGGACGCCGCTGAAGGTATTGGTGCCCCTGATGTTGGCACCAGCGTTGTCGAATCTGGTGCCAGCCACACGGCCGGGATCGCCCCAACTATAAACATAGCCGGCGTCGACGATACCGTAAATGGTGACGTTGGTCTGGGCAAAAGCAGCGCCCGAAGCCAGGCTGGCGACTGCCAGTGCGATGAGTTTCTTTTGCATTGTGAATCTCCTCTAGGTTTGAGATCGATGAGGCCAGACTGCGGCTTCATCAAACTGGACCTCTCGAAAAAGAAACGAGAAGTTGCAGAGATTCTGGCAAACGTCGGAGAGTCGAGCAAGCTCCCTGAGCGCTTTCGCCGACGGTATGCCACTCGCTGTTGGGTTTTTGCAACAGGCGTGGCAATTTGTCCCCCAAGCCTGCCACTCGGCGAGCGGATAGCGCGCAGGAGCGGGTCGATGGGATGTCGCGGAGTTGCCTGCGACCGAGCGAACACGGGTTGCCCGCGTCCGCGGACGGTCAGGAAAACAACTCGGCCAGGGCCATTCCGGGGTCAACGGCGCGCATGCAGGCCTCGCCGACGAGAAAGGCGTTGACGCCGTTGTCGCGCAGCAACTGCACGTCGCTGCCGCAGAGAATGCCGCTCTCGGTGACGACGATGCGGTCTGCGGGGAGGGAAGGCAGGAGTTCGAGGGTGGTCTGCAGGCTGACCTCGAAGCTGCGCAGGTTGCGGTTGTTGATGCCGATCAGCGGGGTTCGCAGTTGCAGCGCGAGGTCGAGTTCGCGGCGATCATGGACTTCGACGAGTACCGCCATGCCGAGCGCGTCGGCGATGGACTCGAAGTCGCGCAGCGTTGGCAGATCGAGTGCCGCGACGATCAGCAGTATGGCGTCGGCACCCATGGCGCGGGCCTCATGGACCTGGTAAGGGTCCACCAGGAAGTCCTTGCGCAGCACCGGTAGATCGCAGGCGCTGCGGGCCGCCTGCAGGTACGCCGGCGCGCCCTGGAAAAACTGACGATCGGTCAGCACCGACAGGCACGCCGCGCCATGATGCTGATAACTGCCGGCGATTTCGGCCGGGCGAAAGTCGGCGCGCAGCACCCCCCGCGACGGGCTGGCTTTCTTGATCTCGGCGATCACGGCCGGCCGCCCGGCGGCGACGCGATCGCGAATCGCGCCGAGAAAATCGCGGGCCGCAGGCTGCCGTTCCGCGTCGGCGCGCAGCGCCACAAGCGGCACGCGGGCCCTGGCGGCAACGACCTCTGCACGCTTGACGGCGAGAATGCGGTTGAGAATGTCGCTGCTCATCGCAGAGTCGGCGCCGCCGCTTCCTGGCGCGTCTCACGGGTGTCTTCGAGCAGTTCGTCAACCGCCAGGTGGAGTGCCAGGGAGGCCAACTCGACGCTGTCGCCCGGACCATAATCGTAGAGAACCCAGTGGTTCGTGGCGTCGCGGCGGAAGACCTCGATGCGCTGCGCCTCCAGGTCGACCAGAACATACTCCTGCAGGCTCTCAAGCTTGCGATAGGCGGCAAACTTGGCGCCACGATCGAAAGCTGCGGTCGATTCGGAGAGGACTTCGGCGACCAGCAACGGGTGGCTGACGTAGTCTGGTGTCTGGCGGTCGCGCGCATCGCAAGTGACCACTACATCGGGATAGAAGAAACAGTCGGCGGCTTCAATGCGTGCCTTGACGGCCTCGACGAAGATCCGGCAGTGACTGCCCTTGAGGGCCTGGCGCAGGTAGCTGTAGAGGTTCAGCGTCGCAAGATTGTGTGACTGGCGCACGCCGACCATGGCGAATACCTCGCCGGTGAGGTATTCGTGGCGCGCTTCCTGGACTTCCTCCCAGGCGAGGTAAGCGGCAGCGTCGAAGCGCTTTTCGGTTTGTGGCAGTGCCATGCTGCGGTTTCCTGTCGAGGCCGCCGATCAAGCCGAAAAGCGCTGCGTAAAGGCCACCAGGTCGTCGAGCCGGGCGCGTGCCGCGCCGGAGGCAATGGCCTCGAACGCCTGGTCTACGCCATCGGCCAGGGTGTTGGCCAGACCGCTCACGTAGATGCTGGCGCCGGCATTGAGCGCGACGATGTCGCGAGCGGCACCGCCCGTGTTTTCGAGCGCGCCAAGCAACATGGCTTTCGATTCCTCGACGTTGGCCACCCGCAGTACGCGCGGGTCGTGTACCGGCAGGTTGAACTGCTCGGGGTGGATCGCGTATTCCTCGACGCGGCCGTCCTTCAGTTCGCCGACCAGCGTTTCGCCGGAGATCGAGATTTCGTCGAGACCTTCTCGGCCATGGACGGAGAGCGCGTGCGAACTGCCAAGTCTTTGCAGCACGCGTACCTGGATGCCGACCAGATCGGGGTGGAAGACGCCGAGGACCTGATTGGCCGCGTTGGCCGGGTTGGTCAGCGGCCCGAGGATGTTGAACAGGGTGCGTACGCCCAGTTCGCGCCGTACCGGTGCCGCATGCTTCATGGCGCTGTGATGATTGGGGGCAAACATGAAGCCGATGCCCACTTCATCGACGCTCGCCCCGACCTGCGCCGGCGTCAGGTTGATATTCACGCCGAGGGCTTCGAGTACGTCGGCGCTGCCCGACTGCGAAGAGACCGAACGGCCACCATGTTTGGCGACGCGCGCGCCAGCCGCCGCGGCCACGAACATCGCAGCGGTCGAGATGTTGAAGGTTTGCGCGCCGTCGCCACCCGTGCCACAAGTGTCTACCAGGCGGGTGCGGTCGCCGACCAGCACCTTGGTCGACAACTCGCGCATGACCTGGGCGGCGGCCGAGATTTCGCCGATCGTCTCCTTCTTCACGCGCAGGCCGACGATGATCGCTGCGATCATGACCGGCGTCACTTCGCCGCCCATGATCTGACGCATCAGGGAGATCATTTCATCGTGAAAAATCTCGCGGTGTTCGATGACCCGTGCCAGGGCGTCCTGGGGCTTCATTTGGCGTGCTCCTCAAGGAAGTTCTTCAACAGGTCGTGGCCACTCTCGCTGAGGATCGACTCGGGGTGAAACTGAACCCCCTCGACGGCCAGCGTGCGATGGCGCAAACCCATGATCTCGCCGTCTTCGGTCCAGGCCGTGATCTCCAGGCAGTCCGGCAAGGAATCCCGTTCGACGGCCAGCGAATGATAACGCGTGCAGGTCAGCGGACTCGGCAGACCACGAAACACGCCGTGCTGGTTATGATGGACCGGCGATACCTTGCCGTGCATCAACTTGCGCGCATGCACCACGCGGCCCCCGAAGGCCTCGCCGATCGCCTGATGGCCGAGGCACACCCCGAACAGCGGGATCTTGCCCGCAAACTCGCGAATTGCCGCCAGGGAAACCCCGGCCTGCACCGGTGCGCAGGGGCCGGGGGAGATTACCAGCCAGGCCGGCTTGAGACGAGCAATCTCGGCGACGGTGATGGCGTCGTTACGAAAGACCCTGACCTCCTGCCCCAACTCGCCGAAGTACTGCACGAGATTGTAGGTGAAGGAGTCGTAGTTATCGATCATGAGCAGCATATCTGGTGCATCCTGTTGGTTTCTCCTGGTCGATGCCGTTGGCATTGCCGCCTTACCCGCAAAATCGTCGCTGGCGTTGCAGGCGAAGCGGGCGACCAGAGGTCAGGCATTGTCGCATGCAGTTGCACTATCAAGAAACGCGGCGCGGAAACCGTGCCGGCGGCTCTGGCTTATCCGCTTGCCGAGCAGGTGGCCCCGACGTCAGGACAACGATCCAGTCTGTTTACGCCCGCATCGCCGATGAGCAGCGACGCGCGACCGGCTGCCCTGCTTTGGCTTGTGCTGTGGCCGGCGATCTTGCGTAGCCTGGCGGCTGTCAGGCGGGGTAGGCTGGCCACCATGAGCACGCTGACTTTCGACACCTCAAATTTGCAGAGCGCCTGCGCGCTGCCGGAGTACCTGAGCGCAAGCCAAGGCGGAAGCCGAGGCGCTCCGGGATGTGCTGTCTGAAGCCCTGGAGGCCAACTCGCGCATGGCGGATGTCGCCCAGCCGAATCTCGACGAAAACGGACATTGCTGGCCTTCGGCGACCAAGGCGGGCATCGCGGCGAAAGGCCGAACTCACGTCAGCTGGATGTTGGCGTGTTCTGGCCGTGGCGCTTGCCAATTTCGCCAAGCAGTTCTTCTGAGACAAACGTTTGCCCCATCACCTCGCGGCGCGAGTCTGGGCTGCTTGCGTATCGTGCCGACGCAGCCATTGCTCCAGCATGGTCAGGATCCACACCATTTCTCCGTAATAGCCCGGGTGTCCCGGCAGATACTCGGCCATCAGCCTGGTCGTGAAGTCGGTGCGTACGATTCCCCGTCCGGCGAGGGTACGCAGCGAATCCTCGGCGAGTTCCCGCAATGCCGGGGTGCGCGTCGCCCAGACGCCAAACGGCAGTCCGAAACCCTTCTTCTTCTTGGTGAGGATCGCGTCGGGCAGGAAGCCGCGCAGCGCCTCCTTGAAGAACCAGCGCAGCTTGAAGCGGCGCAGTTTCCAGTCGGGCGGCAGCGCCATCGAAAAATCGGTCAGCCTGTCGGAGAGCAGGGGATAAGCGACTTCGATACCGGCCATCTGCGTGGCGCCGCGTACTTTCGGCAGGTCACTGTCGGCGAGTGTGTAACGCCAGTCGTAAGCGAGCATTCGATTGACCAGACTCGGCGCCTGGCACTCGTCCCAGGTGGCCTGCATGTGTCTTGACGGCTCGTTCAGGTCGATCTGCGCCAGAAAGTCCGGGTTGAGCACGCTGGCCGGATCGAGTTGCATGATCAGGTTGAAACTCTGCAGGCGATCCGGCATCGGCACGCGGGCGTGCCGTACATAACCGGTGGCCTGCTTGATTCCGGGGATGCGGCGCAAGGGGCTGCCATCTTCGCACAGCGGTTCGATCGCTCGCCGCAGGCCTGGCGGCAGGTGGTGGTAGAACTCGAAGAGCCGTTGCATCGCGTAGCGCGAATTGCCCCCGAACAGTTCATCGCCACCGTCACCGGCGAGCATCTTGGTGCAGCCGTCGGCCTGCGCGATCCTGGCGCAGTAATAGGCCGGCAGGGCGGAAGAGTTGCCGAAGGGTTGATCGTGATGCTGCGCGACCGCCGGAATGCTGTCCAGGAGGTCCGTCGGCGTCACGTAATATTCGTGGTGTTCGCAGCCGAAGTGAGTCGCGGCGAGGCGGGCGTACGCCATTTCGTCATAACCCTCGGCGTCGAAGCCGATCGAGTATACGGGCGCTGGTTTGCCGGTGATCTGGCCGAGCATGCCGGCCACCGTCGAGCTGTCGGTGCCACCCGACAGGAAGGCGCCGACGCGTTGGTGACCCGTGATCTGCTCGGCGACGCTCTCGCGGATCAGGTCGCGGAAGCCGTCGCGTGCCGGGGCAAAGGATTGACGGTGTTGCTCGTCGAACTGCAGTGGCCAGTGGCGCTGCACATGCGCACCGTTGCGGTCGACCAGCAGCGAATGCGCCGCCGGCAGCCGGCGTACCTGCCGGAAGATGGTGCGTGGCGCAGGAATCATGTGGAAGTACAGATAGTCGAAAATCGCCTGTGGATCAAGTTCACCGCCGTGTCCCGGAACGCGGTCGGCGCGATCGGCGAAAGCGAGCATCTGGCCATCGGCCCGATAACACAGCGTCTCGATGGCGAAGCGGTCGGTGGCCAGGAAGGCACACTGGCGCGCCGTATCGACAATGGCCAGGGCGTAGGAGCCGTGCAGTTGCGAGGCGACGTCGACACCGCTGCGGTGCCAGGCTTTCAGAACTTCCGCGGCAAGACCACCGGGTCGCGAAATGCCTGCGACACCTCCGTCCCTGAACGAGGGGGAGCCGATGACCGCGCAGATGGCCTCTGCGTCGCGTGCGACATCATCGCCCTGCAGCGCCAGTGTCTTGATGGAAAGCGGCGCAGCGCCGGTGCCGAAGAGGCCAGCCAGGTCAATCTGGCCAGAGAGTCGATCTTTCATCATGAGGTGTGTTGGGGGCAGTTTGTTGGCCGACAGGATGCTACGCTAAAGCGGTGACTCTTGTTGTGTCAGATTTCACTCTCAAGCCTGATACACTTTTCGGAGGTGGCGGAGGCGTCCATGTTCCTGGTTGCCGCTCCCGGTCGCGCCACGCAGAGACGAAAGACCGCTATTGTTGAAAACCTTGCCGTTCAATCCACTCACCAGAGGCCTGAGTCTCCTGCTGCTGCTCGCGGCGGCCGCACTGGGGGTGTTCATTGCCCTGCATCATCCGCTATGGCAGCCCGTTCCCCTGCTTGGATTCGTCCTTGCCGCCGCATGGTTCTTCGTCAATCCAGGCCTGTGGCTGGTCATCGTTCCGGCGCTGCTGCCGCTGCTGGGCCTTGCTCCCTGGACCGGGTGGATCAGCTTTGAGGAAGTCGATCTCCTGATTCTGGCGGCGGCTGTCGGGGGTTATGCCAGATGCGCTTACCGGACGAGCGCTTGTTCGCTGCGACTATCCTGGTCGTGCTTGTTTCTGGCCGGCCTGATGTCGATATCGCTGCTGCTGGCGATGACGCGTGGATTTGCCGATGCGGGAGGCTTCGTTTTCGGCTGGTATCAGGGTTACGACGGACCGATGAACAGTGTTCGCATTGCCCGGAGTTTCTTTCTGGCGTTGCTGATGGTTCCTTTGATGGCACCGCAGCACGACCAGTCCGCAACGGCGGTGGCCCGCAAACTGGCCCTGGGAATGGCTCTTGGGCTGGCTACCGCTTCGCTGGTGGCGCTGTGGGAACGCCTGGCGTTCACCGATCTGCTCAATTTCTCCAGCGACTACCGCTCGACGGCGCTGTTCTGGGAGATGCACGTCGGCGGTGCCGCGCTCGATGGCTGGTTGCTGCTGACCTTTCCGTTCGCCATCTGGGCCTTGCGCAACGCCGTGGGTGCGCCGCAGTCGGCGATCGCCCTGACCTTGGTCGGCCTGGCCGCGTATGCGTCGCTGACAACCTTTTCCCGCGGTGTCTATCTGGCTTTGTTGGTATCCATCCCATTGCTTCTGTGGCAAACGCGCAGCAAGGGAGTGCTCGGAGAAGCGGGTGACCAGGCACCCCATTGGGGCGTCGTTCGCTGGGTGGTTGCCATCGCCTGTCTGGCCGCCATGGCGCGTCTCGTTTTTCCTTATGGCGGTTATCGCGGTCTGCTGGCGTTATTCGGGGTAGTGGTGGTGGCGCTGTCGACGCCCCTGGTGTTGCGGAACATTCCGCCGGGTCGGTTGCTTGCCGGTAGCGCCGTGGGCTTTCTGTTGGGCGCGCTGCTGGTGGTTTTCTCCAACTTCCTGCCCAAGGGTCCCTACGTACTCTTTGCGCTGCTGTTTTTCAGCGTGTTCGGATTGCTGCATGCTCCGAAAGTGATGGCCGTACGCTTCCGGCCGGCAATTTGTCTGGGCGGTTTTGTCTGCCTCGCGCTTGCCGCCGCCAACGTTACCGGTCATTGGGGAGGCGTCGAGGCTCTGCCGGGAAGCTGCCTGGCGCTGGCGATGCTGTTCCTGGTTGTCCTCGTCGGCGCGCTGGCCAGGCAGCCCCTGTGGCCTGCCGATTGGCGATGGCAAGGCGGTCTGCTGACGATTGCCCTGGTGGTCAGTGGAACGGTGGCGGTTTTTTTTGGCGGGGCCTACATGGGAGACCGGTTCTCGACGTCGGGCAAGGATCTTGATGGGCGCTTGTCACACTGGAAGCAGGCGGTGGCGTTACTGGAGACTTCCGGGGACGTCGTGTTTGGCAAAGGCCTGGGGAGATTTCCGGCGAATTATTATTTTGCGGCCCCGAACGGCGCATCACCCGGGGCGTATCAGGTCCGCGGCGAAGGGGGGCAGACCTGGCTTTATCTCCTGGGTGCGCGCCATCCGATGAGCGTCGGCGATATTTTTCGCGTTTCGCAGCGACTGGACCTCGCTGCCCAGGGGCCATTCGAGTTGAAACTCAAGGTGAGGGCCGGCGCGGATGTGGGAATCCATGCCGAAGTCTGTGCCAAGCATCTTCTCTATTCGGCGGATTGCGCGATCGGAACGGCGACCATCAAGGCGAGCAAGGGCACCTGGCAGCCTGTCCAGTTACGCCTGGAGGGCAAGGCTTCGGCTGGCGGCCCGTGGTATGCCCCACGTTTGAAGATGTTCTCCGTGGGAATTCTGAATCAGGGCGGGGCTGCCGATGTCGACGATCTGGTATTGACTGCGGGCGGCAGCGACAACTTGCTGGCGAACGGTGACTTCGGCCAGGAAATGCAGCGCTGGTTCTTTACCAGTGACCACGAGCACCTGCCGTGGCATGCGAAAAATGTGCTGGTCAACATCCTGTTTGATCAAGGGGCACTGGGTTTGACGGTGTTTCTGGTGTTGACCCTGGGAGCCTTGTGGCGCTTGAACCTCGGCAAGGCTCGCGGGCACCGGTTGTCCCCGTACTTGACGGCCTCGATCATCGGATTTCTGGCCGTGGGCATGTTCGACAGCCTGACCGACGTACCCAGGCTGGCCTTCATCTACTACCTGCTGGTCTTGTACGCGATTTCTCTCGTTGCCTTCGGTCCACCGCCGACCACGCTGCAGGCAACCAGACAAACTCCATCGCCACGCGAGGCTGTGTAGCGATGCGGCACGCCTGGCTGACAACCCTTCTGGTCTGTTCGACGCTGCTGTCGCCCTCGTCATGGGCGCGCGTGATCCGCGTCGGCGTGGGTGGGGATGTCTCGCGCATCTCGGATGCCGCACAGTTGGCGAAGGATGGGGATATCGTCGAGATTGCCGGGGGCGAGTGGCACGGCGATGTCGCGCTGTGGTCGCAGCGGCAATTGACGATCCGTGGCATTGGGCGACGCCCGGTCCTGGCTGCGGATGGGAAGAGTGCCGAAGGAAAGGCCATCTGGGTCATACGCAACGGCGACTTCCTGATCGAGAACATCGAGTTCAGAGGGGCCCGCGTTGCGGACGGCAATGGTGCCGGTATTCGTTTCGAGGGCGGAAGGTTGCTGATCAGGAATTGTGCCTTTCTGGACAACCAGATGGGTGTCCTGACCAGCAATGACGAGAAGGCTGAACTGGTGATCGAAAGCAGCCTCTTTGCCGAGGCTGTCAAACAGGAGCAACCCCTGTCGCATCTGCTCTATGCTGGCCGGATTGCCTCGCTGAAGGTCTCCGGGAGCCGTTTCCATTCCGGGCATATTGGCCATCTGATCAAGTCGCGGGCGCGCGGCACCGATCTTCGCTACAACCTGATCTACGATGGTGCTGCGGGCCGAGCTTCCTACGAGGTTGACTTGCCGAACGGTGGGGAGGCGATACTGATCGGCAATGTGATCGGGCAGAGCAGCACCACCGCCAACCCGGTGGTCATTGCCTATGGTGCGGAAGGCGAGTCCTGGCCCAGGAATCGGCTGGTGTTGTCGCACAATACCTTGATCAGTGAAGGCATGCAGCCGGCCTGGTTCATCCGTGCGTGGCGGCAGCGTCTGCCGGCAGGGACGCAGGTGCACACGCTGAACAACCTGTTTTCGGGTGTTGGTCTGTTCAACTACGGCTTGTCCGGAATCCAGGTGGGCAATTATCCGCTGTGGCACGGAGCGTTTGCGGGTGTCGAAGTCCTGGACTTCCGGCCCAACGGCGCCTCCTGGTTGCGAGGCGTGGTGGGCAAGCCCTCCATCGAAGGCCAGGATGTCAGTCCGGGCGCTGAATTCGCCTTGCCTTTGGGACTCAGAAATCTGACGGATGTGGAGCTTCTGATGCCTGGCGCGATGCAGTAAGCGGTGTGCCGGTATCGACGAGAGGGCACAAGGTCAAGGTGCATCTCTCCCGCCGGTCAGCAAACCCGTCCCTGGAGTTCTCGACAAATCAGGTGGTTGAGGTAAGCGTTGACGCGGATGACGCGGCGTAAACCAGGAACTCCGGGTTGTCTGCCAGGCCGCTGATGAACGGCTGCGGCGCGGAGAAGTCGGTTCCACAGTGGTAGATGGCCCGGTCCTCGCGCGAGGCGACGTAGAAGTTGCCGGTATTGTCGAAGCACATGCCGGCGATCGTCCTGACGCCACTGAGCACCGTTCGCAGTTCGCCTGTTCCAAGGTGATACCGAAGAACGGTATCGGTGGCGCTGCTGCCGATGTAAAGATGTTCGCCTTGCGCCAACAGGTGCACCGGGGCTCCCAGGAACTGGGCGTCGGCGATTTGTCCTTGCAGTTGCCCTTGCGTCTTGCCGTTCCGGAGATCGTAGATCTTCACTGTGTTGCCGGGTTCGTCGGCCACGTACAGCGAGGTGCCGCAGACCACGACATCGCGTACCGAGTGCGCGACCCGGCGCCGCTTGGGTTTCTTTTTTGACGGAACTGCTTCGAAGAGCACGTCCAGCCCCGCCGGCCGGCTGAGGTTGGAAGGTGCACGCCGTGGTGATGCCGGCAGGTCGCCGATGGACGACGCGACGAAAGTGCCATCGAGGAAGCGTTTGCCCTTCTGAGCTTTCAGGAAGCTGGCAAGCGGCAGGGTGCGAGCGCGCTTCACGACACCTCCCGGCGCTTGCAGCGCGGTGACGACATTGCTGTCCTGGCTGGACACGTACGCCCGGTCGCTGCCATCGAAGGCCAGCGCGAAGGGGTGTACAACGCCATCGGAGACGCGGGCATCGGCATAGATTCCCAGGTAGGCATGCGTGTGGTCGGCATCGGGCTTCCCGTTGTAGACGAGGACCTGGCTGGCGTCCTTGTAGCCGTTGATGACATACAGTCTGTCTCCCGGACCGAAAACGATGTCGCGCAGTTCGCTCAGCGGTGGGGATTTGGCTGGCGTCTGCAGCGCCGCAGTCGTGACACAGGTTGGCTCGCCATTGATCACGTCGTAGGCATGGACATTGTTGATCGCGTTGCTCACTCTGCCGCCGTGAAACGTCACATAAAACATGTGCTCCTCCTTTCCAGAGCCCAAGGCTCGACAACGAAGCCAGGAAGCATAACCGCTTTTGGCGATCGGCAAAACGTTGCTGGTGCCCCTGGGAACTGGCCGGCTAACTGGCCGGCAGGTCACCCGGCGTGTCGATATCCCGATGGACGCCCGCATCATCGACTTCGATCAGCACGATCGATGGCTGGAGATCGTCGATGAACTGCCTGGCGCCGCGATCGCCCTGCAAGCCCGCAAGCTCGGCGAACCAGCGCCGGGAAAAGCCCATCGGGTGACCACGGCGCCCGCGATACCGCGGCGCAGCGATCTCGGCGCCGTTTTCCAGTGCTTCGAGTACCGACCGCAGGGTGCGTACATCCAGGAACGGCATGTCGGCGAGGGCAACCAGCCAGCCGGCGGCGCGCGGGGTCAGCCGCACGGCGGATGCGAGACTGTCTCCGAGCCCACGTGCCGGTGCCGCGTCGACGTGGACCGCTACGCCAACATCGATCAGGAGGTTGCGCAGTGTCGTCTGTTCGGGCCGCAGCACACTGATCGAACGCGGGCAAACCGCAAGCAGGGTTCTTGCTGCGGCGACGGCGATGGCTGTCCCGTCAGGAAGCGGCTGAACAAGCTTGTCGACTCCGAATCGTCTTGAGTATCCTCCGGCCAGGAGAACACCGACGATCTCTCCGTCTGCCTCGGGCATCGATTAGGCTCCTGGATGGGCAGCGTCGATGTCCGCGGCAGGGTGTGGGTGCGCCGGGCACTCCACTTCGGCAGCGCGCCGCGTCGCCAGGCCGTACTTGGCTGCCGTCATTTCGGCGAGGATCGAAATCGCGATTTCCGGTGATGTCCTGCTGCCGATTGGCAGCCCGACAGGCCCGTGGAGGCGATCGACTTGCTGCGTGTCGAGGTCGAAGTACTTCCGCAGCCGTTCCCTGCGTCTGGCGCTGTTGGCGCGAGACCCGAGCGCGCCGACGTAGAACGCCGGCGACTTGAGCGCTTCGAGCAAGGCGAGATCATCCAGTTTCGGATCGTGGCTGAGTGCCAGTACGGCCATCTGCGGGTCCGGTTGCATCGCCAGCACCACATCATCGGGCATGCCGTCGGCGAGCGTGGCGCCGGGCACATCCCATCCCTGGCGGTATTCCTGCCGCGGATCACAAACGGTGACGGCGTAATCCATTGCCTGTGCCATTTCGGCAAGATAGCGCGAAATCTGGCCGGCGCCGATGAGCAGCAGGCGCCAGGCGGGTCCATGCATGGTGCGTAGTCTCTTGCCGTCCCAACTCATCGTGTCGGTACCGGCAGCGTCTTCGACGCTGACCTGCCCGCTGGCGATGTCCAGGGAACGGATCGTCGACCGCCCCAGCGCGATGGCCTTCTCGATTTGCGCCAGCAGGTGTACCTCTGGGTGTGGTTCGATGACGAGTTCGAGAGTGCCCGCGCAGGGCAGGCCGAAACGTGCGGCTTCGGCCTGGGTGCCCCCGTAAGTCCGGGTGAGAGGGAGTGTGCCGGCCAACTGCCCGGCCAGCATGCGGTTGATCAGGTCGTCTTCGATGCAACCGCCCGAAACCGAACCCTGCACCCGTCCATCGTCGCGGATGGCCATCCAGGCGCCGGCAGGGCGCGGTGCAGAACCCCAGGTGCGGGCGACGGTCACCAGTGCCAGGCGGTGGCCTTGTGCCGCCCAGTTTCGTACTGCCTTGAGTACCTGCCGGTCGCTGCTGTCCATGTTCAGGTGCGCCAATCTTCGCTGCGGAAACGCCGGCGGCGTTGGTGGCCAATCGCTTGCAGGGCGTTCATGAGGGGGCTCCGGCCGCTGAAGGGACGCCGCACCAGCGGTGAGCCGCTACGGACCAGCGTTCATTGTCGGCGAATTCCTTCGGCCCGTGGCGCCGGCGCGGCAGAAAATTTCCATCACGGCGAGATCAGGGAGTCGCCGTCTGTCGAGTGAAGCAGGCGCAATCAGGCACGTCGCTCTTGCCGCCCCGCGGAACAGGTATTGACGTCCTGTTTGTGGCATGCCTTTCGGGCAACTGGCAAACTCGGCATAATCCGGACTGCGGAAGTGCCGCAGAACAGGACAGGTCGAATGCATGGGTCCTCTTGTTTGCCGATGATCAGTCAATGAACGCTGCGACAAAAGCGGTTTCGATTGTCGATCGGGTACAGCTTGTCCGGATTCGCATCTTTTGTGGACATGCGAACGGGAATATGGCGAGCGTCATGATCGGTGCACTCCTGATCGCTACCGTTCTGCACAGCGGCGGTGTTTCCTTGCGCACGCTCGCGGTCTGGGGTCTGGCGATCGGCTTGGCATCGGCTGGCGTGCTGCTGTTCGAGCGTTACGTTGCACGCGTCGGGATCACGGTTGAGAACTGCCGCCGACTGGCGTACGTGCGCATCGGGCTGGGTGCCGGAATCGCCCTGCTTTATGGCCTCTCGGGTTTTTTGCTGCCGGGCGCTGTTCCCGCGGCGGACACGTTTCTATTCATCATTGTCTCGACACTGGTCACCGTCGGTGCCCTGGGCTACGCCATGGTGCCGGCGTACTACCTCACCCTGAACGCGGTCAGTCTGCTGCCACTGACCGGACATTTTCTCCAGCAATACCTGGCTTCTCGGGACAGCTACTATCTGTTGCTGCTGATGGTTTCGATCATTTGGCAGGCGGTGGTGCTGACCAAGGCGCACCGCGCGTCGCTGACCGCGATCGACGCCATCGTGCTCAATGAACGCCTCAAGGACGAGGTCGAGGAGCACCGTCGCACACGCGAAGCCATGCGTCACATGGCGCTTCATGATGAATTGACCGGCCTCGGCAATCGCCGCTACTTCGAGGAGACGGCGACACGCACGCTGAAGATCGCCGCGCGTGACCAGACCAGATTCGGTCTGCTGGTCGTCGACTTGAACGACTTCAAGCCGGTCAACGACCAGCATGGACACGCGGGTGGAGATTCCCTGCTGCGGGCGGTCGCCGCTCGCCTGCTCGGTGCCGTGCGTGCGGCAGATTTTTGTGCGCGCATGGGCGGCGACGAGTTTGCGATCGTCGTCGCCAGCGTTCATGACGATGACGATGTGGTCGAGGTCGCCGAGAAATTGCTGTCGGTGCTTGCCGAACCCTTCATGCTCGATAACATCGTGGTGCAGACCAGTGCCAGTATAGGATGGGCAGTCTATCCCGACGATGGGAGCGACGCCACAGAACTGATGGCGGTTGCCGATCAGCGAATGTATCGCGAAAAGCGGTCCAGCAAGGAGGACCAGTCGAACCTGCTCTCCGCCTAGCGGACCTTCTCCTGACGCTCCCGATAAAGAGACCACCGGCATGCCCGCATACCAGGTCAAGCACGAAACCATCGCCGTTGGCGGTGCGCTGTACCTGATCCGATCGCTGCTCGACCTTCGACAGTATTCCGATCCGCTCGGTGAAGCAGCCCGCGCGGGTATCTCAACGGCCAGTTGGCCGTTGTTTGGCCAGTTGTGGCCGTCGGCACGGATTCTCGCCGCGGCCATGCAGACTTTTGACCTGCGCGGGAAACGTGTTCTGGAAATCGGCGCCGGTCTCGCCCTCGCCAGTCTGGTGATCCACAGCCGCGCCGGTGATATGGTAGTCAGCGACTATCACCCTTTGAGCCGGGTCTTCCTGAAGGAGAACCTGTTGTTGAACCGACTCGGACCGCTGGAATACCAGACCGGCAACTGGGAGGGCAGCAACCCTGGCCTTGGACTCTTCAACCTGATCATCGGTAGTGATGTGCTGTACGAACGACAACAGGCCAGCCAGCTTGCCGGCTTTATCGATCGTCACGCAGCGCCCGCCGCCGAGGTGATCATCGTCGATCCGGATCGAGGCAACCGTGCCGGGTTTTGTCGAGAAATGGTCAGCCGCGGCTACCGCTACAGTGGTCGACGCGCGGCCAGCTTCCTGGAAAACGGCGATCGTTTCAAGGGATGCTTCCTGACGTTCACCAACGCTACCACTTTGCAATGTTCGTGATTTCCCGCACCTCCCGAGCGATGCGCCGGTCGGCAACGTCAAATTGGAAAGCAAGAGTCGGAGTGTCCAGACCCAGGCAAACGCCTAGAGTGTAATCACCAATCCGGCGGCGACGCGAAGGACAATGACCAACATGGCACGAGATGGCGACCAACGCGCTTTGGCAACGCTGAGTGACCCTCGCTGGGCAGCCGTCGTCGCCCGCAACCCGGCCGCCGACGGGACGTTCGTCTATTCGGTGGCCACGACTCGCGTGTATTGCCGGCCCAGCTGTTCGTCGCGCCGGCCCAAACCGGAGAACGTGGCCTTTCATGTCACGCCGGTCGACGCCGAGCGCGCGGGTTTTCGTCCCTGCAAGCGTTGTCAGCCCGATCAATGCTCGCCCGGAGCGCGCCATACGGAAAGCATTGCTGCCTTGTGCCGCTTCATCGAGACCGCCGAACAGGTGCCGACCCTGGGAGAACTGGCGGCGCGTGCGGGTTTCAGCGCCTATCACCTGCACCGTCTGTTCAAGGCAGTGACCGGCCTGACGCCGAAGGCCTATGCCAGTACGCAGCGAGCCGCAAGAATCCGCCGCGAGCTGCTGCAGAGTGCGACCGTGACCGAGGCGATTTATGGCGCTGGCTACAATTCCAGCAGCCGCTTCTACGAACAGTCGGATCAATTGCTGGGAATGACGCCGTCGGAATACCGTGGCGGCGGCGCCAACCAGGCCATTCGTTTTGCCGTCGGTGAATGCTGGCTGGGATCGATCCTCGTCGCGCAGAGCCGGCGCGGCGTTTGCGCGATCCTCATCGGAGACGACCCGGACGCCCTGGTCCAGGAACTCCAGGACCGCTTTCCCGCGGCCGAATTGATCGGTGGAGACGCCGAATTCGAGCGACTCGTGGCCAGCGTCGTTGGCCTGGTCGAAACGCCCCGACTTGGGCTCGATTTGCCTCTTGACGTCCGCGGTACGGCTTTTCAGCAAAGGGTATGGCAGGCGTTGCGCACAATTCCGGCTGGTGCGACGGTAAGTTATGCGGAGCTCGCCGAACGCATCGGTGCGCCCGCGTCAGCCCGCGCCGTGGCCGGCGCATGTGCGGCCAATATCCTGGCGGTGGCCATTCCCTGCCATCGCGTCGTGCGCAGCGATGGCAGTCTGTCAGGCTATCGCTGGGGGATTGAGCGAAAACGCGCCCTGCTGGAGCGCGAGGCGACGTCGTGATCGTGCCTTGTCCTCGCAAGCCGTTGTCGTGCAGGCGTCAGGCCTGCGGCTGCCTTGGCCATGCGTGGGACCGGTTATTCCGCACAGCCGCCTGCTGGTAGCGTGGCACAACGTGCCGCGGCAGCGCCCGCGGCCCCTGGCGAGCAAGGACTGCCATCGGCAGTGGTGGACAGTCCCGTGGCCCACAGCGTATGCTGGCCCTGTGGTGGCCAACGGGAGCTTTCGCTCTGGACACCACTGCCTGGCTGCCGGCACAACAGCCCGTTCGGCCGGGCAGTGCTTGCCGGGTTGTCGCGAGGGAGCGGAGTGGACAGCGAACACATCAGGGACGAGGTCCTGGCCAGGCTGGAAATCGAACGCGCGGTCCGCGAGCAGTTAACGCGTCAGCAAAGCGAACCGAGTGTCCCGAGCGGAACGGGTATCCGGACATGGCTGGACAGCAAGTTTGGCCTGCTGCTGATTGGCGCAGTGATCAGCGGCGTGCTCGTGCCGACCTTCCAGTTCACGCAGGAGGAGATCCGGTGGCACCGGCAGAATCGCTACAACAATCTCGAGCGACAGCTTGGCAGCATGCGCGAGAGTCTGAAGCAGTTCATCGCCGTGCAGGCCTTGAGCGCGGAACTCTACGATCTCGGTCTGGCGGTCCTGGATACGCCTGTAGCCGCCGCCGATCGGCCGCAGCGGGAACAGTGGCGCAAGGAACTGCGTGCGCTGCAGGCACGCCGAGTGCAGCAGAACGCGGTCTTTGCGGCGACGGTGTTCTACTTTCCAGGCGCTGCCCAGCAGCCTATCCGCACCGCCTGGAATGACTTGATGCGGCCAGCGCAACAGTTGCAGGCCTGCGTTGGCGAACTTCTCGGTGATAGCGGGCCCCTCAGCGGAGCGAAAAAGTCAGCCGACAAAGCGGTCGATGCCAACGAGGTCGCCGTAAGACTGGATAGCAGCCTGGCCGAAGTCAATCAGGCTTACGAGCGCGTGTTGTCGATGTTGAGGCAACAATTGATCGAGGTGGAGCATGAAAGCGGGAAATTCCAGTAAAGCCGCGCTCGCACTGGGCGTGTCGATTCTCCTCTGCGTCGCGCCGGGGTCGGTCCCGGCCGATGTGGGCGGCGGCAAGGGCTATCCGGCGACTCCCTGGAGGATCGCCGGACCCAGGAACGTGCAGGAGATCGAGAAGGCGAAAGCCCTTGCCGCGCAGTACCAGACGCTTTCGATGACCTCCGACACGGCTTCCGGGGATGGCTCTGACGTGCTCCGCCTCAGGCGTGTCACGCTGCGGGTCGAGCAGCCGCGGGCGGACGACAGCGTCGGGTACGCCCTGGTTGGCAAGTCAGCTTCCGGCGAGACCGTCACGCTGTCCTTCAGCGAGATCGAGAGTTTCGTGGTCACCTCCCGGAAGGCGGCGACGCTTACCTTGTCCGTGACGGTCTGGCCAGACATCTCGCCACAGCAACTGCTCGACAAGCAGCCGACCTATCAGCAACTGTCGGCTGGCTACCGGCGGACGGTCGCTCTCGAGGTGAGCACGCGCTCCGCGGATGGGCGCCCTCTCGTTTTTGCCGAGAAAGGCGAGTTCGGGTCCATGCTTCCCCTCGAAAAACTCGCCGCAGGGACGCCCGGCAACTTCTATGGAGAACATCCGCACATGACTCACCCACTGCGCTTCTGGTGGGCGATCCCGTCGGTAAGCAACGACCCGGAATATCCCTATCGGATGATTCCCGCCGCGTCACGGGGAGATGCCCCCCCGGCCGCGGTCGTGGTGAAGCTTGCCGATCGCTGAGCATGGTCGAGTTCTCCGCTCAGTGGCGGATACAGATCTTGCCGAATTGTGCGCCGCTCCTGAGATACGCCAGGGCATCCGGCAGCGCTTCAAACTCGAAGACGCGGTCGACGATTATCGGTACACGGTGTTGTTCGAGTGCCCGGAGCATCGCTTCGAAACCGTCGCGGTGGCCGACGGTAACGCCCTGCAGCCGTACCTGCCGGGTGATGATCAGGCCGAGCGGCGTAGACAGCGAGGCGCCCGAGAGGACGCCAATCATCGACAGCGTGCCGCCCGGGCGAATGCAGCGCAGTGACTGCGGCAGCGTTTTCTCGCCGCCGAGTTCGACGATGTGGTCGAAACCGCGGCCACCGGTGATTTCGCGCGCCGGTTTCGACCATTCAGGTGTCGTCCGGTAGTTGATCGTCGCATCCGCACCCAGGGCCTTGAGGCGCTCGATCTTCTCGTCGCTGGAGGAAATCACGGTGACCTGGGCGCCGGCAAGCTTGGCAAACGCCAATGCAAACAGTGCGACCCCGCCAGATCCCTGCACCAGTACCCGCTCGCCTGGCTTCACCGCGCCCAGGGTGGCGACCGCGCTCCAGGCGGTGAGCGCGGCGCAGGGCAGCGTCGCGGCTTCGCTGTCGCTGAGGTAGTCAGGCACCTTCACCACGCCCTGCTCGGAGAGGCACATGAACTCTGCCATCGTGCCGTCGATCGGGCCGCCCAGCGAACCCGTCATGCGCGCAAGGTCCGGGTCGCCGGCGATCCAGCCCTGGAAGAAGGTCGGGCAGACACGGTCGCCGACGGCCACGCGGGTGACGCCCGAGCCGACCTCGACGACCTCGCCGACGCCGTCTGATAGAGGAATCAGGGGCAGTGTTCCAGTGAAGCTGCCATAGCCCCGCTCGGGAACGACCAGGTCGCGGTAGTTCAGCGACGAGGCGCGCATCCGCAGCAGCACCTGCCCCGCCTGCGGCTGCGGTTGCGGGCGTTCGGCGATCTTGAGGTTGGCCATGCCCCAGTCGTCCTGAATCTGATAAACGCGCATTCATCCCCTCCGATATTGAATGTTGAGCGCCGACCACGGCGCACGGACTGCCCTTAATCTACCCCATCCGCGCCTGTTGCCGGACGAGGACCGGTATTGCCACGCCGCTTGATGAGAGTCTGCAGGCCGTGCACGGTCGTCAATCGGTGATTTCATGCCGGTGACGTCGCCACCACACCCGGCCCCTCGTCCCTGCTGGCGATCTCGACCAGGCAGTCGTAGAAGGTTGCACCACCTCCCATGTCGGTCAACTCCTGGCTGGTTACCTCGTTGCAGTTGCGTCCGTCTGGCGAAAGCTTGCGCCACCAGATCGAGGTAGCCATGACCACGCCCGGTCGCACGCGGTCGCTGATGACGGCGCGGGCGTGGAATTCGCCGCGCTCGTTGAAGATGCGCACCGTGTGATCATCGGTGATCCCGCGTGTCGCCGCGTCCACCGGATGGATGAGCACGCTGGGCGATTTTTCCTGGGCCAGGAAACGCGGCGAATTGGCGAAGCTGGTGTTCAGGAAGTTGCGTGCCGGCGGCGTGATCAGGGCCAGCGGGAATCTGGCGGCGAGCGCACTCTGCCGCCACTCGCGAGGCGCGATGAAATCGGGCAAGGGGTCCAGCCCGGCACGGGCAAGCATGTCGCTGTTGAATTCACATTTGCCGGAAGGCGTTGGGAAGCCACCCTGCGCAAACGGCGCGGCACCACGCGGCAGGTTCAGGCGGGCGTGGCCGTCGGCCTTGAGTTTTTCCCAGGACAATCCGGCGAGCCGCGGATCGTCCCAGTCGAAGGCCTGGCGACAAAGGTCGTCGTCGCTGTCGGTAAAACACGCCTCGCTGAAACCCATCCGCCGCGCCAGACGACGAAACAGTTCGGTATTGGGCAGCGCCTCGCCAAGCGGTGCGATTGCCGGTTGGTTGACCTGCAGGTGCAGATGGCCGTAGGACTTGTGGATGTCGAGTTGTTCCATGTGGCTCGTGGCCGGCAGCAGGAGGTCGGCATAGTCCGCGGTGTCGGTCTGAAACAGATCGTGGACGACGGTGAACAGGTCGTCGCGGGCAATACCGCGCACCACTTCTCCCGCTTGCGGGGCGACCGCGACCGGGTTGCTGTTGTACACGAACAGCGCTTTGATCGGCGGCTGCGCATGCAGCAGATCGTGGCCGATGCGGCTCATGTTGATCGTTCGCGGTGCCGGTTTCGGCATCAGGTCCGGCCGCTCCAGGGCCGCTTCATTGACCGGGTAGTTGCCCGAGGTGGAGAGCAGCACGCCGCCTGCCGGATCTCGCCAGGCGCCGGTGAGTGCCGGCAGGCAGGACACCGTTCGCAGTGCCATGCCGCCGCCGGCAGTACGGTTGATGCCGTAGTTGGTGCGAATCGCCGTCGGGCGGGTCGTACCGTAGGCGTGCGCAAGGTTTTCGATTTCCGCCGTGTGCAGGCCGCAGATTGCCGCCACGCGCTCCGGCGGGTACGCCAGCGCCCGTTCCCGGAGGGCCTCGAAACCGAGCGTGTGGTGCACGATGTAGTCGTGATCGAGGAGGTCGTCGCGGATCAGCACGTGCATCAGGCCGAGGGCCAGGGCGCTGTCGGTTCCCGGCAGCAGGGCGATGTGCTGGTCACACTTGTCGACGCTTGCCGTGCGGCAGGGGTCGATGGCGATCAGGCGTGCGCCGCGTCTTTTCGCTTCCTGAACCAGGCGCCAGAAATGGAGGTTGGAGACGATGCTGTTGGTGCCCCAGAGGAGGATCAGCCGCGCATCGACGACATTTTCCGGGTCGAAGCCGATGCTCGCGCCGATCGTCGCCCGATAGCCCATTGCACCCGCGCTGGCACAGATCGTCCGGTCGAGCTGTGCCGCGCCGAGACGGTGAAAGAAGCGGCGGTCCATCGACCCATAACCCAGCAGACCGGAGTTGCCGGCGTAGCTGTACGGAACGATCGACTCGGCGCCACTTTCAGCGGCGATGCGGCGCAAGCGCTCGGCAATGGAGGTCAGTGCCTCTTCCCAGGAGATGCGCTCGAATCTTGCGCCGGGACCCTTGGGGCCGACCCGGCGCAACGGGTGCAGCAGGCGGTCGGGATGATAAATGCGCTCGGGGTAGAAGGCGACCTTGGTGCACAGCACCCCTGCCGTCGGGGCATGATCGGCCGCGCCGGCGACCTTGAGCACGCGACCATCGCTGACGGTTACTTCGAGAGCGCAGGTGTCGGGGCAATCGTGTGGGCAAACGCCGCGCACCCGGTGCGTGGCTGCAGGTTTGGGGGCGGGTTTGACCATTCGGCTCTTTCAGTCTGATGTCGACGGCGAAACGATAGCAGCTTGTGGGCCGTTCCGGCACCCCGCGGTGGATATGCCGCCTGCAGGCACGACGCGTGCCGCGGTGTATTCGCGCGCGCGGGCCTGGGGCCTGCGCCGGCTAGGGTAGAATGACGCCGATGCTGGTTCTTGGGATCGAATCCTCCTGCGACGAAACGGGTATGGCGCTGTACAGCAGTGATGCTGGCGGCGTCCTGCTGGCGCACGCATTGCATTCACAAGTCAGCATGCATGCTGACTACGGCGGGGTGGTGCCGGAACTCGCATCGCGGGATCACATCCGTCGCGTCGTGCCGCTGCTGCGCAAGGTGCTGGCCGATAGCGGACGTTCGCTGGCCGAGCTTGACGCCGTGGCTTACACGCAGGGACCTGGCCTGGCTGGCGCCTTGCTGGTTGGGGCGGCTTTTGCCGAAGCGCTGGCCATGGCCCTCGGCGTGCCGACCATCCCGGTGCATCACCTGGAAGGTCACCTGCTGTCACCTTTGCTGTCAAGCCAGCCGCCATCGTTCCCTTTCGTCGCACTGCTCGTTTCGGGTGGCCATAGTCAACTGATGCGCGTGAGCGGTATCGGCGAATACGAGTTGATGGGCGAAACGCTCGATGACGCGGCCGGCGAGGCTTTCGACAAGACGGCCAAACTGCTCGGTCTCGGCTATCCGGGTGGCCCGGCGCTGGCTGCCCTGGCCGACCGTGGTCGGCCAGGGCAGGTCAAACTGCCGCGCCCGATGCTGCAATCCGGGAATCTCGATTTCAGCTTCAGTGGTCTGAAGACGGCTGTGCTGACCAGGGTGCGCGAACTGGTCACGCTCAGCGATCAGCAGCGGGCGGACATTGCGCGCGGATTCCAGGATGCGATTGTCGACGTGCTGGTCAGCAAGGCTCTGCGTGCGGTGAAAGTCAGCGGTCTGAAACAACTGGTCGTCGCCGGTGGCGTCGGTGCCAACCGCGAACTGCGGCGGCAGCTCGATGCCCAGGCTGCCAGAGCCAGAATCGCCGTTTTTTACCCCGAGTTCGAATTCTGCACCGACAACGGTGCGATGATCGCCTTGGCGGGGGCCTTGCGTTTCCAGGCTGGTGGGGCGTGCGGCAAGCCGGCCGGCGCCTTCGCCGTGCGGCCGCGCTGGCCGCTGACCACATCCTGAGGCAGCGCCTGCTGCCGGCGGCAAGCTGTTCTACTGGCGGAAGACCGGTTTGGAGCAGCCAGGGGTTCCTGTTCGTCGTAATGCGGTCAGCGGGATTTCCCGGCACCGATTTTCGGCTCGCTGCCGGCCATCAGGCGTTGCAGGTTCTGCCAGTGCTTGCCGACCAGCGCCATGGCGATGATGCCGACGACCAGTACCCGGCTGTCACCCCCCCATATCAGGAGCGCGTAGGCCGGTGCTGCGGCTGCCGCGACCAGTGCCGCCAGCGAAGAATAACGTAGCGTGAAGGCGACGAGTATCCATGTACCCAGGGTGGCCAGGCCGAGCCAAGGGTTGATTGCCAACAGCACGCCGGCGGCCGTAGCCACTCCTTTGCCGCCCTTGAAGCGGAGAAAGACCGGGTAGAGATGGCCGAAAAAGACGGCCAAGGCCACCCATCCTACCGCGTAGCTACCCAAGGCGTACTCTGACGAGTAGCGACTGACGAGGAAGACCGCCAGCCAGCCCTTGGCCGCATCGCCAAACAGGGTGAATATCGCTGCACCCTTGTGGCCACTCCGCAACACATTGGTGGCGCCGGGATTCTTCGAGCCATAAGTCCGTGGATCGGCGAGGCCGAAAAGTCGGCTGGCGACCAGGGCGAAGGAGATGGAGCCCAGCAGATAAGCGGCAAGCACCACCAGCAGAGTGATCAGGGACGGCGGCATCGGGCGTGATCGAGTAGTCGGTAGTGCTCTGGGTTAGAATGCGCGCTCTGTCGTCGCGCTGCGAACCGGGCGCCTTACCCACAATTCTACACCGACCTGAAGCACTCCCGTATGGACATCATCTTCATCAACGATCTGCGCGCCTCGACCCTGATCGGCATTTACCCGCGCGAGAAGGCGATGCCCCAGACCATAGAAATCTCGTTGCAAATCGGCACTTCGACGGCCAGTGCCGGTGCCAGTGACGACATCCGCGACACCATCGATTACGCCATGGTGGTCGAGCGCCTGCATGCCGAACTCGCTGCACGCCACTTCAATCTCCTTGAAAGGCTGGCTGAGTACGTGGCCACGCTCCTGCTCGAAGACTTTGGTGCGACCTGGGTGCGCGTCTCGATTGCCAAACTCGGCATGCTGCGCGGCGTGCAGCGCGTCGGCGTGGTGATCGAGCGCGGCGCAGCGGCCTGAGGTGCCCTCGTCAGCCGCCTGCGGCAGCGGGCTTTGGCGGCTGTTTGCTGGTCGTCGGCAGGTGCACGTCGAGTTCCCTGGCCTTGGCGTCGGGGACGACTTCCAGCAGCGTCACCACTTTCTTCACATCGCTCGTGGTTCTCGCTACCTGGATCGCTGAATCGGCCTCGCGCTGGGTGACGAGGCCAAGCAAATAGACGATACCTGCCTCGGTCACCACCTTGACGTGTATCGCGTTGAACTTGCCGGAGTCAACAAAGCGGCTCTTGACCCTGGTGGTGATATACGAATCGTTGCTGCGCGTCGAGAACGACGTGACCGGGCCGATGGCAAGTTCGTTGTAGACGCCTTGCACCTGCGGGACGCCGGAAACGAGACGTTCGATTTCGGCCTTGTTGGTCTCGGAAGCGACCTCGCCAGTGATCAGGACCTTGCGGTTGTAACTGGTGAAGTTGGTATGCGAGGTCTCGCCGAATTTTTCGTTGACGCGCGCGCTGGCCTTCCATTCGATGGTTTCGTCATCGGTTTGCGTGCCCAGGGAACGGCGATCCATGGTCGCCAGTGCGCCGCCGGTGGCGCCGGCAGCGACCATCGGCAGGCAACCCTGGAGCGTCGGCAGGAGGGCTGCGCCGAGCAGCAGGCCGGTGGCCAGAAACCGTTTCATTCTTCAACTCCCATAAGCAGACAATCGATCCCATCGCAAAGGCAGTGGATGATCAGCAGATGCGTTTCCTGAATTCGCGCCGTACGCTCGGCCGGTACGCAGATGTGGACGTCGCTGTCGCGCAGAATCTCGCCGATGGCGCCGCCGCCCTTGCCGGTGAGCGCAACGACGCGCAAATCGTTCTCGTGGGCGGCATTGATCGCTTCGATGACGTTGGGTGAATTACCCGAGGTCGAGATTGCCACGAGGATGTCGCCGGGTTGCCCCAGGGCGCGCACCTGCTTGGCGAACACGGCTTTATATCCATAGTCGTTGGCGATCGCCGAAATCACCGAGGTGTCGGTACTCAGAGCGATTGCCGCCAGTTCGTGGCGCTCCACCTCGAAGCGTCCGACCAGTTCGGCTGCCAGGTGCTGCGCGTCGGCCGCCGAGCCGCCGTTGCCACAGGCAAGGATCTTGCCGTTGTTCAGCAGACTCCCGACCATCGCCTCAATTCCTTCGGCAATGGGCGCGGCCAGCAACTCGACAGCGTCGAGTTTGGTTTGTGCGCTCTCCTTGAAGTGCTGACTGATACGGTCGGTCAAGTCCATGGGTGGTGATTCTGTTCTGCAGAAAGGAGTGCCGACGATTCTAACATCACAGAGAGAGGAAGACCTCGAACTCGATTCGTCGCCAGGGATTCGGGTCCGCCCGCAGCTTCGAAACGCGTGCCTCGAGTTTCTCGCCGGCGTCGAGGGCGGTGGCTACGGCACGGTTCTCGGCGCGCGGCACGTAACCCAGTTGCCGACCATTCCATTCCACGCGGATCGCTTGCGGGTCGTGGCGGTTGCCGGGTTCGCGGACGAGGGTCAGTCGATCGCCGACCCTGATCTGCGGCCACAATTCGGCTACGGCGTAATATTGGCTGCCGGCCAGCGGCGAGCTTTGCACAAGAATTCGGATCGTCTCTTCGGCGCCGGCGTGCAGGCACAGCCCCAGCCAAAGCAGTGCGCTAAGGCTCGGAAAACGCATCACGAATCCATTCGATAGCCGTTTCGGACAGTCCGTCGAGCAGGATGCAGTCGAAACGGCAGTCGCATTCCCGGCCCGGGTGTGTGGCCAGATAATGCTGTGCCGCCAGCACGATGCGCCTCTGCTTGGCCGTGGTGATGCTGGCCGCCGCGCCGCCGAAGCGGGTATTGCGGCGCAGGCGAACTTCGACGAATACCAGCACCCGCCCTTCGCGGCAAATCAGGTCGACCTCACCACCCCGACAGCGATGATTACGGGTCAACAGTGACAGGCCGTGCCGTTCGAGAAAACGCGCTGCCAGATCCTCGGCAAGCATCCCCTGGCCGGTGGGGTGTGCGGCAGCGCCGCTCGTGTTATCTTTGTCGCTCACCTGCAAGCTGATCTCCATGACGGAAGAATCCCCCACATTATATGTAGTTCCGACTCCCCTTGGTCACCTGGGCGACATGACCCCGCGCGCCATCGAGGTCCTGCGACAGGTGCCGTGGATCGCCGCCGAAGATACGCGCCACAGTGCGCCGCTGCTGCGCCACTACGGTTGCCAGGCGCGCTTGCTGGCAGCACACCAGCATAACGAGGAAAGTGCAGCGCAACAGGTCATCGCACGCCTGGCTGTCGGAGAGTCGGTGGCGCTGATTGTGGACGCGGGCACGCCCGCCATTTCCGATCCCGGAGCGCGACTGGTGGCGCGTGTGCGTGCCGCAGCCTACCGTGTTGTCCCCTTGCCCGGTCCTTGTGCCGCCATCGTCGCGCTGTCTGCGGCCGGGCTCAGCGAAGCGCATTTTCTGTTCTACGGATTCTTGCCGAGCAAGGCTGGGCAGCGCGCAGAGGCCTTGCGGGAACTCGTGCATTTACCGTACGCGCTGGTCTTCTACGAGGCGCCACATCGCATTCTCGAAACTGTCGCCGCTTTGACCGAGGTCTTTGGACTCGAACGAACACTGGTGCTGGCGCGTGAGTTGACCAAGTTGTTCGAAAGCATTCATGCCTGCGCGCTTGGTGAAGCGCAGGACTGGTTGTTGGCTGACAGCAATCGCCAGCGCGGCGAGTTCGTGCTGCTCGTCTCCGGTGCGCCGCGTGTCGAGGAAGCGGCCGAAGGCGAGCGCGTGCTCAAGCTGTTGCTGGATGACGGACTGTCGGTGAGCCAGGCGACCAGGCTGGCGCACGCAATCAGTGGTGTCGGGAAGAAGGCGCTGTACCAGCGCGCTTTGCTCCTGCAGGGCTGAGGCGGCCGGGCAGACGTGCCGTTCATGCATCTGCCAGCGGCGGTGAATGTCATCCCGATGACGGTCATCAAGGGCATGTCCTGTCCCGGCAATGCTGATGCGTTTCCCGCTTGCACCAGAGAGATTGCTGCTTCGTTGAAGCCGCTTTCACATTAGAATTGCAGGATGACCTCCCAGAATCCCGGGACTGACTTCGCCGGACGAACGCATGCTGATCACCATCACCCGTCCCGATGACTGGCATCTCCACCTGCGCGACGGCGCAGCGCTGCGGGCTGTTCTGCCGCACAGCGCGCGCCAGTTTGCGCGGGCCATCGTGATGCCCAACCTGCGCCCACCGATCACCACGGTCGCCGCCGCCGAGGCGTATCGCGCGCGCATCCTCGATGCCCTGCCGCCGGGAATGTCGTTCGCACCGCTGATGACTTTGTACTTGACGGACAACACGCCGGTCGACGAGATCCGGCGCGCCGTCGAGCACCCTGACGTGCACGCCGTCAAGCTCTATCCCGCCGGCGCCACGACCAACTCCGACTCCGGGGTGACGGACGTCGATCAGTGTGACGCGGTGCTGGCGACGATGGAGGAACTGGGGATGCCTTTGCTGGTGCATGGCGAGGCGACCGACCCGGCGATCGACGTGTTCGACCGCGAAAAGGTGTTCATCGAGCGTGTGCTGCAGCTCTTGCTGACGCGCTATCCGCGTCTCAAGGTCGTTTTCGAGCACATCACGACCAGCGATGCCGTAGAGTTTGTCGCTGCCTGTGGAGCGAACGTCGCGGCGACGATCACCGCGCATCACCTGTTATACAACCGCAATGCCATTTTTGCTGGCGGCGTGCGCCCGCACTACTATTGCCTGCCGGTTCTCAAACGTGAGGAGCATCGGCGGGCCCTGCTGCGTGCGGCCACCTCCGGCAACCACAGGTTCTTCCTCGGGACCGATTCCGCGCCGCATGCGCGTCATACCAAGGAGGCTGCCTGCGGCTGTGCCGGGTGCTACACGGCGCATGCCGCGCTCGAACTGTATGCGGAGGCGTTCGCGTCAGCAGGCGCTCTGGATCGGCTGGAAGCTTTCGCCAGTTTCAATGGTGCCGATTTTTACGGGCTGCCGCGCAATACCGACCAGGTGACGCTGGAGCAGGCTCAGTGCCGGGTGCCGGACACCTATGCTTACGCCGAGGGAGAAGCGCTGGTGCCCTTGCGGGCCGGAGAATGGCTGCCGTGGCGATTGCTCGCCTGAGGCGGACGCGGTACCGCGAAATGCAACTGGGGAGGTGGCGCGTGGCGTGGGAAAAACTGTTGGCCGTATTGTTGGTGCCCCTGCTGGTCGGCTGCTCGGATCAGCGCATGTCTTTCGACATTGCCTCGAGCAAGCATTCGCTGACGCTGATCCGCGTGCAGAATTTCTTCTGGGAAAGGACCGCCAACTACTCGGTGGTTGCCACGCGCATGCCCGATTGCATGCGCCGACACGAGATGGGACCGGGCGGAGCGGACAGCAAGGTGGAAGTGTACGCGCCGGGCAACGATGCCTGGATTCTCAAGCAGGGCAAGCGCATGTTTGTCGTGGAAACGCGCACCTGCGAGGGTTTTGCGAAACTTGACGGGGAGCCGGAAGGCGGCCTCGGTCCCTTGCAGGGAACATTCCAGATGCGTAGCGGTACGTTGACCTTTGTGGTTGCACCGAAACGAGAGGCCGCTGACAGAGCACCGGCAAGCGAGTGAGCCCGGATGCCTTTCCTTCGCCGGGTGGCTTGTTCGCGCCCTTGTCGCCCCTGCTTGAACAGATCCCCTTTGCCCCGGATCCAGCTTCGCTCGACCTCCTGATGGCACCGCTCGACCTGCGCACCGGCAGCGGGCGGCGGCTCCGTTTCGTGCCGCCGCCCGGCGACGGCCTTGATTATGAAATGCGCATTTGGGAGCGTGGCGAAGTGGTTACGCGACCGGACAACTGGCACGACTTTTTCAATGCTTTGGTGTGGTGTACCTTTCCGCTGGCCAAGGCCGCCCTGAACGCACGCCATGCCGCCGCGCTGACGGTGCAACCCGCAATCCGCGGCAGCGATCGTGACGCGCTGACGCATTTCGATGAATGCGGCGTGGTGGTGGTGGCCTCGGATCCCTCGCTGCTGGCCTTGCTCCGCGGTTTTCAGTGGCGGGCCTTGTTCTGGACGCGCCGACACGATCTGGCGCGGGCGCTGCGTTGCTTCGTCTTCGGGCACGCGACCTACGAACACTTGCTGCGGCCGTTCCGGGGTCTGACCGCCAAGGCGGTGCTCTACGAAGTGACTGCGGACTGGCTGTGCCGTCCATTGTCCGGGCAACTGTCGGATATCGACCGGCGCCTGGCCAGCGAGTTCGCGGCTGGCGAGCACCTGTGCGCGCGCGCCTTGCACCCGCTGCCGTTGATGGGGCTGCCTGGGGTCACACCGGACAACGAAACCGCCGCGTATTACGACGACCAGTGGCAATTCCGGCCGGGGCGTCGCGCACCCGGCGTATAATCAAGCCGGGAAGTCGGTCAGGCAGCCGCTGGGCAAGAGGTGCAGACCTCGCGCCGAGAGGAAAGTCCGGGCTCCGCAGAGCAGGATGCCGGTTAACGACCGGGCACCGTGAGGTGACGGAAAGTGCAACAGAAAACAGACCGCCGATGTCCTTGCGCAGGCCAGGGCAGGTAAGGGTGAAACGGTGAGGTAAGAGCTCACCGCGGCCGTGGTAACACGGACGGCACGGCAAACCCCATCCGGAGCAAGGCCAAATAGGGAAGCTTGGGCGTGGCTCGCGCTGCTTCCGGGTAGGCTGCTTGAGCGTGCCGGTAACGGTACGCCTAGAGGAATGGCTGTCCACGACAGAACCCGGCTTATCGATCGGCTTCCCACCTTCCCGCATTGATTTCCAGCATCGCCGACGGCGACAGCTGCGCCGGCATTTCGCGGTTTACTCCCCTTCAGATTGGATCCAACTGGCATCAGTGTGCCAGTTTTTCGCACGCTTCCGGTGCATATTTCTGTCACTTGGCGCGGTTTTTTAAGAAACTACTTTAACTGCGCTGATTTCGGCATTGTTTTTTTGAAGGGATCTCTTTCTTCTTTGCATCAGAAGTCGTCCATAACCCATTGTACATATTGGGAAAGGCAATATCGCACCTCTTGCTTTGGCAGAATCTTTGCCTTACAGTGGGAGCAAGTGGTGGAAAGTGGGAAGTTTGCCGTCTCGGTGCTTGGAAAGCAAGGAAAGAGTTGGATTGATGTTTCAGGGCGCGGCTGCACTAAGTCTGGATGCCAAGGGTAGGCTCGCCATTCCGGCTCGCCACCGGGAAGCGCTCGCGTCCGCCGCCGATGGCAGGCTGGTGCTTACCGCGCACCCGCATCGCTGTCTCCTGCTTTACCCGGAACCCGCGTGGGCGCCCATTCGGGACCAGGTCCTGGCGGCTTCGAGTTTCAATGTGCAAGCGGCGGCGATCAAGCGTCTGCTGGTCGGGCATGCCCGTGAAGAGGAGATGGATGCGGCCGGTCGGCTTCTGGTAGCGCCTGAACTGCGCCAGTTTGCACAGCTTGAGAAGCAGGTGTGGCTGGTGGGTCAGGGCAGTCATTTCGAAATCTGGTCCGATGCCGGCTGGCAGAAGCAACAGGAAGCAGTTTTCGCTCTTGGCGATCAGTTCTTGCCCCCCGGGCTCGAAAACCTGGCGCTGTGAGCTTGTACTTGCAGCACCAGACCGTCCTGTTGCGGGAGGCGGTGGCGGCACTGGACATCAAGCCCGCAGGAACATACGTCGACGGCACTTTTGGTCGCGGCGGACACAGTCGGGCGATCCTTGATCTGCTCGGACCCGATGGTCGTCTGCTGGCGCTCGATTGTGATCCGCAGGCGGTGGTGTTGGCCGGCGAGATTCGGGATCGGCGACTGCTGGTGATGCACCGACGCTTTGCCGACTTGGCAGATGCCGTGAGTCGGGCCGGGATTGAGGTCGAGGAAGGCGTCGATGGCGTCCTCCTCGATATTGGCGTTTCATCGCCACAGCTGGACGACGGAGCGCGCGGCTTCAGCTTTCGCTACGACGCGCCTCTTGACATGCGGATGGATACGACACAAGGCGAGACCGCGGCAGAGTGGCTGTTGCGGGCTGGCGTGCAGGAGATCACGGAGGTCATTAGGAATTATGGTGAAGAACGGTTTGCTTTCCAGATTGCAAAGAAGATTGTGGCTGCTCGGCGAGAGCGGCCGCTGGCAAGCACCGGCGAGCTCGCAGCCCTTGTACGCGCGACCGTGCGGACCCGCGAGCCCGGCCAGGACGCGGCGACGCGTACCTTTCAAGCTCTACGGATTCATATCAATCAAGAACTCGAACAACTCGCGTTAGTGCTGCCGCAGGCCATGACTGTCTTGAAACAGGGAGGGCGCCTGGTGGTGATCAGTTTCCATTCGCTCGAAGACCGGATCGTCAAGCACTTCATGCGCGACGAGGCGGTTCCTGACCACGCGCCGAGAAAGCTGCCCCTGCGTGCCACGGAGTTGCCGCAGCCCAGGCTGCGTCTGCTGGGCAAGCCGCTCAGGGCAAGCGCAGCCGAGGTCGCGGCCAACCCGCGGGCCCGCAGCGCGGTGATGCGTGTCGCAGAAAGACTCGCCGGGAGGGCCGCCTGAGATGGTTCGTCTGAACGTTTTTCTGTTGCTTGCCGTCGTCATCTGCAGTCTCGGTGTGGTGACTTCACAACACAAGGCGCGCAAGATTTTTCAGGCGCTTGAGGTCGAACAGGAGCGCGCGCGGCAACTCGAGGTCGAATTTGGGCAGCTGCAGCTGGAACTTTCGACCTGGGGCACCGCGCCACGTATCGAGAAGATTGCCCGCGAGAAACTCAAGATGCGGACGCCGGAAACGGAACGGGTGATTACGGCAACCCCTGCCGGAGGACTAACGCGATGATGCGTTTCAAAGGAAAAGTGGCACACAAGTTTGCCGAGAGCCCCTTGCTGCAGATGCGTCTGCCACTTTGGCGTTCGCGCCTGATGGCCCTGCTGATTCTGGGCTCTTTCGCCGTGCTGATCGGGCGTGCCTTCTACCTGCAGACGCTGAACAATGACTTCCTGCAGGAGAAGGGCGAGTCACGCTACCGGCGCGATATCGAAATCTCGGCTTCGCGTGGGCGAATTGCTGATCGTCACGGCGATGTCCTGGCCATTTCGACGCCGATGAAGTCGATCTGGGCGATCCCGCCGGCGACGACGATGTCGCCGGTGCAGACCAGACAATTGGCAGCTCTGCTGGAAACCGACCCCAAGCAACTGGCCCAGAAGCTCGACACCGACAAGACTTTCGTATTTCTTCGCCGGCAGATTCCACCGCCGGTGGCCGAACAGGTGGCGGCGCTGAAGTTGCCTGGGATTGGCCAGGACAAGGAGTACCGTCGCTTCTATCCGACCGGTGAGATGACCGCGCACATGGTGGGATTTACCGGCGTTGACGACAAGGGGCTCGAAGGCGTCGAACTGGCCTTCCACGGGCAACTGCTGGGCCAGCCGGGTAGCCGCAGCGTGATCAAGGATCGGCGCGGCCAGATCGTCGAGGATGTCGGTTCGATCAAGCCGCCGCAGGATGGCAAGGAAATCCGTCTGGCGCTCGATTCGAAGATTCAATACCTGGCCTACAGCCACCTCAAGCAGGCGATCGCCGAGAACAATGCCAAGGCTGGCGGGGTCGTCGTGCTCGACGTGCGCACCGGCGAAATCGTCGCGCTGGCCAACTGGCCGACCTACAATCCGAACAATCGCGAGGGGCTGTCCGGCGGGCAGTTGCGCAACCGCGCCGTCACCGATACTTTTGAGCCCGGCTCGACGCTCAAACCTTTCACCATTGGTCTCGCCCTCGAGAATGGCAAGGTGCGCTCAGACACGGTCATCAACTGCGCGCCCGGTCGGCTGACGATCGGCAGCGCGACGATTTCCGACGCCCATCCCCACGGTGCGCTGACGGTGGCAGAAGTCATTCAGAAGTCGTCGAATGTCGGAGCGGCCAAGATCGCCGCCATGTTGCCCGCGCAGAAGATGTGGCAGATGTTCGACGATGTCGGTTTCGGTCAGGTGCCACGCCTGGGCTTCCCCGGTGAAGTGAGCGGCCGGGTTCGTCCATGGAAGAACTGGCGGCCAATCGAACAGGCAACGATGTCCTACGGCCATGGCATTTCCGTGTCGCTGATCCAGTTGGCGCGCGCCTATTCGGTATTTGCCCGCGACGGCGATCTGATGCCGCTCTCGCTGACACGACTCGATTCCTCGACGCCAACCGGCGCCGCGGTGTTCAGCCCGAAGACCGCGCGCGAAGTTCGCAGCATGCTTGAAATGGCCGTCCTGCCAGGCGGGACGGCGCCCAAGGCGCAGATTCCCGGTTACCGGGTGGCCGGCAAGACGGGTACCGCGCACAAGCTCGAAGGCGGTCGCTACGCCAACAAGTTCGTCTCCTCGTTTGTCGGTTTCGCGCCGGCATCGGACCCGCGGCTGATCGTTGCCGTCATGATCGACGAACCCAGTGGTGGCAAGCACTATGGGGGTGATGTCGCGGCGCCGGTGTTTGCCGCGGTGATGGGCAACTCGCTACGCACCCTCGGCATTGCACCGGATGCACCGCTGGTGGTCGCGCAAAGCCCGAAGACGCCAACGCCGAAGGCCAGGCTGTGAGCAATCTTCAGGCGGCAGTCGCGCATGGCGACGCCAGCAGCAGCGTGCTGCGGCGGCTGGCAGCGCTCGGCGTTGTACCGAGCGGCGTCACCGACGACAGCCGTCAGGTTCGTCGTGGCGACCTGTTCCTGGCCTATCCCGGCGACCTGGCCGACGGCCGTCGTTACATCGCCGAAGCCATCAGCCACGGCGCGGCGGCCGTGCTCTGGGAGGAAAACCCGGTTGCGGGTGGCGAATTTTCCTGGCACAGCGGCTGGCAGATCGCCAATCTGCCGATCAACGGTCTGCGCACGTTCTGCGGACCGCTGGCGCACGCCATCTACGGGCGTCCAAGCGAGCGCTTGTCGCTGGTCGCCGTCACCGGCACCAACGGCAAGACCAGCGTCACGCAGTGGATCGGCAGCACCCATCCGCGTCGTTGTCCGATCATCGGTACGCTGGGAGCCGGCTTGCCGGGTCAATTGCTTGAAACCGGGTTCACCACTCCCGAGGCGACAACGCTGATGCGCTTCCTGGCCGACTTTGCCGACCAGGAAGCGCAGGCCTGCGCGCTCGAAGCCAGCTCGATCGGTATCGCCGAAGGGCGCCTTGACGGCGCCCGCGTTGACGTGGCGGTGTTTACCAATCTGACGCGCGATCATCTCGATTACCACGGCAGCATGGAGCAGTACGCGCAGGCCAAGGCGAGACTGTTCACCTGGCCGCGCCTGCGCCTGGCGATCAGCAATCTCGACGACCCCTGCGGGCGTGCGCTGGCCGCATTGAGCACGGCGACCAAGGTCATCGGCTACACCCAGCAGGATCTGCCCGCCGATCGGCAGGCGACGATCCGTGCCGAGGAGGTCGAGGAAACCATCGACGGCCTGCGTTTTCGCCTGTGCGCGCCGAGTGGGCGTGCCCTCGTCGAGACCGGCCTGCTCGGTCGCTATAACGTGTCGAATCTGTTGGCCGTGGCCGCGGTTCTGCTCGACGCCGGCCTGACGCCGGCGGCGGTTGCCGAGCGCTTTGCGGGCCTGACGCCG
Organism: Candidatus Accumulibacter propinquus; assembly: GCA_016714935.1. GTDB lineage: Bacteria > Pseudomonadota > Gammaproteobacteria > Burkholderiales > Rhodocyclaceae > Accumulibacter > Accumulibacter propinquus. The sequence continues at coordinate 28,200 of JADKBU010000054.1, read as the reverse complement.
CCGGCCGGTCGCCTGGAAAAGATCGGCGGTCACAACGAGCCGCTGGTGGTGGTCGACTATGCGCACACTCCCGATGCCCTGGAGAACGCCTTGCGGGCCTTGCGGCCGGTGGCGAGCGCGCGCGGAGCGGGTCTGACTGTGGTGTTCGGTTGTGGTGGCGATCGCGATCGCGGCAAAAGGCCGTTGATGGGTGAAATCGCGGTAAGCCATGCCGACCGTGTGGTGCTGACCAGCGACAACCCGCGTAGCGAGGATCCACAAGCCATTCTTGACGATATCCGCGTCGCCGCCCCAACCGCCGAGAGCATTGTCGATCGTGGCGAAGCGATTCGTCGCACCATTGTTGCCGCGCATCCCGCCGACGTGGTGCTGCTGGCCGGCAAGGGGCACGAACCCTATCAGGAGATCGCCGGTGTGCGGCGGCCGTTTTCGGACGTGACGCAGGCGCGTGCGGCGCTCGATGCCCGCCGGGAGAGCGAGCGATGAGCGTGATGATGGATCTGCTGAGCGCTGCACGCGCCACTGCCGGCAAGCTGCTCGGCGACAATCGGACCTTTTGCGGTGTATCGACCGATAGTCGCAGTGTTGCTGACGGCGAGCTGTTTGTCGCCCTGCGTGGCGATAATTTCGATGGCCACGATTACGTCGCCGCTGCTGCCGCGCGCGGTGCGGTTGCAGCCGTGGTCGCCGCAGACGCGGCCGAAGGCTTGCAGGCGTTGGGCTTGCCACTGGTGCAGGTCGCCGAGACGCGGTTGTCGCTGGGGGCGCTGGCCGCCGACTGGCGTTGCCGTTTCACGCTGCCGCTGATCGCCGTTACCGGCAGCAACGGCAAGACGACGACCAAGGAAATGATTGCCAGCATCCTGAACACGGCCTTCTCCGAAGCGGTCCTGTCAACCCGCGGGAATTACAACAACGACATCGGCCTGCCACTCACGCTGCTCCGGTTGAACGCGACACATCGCGCGTCGATTCTCGAAATGGGCATGAACCACCCCGGTGAAATCGCGTATCTGGCGGGCATCGCACGTCCCACGGTGGCCCTGGTGACCAACGCCCAACGCGCGCATCTGGCCGGGATGGGTTCGCTGGAGGCGATTGCCGCAGAAAAGGGGAGCATCTACAGTGGTCTCGATGAAAGCGGTGTCGCCGTGTTCAACGCCGATGACGCCTGGTCTGCGCTGTGGCGCGACCAGAGCCGCGGCCTGGCGACGATGACCTTCGGCTTTGAGCGGCCGGCGGAGGTGACCGGCAGGTTCTACCTGCATGGTCTCGAAAGTCGTCTCAGCGTTTGCGCTCCGGGTGGCCAGTTCGATGTTCTGCTGGCCCTGCCGGGGCAGCATAACGCGCGCAACGCTCTGGCCGCAGCCACGGCCTGCCTGGCGGCAGGTGTTTCGCTGGCCGACGTGCAGGCTGGTCTGGCCAGCTTTCGAGGGCTCAAGGGGCGGCTGCAGCGACGGCCGGCCCGGCAGGGTGCAGTGCTGCTCGACGACACTTATAATGCCAACCCCGATTCGGTACGCGCCGGCATCGACGTGCTGGCGGCGATGATCGGCAAGACGATTCTGGTGCTCGGCGACATGGGCGAGATTGGCGAGATGAGCGCACAGTTCCACGATGAGATCGGTGGCTACGCCAAGAGTCAGGGAATCGATCGGCTGCTGGCACTGGGCGAAGCGAGTGCCTTGGCGGCGCTCAATTTCGGCGCCGGTGGCGAGCACTTCACGGAGATCGACGCCTTGATTAACGCCTTGTCCGCTGAATTGACCCCGGAAACGACGGTGCTCGTCAAGGGCTCGCGCTTCATGCGCATGGAGCGGGTGGCCGATGCCATCAGCGTTTCTGCACCGGGGAGAGGCGCGTAATGCTGCTGCTACTGACGCAATGGCTGGCTCAGGACGTGCGCGCATTCAACGTCTTCGGCTACATCACGCTACGCACCGTGCTCGCGGCGATGACCGCGCTGGTCATTTCCTTCATCGCCGGCCCGCGCGTCATCCGTTGGCTGGCCGCGAAGAAGATCGGCCAGGCGGTGCGTCAGGATGGTCCGGAGACGCACCTGATCAAGTCGGGAACGCCGACCATGGGCGGCGCGCTGATCCTGATCGCCATCATCATTACCACGCTGCTGTGGGGCGACCTCAGCAATCGCTATGTGTGGGTGGTGATGATCGTCACCGTCGGTTTCGGCGGCATCGGTTGGTACGACGATTGGCAGAAGGTGGTCAAGCGTGACCCGCGCGGCTTGCCGGCGCGCTGGAAGTATTTCTGGCAATCGGCGATCGGTTTGCTGGTGGCGGTCTATCTCGGGCTGACGGCTACCGGGTCGGCACAACTGGAGTTGATCGTTCCCTTTTTCAAGACCATCTCCTATCCGCTGGGCGTCATCGGCTTCATCTTCCTCAGCTATCTGGTCGTCGTGGGTACCAGCAATGCCGTCAACCTGACCGATGGCCTCGATGGCCTGGCGATCATGCCGGCCGTGATGATTGCCGCCGCCCTGGCCATCTTTGCCTACGTGGCCGGGCATGCCCTCTATGCCAAGTACCTGCTGCTGCCGTACATTCCCGGCGCCGGCGAACTGGCCATTTTCCTCGGTGCCATGGCCGGAGCCGGGCTCGGCTTCCTGTGGTTCAACGCCTACCCCGCGGAGGTCTTCATGGGCGATGTCGGCGCACTCGCGCTCGGCGCCGCCCTCGGTACCGTGGCGATCATCGTGCGCCAGGAAATCGTACTGGCGATCATGGGTGGGATCTTCGTCGCCGAGACCCTGTCGGTGGCGGCGCAGGTGCTGTACTACAAGATGACCGGTGGCCGGCGGATATTCCGCATGGCACCGCTGCACCACCATTTCGAACTGGGCGGCTGGAAGGAGACCCAGGTAGTCGTCCGCTTCTGGATCATCACCATCATGCTGGTGCTGGTCGGCCTGTCAACCTTGAAGCTGCGCTGACATGGACCTGCGGGGAAAGTCGACCCTCGTCCTCGGCCTCGGGCAGAGCGGGCTGGCGATGGCCAGGTGGCTGGTGCGCCAGGGCGCCTGCGTTCGCGTTGCCGATAGCCGCCGTAGCGCGCCGCAGGTCGATGCGCTGCGTGCCGCGCTGCCCGAAGTGACGGTGTTGGCCGGCCCGTTCGCGCCGGAAGCTTTTGCCGGCGTCGAACTGATCGCCATTTCGCCAGGCGTACCGGTGCAGGAACCGCTGGTCCAGGACGCCATCGCGAGATCTGTCCCGGTGGTTTCCGAGATCGAACTGTTTGTCTGGGCAGTTCGCGACCGCACGCCGCAGGCGCGCTTGATTGCCATTACCGGCAGCAACGGCAAGACCACGACGACAGCCCTGACCGGCGCCCTGTGTCGTGCCGCCGGTCTGCGGACGGCGGTTGCCGGCAACATCAGCCCGGCGGCGCTGGACGCCCTGATGGCGGCCATCGACAGCAACGATCTGCCGGAAGTCTGGGTCCTGGAACTGTCGAGTTTCCAGCTCGAAACGACTTATACCTTGAATGCCGATGTGGCCACCGTGCTCAACGTCAGCGAGGACCATCTCGATCGCTATCAAGGAATGGATGATTATGCAGCCAGCAAGGCGCGGATCTTTCAGGGCGATGGCGTGATGGTCCTCAATCGCGACGATGTGCGCAGTCTGGCTGCCGCTCGTCCGGATCGCGATCTGGTGACCTTCGGTCTTGATCCGGCAACGCGCGCCGGGGACTACGGCGTGGTGGACGGCTGCATCGTGCGCGGCGGCGAGAAACTGCTTGCCCTTGGCGAATTGCGCCTGGTCGGCCGCCACAATGCCGCCAATGCCATGGCTGCACTGGCCTTGTGCGAGGCGGTCGGCATCCAGTCCGGGTCGGTGCTGCCGGCGCTGGCCGATTTCAGGGGGCTCGCCCATCGCGTCGAGTGGGTCGCCGAAATCGATGGCGTCGGCTACTTCGACGACTCGAAAGGAACCAACGTGGGTGCCACGCTGGCGGCTATCGAGGGTCTCGGTCGTCGCGTCGCGATCATTCTCGGCGGCGACGGCAAGGGGCAGGATTTCTCGCCCTTGCGGCAGGCGATCGAGCAGCATGCGCGGGTGGTGGCGTTGATCGGCCGCGACGCGTCGGAGATTGCTGCGGTCCTGGCGGGTTGCCAGGTGCCACAACGCGTTTGCGCCGACATGCCGGAGGCGGTGCGCTGGTGCGCCGCCCAGGCGCAGCGCGGTGACGCCGTGCTGCTCTCGCCAGCCTGCGCCAGCATGGACATGTATCGCGACTATGCGCATCGCGCCGAAGCCTTCGTCGATGCCGTTCGTCATATCGAAAGGGAGGCCGCCTGATGCTGCACACTCTCGACGCCCCGCGTCGTCTGCCGTCGGAAGTCGACCTCGCGCTGCTGTGGAGCACCCTGATGCTCCTGGTGATCGGCATGGTCATGGTCTATTCGGCCTCGATGGCCATTGCCGAGGCCGGGCGCCAGACCGGCAACCAATCGGCGTATTTTCTGATCAGGCATGCCGTGTTCCTGGTCGTCGCGCTGGTCGCCTCCATGGTTGCGTTTCAGGTGCCGCTGGCGACCTGGCAGCGCTGGTCGCCGTGGCTGTTCGTGGGTGGATTCGTGTTGTTGGCGCTGGTGCTGATACCCGGTATCGGTCGCGAGGTCAATGGTGCGCGCCGCTGGCTGCCCCTGGGAATCGCCAACCTGCAGCCCTCCGAATTGATGAAGCTGTTTGCCGTGCTTTATGCTGCCGACTACACGGCGCGCAAGATGCCGCACATGCACGATCTGAAAAAGGCCTTTCTGCCACTGGCGAGCGCGATGGTCGCCGTCGGCATCCTGTTGCTCAAGGAACCTGACTTTGGCGCTTTCGTGGTGATCATCTCGATCGCCATGGGCATCCTTTTTCTCGGCGGCATGAAGGCGCGCCTGTTCGTCGTACTGATCATCGTGCTGGGTGCCGCTTTCGCCGCGCTGATCATCTTTTCCCCTTACCGGCGGGACCGCATTTTTGGTTTCATGGACCCGTGGGCGGACGCGTTCGGGCGGGGCTATCAGCTTTCGCATGCGCTGATCGCTTTCGGGCGAGGCGAGTTGCTGGGAGTCGGGCTGGGCGCGAGCGTCGAGAAGCTGTTCTATCTACCGGAAGCCCATACCGACTTTCTGCTGGCGGTGATCGCCGAAGAACTGGGTTTTGTCGGCGTCCTGGTGGTCATCCTCCTGTTCGGGCTGCTGATCCAGCGCGCCTTCGCCATCGGGCGCCAGGCCGTCGCCCTGGAGCGTCTGTACTCCGCGCTGGTGGCGCAGGGCATCGGGGTCTGGCTGGGCGTGCAGGCCTTCATCAACATGGGCGTGAACATGGGTCTGCTGCCGACCAAGGGATTGACCCTGCCCTTGATGAGCTTCGGCGGTTCGGGGATTCTCGCCAACTGCGTGGCGCTGGCGGTGCTGCTGCGAATCGACTGGGAAAACCGCCAGTTGATGCGTGGAGCGAAGGTATGAGCAAGGTCGCGGCATGAACAGGACCCTGCTGGTGATGGCCGGCGGCACCGGTGGCCACGTGTTTCCGGGTCTGGCGGTGGCTGACCTGCTGAAAAGCCGTGACTGGCGCGTCGTCTGGATGGGGGCGCCGGACGGTCTGGAGGCGAAGCTGGTTCCGCCGCGCGGCTATGAAATGGCCTGGGTGCGCTTCGCCGCGTTGCGTGGCAAGGGTATGCTGCGCAAGCTGCTGTTGCCCTTTCACCTGTTCGCCGCGTGCTGGCAAGCGCGGCGTGAAATTCGCCGCGTCAGACCCGACGTGGTTCTGGGCATGGGTGGCTACGTCAGCTTTCCCGGCGGCATGATGGCGGCGCTGCTGGGCTGCCCACTGATCATCCATGAACAGAATTCGATTGCCGGGCTGGCCAACCGGGTGCTCGCGCGCTTTGCCAGGCGCGTCGCCTGCGGGTTCCCGGATGCTTTGCCGAGCGGCGTGTGGGTGGGCAATCCCCTGCGTCCGGAAATGAGCCGCGTGCCGGCACCGGCGCAGCGTCTCGCCGGCCGTCAGGCGCCGCTGCACCTGCTGGTCCTCGGCGGCAGTCAGGGCGCCGCGGCGCTCAATGACATCGTGCCCCGGGGGCTGGCCTTGATCGATTCCGAACAGCGGCCGTTGGTCGTGCACCAGGCGGGCGAGAAGCACCTCGCGCAGCTTCGCCAGAACTACGAGGCGGCCGGTGTGCAGGCGCACTGCGCGGCGTTCATCGACGACATGGCCGGGGCCTACGAGTGGGCAGACCTGGTAATCTGCCGCGCCGGCGCGCTCACCGTCGCCGAACTGGCGGCCACTGGCGTGGCCAGCGTGCTGGTGCCGTTTCCGTACGCCGTGGACGACCATCAGACGCACAACGCCATCTTCCTGTCGCAGGCAGGTGGCGCCATCCTGTTGCCGCAGGACCAGATGACACCCGAATCGATCAGCGAGATCCGCAACTATCCCCGTAGCCAGTTGCAGGAAATGGCCGAAAAATCCCATGAACTGGCCAGACCGGAAGCGACGGCAGAGCTTGCCCGGATGTGCGAGGAGCTTGCGCAATGAAACACAAAGTCAAGAACATCCACTTCGTCGGCATCGGCGGCGCGGGCATGAGCGGCATCGCCGAAGTGCTGGCCAATCTGGGCTTTTCGGTCAGCGGCTCGGACCTCGCCGAGAGTTCGACGACCCGGCGCCTGGCCAGCCTTGGCGTGCGGATCATGATCGGGCATGCCGCCGCGAACGTGGACGCCGCCGAGGCGGTGGTGGTTTCTTCAGCGGTCAAGTCCGACAACCCTGAAGTCCTCGCCGCGCGCCGTCGCAAGGTGCCGGTGGTGCCGCGTGCGCAGATGCTTGCCGAGTTGATGCGCCTCAAACAAGGAATCGCCGTCGCCGGCACGCACGGCAAGACCACTACCACCAGCCTGGTGGCGTCGATTCTTGCCGAGGGCGGCATGGACCCGACCTTCGTCATTGGCGGCCGGCTCAACGCCGCCGGCGCCAACGCACGCCTCGGGTCCGGCGATTTTCTGGTGGCCGAGGCCGACGAGTCCGATGCGTCCTTCCTGCTCCTGTCGCCGGTGATTTCGATCGTCACCAACATCGATGCCGACCACATGGAGACCTATGGCCATGATTTCAGCCGGCTCAAGCAGGCGTTCGTCGATTTCCTGCAGCGCCTGCCGTTCTACGGCGTGGCCGTGCTCTGCGCTGACGACGCCAACGTTCGCGAAGTCATGCCCCTGGTCAGCAAGCAGATCGTCAGCTACGGTTTCGACGCGTCGGCTAACATCTATGCCGAGAACCTGACCGCCGTCGCCGGCCAGATGCATTTCGATTGCGTTCGGGTCAACGGGAGCGTCAGTCGACTACCGGTGATCCTCAACCTGCCCGGTCGCCACAATGTTCTGAATGCGCTCGCAGCGATCGCCGTAGCCAACGAACTGGGCATTGCTGACGCGGCGATCGTCAAGGCATTGGGCGAGTTTCGCGGTGTCGGCCGGCGTTTCCAGCGTTACGGAGATCTGGCGTTGCCGGGCGGCGGCCACTGCACGCTGGTCGACGACTATGGGCACCACCCCGTCGAGATGCGCGCGACCCTGACCGCAGCGCGCGGGGCTTTCCCGGGTCGTCGTCTGCTGCTCGCGTTCCAGCCGCACCGCTATACCCGTACGCGTGACTGTTTCGAGGATTTCGTCAAGGTGTTGAGCGGCGTCGACGCGCTGGTGCTGACCGAAGTCTATGCAGCTGGCGAACAACCCATCGTCGCTGCCGACGCGCGCGCACTGGCGCGGGCGGTACGGGTCGCCGGCAAGGTCGAGCCGGTATTCGTCGAAGCCATTGCCGATCTGCCGCAAGCGATTCTGGACGCCGCCCGCGATGGCGACGTGGTGATGACCATGGGCGCCGGGTCGATCGGCGCGATTCCCGGCAAACTGGCTGCCGGTTAGGATAAGGACGATGACGGTCAAGGATTTCGGCAAAGTCGCGGTGCTCTTCGGGGGGCGTTCGGCCGAGCGTGAAGTGTCGCTGAACAGTGGTTCGCGGGTTCTGGCGGCTTTGCAGCGGCAGGGCGTGGACGCCGCTGCCTTTGATCCGTCAGAGCGCAAGCTCGACGAACTGGCAGCCTTCGATCGCGCTTTCATTGCGCTGCACGGGCGTTACGGCGAAGACGGCACCATCCAGGGTGTTCTCGAACTGATGGGCATCCCTTATACCGGCAGTGGCGTGATGGCCTCGGCGCTGGGCATGGACAAATGGCGCAGCAAATTGCTCTGGCAGGCAAGTGGGCTGCCGGTGCCGGAATACGTGCTGCTCGACGCCGACAGTGACTTTGCCCGCGTCGAAGCCGAGTTGGGCTTGCCGCTGTTCGTCAAGCCGGCCTGCGAAGGATCGTCGATCGGCATCAGCAAGGTCAAGCAGGCGGGCGATCTTGGCGTTGCCTACGCCGAAGCGGCGAAGCACGATTCGCTGGTGATTGCCGAACGCGCGATCCTGGGTGGCGAATACACCACCGCCATCCTCGGCGATGAGGCGCTGCCGATCATCAAGATCGAACCGCGCGGCGAGTTCTACGATTACGAAGCCAAATACCTCCGCGACGACACCGCTTACCGCTGTCCCTGCGGCCTGTCGGAGGAACGCGAGCGTGAATTGCGCGCGCAGGCCCTTGAGGCCTTCCGGGTTCTCGGCGGCCGCGGCTGGGGGCGGGTCGACTTCCTGATGGAGCCGGCGGCGAACGGCGGCGGTCGGGCCTATTTTCTGGAAGTGAATACCTCGCCCGGAATGACCGATCACTCGCTGGTTCCGATGGCGGCACGTGCGGCCGGCGTTGCCTACGACGAACTCGTGCTGCGGGTGCTGGCACTCGCGGCACTGGGATGAGCGATGTGGCACAAACCGCGGGTGATGACGGCTGTTTCCGACCTGCTCTTCCTGGCAGGTGCCGCGGCGTTGCTGGTCGCGGCGGTCGTTTGGGGGACACCGCGGCTGCGCCTGTTTCCGCTGCACGAAATACAGGTGACGCACGCCTTGCAGGAGGTGCGCCAGAGCGACGTGGAGCAATCGCTGTCGGACGTGCTGCGCGGCAATTTTTTTACCGTCGACATCGAAGCATTGCGCCGCGCCGTCGAGCAGTTGCCGTGGGTACGGCGTGCCGAGGTCTGGCGAAAATGGCCGTCACGCATCGAGGTGCGCATCGAGGAACATCGGGCCGCAGCGCACTGGGGCGATGGGCCGGAGCAATTGGTCAACACCTACGGCGAGCTGTTTTCCGCCGCGCTGTCGCAAGATCAGCAGCTTCCCCGACTCAGCGGACCGGTCGGTTCGTCGAGCGAAGTTCTGCGCCGATACGAGGAGTTCGCGCAGATCCTGAAACCCACCGGCCGGCTGCCGGCGCAGATGGCGTTGTCGCCTCGCCTGGCCTGGCTCCTGAAACTGGAGGATGGAATGTTGGTTGAACTGGGTCGCGAGCAGGCCAAGGCGCCGATCCGCATGCGCCTGCAGCGGTTTGTCGACTACTACCCGACACTGTCGAACACCCGCCAGGGGCGGCCGATGGCGGTGGATATGCGGTATCCAAACGGTTTCGCATTGCGCTTTCCGGCCAGTGCGGCTCAAGAAGTCAAAGGAAAGAAATGAGCAGGGATAGCAAGGATCTGATCGTCGGACTCGACATCGGCACGTCGAAGATCGTGGCACTGGTCGCCGAACTCACCCCGGAGGGGCGGCTGAACGTGATCGGCATGGGTTCGCAGGAATCGAAGGGTCTCAAGAAAGGCGTCGTGGTCAACATCGAGGAGACCGTCGCCACCATCTCGCGCGTGCTGCAGGAAGTGGAACTGATGGCCGACTGCAAGGTTCGTGACGTGTACACCGGCATCGCCGGTAGCCACATCCGCAGTTTCAACTCCAACGGCATGGTCGCCATCAAGGACAAGGAAGTCACCACGATGGATGTCGAGCGGGTGATCGAAACCGCGCGTGCGATGCCGATTCCCGCCGATCAGGAAATCCTGCACATCCTGACCCAGGAATTCATCATCGACGACCAGGACGGCATCCGTGAGCCGATCGGCATGAGCGGCTTCCGCCTCGAGGTGAAGGTGCACATCGTCACCGGCGCGGTTTCCGCCGCCCAGAACATCGTCAAGTGCGTACGCCGTTGCGGCCTGGAGGTCAACGACCTCGTGCTGCAGCCGCTCGCCTCGAGCCGCGCCGTCCTTTCGGAGGACGAGAAGGACCTCGGGATCTGCCTGATCGACATCGGCGGCGGCACCACCGACCTGGCGGTATGGACGCAGGGGGCGATCCGCCACACGTCGGTGATCCCCATCGCCGGCGACCAGATCACCAATGACATCGCAATGGCGCTGCGCACGCCGACGCGCGAGGCCGAAGACATCAAGCGCAAGTATGGCTGTGCGTTGGCACATCTGGCCGACCCGGAAGACGTGCTGGACGTTGCCGGTGTCGACGATCGCCCGTCGCGCAAGCTGTCGCGCCGCGCGCTGGCGGATGTCATCCAGCCGCGCGTCGAGGAACTCTTCGAGCTGATTCAGGCGGAGTTGCGCCGCTCCGGCTTCGAGGACGTACTGTCGTCGGGCATCGTGCTCACCGGCGGGGCCTCGGTGATGCCGGGAATGATCGAACTTGGCGAGGAGATCTTTCACATGCCGGTTCGCCTGGGTGTTCCCAAGTATCAGGGGGCACTTGCAGACGTGGTGCAGAGTCCGCGTTTTGCGACGGCCTGCGGTTTGTTGCTGGAAGCACAGACGCAGCGCAAGCGCGGCCTGAAAGTACGGGAAACACGCGATGTCAAACAGGTGTTCGGGCGCATGAAATCGTGGTTTGAAAAGAATTTCTGATCCCGTTGTGGACGATAATTACCCGTTTTATTACCAGCTATTGAGCTTTTTGCAGAGGAGACGACAATGTTTGAAATCATCGACAAAGTCGAAAGAGACAGCGATCAGGATACGGTGATCAAGGTCATCGGGATCGGCGGCGCCGGTGGCAACGCCGTCGATCACATGATCCGCGAAGGCGTCAATGGCGTGATCGACTTCATCGCCGCCAATACCGACTCGCAGGCGCTCGGTCGCAGTATTGCCGTCCAGAAGCTGCAACTGGGCAAGACCGGCCTCGGCGCCGGGGCCAAACCGGAAGCCGGGCGCAGCGCCGCCATCGAGGAGCGTGACGCCATCGCCGAGGCGCTCAGGGGAGCGCACATGGTGTTCATCACCGCCGGCATGGGCGGCGGCACGGGTACCGGCGCCGCGCCGATCGTCGCCGAAGTCGCCCGCGAACTTGGAGTCCTCACCGTGGCGGTGGTCACCAAACCCTTTGGCTTCGAGGGCAAGCGGCTGAAGGTCGCGGAAGTCGGTATCGGTGAATTGCAGAAACATGTCGATTCACTGATCGTCATCCTCAACGACCGGCTGATGGACGTCCTCGGCGACGACATTTCGATGGATGATGCCTTCAAGGCCGCCGACAACGTGTTGCGCAACGCCGTCGGCGGCATTGCCGAGATCATCAACTTCCCCGGCCTGGTGAACGTCGACTTCGAGGACGTGCGTACGGTGATGGGCGAGATGGGCATGGCCATGATGGGCTCGGCCAACGCCGCCGGTGTCGACCGCGCGCGCATTGCCGCCGAACGTGCGGTTGCCTCGCCATTGCTCGAAGGCGTCAACCTGTCCGGCGCCAAGGGCGTACTGGTCAACATTACCGCCACGCGCTCCCTGAAGATGAAGGAAGTGAATGAGGTGATGAATACCGTCCGGGCCTTCGCTGCTGAAGACGCGCATATCATCTTCGGCGCCGTCTATGATCAGGACATGGGCGAGGACATCCGCGTCACGGTGGTGGCCACGGGTCTCGGTCAGCCGCAGGCCAAGCGGCAGAATTTCGAAGTGATCAACTCGGCTTCCAGCCTCAATCAGGCCACCGGCACCGGCGACCGTTACCCGCATGGGCCGAGCATCGACTACTCAAGCCTGGATCAGGTCCCGGCGATCGTTCGCAAGGGCCGCAGCGCGACCGTCGAAGCGCTGGCCAATAGCGGCGTTGATCGCTACGATATTCCGGCGTTCCTGAGAAAACAGGCCGACTAGGCCGGGTCGTCGTCTACTCCTCTGCAGGCGGATTCCGGGGCAGGCCAGCCTGTGCTAGAATCCGCCGATTCCAGCGTTTTTTCAGATACATGTTAAAGCAGCGAACACTCAAGTCGGTGGTCCGCGCCGCTGGCGTCGGACTGCATTCCGGCGTCAAGGTGACCATCAGCCTGCGCCCGGCAGCTCCCGGTACAGGCATCGTTTTTCGCCGCATTGACCTCGATCCGGTGGTCGACCTGCCCGCGTCGGCACTGCTTGTCGGCGATACGCGCATGTGCTCGTGCCTGGAGCACGATGGTGCCAAGGTGGGCACGATCGAACACCTGATGTCGGCTTTTGCCGGCCTCGGCGTCGACAACGCCTTCGTCGACCTGGACGCCGCCGAAGTGCCGATTCTCGACGGATCGGCGTCGCCATTCGTCTTTCTGATCCAATCGGTCGGCATCGAAGAGCAACCGGTCGCCAAACGCTTCATCCGCGTCAAACGCCCGATCGAAGTCCGCGACCGCGACGCCTCCGGCGAAAAGTGGGCGCGGCTTCGAACCTTACGATGGATTCCGCCTGTCGTTTTCGATTGGTTTCAATCACCCGGCAATCGATCGCACCGGTCAGTCGGTGACCATCGATTTTGCCGACCACTCGTACATCCGGGAAGTCGCGCGGGCGCGCACCTTCGGATTCATGCAGGAAGTGGAATGGCTGCGCGAGAACGGGCTGGCGCAGGGGGGCGGTCTGGACAACGCCGTCGTGCTCGACGAATTCCGCGTGCTCAACGCCGACGGCCTGCGCTATAGCGACGAGTTCGTCAAGCACAAGGTGCTCGACGCGATCGGCGACCTCTACCTGCTCGGGCAGCCCTTGCTGGCCTCGTTCATCGCCCACAAATCGGGGCATGCGCTGAACAACCTGCTGGCCCGCGAACTGCTGGCCAGCCCCGAAGCCTGGGAATTCGTCAGTTTCGAAGACGTCGACCTGGCACCACAGACGGTTTCCCGCTGGCTGGCGTTGCCGGCGTTCTGACGGCATGTGGTTGTTGCGCCTGCTGGCGGTCCTGACCATGATCAGCGTCGCCGTTGGCGTGGTGGTGTTCCTGTTCACCAGGGACACACGCTACCTGCAGATCTCCTGGCGTGTGTTTCGCTATGCGTTGATCGTCGCCCTGCTCGTCTTCGCGCTGATGATCCTTGAGCGGGTGGCGATCATTCCTGTCTAGACGAACGCGCCAGCAGCGTTTCGAGTGCAGCGCGCAGCGGTGATGCCGGCAGCGATTCGCTCAAGTGCTTCAACTCCTGGCTGGCCCTGCTGCTCAACGGTTTCAGGGTGGGCTGAGTGGCCGCAGCCTGGCTTTGTTGGGCATGCACCTTCACCTGCACGCCGGTGCACGCGAGTCCCCGCTGCGAGAACGCGTCGACCAGCGTGGGCGCCATCTGGCGTAGCTTGCTCGCCACCGCGCCGCTGGTCGCATGAATCACCACTATCCCGGATTTCAGATTGGCCACGCTGCTGGCCTGGCCCAGGTGAGGAGGCGCGATCTCCTGATACCAGCCGGCGAGCTTGAGCAACAGTCGCGCATGCGCCAGCACCTGGCCCGCGCCTTCGGGTGTGTCGAGATAGGTCTGGAGCAGGTCAGGCATCGGGAATTTCAGGCACAGGCAATGCCTGCATCTTATGCGCGTCGCCAGGCGTCTGGCAACGTCCGCACTGCGACCCCGAACCGCTGGCCGGTTCAGGCGGCTTCGAGTGGCGACTGGCGACGCTCGTAGACCACGAAGTCGAACGTCGGAAAGTCCGCCGCAGTGTCGGGGCAACCGGCGCGTCGCGAGACTTCCCGCCACTCGGCCGCCGTCACCGCCGGGAAGAACGCGTCCCCGGCGGGGTCTGCCGCGACTTCGGTCAGGTACAGGCGCTGGGCAAGTGGCAGCGTCTGGCGATAGATCTCCGCTCCGCCAATGATCAGCACCTCGTCGGCGTCGCCGGCGAGTCGTATGGCTTCGGCGATCGAGTCCGCCAGCGTCGCCCCGCTCGCGAGGTAGGTCGGGTTGTGGCTGACGACGATATTGTGCCGCTGCGGCAAGGGGCGAAAGGTGGGCGGCAGCGACTCCCAGGTTTTTCGGCCCATGATCACCGGCTTGCCGCGAGTCGTCTCGCGAAAATGCCGCAGGTCTTCAGGCAGGCGCCAGAGCAACTTCTGGTCGTTGCCGATGGCGCCGTTCCTGGCAACGACGGCAATCAGCGCAATCATCGGCTCAGACCGCCACCGGTGCGGCGATGTGTGGGTACGGGTCGTAGCCTTCGAGTTCGAAGTCCTGAAAACGGAAGGCAAACAGGTCGTCGATCGCGGGGTTCAGGCGCAGCGCCGGCAGGGCACGCGGCGCGCGGGTCAGCTGCAGGCGCGCCTGTTCGCAATGATTGTTGTAGAGGTGCGCGTCGCCGAAGGTGTGCACGAAGTCGCCGGCGCGAAAGCCGCAGACCTGCGCCAGCATCAGCGTCAGCAGCGCGTACGAGGCAATGTTGAAGGGCACGCCGAGAAAGATGTCGGCGCTGCGCTGATAGAGCTGGCACGACAGCCGGGGGCGCGGATCGGCGTCGGTTGACGCTGCCGGGGCGACGTACAACTGGAAAAACGTGTGGCAGGGCGGCAGCGCCATGCGTTCGACATCGCCCGGGTTCCAGGCGGTCACCACATGCCGCCGTGAATCCGGGTTGTTCTTCAGGCCGTCGACAAGTTGCGCGATCTGGTCAATTTCGCGCCCATCCGGGGTCTTCCAGTGACGCCACTGATGGCCGTAGACCGGGCCGAGATCGCCGTTCGCGTCGGCCCACTCGTCCCAGATACGCACGCCGTTCTCCTGCAGGTAGCGGACGTTGGTGTCGCCCTGCAGGAACCACAACAGTTCGTGGATGATCAATCGCAAGGGCAGCTTCTTGGTGGTCAGCAGCGGGAATCCCTGACTCAGGTCGAAGCGCATCTGCCAGCCGAATACCGAGCGCGTGCCGGTTCCGGTACGGTCTGCCTTGGTGGCACCGTGTTCGAGGATGTGCCGCATCAGGTCGAGGTATTGCTGCATGTCCTTATGTCTCTCGGTCCGCCAAGGCGGGTTGCACATTGTAAGGTAAAGGGAGCACGCAGACCTCGCTTTGGTAGAATGCCGCTTTGCCCCGATTGCGCCAACACCCATGACACGCCAGATTCTGGTCACTTCCGCCCTGCCGTATGCGAACGGCGCAATCCACCTCGGTCACCTGGTCGAGTACATTCAGACCGACATCTGGGTACGCTTCCAGAAGATGCGCGGTCATGAGTGCTGGTACGTCTGCGCCGACGACACGCACGGTACGCCGATCATGCTGCGCGCCGAAAAGGAGGGCATCACGCCGGAAGCGCTGATCGAACGGGTGCATGGCGAGCACACGCGTGATTTCGCCGGCTTCCACGTGGGTTTCGACAATTACTACACGACCCATTCGGACGAGACGCGGTCCTGTGCCAATGAGATCTACGCCCGCCTGCAGGCGGCCGGCCTGATCGAGACGCGCACCATCGAGCAGTATTACGACCCGCTGAAGCAGATGTTCCTGCCCGATCGCTTCATCAAGGGCGAATGCCCGAAATGCGGTGCGCATGACCAGTACGGGGACAACTGCGAAAGTTGTGGGTCGGCGTACACCGCCAACGAGCTGAAGAACCCGTATTCGGCGGTTTCCGGCGCCCGGCCGGAACTGCGGCAATCGGAGCACTTCTTCTTCCGATTGTCCGACCCGCGCTGCCAGTCCTTCCTGCGCCGCTGGACGCGCGGCGAAGGCCGGCTGCAGAACGAAGCGGCCAACAAGATGCAGGAATGGCTCGGCAGCGAGGGTGAAAACAAGCTCACCGACTGGGACATCTCGCGCGATTCACCGTATTTCGGTTTCGAAATCCCCGCTGCGCCAGGGAAATATTTCTACGTCTGGCTGGATGCGCCGATCGGCTACATGGGGTCGTTCCGGAATCTCTGTGCCCGCGAAGGGCTGGATTTCGACGCCTACTGGCGGCCGGATTCAACGGCCGAGCTCTACCACTTCATCGGCAAGGACATCCTCTACTTCCACGCCCTGTTCTGGCCGGCGGAACTCGCGCACGCCGGTTACCGTACGCCGACCAAGGTCTTCGCGCATGGCTTCCTGACCGTCGATGGCGCCAAGATGTCCAAGTCGCGCGGCACCTTCATCACCGCCGAGAGTTACCTGGCGCAGGGCCTCGATCCCGAGTGGCTGCGCTACTACTACGCGGCGAAGCTCTCGAGCTCGATGGAGGATATCGACCTCAACCTCGATGACTTCATTGCCCGAGTCAACTCCGACCTGGTCGGGAAGTTCGTGAATATCGCCAGTCGTTCGGCGGGGTTCATCGTCAAACACTTTGCCGGCCAGTTATGCACCTGCGACGAATCGCTGCCGGCGATCCAGGCGATCCGCGCGCGGCGTGCGGCGATCGCCGAATACTACGAAGCGCGCGACTTCGGCAAGGCGATCCGCGAGATCATGGCCCTCACCGACATCGCCAATCAGTACGTCGACAGCGTCAAGCCCTGGGAACTCGCCCGTCAGGCGGGTCGCGAGCACGAGCTGCAGGCTGCGTGCAGCAACGCGCTGAATCTGTTCCGGCTGTTTGCCATTCTGCTCAAGCCGGTCCTGCCAGCACTGGCGTCGAGGGCCGAAGCCTTCCTCAACGTCGCCCCCTTCGTCTGGGACGACAGCGCGACGGTGCTCGCCGCCGGGCATGCGATCAACGCCTACCGGCACCTGCTGACGCGGGTGGACAAGAAACAGGTCGAGGCCCTGGTGGCGGCCAACCGCGAATCGCTGGTAGCCACTCCGCAAGCGGCCCCACAACAACACGCCCAGCAGCAGGAGCACGCGGCAACCGTCGCCGTCGCGCAGGCCACTGTCGGAGCGGCCGCCGTGCCGCACATCGGCATCGACACTTTCATGAGCGTCGACCTGCGCATCGCGCGCATCCAGGAGGCGACGCTGGTCGAAGGCGCCGACAAACTCGTGCGTCTGCTGCTCGACATCGGCCCGCTCGGCACCCGGCAGGTTTTTGCCGGCATCAAGTCAGCCTACGATCCGGCGACGCTGGTCGGTCGGTTGACGGTGATGGTCGCCAACCTGGCGCCGCGCAAGATGAAATTCGGAATGTCCGAGGGCATGGTCCTGGCCGCCTCCGACCCTGAGGGGCAGATGCCCGGCATCTTCCTGCTCTCGCCCGATGCCGGCGCACAGCCCGGCATGCGCGTCAAGTAGACCGGCACATGAACGTCGGCCAACGTCCGCAGGTCACGCTGAAAGTGATGGGCTATGCGCTGCTTGACGCCGTCGGCATGCTCGTCTTCGCCAGCGGCCTGATGTGGCTGGCCCGGCACGAGACCCTGTTCATTCCCGGGTTCCCGACCGGCACGGGCACCGCCGTGCTCACCGTCGTCGCCGGCATCGCCCTGATGGTCTGGTCAGCGGCCCGGATTCTGCGCGAACTGGCGAATCCCCCGCGCGACCGCGAACAGGCCTGAATCCGCGGCAGCCACCACGAGATCAGGGGTGCCGCCCGGAGTTCGCTGACCACATGGCGCTTTGGCCTTCCCCGGCGATTGACGGCTGCGGTCGATTCCGGAGATACTTACGCTCCCCCTGAAATTCCGATCCCATTTCGCTGCTTCTGCAAGTTGTGCGCAGCCCTGCCGCCGTTGCCCAGTGTCTTCGTCCCCACCATCAAAACCGTGGTACGTCTGTCTCACCAAGCCCCGGCGCGAAGCGCTGGCGGTGCGCAAGCTGGAAGAGCAGGGCTACGAGGTATTCCTGCCCCTGCTTACGCAATGGGAAAAGAAGAAAGTGGGCTGGACCAGGAAGCAGCAGGTGATGTTCCCCCGATACGGTTTCGTACGCTGCAGTCGGCCCGGGCAGAGCATTGCTCCCATCCGCAGCACGCCCGGCGTCACCGGTCTGGTAGCCTTCGGGAACGTGCCGGCCACCCTGCAGGAACCGACGCTGGACGCCATCCGCTCGCTGGCAGAGCGTCAGGCCACCGTGCTGGACGGTGAAATATTCCCTTTTCAGGCGGGGGATAGCGTGGAAATATCGGCCGGTCCGCTGAAAGGCCTGTCCGGTATCGTTTCCCTGGTTGCGGAAGTGCGGGTAACGGTGCTGCTCAGCTTGCTCGGCCGCGAAAAGCCCGTGGCGATACCCGCCGACCATTTGACGCTGGTGTGATGAGCGTCGAATCGAGTACCCATTTTGCTGAATGCGCAAACATTCGGGCATGGCGGTAGCGTGCCTGACAGACCTTCGCCATGCACCCACCGTCAGACACCGGGTTGAGCCGGTGCAACACTTCATCAAGGAGAGTTTTTTTGGAAAGCAATGGGAAAGTAGCCCTGATTACCGGCGTCACCGGGCAGGATGGAGCCTATCTGGCAGAGATGTTGCTGGACAAGGGCTATGTGGTTCACGGCATCAAGCGCCGGTCGTCGCTGTTCAACACCGATCGTATCGATCATCTCTATCAGGACCCGCACGAAACTGGGCGGCGCTTCATCCTGCATCACGGCGACCTCACCGATTCCACCAGCCTGATCCGCATCATCCAGCAGGTGCAACCGGACGAGGTCTACAATCTCGCCGCGCAAAGTCACGTCGCGGTCAGCTTTGAAGAACCCGAATACACGGCCAACGCTGATGGCATCGGCGCGCTGCGCATGCTGGAAGCGATCCGCATCCTCGGCCTCGAGAAGAAGAGCCGCTTCTACCAGGCCAGCACCTCGGAACTCTACGGGCTGGTGCAGGAAATCCCGCAGAAGGAAACCACGCCGTTCTACCCGCGCAGCCCCTACGCCGTGGCCAAGCTCTACGCCTACTGGATTACCGTCAACTACCGTGAGGCCTACGGCATCTACGCCTGCAACGGCATCCTCTTCAATCACGAAAGCCCGGTGCGCGGCGAAACCTTCGTCACCCGCAAGATCACCCGGGCCATCGCCCGCATCGCCCTGGGCCTGCAGGATTGTCTCCACCTCGGCAATCTGAGCGCCCTGCGCGACTGGGGACACGCCCGCGACTACGTCGAAATGCAGTGGTTGATGTTGCAGCAGGACCATCCCGAAGACTTCGTCATCGCCACCGGCGTGCAATACAGCGTGCGCCAGTTTGTCGAATTCGCGGCTGCCGAACTGGGGATCAGCGTGCGCTTCGAAGGCGAGGGGGTCGATGAGGTCGGAATCGTCGACACGGTCGAGGGCGACCAGGCCACGGTCAAACCGGGCGCCGTCATCGTCAAGGTGGACCCGCGCTACTTTCGCCCGACCGAAGTCGAGACCTTGCTCGGCGACCCCGGCAAGGCCCGCGAAAAACTCGGCTGGACGCCCACCACCAGCCTGCAGGAACTGGTCAAGGAAATGGTCGTCGCCGACTACAACTCGGCCAAACGCGATGCCCTGGTGAAGCTTGCCGGCTTCAAGATCTTCGACCACCACGAATAAGGGCCAGAGCAATGACCGAAACCCGGATCTATGTCGCCGGCCATCGCGGGATGGTCGGCTCGGCCATCGTGCGTATCCTCCAGCGGCGCGGTGAAACCCGGCTCATTACGCGCAGCCACGCCGAACTCGACCTGACCGACCAGGCTGCCGTGCGCGCCTTCTTCGAGGCGGAAAAGCCCGAACAGGTCTACCTGGCCGCCGCCAAGGTCGGCGGCATCCACGCCAACAATACCTATCCGGCGGAATTCATCTACCAGAACCTGATGATCGAGGCCAACATCGTTCATGAGGCCTGGCGTGTCGGCGTGCAGAGACTCCTGTTTCTCGGCAGCAGTTGCATCTATCCCAAACTCGCCTCGCAACCGATGAGTGAAGAAGCGCTGCTCACCGGCACGCTGGAACCCACCAACGAACCGTACGCCATCGCCAAGATCGCCGGCATCAAGCTGTGCGAAAGCTACAACCGCCAATACGGCACCGACTACCGCAGCGTCATGCCCACCAACCTCTACGGGCCGGGCGACAACTATGACCTGCAGAACAGCCACGTCATCCCGGCGATGATCCGCAAGCTGCACCTTGCCAAACTCGCCGCCGACCACGACTGGCAGGCCATCGAACGCGACGAAGCCCGGAACGGCGCCATTCCCGAGGATCTCAAGCGCCAGTTCCACGACACCTGCAGCCGGGAGCTCGCGCCTTGTCTCTCGCTGTGGGGTACCGGCACCCCGATGCGCGAATTCCTCTACGTCGACGACATGGCCGACGCCAGCATCCACGTCATGAATCTCGACCGGGCCACCTACCTGTCGCACACGCAGGTCATGCTCTCGCACATCAACGTAGGCACCGGCGAAGACATCACCATCCGGGAACTGGCCGAACTGGTGGGCAAGGTCGTCGGCTACACGGGGCGCATCGAATTCGACCCCAGCAAACCGGATGGCACGCCGCGGAAGCTGCTCGATGTCTCCCGCCTGCACGCCCTGGGCAACCGGGCCAGCGTCGGCCTGGAAGAAGGGTTGGCCAGAGCGTATGCCGATTTTCTCGCCAGGGAGGCCCGTCCCTGATTCAGCGCCTGGGCGCAGCCCTTTGAAGGTCAGCCGATTTCGACGTCGAGGGAATCCCCATAGGTTTCGATTCCCAGACGTTTGGCCACCGGTTGCGCCCGCGCATCGATCATCGGCGAGATCACGATCAAGCGATCGGCCTGGCGCTGGTGCCGCTGCTCATAGAACCGTGCTTTCCGCTCGAAGATATACATTCCGGCCTTGTCGATCCACGACTTCCCATGATCTCTTCGTGCATTCGGTCAAATCGCTCCCCCGATTCTACCCACTTGCGGTTTTGTTCCTCCCATTTTCGGTCTTGCTCAGCCTCCTGCTCGTCCCACTTGCAGTTCTGAACCTCCCCGGGCAGTTCCCGCTTGATCGCTTCTTTCAGGGATTCCGTGTTCATCGGCCAGACTCCTCAGGTTCGACTCAGCAACCACGAGTTGCGCCATGCCGCCGTGCATGCGGGCTGGCAACGCCAACCGCACCACTGTGAGTAAATTGGCGCAGCGCAACCGCGGTCAATCCAGGGAAACTTCCATCCCATGCACCTGCGCAGTGTACCTGCGGCGCCAGCCAGTGGCCATCGGGCAGAAAGGTTTCCCGCAGCTAGCACCGACAGCCACCGCGATCCCGGAGTCTTGCTCCACTCCCCCCGCTTCCCTTACAATCTCTGTTCAAAAATTGAACGGCCATCATGACCCCTACCGATCAGGTCCAGTTGCACATTCTCAAGATCGTCGAAGAGCAGCCCGAGATTAGTCAACGGCAACTGGCTGAACGGCTCGGGGTCAGCCTGGGCAAGATCAACTACCTGCTAAGAGCCTTGCTGGACAAAGGCCACATCAAGGCCGGCAATTTTCTGCGTGCCGAGGACAAGCTCAAATACGCCTACCTGCTTACCCCGGAAGGCATGAGCGCCAAACTGCAACTGACGCGCAGCTATCTGGCACGCAAGGAGCTGGAGTACCTTGCGATGAAATCGGAAATCGAAACCATGCGCGACGAACTGGCAAGATACGACGAACTGGCATGAATGGTGGCCCGGGCCGTTGACCTTTCGTGGGCGAAATCCGGGGCGCGAGGGGTAGCTCACCGGATGGCCTGAGGCGCAAGGCCATTCCGGATAATGTCCGGCAAGCGACCGGAGCACGCCGCAAGAGCCGGGGAGTACCGTTCGCGACCGGGCGCGGCAAGTAAGAAATGACCTCATGTGCTGAATGATCGAACATTCGGGCATGGCGGTAGCGTACCTGAGCCCGCGCGATTCGCGGAGAAATCCCGGAATGTATGTTTTCTGGAATTCACCTTACAACTATCGTCTCTTTGATCGCTACGCCTTCCCGATCGCCAGTCTGGCCGTGCTGGACTGGATGATGCGGTACCGGACAGTCTCGAACAAAAGCTGTGGCAAGATATCGCAGCTCTTGAAGGAGGAAGCAGGATGCGCTACGTCACCAGCGTCGAACGCCTCGCCACCCAGCGCGGCGTTCAGCAAGGCGAACAGTTGGGCGAAGCAGCGGTGATTCAACGCCAGCTTACCAAACGCTTCGGCCCCCTCGATGCGGAAACCCTGACTCGGCTGCAAACCTCGCCGTGCGAACAACTGGAAAGCTGGGCCGAAAACCTCCTTGATGCGGCTACGCTCGACGAGGTTTTCAAGGACAACTGAGTTTCGCCCGAAGGAAGCCTTGCTGGGGGATGTCCAAATCAAGGCAGGAATCTTCGCCAGCGGATCACCCGAAGGCTCGCGATCTTGCGAAGCGGATGCTGTTGCCGGAGCGGAGATCGCCTACTCTAGCGAAGATTCATGAAAAATCAGACTCCGCCGAGCGACGACTACGACACCCCCTGGAAGGACGCGCTGACGCGCTACTTCCCCGAGTTCATGGCTTTCTACTTCCCGCTTGCCGCCGCCGAAATCGACTGGCGGCAAGCGCACGTCTTTCTCGACCAGGAACTGGCGCAGGTCGTCCAGGATGCCGAACTCGGCAAGCGCCTGCTGGACCGCCTCGTTCAGGTCGGCACGTACGCAGGTGGCGAGCAATGGGTCTACATCCATGTTGAAGTGCAGGGTCAGCGCGATGCCCATTTCGCCGAACGCCTGTTCACCTACAACTACCGCCTCTACGACCGCTACCGCAGGCCGGTCGCAAGCCTCGCCGTGCTGGCCGACGACAGCGAAAGCTGGAAACCGGACACCTTCGGCTACCAGCTCTTCGGCTGCGAGGTCGGCATCCGTTTTCCCGCCGTCAAGATCCTCGACTACGACAGCCAGATCGAATCCCTGCTCGATGACCCCAATCCATTCGCCCTGGTCACCGCAGCTCACCTCTTCACCCGCAAGACAAAAGGGGATCCGGAGCAACGCTATGCGGCAAAATGGCGGCTCGCGAAGCTGCTCTACGAACGAGAGTGGGACAAACAGCGCATCATCGACCTCTTCAGCGTCATCGACTGGCTGATGCACTTGCCCAACGCACTGGAGCAGCAACTCCTGCACGACGTCTACACACTGGAAAGGAACGTCGCCATGCCCTACGTCACCTCAGCCGAACGATTCGGCATCGAAAAAGGATTGCAACAAGGATTACAGCAAGGATTACAGCAAGGATTACAGCAAGGTCGTCAAGAAGGTCGTCAGGAAGAGGCCGTAGTTTTCCTGCAGCGCCAACTCACTCATCGTTTTGGCCGCTTGCCGGATGCGGTTTGCGCTCGCCTGACCAGCGCCAGCATTGAACAACTAGAAACCTGGATACTCAACGTGCTCGATGCTGAATCCCTGGACGACTTTTTTGACCGATGCTGATCGAACACGCCTTTCCCGAATTCATGGCGATTTACTTTCCCGAAGCGCACGCCCAGATCGACTAGGCGCAGGGTCACGAGTTCAAGAACACCGAACTGCGGCAAGTGGTGCGCGACGCCGAACTCGGCAGACGCCTTGCCGACGCGCTGGTGCAAGTCACCCTCACCAGCGGAGTGCAACGCTGGATCTACGTGCACATTGAAGTGCAGGGTCAGCGCGACGCCCATTTCGCCGAACGCCTGTTCACCTACAACTACCGCCTCTACGACCGCTACCGCAGGCCGGTCGCAAGCCTCGCCGTGCTGGCCGACGACACCGAAAGCTGGAAACCGGACACCTTCGGCTATCAGCTCTTCGGCTGCGAGGTCGGCATCCGTTTTCCCGCCGTCAAGATCCTCGACTACAGCAGCCAGATCGAATCCCTGCTCGAAGACCCCAATCCATTCGCCCTGGTCACCGCAGCCCACCTCTTCACCCGCAAGACAAAAGGGGATCCGGAACAACGCTATGCTGCAAAATGGCGGCTCTCGAAGCTGCTCTACGAACGAGATTGGGACAAACAGCGCATCATCGACCTCTTCAGCGTCATCGACTGGCTGATGCACTTGCCCAACGCACTGGAGCAGCAACTCCTGCACGACGTCTACACACTGGAAAGGAACGTCGCCATGCCCTACGTCACCTCAGCCGAACGATTCGGCATCGAAAAAGGATTGCAACAAGGATTACAGCAAGGTCGTCAGGAAGGTCGTCAGGAAGGTCGTCAGGAAGGTCGTCAGCAAGGTCGCCCCGGGGGGGGGGGGGGCCGCCCCCCAGGCCGGCGGGGGCCCAGGAAGGAAGAAGCCGTAGTTTTACTACAGCGCCTACTCACTCATCGTTTTGGCCGCTTGCCGGATGCGGTTTGCGCTCGCCTGACCAGCGCCAGCATTGAACAACTAGAAACCTGGATGTTCAACGTGCTCGATGCTGAATCCCTGGACGATTTTTTTGACCGATGCTGATCGAAATCGCCCGATGAATGAGGCGCTTACAGCGTCTCACCCCGTCCGTAAAGCGATGGAAATGCGCCCCCCATTCGTCGGGTGGTGTTGATGCGCGCCGCGTCCATCGCGTCAAATGGCCCATCCGCATCGCATTCGTCAGGCAAGACAGTCCTCTGACCCGGCCGAACACCATGACCGAACCCACCGCACCGCAGCCCGCCGCTGACGACTACGACAGCCCCTGGAAAGACGTGCTCGAACACGCCTTTCCCGAGTTCATGGCGTTCTACTTCCCGGAGGCGCACGCCCAGATCGATTGGGCCCTTGGCCATGAGTTCAAGAACACCGAACTGCGGCAAGTGGTGCGCGACGCCGAACTCGGCAGACGCCTTGCCGACGCACTGGTGCAGGTCACCCTCACCAGCGGCGAGCAGCGCTGGATCTACATTCACATCGAAGTCCAGGGCCAGCGCGACGCCGATTTTGCGCAACGCATGTTCACCTACAACTATCGTCTCTTTGATCGCTACGCCTGCCCGATCGCCAGCCTGGCCGTGCTGGCGGACGACGACGACGGCTGGAAGCCCGACCACTACGGCTTTGAAGTGCTCGGCTGCAAACACCACATCCAGTTCCCGGTGGTCAAACTGAGCGAACTGGCCGACCAGACCGAAGCGCTCGACACACCCCGCAACCCCTTTGCGCTGGTCACCGCCGCCCACCTGCGCACCCGGCAAACCCGTCACGACCCGGAAGCCCGCTATCAGGCGAAGCGGACCCTGGTTCGCCTGCTCTATCAGCATGGCTGGGAACGGCAACGGATTCTCGACCTGTTCGCCGTGCTGGACTGGATGATGCGGCTACCGGACAGACTCGAACAAAAGCTGTGGCAAGATATCGCAGCCATCGAAGGAGAAAGCAAAATGCGCTACGTCACCAGCGTCGAACGCCTCGCCATCCAGCGCGGCATCCAGCAAGGCGAACAAAGAGGCGCACAAAAGGGCGAAGCAGCGGTTATTCAACGCTTGCTTACCAAACGCTTCGGCCCCCTCAACGCGGAAACCCTGACTCGGCTGCAAACCGCGCCGTGCGAACAACTGGAAAGCTGGGCCGAAAACCTCCTCGATGCGGCTACGCTCGACGAGGTTTTCAAGGACAACTGAGTTTCGCCCGAAGGAAGCCTTGCTGGGGGATTGCCAGATCACAGCAGGGAGACAGGAAAGGAACGTTGCCATGCCCTACGTCACCTCTGCCGAACGATTCGGCATCGAAAAAGGATTGCAACAAGGATTACAGCAAGGTCGTCAGGAAGGTCGTCAGGAAGGCCGTCAGGAAGGCCGTCAAGAAGAGGCCGTAGTTTTCCTGCAGCGCCTACTCACTCATCGTTTTGGCCGCTTGCCGGATGCGGTTTGCGCTCGCCTGACCAGCGCCAGCATTGAACAACTAGAAACCTGGATACTCAATGTGCTGAATCCCTGGACGACTTTTTTGACCGATGCTGATCGAACATGCCTTTCCCGAATTCATGGCGTATTACTTTCCCGAAGCGCACGCACAGATCGACTAGGCGCAGGGTCACGAGTTCAAGAACACCGAATTGCGGCAAGTGGTGCGCGATGCCGAACTCGGTAGACGCCTTGCCGACGCGCTGGTGCAAGTCACCCTCACCAGCGGAGAGCAGCGCTAGATCTACGTGCACATCGAAGTCCAGGGTCAGCGCGACGTCGATTTTGCGCAATGCATGTTTACCTACAACTATCGTCTCTTTGATCGCTACGCCTGCCCGATCGCCAGTCTGGCCGTGCCGACGGATCACCCGTCAGTGACACAGCCAAGGGCGGGGAAATGGATATGCTGGTGCTTTCCAGGAAGATCGATCTCACGCCGAAGCTGTGGGTGTCTTGGCCCGGCTGCGCCAGCAGCTCGGCGAGCGCAAGATCGACCTTGTGACCGATCCGAATCCGATCAGGCAGCTTCCCCGAACGGTCATCGAAAAAGGCGTGCGACTGTGACGCAAGTGAAAGCTGAACTCCTTCAGCAAGAACTGGCTGGCCTGCCGCTCGTCGCGGGGTGCTCTCGGGTTGCCATGAACGGCTACGGCAATCGTGAAAATAATCTCAGCCGACCGGACGGGTCGGTGAGATCATTCGGGACGGTCGCAGGCCGGGGGCACTCGCTGTGCGGCCCAGTGTTGACCGGGCTCGACTGACAATCGCACTCGACCGGCAGTTGCCTGCAAGAGCAATCTGCTGGGGACTCTCGGAAGCAAGCGCCGCGCCGTCACGGCCGTTGTGAAAGGAACAATAAACGACCATCCTGCTGAATACCAAAGCATTCGGGCATGGCGGTTGCGTGCACGAATGCGCGGACCGGCAGGCGCTGCACACGTCGACAGTCGTCCGATCCAGCCGCAAGAGCCGCTGGGTCGTAACAGTTTCCCCACTCGGGGCGAGCCATGCTCGGCGGCTTCTTGGCGCGCAATAACGACGGCGAGCCGTGTGTCAAAATGATCTGGATCGGGTTGCAGCGCGTCATGGACTGCGCCGTCGTCCTCCAGTACATCCGTGAGGCGGCTCCGGGGTGAGTTGTGTATAAGGATCTGCTTCTTACCCTACGCTAACCGCCATCTCCGCAACAGCGTAGGGGCGTGAATGTTTTCGGAGAACGAATGACCAACGCCGGATCCAAAACCAGGCGAACCGCCTTCCGAACCCTCTGCCGGTGCCTAACTGGCGCTCTCGGGCAGCCGTTAGCACCGCCAGACTTGCCGGCCAGCCCTGCCGAGTGGGAAAAGGTACTACGTCTGTCGAGCGCTCATCTGGTAACGCCGCAGCTCCGCTGGGCACTGCAAGAGCAGGGGAAAGACCTTATATCCGCGATACCGGCCGACGTGGTCGATTATATCGACGCGATCTATACGCTCAACCTGGAAAAGACTGGTCGCGTTAAAGAACAGTTGGCTCAATTCATTCAGGCGCTGAACTGCCTCGGAATACGACCGCTCCTGCTCAAGGGTGCAGCGGTGATCGTGGGTGGACTCTATCCAACGGATGGTGAAAGGATGGTCACCGACATTGATGTTTTGATTCCGCCGTCGAGCTTGCCCGAAATCCTTGAAAAGCTGGCCAGCATTGGCTATCAGGAAATGGACAATACGGGAGGTCTGGTCAAGATACGAACTGCGGAAGCACTTTCTCATCATCACTATCCACCCCTCTTTAATCCGGATTGGCCAGTAACGGTTGAGCTGCACGTGCAACCGGTTTTGTTGCGCTACGGCCGCTTACTGTCAACTGAAGAGTTATTCCTTGCCGCAACACCATTGTCGTGGCCAGAGGCAGATTTTTTATTACCAGCGCCAGAGCACATGATTGTGCACAACATTATTCATACCTTCCTGGTGGACACGCGGGATCAGATGAGGAACATGTCGCTAAGGCAATCGTTTCGAGTTTGTCCTGGCCAGTCGTACCTACGCGGATCGTATCGACTGGGATGCCATCAGGGAGCGCTTCGACACGATCGACCAAGGGATTCCTTTGCGACAGTATCTGGCATTGGCGAATCACTGTTTCAACTTTCCTTGGCCAAGCGCAATACGGTCGATCTGAATCAAAAAGCGAGAATCTGGCCGTACGTGGTCAGGCAGAATCTGGAAAATAACCTTGCACGTTGGACAGTCAACTTTCATGTGAGGCGAGCCTTCGTCTGCGAAGACTCTATAACGACCTAGAAGAATCAA
>JADKBU010000053.1 GCA_016714935.1 Candidatus Accumulibacter propinquus | reverse complement strand
CCGATCAACTCGTCGCGCGTACAACCGGTAAGTTCCTCCATCTGTTTATTGACGTCAGTGATAATTCCAGAGGGATCGGTTGCCATCAACGCATCGATGTTCGACTCAAACAGGGAGCGGGTATAGAAATGATGGTCACGCAGGCGTTGACTGAGTTGCTTCTGCTCGGCTTCAAGCAGCTTCTGTTCCGCTTCGATCCGTTTGCGAGCGGTATTGTCGGTACCGATCAGCAGGTAGCCGATGATGTCATCTTGTGCGTCACGCAGAGCAGTGACCGAGACCACCGCAGGGAAGCGGCTGCCATCCTTGCGGATGTAGGTCAGCTCGTAGATGTCCTCAATGCCTCGAGATGCCTTGAAAACCAGGGCTTCAAAACCGGGGGCGATCTGGGTAAGGAGTTCAGTGCTCAAGGCTCTGGCCCTTGCTATCAGTTCATCCGGATCGGAAATGTCAGCGGGCGTGATCTTGTTCATCACATCAGCGGCCTCGTAGCCCAGCATGCGTTCGGCGCCGACGTTAAAGATCTGAATCACACCCCGCGCGTCTGTCGCAATACTTGAGAAGTTCGCGCTGTTGAAAATCGCGCTTTGCAAGGCTCCTGCCTTGAGCAGCGCTTCTTCGGCCTGTTTTCGCGCGGTATTGTCAGTGCCGATCAGCAGGTAGCCGATGATGTCATCTTGAGCGTCGCGCAAGGCGGTAACTGAAACCACCGCCGGGAAGCGACTGCCATCCTTGCGGATGTAGGTCAGCTCGTAGATGTCCTCAATACCCCGTGATGCCTTGAACACCAATGCCTCGAAACCAGGTGCAATTGGTGTTTCGAGTTCAACGCTCAAGGATTCGGCACGTGCAATCACTTCTTGCGGGTCGGAAATGTCGGCAGGAGTGATCTTGTTCGTCACTTCATCAGCCGTATAGCCCAGCATACGTTCGGCACCCACGTTGAAAATCTGGATGACGCCCTTGGCATCCGTAGCGATACTGGAGAAATTGGCGCTATTGAAAATCGCGCTTTGCAGCGCTCCGGTGTTAATCAAAGGACCTTGGTGCTGCACATCGGGAAAGCCGTCCGATTTGCCAATGTCGTCAACGGTGGCGGTGTTGCATTCTTTTCCGATCATAATATATTTCCTCAATAGTTTATTTTGAGTAGATGATGCTCTGGCCGGATTATCATCGGACTTATGCGGCCTTGCTGAGTCTGAACAAAAATCTCTCCACACAAATGACCTTTTATATTGACTGAAGTTTAGACACTCAAGGTAGCCGACAGAGGCCGGAGGCGCTTCGGCGACGCAAATAAATTTTCAAAAAATGAAAAAAGAGTTGACATAGCCAGGGAATCGTGAGGTCGCCGCGCGCTGCTTGCGCAGGGTTCTCGCGCAAGCAGCGCGCGGCGACCAATGAGGGATCGTTTTCGATCCCGGACTTTCCCTCATGTCTCTCGCTGCCAACGTTTGCTTGTTGCTCTCGGAATGGATTTCCTTTCTTCTGGTGGCCGTGCCACCGCGTTCCCGCCGGACCTTCGTCGAACTCCTGATCGGCTGCATGCTCAACCCGGAAGGCTGGGTCACGCGCGCCATCGGGGCGATTCGCCGAGAGGCGCACTGGACGACCTATTACAAGCTGATCGAGCGGGCGCAGGTGTCGGTCACCGAACTGTCGCTGCGTTTGTTGCAGCTGATACTGCTGGTGTGCCCGGCCGAACTGGTGACCCTGATCCTCGACGATACGCTGGTTCCGCGCTGCGCGAAGCTCGGGCCGGGGATCAGCATCAAACACGATCACAGCCACAAGGCCAATCGGCCGACCTTTCTGAACAGCCAGTGCTGGGTCACGCTGGCCCTGGTCATGCGCGTCCGCTTGGGTTCGTCGCTGACAGTACCGATTCGCTCCTGGCTCCTCGAAGAGTCGGGGCAGCGCGGCAAGCTCTGGGTGGCACGCCAGCTGATGGACTCGGTCCGGGGGCACGTGAAGGGGGTGCGCTTGCTGATCGATGCCTGGTTCATGCGCCGCAGTCTGATTCTGCCCCTGCTCGAACAGCAGGTCCGGATCATCGGGCAGGTGCGTCGGGATACGGCCTTGTTTCTTCCGCCCGAACCGGAGCCGAAACGCCGAGGACCGAAGCGCAAGTACGGTCAGCGGGTCGATGCGGCGATGCTCGAAACCTTGCCGGTGCAGGAGATCGAGCTGACGCTGTACGGCAAAGGTGCAGCCGGTCCGGGTGCGCTCGGTCCTCGCCGTGGCGCGATTCCTGAAGGGGCTCCCGGTGCGAGCGGTGTGGTGCGAGATGTTCCTGCCCGACCACACGTGGTCGCGCCCACGCCTGATTCTGGCCACCGAGACCGACCTCTCGGCCCAACAGATCGTCGAGATCTACGCCGAGCGCTGGGGGATCGAGCCCTTGTTTCACAATCTCAAGCGCTGGTGGGGCGTGGCCAATCTGTGGCAGCAGTCGAAGGCTGCACTGGAACTGTGGATGCAGATTCGTTCCACGGCCTACGCCTTGACGCAATTGCTGGCCTTGCAGTTGTGGCAGTCCTTTCCGCTGATGGCGATTGCACCCTGGCGCAAGGGCGCCATGATCACCGCCGGGCTTTTCGCCCAGTGGCTGCGCATGCAATTTATCGGACTTCCCGTGCGCGACGCCTACGACCCGAAGTCCGGTCAATTCGTGATGCCTTTCCCGGGTCAGGATCAGCGTTTGCAGTGCTGAGCCCGTCTCACCCTGCCCCGACCAGTGTCGAGGCACGCCTTTGTCCTGTTGGTCAGCCATCGCCACCCGGGAAATCGCGGCCGGTGGGAGAGGCGGTGTCTAAACTTCAGTTTATATTGAGCCACTTGCAAAACTCCCCTGCGCCATCTGCTGCGCCGCACCATTCGCCTGCTGGGAGCGATTTTTTCGCGAGGGAAGTCTTCTTGGCTGAGAGCCTAACCTGATGACATGGTTTTCATCGTTCGGTGCGAACCCCCTCCCGCATTCCACGAATGCACAGCGGCCGGAGAGGGAACGCTGGGGGTCATTGTCGTAATCGCATCAACTGGTCAGCGGACAGCGCCAGGATGCCGAACATCAGGTGGGCCATCACTTTGGTATCGCCCCGGACTCTGAGGGTCTTGCCGCCGAATTCGTCCTTGAGCCGCGCGTTGCTGCGCTCGGCGGCGGTACGCTCGTTATAGCGGATCGCCTCAGCCGGGGAGAATTCGATCTTCGTGCCACGGCGTGGATTGTGATCGATCAGGGGCACATGGCCGAGACTCCGGCTGTGGTCACGCAACTCGCTAACCGTAGCATGCCAGAAGTGGCCGCCCGCACCCTCAGATCTCGCCCCCAGCCGCGAAAAATCAGCCTTGCAGGGCGTGTTTTGCAAGTGACTCTTCTGAGCGACCTTTCAGGTCACCCGCTCCCGGATCTCGTTGAGCTTGTCGATCTGCGCCTCCGTCAGGCAGGCGACGCGCGACTTTCCGGCCAGTCGGGAAGGCGTAGCGCCAGGGCCGCGTGTTCGGGCGTCGTGCCATGCTCGACGACGCCGAGCAGCGGCGCCGGCAGCCGCGCCTGCAGGGCCGCCAGGTTCTCGGGGAAGCGGGACATCGCCGGATCGATGCGGTTGGCCACCCAGCCGGCCAGTTGCAGGCCGCGGGCGGCAATCGCTTCCGCCGTCAGCAGGGCGTGGCTGATACAGCCCAGGCGCATGCCGACGACCAGGATCACCGGCAGGGCCAGCAGCGACGCCAGGTCGGCGGTGTCGCGGGTGTCGCCGAGCGGCACGCAGAAACCGCCGACGCCTTCGACCAGGACGACGTCGGCCATCGTCAGCAGCGTGGCCAGCGCGGCGGCGATCTGCGGCAGTTCGATGCGCCGTCCTTCTTCCGCGGCGGCGATGTGCGGTGCAATCGCGGCGCGGAAACCGTAGGGATTGACCAGGTTCCGTGCCGGCTGCATCGACGACGCCGCGAGCAGGCGCTCGACGTCCTCGTTGTGGCCGTGTCCATCAAAACCGGCGGCGACCGGTTTCATCGCCACAGCCGTCACGCCGGTCCGCCGCAAGGCGTGCAGCAGCGCGCAGGCGACGAAAGTCTTGCCGATTTCGGTATCGGTGCCGGTGATGAACCAGCCGCGTGGATCGTTCATTTTCGGGCGTAGGCGAGAATCACGTCGTAACGGGCGGGCAGCCCGGCCGGTGTGCGGTGCCGTTCGTAAGCCGCCTGCACGCGCTGCCACGCCGCGCGCCCGAGCAGGCCGCTGCGTGCGCCCTCACCGACCGCGTTGGCGCCGATCGCCTTCACCGCGCGCAGCAGCGACTTGAGATCGGGGTAGGGCAGGCTGATCGTCTGGCGAATCAGCCTGATCTCGGCGAAGCCGGCGTCGCGCAGCGCCTGGGCAATCGTTGCCGGTGCGCTGAACGATAGCGTGTGCCGGTGGCGATCGATACCCGTGAAGGCCTCGCGCAGTTCCTGGAAGGTTTCCGGGCCGAGCGTACTCAGCGCCAGTTGTCCGCCAGGACGAAGCACGCGACGCGCTTCACGGCACACCTTGTCGACATCGCACCACTGTACCGTGAGGTTTGACCACCAGGTGGTGAAGCACGCGTCCTGGCAGGGTAGCGCCTCGATGTTGGCCGCCAGGCAGAAGTCGGCATCCGGGCGTGCCAGCGCGAGCATGGCCGGAGCGAAGTCGACCGCGGTGAGCTCTGCCGTCGGCCAGCGGCGATGCAGAATCTGGAGTCCATGGCCGGTACCGCAGCCGGCGTCGAGGATGCTGGCCGGTTCGGGATCGGCGGCGAATTCGCGCAGCAGGTTGTCGCCGACCTGCCGCTGCAGTACCGCCGCCTGGTCATAGGAGGCCGCGGCGCGATCGAAGGATTCGCGCACACGCTGCCTAGCTGTTGGTGTGGGCATCACGGAAGTCGTCGAGCAGTTGGATGAAGCGCTGCGGGTCGGCAAGGAACGGCGCGTGTCCGGTTCCAGCGAACACCTCCAGGCGGGCATCGGGCAGGAGTCCCGCCAAGCGCCGGGCGGCGGCCAGCGGGTTCAGGGCGTCATTTTCGCCGTGGATCAGCAGACTGCGGGTCGTCAGTGCCGGCAGCAGGGCACGCAAGTCGACCTCGCGCAGCCAGTGCAGGCCGCGGCTCAGCACCTTGCTGGCCGGAACAGGGGCGTTGCGCAGGCCGGCACGCAGCGTACGCGTCAGCGAACGTGCCTGGTGGTCGCCCTGGCAGAGCAGGGCCACGAAGCGCTGCAAGGTCTGCTCCGGCTGACGCGTGATGCTGTCCGTAAAACTGTCGAGCAGGGCCGGCGCCTGTGCTTCCGGCCAACCGCTGCGCTGCGTGAAACTGGCGGTGGCGCCAACCAGCACCAGACCGGTCACGCGCTGCGGCGCGAGTAACGCGGCGCGCATCGCCAGCATGGCGCCGAGCGACCAGCCACAGAGGGTGATGGGATGCGGCAGGGCGTCGACCACGGTTTGAGCCGTTTCGTCGAACGCGGCATCGTCGTCGGGCGACTGACCGTAGCCGGGCAAATCGACCAGGTGCACGCGGTAGTGTCGTGACAGGGGCTCCACCACAGGCTGCCAGACTGCGCTGCCCAGGCCCCAGCCATGGATCAGGGCGAGCTGTGGCTTCCCGCTGATGTCGCGGCTCACGCCAGCTCCCGCAAGGCATCCACCAGGAGCGCCAACTGCGCTTCGCTGTGCGCCGCGGTCAGCGATACCCGCAGGCGTGCGGTCCCCTTGGGCACGGTCGGCGGCCGGATGGCCGGCACCCACAGGCCGCGTTCGTAGAGCGCGCCGGCGATACGCAGGGCTTCGTGGTTGTCGCCGATGATCACCGGCTGAATGGCCGTCGGTGACGGCAGCAGGCGCCAGCGCGTAGCGGCGAGGCCATCGCGCAATTGGGCGATGAGTTGCATCAGATGCTGGCGACGCGCGTCGCCATGCGTGATCAGGTCAAGACTGGCGGCGAGAGCGCAGGCGATCAGCGGGCTGCCGGCGGTGGTGAAGATATAGGTGCGTGCGCGCTGCGCCAGCCATTCGATGACCGTTTCGTCACCGGCGACGAAAGCGCCGGCCGCGCCGGCCGCCTTGCCGAGCGTACCCATGTAGACCAGGCGCCGGCTGTGCGGCAGATGGAAGTGCGCGAGGCTGCCGCGGCCCTGCGGGCCGAGCACGCCGAATCCGTGCGCGTCGTCGATGACCAGCCAGGCGTCGAAGCGTTCGGCGAGCGCCAGCAGGCCGGGCAGGGGGGCGAGGTCGCCGTCCATGCTGAATACCGCGTCGCTGAGGATCAGCTTGCGTCTGGCGGGGCTGGCGGCAAGCAGTTGTTCGAGAGCCGCCAGATCACCGTGCGGATAACGATGGCTGTCGGCGCGCGCGAGTTGCACGGCGTCGATCAGGGAAGCGTGGTTGAGCCGGTCGGCGAAGACGGCGTCGCCGCGCCCGACCAGCGCCGGAACGATACCCAGATTGGCCATGTAGCCGGTGGAAAAGAGCAGTGCACGCGCAAAGCCGGTGAACGCCGCGAGTTTCTCCTCCAGCGTGGCGTGCGCGGCGAAGTGGCCGCTGACCAGATGCGAGGCGCCGCTGCCGACGCCCCAGGTCCTGGCGCCGGCGCAGGCGGCTGCGACCAGGGCCGGGTCATTGGCCAGACCAAGATAGTCGTTGCTGCAGAAGCTGATCAGCGTTCGGCCTGCGACCTGCGCAACGGGTCCGCAAGGGCTTTCGAGGGTGCGGCGGTTGCGCTTCAGGCCGTCGCGCTGCAGGGCGTCGAGTGCGCTTTGCAGTTCGTCCCAGATCATGTGTGCAGCGCGGCGTCCAGGGCGGCGGTGGCGCGCGTCACGAGAAATTCGCACTCGGCGGCGCTGATCGCGTACGGTGGCATGAAATAGATGGTGTTGCCGATCGGCCGCAGCAGGATTTCGTGCGCCAGGGCCTGCCGGTAGAAGCGCTGCGAGAACTGGGGGTCGTCGCTGACTACGTCGAAGGCCGCGATCATGCCGCGCTGGCGCAGGTGCCGCACTTGCGGGTGCGTCGCCAGAGGCCGCAGGCAGTTGCCGAGGTGCTCGGCGAGGATGCGGTTGGCGTCGATGACCTGGTCGTCGGCGAAGATGTCGAGCGTCGCCAGGGCCGCGCGACAGGCCAGCGCGTTGCCGGTGTAGGAGTGCGAGTGCAGGAAGCCGCGGCTGGTGGCCGGGTCGTAAAAATCCGCGTACACCGCCGCAGTGGTCATCACGATCGACAGCGGCAGGTAGCCGCCGGAGATGCCCTTGGACAGGCAGAGGAAGTCCGGGCGGATGCCGGCCTGTTCGTGGGCGAAGAAGGTGCCGGTCCGACCGCAGCCGACGGCGATCTCGTCACAGATCAGATGCACCTCGTAGCGGTCGCACAACGCGCGGGCGAGGCGCAGGTATTCCGGGTCGTACATCGCCATGCCGCTGGCGCACTGGATCAAGGGCTCGACGATCAGCGCCGCGATGCGCTGATGATGCCCTTCGAGATGGCGTTCGAGGGCGGCCGCCGCGCGGCGGGCAACGTCGACGGCGGTTTCGCCGGCTTCGGCGAGGCGCGCGTCCGGCGTCGGAACGGTGCACGCCGGGCGGATCAGCGCCGCGTAGGCGTCCTTGAACAGCGCGACGTCGGTGACTGCCAGGGCGCCGACGGTTTCTCCGTGATAGCTTCCGGCCAGGCACAGGAATTCCTGCTTGTCGGTGCGGCCACGGTTCTGCCACGAGTGGAACGACATCTTGAGGGCGATTTCGGTCGCCGACGCGCCGTCGGAGGCGTAGAAGCAGTGCCCCAGCGCGCCGTCGGTCAACGCCGACAAACGCTCGGACAGTTCGATCACCGGCCGATGCGTGAAACCGGCGAGGATGACGTGCTCCAGTTCTTCGAGTTGCTCGCGCAGCGCGGCATTGATCCGCGGATGGCAGTGGCCGAAGAGGTTGACCCACCATGAACTGATGCCGTCCAGGTAGCGCCGGCCATCGAAATCATACAACCAGACGCCGGCGCCCCTGGCGATCGGCACCATCGGCAAGGCATCGGCCGCCGCCGCATGCTGCTGCATCTGCGTGCAGGGATGCCAGACGGCGTTGAGGCTGCGCTGCAGCAGATCGCTGTTGCTCATCGGGCCTGATTCAGTGCAGCGTTTGCGACGGGGCGTTGTTCTGCTCCGGCATCTCGGCGTGTACCGTATCGCCTTCGATATTGGGGTAGAGCGGTGCGCCGCAGTCGTCACAGAACTCGTAGGGGAACTGCTGGTCGAGCACCACCACTTCCTTGAGGCCGGACTTGCGCAGCGCGGCTTCGATTTCGGCGGCGACATCGCTGGTTTCGTCTTCGATGCCCAGCAGGGGCCAGACCACCCCGTGATAGATCATCTCGCTGTCGTGCGGGCCGAAACCGACGCGGTATTCTTCCAGCCGCTTGTCGTGGAAGCCGCCGATCACCGCGCGCAGGCTTTCGGCGGGTTGCCCGAGGGTGCTTTGCAGAAACGCCACCGACGCGTTCAGCGAGTAGGGACGCGAGGCGCTGTCGGCCGCGCGGCAGGCCGCATGGTAGGCGTCGGCCAGCAGCGGTTGATAGGCGCAACCGGTGAGCAGGGGTTCGAGGCAGGGGCCGCCCTGTCGGGTCCACTCCTTGAGGGAGGCTTCACGGGTGATCTTGTCGGCCTCGTTCCAGCGAAAAATGGGTGTGCCGCGCGGAATGGCCAGCGCCCCGACCACATAGCGGGTATCCGAGAGAAAGCGGTTCGTTTCGGGCATCGAGGAGGCGTCAATGGTCAGATCGCTGCTCGCCAGCGCCGCTTTTCCAAGCTGTTGCAGCAACTGCCAAGTCTCGACAAAACTGTGCGGCAGTTGATCCGGGCTGTACAGATAGTCGGCGAGCGCCACGCGGCTGCCGGCGGCGAAGACGTGCGCGCAGAGATGGACTTTCAGCGTCTGCAGGGTGCCCTTCGGGATCGCCGTGGCCGGGATCGAAAAGCGCGACCAGGCGAGTACCGGCGCTGCGAACAGCAGGATGTCGAGCGCGTGGCCGCGATCGGTCATCACGCACGACTCGGCTTGCGACTCGATGATGTCCGCGAGATCGTCATGGGCCATCGGATGGGCGTCGAAGAGGCGGTCCAGCGAGCCGGTGAAGTCATCCTCCGAGCCTTCCTGGAACAACCGGTCCACCAGTTCGGCGAGGCGGTTCTGCCAGAACAGATCCTCAAGCTTGCTGCCGGATTCGGCAAGGCCGATGGCCAGTCGGCTGAGCTCGGTGGCGTCGGCCGAAATGCGCTTGCGGGAGGAGAAGCGGTTGCGTTTCATGGTCTGGAGCCTGGAAGACGGTCAATCCGTCATTGTACCAAGCTGGCGAGCCTGACGTTGGCGCGCATGCATCTTCTTGCCTGTGCCGGCTGTAGTGGCAGGGTCGCGGCGATTCCCCGCAGCAGACCGACCTGTGCGGGCCTGGTCTAGGCCGACGGCGGGGTTGCGCCCATGCCCGGCCGGCGCAGGGTGGCGATCCAGGCCTTCTGGCAGAGGCTGTGCTGTTGTTGCTCCAGATACTCGCGAATGGTGTTGCGGGCCTCCGCGAAGCTCAGCAGACGCTCGCGATGGATGGCTTCGCAGTAGAGCAGGTGGTAACCGAGTTCGCTCTCGACCACGTCGGAGAGCATGGCGGCGTCGAGGGCGAATGCGACGGCTTCGAGTTGCGGATAGAGCTGGCCGCGCGGCACCATGCCGAGCAGGCCGCCGTTGATCGCGGTGGGACATTCCGAATGCTTCAGCGCCTGTTCCGCGAAGCGCTGTGGTTCCCTGAGCAGGCGCGTGCGGATGGCCTCGATCCTGACGCGGGCGGACTGCCGGTCGTTGCCCGCCAGTTGCTCGTTGATGGTTATCAGGATGTGCCGCAGCGCGCGCGTTTCGGCGCGTCGAAATCGATCCTTGTGCAGGTACCAGAAGATCTCGACATCGATCTCGCTGACCGCTGCCGCCTGCGCCGCGACCCTTTCCAGTACCGCTTCGACGACCATGTCGCGGGCGACGGCCTGGCGCAGGGAGTGCGCATTAAGGCCGATGCGTTCGAGGTCGCTCTGGTAGTCCTGGTCGTTGCCGTAGCGGCCGCGGATCTCGGTCAGGCTGGCATCGATCGAGTTTTCCGGCAGGATCACACTGGCGGCTTCCGGTGTGGCCAGGATCAGGGTCTCGATCGCGGATTGTCTGGCGGCGACCCGGTGTACCCTGTGCAACTCGTCGGGCGCCAGCGATTCCAGCGGCTTGCCGAACAGTTTCGCGGCCAGCTTGAGCGAGAGATAGACGCTGCCCGGTTCATCCATCGTCGCTCTCCCATAACCCGAGCGCGGCCTCGGGGACGAGCAGGGGATTCCCCGGCAGGCAGTCGAAGTGGGTGTGATAAACGACGCCCTGCGCCGCGGATCGGTCGACATCGAGAATCTCGCCCCGGCTGCCCAGCGGTACCCGAATCTCCCCGCGGATGACCAACGAGCGCGTCGCGCGTACCTTCTGGCGAACCTCGAAGCGGCTGTCGATCCAGGGTTCGTCGACCCCGATCAGCTCTTCCTCGCGACAGCCGACGACGCGGCCCTCGTCGAGGAAGTGCACCGAGTAGATGATCTGGTCCTGCAGAAACGTGCCGACATCGCGAACATGCCCGACGCGACCGCGCCGAACCAGCAGATCGCCGGTTCTGGCGCCGGGGAAGGTGCCATCGTTGCGCACATTGCGGGTCACGCGCACCGCGTCCCCGTAGTCCCAGCGTGGCAACACGGCTCAGTCCGTCAGCGAGGACAGGGGCACGAAGGACGAGCCTTCGGCTTTCTGGAACACGGCGAAGACCTTTTCGGCCTGCGCGCTGGAATCGACGAAGTCCGTGTAGGCTCTCGCCAGCCACTGGCGGTAGGCCGCGTAGTCGGGCACCTTGCCGGCTTCCTGTTTGGCCAGATAATCGTGGAAGCGCTGCAGGATGTGCAGGCGGTTGACCTGGACCACGCGCACATCGAAGTCGATGTCGAAGTATTCCAGAAATTCTTCGGCCGAACTCAGGTCGGCGAGGTCGTCCTCGAAGCTGTCGGTTTCGCAGGGCATGGTCTTCTCCGGTTTCAGTCAAGCAGTTCGTGGGCAGGGGCGTACTGACGATCGATCACCGACAGCAGCGGCAGCACGCCGAGCGCATCGCGGGTGTCGACCTCGGCAATCTTCTTCAGGCGCGCACGCGCCTCGTTCAGTCGTCCTAGGCGCAGCAGGATCACTGCCGAACCCTTGAGGGCCAGGAGATGGAAGCGCAGCATGCCCATCGAGCGCATCGCCGCCTCGCCGAGCGTGATCGGCCCGAGGTTGCTCCAGCTACCGGTGAGGTGCAGGCGCCGGGCACTGACGTCGAGGGCCCGTTCGGCGACCAGCAGCGCGTCTTCGAGGCGATGCTGGTAGAAGTAGTAGCGGTAGATGGCCACCAGCACCGAGAGCTGCTCGGGGGCCAGGAAGTAGGCGTAGAGCAGCCGCTGCTCGGCAATCGGCTGGCCGTACTGCTGTGCGGCCGCTTCGATCTGGGCGGCAACGCCAGGCGGGCAGGGTTCGTCGAAGTACAGGACATCATCGCCCAGTTCCAGCAGTTCGAGTCGACTAGCCACGGCCCTGTTCCTTGCAACACAACTCGCCTGCCGAACAGGTGATGCAGGTGCCTGTCGCAGTCTCCGTGGCCGTCGCCGCGGTCGCGGGTATCGGTACGTCAGGTCGCAACCCGGCTTCGAGGGCTTCGATACGTTCCAGCAGGCACTGGATCGCTTTGCCGACGGGGTCGGGAATCAGATGGTGGTCGAGATTGATGGCCATCCCGGCAGTGCCCACCGCGCCGACCTTGCTGCGCCCGCCGACCAGTCGTGCCGGGATGCCGATGGCGGTACGGCCC
Organism: Candidatus Accumulibacter propinquus; assembly: GCA_016714935.1. GTDB lineage: Bacteria > Pseudomonadota > Gammaproteobacteria > Burkholderiales > Rhodocyclaceae > Accumulibacter > Accumulibacter propinquus. The sequence continues at coordinate 5,137 of JADKBU010000053.1, read as the reverse complement.
GGCGGGACTTCCTTGACGACCACCGAATTGGCGCCGACGTTCGCGCCGTCGCCAACCTCGATGGCCCCGAGAATCTTGGCGCCGGCACCGACCACCACCCCGTTGCCGAGGGTCGGATGCCGCTTGCCCTTGTTCCAGGTCGTTCCTCCCAGCGTGACGCCGTGGTACAAGGTGCAGTCGTCGCCGATCTCGGCGGTTTCGCCGATGACAACGCCAGCGCCGTGATCGATGAAGAAGCGGCGACCAATGGTGGCGCCGGGATGGATATCGACGTTGGTCAGCCAGCGCCCGATGAAGGCCAGCCAGCGCGCGCTGAACCCCCAGCCCCGGCGCCAGAGGCGATGCGCGAGGCGATGCACGAGGATGGCGTGCAGGCCGGGATAGGTCAGCAGCACTTCGATGCGCGATCGCGCCGCCGGGTCGCGATCAAAAACGCAGGCCAGGTCTTCCGCGAACAGCGCCCGCAGCCCCGGCGGGGGCGGGCGTGCTCTGGCGGTGTGGAGCAACGGCGTCGAGAGGTCGGTCATCATCGGGTCAGCGATCGAGCAGTCTGAGCAGGTCTGCCTCGGAAGGCACCTGCTTGTGGTGGGTCATGAAGCCTCGCAGCCGCTGCAGGAAGGCACGTGCCGCGGCGTCCGACAGGGCGTGCCCGAGGCTGGACATGACTTGTTGCACGGCGCGTGCTCCGGAGTGCTTGCCGAGAACGACGCGATGCTGGCGCCCGACCAGAGAAGGATCGAAGCCCTGGTAGTTGGCCGGGTCCTTGAGCAGTCCGTCGACGTGGATTCCGGCTTCGTGGGTGAAAGCGCCTTCGCCGACAATACTTTTTTGCCAGCACAGAGGACGTCCCGAAGCGATGGCGACTCGACCCGAAATGTCCGGGAAACCGGCCAGATCGATGCCCGTCTCGATGCCATGGCAGACGTGCAGACCGAGCACGACTTCCTCGAGCGGGGCATTGCCCGAGCGCTCGCCGAGACCGTTCACCGTCGTGTTGAGGTGCGTCGCGCCGGCGCAGGCGGCGGCCAGCGTGTTGGCCGTGGCCATTCCCAGATCGTCGTGGGCATGCATCTCGATTTCCAGATCGCAACAGGCGCGCAGATGACGGATGCGCTCGAAGGTCGCAAAGGGGTCGAGCACGCCCAGCGTATCGGCAAAACGGATGCGCTGGGCACCCGCCGACTGCGCCGCTTCGGCGATCGCCGCCAGCAGTTCCGGGTCGCCGCGCGAAGCGTCCTCGGCACCGATGCCGACGCCAAATCCCAGATCGCGTGCCAGACGCACATGCTCGCCGATCTGCGTCAGCAGCCACCGCCGATCGCGCTGCAGTTTGGAGTGCAGATGCTGATCCGAAGCGGGTACCGAAATGTCGATCAACTGTGGCCCAAGACCGGCCGCGAGCGTGATGTCGGCGCGATTCATCCGGCTCCAGACCATCAGGCGGGCGCGCAGTCCGAGTGCTGCGACCGCCTGAATGCTTGCGCGCTCGGCGTCGCCCATGGCTGGAATTCCGATTTCCAGCTCGGGCACGCCGAGTGCATCGAGGCGACGCGCGATGTCGATTTTCTCGTCGAGACTGAAGGCGACACCCGCTGATTGCTCACCATCGCGGAGGGTGGTGTCGTTGATGACGACGTGTGTGGGGGTGATGTTGGTCATGGCTGTCATGGGAATGACTAGCAAGTCCGATGCCAGCATCAAATGTCTTGCAAATCGGCCGTTGCAAAACCTGTTTGTAGCGGAATTGTCGGGTTTGCTACGACCTTGTGTGGCGGCTGTTGGAAAGCGACGTGCGGTTTGGCAGGCTTATGTCGGTCGCTTGGTCAGGAGCGTGAAAAAGAGAAGAGCCGCATTCGCGGCTCTTCTTGTCATTGTGCGCCCAGCATGGGCGCGATCTTGGAGGTGGAAGTCCTCCCGTAAGCTGGCCACAGCAAACGAAGTGAAGCGCAACTGCACGAGGGCGACCGAGTGTGAGGAGGAAGCGTGGAGCGAAACCGCGAGCCGATGGACAAGAACCAGATATGAGGCGCAGCCGAGCAGGGCGAGCGGGCAACGTTCCGCGAAGCTCTTGTGGCCAAGGCTCAGGCGGCGTAAAGGTGATTTCTACGATAGTTCATACCACGCTGACTGGTCGGATCAAGATGTCCCACTTGGGTAGGAACGGGTTTCGTTCCAGCCGGGACTCGACCGCTTGCATAGCCTCCTTGGCCACCGTAACTCCTTTCTCGTAGACCGTGCGGCTCAGTTCGACGACGGGATGAACGCCTTTCCAGGTCATGGTCTTGGCCCACTCCAGCATCGTTTGGGTATCGGTCAGCTTGGCACCGTTCCAGTGCTTTTCCAGGATTCCCCAGCAACGCTCCACCGGATTGTATTTGCTGTGGTATGGCGGATAGTAGAGGAGGCGGATGGACTTGCCGATGTGATCGGCGAACTGGACCATGCGCTTGAGGAATTGCGTACGCCGGCCATTGCTCTCCGGTCCGTTATCGGCCTTGATCTGGAGGTGTGTGACGCGAGCACGCTCCTCGGGTGCTTGGCGCTCCCACCAGGCGTAGAGACTGTCAATGATGAAATCGCTGGTCTTCGCCGAGCTTCCGAAGGACAGATGGAGGGAACCACTGTCTTCATTGACGACACCAAACGGCGTGTGTTTTTCCTCGCACCCCATGTCGTGGTCGGCAGCCCGGTGGTCACCCCGCGTCTTGCCGCCACGCGAGTAGTCGCCAATCTTCACCGTCGCCTTGCAGTCCATGCTCAGGCGCATGACGGCTTCGTCTTGGCTATCGCGGTCACGTTCCCGGATGTTGGCGAAAATGGCGTCGGTTTCAGGGACTTTTTGGGGTTTGGCCTGAGCACCGGGCGCAACCGGTACCCGTTGCGGTTCAACACTCTCGACATACCGCTTCGGGAAGGCAGGACATCGTCCGCAAATCCCTGCGCTCGCAACTGCTTGATGGCTTCCTCCGCGGTCAGGCGGGTGAACGACAAAGGTCGTGCGAAAAGTCGGGTCTTGTTGCGCATGACTTTCCGCCAGTTCCCACAGGGCTTGCGCCACCTCGGGGTGTTTCTTCTCCGTAACCGGTAACTCCGCGGCGTTCTTCCCCACTGACTGGCGGCGCTCAGGAGCCACAGATGAAAGGCTTTGAGCAACGGCTGACTGGTTTTCGCATGCGCGCCTGCCCTTCACGCTCTTCTCCCGATCGTCGCCTCGATGGCATACCACTCGCCAAAGCGGCGCAGCGCCCGGCGGCGACGGGCTCCCATTCGCCTGATGGAGGTCGAAGAACTTGCGCCGCATGAGCCATGCAGGCGAGTTCGATCACTCGCCGCGAAACAGCCCTCACAGCCCGCGAACTCATCGACCATCAGCGCACCGTGCCAGTTGCCGAGGAACTCGACCACGTACTTTCCGCCCCGCCGGGTTGGTAGTCGAAGACGACGATCGGTGGATCGGCTCCCAGGGCATTGCTGCGATACGCCCACAGATAGGCCCGTTTATCTTTTCCCCGGCCCGGATCGAGTTGCTGCACCGGGGTTTCATCGGCATGCAGCACCAGGCACTGGCGCAGTTTCGCGAGGCGCTGCCAGAGCGGTTCCAGGGCGACGCCTTTGATGGGCCTGCACTCCAGTCGGCCAGGGTGGAGCGGGACAGGATCACTCCCGAGCGGGCGGCCTGGCGTTCCAGGCGATAGAGTTGCAGATGATCCGCGTACTTGCTGACCATGACCCAGGCTAACAACGCCGGCGTTGCCAGACCACCGTCGATGACCGAAGCCAGCCAGCCGGCGGTGATCGTCTCGCAGGACGGCAGGCGTATTTCGTAGAGGACGCCGATTACGAACCCAGGACGATGCTGAGCTGGTCACGTCCTCGCCGGGATTTGCACCAAGAAGGTTCGACCACATTGGGCCACAGGTGCAGCTGTCGGGCTCGTGCCGGCAAGCCGACACGCGGCAACTGCACCGGCATGGGCTGACGGCTTCGGCGCGTTCGCGTTTGGGCTTCGGCGGCGGCGGTGCGGCCCCATGTCGGCCGCCTGACGCCTCCTGCTCCAGGCTTCTGCAGGCGGGCGAGGTCGGCGGTCGGGGGCTTTCTTCGAAGAGGTCCCGTTCGGGCAGCGCCAGAGACTTCGTTTCTTCACGTGCCGAATTTCATCCGCCGCAACAGAGCAGTTCGAGGGGCAGCTTCTCGATCTTTGGCATCGCGCCAGTGAATTTCAACCCGCGAGTCTTGAGTTCTTCGAGCAGTCCGCCGACCCGATTTTCGGTCCACAACAGCAGTTCCGGCGAGGGTAGTGCGCCTCGCTGGCCAAACCATTGGCATTATACCGTGAAGCGGGGTCTGGAAAGACAGCGAAGTGGCGGATTCGACATGCTTTTTAGCGATGGGATCCGGGCTAAATCCCGCCAATGGGCGGGTGCCGGAACGTCGCGGCGTTGCCAGTCTACGCCAGCGTGGATCAGCCAACGCCATTGCGCGCGGTGAGGGCGAAGACCCCGGCGTCGCTTCGCGCGGCCAGGTGAAGGCGCCCGGTGCAACCGGCGTTGCGACGTTGCACCTTTCGCAGCGTCCCAGACCAGCAGTTTGAGCCGGCTGCGTCGCCGGTTGGTGAAGGCGTAGGCGGTGCTGTCACAGGGCGTACGCCTGAGGCTGGCCTGAATGCGGGCCGACAACCCATCGATGCCCAGACGCATGTCCACCGCTTCGACGGCCAACCAGATACGCCGCGCTTCGCTCCCAAAGACGGCTCATGAGCGCTCTGCCCATTAGGTGTTCAGCCACCGGCAGGCGGCAGGGCGGCAAAGTCGGAGTCGCCAGCCTTCAGGGCTGTGGAGCGACAGACTGGGTGGACGCCACGGACCGGCAACCAGGGCCGCCGGGAACCAGGGTCATGTGCTCTCCTCCTCAGTCCGCTTGAGCCTGACTCCCGAAAAGCGCAAGTGCCAGTAACTGAGCGAAGCAACTTTCTCAGCCCGTGCCCTTGCAGTACGCAGTTTGTGTGTTCTCGCTCGCCCGCCAGGCGTCAACATACCGCCAGCGTGCTTCCAGTTCCCTCTCAGTCATCTCTTCCTTGTCGAAACTGGAGGTTGCTCCACCTATCGGCTCTTTTATAGGTGGACGGCTGAACGCTTAC
>JADKBU010000052.1 GCA_016714935.1 Candidatus Accumulibacter propinquus | reverse complement strand
TAAGCGTTCAGCGCCCCCACCTCTGGAGGAGCAGGATCACGCTGGATTGTTGAGCGGCTTGAGAGGCAACAACTCGTCGATGCGGCTGTTCGGCCAGGAGGGGAGTTTTTCCAGGGTGTTGGTCAGCCAGGCCATGGGCTCGATGTCATTCATGCGTGCGGTTTCGAGCAGGGACTGAATCGCTGCGGGCGCGCTGGCCGGCCGCCTCGGAACCGGCAAACAGCCAGTTCTTCCTTCCGATGGCGATGGGACGAATGGCATTCTCGATCGGGTTGTTATCGATCGGGTAGAAGCCATTGGTGGCATAACGGGCCAAGGCTGACCAGCGCCGCAGACTGTAGTCGATCGCCTTGGCCAGCGCGCCCCCGTCGGCAACCGACTGGCGGGTGCTCAGGAGCCACAGATGAAAGGCTTTGAGCAACGGCTGACTGGTTTCCTTTCGTATGCGCGCCCGCTCCTCTACGCTCTTCTCCCGGATCGTCGCCTCGATGGCATACCACTCGCCAAAGCGGCGCAGCGCCTCGGCGGCGACGGGGCTCCCATTCGCCTGATGGAGGTCGAAGAACTTGCGCCGGGCATGAGCCATGCAGGCGAGTTCGATCACCTCGCCGCGAAACAGCCCCTGGTAGCCCGCGAACTCATCGACCATCAGCGCACCGTGCCACTTGCCGAGGAACTCGACCACGTACTTTCCGCCCCGGCCGGGCTGGTAGTCGAAGACGACGATCGGCGGATCGGCTCCCAGGGCATTGCTGCGATACGCCCACAGATAGGCCCGTTTGGTCTTTCCCCGGCCCGGATCGAGTTGCTGCACCGGGGTTTCATCGGCATGCAGCACCGTGCACTGGCGCAGCAGCTCGGTGAGGCGCTGCCAGAGCGGTTCCAGGGCGACGCCGATACGGCCCACCCAGTCGGCCAGGGTGGAGCGGGACAGGATCACTCCCGAGCGGGCGGCCTGGCGTTCCAGGCGATAGAGCGGCAGATGATCCGCGTACTTGCTGACCATGACCCAGGCCAGCAACGCCGGCGTTGCCAGACCACCGTCGATGACCGAAGCCACAGCCGGCACGGCGGTGATCGTCTCGCAGGGACGGCAGGCGTATTTCGGGTAGATGTGACGCTCGACGAAGAACTCGGCAGGGACGATGCTGAGCTTTTCGGTCACGTCCTCGCCGATTTGCACCAGCGCCTGACCACATTGGCCACAGGTGCAGCTGTCGGGCTCGTGCCGGTGCTCGACACGCGGCAACTGCACCGGCAGGGGCTGACGGCCGGCGCGTTCGCGTTTGGGCTTCTCGGCGGGCGGCAGAGGTGGCCCCATGTCGGCCGCCTGACGCTCCTGCTCCAGGTGGGCTTCGCAGGCGGCGAGGTCGGCGGTCAGGCTTTCTTCGAAGAGGTCCCGTTCGGGCAGCGCCAGAGACTCGCTCTTCACGCCGAATTTCATCCGCCGCAAATAGAGCAGTTCGAGGGTGAGCTTCTCGATCTTGGCATCGCGCCAGTGAATTTCGGTCTCGCGAGTCTTGAGTTCTTCGAGCAGTCCGCCGACCCGATTTTCGGTCCACAACAGCAGTTCCGGCGAGGGAGAGAAGGGGGCAAGTTCGCTGGCCAAATCCATTCGGCATTATACCGTGAAGCGGGTCTGAAAGACAGCGAAGTGGCGGATTCGACATGCTTTTTTAGCGATGGGATCCGGCTAAACCTGCCAATGGGCGGGTGCCGGAACGTCGCGGCGTTGCCAGTCGCCAGCGATCAGCCAACGCCATTGCGCCGCGGTGAGGGCGAAGACCGGGTCGCTCGCGCGCGGCCAGGTGAAGGCGCCCCGGTGCAACCGGCGTTGCGACAGCCAGACCCCGGTGCCGTCCCAGACCAGCAGTTTGAGCCGGCTGCGTCGCCGGTTGGTGAAGGCGTAGGCGGTGCCGTCACAGGGCGTACGCCCGAGGCTGGCCTGAATGCGGGCCGACAGCCCATCGATGCCCAGACGCATGTCCACCGCTTCGACGGCCAACCAGATACGCTCGGGCGCCGCCCCCAAAGACGGGCTCATGAGCGCTCTGCCCACAAGGTGTTCAGCCACCCGGCAGGCGGCAGGGCGGCAAAGTCGAGTCGCCAGCCTTCAGGGCTGTGGAGCGACAGACTGGGTGTAGACGCCACGGGACCGGCAACCAGGGCCGCCGGAACCAGGGTCAGCGTGCCTCCTCCCCTCGTCCCGCTTGAGCCTGACTCCCCCGAAAAGCGCAGGTGCCAGTAACTGAGCGAATGACTTCTCAGCCCGTGCTCCTTGCAGTACGCAGTTTGTGTGCCCCCGCTCGCCCGCCAGGCGTCAACATGTCTTCGCCAGCGTGCTTCCAGTTCCCCTCCTTTGGTCATCTCTTCCTCCTGTCGAAAACCGGGAGGTTGCTCCACCTATCGGCTCTTTTATAGGTGGATCGGCTGAACGCTTACATTGAATCCTGCAACGATCAACGCGATCGCACGCAACCTGGGGCTTGAGGTGCCAAGAACAGCTTTGGTCAACGACACGATCCAGCGCATTCGAATGGCTGTTCAACGGAGTCAATAGTAGGGTCTTGATGTGCCAAGGTAAAGGGTTGGGGCGCTGGTGGCCATTCCCGCGCATCACCAACCAGACATTTCGCGATGGCGTACCTCACGAAACCAAAGCATACGCCAACGCAAAATCCGCCCACCACCCCTATTTTTTCAAGCAAATACAATAACTTGAAAAATCCGCACCAAATTTGCGAAGTCAGGAGGTTTCGAGAGAAATGGCCTTTCAGAGCGCAGATATGACATTTGTTTGGTAGGCGAAGTCAGGAGGTATAAACGAAAAACCCCGCAAAACAAGGCGTTAAGCGGGGTGTTCGTTTTGGCTGCAGAGCGTTTACAGCCGGTGTCCTGGCGGGCCAGAACGTATGCCATCGCAAACGCTCTGGAGTTTGAGGGAAATGCTGAACGCATGGCAAAACCGAGCATCGGGTTCGCTCAGGGCATGGCCGCCCTACTCCGCTCAGGAAAATGCGTAAAGCAAGTGTCTCAATCGCCAGCCTGGAGCATCATTCCGGCCACCTGCCTGGGAGAACCACTCATCATTCCGGCATGGTCTATCTGGGGGCCGTCGCCCAATCAGCTGTCACTCATCGTGCTGGCTTCTCCAGCCACTTCAACAAGGTATCGTAAAGCTTGTCCGGATCGACAGGCTTTCCGATGTGGTCATCCATGCCAGCATCCAGGCAGAGCTGGCGATCCTCGTCGAAGGCATTCGCCGTCATGGCCAATATGGGGGTATGGGTGTAGGCTGGCAGCGCGCGAATCATCCGCGTTGCCTCGACGCCGTTCATCTGCGGCATCTGCATATCCATCAGGATCAGGTCATAGTGACTGCGTTGCGCCATGGCGACCGCGGCCCCGCCGTCCTCGGCCAATTCCACGGTCAGTCCGACATCTTCCAGCAGGCCGCGTGAAACCTCCTGGTTGATGGGTTCATCCTCGGCCAGCAGGATGCGCGCGCCGGCATGGCGCGCCTGGAGTTGCGCCTCGACCGATTCCTCGGCAAAAGTCGGCGCTGGCGGGACGGCGTCCGTCATCTTGCCCAGTCGCACGGTAAGCCAGAAACTGCTCCCCTGCCCCGACGTGCTGGAGAGTGCGAGATCTCCCCCCATCAGTTCGGCCAGACGTCGGCTGATCACCAACCCCAGTCCGGTGCCGCCGTACTTGCGGGTCATTGAACCATCGGCCTGTTCGAACGCGGTGAACAGGCGTTGCTGGCTTTCCGGACGAATACCGATGCCGGTATCCAGCACCTCACAACGCAACAGCACATCGGCGGGAGTTTCTTCAAGCTTCATGATGCGCAAGGTGATGGAGCCGTGGTCGGTGAACTTAACAGCATTGCCGGTCAGATTGAGCAGAATCTGGCCCAGGCGTAGCGGGTCGCCCAAGAACGACTGCCGGGCGATGTCCGTCGGCAGATCAACAAACAGGGTCAGTTCTTTTTCTGCCGCCCTCGGCCCGACCATGCACATCAGGTTCTCCAGCACCAGTCCAAACTTGAAGCTGACCAGTTCCAGCGTCAGACGCCCGGCCTCGATCTTTGAGATATCCAGGATGTCATTGATGACGGAAAGCAGGTGATGGGAAGCCTTGTCGATCTTGGTCAGCTTATTCACGAGTTGCGGGTCGGTCGCCCGTCGCAACGCAATGCTGGTCATGCCCATAATGGCATTCATCGGCGTGCGCAGTTCGTGACTCATGTTGGCCAGAAACGTGCTCTTGGCGCGGTTGGCGGCTTCGGCTGCGTCGCGGGCAGAAGCCAGTTCGACGGTGCGCTCGGCGATCAGATCCTCCAGATGAAGGCGGTGGCGATCCAGTTCCTGGATCATTCTCTGGCGGTCGGTAGTGTCGATGTTCAGTCCGAGAATGCCGCGGATTTCGCCCCCGATCCGGATCGGAGCGACGATGTTATGGAAACAATGTTGTTCATCGCCCATGCGATACGCGACCTCTTCGTCCACCACTTCGCCGGCGAAAGCGCGCCGGTTGTTGTCTTTCCAGAGGGCCAGTTCCTCCGGAGTGATAGCGGTGTCTTCCGGACGTCGTCCCAGGATACTGCCCCAGTGCTGGACCAGAACGGTGTTCTCCATGAAGCAATTTTCCTCCAGGTCGCGCGCCCAGAACTCGAATGGCGTGTTGTCCACGACAGCACGAAGGATCGACTCGCGCGCCCGCAGCGCATCCTCAGCCTGTTTGCTTTCGGTGATGTCCTGACAGAAGGCCATGAACCGCTCGCCGGGAAGACGCACGGCGCGCACTGACATCCAAATCGTTCGCCCGCTTCGGGTTCTAAAACGAAAACAACCATCAGCGAACCCCTCCTCGACCACCGTCGCAAAATGGCGCAAGCCCACATCACGGTCTTCCGTGGCGATGATGTCCGGGATGCTCAGGTCGAGCAGCGCGGCGGCCTTGTAGCCCGTCAGTTCGGTGGCGGCGCGGTTGACTTCCACGAAACGGCCGGTACGGTCGGCCACGAACAGCCCGAGCGGTGCATGTTCAACATAGGAGCGGAATTTCTCCTCGCTTGCGCGCAAGGCCATTTCGGCGCGCTGACGTTCGGTGATGTCGCGGAAAAAGCCTTGCAGCGCGAGCGTGCCGTCGGGCAGTTGAATCAAGCCGGTGCTGATCTCGACCGGGACACGCCGGCCATCACCCGTGTAGACCTCGGCAAGAATGAAAGCGGTTTCGCCGCGCGTGTGCCGCAGGAAAGCGTCCGCGTACCTTTCCTCTTCACCTGGCGGATGCAGGGCGACTTGGTGCTGGCCGATCAGTTCGGCGCGCGGACGGCCCATCAGTACTTCAGCAGCTTTGTTGACCTCACGGATCACTCCGGTACACGCATCCCCCAAAAAAATGGCATCGCGTGAATGCTCGAACAGCGTGCGATGGCGCTCCTCGCTGTCCCGCAATGCCTGCTCGGCCCGCCTGGCCCGCCGCAAGGCCAGGCTCAGCCCGATGATGATCAGCGACAGCAGAGCGGTTACCGCCAGCGTGGCCCACACCTTGCGCCAATGCTGCGCGTAGAAAGAGATCGGACGGTTGATAACGACGCTTTCAGCGGGCAAGGCCGCCGGATCGATTTGGAAGCGGCGCAGTTGCACCTCGTCGAACTGGGGATGGGAGTGGCTGGTTTCCACAGGAATTTGGGTCGGGTCTTCTCCGGCCAGCACCTTCAACGCCAGTTGGCCCGCCTGCGCGCCGTGCTCCCGGCCCGCCAGTAGTAAACCGCCCACGATGCCGTAGCCCAGCCGAGTTTCGTGCATGGCGTACACCGGCGCTGGACTGGCGGCAGCGATGCGCCGCGTGCTTTCTTCCCGGCTGAACACCCGCCCGTCCCGGTCGGTAACGTAGGTGGGCAGCAAGACCACCGTATCGCGGGGCAGGGCTTGCAGCTGTCGTTCCAGTTCGGCGAAGGGTACATCGGGCGAAAATGTGACTTTTACCCGGTTCCGGAACGTGGGCAGGATCGCTTCTACATCGCGCCGCACGGCGAGGCCCGAAGCGGTGTAATCGTGCACGACCAGGACATTTTTCGTTCCGGAATGCAGGCGCATGGCCAGTTCCAAGGTGCCGGCCATGTCCTGGGTTTCCGCCACACCGGTCATGCGCTCCCGATTCTGGAGCCATTCCGGCCGAAAGCCGTTGATGCCGGCGAAGATGAGAGGAACACTGGGAAACAGGTCGCGACGGTATTTCAGGATGAGGTCGAGGGCGGGATTGTCGAGCACGATGAGCAGGTCGACCCGGTGGCCCTGATATTTCTGGACCAGGTGGTCCTTGAGCAGATTCAGATAATGCGGGTCAGGAAAGCGCTTGGCATCCAGGTATTCGATCACCGGCACGAGATCGGGATCGGCGCGGCGCAAGGTCGGTACCAGACCGGCCAGTTCGTTATCCGTCCAGGCTTCGCCGGGGTGGTAGGAATTCAAAATCACCACGGTAGGCTGCGATCCCGGCTTCCGACCCGGTTCGGTGCCGGCCACCGCCAAGTCCAACGATCCGAGCAACACAAAGCCGATCAACCAGGAAACCAGTGTGGCTGGCCAGAATCGAATCGCAGCTTTCGAGAGTCCAGACGATATCGATATGACTTCTTGTATGTTCGTGCTGTTCATCCTGCCCCCCGTGCGTGAACTCGCTTGTTCCCCAAGAGAGGATATGAAATCCAGCGGTGCCAACGAGAGTGAAAGTATGTGACCCTTCAACCAACAGCGTCAATCTCGCTATTGGGCTCAGGAGCCCTTGAAAAGTCCTCCGAACCCCACCCCGCTCATTGCCTCGGGCTATCCGCCCGTGCCGCCTGCCCGATCAACATCAATGAAGTCCCTCCCTCTCCTATCACAGCACCTCCTTCACTTCCTTCGCGACCTCATCGATCCCGGCATCCCGATTCCTCTCGATGAAGTTGAAGACCCAGCGCACGATCGCCCAGCCTGGCAGCCACAGCCGAAGATCAAGCCGCCCAGCGCAACCAGGCCGGTCACCGAATCTACCCACTTCCACAGCAGGAAGTACTAGACTGCAATCGCTCCGCCACCGATCCCGGTGACCACGGTGCTGATCACCCCGACCGTCCCTTCCCGATGCGTGCGTGGCGGCGTCATCAGCATCACCACGATGGTCGAGAGCAGCGCTCCACCTGCCGCTACCCCTCCCGCGGCCTTGAACGCCGCCGCCCCGGCAACGCCACTACTCGTCGGTTCTGGTATGTTGAATCTCCAATGCAAAAAGGACCGCCGAAGGCGTGTGCCTCGGGCGGTCTGGTGGTGAAACGGGCTGTGTTTGTGGCGCGGCGGCGCAGTATCAGGTGTCCGGTATCACGCGAACCACGTTGGTGCGCAGTCAGCCAAAGGACAGCACGCTTTCCGTGAGCGACCACGACACCCGTGCCTGCGCTGGTAATCAGGCACCGTCAAGACGAGGAGCTGTCAGATCGGGTCGAAGCTTCTACAGCTTACCGGCATTCAAATGCTGTCGTACAGTTAGCACTGTTGCAATTTTGCGCGTTGATCTGTACCGCTGTCTTGCCGGATTTGGCACATTGCTCATTGGCTACCCTCTGAGCCTGGTAAGGATCGGCCTGTCCAGCGGGGGCTGGGTAATAGGCTGGGTAGGCTACACAGCCTGAAAGCATGATGGCGATGAGAATCGGGATGGATTTCACTGTAGTCTTTCGCGGATCCTAGATCAGGCACCCACTCTAATAGTTCTGGCCTTGATATGAAACATTCCCGACCGCACCGCGAAGCGGAACGGCTACTCCCTAGCATTTCACCTTGCACCGCTCGATTTGCGCTTCTTGCATGACCGCGTCTCCCGACATGAATGACATTGCAGTTACACCGATCAGGTATCCTGGGGTTACGCGAACGACGTTGGTTCCGTAGGCCAGCAGCATGGCGCGCTTCCCTTGGGCGACCACCACACCGGCTCCCGCCGCCGTTTTGAACGTCGTGGTAAACGCCCCGCTGTTGTTGCAGAACACGATCGCCTGCCAACTGTTCGGCACGATGACGTTCCGATTGGCAGTCAGAAAGCCTGTCGTCGTCAGGTACGAACACCGCGCCGTGTCGGCATTGGCCGCCACGGTCAGATCCACGTCGGCCGCGGTTACCGCGACGCTGCCATTGCTTGGCAGGTACGCCGGCGCCACCCAGCCCCGGTTGTCCGTGTAGCTCGTCACCAAAGCCGCCCCGGTGACCACGGTATAGTGCGGAATCGATCCGCCGGTGAAACCCACCGCATTCTTCGACACCACGCCCGCGCGCGTGGCCTCGATGTAATTCGTCGCCGACGCAGTCACGCCAGTGCCGCCGCGTTGTTGCTGATGGCGGTCAGCGCGCCCGCCGCGGCTGCTTCTCGTTGTTCAAGACCACCGCTACAGCGATACCGAAATCGAAGCCCTCTGGCGCGTGCTGCGCAAACGCCGCACCTTGAATCCGACAGGCGGTCAGCAGTTATAGACGCCGGTGGCGCAACGGCGCCCGGTGCGTCGTGCCACACCAGCGACGCTCACTGGTGTCAGGGGGCGCCCGACGACAGCTTCGGCCGTCGGAATCAGGCTGTGAACGCCTGGCACGGAAAACTGTTCGCCAAGTTCGGCGCCGGCAAATCCGATGACGCCGGCCAGCAGCAGAATTCCAACTTTCCTTGACACGCTCATCATTTTCCTCCCATCACGAAGTGGCTCGGCAGTTCACCCATGTCCTTCATCTTCTGCAGGTCCTTGAGGTCACCTGCCTGGCCCTGGCGGTGCCTTGAAGCTGAAGGCGTCAGCCGCGCTGTCTCCGCCGGTCTTCCAGTTCCTGATCTGAATGCTGTACTGGGGGGCGTTCGCAACGAGCCTGGACGTAATGACATATCGGCAAGGATACGGGCGGTCTCCCTGGGCGATCCAGATTTGCAGGTCGACTTCCCTTTTTCTGAACGCCAGGTGATCGCATTCGGTGCCGCCTATTACGCCGCTGCCGAGGTCCTTGACGTCGACCACCCCGCTCATCAGTTCATCGTAGGCGTTGGTGAGCAGCAGGTCAGCCGCAGGAAGCGGCCGGTTGTACTTGTCTTTCAACTCGTCCACCAGATGATCGATCGAGCCCGGAATATCGACTTGAGTGTAGATATTCTTGTTCTTGCCGAGCAAGGTCAGCGTCTTGCCGTCAAAGACGGTTTCGGTGTCGAGAAACCCGCCCGAGCGAGTGGCGCGGATCTTGTCGGGCCTGGATAGGGCGACCGCTCCTGAACTCGCCAGCGCCAGTTTTTGTTTGTCCCTGGTCACGATCTCCAGGGTCGCGTCGTACTCGAAAGACAGGGCTTTCTGCTCCGCCATGTAGGTGCTCATTGCCTTCAAGAGTGCTTTGGCCTCGGCCTCACCGGCCACCGCATTCGGCGATATCGCCATGCCGGCCAGCAGTGCGATTGCCAGTGCAGATACTCCTGCTGAGGCTGCTCTTGCCAATGTTCCAACCCGTTTCGTCATGTCAAACGACCTCTCTCCAATTGTGCACTTCCTGCTCATCGTAGCGTGTCTATTTCGCCGCATACCAATTTGCCAGTCCCGAAGAAGGACGCACAATGTTGACTCACCCTTACGATCGAGTCTTGGCAAAGGATACGAAATCCGACGGTGCCAACGAACGTATATGAGCCTTCATCAAACGGCGTCAATCTCGCATTTGGACCCGGGCCGGCCTGTCTCACTGCCCACCCCCGAACACCTTCAACTTCACGAATGCCCCAGCGAGCAGCGCCAACACCAGCCCGGTGACCAGCATCCTCACGATCGTCAGCCCCGCCGTCTTCTTCGCCTCGTTGAAGGCATCGAGCAGACTGCGCAGTTCGCTGATGTCGCGTGCGGCTTCCGGACATCTCCCTCCAAGAGCGGTGCGGAGTAGTCGACAACGGCGACACGGACTGGATTGTCGTTTCGCAAGTCAAGGATCCTGTCCCAGGAATGCCGAAACTGGGCTAGGCTACCGGTCAGGCAACTGAGATGGGTTTCTTGAGGTCTGTCATGAGGGAAAGGGAGTGTCGCCATGAAAATCGATAGTACCGACTTTGGCAGCATCACCATCGATGGTGCTACTTACCCGCACGACGTCGTCATCCGCCTCTCGGGTGAGGTGCTCAAGCGCAATAAGAGACTCTCCAAGCAGTACTACGTCGCCTCGCATACCATTTCCGTGGACGAGGCGGAATTCGTCTACGAGAAGGGCTGCGACACTCTGGTTTTGGGTAGCGGTCAGTACGGCAACGTTCACCTGTCGCCGGAGGCGGCCGACTTCTTCGCCAATTGTGATTGCCGCGTGGTTCTGCAGCCGACACCTCAGGCGATCATGGCCTATAACAAGACCAACGGCAGAGCCATCGGGTTGTTCCATGTCACCTGCTGAGCCTGTGCTACCCTGCTGGCGCCCTTCTCGCGCCGAAATCAGCTCAATTGAGATCCCCGTCCTTCCAGAACTTGCTCCCCTTGACCGCGACTCCGGCTTGCAGGCCGTTCTTCGTGAGCGTGTAGTACGCCCCGCCCGGGCCACCGCCGCCTGCCACGCCGGCTGACTTGCCGCCAGCGCCAGCCTGCAGCCCGCCGCCACCGCCGCCCTCCCAGCCTTTGTTCACGAACCAGTCCATCGACTTGGCAGACGCGAAAACTATCAGGGTCTCGCTTTCCGCAATCCCGACCTCGCCACCGGCGCTCGCCTGCGCCATCGCCATAAAGGTGTCTTTCTTCGTCTTGTTGTTATGGACCAGTCCCTTGCCGCCGGCGCCGCCGACCAGGAAGCTCAGCCCGTAAGTGGTGAACACGCCGTAGCCTGGAGCCTTGGCAACCTGTGCTTTGAGCTCCGGCTGCGCAGCGTAGAACTTCTCCAGCGAGGCCTGTGTGACCGCGCGGATCTCGGTCTGCTTGGACGCCTTGTCGTCGGCGGCCAGAGCGCTTCCAGACAACAAGGAAAGCGTGATTGCGCAGTTCATCAGAATTTGGTGCATTTTCATGGTTCGACTCCTTGATTTGGTAAGAATGTCAACAACCGCTCAGACATGCTAGCCACCCGGCTAGAGGCCGTCAAGCAATGCGCTCGCTTCCACTTGTCGCGAGACTTGCCGGAGAGTGGGAGTGAACTGGCCAGGTGCGTTTGTTCGGCGGCAGGGTGCCGTCACCAAGTGATAGGAAATCCAACGGTACTAACGAGAGTACATGAGCCTCCATCAAGGGGAGACGACCGCGCGTTTGGACTCGGTAGCTCTTGAAGACTGATCCAAATCGCCCCCGCTCGCTGCCTTCACGCTGCCCACCGCTACAAGGCTATGCGCTGATCGAAGTCTTACTCTGGCACCGGTCGGGGCTGCGTTGCGGACTCACCCGTGGTGACGTCGAGCATCGCCCAAAGCGAGGCGCACGGGCGGGCATAAGGCGTAGCGGCGATGTCGGCTCACCCGCATGGGTGATCACAGCACTTCTCTCACTTCCTTGGCCACCTCATCGATTCCGGCATCCCGGTTCTTCTCGATGAAGTTGAAGACCCAGCGCACGATCGCCCAGCCCGGCAGGCCGCAGCCGAAGATCAAGCCGCCCAGCGCCACGAGGCCGGTCACCGAATCCACCCACTCCTGCAGCCGGAAGTACTGAACCGCAATGGCCCCGCCGCCGATCCCGGTGACCACGGTGCTGATGACCCGACAGCCCATTCCCGGTATGTTCGTGGTGGTGTCATCAAGATGACCACGATGGTGGCCAGCAGGGCGCAGCCTGCCAGGCAGCCAGCAAACCATGAACAGCGTGGCCTATGAGAAGTCAGCCAAGCTGTTCGCGCGAGTAACAGGAAGTATCAACTGCGGAAGCGATCTTTGACTTCGCCATGACGCGGGCACGTCGTCAGATGGTCGTTAGCCATGCCAGCCGACTGCATAAACGCATAGCAAATCGTCGAACCAACGAACTTGAACCCGGCTCGGCCCAAAGCCTTACTCATGGCATCCGACCGTGTCGTCCTGGCCGGCACCTCTGCCATTGAAGTCCATTGATTCTGAATCGGAACGTCATCAACGAAACGCCATAGAAAATCGCTGAACGACTGTCCATCGGCTGTGAGAGCCAGGTACGCTTTGGCGTTTTGGATGGCTGCGGCAACCTTGGCGCGATTTCGAACAATCCCCGAATCTGCCAACAGTGCTGCAACTTTTCCTTGGTCATACCGGGCAATCTGCACCGGATCAAAACCATCGAAGGCATGACGGTAGTTTTCTCGTTTTTTCAGGATCGTCGCCCAAGACAAACCGGCCTGCGCTCCTTCCAGGCTCAGCAGCTCAAAAAGCGACCGATCATCGTAGAGCGGTACGCCCCATTCGGAATCATGGTATTCACGGTAAAGGTCAAAACCTTCGCACCAAGGGCAACGTTCCATCGACATCAGCTCAGCGAACAAAGATTCAGTCTACTGCCAAGAGTCCAGGACTTGCCGTTTCTTCCCTTGGCAAGCTGGGACGCGCCCCGGGCCGATTCCAACGCGACGTCCGCCAGCGTGAAACTGGCGGCCACGCCCCGTCACTTCCACGACGCCGGTCACCGAATCCACCTACGCTAACAGACAGAAGTACTGGAGGGTAATCGCGCCACCGACGATACCCGCCAACGGATGGCTTGCTCACGTATCGAACGGGTGCTTTTTCAGGCGCAGCACCCGATTGGTCAGCGCACGGGCCACTGCGTAGGGGATGCTGACAAGGATCGGGCCGACCACCAGCGCCGCACCAGGATGCACCTGCCTATAGATGAGCAGTTGCGCCACAGCATCCAGCACAATCCCCATGGCGGCCAGGTTGCGAATATCTGCTGTACCGCTGCGTAGCAGTTCCTTGCGATTCTCACCGCCTACGAGCAGACCATACAAATACGGTGCCCTCCCTGCACGGGCATCGATTAGGCCGCTACGCCACCCGAGGACAATGGCAACCAATGGCTGAAGGACGAACCGGAACCGCCCTGGACCGGTAAAACGCTGCGGCAGTTCGTCAATGAACTGTCGCGAAAAGAGATATACACGGCCGGTCTCGATAGTGTCGTACACGGCTGCCGGGAGTGCGGCTAGAAGAATCAGCACGGCCGCTGCGGTCATGGTGGTGTCGATGGTACGACGCGTGACCTTCATCCTTGGCTCCCCCGTAACTTTGCTCCGCGCCCCGGCCCAAGAAGAGACGATGCGCCTCTATTTGCCGGTGCAGAAAACGCACTTACATAATTTGAGGACTGCCGGCCGCGGTCCACAGCCCAGTATTGTAGTGTGCCCACGTGCCATGGCGCGATCACATCAATAGGGGCTCCCACCTTCATCACAGCACCCCCTTCACTTCCTTGGCGACCTCATTGACTCTCAACGGCAGCGCCAAAACTGGCACTTCGGTTTCACGGCGGACCACTCACTGCCCACCCCCGAACACCTTCAGCTTCACAAACGCCCCCGCGAGCAACGCCAACACCAGCCCGGTGACCAGCATCAGGACGATCGTCAGCCCCGCCGTCCAGCTGCGACTGAAGTCAAGTGCCCAGCTTAAACAGACTTCATTCTTGTCTTGACTTCGGGGTCCACTTTAGATGTCGCGCCACGAGCGACGCCGACCACCGATGCGCATCAGATAGACCTTGAAAATCATGGAGAGGTAGGGCGGAAGAGGAAGGGCGGCGATCGCCAAATAACTGTACAAATGCACAGTATATTGCATGATGGCTAGGCGACGCTTCACGAGCGCAAGCGAGCAGATGAAGGCGTTGGGCTGCAAGAATACTGAAACGCCTCGCGGCGCCGACTCGCGGGGCCAGCTGGGGGCGTATGTAAGGGTCTGATGCGGCTAGGTATTAACGCGACGCTGCCGCCTGGGCCGACCGTCACCCACCAGACATTTCGCGATGGCGTACCTCATGAAACCAAAGCATACGCCATCGCAAAACCCGTCCAAGCGCCTCGGAAAGCCACGTAAAAACAACAACTTGAAAAATCCGTACCAAATTTCCGAAGTCAGGAGATTTCGAGAGAAACGGCCCGTAAGACGCCAGAATCCGTCAGATATGACATTTGTGGGGCAGGCGAAGTCAAAAGGTATAAACGAAAAACCCCGCAAAACAAGGCGTTGAGCGGGGTGTTCGTTTTTGGTGCAGACAGTTTGCAGCCGGTGTCCTGGCGGAGACGAAGGGATTCGAACCCTTGATGCAGGTTTATGCCCGCATGCTCCCTTAGCAGGGGAGTGCCTTCGACCTCTCGGCCACGTCTCCTAGGAGGGGGTGATGATATCGGTTTCGCCGCGACCGGTCAAACCCAACTTCGACTTCGGCGGTTTTTCGAGGCCGAAAGCCTTGTGCAGGACGCGCACGGCAAGTTCCAGATACTTCTCTTCGATGACTACCGAGATCTTGATTTCGGATGTCGAGATCATCTGCAGGTTGATGCTTTCCTTGGCCAGCGCGCCGAACATCCGGCTCGCGACCCCCGGGTGGGAGCGCATCCCCACACCGACGGCGGAGACTTTGCAGGTCGTGTTGTCGCCGGTGATGTCGCGTGCGCCTATCTTTTCCTTGACGGTTTGCAGGATCTCGAGGGACCTGCTGTAGTCACTTCGATTGACGGTGAATGAGAAGTCGGTAGTGCCGTCACGGCCAATATTCTGGATGATCATGTCGACGTCGATTTTCGCATCGGCGATCGGCCCCAGGATCTGGTAGGCAATTCCCGGGCGATCGGGAACGCCCAGAACGGTGAGTTTGGCTTCATCGCGATTGAAAGCAATCCCGGAAATGATCGGTTGTTCCATCTTCCCTTTTTCCTCAACAGTAATCAGTGTGCCTTCGCCTTCGTCCTCGAAGCTGGACAGCACACGAAGCTTGACTTTGTATTTGCCGGCGAACTCGACCGATCGAATCTGGAGGACCTTGGAGCCAAGGCTGGCCATTTCCAGCATCTCTTCAAAAGTGATGGTGTCGAGTCTGCGCGCTTCCGGTACGACGCGTGGGTCGGTGGTATAAACGCCGTCAACGTCCGTATAGATCTGGCACTCGTCGGCCTTCAGCGCGGCCGCCAGCGCTACGGCCGACGTGTCTGAGCCGCCACGGCCCAGCGTGGTGATATTTCCGTCCTCGTCGGCGCCTTGAAAGCCGGCGACGACGACGACATTGCCATCGCCCAAGGCCTTGCGAATTCGTTCCTGGTCGATCTTCAGAATGCGTGCCTTGGTAAAGGTGCTGTCGGTCAATACGCCGACCTGTGAACCGGTAAAGCTCTTGGCCTTGACCCCCTCGGCATGCATGGCCATGGCCAGCAGAGCGATGGTCACCTGTTCTCCGGTCGAGGCGATCACGTCGAGTTCGCGGGGGTCCGGGGAAGGCGAAATTTCCTTGGCCAGGCCGATCAGGCGATTGGTTTCGCCGGCCATGGCCGACGGTACGAGGATGATGTCGTGGCCCTGAGCTCGCCAACGGGCGACGCGTTTTGCCACATTCTTGATGCGCTCCGTCGATGCGACCGAAGTGCCGCCGAACTTCTGAACTATCAGTGCCATGCCAAATCCAGTTGAAAACCGAAAAAGCCTGTATTCTAAAGCATTGCCTGATGTTACGGCAAAGGAACGCCGCCCCGGATGAGCCGATCGGCATTAGCCAGATGTTCTATTAGAATGCCACTTGCAATTCTGGATGAATCGCTTATAGTGTGCCGTGCATTACCAGAGTCATATGGTGTGGATCTCTGGCAGGAAGTCGGCTTCTTGCTGGTTCATTTGGGGCAATTGTAAGAAAGGACAGCCATGAGCACCGTCAAAGTCGTTGAGAGAGTCGATCCACGAGAAATCCGCCGCAAGCTGGGTTTGAATCAGCAACAGTTCTGGTCGAAGATTGGCGTAACGCAGAGTGGCGGTTCCCGCTATGAAAGCGGCCGCAACATGCCCAAGCCGGTGCGTGAACTGCTGCGGCTCGTGCATGTGGAGCAGATCGACATTCAGCGCCTGAAACGCGAAGACTTCGAGGTCGTCGAGTACCTGAAGGCAGAAGACCCCGAACTCTTCAAGACCCTCCGGAAAGCGGCCCGGAGCAAGCTCAAGAAGCCCATTTGATTCGCGTCGGTTTGGGCGCGCAGAAGTCGTTTAGGGTACCGACTCGACACGCGCGCTGTCCGGCCGCGTGCTGATCAGGACAGTTTCAACATCTCCCTTGCATGCTGGCGGGTAATCGCCGTGATCTCGACACCTCCGAGCATGCGGGCGATTTCTTCGACCCGGGCTTCCCCGGTAAGCGTGGCGACATGGCTGCGAAGCTGATCGGCGACAGCGACCTTGCTCACCTGCCACTGCCAGTTGGCGCGTGCCGCCACCTGTGGTAGGTGGGTGACACAAAGGACTTGCCGTTCGGCTCCCAACTCGCGCAGTAAACGACCGACGACCTCGGCGACTCCGCCGCCGATACCGACATCCACTTCGTCAAAGATCAACGTCGGGACTCTCGCTGCCTGACTGGCTACGACCTGAATGGCGAGACTGATACGCGACAGTTCGCCACCTGAAGCCACCTTGGCCAGAGACCGTGGCTCGCTGCCGGCCAGACCGGCAATACGAAACTCGATCTGCTCCATCCCGGCAGCATTGCCCCCGTCAACCGGCAGCAAGCCGACCTCGAAGCGACCTCCGCCCAATGCCAGTTGCTGCATCACCTGACTGACGTCGCGGCCAAGCGCCGCGGCGGCCTTGGCGCGCTGGCCCGAGAGCTGCTGCGCCAGTTGTTCATATTGCGCGCGTGCTGCGGCAACGCGTTGCTCCAGGGCGGCAATGTCGGCCGCCTGGCCGACGATGGTCAATCGCTCCTGCCAGCGAACCAGCAATGCCGGAAGTTCCACGGGACTGCAGCGGAACTTCCGGGCGCAGCCGAGAACCGCGTCGATACGCCGCTCTGCTTCGGCCAGACGCTGCGGGTCGAGTTCAACACGGTCGGCGTAACGGCGCAAGGCGGATATTGCCTCTGCAAGCTCCGCTTGGGCGGACTGCACCAAGGCGGCAATTTCCGACAACGCCGGATCGTATTCGGACAGGTCCTGCAGACGATGGGCTACGCCAGCGACCTGCGCCTCACACGCGGAGTCGCCTTCGGCCAACACCTGTAGCGAGGACTGGGCGCCCTCGACGAGGCTAGCGGCGTGCGCCAGACGCTGGTGCTCCTCGTTGAGCGTGAGCCATTCCTCGGTCGAGAAGCCGAGAGTCTGTAGTTCGCGGACCTGCCAAGACAGTTGCTCGCGCTCGATGGCCAGAGCCTCGAGCCCGTTGCTGGCGGCGTCGAGCAGGGTCCTGGCTTCACGCCATTGGCGCCAGGCGCCGGCAACCTCTGCCAGCAGCGGCTCGAGCGCTGCATGCGAATCGAGCAGAGCGCGCTGCGCTTCGCTCCGCAACAGCGATTGGTGGGCGTGCTGGCCATGAATATCGACCAGCGATTCGGCCACTTCACGCAACTGCTGGACGGTCACCGGCGAGCCGTTAAGATAGGCGCGCGAACGGCCGTTGGCATCCAGGACGCGACGCAGGAGCAGCACGCCCTGCGCATCCAGGTCGTGCGCCCGCAACCAGTCCGCCGCAGCAGGGGCAACGGCAAGGTCAAACTCGGCATTCACTTCCGCACGTTCGCTGCCGGCCCGAATGAGACTGGCGTCGGCGCGATCGCCCAGGGCGAACGCCAAGGCGTCGACCAGGATCGACTTGCCGGCGCCGGTTTCACCGGTCAGCGTGCCGAATCCCGCCTGAAAATCGAGTTCAAGCCGGTCAACCAGGACGAAGTCGCGAATTGTCAAACGACACAGCATGATATGGCCGTTGCCAGAATGGTCTAATGACCCTTGGGCCGCTCGCTCCAGTGCAGCTTTTGGCGGAGCATGGCGAAGTAACTGTAGCCCGGTGGATGCAGGAAACAGATCGAGTATTCGGAGCGGCGGATACGCACGACATCCCCGTTCCGCAGATCAGCCGTCACTTGACCATCGAAATGGGCACGCGAATCCGTTGCGTTAACAATCCGGATCTCGATCTCGTTGCGGTCGCCAACCAGGATCGGCCGATTGGTCAGGGCATGCGGGCAGAGTGGCACCAGAGCGATGGCCGAGACCTGCGGATGCAGAATCGGGCCGTTGGCGGACAGCGAATAGGCTGTCGAGCCGGTCGATGTGGCCACGATCAAGCCGTCGGAGCGCAGGTGGTAGATGAACTCGCCATCGATGAAGAGTTCGAATTCGATCATCCGCCCGATGGCACCCTTGTCGACGACCACGTCGTTCAACGCCAGGTTGGAAACGACACCACGCTCGTCGCGCACGATTTCCGCATCGAGGAGCATGCGCGTTTCGGGAATGAACTTGCCGTCGAGGAGGTCGTCCAGGCAGGTCAGCATGTCGGCACGCGCAATGTCGGTCATGAAACCGAGGCGCCCCTGGTTGACGCCGACCAGCGGTACGCGATAGCGGGCAAGCTGGCGTGCAGCATTGAGCATGGTGCCGTCACCGCCGATGACGATGGCGATGTCGGCGTGTGCCCCGAGCCAGGCGAAACCGCCGCTGGCCCAACTCCCGAGGTCAAGGTGCGAAACCACGTTGCGCGCGGTCTCTTCCTCGATCAGTACGGTCATGCCGCGCTCATGCAGGTACTTGGCGAGCAAACGAGTCGACTCGGCAATCTCCGGACTGTGGTACTTTCCGACCAGCGCTATCGTCCTGGGGAGAGGCGCGCAATCAGCCGAGGCTTGAGGAAAGGCGTTGTTCATGGGACGAATTAAACCACAATTCAGCTTGCTTCCGCGCCGCCCCGTGCGGGAAGGATTTTTTGTAGAATCGGAGCCATGCTCGACGACCGTGCCAGAACCCTCCTGAAGACCCTGATCGAACGCTACATTGCGGAAGGGCAACCAGTTGGCTCGCGCGCCTTGTCCAGGTATTCAGGCCTGGACCTTTCGGCGGCGACGGTGCGTAATGTCATGGCCGACCTCGAAGATATTGGGCTGATTGCCAGCCCGCACACTTCCGCAGGGCGCGTACCGACATCGCGGGGTTACCGCTTCTTCGTCGATAGCCTGCTTACCGTCAAACCGCTCGAAAAGGAAAAGCTTGACGCCATCGAGGGGCAATTGCTCCCTTCGCAGCCGCGGCAACTGATCAGCAATGCCTCGCATCTCCTTTCCGGGCTGACGCATTTTGCAGGCATCGTCCTGACGCCGCGACGAATGGCTCCGAAGATCCGCCAGATGGAGTTCGTCACTCTCTCGGAGAGGCGCCTGCTGCTGATCCTGGTGACATCGGATGGCGACGTACAGAATCGCCTGCTTTTCCCCGGGCGCTCCTATACCCCGTCCGAACTGGTCACCGCCACCAACTATCTGAATCAGCATTTTGTCGGCCATGACTTCGAGCATATCCATTCCCGCGTCCAGGAAGAATTGCGCGAGTTGCGCGGTGACTTGCAGGCGCTGATGACGGCGGCGCTGGCCGCCGGCGACGAGGCGATGAAGGGGCCAGGCGACCGATATGTCATCTCGGGTGAGCGTAACCTGCTCGAAGTCGAGGAATTTTCCTCCAACATGCGGCGCCTTCGCGAGTTGTTCGACCTCTTCGAACAGCGCACCGCGCTGATGCAGTTGCTTGACCTTTCGAAGCGCGCCGATGGGGTGCAAATCTTCATCGGCGGTGAATCGGGACTGGCTCCTCTGGACGAATGCAGCGTGGTCACCGCTCCCTACGAGGTTGACGGCCAGGTGGTCGGTTCGGTAGGCGTCATCGGCCCCACCCGCATGGCCTACGAGCGAGTGATCCCGATCGTCGAGATCACCGCCAAGCTGCTTTCTTCGGCACTCACTTTCCAGGCCAACTGCTGATGCCACGCTACCTTCCGGAGCCGGCCTACCGCCACGGTTCGCCCGCTCTGACCGCGGTGCTGCTGATCAACCTGGGGACGCCGGCGGCGCCGAACACGCAGGCGGTGCGCGCCTATCTGAAGGAATTCCTTTCCGACCCACGCGTCGTCGAGATCCCGCGCCCCATCTGGTGGCTGATCCTGAACGGCATCATTCTCAACATTCGACCCCGACGGTCGGCCGAAAAATACGCGTCGGTGTGGACTCCCGAGGGCTCGCCGCTAAAGATTCATGTCGAACGCCAGGCCAAGCTGTTGCGAGGTTTTCTCGGACAAGCCGGGCAGCGGGTGCTGGTCGACTACGCGATGCGTTACGGTGAGCCGTCGATTCCGGCTACGCTTTCCCGCCTCAAGGCCGAAGGCTGTAGCCGCATCCTGCTGCTGCCCCTCTATCCACAATACGCCGCCAGCACCACCGCCACCGCCCTCGACGCGGCCGGCGCCTGGCTGAAGAGGGTACGCAACCAGCCGGAAATACGGACCGTCAGGAGTTTTGCTGATCATCCGGGCTACATCGCAGCACTTGCAGCCAGTGTTCGCGAGCACTGGACCAGCCACCGGCGGCCGGACAGTTCCTATCGCCTGCTCATGAGCTTCCATGGACTGCCGCGCTACACGCTGGACAAGGGCGACCCCTATCACTGCGAGTGCCAGAAAACCGGCCGCATGCTGGCCGAGGCACTGGGTCTGGGTCCGGAGCAGTACCAGATCTGTTTCCAGTCGCGTTTCGGACGTGCGCAGTGGCTGCAGCCCTACACCGCGCCAACGCTCCAGGCCCTCGCCGCGCAGGGGGTGCGGCGGATCGATGCGATTTGTCCCGGTTTTCCGGCAGACTGCCTCGAAACGCTCGAAGAAATCGCCATCGAAGGCAAGTGCGAGTTCCTGCGCGCCGGCGGCAAGGAGTTCTTTTATCTGCCCTGCCTCAACGAGCGTGATGACTGGATTCACGCACTGGCCGACATTGTCGCCCAGCATCTGCAAGGCTGGCCCACTCAGGTTTCACCCGACACCGCCAGCCTGGAGCTCAGCGCCTTGCGCGCCAAGGCCCTCGGCGCGTCTTCCTGACGACGAACTGCCACGCGGCTCCCGCCAGCCTCCCGCACGCGCTTGCCGGCCTGGCTTCCGACCGGCAAGCACCGGGGACAATCAGTCCATCGCCTCGTACAACGGCAGGGTCAGGAACTCGGGGTATTCCGGGGTCAGCGACATCCTGTCGAAGATGACCGCCGCCTGATCGTAGGTCGCGGTATCTTCACCCTGGGCGCTGACCGTCGCTTTCACCTTGAGCAGTTCCTCGGCGATCATGCCGCGGACCATCTCGGCAGTGACCTTGCGGCCGTCGTCGAGAACACCTTTCGGGGACACCACCCACTGCCAGACCTGCGAGCGCGAGATCTCGGCGGTGGCGGCGTCTTCCATCAGGTTGTGGATGGGCACGCAACCGTTACCGGCCAGCCAGCTACCCAGGTAGTGGATGCCGACGTTGATGTTGTTGCGCACGCCGGCTTCGGTGATCGGTTGCGAAGGCTGGAAGTTGAGGAAGTCGGCGGCGGTAAACGATTCGTCGCGCTGCTTCTCCCACTGGTTGGGGCGCTCGCCGAGCACCTTCTGAAATTCCTCGCCGGCAATCGCGACCAGTCCTGGGTGGGCCACCCAACCGCCGTCAAAACCGTCATTGGCATCACGCGTCTTGTCGTGGCGGATACCGGCGAGCGCCTTTTCATTGGCTACCGGATCGTTCTTGATCGGAATCAGGGCACTCATGCCACCCATCGCCGGTGCCCCGCGCTTGTGGCAGATCTTGACCAACTGCAGGGCGTAGCTGCGCATGAAGGGGACTTCCATGGTAATTGCCCCGCGGTTGGCGAGGCAGAAATCCGCGTTCTTCTTGAACTTCTTGATGCATGAAAAGATGTAGTCCCAGCGGCCGGCGTTGAGGCCGGCAGAGTGGTCGCGCAGTTCGTAGAGAATTTCCTCCATCTCGAAGGTGGCGAGGATCGTCTCGACCAGCACCGTGGCCTTGATCGTTCCCCGCGGCAGATCGATGTGCTCCTGGGCCATGATGAAGATGTCGTTCCACAGGCGCGCTTCGAGATGCGACTCCATCTTCGGCAGGTAGTAGAAGGGGCCTGCACCGCGCGCTATCTGTTCGTGGGCGTTGTGGAAGAAGACCAGCGCGAAGTCGAAGATGCCGCCGGAAACGCGTTGTCCGTCAACGGTGACGTGTTTTTCGTCCAGGTGCCAACCGCGCGGCCGTATTTGCAGTGTGGCGATCTTGTCGTTGAGGGTGTATTCCTTACCGGCCTCGTTGATGAAGGAAAGCTGGCGGCGGATCGCCTTGTAGAGGTTGACCTGGCCCTGGATCTGGTTGTCCCACTTCGGGCTGTTGGAGTCCTCGAAGTCGCTCATGTACGAATCGGCGCCCGAGTTGTAGGCGTTGATGATCATTTTCGCTTCGACTGGTCCGGTGATTTCGGTACGGCGGCGTTCAAGAGCCTTCGGCAACGGGGAAATCTTCCAGTCGCCTTCGCGGATGTGCCGCGTTTCCGGCAAGAAGTCGGGCATCTCGCCGGCGTCGATGCGCGCCTGGCGGGCGATCCGTGCTTGCAGCAATTCCTGACGGCGACCTTCGAAAGCGCGGTGCAGCTTGGCGACCAGAGCCAGCGCTGCGGGGGTGAGGATGGTTTCGTAACCGGCTTGGATCGGCGCGCTGATCTGCATTCCGGCGGGCAGCGTGAGGCTCATGTGATGGCTCCTGGCGATGGGTTATGGTGCGGTGCAAGGATCTTATTAAATGCCGTAGTGGAAGATAAGATCGATTAAAATCAATTGATCTTTTACTTCAGGTATCGAATAAACCAGTGGATCACATCAAGCAAATCGAAGCGTTCGTCAACTCGGCAACACGTGGCAGTCTTTCGGCCGCGGCACAGCTTGAAGGGATTACCCCGGCGGTGATCGGGCGCCGTCTAGATGCCCTTGAGGCACGCCTGGGCGTCAAGCTGCTGCTGCGCTCGACGCGCAAACTGTCGCTGACTTTCGAAGGACAGGCATTTCTCGAGGACTGTCAACGGATTCTCAACGACCTGGCAAACGCCGAAGCGGCGGTTTCGCTCGGCGGCATTCGCGCCAGTGGTCATCTCAAGGTGTCTGCCCCCGCAGGTTTCGGGCGCCGTCATGTGGCGCCGCAAGTAGCGGCCTTCATGCTCGCCAATCCCGATATCACGGTACGGCTCGATCTGACGGATCGTCTGGTCGATCTGCTCAACGAGGGGGTGGACTGTGCCGTACGCATCGGCGAAATGGCCGATTCGAGCCTGGCGAGCAACAAGCTCGGCGAGATGCACCGGGTCGTGGTCGCCAGTCCCGCTTACCTTGCAGCGCACCACGTCCCACGTACGCCGGCCGAACTGGCGACCCACAACTGCCTGTCCCTTGGCCAGCAGCGTGGCTGGGCACTACGTCAGACGCCGGGTGGAGAAGTGGCGAATATCAAGGTTTCGGGAACTTTCGAGTGCAACGACGGCGCCGTGTTGCATGCCTGGGCACTGGCCGGCAAGGGTCTGGCCTGGCGATCGATGTGGGAAGTCGGCGACGATCTGCGCCATGGCCTGCTGGTTTCCGTGCTCGACGATTACGCCGCACCAGCCGTCGGCATCTACGCGGTTTTTCCGCAGCGACGGCACTTGCCCTTGCGGGTGCGCTTGTTCATTGACCAACTCAAGATCACTTTTGGTAACCCCCGGTACTGGGGCCTGTGCGGTGAAACGCGCGCATCGCCGGAAGCGGAGTGATCCTGTCGAGACAATGTTTCCCTTATTTCCCTGATGACTCGCCGGCGACGCATTTCCTGGCAGCTCGTAGCAGAGCCCGCCTGGCCTTTTCAGCCTTGATGTGCGCCAGGGCTTGCGCCTTGTTGCACTCCTTGCAATAGGAATGCAAACCATCCGTGCTCCGTGAGTTCCTGTGAAACTCCAGTACGGGTTTTTCTTGTTTGCACTTGACGCAGATTTTCGTGTTCATGTGGGGAGAGAAGGAGAGTGAGCAATGGTGGGATCAGCGGAGGCCAGGAGGAGGTGACGAAGCGATGTCCGCTTGCGAGGGTATAAAACTGACAATATCCATTCGGTGGTAGAACAAAAAATTTGATGCAAAACTTCAGCGGTTGACCGGGGCAATGGGCCGGATTGCGGCCTTGCCGTTGTTTAGGTGCTTCGCTTCCAGGTGACCGGTTGCTTCTTGACCCCACCGGATGGTCGGTACAGAGAGATTTAAAAGCAAAGGGTTGCCGTATTCCCGTGGGGGCACTGCGGGCGAGCGGAGCGCGCCGCTGCGGTCTGCGGCGGCCACCACGGCAACGACGAATGCTTGGGGGCTTGCCAGCGCGGCCAGACCAATCTAAGCAAGGACTATGCCTTGATATAAACAGTGTTTATTCATCAGCGGCTTAGCCTGGGTCTGCTGTTACAGCTTCCGAACGCGCGGCTGCGGTTGTAAAGTATCCTGACAGTGGCGCGCCGTCGGGGCTCCTGCGGACGCGCCGCTGCATCGACCAGCTTGCCTACGGAACGAGAAGCCGCTGCGCCCCAGGGGGTGCAGGACGCAAAGGTATCGCTTCAGACAGTCGGGTGCGGACGCTGCTTGCCGATGACCAGGTTTTCGTGGTCCACATCCCTTTGCTCGGGGCGCATGCGTTTCCTGGCGTACTTGTCGTATACGCCTGAACTCAGAAAGAGGTCGAAGAGTTCTGGATCGATGTGCTGCTCCTGCTGCATCCTGCTCATGATGGCGAGCGCTTCGGACAGGGTCTTGCCTTTCTTGTAGGGGCGATCGATGGCCGTCAGCGCTTCGAAAATGTCGGCGATGGCCATCATCCGCGCCACCGGGGGCATTTCCTCTCGCCGGAGTTTACAGGGATAACCACTGCCATCCATCTTCTCATGGTGAGCACCGGCGATTTCAGGGACTTTTCGAAGGTGTTTGGGGAAAGGCAATTGCGAGAGCATGACCAGCGTCTGCACGATGTGCTCGTTGATTTTGTAGCGCTCTTCTTCCGACAATGTGCCGCGCTCGACCGCGAGATTGTAAAGTTCGCCGCGGTTGTAGAGCAGCGTCGGAACGGCCATGCGAACCCCCCAGCGGTTGTCTGCCGGCATTTGATCCTGTGGGCGTCTCGGGAAGAGGTGCTCGGGCTTGTCGGCCAGCAGCGGTTCGGCGACCGGCAGCAAGGCAGGTGGTGTGCGCGCCTTGCGCAGCTTCTCCTCCTCGGAAATACCGATACGGTCATCGAGTGTGCGCCACCAGGTGCGCCTGGCGATCACCTGCAGGCGCTCGATTTTCTGCGGCGCCATGAATTCGCCGCCTTCGTTGCAGTTGGCAATGAAGGCAAAGTCGTCGTCGATGCGCAGCAATTCGGCAGCGAGCCCGGCGCGCAGCGAGGGTTCATCGCCGCCGTCGGCAATCGCTTGCAGGCAACGTATTTCCTCTTCACGCTTGAGCACTTCGAAGCGCATCCGTACCTCGTGGAGACGGTCATGGATCGTTTCCAGCTTGGTGGCCTTGTCCACCACGTATTCGGGGGTAGTCACCTTGCCGCAGTCATGCAGCCAGGCGGCGACGTGTAGCGCCTCCCTTTCGTCTTCGCTCAACTGAAAGTCCTGGAAGGGACCGCTGCTCGCCTCGCAGGCGGCGTCGGCCAGCATCTCGGTGAGTTCAGGGACGCGTTTGCAATGGCCGCCGGTGTACGGGCTCTTGGCGTCGATTGCTGCGGCGATCAACTTGATGAAGGCTTCGAAGAGGTCCTTCTGGGCCTTGATCAGCGCCTTGCTTTCGAGTGATACCGCCGCCGACCCGGACAGCGCCTTGACGAAGCTCAGACGGCTGCTGTCGGTTGCGCTGTCGCAGAGCAGAACCATCGCCCCGACCAGTTCGGTCTGCCGATTGAGCAGCGGCAGGGCAATGGCGTGCGTTGCCCCGGACAGATCAGCGGTCGCGAGTCCCAGGCATCTGATGTCATCGGGCCGGAGCCGTTCGGCGCGTGCGCTGCCATCGCTGAGGGCGGCACCGAGCAATGGCCCGCTGTTCGAGATTTCAAGCGCGGGCAATTCGCCAGCCCATGCCGACCCGGTCTCATCGAGCGCCGCTGCCGGCTTCAGTTGCGTTTCTTCGGCGAGGTAAAGGATGCCGGCGCGCGCTCCGGATGCCGAGAGCGTGTCCCTGAGCAGTCGCGGCAACAGGCGGTCGAAGTTTTGTTCCGCGGCGACGGCGTGGCTGATGTCGAGAAAGCGATGAATCGTTCGTTTCATGCTGTCCATGGTCTGCGCGAGTTCGCTGACTTCCTTGATCGAAGACTCAAGCTTGATCGGCTGTGTGAACTCGAAGTGACGGATTGCCTCGGCTTCGTCGGCCAGGCTGCCCAACGAACGCGCGATGCTGCGCGCCAGCAGCCAGGTCAACGGGATCGTGATCAGCAGGACGACCAGCGTGGCGACCGCCGAGTGCTGTCTCAGTTGCAGTGCTCCGGCCATCAACTCGCTCTCGGGAATCGCGGTGACCAGATACAACGGCGGCACGCCTTCGAGCAACAGCGGGTTGACCGAGACCCGCCAACCGTCGTCCCGAACTTTGACGCGCAGGCTCTGGGCAGCCTGGCCAGGCATGTTTCTCACCGTTTCCATGAGCGACACCAGCGCCGGCACGCCGAGTTCGTCAAGCCGCGCCAGTTTGGGAGCGGCATCGCTCTCGGGAGACGCCATCACCATCCGGTCGAGGTCTTCGAAGGCCAGAACGTAACCTTGTGAATTGACCAGCACCATCTCGCTGCCCGGGGTCACCTTCCGGGTAGCCAGTATCATACCCAGGGTATGCAGCAGGATGTCCGCGCCCACCACCGCGTGTCCACCACCGGCACGGTTGGCCAGGGTGGTGCCGACCTTGCGGCTGGAGTAGAACAGATAAGGCGGTGTCTTGACCTGTGTCGACGCTGTCAGCGCCTGCTGAAACCAGGGCCGCTGCCGGGGATCGTAGGCGGCAGCGTAGTCCGGGCGGTCGTCGGCGCGCAGGATCTTCAGCCTGGCGTCGAGATAGATGAAGCGGCCACGCGCCGCGGCGCCCGCCCGCTCGATGCTCTGAACGACGTAGCTGGCGCCGACCGGTACTCGCGAGGCCTCGGCTTCACTGCCCTGCCCGACACGGCCGACGAGGAAGAAGTCGCCATTGTCGTAGCCGACATAGAGCGACGACAGCGCCGCAGAGCTGTCTAGCGCCTCGCGCAGAAATTCGACGCTGTCGAGACGTTCCTTGAGGGAAGTGGCAGTGGTCACCCGTTGCAGGCTCAGCAGGCGGGTGGCCACCTCCGCCGGTTCGATGATGTGTTCCATTTCGAGCAGCGCTTCACGGCTGATGCGGGTGGTCAGGTCGGCGGCGGACGCGGCCAGCAGGTCCGAGCTGAGCTGGTAGCCTATGCCTCCGAGGACGCCGCAGACGAGCAGGATCAGCGCCAGAAACAGCGTCGAGATATGGACGTGCAACGGGTAATGACGACGCATCGGTCGGTCCTCGGAGTACGATTGACGGATCTAACGATACCGAAAAATGAACTGCGCGTGCGTGCTCGCAATTTTCGCCACCCCGGGGGGCCGCCTGGCAATGACCGATCGGATGCGCAAACAGCGCTTGGCCCGCGTTTCGGGAACCGGTACGATGAGCGTTCTTCGCCGAATGAGGCATGCCCCATACCATGTCCCGATCATCGACCGGCCTGCCGGCCTTCGAAAGCAAGATCATTGCCCCCGGCGAGATCGCACCGCGCCTGCTCGTCCTGCCACGCCCACTGGTGTTTACCAACGGCTGCTTCGACCTTCTGCACCGCGGTCATGTCACCCTTCTCGCCGAGGCGCGTGCGCTTGGTGCGTCGCTGGTCGTGGCGCTCAACGCCGATGCCTCGGTCAGGCGCCTTGGCAAGGGCGACGACCGTCCGGTAAACACCCTGTCTGATCGACTGGCGGTGATCGCCGCTCTCGAATCGGTGTCGCTGGTCACCTGGTTCGACGAGGATACACCGCTGCAACGGATCCTCGATTGCCGGCCGGAGATTCTGGTCAAGGGTGGCGACTGGCCAATCGAGCGAATCGTCGGCAACCGTGAAGTCACCAACTGGGGGGGACGGGTACTGTCCTTGCCGTTCATTCACCAGACCTCGACCAGTGCGCTGCTCGACAAGATCCGGCGCCTGTAGTCGGCGTGGTTCGGACGCGGCCAGGATCAGGCCTGCCGCGCCACGGCTTCAAGTACCCAGAGCGCTTTTCAGAGAGGCAACGTCTTCGGCCGACTCGACAAGCAGCGTGCTCAGCCCTTCGGCGTCAAACAACTCAAACAGAATGCTGGCGTCGACCGGCTCGCAGAGCGTGGGATCCCGCCACGCGTGCTGTACATTGGCCAGCTTGTCGGCGACGAAGAGCACCTCGGCGAGCGT
Source organism: Candidatus Accumulibacter propinquus (assembly GCA_016714935.1). Classification (GTDB taxonomy): domain Bacteria; phylum Pseudomonadota; class Gammaproteobacteria; order Burkholderiales; family Rhodocyclaceae; genus Accumulibacter; species Accumulibacter propinquus. The sequence goes on along the minus strand of JADKBU010000052.1, from coordinate 11,686 downwards.
CGTCGGGCTAGCTACGCTACGCTCCATCTCATGCTCCTGCACCACCACCAGGATCTCTTCCGGCAACCCCATGGCCGCCAGCAGTGCGTGCCCGATACTGTCGTGCCACTGGACCAGCAACTGATGCAACTCGGCCGGGTCGTCGACCAGTTCAGGGAAGTTCGCTGCCCGTGAGAGCAGGTAAAAGACACCGATATCGTGGACCAGTCCGACAAACATCGCTTCGTCAGGATGTACCCGGGTCAGTCGGCGAGCCAATACGCGCGACAGGGCGGCCACGTGCATGGTGTGCTCCCACAGCCGACGCGACAGCGCTTCAAACGGCGCCATCTTCTTCGAACTGAGCAGTTGCTCCATGGCGACGGCGAAGGAGACGGTGCGTACGGCCTCCATGCCGATACGTGCAATCGCACTGTTGATGTCGACGATGGGCCGCCCGGAGCGGTTGATCGCCGCCGAGTTTGCCAGGCGGATGATCTTGGTGCTCATCAAGGGTTCGGCGCTGACTACCGTACCCAGTTGTTCGATGGTCAGGTCGGGTTTCCGCAGTGCGTTACGCACCTGGAAGGTGATGTCGAGGAAGATCGGAAAGGAAATCACTTCGCCGGAAAGATCGCTGGCGATGTCTTCGAGGATGCTGAAGTTGTATTGACTGTTCATTCTGTGCTTTTGAGTCCACACGCTGTGCGCCGCAGGGCGGCAGCGCAGCCTGGAAACGGCAATGACCGTTAACGGCGTTTCAGGAGGTCTTTCAGGTTGGCAAATGGCTGTGCCGTCGCCGCAGCCCTGGTCGACGCGCCAAGCGAGTGGATGCCGCTCCGGCGCGCGGCTTCGGCGTCGAGTTGTCGCGAGTGTTCGTTATCGTGGCAGTAGAGGCACAACAGTTCCCAGTTGCTGCCGTCGCTGGGATTGTCGTCGTGATTGTGGTTGCGGTGATGCACGGTCAGTTCGCGCAGGTTCTGGTGCGTGAATTCGCGGGCGCAGCGCCCACAGATCCACGGGTAGATTTTGAGTGCCTGTTCACGGTAACCCGCCTCGCGGCCAAGGCGATTGCGCACGGCGTCGGCAATCAGACGATCGGTTTGTGCGCTCTTGGTATTGTCGTTGGCCATTGGTGTACTCTCATTGGAATGAAGCGCGTGCGCGATGCCGGCAGCCGCTGCTAGGCCAGAAGGCCTACCAGCGGGACGCGCATTTCGCTGGCGCTGATGCCGCCATGGACGCCGAGCATGGCAAAGTGCTTCTCGCCTGGCAACCAGTCCTTGATCGTCCAGTTGTCCTTCATCACCAGCGTGTAGTCGCCGACTCGGGACGACAGGCGCGGATGATACGGCGGGGGACCGAACCAGCCGGCAGCGATCAACCGGTCGCTGGCATAGAGGTGCGCCGCGCGTGCGAGATGCCGGCGGACATAAGCTTCGAAAGCCGGTCGCTTGTCCGGCGCAACGTAACAATAGGCGACCCGGCGCTCTCCGCAAAGGGGACGCAGCAGCAGATCGCCGAGCTGCGGATGGTCGTCGAGACTGATCACCCGTCGCGGCGGCGAATCGATGAAACCATGGTCAGCGGTAACCAGTACCCAGCTGCGACTACCGCGCACCCGCCGCAGGAAGTCGCCGAAGAGGTCATCGAAAGCGGCCAGCGTGTGCACCGCCTGTCGGCTGTCGGTTCCGTAATGATGCGAATAACTGTCGAGGTCCGGATAGTAGGCGTAGATATAACGTGGTATTGCGGTTTCCTGCAACAGCTCGCCCAGACAGGCAAACATCTCGTCGAGCGAACCGTAGGCCCTGGTCTGGGCCGCACGCGAGTGCCAGGCGTTGAAGGCGCTGCCGACGATATTCTGTGGTGCTACCACCCAGGACTCGCGGTCGAGCCCCTGAAACAGGGACGCATGTTCGAAAAGTCTCGGCGGCAGCTCGTTGGCGGGCAGGCGGACAGGCCCCATGCGGGGCAGCAGCGGCAGGATGGCCAGAGTCTGGTCGATTTCGTCGAGGTGCATGTGCCAGCCGGTGAGAGCGTGCTGCGCCGGAGCCAGGCCGGTCATCATTGCCGTGATGGCGCTGGCGGTGGTCGATGGAAACACCGAAGTCATGCTGCCGAGCAGGTGCTGATGCAGATGCGGGCTGGCGGCCATGTGTCGGGCCAGGGTACGCTGGCCCAGCCCGTCGATGACCAGCAGGACCACATGGCGTGCCCTGCTCAGCGTGGCTGCCGGCAGGGTCGCTAATTGCGGATAACGAGCAAGCGTGCTGCCGCAGGCGGTGGCGATGCTCTGCATCAGATTCACGATGCTGCCGCCGCAATAGTCAGGAAGGAGGGTGGTGCTCATGGTCCAGCCATTCTACGCCAAGCGACAGCGCTGGGTGCCACCGTGCCGCAGCGCACGACATGACCCGTGCGTGCCCGGCAAGCGGTTCATTGCTGCGGATCGGGATGGCAACGGAGCTTGTCCTGGATCATCCCGGGTGCAGCGTCGCCGGGCATGTCTGTCGGCACCAGCACATGGCCCTCCGGCTGCGCGAGCAGCCATTGCCGCCAGTCGTCCCACCACGAACCCAGGTGCTTGGCCGCGCCGGCGAGAAAATCGTCCGGCGTCTCCGGCAGGACTTCATTGGTCCAGTAGCCATGCCGCCTGGCCGAAGGTGGAAGGACGACGCCGGCAAACATGCCCGAGCCCCCGAGAACGAACCTGATCGGCCCGCTCGGCAGGCGCGCAGCACGGTAACTGCGCTGCCATGGCGAAACGTGGTCGTCGATGCTCGAAAAGAAATAGCACGGCACCGTGACTTGAGCAACATCCGGTCCGCCCGCGCCACGGCACTCGCCCAAATCCGGAAACTCGATCATCGCCCCCAGAAAACTTCCCGAAGCGGCACGCTGGTCGTCGATTGCCGCCATACGGGCGAGCGTGCTCATCATCAGGTTGCCGCCGATGGAGTAGCCTGCAAGATGGACACGCGTCGCGCCCGTGGCTTGTTCGACCGCCGTGATCGCGGCCATCACGCCTTCGGTACAGAAGTCTTCGAAAGTCGTGCGTGCGACGGACTCGTCGGGATCCAGCCAACTGACCATGAAGGTAGCGAAGCCCTGCTCGCTCGTCCATCGAGCGAAGGAGTCATCCTGCCGCAGGTCCAGAAGGTAATACCGGTTGCTGCTTGGCGGCACCAGCAGCAGGGGTATCTTGTAATGTCGGGGGGTCGTCGGCTCGAATTGGAGCAACTGCATCAGCCGGTTCCGGAAGATCACTGTTCCGCGGGGATTGGCGGAGTATTCAACGAGGCGGCGCTCGTCGGGCCCGGCACCTGGACCGCCCGACGCGACACCGGTTTCCCGTTCTCCGAGCAGGATCTTCAAGCCATCGACCAGGTTGCGGCCCTTGCTGTGCAGCGTTTCGTGCAGCACTTCCGGGTTGGTCAGAATGAAATGGGTTGGCGACAGCGAGTCAAGGTATTGCTGCGTGAGCAATCTCACCTGGCGTTGACTGGCCTCATCCAGGCCCTCGACCTGTTCGATCGTCTGCTGCAGGTGACGGGCCGTGATCAGGTACGATTGCTTGATGAAGTCCAGGAGGTAGTTCTCTTCCCATGCCGGATCGCTGAAGCGCGGGTCTTCGCCATCGGGTTCGGCGAGTGTCTGCGACGGCATGCCCATGGCTTTCAGCATCGCCTGTCGCCACAACAGCAGATGGTCGTGCACGACTTCCATTTGCGCCTGTGCCAAACGGTAGGGATTGACCAGCAAGCGCACCGAGAGATCCATGCAGGCCTTGGCAACCGCAAGTCCCTCGGGCGAAAAGGCCACACGGCTATTCCGGGTCAGGCGCTGCAGGTAGCCGGCCAGCAGCCGCGAGGCGTGTTGCGCCATGGACGCATAGTTCCTTGCGGACTCCAGCGGAGCCGGCAAGGGGCCTGCCTCTCCTTCGCTTGCGGGCGCCGGCATGCCGATCGAAGGCTGCCGCGTCAGGTGGCCGCCGCCGCGGCCGCTTTCCTGACAAAACGCACCCGCCCCTGATCGTCCTGCAGGCGCAGCAGCCGTCCGGCGTGTTCAAGCCGGTTCAGGTGGGCAATCGCTTCGCCCATGGCGAACATCGTCTGATGCGTGTCGAGGTCCCTGGGGAACAGGGTGATCAGCAACTCGGCCGCGCTGCGCGGCGTGTTGCAGTGCTCTTCGAGGACCTGCAGGCGCTCCTGATGGTGGGCATGCAGGGCATCGACCCGATTCTCGATGCCGTGAAATGGCAGGCCGTGCGAGGGCAGGACCAGGGTTTCAGGGGGCAGTTCGCGATAACGGTCGATCGACTGCAGATAGTCGCCGAGCGAGTCGGCCAGCGGCGTAACGGCAAAGACACTGACATTGGTCGAGATCTTCGGCAGCAACATGTCGCCGGAAATCAGCACCCCGAGCTCGGCGCAGTACAGCGCGGCGTGTTCCGGCGAGTGGCCGAAGCCGATGCGCACTTGCCAGCGATGTCCGCCGATGGCTATCCGGTCACCGCCAAACAGGCGCTGGTAGTGCGTCGGCAAACTCGGTACGCCACGGTTGTAGGCGCCGCTACGCCGCTCCAGCGCGGCGCAGCGATCGGCATCGAGCCCGTGTGCGCGAAACTGCTGCAGCATCGGCTGATTGCCGTGCCCTCCGACTTCGTGCCAGACCGCATGCGCAGTCAGATATTCGCCGAGCGTCATGCACACCGGTGCCCCCGTCTGCTCCTGCAACCAGGCGGCAAGGCCGAGATGATCGGGGTGGAAATGCGTCACGATGATGCGCGCGATCTTTCCGCCAAGCGGGGTCGAAGGTAGTCGGGCGAGGATTTGCTGCCAGCACGCCTTGACCGTATCGAGGGCGAAGCCGGTGTCGACGATGGTCCAGCCGGCATCATCCTCGAGCAACCAGAGATTGATGTGGTTCAACGCGAAGGGCAACGGCATCCGCAACCAGTGGATGCCCGGGGAAACCTCAAAGGTTTCCCCGGCAGCGGGTGGCGTGGCAAAAGGGTAATCTGGCAGCATCTGGGTGCGGATTGTAAAAAGCTCTGAAGGGTATAAACTGCGCGCCTCAGGGGCCAGCTTGCGGAGGCTCCGAGTGCGCACCATTCTACACGCGATCCGGCTGCGAGCAGCCCTGCGTTGGAACGGTCAGGCAGCAACGTCCAGATGCCCTTCAAACTCCACACGGCGGCCATGCACAAAGCCCAGGACCCACATTTTTCCGAACGCGTCCGCGCCAGTTTTGCGCGCCAGGAGGCGATGACGCTGATCGGCGCGGTAATGTCGGTGGTCGAGCCCGGCTACACCGAGATCCACCTGCCGTTCAAGCCCGAGATCACGCAGCAACACGGCTACGTCCATGGCGGTGTGGTCGGCATGATTGCCGATTCGGCAGCCGGCTACGCCGCGAGTACGCTGACCACCGCCGAAACCGAGGTGTTGACCGTCGAGTACAAGCTCAACCTGCTGGCTCCTGCCGACGGACAGTTGCTGATTGCCGAGGGATCGGTAGTTCGCTACGGGCGCACGCTGATCGTCACCCGTGCCGAGGTATTTGCCATCAAGAACGGCAAGAAGACCCCTTGCGCGCTGCTGCAGCAGACGATCATGTCGATACACGGCAAAAAGGAGCAAGCCGTCAAACCCTGATCAAGGAGCGAGAGAAATGGAATACCCGAGCCTCGGTTTTGCCCATGGCGAAACCATCGACATGCTGCGCGCCAGCGTGCGTGCCTTTGCCGCCGACGAAATTGCGCCGCGTGCCGAAGCCATCGATCGTGACAACCTGTTTCCCGCCGACCTGTGGCGCAAGCTGGGTGGCATGGGCCTGCTCGGTCTTACCGCCGAGGAAGAGTACGGCGGCATCGGGCTGGGCTATCTCGCGCACATCGTCGCCATGGAGGAGATTTCCCGTGCCTCGGCGAGTGTCGCACTATCCTACGGCGCGCACTCCAACCTCTGCGTCAATCAGATTCGTCGCAACGGCACGGCGGCGCAGAAGGATCGCTACCTGCCGAAGCTGATTTCCGGCGAACACGTGGGCGCGCTGGCCATGTCGGAAGCCAACGCCGGCTCGGACGTGGTGAGCATGAAACTGCGCGCCGAGCGCCGGGGCGAGCGTTTCGTTCTCAACGGCGGCAAGATGTGGATCACCAACGGGGGTGACGCCGACACCCTGGTGGTCTATGCCAAGACCGACATCGACGCCGGGCCGCGCGGCATCACCGCCTTCATCGTCGAAAAGGGCATGCCCGGCTTCTCCTGCGGCGCCAAGCTCGACAAGCTCGGCATGCGCGGCTCGAACACCTACCCGCTGTTCTTCGATGACTGCGAGGTCCCCGCGGAAAACGTGCTCGGCGACGTCGATGGCGGAGTGCGGGTGCTGATGAGCGGCCTCGACTACGAACGCGCCGTGCTCGCCGGCGGCCCGTTGGGAATCATGGCGGCGGCCATGGATCTGGTGCTCCCCTACGTGCATGACCGCCAGCAGTTCGGCCAGTCGATCGGCGAATTTCAATTGATGCAGGGCAAGCTCGCCGACATGTATACCACCTTCAACGTCTGCCGGGCCTACGTCTATGCCGTCGGCCAGGCCTGCGATCGCGGAGAAACGACGCGCAAGGACGCCGCCGGAGCGATCCTCTATGCCGCCGAAAAGGCGACCTGGATGGCCGGCGAGGCGATCCAGACCCTCGGCGGCAACGGTTACATCAACGAATATCCGGCTGGGCGGCTGTGGCGCGACGCCAAGCTCTACGAGATCGGCGCCGGCACTTCCGAAATCCGACGCATGCTGATTGGTCGCGAACTCTTCGCCGAGACGCTGTGAGCCGGCCATGACCAACACGCTGCGCGCGCTCACCGCCGAAGATACGACCGCCCTCGAACACGTTCGCCAGTTCTTTCGCAATTACGCAGCCTGGCTCGGCGTCGACCTGTCGTTCCAGAATTTCGAAGAGGAGATGGCCTCGCTGCCGGGCGCCTATGCACTGCCGTCCGGCCGCCTGTTCTATGCCGAGCGCAACGGTCAGCCGGCAGGCTGCGTCGGCATTCGACCGTTTTCGGCCGGACTCTGCGAAATGAAGCGGCTGTATGTGGAACCCGGCCAGCGTGGTTTCGAAGTGGGCCGCGATCTGGCGCTGGCGGCGATCAAGGCGGCCAAGGCCATCGGCTACCGCAAGCTGCTGCTCGACACACTGCCGGCCATGCGCGTCGCCGTCAAACTCTATCGCGAACTGGGTTTCAAGGAGACACCGGCGTACTACCAGACGCCGGTCGAGGGCACGATGTTCCTGGCGCTCGATCTGGAGAACTGGTCCGAGGAAGAAGTCGCCAACGAAAACCTGTTCCACCTCTTCGACTTCAACCGCGCCTGGTCGAGCCGCATGCAGCAGGTCGATCCCGAATACTTCGTCAAACTGTCGCGACTGCAGACGCCGGCCTACCTGTGGATCGGCTGCTCGGATTCGCGGGTGCCGGCGAACGAGATTGTAGGCCTGCTGCCGGGTGAGGTCTTCGTCCATCGCAACGTCGCCAATGTCGTCGTGCATACCGACCTCAACTGCCTGTCGGTGATTCAGTTCGCCATCGACGTGCTCAAGGTCAGGCACATCATGGTCGTCGGCCACTACGGTTGCGGCGGTGTACGAGCAGCCCTCAATCGTGACCGCGCCGGACTGGTCGACATCTGGCTGCGACATGTGCGCGACGTGCACGACAAGCATCTGGCGCTGGTCGATGCCCTGCCGCCTGAGCGGCAGCATGATCGGCTCTGCGAACTCAACGTGCTCGAACAGGTGGCCAACGTGTGCCAGACCTTCGTCGTCCAGGACGCCTGGCAACGCGGTCAGCCGGTTACCGTGCATGGCTGGATCTATGGACTGAAGGACGGGCTGATGCGCGACCTCGGGTTCACCGTACACCACCGCGATGACCTGCTGCCCGGCTACCGCATGGCGCTAGAGGCGCTGCCGACTTGAGCGCCGCTGTCCTTGCGCGACGCCGATGGACATCCACCACCGCGGTGGTGCGACCATTGCCCTGCCACCGGGGGTCCGAAGCGTGCCCGCATCACCACTGACCTATCTGAAGCTGGTTGCCACCGCCCTGATCTGGGGGGCGACGTGGATCGCCGCCCGCGTGGCGGTCAGCGAGGCATCGCCGCTGGCGGTCGCGAGTTGGCGTTTCCTGCTCGCGGCATTGGTCCTGGGGACGCTGGTGGTGGTCCATGAGGGGCGCCCGCGCTGGTCACTCAAGGAATGGTTCACCCTCGCCGCACTCGGTGCCAGCGGCATCTTTCTCTACAACCTGTGTTTCCTTTACGGGATGAGGATGATCGAAGCCGGCCGCGGCGCTCTGGTGGTCGCCCTGACGCCGGCGTTGGTCGCCGCCAGTGACTGGCTGTTGTTCGGCGCGCCGATGTCACCGACCAAGGCGGCGGGAATCGGACTGGCGATGTTCGGCTGCCTGCTGGTGGTCACCAACGGCGACCCGCGACTGCTGTTCACCGGTCAGGTGGGCCTCGGCGAGTGGTTGATCATCGGCTGCAGTGCGCTGTGGGCGGTTTATACCTTCGTCGGTCGGCGCGGCACGCGCACGCTGTCGCCGCTGGCGATGACCTTCGGCGCCAGCCTCACCGGCTGGATCATGCTCACCGTCGCGGCGCTGCTGCAGGGTTCGCTGTTTCTGCTGGCGGAGACGACCTGGCGCGGCTGGAGCGCCATCGTTTTCCTCGGGCTGTTCGGCACGGCACTGGCCTTCACCTGGTACGCCGAGGCCGTGCAGCGCATCGGCGCCACGCGCTCGGCGGCATTCATCAACCTGGTCCCGGTCAGCGCCGTCATCCTCGGTGCCGTGCTGCTCGACGAACGTCTCGGGGTCGCCGTTCTGTCCGGTGGGGCGCTGGTCATCGCCGGCGTCGTCATCACCAATCATGCCGGCGCGCGCCTTGCGGCCGGCGTCATCAGCAAGGAGAAAGTGGCATGATCTTGACACAGGAACAGGAAATGATCCGTGACTCGCTGCGCGATTTCGCACAGGAGCGCCTGGCCCCCTTTGCCGCCGAATGGGACCGCCAGCACACCTTTCCCGCCGAGGCGCTGCGCGAACTCGGCGAGCTCGGCGCACTCGGCATGGTCGTACCCGAAGAGTGGGGCGGTGCCGGCATGGATTACATGTCGCTGGTGCTGGTCATCGAGGAAATCGCTGCCGGTGACGGGGCGACCTCGACCATCGTCAGCGTGCAGAACTCCCTGGCCTGCGGCATTACCATGAAATATGGCAGCGACGAACAGAAGGAAACCTGGCTCAAACCACTGGCGCGCGGCGAGATGCTCGGTTGTTTCTGCCTCACCGAGCCGCATACCGGTTCCGATGCGGCGGCGATCAGCACCCGCGCCGACCGCGATGGCGATCACTTCGTGCTCAACGGCGTCAAGCAGTTCATTACCACCGGCAAGTACGCACAGGTGGCGATCGTCTTCGCCGTCACCGACAAGGCTGCCGGCAAAAAGGGCATTTCCTGCTTCCTGGTCCCGACCGAGACGCCGGGCTACGTCGTCGCCCGCATCGAGGAAAAAATGGGCCAGCGCGCTTCCGACACCGCGCAGATCCTTTTCGAGAACTGCCGGGTGCCGGCGTCGTGCCTGCTCGGCAAGGAAGGTGACGGCTACCGCATCGCGCTGTCGAACCTCGAAGCCGGCCGCATCGGCATCGCCGCCCAGTCGGTCGGCATGGCGCGTGCCGCCTTCGAAGCCGCGGTGCAATACGCCAAGGAACGCGAAACCTTCGGCAAACCGATCATCGAGCATCAGGCGGTCAGCTTCCGCCTCGCCGACATGGCCACCCAGATCGATGCCGCCCGCCTGCTGGTGTGGCGTGCGGCCACGTTCAAGGACGCCGGCAAGCCCTGCCTCAAGGAAGCGTCGATGGCCAAGATGTTCGCTTCCGAAATGGCCGAGCGAGTCTGCTCCGACGCCATCCAGATTCTCGGCGGCTACGGCTACGTCAGCGACTTCCCGGTCGAGCGCATCTATCGCGATGTGCGCGTCTGCCAGATCTACGAGGGCGCGAACGACATCCAGCGGCTGGTGATCGGCCGCGCCGTGGCAAGCGAATAGCATGCGCCGGCACATTCTGCGCCCGGAGTTCACGGTCGCCGCGCTCAACGCGCGCGGCCCCGGACATCTGCCCGGCTGGTTCGGCATCGTGATTACCGCCATCGAACCTGGGCGCTTGTCCGCCCGTTTACCGATCCGGCCCGAGATGCTGGCGCCGAACGGCTTCCTGCACGCCGCCACGGTGATAGCCCTCGCCGATACCAGCGCCGGTTACGCGACCTTCGCACACCTGCCGACAGGTGCCGACAGTTTCACGACCATCGAGCTGAAGACCAACTTTCTCGGCACGCTGACCGAAGGCGTCCTGCTATGCACGGCGACAGCAGTGCACAGCGGGCGAACGACGCAGGTCTGGGACGCCGAAGTGAGCAGTGAAGACGGCCGCCGTCTGGCCTTGTTCCGTTGCACGCAGATGGTGTTGTGGCCAAAGCCTGATTCGGCGCCAGCCCGCAGCTGATGCGCGTCAAGGGTGATCGAGGGCCTCCGTCCACCGGTAGTTTCACCTCACAGGAACAACCATGTTCAACTATGAGTGGGATCATCACAAGGCCGCAGGCAACCTGCAGAAACATGGTGTGTCTTTCGACGAGGCAGTGAGTGTCTTTGCCGACCCGATGGCTCTGACCTTCGAGTCCGAACACCGCAGCCGGACCTACGGCATCTCCAGGAAAGGGCGCCTGCTGGTAGTGGTGCATACCGAGCGCCGCAACAAGCTGCGCATCATCAGCGCCGGCAAGGCGACACGCTATGAAGAAGCTTCGCCGCCAAAACCCGACCAGGGCAAGCCGGAACCGACCAGCGAGCAAGTCGGAGTGGGTGTGCGCGGCAAGTACTTCCGACCCCTGGCACAACGGAGCAATGGTCCGCCGGAAAGCCATGTGGTCGTCCTCGATCCCGAAATCCACAAGGCCTTTCCGACCTCCGAAGCGGTCAACAAAGCCTTGGCCGGCCTGCTCGCCCTCGTGCAGGAAACCCGCCGCCTGACCGCCCGCCACAAGCGATAGTACTGCACACCAGCGGCTGCCTGTGCGCGCCTGTTGAAGGACAGGCGCAAACCGCTTTCGGCAGTATCCGCTGTTCCATTGGCGACGCGCCCAGATATTGCAACAGTGGCGGCTCCGACCAGACCACGCAGACCGGCGCTACTACTGACTCGACCCGTTCGTAGAACATGGCTTTCCCTGACACGTAGCGCAAGGGGTGGAGTAACATTGAAAGCCAGGCAATAGCCGCTATGGCAAAGAGGGAATGAAGTTGAGGAATCTGAGCGTCAGGTCACTGTTGATTGGCATACTGGCGGGTATGCTCCTGCTCTTGGTTACCTTTGCCGTGACGGTCTGGATTGCCCTGGGATCCATTGTTTCGGCAGCGGACGGCATGGGCCAAGGCAAAGACCTGGTGGCAGACATTCTGCCACCGCCGCTGTATATCCTGGAAGCCGAGTTGACGGTGCTCCAGCTCCTGGATGCAAAAACGGAGGAGGCTCCGCCGATGCTAGCAAAACTGGCAGCGTTGAAGAAGGACTACGACGACCGCAATCTGTTCTGGGAACGGGCAGAGCTCGATCCCACCATCAGG
>JADKBU010000051.1 GCA_016714935.1 Candidatus Accumulibacter propinquus | reverse complement strand
CTGGTTCAAATTCGCCGGCTTGAAAGTGGAGCGCTGACGGGGACGTGAAGGGGGTGGCTGGCGCAAGGCGAAAGCCGCCGGCGACGGGGAGTCGGCGGCGGCGGAAGTTGAGGTGGAGAGGAGATCAGGCGTCGGTCTGATCGCGCATGCGGTAGCTGCGCCCGTCGATGACGACCGATTCGGCGTGGTGGAGCAAGCGGTCGAGCAAGGCCGAGGTCAAGGTGCTGTCGTTGTTGAAGATCTCGGGCCACTGCTTGAAGGCACGATTCGTCGTAATGACCGTCGAGCCTCGTTCGTAGCGCTGGCTGATCACTTGGAACAAGCCGTCGGCGCCGAACTTGTCGATCGGCAAATACCCCAACTCGTCGACCACCAGGAGCGAAGGTTTCATCAAGCGCGCCATTTCACGCTTGATCCCGCCGGTGGCCTGCGCCGCCGCCAGGGCATTGACGATATCGACGGCGCTGGTGAAGAGCGCCATCCGGCCTTGCAGGCAAGCCGCATACGCCAGGGCGACCGCAAGGTGGGTCTTGCCGACGCCGACGCCGCCCAGAAGAATCACGTTGCCGTGCTGAGGCAAGAACTCCAGGCGGAACAAATGCTGCACCTGTGCCCGGTTGATCTTCTTCGGCCAACTCCAATCGAAGCCATCGAGCGTCTTGATCCCCGGCAGGCGCGCCGCCTTTACCCGGCGAGCGACCAGCGCCTCATCGCGGCGCGCCACCTCGCCGACGACCAATTGCTCCAGGAAGCGGCCATGCGGCCACGACTCGCGGGCCGCCTCGGCCATCAGGGTTTGGTGATGTTGCGCGAAATACGGCAACTGCAGACGCCCCAGATGTTTCGCCAGCAAGGCATCAGTCATGGCCATCGGAACCTCCGTCGTCGTGACCGCGAGCGAAATCCGAATAGGCCGACAAGTCGGCCGGCGGCAACTCCAACTCGAGCACATCCTGACGGCGCATCAGCACAAGCGGACTGGCCTCCGGCAACTGTCGGGAGCGCGCCTCGATCAGATGCGCCACGTACTCGCTGCTGAACGCCTCGAACGCGAGGGCATCGGTCAGCGCCCGCACCACCGCGTCGTCGCCGTAGATCTCGGCCAGTGCCACGATCTTGCGCACATGCACGAGCGCATGGCCGCGTCGCTCCAGCAGGCCCGCGTGATAGCGCACCGCCAGCGGCGTCAGGGCAAAGAAACGCCGCAGCACCTGCGCATCGCGGGCATGGCGGCGCTGCGCCACCAGGACTTTCGGATGATCGGGATCCTCGATGTCGCGGTGTCGCTCGAAGGAGCGGGCATGGCGCGCGATCAAGTCCTCGCCGTGGTAAATGCACACGCGATCCGGATAGGCCTTGACGGTGACCTGGGCGCCGGCAAAGCGCGCCGGCACCGAATAGCGGTTGGCCTCGAAGTTCACCCGGAACTGGCGGGTGGCGCGCAGCGTCAGCACCCGGCCGACATCGAACGGACGGGGATTGACCGCGTGCAGATGCGCTCGCTCATCGGCCCACAGATCGGTCGGCCGGCGATGCGTTTCCCGATGCACCCGGACATTGGCGACCGATTCCAGCCAGACCTGCGCCGCCTGACCCAGTGCGGCAAAGTCCGGCAACTCCAGACCGGACAGGAAGTTGCCCTTGACATAGCCGACACCGCGTTCGACGCGCCCCTTCTCGTTGCCCTTCGCCACCGCGCAAGCCACCGGCTCGAAGCCGTAGTGGCGGGCGAAATCGAGATAGCGCGGATTGAACTGCGCCGCTTCGCCGCGCCTGTGCTGGAGCACCGCGCAGCGCAGATTGTCGACCATCACCTTCCTTGGCACGCCGAGCGCATGGAAGCCATTGACATGCGCCGCGAGGAATTGCTCCATCGTCTGCGACAGCGTGAATTCGACGTACATCTTCCGGCTGTACGCCAGCACCATGACGAAGAAGGACAGGCGCCGCCGGGTATCGCCGACGGCGATCGTCCCGAAGCGATGGGCAAGCCCTCACGGGCGATGGCGTGCTGCATAGCGAATACTGGACCCCATCGTTACTCAATCGGCCACCACGGACGATTGGGAAGAGGATTTGCCCTTCCGTGAACGCGAGTTCCTTCAACCCGGCTTTCAGAACGGCGCTGTTTGTTTGGTGAGCGGAACGCAGCTTTCCTTGCGCCCCTTGCCTTTACATGGACATGGGCACCAGCAAGATGGGTATCCTCGCGGGTCAGCGCGGTCCAACTCAGACGAGCGCAGAGGCGGTCTGCACCGCCAGGAGGCAACCCGGGCGTGGTCGCAACGACCCGACCAAGTGCTCTGGTCAGGGCGACGAGGATCGCGTCGACTTTTCCAGCCGCGACAAGTAATGCACCTGCTCGCTGGGCGCAGCGTTGGGCGAATCGCGAGCACGCGCTGGATTTGCTCAGCGTGCTCGGGCAGCTCGAAGGCGGCATAACCGAAGAAGGAACGGATGGCGGTGAGCCGCAGGTTGCGGCTGCGCGCCCCGATCCCCGCTGCGCCTGCAGGTCCTCGCAGAAAGCGCTGATCAGCGGCGCATCAAGCCCTTCCCAGGCGAGCTGGGACGGCTCTTTGCCGAGACGGGATTTTCGCAAACTGGAGCAGTAAGCGAAAGGTGTCGCGATAAGAACGGATCGTATGGGGGCTCGCTTGCCGCTGCTGCATCAGGCGTTGGGTGAAGAAGCGGGTCAGCAAGGAAGCGGCGGTGCCCAGCGGGCTTGCAGCGTCCGCTCCCAATGACGATTTCAGTCGTGCCCATTGGCAGCCTCAGCAATTCCGGCCAGGTGGACAGATGCCAATACGTATTTGCTGACTTCGACGCTGACAAAGGAAGGCTGACAGCACCGGCAATCGCCATCACATCTTTCCCGATCGCGATACCAGTGCCAGGACGGTCGCCAAGGCAAAATGGTGTCGCAGATCGTGCAGTCGTGGCCTGGCGCGCTAGGCTGGCTGAGCCGGTTTGACGGTCAGGCGGTGGAATACGTGAGAGACAGCATCCGTAACCCAGGCGTGCACCGTGGGCGTTGATGAACCAGTAGGCCACGTCGCGCGGCCAGGGAAGTGTTCGCGCCGCTGGCGGTAATTGGCCAGGACCTCGGGGTGGTTGCATGCGGCGGCACCAGAAGCAGGTACCGGGCTTGGTGGGGCGTATCGTCAGGACGCCGTCAGCCGAGATCGACGTCGTCGTCTGGCAAGACCAAGCGCTTCGCCAATGCGCAGGCCAGACACGCTGAGCAGTCCGAACAGGCAGTAGTAGGTGTGGTTCGCCCGAATAATCCGTAGCCGGCCACCGCAAGAACGCCTTGCAGCCAGGTGATCAATGTCCTCGTCAGAAATGCCAGAAAGTAAGGGCTTGGACGTCGATGCGGGAAGGGCAATAAACTCAAGGGGTGGCACTTCGGTCCGGGCATCGAACGCACTGCAGTAGCGGGCGGGGAAGCCGCGCACGTAACTTGGAGGCGTTGCGCCGAGCGGTATGCCTGTACCGAGACCAGCTGCGTCGCCCAACTGAGCGTGAGCGCTATCGAGATATGGTCCGCCTGCCTCTCTTCGCTGAAGGCGACGAAGGAGAATGAGCCCAGTGCCCTCGGTGCGCAGCTTGAATCCCAAGGCCCGTCCATGACCAGGTAATCCTGCAGCAACTCGCACAGGGGTGTTCATGTCGCACCTCCTGGCCAAGGCAGGCTCGGCGGACGCAGAGCCGCGAAATCAACCTTCGCGTAGATGCCGGTCGTCTTGGCGTGATGGTGCCGCAACACGCTGCCGATTTCGCTCAGGGTGGCACCGTGCCGGAGCATGTCGGCAGCGGACGCATGCCGAAACTGATGGCTTCCCGGTGACGCGTGTCGATGCCGGCCCGCGATCGCAGCGCCGACAATGGTGGCGACGGTCTGCGGCGCTCCCGGGCTACGGATAGGAGCGAGGGACACGCAGAAAGAGCGCCCGACTGCTGCAAACGGGGCGTCCGTCCGTACAGATAATCGGCAATCGCCTCGCCGACTTCGACAGGCAGAGGCAGCAATGCTGAGTGATTACCCTTGCCGTACCCCTGATCGTGCCCGCCTCCCAGGTCGATGCTGTCAGCATCAGCGAAACGATTTCGCTCGAGCGCAGCCTAAACGCGCCAGCAACAGCGGGAATCGCATAGTCACGGCGACCGACCGTGGTGAGATGCGAGCAATGAGCGAGGACGGCGCGGACGTGCTCAGTGCGATGGCGCGAGGAATCGGTCATCGATCAATTGGGTACCGAGGGCACCGCTGCGGCAAGATCGAGCTGAATCTCACCGCAATAAGCGTGGGTAACGAAGAAAAAGAGCGCAAGGCGGTGGTCGCGGCCTTGGCTCTTGCTGGACTCAACCACCGCGCAGCCTGTCGCTGGATAAACGCGATGACATCGCTGGCACGCAAGGCGGCGAACGAAATGGTGTCAGAGCCGAAGCGCTCGAGAGGAAGCGTCCGATAAGCGGGCAGTACTGGATCAGTGTCCTGTCGGACAGCCGCTCTGACGCAGGTAGGTGGCAAATGCCTGGACCACGCTCGTTCGATCGGCGCGGCTTCATCGTGTTCAGGCAGCGGGTGAGTGAGCCCCCAGTTGATGCAGGAAATCCAAGAACCGCCGTAGGGTGGCGAGATCACTACGCTGTGTTGACCTCTGGGGTACGACCTCATCGATGAATCACCGTACCTGTTCGTCGGACACCTCCCGCTGCAGTGATTTGCCTGACCTCAAACCCATCGGCTGAAGTTCGCCACCAACCGAATCTGCGGACGGAGAACCGCCGCTTGAGACCTTGTTCATCAGTACGCGCGCGAACAAATCAAGGTAAAGGCACTAACGGACCTTCGGGCTCATGCCGCGGGGCCCACAATCTTTCTACAACTTGATCCATCTTGGCTCTCCTTCCTGGAATGACGGTCCAGGGTGGAGAAATGTTATGCCGACTAAAATGGACTCAAAAGTCGTGCTGTACAAGGGGTGCAACGGCATCCGGGAGCGACTCGGCATAGTCCGGGACTCGGCATAGTGGGGCCTATGCCGAGCTCCGCCCACCAAGCCCCAGTCGACCTGGGTGGCCTCGCCCGGAGCAAAGGCGAGCGTCAGAAAGGCTTCCGCGGACTCGGGTCGGATAGGCCCGCACGCCATCACCTGACGATGCTGATGCCGCCGCCGTAACCGTTGTCGCACAGCCGCTGAAAGACTTGCTGCGCCGACAGCGGATGGGCGTCCAGCCAGCGACGATGCGACCGGGCAGAGGATCGAGCTTGCTACGATCGGCGGTTTCGCTGCCGCGGCGCGTAGGGGCGTCGATCGGGTGGCGTACGGTCTTGACGTCGAGGCCCAGCGAAACCGCGGGTTGGGCGGCGGTCAGGTGTTCGCAACGCCATCGCCAATGGCGGCCCAGGTCGCAGCCAAGTCGATCATGGACGCCCTCCAAATAGCGTGCAGACGCTCGATACCCGGGCGGCACAGGCGGCACCGACTCAGGCAATTCCGTTGCCGGGGTGAACGGCGGGTCGTAGGCGATCAGGTCGAAGAGGCGATGAGCTCCCGGCAGGCCTGGGCCAGCC
>JADKBU010000050.1 GCA_016714935.1 Candidatus Accumulibacter propinquus | reverse complement strand
ACGCGGCGAAAGCTTTGCTGGCCACGTCGTTGCTCCATCATGACAATGCTCCGTATTCTTGTAGCGATCGATGAATCCGTGTCCGAGCCGCCGAACTGCTGCGGCGGACTGGCCATGACTGGCCCATCGGGTTGCGGCGGTATTTGCCGTCGGCACTGGATCTCACCGCACCAAATCCGAGCGTATCAAAGCCCGGCATTATCCTGATCGAGACCGATTCTCCGTCGCGTACGCTGGAGATCTGGCGGTGATGGACCGCGACATGCCGCGACCGGTGATCATCCTGACGCCGGAGGACGATACCGATGTGATACGCGCTGCCTTCAAGGCCGGGATATAGGCCTGTGGTGGATAACCTTGATCTGGCACGGCTGAAACCGATCATCGATGGCGATTGCACGTTTTGAATCGTATCCAGTCGTTGAAGCAGGAACTGGCCGCAGCAACCGAGAAGCTCTCCGATCGCAAGGTGGTGGAACAGGCCAAAAAGGCATCCTGATGAAAACGCGTGGTCTGGCGGAAGATAGAGGCTTACTCGGCGCTGCGCAATCTGGCAATGGAACGTGCCCAGCCGCTGGCGAAAGTAGCTGGCGATCTGCTGGCGATGGCGAAGCTCCTGCTCTGAAGTTGGTGCAGTCGGATTAGGCTGCACTGATGCGGTGCAACAATTGACCGCCTGAAGCGCCCGTCTGGCAACGCCGATTTCGGTCGACAACCCGTCAATCAATGGTTCCAAGCCCCATTCATTGGGCTATCTGGCATCAGCATTGCTTTAATCGATTCAGGCACGGGATCAACGGCGGTTCGGGCAAAGACAACGGTGTCTGTGGCGTGACGGGTAAAAGCATTGGAATGCTTTTCTCGGTTTTCGCAACAGGCGCCGTTTTTATTTCTAATTGTGGAGATTGCGAGATGTGCCATGGCAAGGATTCCACCCAGAGGCGTGACTTTCTGCGTCGCAGCGTCACACTGGCCGCTGGGGCAGCACTCATGAGCGTACCGGCGATTCGTTCGGCCGCCTGGGCCACGCGGGTTCTGATGCGCCGGAGAAAAAGGAAGTGCGCATCGGCTTCATTCCGCTGACCGACTGTTCTTCCGTGGTAATGGCCGCCGTGCAAAAGTTCGACGAAAAATACGGCATCAAGATCATCCCGACCAAGGAAGCCTCGTGGGCCTCGGTGCGCGACAAGCTGGTCAATGGCGGGAACTCGGTGCAGCGCATGTGTACTCTACGGCCTGGTCTATGGCGTGCATCTGGGCGTGGGCGGCCCGAAGAAGGACATGGCCGTGCTGATGACGCTGAACCACAACGGCCAGGCCATCACGCTGGCCAAGCGGCGATAAAGGACAAGGGCGATCGATGGCGCCTCGCTCGCCCAGCTGATCGCAAAAAGGAAAGGGAATACACCTTCGCCCCGACCTTTCCCACCGGTACGCACGCCGTGTGGCTCTACTACTGGATGGCGACTTACGGCATCGATCGTTCAAGGACATCAAAAACATTTGTCGTGCCGCCGCCGCAGATGGTGGCAAACATGCGCGTCGGCAACATGGACGGCTACTGCGTCGGCGAACCGTGGAACCAGCGCGCGATCATCGACAACATCGGTTTCACCGTCGCCACTACCCAGGATATATGGATAGACCATCCCGAGAAGGTGCTGGGTACCACCGCCGAATGGACAGCCAAAAATCCGAATACGGCCCGTGCCATGACGGCAGCGATTCTCGATGCTTCGCGCTGGATCGATGCCTCGCTGGCCAACAAGCAGAAGACGGCTGAAACGGTGGCCCAGAAGTCGTATGTGAACACCGACACCGAAGTCATTGTCGGCCGCATGCTTGGCCGCTACGAGAATGGTTTGGGCAAGACCTGGGACGACAAGAATCACATGAAGTTCTTCAACGAAGGCGCGGTTAACTTCCCCTACCTGTCGGACGGCATGTGGTTCATGACACAGCACAAGCGCTGGGGATTATTGAAGTCCGACCCCGATTACCTGGCCGTGGCCAAGGCGGTGAATCGAATCGACATCTACAAGCAGGCGGCAGCTGCAGCCGGCGTAGCGCTCCGAAGGGCGACATGCGCAGCCACAAGCTGATCGACGGTGGTGTGGGACGGCGAGGATCCGAAAAAATATGCGGCCTCGTTCAAGATCATGGCCTGAATTTGTTTGACCTGGAAATGGAGACCCGACATGAGTACAGTTTTGGCATTGAAACCAGTGACGGCAGAGATGAATCCTGCGGCTGCTGACGTGGCGATCAGGGGTCACGATACGTCAGCGCAGGTCACCGTAGCACAGGCTGATCCCGCAGAAATAACGCCTGCCGTAGGGGCGCTTGAGGACAGATCGGGCAGGGGCAGTGAACGGCTGCGCGATTTTTTCAAGGCGGTGATCCCGCCGCTGCTGGGTCTCGCCCTGATGACCGGCCTCTGGTCCATGGTGGCCACCATGACCGGCAACATTCCGGGGCCAGGCAAGACCTGGGATGCAGCGCTCGAACTGTTCGCCAATCCGTTTTATCGCAATGGGCCGAACGATCAGGGCATCGGCTGGAATGTGCTGGCCTCCTTGCAGCGTGTCGGTATCGGCTTCGGCTTCGCGGCGGCGATCGGCATTCAATGGGTTTCTGCTCGGTCGCTTCTCCTTCACGAGCCGCATGTTCGATCCGATCATCAGCCCTGTTGCGACCGGTCTCGCCGCTGGCCTGGTTGCCGATCGGCCTGCTGGTGTTCAAGCGGGCCGACCCGGCGGCGACATGGACCATCTTCATCTGCTCGATCTGGCCGATGATCCTGAACACCGCGCAAGGCGATGCAGCGCGTACCACAGGACTACCTCAATGTGGCCCGCGTCCTCGGCTTGCCGGAATCAAGGTGATCACCAGATCCTCTTTCCCGCCGTGCTGCCCTATGCTGACCGGCATCCGCCTTTCCATCGGCACCGCCTGGCTGGTCATTGTTGCGGCGGAAATGCTCACCGGCGGCGTCGGCATCGGCTTCTGGGTATGGGACGAGTGGAACAATCTCAAGGTCGAGCATATCGTCATCGCCATCTTCGTCATTGGCATCGTCGGTTTCGCACTGGAGCAGATGCTGCTCCTGCTCGCCAGACGCTTCACTTACGAGAACCGTTAATCAGGCAGGCCACCTAGTCAAAATTGAAAACGTCGGCCAGACCTTCAATACCAAGAGCGAAAATTCACCGCGCTGCGCGATATCAATCTGGATATCAGTGAAGGCGGTGGTTTCCTGATCGGCCACTCGGGTTGTGGCAAGTCGGCATTGCTCAACCTGATTGCCGGCCTTACGCTACCAAGCAGCGGTGTGCTGCTGTGCGCTGACCGGGAAATACCGGGGCCTGGACCCGAACGGGCGGTCGTGTTCCAGAACCACTCGCTGCTACCGTGGATGACCTGCTTCGGTAATGTGATGCTCGGCGTCGAGCAGGTGTTTGGCCGCAAGGAAGGCAAAGTCAAGCTGCGTGCACGGGTCGAGGCGGCGCTGGAGATGGTGCATATGGCCCATGCCATGCACAAGTACCCGCACGAAATCTCCGGGCGCAAGAAACAACGCGTCGGCATCGCCCGCGCCTTCGCCATGGAACCGCGCATCCTGCTGATGGACGAGCCCTTCGGCGCCCTCGACGCCCTGACCCGCGCCAGCCTGCAGGATGAGATGAACGGCGTGATGGCCAAGACCGGCGCCACGGTGGTGATGGTGACCCACGATGTCGACGAGGCCGTGCTGCTGTCCGATCGCATCGTGATGATGACCAACGGCCCGGCGGCAACCATCGGCGAGATTCTCAGCGTGGAACTGGAGCGTCCGCGTGATCGCCTGGTCCTGGCTCACGACCCGAAGTTCGCCGAATACCGTGCCGCAGTGTTCGAGTTTCTATATCGCAAGCAGATGAAAAAGGCGGCGTAGGGTGGCGACCCTGACTACCTTCCCCAGCGGAGAGCGCATCATGAAAAAGCAGAAACTCGTCGTCGTCGGCAACGGCATGGCTGGCATGCGGGCCGTGGAGGAGCTGTTGAACCGATCTGCCCGGAGTGATCAGTTACCGCGACATCCGCGATACCGACGAGATGATAGCAACGGCGCGCCGCTATCGTCACGCGGTGGTGATCGGCGGCGGCCTGCTCGGGCTGGAGGCTGCCAATGGCCTGCGCCAGCGCGGCATGGAGGTGACCGTGGTGCATCTGATGCCGTGGTTGATGGAACGTCAGCTCGACAAGGCGGCGAAGCCGATATACTGAAGCTTTCGCTGGAGGCGCGCGGGCTCAAGTTCCTGCTTGAGAAGCAGACCGAGGCGATGATCCGTGGCGAGTCGGGGCGCGTTGCCGCGTTGCGCTTCAAGGATGGTCTGGAAATTCCCGCCGACCTCGTGGTAGTCGCCGCCGGCATCCGCCCCAACACGGCGCTGGCTGAATCCGCACGCCTCCACTGCAATCGCGGCATTGTAGTGAACGACACGATGCAGACCTACGATCCGCGAATTTATGCAGTTGGCGAATGCGTCGCCCACCGTGGCATTGTCTACGGCCTGGTCGCACCCTTGTTCGAGCAGGCCAAAGTGTGCGCCAACCACCTGGCCAACTTTGGCATCTCGCGCTATATGGGTACGGTCACCTCGACCAAGCTCAAGGTGACCGGTATCGACCTGTTCTCGGCCGGAAATTTCATCGGCGGCGAAGGAACCGACGAGATCGTTCTGCACGACCCGTCCGGCGGCGTGTACAAAAAACTGGTGGTCAGGAACGACACCTGGTCGGTGCGGTGCTTTACGGTGACACGGCCGATGGCGCCTGGTATTTCAAGATGGTCAAGGACAGGCAGAACATCCACGAGATTCGCGACCATCTGATGTTTTCGGCCAGAACTCTTCGGTCGGTGACGTTGGTCATGCCGGAAATGCGCATGCCGCAACGATGGCCGACGATGCGGAGGTGTGCGGCTGCAACGGCGTGTGCAAGGGCGACATCGTCAAGGCGATCAAGACCCATGGCTTGTTTACCGTCGAGGATGTGCGCAAGACCACCAAGGCCTCCAGCTCTTGCGGCTCATGCACCGGGCTGGTCGAGCAGATTCTGGCTTCGACCGTCGGTGGCGCCTACACCCCCGCGCAATCAAATAACAAACCGGTTTGCGGATGCACCGAGAACTCCCACGGCAGCGTGCGCGAGGCCATTCGCACCCAGCATCTGCTGACCATTCCCGAGGTCATGAAGGCGCTGGAATGGAAGACGCCGAACGGTTGCGCCTCTTGTCGCCCGGCACTCAATTACTACCTGATTTCGAGCTGGCCGGGCGAGGCCAGGGACGATCCGCAGTCGCGTTTCATCAACGAGCGGGCACACGCCAATATCCAGAAGGACGGCACCTACGCGTTATTCCGCGCATGTGGGGCGGGCTGACGACGCCCGTCGAGTTGCGCGCAATCGCCGACGTGGCCGACAAATTCCAGGTGCCGACGGTGAAGATGACCGGCGGCGCACGCATCGACCTGCTCGGCATCAAGAAGGATGACCTGCCCAGGGTGTGGGCCGACCTCGGCGCCGCCGGCATGGTCTCGGGCCACGCCTACGGCAAGAGCCTCCGCACGGTGAAGACCTGCGTCGGCGCCGAGCATTGCCGTTTCGGCACGCAGCGCTCGATGACCATGGGCGTCAAGCTCGAAAGAATGCTGTTCGGCATGTGGAGTCCACACAAGGTCAAGCTGGCGGTTTCCGGTTGTCCGCGCAACTGCGCCGAGGCCGGCATCAAGGACATCGGCGTAATCGGCGTCGATTCCGGCTACGAACTGTATGTCGCCGGCAACGGCGGCATCAAGACCGAGGTCGCGCAATTTTTGTGCAAAGTGAAGAGCGATGAGGAGGTGATGGAATACTCGGGCGCCTTCCTGCAGATCTACCGCGAAGAAGGCTATTACCTGGAGCGAACCTGCCATTACATTGCGCGCGTCGGGCTCGCTCATGTCAAGGCGGCGGTGGTCGATGACGCGGCGCGGCGCAGGACGCTTTACGAGCGCCTGCTGTTTGCCCTGCAGGACTACGAAGACCCCTGGCAGCAGGCGGTGCAACAAGCGGCGCTGCGCCGCGAATATGAAGTCATCGAACTCCAGGAGGTACCGGCATGAGCGACTGGATCCGAGTCTGCCTGCTCAGCGACATCGCGCCGCTGGGCAGCCGTATCGCCGCCTCGTCGCAAGGCGATATCGCCATCTTCCGCAGCGCAGACGATCAGGTCTTCGCCCTACGCGACAAATGCCCGCACCGGGGCGGCCCTCTGTCGCAGGGTATCGTCCATGGCGATACTGTCACCTGCCCGCTGCATGGCTGGAAGCTTGGTCTGAGGGACGGTCAGGCGGTGGCGCCGGACAAAGGCTGTGCGCGCCGATTTGCCGTCAAGGTTGAGTCTGAGGCGGTGTGGTTGCAACTGACGTAAGCCCGGTAGTAGATGACGAAGATCAAAAAGATTTGCCACCAAGTCACCAAGGACACCAAGATTCACCAAGAAATTTTCACCTGGTTTTCCTTGGTGCCACCTTGGTGTCCCCCAAGAGGATTTCCTGCGGGCAACTTGGTGTCTTGGTGGTTTGCTTTTTTTAATCGACTGAGCGCTTTCAACTGAGATGTTAGGGATCATGGAAACGAAATCCACCTGCGCTTACTGTGGCGTCGGTTGTGGCGTCATCATCGAGCACGATGCGACGCGCATTACCGGTGTGCGTGGCGATCCCGAGCATCCGGCCAACTTTGGCCGGCTGTGCACCAAGGGCAATACGCTGCATCTGACCGTCACCCCGCAGGCACTGGCACAGCGGCTGACGCATCCGCAACTGCGGCGCGAGAAGGCGGCGCTGCGTGAGCAGGTCAGTTGGGATACGGCTCTCGACTACGCGGCCGATCGTTTCGCGCAGGCGATCGCCGAGCACGGTGCGGACAGCGTTGCTTTTTACATCAGCGGCCAGTTGCTGACCGAGGATTACTACGTCTTCAACAAACTGGCCAAAGGGCTGATCGGTACCAATAACGTCGATACCAATTCGCCTGTGCATGGGTTCGGCGGTGTCGGGCTGCAAAGGCAACGCTCGGTGCCGATGCACCACCCTGCGCCTACGAGGACATCGATCACGCCGACTGTCTGCTGATCGCCGGCTCCAACACCGCCTGGGCGCATCCGGTATTGTTCCGTCGCATCGAGGACGCCAGAAAGGCGCGTCCGGAAATGAAGTTGATCGTCGTCGATCCGCGCCGTACCGACACCGCCGAGGCGGCCGATCTGCATCTGGCCATTCTGCCCGGCACCGACATAGCACTCTACAACGCCATGCTGCATGTGCTGCTCTGGGAAGACCTGTGCGATCTCGATTTCATCGGTGCCCATACCGAGGGCTTCGCTGCGCTGAAAGCGCTGGTGCGCGACTACACGCCGGCGATGGCTGCCGACATTTGCGGCGTCAAAGCGGAAGACATCGTTACCGCCGCGCGCTGGTTCGGCCAGGCACCGGCAGCGCTCTCCCTCTATTGCCAGGGGCTCAACCAGTCCAGCCACGGCACCGACAACAATGCCGCGATCATTCACCTGCATCTGGCCACCGGCAAGATCGGCAAGCCTGGCTGCGGGCCCTTCTCGCTGACCGGCCAGCCGAATGCCATGGGCGGTCGCGAGGTCGGCGGGATGGCCAATCTGCTTTCGGCGCACCGCGACCTGGCCAATCCCGAACATCGCGCCGAAGTGGCGCGCCTGTGGGGCGTCCCCGAGGTGCCTGCGCGGCCTGGCCTGACGGCGGTGGGGCTATTCGAGGCCGTTCATCGCGGCGAAATCAAGGCGCTGTGGATCGCCTGCACCAACCCGGCCCAGTCGCTGCCCGACCTGACGCGCGTGCATGAGGCGCTGGCCGGTTGTCCCTTCGTCGTGCTCCAGGAGGTCAGCCCACATACCGACACCGCCGCCTACGCCGACCTGCTGCTACCGGCCGCCGGCTGGGGCGAAAAAGAGGGAACGGTAACCAATTCCGAACGCCGTATTTCGCGTGTGCGCGCGGCTGTAGCGCCGCCCGGCGCGGCGCGAGCCGATTGGCGCATTGCCGTGGATTTTGCGCAGCGGCTGGAAAGACAGATGCAGCCAGAGAGTACTACGTTGTTCCCCTATGCCACCGCCGAAAGCATCTTCAACGAGCACCGCGCCAGCACGGTTGGCCGCGACCTCGACATCGGCGGGCTGTCCTATGACTTGCTCGACAATGGCCCGCAGCAATGGCCGATGCGCGAAGGTGCTGCCGCCGGAACGCCGCGCCTGTACGCCGACGGTGTTTTCCCGACCGCCAGCGGCCGTGCCTGCTTCAAGGCAGTGCATCATCGCCCTACGTCCGAAGCGAGCGATGCGCGACTTCCGCTGCATCTCAATAGCGGCCGGCTACGCGACCAGTGGCACGGGATGAGCCGCACCGGTGTGGTGCCGCGCCTGTTCGCCCATGCGCCGCAGCCGGTGCTTGAAATGAATGCACGCGACATGGAAAGGCGTGGCCTCATCAACGGCGATCTGGTGCGCGTCAAAGGCAAGCGCGGTTCGCTATTGCTCCACGCAGCGGCCTCAAGCAGCTTGCGACCGGCGCAGACTTATCTGCCGATGCACTGGGGCGCTCGCTTCATGAGTGGCCTCGGTGTCAATGCCTTGATGCCGGCAGTCACCGACCCCGTTTCACACCAGCCCGAACTCAAGCACGCGGCGGTACAGGTCGAGCGTTTCGCCACGGCCTGGCCACTCGTTGCGCTTCGCCGCGACGAGTGGCCAAGCCGTGGTGGGCTGCACGCGGCCCTGCAACCCTGGTTGTCCCGCTTCGATTACGCTACGCTGACGCTGACTGGTCGCGAGTCCTCAGTAGTCGTCCTGCGCGCTTGCAGGGGGGAGGGCGGTGCCCTGCCGACAGCGGATCTTCTCGCCGAACTGTCTGCGGCAATGGGTCTGGACAGGCTCGACGCACTGGCCTTCAACGACAGCCGACGCGGCATCGCCAAGCGCGCCCTGATCGAGGACGGCTGCCTCACTGGAGCCGTGCAGCGCAAGCACCCGTGGCACGGACTGGCTGATGGACCTCATCGTGCGTGGGGGTAGCACGCAGGATCTGCGCAAATGGCTTTTCGCTCCTTACGCGGCACCGCCCACTTCGAGTCCGGCGCGCGGTCGTATTGTCTGCAACTGCTTTGACGTTGCCGAGAGCGAGATTGTTGCTGACCTTGCCAGCGGTCTCGATCTTGCCGCAGTGCAAGCCAAGCGCAAGTGCGGCACCTCCTGCGGGTCATGCCGAACGGAACTTCACCGCCTGCAGGGGCAGGGTGCGAGCAAGACATTTAAAGTGGACCCCGAAGTCAAGACAAGAATCAAGTCTGTTTAAGCTGGGCACTTGACTTCAGTAGCAGCTGGACGGCGCTGCCCCGGTGTTGCCTTGGCTTTGGTTTGTGCTGTGGCTGTTGATCTTGCTACTGCTGGGAACCCCTGTGGAGCGTAGCGGAACAGGGGTTCCTCCCCCAGCGCCGCCGAATTTATCCACGATCATTGCCCCGCCACCGATACCGGTTCGATACACCCCCTGGGGCGTCTGGTCGCCCAGCGACTGGTGCGGGCGCTCGCCGTTATAGAAGGCGAAGTACTCGGTCAGGCCGACCATCAACTCGCCCATCGTGGTGTAGCCCTTCAGATAGACGTCCTCATGCTTGACGTTCCGCCAGAGGCGCTCGACGAAGATGTTGTCGAACACTCGCCCGCGCCCATCCCTGCTGATGACGATGCCTTCGCGGGTCAGCACGTCGGTAAAGGCTTCGCTGGTGAACTGCGAGCCCTGATCGCTGTTGAAGATTTCCGGCTTGCCATGGGTGCGCAAGGCATCCTCCAAGCAATCCACACAGAACACCGCGTCCATGCTGTTGCTGATCCGCCAGCTGAGCACCTTGCGGCTATACCAGTCGATCACCGCCACCAGGTAGGCAAAGCCACGCAGCAGGCGGATGTACGTGATGTCCGTGCTCCACACCTGATTCGGCCTGACCACAGCAACCCCGCGCAACAGGTACGGATAGACCTTGTGCGCCGGGTGTCCCCGGCTCGTGTTCGGACCCGGCGCCATGCCGGCCAGCCCCATCAGCCGCATCAACCGTTGAACCCGCTTGCGATTGACCAGGTGACCTGCTTTACCGAGGAAGATTACCATCCGCCGGCTGCCGTAGAACGGGTGCCGGGTGTATTCCTCATCGATCAGGCGACGGTGTAGCAACTCGCTGTCGTCGAGCACCGCAGGCTTTTGCTGAGCGTAGATCGTGGCACGCGACACCCCGGCCAGGATGCATTGCTGCACCACAGCCATCGCCTCCCCAGGTTCGATCCACGCTCTTCGCATCACGGCAGGCTGATCCCGGACTTTTTTTTGAGCCAGTCCAATTCCACCTTCAGTTTCCCGATCTCGCTGTACAGCAACTCGGGCTCCCGATGCGCGGCGATCGGTTGGGGACCACGCTTGCCCTCGAACAAGGTCTTGGCTTGCTCCTGGATGGCCTTCTTCCACTGCCCCACCTGGACCGGATGAACCCCGTGTTCCTGGCCTATCTCGTTGATCGTCTTCACCCCTCGCAAGGCCTCCAGCCCTACCTTCGCCTTGAACTCCGGGGTGTGCACCTTGCGTGTCTTCACTTCACTCATCGCTTCTCGTTCCCTATGACAGCGCCTAGCTTAAACCACTGTCTCAAATCCCCACGGGGCCACTATAATTGCAAGCTGCTTTATAGATCAAAAAGCCAAATGTTGATGTTGCACCGAGGCATATTCCAGCCCGCTTGGGCAAGTGTGATTGAAGGCTCTATCCGGAATGCAATACGAGGCAGCAGCTTCAATGTGCGCGCGTATTATCCTGATCCAGGCTTAATCAATGGGGTCTCAATAGCTGCCAACCGGCCATCCAGACACAAAATTTCAATGCGGATTGCAGGTCGCCTTCTGTCCGACTGGAACAGGTCGATGACGGCATCAACTTGTGGAGTCGATGGGCGCGCCATGGATCACAATGTGGAATCGTTCCGCTACTGTCAGGCAGCGATAAAACCAGGCAAGCTGGATGCCTTCACATCGAATGTTGCCGTGGCCGAACACCCCAGTCTTTTGTTATGAGTACCAATAAGGCAATCAGCAAAACCCACAGCATTGTCCTTCCAGACAAAAGTGCCTCCTCTATCGCCGGCTCATCTTCAAATTGAACGTCGGCGGGAGCCCAACAAACCGAGACGGCCCCGATGATCTCGGCCTTTGGCGAACCGTAGCGGCTACGCAGTACCCATTCAGTTTCCAGAAAGAACCAGCAGACTGAAGAATACACGGCGTCCTGCCGCGACTTCGCGCCGGATCAGCTTGCGCGCCTTCTCGAACTGTGGCTCGTCATCGCGTTCCAGGAAGCGCACGAGAACATTGGTATCGACTCCAAGCATCAGATCGATAGCTACTCAACAGGAGCGGGCTTGCGGCCCTTCTTGTGCAGCATCCCTGCAAGTTCGGTGACACTGAGGAATGGCGGCTGTTTGGCCTAATCCTACCTCCCAGAACAACGAATGCCCCAGCCTGAATGTCATTTCATGGCGGGTCTGCGATGGCCAGTTTTTCACAAACCAAAAGCTGACGACATTGTGCACTGCACTGTGAAACATCAGTCACGAAATTTGGATAAGCTTTTTCTTGCCTTTCAACCTGACCGACGGCCAGTGCTGAACGATGCCCTGTCCTGCCGAAACACTTCGGCCAGCGCCTTTAACTCCGCCAGTCTCGACGTGGATCGTCGCGCCACGAGGGCTATCGTGCGCTTGGGCCTGGGCCTGGCAAGCGCTCGCGTGACCAGGGTGGGACTTTCCGTCAGCCCGCCGTGCACGGCCATTCCCGGCACCAGCGCGATGCCCAGTCCGGATTCCACCATCTGCACCAGGGTCAGCAGGCTGGTGGCTTCCATGTCACCCGATGAATGGCGGATTGACTTTCCGCAAGCATGGAGTGCGTGATCGCGCAAGCAATGCCCTTCCTCAAGGAGCAACAGGCGCTCGCTGAGGAAGGCACAAGATTGACTGTTTTCGCCTTGACTTCCGGATCACCCTTGCGTCCGACAATCCAGAGCTCATCGTCAAAGAGTGTTTCAACCAGCATGTTCGCTGTTTCGTAGGGCAGGGCAATCAGAGCGAAATCGAGCTGACCGTCTTCCAGCCGCAACAGCAAATTGTTCGTCAGATCCTCACGCAGTGCCAGTGATTCGATCAGGCCAGAGCCAGCTCGACACGCCGTCCGGCCTGAGTAGCGAGCGTCTACAGCAGGTCGGGTCCGAATTTGTCGTACGTGTTGCGCATCAGGTCAGCAACACGCAATTGCCCAATGCCAAGCCGCTCTGCCGCTTGCCCCTGTGATTCAGCCTGATGCTCACGCCGCTCGAACTGATCGAGCGTCTGGCGGCGCTGATTCCGCCGCCGCGCCGGTATCGCCATCGCTACGAGGGGAGCTGGCGCCGAACGCGCCGCTGCGGGCACAGGTCATTGTGCTCGCCGGCGTGCCAGACTGTACGCTGGCGGCAGCCGAGACTGAGTCAATCGCCGCGACCGCTGCGCCAAGCGTCACGCCAAGCCGGTCGTCTGTGAGCGGGGCGGGATTCAGATGAGTTTTCAAGGGATTTCAAGGGCCATCGTGGCGAAATTCTAGATTGACGCCCCTTGATGGAGGCTCATCTACTCTTGATGGTGCCGTTGGATTTCTTATCCTTAGGCAAGGACACAGTGCTGCCCAGAATCTGGAAGACGATATAGCGGTTCTCCGATCGATACCCATGCCAGCGCAGGGCCGCCAAGGCGAGACTGTGTGCTGCGTCGTAGGCCAGGCTGAAGCGGCTTTCGGGGTTCAGTCCAGGGTTCTGCGCGTCCGGCAGTCTGTTCCTGGCGGATCGGAGCAGTCCGTCGAACTCGGCCTGATCCGGGGGTTCAGCCTTGAGCTTGCCGATCTTCGCCAGATTCTGCAGAGTTTCCTGTGGGGAGGTCATTATCGTCGCCGATGAGCATGATCTTTGGTTGCTTGATTACGCGTGTCAGGAAGTGGTTGTCGCTGCGCAGCTTCTTTGAGAAATCTTCTGCTGCGTAGAGGGTTGGGTTCACCTTGCGACCCAGCACCTCCTCGGCCTTCGCCAGAACCTCGAAGAGATGACTGTAGCTCAAGCCCTCGGCGATGACCATGACGTCGATGTCGCTCGCCGCCGTATCCGTGCCCTTGGCCACGGAACCATAGATGAAGGCGCAACGAACAAGATCGGCAAACTCGGACAAGGCGGCACGCAAGACGTCGGCCAGCCCGAAGGTTTTGAGGACAATCCCTCGGAGTTCAGTGAAGATCGGCGAATTCCGGTTGGCCTGGTAATGTTTCTGTCGGCCGATGGGAGTCATGGTGATCAGACCGGAGGAGGTCATTCGTTCCAGTTCACGCTGCAGCGCGCCGCGCCCGGTCAAGGCAAGCTTTGCAATTTCGTTGGCGTAGAAAGATCGGTCCGGTTGACCAAACAACAGCCCAAGCACCCGCTGCTGGCCTCCAGAGAAAAGCACATCTGAAATCGACACAGAGTCTTTGTTCCCCATAATGGGTACTATGGTACCTGATCTGGGGATCAGCGCACTACACTGAGGGAAACGCTTGTTCCCCATGATTGCGGGTAACTTGCTGGCTGGCTGGCGTTCCCGAACAGTTGCGCGCCCACGTCGAAACCTTCCGGATGGATCGTTCGGCCTTGCCGGCTTTCGAAGCGCACCGGGCCTAAAGGCTCTTCGGCGCCCATGGGCCGTGAGAAAATCCCCGAAGCGGGGGGACATGCCGATACACTGTCCTGTAAATTTTGCTTCTCCCTCCCGAAAAATCCTTGGCAAGAACGCTTGCGCACGAGCCCATTCGTGCTTGATACGAACCCTTCATGGCCTCAATACGTTCCCTGCTCGGTGAACTGAAACAGCGGGCGACCCGGATTGCCCCGGGCCTTTCAAGCCGCCTCGCCGGCACGCTCGACGCTTGCCGCCATCCCACCCGGCGAGGGGTCATCCGGGCACTGCTGGCGGTGCCTGCGCTGTTGCTGCTGTATGTGTTGATCCTGATTCCCTTCACGCCAAGTATCAGCAACATCCGCAAGGCGTCATCGGAGCAACCGGCTCAGGTCGTCTCGGCGGATGGCAGGAAACTGGCCGAGTTCAAGCAATCCAACCGGCAATGGGTGGCTCTCTCCGAGATTTCGCCACAGGTCATCAACGCCCTGATCGCCACTGAAGATCACCGCTTCTACGACCATTTCGGTCTCGACTGGCGACGCACCGCGGCTGCCGCGCTCAACACCTTCCGCGGCGATCGCCAGGGGGGTTCGACCCTCACCCAGCAGCTTGCCCGCAACCTCTACCCCGAGGCGATCGGCCGGGACCAGACGCTGACGCGCAAGATCAAGGAGGCGATCACGGCGTTGAAGATCGAGGCCATCCACAGCAAGGACGAAATCCTCGAAACCTACCTCAACACCGTGCCCTTCCTCTACAACGCCTACGGCATCGAGATGGCGGCACGCACCTATTTCGATACCTCGGCCGACCAACTCGATGTGCTGCAAAGCGCCACGCTGGTCGGCATGCTCAAGGGCAACAGCTACTACAACCCGGTGCTCAATCCCGAGCGATCCTTGCAGCGCCGCAACACGGTGCTGAAACAGATGGTCAGGCGCGAGAAATTGACTCAGGCGCAATTCGACGCGCTCAGCAGGAAGCCCTTGCGTATCGACTTCGAGCGGCAAACGGAACCCCCGGGGCCGGCCCCACATTTCGCCAGGTATCTGCGCAAGTGGCTGATCGCCTGGGCCGACCGCAACGGTTACAGCATCTATGGCGACGGGCTGGTGGTACGCACCACCATCGATTCCCGGCTACAGGCGGCGGCCAACCAGGCCGTGACGCGCCAGGGCAACAGCTTGCAGAACATCGCCAACGCGGCCTGGGGAAAACGCTCGGCGTGGAGCACCGACTCCAGCCTGGTGCAGGCCTTCATCCGCGAATCGCCGGAATACGCCGCCGCCATCGCCAAGGGCCGAACGCCTGAGCAGACCCTGCAGGAATTGTCGGCCGACAAGGCCTTCATGCGCGCACTGCAGCGGCAAAAGACGCAGATCCAGATCGGTTTTCTGGCCATCGATCCGCGCAACGGCCACGTCAAGGCCTGGGTCGGCAGCCGCGACTTCGAGCAGGATGCCTTCGACCATGTCGAGCAGGCGCGTCGCCAGCCCGGCTCGACCTTCAAACCCTTT
The DNA here is from genome assembly GCA_016714935.1 of Candidatus Accumulibacter propinquus. Lineage (GTDB taxonomy): Bacteria > Pseudomonadota > Gammaproteobacteria > Burkholderiales > Rhodocyclaceae > Accumulibacter > Accumulibacter propinquus. The sequence continues at coordinate 112,557 of JADKBU010000050.1, read as the reverse complement.
GTTTACGGCGAGGCGTTCCGCCAGGGTGCCAGCCCGGACGACCGATTGATCGACCAGGCGGTGGAAATCGACGTCGGCGGCGCGGAGGTCTGGCGGCCAACGGATGGCACGCCGCCAAGCGGCGAGGCCATGCGCCTGAGCGATGGGCTCGCCTATTCGAAGAACACCATCACCGCGCAACTCATCCAGCAAGTCGGCCCCGCCAAAGTGGCCAAACTCGCTCGCCACATGGGCGTGCGCCAGAGCAAGCTCGAAACCGTGCCATCGCTCGCCCTGGGCACCAGCCCCGTCACCCTCAAGGAAATGGTTGCCGCCTACGGCACGATCGCCAACGGCGGCGGCTACCTTGAGCCGCTGCTGGTCAGCCGCATCGAAGACCGCGACGGCCGGGTCATCGAAGAATTCGGCCCGCCAGCCCCCGACGTCGCGCTCGAGCGCGACGTCGCCTACACGCTGCTCGACAGCCTGCGCGGGGTCATCAACCGTGGCACCGGCAGGGATATCCGCGGCCGCTACGGTATCCGCGCCGACGTCGCCGGCAAGACCGGCACGACGCAGGACAATGCCGACGGCTGGTTCATCCTGATGCACCGGCAGTTGGTGGGCGGGGCATGGGTCGGTTTCAACGACAGCCGCGTCACGCTGCGCAGCGACTACTGGGGGCAGGGGGCGCACAGCGCCCTGCCGGTAGTCGGCGACTTTTTCGGGAGTGCCTTGCGCGCCCGCCTCATCGACCCGCGTGCCCGCTTCGCGGCGCCGGAGGAGAGCGGCCTCTGGGCACGCGTCAGGAACTGGTTCCGGAGCCTCTTTTCACAGGAACCCGCCGCCGAAGCCAGGCCACAGCGGATCGTCAAACCCACCCGAAAACAGGAACCTCCCCAGGAACCGGCAACGCCTGCGCCGGTCGTATCGCCCCCACAAGCTCAGGGCGATCCGCTGCAGGAGAAGATCGATCAGATCCTGAAGGAGAGCGACGAAGCCGAACGGCCGCCAACGGATTCCTCACCGGCGGCGAAGGCGGAGGAGTCCCGGTGAAGCGGGGCGTGCCGCGCTTCTCTTTTCGTTGGAGCGGTGACCGGGCAGGCGGGCTGGCCCTTGTCGGCATGGCGCAGGTGTCTCGCCGTTCCCGGCGCCTTGAGGACATTACCCTCTTTACGGGAACAAACTCAAGCAAACCGTGCCGCAAACCCCTCAAGCGTAATGTTCTCTGCGATCGCGTCATGCGGAATCAGCACGTAACGCCAAGGCTTGCCGCCATAACTTGCCGCATGGTCTGAGGCATTCGCGCACCACTTGACGGCGGCTTCCTTCTTGGCGATGACAATCGGGTCTTCAAGCTCCGTGCGCTTCTTGGGTTCCAGCATGTAGATCGTTGCAGCAGTTTCGGCAACGAAGTCCGGCTGGTATTCCGGATGATCCGCGCCGTTCTGGTAGTAAATCTGGAACTGGCCCTTGGCGGGCTTGAACCACTTGAGTGAATCGCGCTCCAGAATCACCGCCAGCTTGCGTTCCGAGTCGGAATCGAACTTCTGCACCGGATACAGGCAACGCTGGAAGCCGCCGAACAGGTACTTGGCCATGTTGCTCTTGTCGGCCGGCTCCACCCGGTAGTTGGCAGGCGGTTCCTGTACGGAATAGGTGTAGGCGCTCTGCTTCAGTTCGGTATAGCCCTTGCTGATTTTCACCTCGTAGCCGGCCACGTCTTCCCAGTAATGCGCCTGCATCTGGGCATGGATGAAGCGCGCAATGTCCCGCTGGTAGCAGCGCAGCACCTTGCGGGTGTCCTCCTCGGACAGGTAGCCCTTGAAATGCTGCACGGTCTGGGTAGCCAGGTCGTAGAGCAGATCGGCGTGTTCGTCGTAGGAAACATCGTCGAAATCCACCAGGCCGCTGACGACATAGTCTTCCAGCCGCGCTTCCTCGATGCCGCCGCGGCCTAGCGACACCACTTCCAGTTGATTGGTGCGCAGGTGCTGAATCCAGAGCTCGTCGGATACCGCCGGGTATTTCAGCGTGGAGAGCTCGAGCGTGAAAGGCTTGAAGCCGGATTTCACTTCGCCTTTGGGCACCACCAGAATGCGCGGGATGTCGATGGTCTGCTGCGTCACCAACTCGACGGTCTTCGCCACCACGGCGGCAAAGTCCGGCTTCTCCGTCACCCCGTCCAGTTCCAGTTGGGTCGGCTGATGCTGCTCTTCGACCGCCTTGACGATGGCGGCCTGGATTTCCGGTTTCTTCAGGTACTCGATGGTGGGCAATGTCTGCGGCTGGTTTTCCAGCTTGCGGATGACCTCGTAGGTGATCTGCGCGACTTTCTGCTCTTCCGGCTTGGTGAAGGCAGGCGCCTGATCCTGCCCGGCCACCGTCGTGCTGCTGGTCGTGCTGGCAGGCTTCAAACCCAGCTTGGTGGCCAGTTGCGATTGCGACACCACCGTGGTTGTTTTCTGCCCGAGGGCGTCCTCATCCAGCACCAGCGTCTGCAAGTGGATCGCCGAATCCGGCTTGTTGGCCTCGGCGATGATCTCCTGAAACTTGTCATGGGCGACGATGTTCAGCCGATCCACGGCCGTCACGCCGGTGCGCTTGCCATAGGGCAGGCGCAGGCCGCGCCCGATGGATTGCTCGATGAGGATGCGGGCATTGGCCGCCCGCAGCGGCACGATGGTGTAGAGGTTGGTCACGTCCCAGCCTTCCTTGAGCATGTTGACGTGAATCACGATCTCCGTCGGCTCGTCGGTGTGCTCCACCTTGAGCAGGCGGCCGATCATCTCCTCTTCTTCCGCGCCGGTCTTGCTCGAATCCACCTGGATGACCTTGTCGCGGTAGCGCCCCTCGAAGAAGTTGTCGGACTTGATCAGTTCGGACAGTTGCCCGGCATGGGTGGTATCGCGGGCGATCACCAGCAGGAAAGGTTTGACGATGGGCTTGTCGCTCTCGCGGGCGTAGGTCTCCAGTTCCACCTTCACGCTTTCGTGCAGGCGCACGCCGTCTTCCAGCTTCAGGCGCTCGATCTCCTCCGCCGACATGCCGGCCGGGTTGAAGTTCTTGCGCGTCACGACGGCCGGTTCCTTGACGAAGCCGTCCTTCATCGCCTGCCCAAGCGGGTAGTCGACGATCACGTTCTTGAAGGCCACCGCGCCGCGCGCGGTCTCGACAAACGGCGTGGCGGTCAGCTCCAGCCCCAGGATCGGCTTCAGTTCGTTGATGGCGCGAATGCCGGCGCTGGCGCGGTAGCGATGCGATTCGTCCATCAACATCACCAGGTCGGGCAAGCCGGCCAGATAGTCGAAGTAGCTCTCGCCGATGTATTCCGACAGCCGCTTGATGCGCGGCGACTTGCCGCCGCGCACTTCGGAATTGATCTTGGAAATGTTGAAGATGTTGATCCGCACGCCGCCGAAGAGCGTGCCGCTGCGCGGGTCGTGCTGGTCGTAGTTGTCGCCGGTGATGATCGAGGGCGCGTCGACGGCGAATTCGGCGATGCCGCGGAACACGTACTTGGGATGATTGCGGTCGCTGAAGTCGGCGATCAGCTTGTTGTAGATGGTCAGGTTCGGCGCCAGCACGAAGAAGTTGTCGATGCCGTGCGCCAGGTGCAGATAGCTGATGAAGGCGCCCATCAGCCGCGTCTTGCCCACGCCGGTGGCCAGCGCGAAGCACAGCGAGGGAAAGTCGCGCTCGAAGTCCGTGACCGACGGAAACTCGCTGCGGATCGCCTCCAGCATCGCCGCAACATCCGCCCCTTTGCCGGGCGGGGCAATCTCGGTAATGCGGTCGAGAATTTCCAGCGAGCGGCGCTGCGGCGGACGCAGGCTGAGGCGGCCGGCGATGGCGTTGACGTGGCGGTTCATGACTGCGCGCTCCCGGAATCGAGTTCTTCCATCTCGCGTTTGATTTCAGCGCGCAATACGTCTTCGCTGGGCAATTGGAACTGGTAGCGGCTGGCAAAGATCTGCTTTGCCTTTTCGTCCAGCACGTAACGCACCATCGCCTCGTTCTTGTCCGCGCAGAGAATCAATCCGATGGTCGGCTGATCCCCTGGCTCGGCGATCTCGGTCGTGTAGTTGCGTCATCTGCATTTGCCCAGTCGCCGTGGGTCGCTTTTCGACCGGTCGATCACCCCGGCCTCAGCGCGTGGTGAAGACCAGGTCGGGTAAAATGGTCGCCTCCAGCGTCAGCCCACCTGCCGGCCGATAAAGGCCACCGCTGCCCAGCGGGAGTCCTGCGCGAAATCAGCGCTTCCTCGACGCGCCGGGCGGCTCGGCAAGCGGCCGGGCTGCCAGCGGCCGTGCAGGCACGCGTCGTTTCGCCTCAGGGCTTCCTTCTGCCTCAACAGCCCGCCTGCCCGCCACACCCGCGCGTGTTGAATGTCCCGCAAGCCGGATAGCCCAGGTAAAACCATGCACAACTGCGGAAAAACCTGCCGCCTCCGTGGTCAGCAACCGGCGCGTAGGCCCCGCCCTGCTCGGCCTCGACGATCTGCCGGCCGATCACCAGTTGGCCTGCACCACGCCATTGACACGTGCTGCCTGCGCGCCGTCAAAGTCGCAATCGCCGCGGCACGGCCGCATCGCGCGGCCGCGTCCTGTCCCTTCGCCAGTCAGCCCCTCGCCAAAAGCCCTGCTGGCCCGGCTTGGGCGGCTCCTTGGGCAGGTTCTCCACCTGCAAGGAATAATCGTCATGCCCCCACTCGCAGCGCGACAGCACCTGCTTGGGAATCTTCTTCACCGTCAGGTTGGGGTAGGCATCGGCCTTGGCGCGGAAGGCGGTGCACAGCACCAGCAGCGACCGATCCGGCCCCACTTCGTCGGAGAGTTGCTGCAACTGCTCGTGGGTCAGGCTGGCGGTGGTCACATAGACGAAATCCCGCTCGGTGGAATGGCCGTGCTGCCAATACACCGCATCCGAAGGCGCGTAGCTGAAGCCCTCCAGCTTGCACAGCGCCTCGGCCAGCATGGCGGCGTTGTAGTCGTGGTTGATGACCCAGTTGCCCCACTTGTCCTTTTCCAGCAGCGAGGGCGCCAGGCGGTAGTAGCGGAAGCCGCCGCCGCCTTTCCAGTCCACCGCCTTGCTGATGCCGCCCTGGTCTTCGCCGTCGATGACTTTTTGCAGGCGCGGAATGATGTGGGTGTGGCAGTGCTCGCCCAGCTCGACCATGATCCAGCGGCGGCCCATCTTGTGGGCGACGGCGCCGGTGGTGCCGGAGCCGGCGAAGGAGTCGAGGACGAGGTCGCCGGGGTTGGTGGCGATCTCGATATGCGCTTAAGAGGCGTTCTGGCTTTGGGAGTGCCAAAAGGATCGTCCTCTGGGAACAGAGCGCGCTTCTCGCTTTTTTCGAGGTGCGATTGCTTCCCACATCGTCCTTTGACCACAAGGTCCGTGGAACCAAGTCGCCAACTTCCGACAGATACCGTTTTATACTCGGCCGAGCATTTCCGGTCGGGCCCCACCAGACTCGCCCATCCTTGTCCAGCTCACGAAGTTTCTCTTCCGAAATTCGCCAAAACCGGCCTGCCGGCGGTGGAAACTCCCGCCCAGTCGGTCCTGTTATGTTGTATATTGCCTTTGAGTAGGGCTTGTTGGCATAAGGGTTCCCTGGTAACCAAGGCCCCGTGGATCGTTGTCCTGATTTGCTGTAGATCGAGTTTGCTTCATCTGTTCGCGCCAGCTTCCTCGGAATCCAATCAGGAGACTTTGAATAAACCAGCAAGTGGTCATGATCAGTTGAGAATTGTCGAGCCGAGTTTCGTGGGGAGTCTGCCTTTTCCCAAATGGCATTGCATACAAAATTTGCTCGTCCAAACACCTCATCGCACAACACCTTCAGGTAATGCGCCTCGTTGTCGTCAATGGTGATCCACAGCGAACCGTCGTCGGACAGCAGCCGCCGGATGATCTCCAGCCGGTCGCGCATCAGCGACAGCCAGATCGAATGCTCCACCCCGTCGTCGTAATGCGTGAAGGCGCTGCCGGTGTTGTAGGGCGGGTCGATGAAGACGCATTTCACCTTGCCGGAAAACTCCCCCTCCAGCGCCTTCAGCGCCAGCAGGTTGTCGCCGAAGATCAGCCGGTTGTCGAATAAGTCGGCGCTGGCGACACGGTGCTTCGCGTGATAAGACTTCGCCGGGTCTTCCAGCAGGATGCGCGGCTCCAGCTTCGGCCGGTTCTCCTTGCCGATCCAGGTGAGTTCGAGCTTCTGCTTTTTCACGCCAGCTGCCTCGTTATTATGGCGACAACAATCTCATTCACGAGTTATTTCCTCGCGGTTTGGCGCGCGCGGCGGTAGCCACGATGGCATCCAGCTTTTCGATGATTTCGGGCTCGATCCGTTGTCTCGACAAGAAACTGGCAAGCAAATGGTAATCGCGCTTGCGGAACGTCAAGGGCAGTCCCATTTCCTTGAAAAATATCCTGAAAATCCGATCAAGAACTTCGTCAGTGGCTTTTACATCGGGTGACCAAGGCGATTTTTCGTCGATCTCCAATAGGTGCGTAACCTCGACAATGGCCTTTTCCATTACCTGCTGACGTTTGCCTCGTTCGGCAATTCCAAACAAGTCGTCTGCCACATCATGGACGGCCCACGCACGCAAAACCTCGGGAGTGCATAGATAGTTTTCGATCTCTCGCCTGGCCCACATGATCTCGTTCAGGTTTTCGTTGGGTTGAAGCGCACGTTCGAGGCGGTCAAACAGGGCAATACCCACCAGATCGCTCTTGGCTTCACGCAAACCGTTGAAGTGGTCACGAGATTTTTGCGGCAAGTTTGTTGAAACATAATGAACAAACGGCATTTCCAGCAATGCTTGGGCCGGGTGCGCCAGGATTCTGGCGAATGCCTTGAGAATGGCCAGATCGGTCGAGTCTTCGACATACAACACCCAGCCCGTTTCCTCCGCCTGATAGTATTGATCCCAGCCCATATCAGTCAGGGCCTTCATCACTTGGCTGCCACGGTCGTTCAATAGATGCGGCTTGCCGACAAAGGCCACTACCATGCCGCGATTCGCCGCTTCGGCCAGGACGACTTCGGAATGGCTTGCCGCAACGATTTGCGAGCCCTTTTCCTCGGCAATATCGTTGATCAATTGGTAAGTCTGGCGTTGGCGGAGTACCTCAAGATGCGCATCCGGTTCATCCAGCAACAGCACCGTGCGAGGATTGGCATATAGGTGAGCAAGAATCAGCAAGGTTTGCTGCAAGCCCCGTCCGGACGACGAGAGATCGAGCCGGGTGCCGGACTTTTCCTCATACTCCATGACAATTTCGCTGCGCTCGGCAACAAACTTCGGGTTAAGCAGTTTCACTCCAAACAGGCGGGATAACTGCTCCGTCAGCGCAATCCAGTCCCCGGAGGGTTTGGCCGCTTTATCGTCTGGCCAACATACTCGGTAACACAGGTTGCGGAGAACCTGTGCCGTTTGGCCTTGCCCGATCAGTACACCAATTTCCCCCGGCTGCTTGATGAATTCACGATCCGTCAGCCCGGACATGGGAGGCAATAACGCCACCTTGGCTTTGGTCGCGTGCTCCGGGATGCCCATCCGTGCAGGCTGCTTATTCTCGTCAAGTCTGAGTGGGCGGCAATAAAACGACTCTTCGTTGGCATAGTCGAACTCAAGCCCGCAAGACCATGCCTGATCATCGGTAATTCCCTCGACCATGATGTCCACACGAACGTTTTGCGTTTTTTGTTTTCCTTCCTGCCGTTCCGCGTTGCGGACATGCAGGTCGCGCCAGAGAAGATTGGCGACAGGAACCGGAAGTGCTACCAAATCGCGCCGGTTGATTGCCACGCCTTGCCGCTGGAGTGCCGTTGACTTCCCTTGACGTTTTTCAGTCCATCGACGCAATCCAAGCTCCCAGAGGGCTAGTGCCTGAAGCGCGGTTGTCTTCCCGGAGTTGTTTGGGCCGATGAGCACAACAGACTTGCCTAGATCAACCTCGGCCTCGTCAAACCGTTTAAAGTTTTTGATGGTCAGTTTAGTTAGCATTCATATCCCCTTCGTGACTCAGGGCAAGCAAGTCCAGCCCCTCAATCTCCTGTAACGACTTCCCCGCAATCCCCTGCAAGTCGCCATACATCCCCACCGTCGCCCCCATCACGCGCTCGATCTGCTCCTCGCGCTTGGCCCACTGTTTCATGATCATATTGCGCTCCTTGTCCAGGTCTTCCTGCATGGACGAAAATGCCTCGACGATGGCTTCGACGCGCTGACGGAAGCATGGACCGGTGAGGTACTGATAGACCATCTCGGTCTAGGTCTGCTGGCCTTCGGAATTCAGATCATTCCGTGCGACAAGCTCGTCCAGGCCGTCCCAGACGCTTTTGAAGACGCGTGGGTAGAAGTGCTGGAGGACGCCATATCGATCGGCGAGGTCCGAGAAGTGCGCTTCGTTTGCGTTTTCCACGTCAGTTGGAAACTGCTTCGCCTGGGTGGCAAAGTCCCTTCCCGGAATCAGCACCTCGGCGGCGATGGCGTTGCAGAAGCGCTCGATCTCTTTTTCCCTTTTGGGCAATTGATCGATATAGCTCGCATCCAACTTGCTCAAGCCATTCATGCTCAACAACAGATGCGCGAGTTCGTGCAGCAGGCTGAATATCTGGCGGGTCTTGGTCGTGCTGTTGTTCAGATAGATGACCGGCAGATGCTCGTCCATCAGGCAGAAGCCGGAGATGTCCTTCTGCTTGAAAGCGGCCTTGAAGATGAAGACGCCGCATCCTTCAATCGTTTTGCGCCACGCTTTCAGCGCCTGCTCGTCGCTTTTCCAGGCCGTCTGCTGATCGAGCGAGATGCCCAGGTAATCGCGAATTACTGCTGCTTGCGATGCGACATCTTGCGATTGCGAAAGCGTGATGGCTTTCCAGATATGGCGCTCGGCGGGGTTGTGGCCGTCGAACAACTCCTGCAATCCAATCTGGTAGGCGTGGGCGCGGCGGATGTGCAGGTAGGTGTCGCGCGCCAGGGTTTGCATATCCGCGTCAGGCAGGGTGCGGAACTCCCGCTGCGGAAGGGCTTCTTCCGGGGGTGAGGGCAGAAAAAATATCGCCAGTGGGCGCTTGTATATTTGATAAGCCAACTTTTCCAGTTGCGGATAGGTCGGCGCAGCCCTGCCGTCTTCCCATGCCTCGATCTCTTCGGGATGCCGCTTGAGCATGTCGGCAACATCGGTAACGGTCAGCCCGACCGATTTTCTGGCCCAACGAAGAATCTCAGGCTCAACGCCGGTGGCTGAATCATGTTTCATAAGGGGCATTCCCAAGCTACCAATCCTCCCGAATTCGAGGGAATTAAACCTCTCGAAAACGATAGGCTATTGCTATTCTCTCTTGCCGTGGGAGCGATATTTTCAAATGACAGGGCAAGTTTAACCGCATCAGGGCTCACTAGGCGAGCCACAGGGCAATCGCATGAATCTTATAAAAGACCCAGGAGTTGGGCGCGGAAGGCGTCCGAAGAGGCGGCGATCAGTCGCTGAACCTTGAGGCCGCCCTTTCGTTTTACCGGAGCAAGGCGCAGGAGGTTCAAGACGAACTGGCGCAAGACGGCGAAATTCTGAGCGGCATGATCGGTGCGAGCGCGCATCTGGTCGTCGCCGAAAACGACATCCATGCACCAATGCAGGCTGTTCTCGACGCGCCAGTGCCTGCGGACGGCCTCATTCATGCGTTGCGCATCGGGGACCAGGCTGCTCACGTAGAAACGGCGATCAACGGAGGTTTGTCCCTTGATCGTCCGCTCGCTCGTCACCATCGCGAACGACTTCAGGTCTGGCCAGCGCTCGGGGGCGTGCAGGCAGTCAAGCTGGTCGAAGACATGGCAGCGCCGGACTTCCAGGCGGCCATGATCCTTCTCGACGACTTCATGAAACTGGTGAGGCGTCTTGCCTGGCGCCGCCTCGAAGGCGCTGACAAAATCCTCGATCGACGCGGCCAGTGTGGGCTGATTGTCCTTGACCGCCAGAACATAGTCGGCCCCCCGATCGCGAATCGCTTGGGCAATGTTGGGCTGCGTGCCCATGGCGTCAATGGTGACGATGCAGCCTTCCAGGGCCAAGGTCGCCAACAGTTCGGGGATGGCAGTCTTCTCGTTCGACTTCGCGGCCGTCGCGCGCTGTCCCAGGACCAGACCCGCCTGGGCGGCAAACGCGCTGACCAGATGCAACGGCGTGCCCCCCACCTTTCCCGATCGACGACTCGTTACTCGACGCTGTCCGGCGGGCAACGGTGGGTCAACCCATAGGCGAAATACTTCGTGTGGTAGGCAGAAATCACTGGCGGATTTTCGACCGCCATAGCCGGCGGCCGAAAACGATTTCGACGTCGCTGCATCCTGCCCGCCTCGCGCGGCGCTTACTGCATCTGCTGGATGCCGGCCAGGACCCAGCCGCTGCTGCCATCGCGTGGCTTGACCATGTGCCAGATCTCGTCGATCGGCTCGGCGGTGGCGTCCTTCTCCTCGCGGATCAGGCCGTTGAAGCGCACGCTGACCACGTAGCGGTTGGTCTCTTCGGTGACCTCCACCACTTCGGCGTTGAGGGTCACGACATCGGTTTCCTGTTCGGCTTCGCCGCGCTCGGCAATGTTCATCCTGATCTCGGCAAACATCTCCGGGGTCGTGAATTCGCGGATGTCGCCCAGGTTGCGGTGGTCGTTGGCCGCCTGCAGGCGGATGAAGCTGAGCTTGGCGTTGCGCACGAAGCCGGCGGCGTCGAAGTCTTCAGGGATATGGCTGTCGGTGCTGGAGCCCGTTGCCGCGGCACCCGATGCCGGCAGCACAAGTTGATGTGCGTCGCGGTTCGGTGGGTTGCCATCGGCGCCGGCTGCCGCGTACTGCAGGCCACCCGCTTCGGCAGTAGCCGGCTGCTGAGCACCGGCGCGGCGGCGCATGACGAAGCCGATGACCAGTACGACCGCCATCACCAGCAGCCCGATCATGAGCATCGAAGCGAGTTCTTCGCCGAAACCGAAGTGCGAGGCGAGGGCAGCGAGGCCGAGGCCGGCGGCGAGACCGGCGAGCGGCCCCATCCACGAACGTTTGGGCTGGGCTTGCGGTGCGGCCGCAGGCGACGGGGCTTTCGCGGCACTGGTCGCGGTTGCCGGCGAAGGTGTCGTGGTCAGCGATCTTTCCGCGGTGGTTTCGCGTTGCATGCCGCTCGACTTGCCGGCACCAAAGCGCTTGCTGGCGGCCTCGGCGTCGCCGATTGCCAGCGTGAAGGCGAAAGCCAGAATGGCGGTGAGCAGTGAGAAGGTCTTCATCGTTGTCTCCTGTGGGTCAGTGGTCGTACAGCGGCAACCATAAACGCTCTGTCACCGTTATAAAATCAGAATTATCGAGACCAATGATTCGTGGAAAACTGATGTTTCACCGTTCTCGGCCATTCTCCGTCAGGCAAGCGTCGGGCCAACATGCCGGCAGCGCAGCGTATCCGGGGGATTTCCTCGGCTTTGTCGCGCGGGAGCGGCGCGGTTGGGTTACGGGAGGGGCTTCCTGCGCGGCCTGGTTGGGCCGGCGGCGTGCCCGCTGCGACCCGCGACCGTCGGCTCCCGGTGATGGGCGCCGTCGTCGGCGCGCGGGCTGCGCGCCGCGTCGCCGAAAACCTCGTTGCGCGCCACCTGGCTGATGGCGACGATCGCCGGGTGTGTCAGCCGACGCTCGGTGGTAATCGCGAAGAGTTGTTCGGCGATCGAATCAATGCGCCCCAGGGAAGTGACGCGATACTGTTCGCAAACGTAGGCGGCGATTGCCGTCGGAGCGACGAAGAGGCCGTCGCCTGCCTGTCCGAAGGCCTTGAGCAGCGCGCTGTCGTCGAACTCACCGATGATCCGCGGATGCAGGCGCTGAGCTTCGAACCAGTGTTCGAGGCGGGGCCGAATGGCGACGTCTTCGCCCGGCATCAGAAACGGAGCGCCGTCGAGCATGGCCGGGAAGCTGTCGCTCGGTCGCAGCGTCTCGACCAGCGCGGCGGCGCCGAAAACCGTCAGCGTGCTCTCGCCAAGCAGATGGTTGTAGCCGCGCACGTTGAGATTCGCGGGCATCGGGCGGTCGGCGATCACCATGTCCAGCCGATGGATGGCCAGTTCCGCCAGCAGGGCGGTCAGGCGGCCCTCGCGACAGATCAGACGCACCGGCTCCGGCAGGTGCAACGCGGGCTCCACCAGTCGGTGGGCCACCGACTTGGGCACCGAGTCGGCAATGCCGACCGCGAACGGCAGGCTCTTCGTTGCTGTCTGGTCGCGCACGGCGTCGAGCAGTTCGTCGCCGAGCGCAAAGATCTCTTCGGCGTAGCCGAGGATGCGTCGGCCGCTGTCCGTGAGTTCCAGGCCACGCCCGACGCGGCGGAACAGGGCCACCCCGAGGGCTTCCTCGAGTTCGCGAATCTGGCCGCTGATCGACTGTGGCGTGAGATGCAACTGTTCGCCGGCACGTGCAATGGCGCCGGATTTGGCGACTACCCAGAAGTAGCGCAGGTGTTTGTAGTTGAGTGCGGCCATGTCTATAAATACATCCAGAATATCGATCTGTTGATCAATTATATTCGATTTGTTGGATTGGTTGCCGTGCGCTACAGTTTTCCCCGTTGCCAACCCACCAGGAGTTCCTCCATGCACATCATCATCCAGGCCGCAGGTTTCGATCTCTCCGCCGGTTTGCGCGAGCACGTCGAGAGGCGCATCCATTTCGCGCTTGATCGGGCCAGTCAGTACGTGCGCAAGGTTTCGATCCGTCTTACCGATGTCAATGGTCCGCGCGGCGGGGAAGACAAGCGCTGCCGTATCCAGGTGACGGTTGCCGGGGCTCCCGACCTGCTGATCGAGGATACCGAGCCCGACCTTTATGTTGCCATCGACCGGGCGGCCGACCGTTCGGGACGGACACTGGCGCGACTGTTGGCACGACTGCGCGAACATCGCCACGAAAGCCCGCGTGGAACCCGGTCCAGGGGCGTGGCGATCGCCGGGAAGCCAGAACATGACGGAGCGGCCCTGACCGGGGACGCAGCATGAAAAGGACGCTCCTGTTCATCGGTACCAACCTGGCGATCATGCTGGTGCTGGGTCTCGTCACCACCCTGACCGGCGCCCACAGGTTCTTCTCCGGCGCCGGGCTTGACCTCGGCAAGTTGCTGTTCTTTGCCTTGATCATGGGTTTCGGCGGTGCCTTCATCTCGCTATGGATGTCGAAGACCCTCGCCAAGTGGAGCACCGGAGCGCAGGTGATCGAATCGCCGGGCAACTCCACGGAGTACTGGCTGTTCGAGACGGTGCGCCGATTCTCGAACAGGCGGGTCTGCCGATGCCCGAGGTGGCGATCTACGAGGGCGAGCCGAATGCCTTCGCGACTGGCGCCACCCGCAATCGTTCGCTGGTCGCCGTCTCTACCGGCCTGCTGCAGAACATGACGCGCGCCGAGGCGGAGGCGGTGATCGCCCACGAGGTGGCGCACATCGCCAATGGCGACATGGTGACCCTGACGCTGATCCAGGGGGTGGTGAACACCTTTGTCGTGTTCATCGCCCGCGTCGTCGGCTGGCTGGTGGATTCGGCGCTGCGCAAGGGAGATGCCGAGTCTTCGGGGCCGGGCATCGGCTACACGATCACGGTGGTGGTGTGCGACATCGTGTTCGGCATCCTGGCCAGCATCATCGTCATGTACTTCTCGCGCAGTCGCGAGTTTCGCGCCGATGCCGGAGCCGCGAAGCTCCTGGGCACGCCGCGGCCGATGGTGGACGCGCTACGTCGCCTCGGCGGCATGGAAGCCGGCGAACTGCCGCAGAATGTGGCGACCGCCGGCATCAATGGCCGGCCGGGCTGGATGGCCCTGTTTTCCAGCCATCCGCCGATCGAAGAGCGCATCGCGGCGCTCGAAGGCGGTCGCCGCTGAAAGCGGCTGATTGCCCGGCACGCGAGCAGGTTCAAGCGGGTGCTCAAACGCGGAATGCCGGATCGTTCGATGCGCTACGCTGACCGCCAGTCCGCCAGGGACGCGGTCAGCCCTTGCCCCTCCGCGCGCGGCGGCGTCTCAGCCTCTGTCTCAGCCTCTGTCTCAGCCTAATTCGCGGCCACCGGCTCGCCACCGAGCGCGACCAGCAGGTCGCCGAGCAACTGCGCCACTTCTCCGGTCATCAGCGTGAAGTCGATATCGAAGCGCTCGTCCTCGTTCTCCCCCTGGCCGTCCGCCTGCTCCTTGAGGATGTCCAGGAAGGCGAGGCGCTTGATCTGCAGGAGATCGTTGAGGACGAAGGAAATGCGGTCGTTCCAGGTCATTGCCAGGCGGGTGACGATCTTGCCGGTGGCGATGTGCTGGCGGATCTCCTCGCCATCGAGCGTGTGATTGACGTAGCGCACGGTCGCTTTTTCCGTGGACCGCAGTTCCAGGTCCTGGTCGAGAGTGAAGCCGGCCGGCGCTTCGCCGCTGGCCACCCAGCCGGTCATCGCCGCCGAGGGCGATTGGATGACCTTGAGCACCTTTGCCGGCAAACCGTCGACCGACTTCTGCAGATGTTCGAGAAATTCCTCGGCTTTTGCCGGCGAGGCGGAATCGATCACCAACCAGCCGTTGAGCGGGTCAATCCAGCCGAAGGTGCTGCGGCTGCGGATGAAGGCGCGCGGCAGCAGTTCGAGGGTCATCGCCTCCTGGATCTCGCGCATCTCGCGGCGCCCGATGCGGCGGCCTTCGGCTTCTTCGATCTCCTTCGCCTTGTCACTGGCGAAACGCTTGACGATCGACGCCGGCAGGAGCTTCTCTTCGACGCCGAGGGCGAGCAGCCACTGCTGATTGACGCTGTGAATCAGTGTACCGCCGGCACGTGGCGGCACCCAGCCGATACTCTTCGGATCGGTGGCATGACATCCTTGCAGGGTCAGTTTGGCGAGTTGCTCTTCAAGCCGGGCGGTGTCGGTCGCCCAGTTCCTGGGCAGGCGGTAGAGATGAAGATTCTTGAACCACATGGTCGGACCCGAAAAAGTCGAGGATTATAGGCCGGAAAGGGGGCGACCATCGGGTTGATCCCGAACCGGCCGTCGGCACCCTGGCCGCAGGGTGCGCCGATATTCACCCTCGTGGGCCTGGCCAGGCTCAACGTTCATACCGGGCCGGCACGGGTTGCGGTATCACGGGACCATGGCCAGAAAGACAAATACGGCGAACACCACCAGATGAACGGCACCCTGAAGAATCGTCGCGCGTCCTCCGGACAGTGTCGTCGAGGTCAGCAACAGCGTCAGTGCCAGCAGGGCCACTTCCTTGGGAGGCAGTCCCAGGTCCAGCGGTAGACCGAGCAGGATGGAAGTCGCGGCCACGGCGGGAATCGTCAGACCGATGGTGGCGAGCGCAGAGCCCAGCGCCAGGTTGAAGCTGGTCTGCATCCGGTCGCTGCGCGCCGCGCGCACGGCTGACATCGTCTCGGGCAGCAGCACCATCAGCGCGATGGCGATACCCACCACGGCATGCGGCATGCCCGCGCCAACGACGGCGGCCTCGATGCTGGGTGCGAGCACCTTGGCGAGGCCAACCACCGCGACGAGAGAAACGAGCAGCAGCACCAGGCTGATCAATGCGGTTGCTCCCGAGGGAGGGGCCGCGTGCGCGTCTTCGGAGTGGCCGTTCGCGGGCAGGAAATAGTCGCGATGCCGAACCGTCTGGACGAAAACGAACACGCCCCAGAGCACGAAGGAAACGACGCCGGCGAAGACGAGTTGCGGTGCCGAAAAAGTCGGACCCGCCGTGGACGAGGTGTAGGTGGGAAGAAC
The DNA here is from genome assembly GCA_016714935.1 of Candidatus Accumulibacter propinquus. Taxonomy (GTDB): domain Bacteria; phylum Pseudomonadota; class Gammaproteobacteria; order Burkholderiales; family Rhodocyclaceae; genus Accumulibacter; species Accumulibacter propinquus. The sequence goes on along the minus strand of JADKBU010000050.1, from coordinate 96,803 downwards.
CAGGGTGAGGGTGGTGAGAGTGGCCAGTACCGCCAACGCGGGGGTGGTTCCCTCGACGCGAAAGCCGATGGTCCGATGCCGGATACTGCCCATCAGCAGACAGAGACCGATGACGCCGTTGCAGACGATCATCACCGTGGCGTACACGGTGTCGCGTGCCAGAGCGCTGGAACCCTCGCCGCCGGCCCGCATCATCGAGACGATCAACGACACTTCGATGACGGTTACCGCCAAAGCGAGAACGAGCGTTCCGAACGGTTCGCCAAGTCGGTGCGCAATCACTTCGGCGTGATGAACTGCGACCAGCACCGACGCGATCAAGGTCGAACCCGCAATGGCGGACAGGAACCATCCGGGAGCGAGCCCCCAGATCGCGGCGAGCATGATGCAGGCCAGAACCGGTACAGCAATACTCCAGACAGGCACACTGGCAAACAGTCGACGGGTCATGGGAGGCAGCCTCAGGTTGATGAAGAGCGCGCTTCAGCGCGGCGGCACGAAGTGTAATGTGAAAGTCGCACCAGCGACTCACGAACCTCCCCTCGCCCACTTGAGGGAGAGCAACCGCTGGACGGTGGGGAAGAGCAATCGACGAGTGCAGGAGCGCAGACAGCCGCAGACAGCCACAGACAGGAAACCGGCTGCAACGCTTCGCACATTCCGCCGTTACTGCGCCGCCACCTTGCGAAAGACGTAGAACAGATTGCGCTCGCTGACCAGGTACAGGTTGCCGGCCTCGTCGAGGGCCACGCCTTCGGCCTGCGGAATATTGTGCTCAAGGCCGTTCAGACCGCGTAACAAGGCGATGAAATTGCGTGGATCGTAGTGCTCGTCCAACTCGACCAGCAGGTGTGACTCCTGCGACAGCGCGACGATATGGCCACTGCGCGGGTCGACGGTGAGCGCCGCGAGATCGGTCATGTGGTCGCCCAGATCGACAAGCGCGTGCAGCTCTCCACTTGCCCGGCAGCCATCCGAAGCCAGGCCATAGACCATCACCGGATGTTTCTCCTTGCCCAACAGCAGGCGCCGATGACGCTTGTCCCAGGCAAGCCCCTCGAAACCTTTGTTCGGGGGATCCGGATGGCCGAGTTCGATCTGCTGGACGAACTCTTCCCTGCGCAACGCCTTCGTCTCGGCAGCGATGCGGAAGAACGACAACCGCTCCTGGCGCTCGTCGGCGATTGCCATGCAGTCGCCTTCCAGCACCGCCACACCTTCCAGATTCGACGCGCCGCTCACCGGCATGCGACGCAGAACTTCTCCCGCTGTGGAGATCTCGATCAACAGCGGCGTCTTGCCGCTGACCGCAAACAGGGTGCCGCTTGCCGGGTTGTACGCCAGGTCGGAGAGTTCCTCGCTTTCGAGTCCGGGGAGTGCAACCTGCAAGACTGCACGGTAGCCCGGCAACCACAGGCTCGCGGCACGCTCTGCGGGCGCGCTGAGCGACTCCTGGAGCCAGAGCAGAGCACGCGCATCCAGACGCAGGCCATGCAGGATGCCGGCAAGCAGTGCCGCAAGAGCGACCAGGCTCCAGAAATGAACGGCTCTCGACATGCGTAAAAAGCAATCTTCGTGCACAAAAGCAGAGAGTAGAACCGATTTCTTCCGGATTTAAAAGATGACGTGATGCCGGCCAGGCCAGTTGCGGCATCCACCGGCACGATGCCTGATCCGGTCGCTGCGCGGACATCGGGACGCGCGCCTGTAGCGGACACCCGCACGACCGTACCGGCAAGCAGGCGTCCTTTGACTGTGGGACAATTCGCGCCTCATCATTCAATTCTGCGGGCTGACCCATGAACATTGCCGGCTGGAAATGCTGCTCCGCTTTGATTGCCGTCCTCGCCCTGACCCCATTGGCGGCGCACGCCGGCAAGACCCTGGATTTGGTCCGCCAGCAGGGGCGCGTCGCCTGTGGGGTGAGCACCGGTCTTGCCGGGTTTTCCGGGGTGGATAGCAAGGGAAACTGGAGCGGGCTCGATACCGACATCTGCCGCGGCATCGCCGCGGCGGTGCTGGGAGACCCGGGCAAGGTGAAATGGCTGCCGCTCAATTCACAGCAGCGCTTCACCGCCCTGCAGGCAGGTGAGGTGGATGTGCTGTCGCGCAACACCACCTGGACCCTGACCCGCGACGCTTCGATGGGCCTGCATTTCACCGCCATCACCTACTACGATGGCCAGGGCTTCATGGTCCCGAAGCAGTCGAAGGCGAGCAGCGTCAAGCAACTCAGGAACGCCGAAATCTGCGTCCAGTCCGGCACCACCACCGAAAAGAACCTGAACGACTACTTCCGCGCGCAGGGGGCGAAGGTCAGGCCGGTGGTTTTCGAAAGCTTCGAAGCCTCCCTCAAGGCGTTCTTCTCCGGGCGTTGCCAGGCCTACACGACCGATGTGTCCAGCCTGGTGTCGATTCGCGACAAGGAGGCGCCGAAGCCCGGCGACTATGTGATCCTGCCCGAAGTGATCTCCAAGGAACCCCTGGGACCGGCAGTCCGGCGCGGCGACGACGAGTGGTTCGCGATCGTCAAGTGGCTGGTCTTCGCGCTCATCGAAGCCGAGGAACTGGGCATCACGCAGGCCAACGCCGACAGCTTGCGCAGCAGTCCAAACCCCGCCGTGCAGCGGCTGCTCGGCAGCGGCGACGATAGCGGCCGCCTGCTCGGCCTCGATCGCGAGTGGGCGCTGCGGGCGATCAAGGCGGTGGGCAACTACGGCGAGATCTTCGAGCGCAATCTCGGATCCGGTTCGTCGCTCAAGCTGCCGCGTGGGTCGAATGCGCTGTGGACCAAGGGTGGCCTGATGTATGCGCCGCCCGTTCGCTGAGTTCCGGCGCCACGCTTCATCGCGCGCTTTCTGCTATCAACTACTGGTCGCCGGGCTGGCGCTGGCCCTCGTCTGGCTGTTGGTCGAGCAGACCGGCGCCGAACTGCGAACGCGCGGCATACGCAGCGGTTTCGCCTTTCTCTTCGAGCCGGCCGGCTTCTCGATCGGCGAGAGCGTGCTCGACTTCGACGCCGCGCAACCGTATTGGCGTGCCTTTCTCGTCGGCGTACTCAACACCCTGCGGGTGGCGCTGGCGGCCATCGTCCTGGCGACCGTCCTGGGCCTGTGCCTCGGCGCCTGCAGCCTGACCAGGAATGTCCTGCTGCGCGGACTGTGCCGAGCCTACGTCGAAGTCTTCCGCAACATCCCCTTGCTGTTGCAACTGCTCACCTGGTATTTCCTGCTGGCCGAGAAACTGCCGTCGGCGGACGCTGCGCTGAACCCGCTGCCGGGGGTTTTCCTGAGCAAGAGCGGGCTCGCCTTTCCCTGGGGTGGGGAAGTGCCGGCCGCGGGCGATTTCGGCATCGCCGGCGGTGGCGCCGTGACGCCGGAGTTTCTCGCCCTGCTGCTCGGACTGAGTGGCTATGGCGCGGCCTACCTGGCTGAGATCGTCCGTGCCGGCATCCTTTCGGTGCCGCGCGGCCAGGTCGATGCGGCCGCAGCACTCGGCATGACGCCGCTGCAGGGCCTGCGCGCGGTGGTCCTGCCGCAGGCCCTGCGTCTGATGATTCCACCGGCGACCAACCAGTTTCTCAACCTGACCAAGAACTCTTCGCTCGCCGTCGCCGTGGGTTATCCGGACCTGGTATCGATTGCCAATACCAGCCTCAACCAGACCGGGCAGGCCGCCGAGTGCATCAGCATCCTGATGGCGGTCTATCTCGGATTGTCGCTGCTGACCGCCGCGGCGACCGGCTGGTATAACCGGCGGCAGTTGCGCAGGGGACACTGATGGCCAGCCGGCGATCAGCGCTCACGGCGATCGGCCGCCAGTTCCGACCACTCCTGGATGGCTGGGGAAACGCGCTGGCGACGCTGGCCATTCTCGTCACCGCCTGCGTGCTGCTCCCGGGCGTCTTCGAGTGGAGCATCCTGCGTGCCGACTGGCAGCCGGATGCGGAGCGCTGCCGTGCGCTGCTGGGAACCGGCGCCTGCTGGGGGGTGATCGTCGAGAAGTATCCGCTGATCCTCTTCGGGCGCTATCCCTTCGACCAGCACTGGCGGCCGGCGCTGGCCTGCGGACTCTTGCTCGCTGCGCTGTGGCTGGCCGGCAGCGGTCGGCTGCGGGTCCGCCCGGCGCTGGCCTTGCTGAGCGGGGCGCTGCTCGGTTTTCTTGCCCTGCTGCACGGCGGCGGCTTCGGTTTGCCGATCGTCGACAGCCAGCTCTGGGGCGGCCTGCCGCTGACCTTGTTGCTGGCAACGGGCGGCATGGCCGGCGCCCTGCCTCTGGGGATCCTGCTGGCCCTCGGCCGGCGCTCAAGGTTGCCGCTGCTGCGGAGCTGCTGTGCCTTCTATATCGAACTGGTCCGCGGCGTGCCGATGATTTCGGTACTGTTCGTGGCGGCCTTCCTGTTCCCGCTGTTCCTGCCCGACAGGGCCGGCGGCAGCGCCTTGTGGCGGGTGTTGCCGGCGATCGTCGGCTTTGCCGCCGCCTACCTCGCCGAAGTGGTGCGCGGCGGACTGCAGTCGGTTCCGGCGGGGCAGGGCGATGCCGCGGCAGCCCTGGGCCTGAGCCGCTGGCAGTGTCTGCGCCATGTCATCCTGCCGCAAGCCTTGCGGGCGGCCCTGCCGGCGCTGGTGAACACCTTTATCGGCCTGTTCAAGGACGTCTCGCTGGTGACCGTGGTCAGCCTCTACGAACTGACTGGCGCGCTGACCCTCGCGCTGTCCGGGGATGCCCAGTGGCGGGCGTTTTACCTGGAGGGCTACCTGTTCATCGGCCTGATCTACTGGCTCGGCTGTCTCGCCCTGTCGAACTTCGGGCGGCGCCTCGAAAGGCGCCTTCAATATTCATCCAGGGACTGCTGAGCAACGACGGCTCCGCTGTTCTGCCCATGTGCTGTCTTGCTCGAATCGGCCTTGAAACGCAGAAAACGAAGCCTGCCCTCGCACGCACCGCGCCTGATCCGGGCGAATAGCGGCTATTTGCGGTTGCCAGTGAATTCATCTGGATGACTTCCGACTTTGTCCGGGTCACTCCTGGCTGACGACGGTCGAGATCAAGTTCACTTCCGGCGATTGCCAGCGTCAAGGCAGCGCTTCCCCGCCTCTGTCCGCCAATGCAAGGCGTTGCGCGCGCATCGAGGCCCGATCCGCAACCGTGGAAGCTTCATGCCGGGCACTCGATGCCCGTTGGCGGTGCGCGGAAGCTCCCTGTGGGTCATTGGCAACATTGAATTGCTTTCTGAAATTTGATTCTGGTGATTGCAGGCTTCATCCGGCAAGAAAGCAAGCAAGCAAGCGGGAATACGGGCGTCGATCATCAGCGTTCCCGGTAATCTCCAAGACCAGCCTTTCGGGTAGCGATATGTCCCCTGACCAGGTCGGCTTCCGCATCCTGGGTGAAGCGAACCCGATACGCCACCTTGTTATCCGCTTGTCTTCGACGACGCCTTTGCCTGGGCCAGCATTTTTTCAAGTCGTCCGACAACGGCATCGGATGAAACGTATTTTCCCGATTGCTTTGCCTTGTCGCGTGACGCCAGACCGCGAGCGATGAATTCGCGCTGGGCCAGACGACGCTCGATGCTTTCGCGAATCGATTGCTCGACAAAATTCGACAGGCTCTCGCCTTCGCCCAGCACCGCTTCGGCCGCCTGGCGCAGGGCGGGGGCAACCCGCAGGGAAGGAATCGAAGCTGTTTTCATGGGGCACCCTTGTTTTTCGACTGCGTTGCAATTGCGATGCATTCTGGCGCAAGCCTTGTTGTCTTGCAAGAACGCCGCCCAAGGACAGATGGAGTTCGCCTGGCGGCTGGAGGAGAGTCCGCTGGCAATGGGCTTCCGGCAACCCACCGGATCGGAGCGATCGTCAGGCGGAACGGGGGTTAACGCGCTACCAAGCCAGGGGCGTGGAAGCGCAGCGGCGAATGCCTTCCGCAGCGGGTGACGGGGCATAGTGGCCGTCGGTGCCCGGTCCGCCGATTGCGTGCCCTTGCCCGACGACCACGATCTTCGTCGCGGTCATCCTTCCGCTTTGGCTGCCGCGGAGCCTGTGCCTGATCGAATCGAATGGTCGAGTGCATTCTGCCGGTCTGCACCGGCCCATATCGACATGTTTCCATTAGCCAACAGGCAATAGTTCCTTCTGCCGGCCTGCCAGCGACGACTAGACTGAGCCGCAGGCGAACTGGCGGAGGGAACTACCGGTGGTAACGGCAGGTCGGCCGGAGCCTTCGGTTTCTCCGGCGCGGAGGCAAAGTGCGTGCAATTCGACGGCCCATTCGGCGCTCGTTTTCCGGCGTTGCACCCGAGGCTCCGTAATGCGGCACGGTGAGTCCTGGTATGCACCTGATTGGTGCGAGAATCCCGGGAAAGCCGCTTGTCCGGGAGGTTTCCAACCGGCCGCATGGAGCCGAAAGTTCCGTTGCCGGGCCTCGGTACCTTTCGCCGGGTTGGGGCGAACAAGCCGTCAGGCAGCACCGAGCGCTTGCGCAGCGGATGCTGGAGCAAGGTGGCAATTGTGGCTCGCTATTTGCTTTGCCCTGATGGAGACACGCTTTGCTGGCGTGGCAGTTTCGGAGTGGTGGCGGAACAGTATCGCCCGCCGATTGTCAGGATTGGGAAGTCAACGGATTCTTGGAGAACAGTATGGACATCGTCAGTCATTTTGCCGCCCGCTTTGACCGCACCCGCGAAGAGGAACTCTCGCTGGAGGATTACCTGGCGCAGTGCAAGCGGGACCCGTTGAGCTACGCCAGCGCCGCCGAACGCATGTTGCGCGCGATCGGCGAGCCGCAGACGGTGGACACCCGCAACGACCCGCGGCTGTCGCGCCTGTTCGCCAACAAGGTAATCAAGATCTACCCGGCTTTTGCCGAGTTCTACGGCCTCGAAGATGCCATCGAGCAAGTGGTGAGCTACTTCCGCCACGCGGCGCAGGGGCTGGAGGAAAAGAAGCAGATCCTCTACCTGCTCGGTCCGGTCGGCGGCGGCAAGAGTTCGATCGCCGAGCGTTTGAAGTCGCTGATGCAGGAGGTGCCTTTCTACGCGATCAAGGGTTCTCCGGTGAATGAATCGCCGCTGGGCCTGTTCGATCCGGACGAGGATGGCGCCATCCTCGACAAGGAATACGGCATCCCACGCCGCTACCTCAATCGCATCCTCTCGCCGTGGGCAGTCAAGCGGCTGGAAGAGTTCGGCGGTGACATTCGCCGCTTCCGGGTCGTCCGGCGCTACCCGAGCGTGCTCAAACAGATCGGCATCGCCAAGACTGAGCCCGGCGACGAAAACAACCAGGACATTTCCAGCCTGGTCGGCAAGGTCGACATCCGCAAGCTCGAGACTTATGCCCAGGACGACCCCGATGCCTACAGCTTCTCCGGCGGTCTTTGCCTCGCCAACCAGGGGCTGCTCGAGTTCGTCGAGATGTTCAAGGCGCCGATCAAGGTGCTGCACCCGCTGCTGACTGCGACGCAGGAAGGCAATTTCAAGGGCACCGAAGGCTTCGGCGCGATCCCCTTCGACGGTGTCGTGCTCGCGCACTCGAACGAGAGCGAATGGAAGGCTTTCCGCAACAACAAGAACAACGAGGCTTTCCTCGACCGGATCTACATCGTCAAGGTGCCTTATTGCCTGCGGGTCTCCGAGGAGGTGAAGATCTACGAAAAACTGCTGCGCGGTTCCTCGCTGGCCGAAGCGACTTGCGCGCCCGGTACCCTGCGGATCATGGCGCAGTTCGCGGCGCTGACGCGCCTGAAGGAGCCGGAAAACTCCAGTCTGTATTCCAAGATGCTGGTCTACGATGGCGAAAACCTGAAGGACACCGATCCACGCGCCAAGAGCTATCAGGAATACCGCGACTACGCGGGCGTCGACGAAGGCATGAGCGGCATCTCGACGCGCTTTGCGTTCAAGATCCTCAGCAAGGTGTTCAACTTCGACTCGACCGAGGTCGCCGCCAACCCCGTGCACCTGATGTATGTGCTCGAACAGCAGATCGAGCGCGAACAGTTCCCGGCCGAAACCGAGTCGAAGTATCTGTCGTTCATCAAGGAACACCTGTCGGTGCGCTACGCCGAATTCATCGGCAAGGAAATTCAGACCGCCTACCTGGAAAGCTACAGTGAATACGGCCAGAACATCTTCGACCGCTACGTCACCTACGCCGACTACTGGATTCAGGATCAGGAGTACCGCGATACCGACACCGGTGAAGTGTTCGACCGCAGCTCGCTGAACGCCGAACTCGAGAAGATCGAAAAGCCGGCAGGCATTGCCAACCCGAAGGATTTCCGCAACGAGATCGTCAATTTCGTGCTGCGCGCGCGGGCCAACAATCAGGGCAAGAATCCGTTGTGGACCAGCTACGAGAAGCTGCGCACGGTGATCGAGAAGAAGATGTTCTCGAACACCGAGGAACTGCTGCCGGTGATCAGCTTCAACGCCAAGGCCAGCGCCGACGATGTCAAGAAGCACGAGGATTTCGTCAACCGGATGGTCAACAAGGGCTACACGGCGAAGCAGGTGCGGCTGTTGTGCGAGTGGTATCTGCGCGTTCGCAAGAATTCGTGACCCGGCAACGATAACGGCTCGGAGGACTTCCCTTGCAACAGATCATCGATCGCAGGCTGGCCGGCAAGAACAAGTCGATCGGCAACCGTGAGCGCTTCCTGCGCCGCCACAAGGCGCAGATCCAGGAAGCGGTGAAGCGCGCGGTCGCCGGGCGCGGCATCCGCGACATCGCCCAGGGCGAGGACATCCACATCCCGCGCCGCGACATCAGCGAGCCGGTGTTTGGCCACGGGCCGGGCGGCCGACGCGAAATGGTGCATCCGGGCAACAAGGATTTCGTCCGCGGTGATCGCATCGACCGCCCGCAGGGCGGTGGAGGAGGGCGGGGTGCCGGGCAGGCCGGCGACGCCGGCGAGGGCGACGACGATTTCGTCTTCCACCTGAGCAAGGAAGAGTTCATGCAGGTCTTCTTCGACGACCTGGCGCTGCCCAATCTGATCCGCACCACGCTTGCCGATGCGCCCGAGTACAAGACGCACCGCGCCGGATTTTCGAGCGACGGGACGCCGAACAACCTGCATATCGTGCGTTCGATGCGCGGCGCCATCGGCCGGCGCATCGCGCTGGGCAGCGAATCGCGGCGCGAACTGACGCGTCTCGAAGGATTGCTCGTAGTGCTGCGTGCACAGGCCGCGACGCCGTCGCGCCGGCATGAGATCGAAGCTCTGGAGCGTGATATCGAAGCGCTGCGCGCGCACCTGCTGCGCATTCCCTACCTCGACCCGATCGACCTGCGCTATCGCAGCCGCGTGCGCACGCCGGTGCCGACGGCGAGGGCGGTGATGTTCTGTCTGATGGATGTCTCGGGTTCGATGGACGAGGCACGCAAGGACCTGGCGAAGCGCTTCTTCATCCTGCTCTATCTTTTCCTGACCCGGCATTACGAAAGGATCGACCTGGTCTTCATCCGCCATCACACGCAGGCACAGGAGGTGAACGAGCATGATTTCTTCCATGCCACGGAAACCGGCGGTACCGTGGTGTCGAGCGCGCTGGTGCTGATGGAAGAAATCATCCGTGCCCGCTACCCGAGCGGGGAATGGAACATCTACGGCGCACACGCCAGTGACGGCGACAACTGGCATAACGACAGCACGCTTTGCCGCAAACTGCTGGCGGAGAGACTGCTGCCCCTTTGCCGTTACTTCGCCTACATTCAGGTCGTCGAGCAGGAGCAGAATCTGTGGCAGGAGTATGTGCTGCTGGCGGAGTCGTCCGAAGCCTTCGCGATGCGCAAGGCGAGCACCGCCGACCAGATCTACCCGGTGTTTCGCGACTTGTTCAGCAAGGAAGGGGCGAGCAAATGAGCGACTCCTTGAACCCCAGGCGTGGCATGCAGGGGGCAGCGTCGCTGCCGCAGCGGGCGGCGTCGCCCCTGCCGGCGCCGAGCGACTGGACCTTCGAACTGCTCGACGAGTACCACGCGGTGATCCGCAGCACCGCCAGACGCTTCGCACTCGACACCTATCCGAACCAGCTCGAAATCATCACCGCCGAACAGATGATGGACGCCTATGCGTCGGTCGGCATGCCGGTCAACTACCGCCACTGGAGCTACGGCAAGGAATTCATTGCCACCGAAAAGAACTATCGCCGCGGCCAGATGGGCCTGGCTTACGAAATCGTCATCAACGCCAATCCCTGCATCAGCTACCTGATGGAGGAAAACACGATGGCCATGCAGGCGCTGGTGATCGCGCACGCGGCCTACGGTCACAACAGCTTCTTCAAGGGCAACTACCTGTTCCGGATGTGGACCGACGCGGCGTCGATCATCGACTATCTGGTTTACGCGAAGGACTACGTGGCCACCTGTGAAGAGCGGCATGGCGTCGACGCGGTCGAGCTGTTGCTCGACAGTTGCCACGCCTTGATGAACTACGGCGTTGACCGTTATCGTCGTCCAAACCGGCTGAGCCTGGCCGAGGAGATGGCGCGCGCAGAGGAGCGCGAAGCGCACGCGCAGCAGCAGGTGAATGATATCTGGCGGACGCTGCCGAAGCGGCGGGGCAAAGAGGCGGCGGAAAAGGAAGCGGCCCGTTTCCCGGCCGAACCACAGGAAAACCTGCTCTACTTCATCGAGAAGAACGCGCCCTTGCTCGAACCGTGGCAACGCGAAATCGTCCGCATCGTGCGCAAGGTGGCGCAGTACTTCTACCCGCAGCGGCAGACGCAGGTGATGAACGAAGGCTGGGCGACCTTCTGGCACCACCATCTGCTGAACACCATGTACGACGACGGCCACCTTGCCGACGGCCTGATGATCGAGTGGCTCAAGGCGCACACCAATGTGGTTTTCCAGCCCCCGGTGGGCCATCCGGCCTACAACGGCATGAATCCCTATGCCCTGGGTTTCGCCATGTACTCCGACATCAAGCGCATCTGCGAAGCCCCGACCGACGAAGACCGCGACTGGTTTCCGGACATCGCCGGCAGCGACTGGCTGGCCACACTGGATCATGCGATGCGCAACTTCAAGGACGAGAGCTTCATCGGGCAATTCCTGTCGCCGCGGGTGATGCGCGCCTTCCGTCTGTTTGCCGTCGTCGACGACGAGAAGGCGCCCACGCTCGAGGTCGCGGCGATCCACGACGAGGCCGGCTATCGGGGCCTGCGCGAGGCGATGTCGCGTCAGTACGACCTGGGGTCGCGCGAACCCAATATCCAGGTCTGGAGCGTCAACCTGCGCGGCGACCGCTCGCTTTGCCTGCGCCACACGCAGCACAACGATCGCCCGCTGCACGACGGCGCTGACGAAGTGCTCAAGCACGTCGCACGCTTGTGGGGCTTCCCGGTGCAACTCGAAAGCGTCGGCAGCAACGGCGAGATCTCCAGTAGTCGGGTAGTCGCGCCCGCGAATGGCTGACGCGGCAGGGGCAGGAGTACCTCCGCCACTTGCTGAGGCGCCCCGTGGCCGGCTGCCGGCCATGTGGTGAGCGAGGCCCTCGTGCTTGACGCGACAGCCGGCATGCGCCAGACTGCCCCGGCAAGAAAAACGATGCTGAGGCACGACCCAGATCCTGGGGTGGATGGCCGATGGCGTCACACGGCGGTGTCGGCCGAAGCATGACGGCCCGCGGGCCTGGAGGGTAAGTCAGCGATGGGACGAGAAATCAAGGTCATGATCGTCGATGATTCGGCGGTGGTGCGCAAGGTAATGAGCGCCATCCTCGACCGCGATCCCGGGATCCGCGTCATCGGCACCGCCCACGATCCGATCTTCGCGATCGAGAAGATGCGCCGCGAATGGCCGGACGTGTTGACGCTGGATATCGAGATGCCGCGCATGGACGGCATCACGTTTCTTGGTCAGTTGATGCAGGAACGCCCGACGCCGGTGGTCATCTGCTCGTCACTGACCACCGCGGGGGCGGAAACGACGCTGCAGGCCCTGGCCGCCGGCGCGGTGTCGATCATCACCAAGCCCGGCCTCGGCGTCGGGAACTTTCTGCAGGATTCAAGCGATAACCTGGTAGCCGCCGTCAAGGCGGCGGCGCGGGCCAATATGGGTGCCGTGCAACGCGGCGCGCGCGCGCCGACGCTGGCGACTGCGCCACCGGCGCCACGTCTGGCGATGGCGCAGACCACCGAGCGCCTGGTGGCGATCGGCACTTCGACCGGCGGCACGGTGGCCCTCGAAGCCTTGCTGACCGTATTGCCGCGGGTCTCGCCGGGAATCGTCATCGTCCAGCACATGCCGGAGATGTTTACCGCCGCCTTTGCCGCGCGTCTCGATGGTCTCTGCGAGATCTCGGTGCAGGAAGCGAAGCACGGGCAACGCGTGCTACCCGGTCTGGCGCTGATTGCCCCCGGAGGCAAGCACATGCAACTGGCGCGCAGCGGTGCGCAGTATGTCGTCGAGGTGAAGGAGGGCCCGCCGGTCAATCGCCATCGCCCGTCGGTCGATGTGCTGTTTCGATCGGTGGCGAAGTTTGCCGGCAAGAATGCGATGGGGGTGATCATGACCGGCATGGGCGACGATGGCGCGCGCGGCCTGAAGGAGATGCACGACGCCGGGGCTTACACCCTGGCCCAGGACGAGGCGACCTGCGTCGTCTACGGCATGCCCAAGGAGGCCGTCAAACTCGGCGCCGTCGACCGCAGCCTGCCGCTGCAGGCTCTCGCCGCAGCCATCCTGAATGGCGCCGGAAATTCTCGACCACGTCAGGAATAGCCACGGGCGAGCCACGCTCAAGCTGCCGGAAACCCCGCGCTGGTCGTCGTGGCGCCGGCTCTCGGCGGCGCAGCGTTCGCGGTGAGGGAGGAGGGGAACGCCATCGCCGCGCGCACGCTAGCCATGGCAGAAGACGTTCAGCTTGTTGCCATCCAGGTCGCGAAAGTAACCGGCGTAGAAACCTTCGCCGCGTGCGCCGACCGGGCCTTCATCCTTGCCGCCGAGTTCGAGCGCCCTGGCATGAACGCGATCGACCTTCTCGTGCGAGTCGACCACCAGGGCCACCATCACGCCGTTGCCCACCGTGGCGGCGTTGCCGTCGAAAGGCGTCATGACGGCAAGACTCGGTTTGTCCGGAGCCACTCCCCAGGCGACGCCGCGCGGAAATTCCCACACGCGTCTGGCTCCTGTTTCCGCCAGCAAGGCGTCATAGAAGGCGGTGGCAGCGGAGAGGTCGTTGGTTCCAAGCGTGACGTAGCCGATCATCTGATTCTCCTTTGGTGGTCAAGAGCTGCCAGTTTAAGTCACTTGTCGTCGCTGCGGTATCGTCTCCCGGCGTGAATCGTCGCTGGCCGTGGCTTGCACGATCCGGTGTGTGCGCCGCGGCGCTAGACCACCCCGTCCTGGCCTTTCAAGGCATGTCGGCCGGGCATCGACGCCATGCCGGGCGCAGATCTTCTGCGCCGAGGTTCATCACGGGGCTGGTGGCTTACGGCGGCGGCAAGGCGCCGGCCAGGCTGTCGATCGCCTGTTTGATGGCCGTCATTGCCGGCAGGATTTGCTCGTCGGCAATGGACACTTCCGGGTTTGTCCGCAGGATCTCCTCCAGGTGGGCAGCCATCACGGCCAGGTGATCGGCCCCCAGTGTGGCCGACGCACCCTTGAGGGTGTGCAGCAGGCGCTCCGCCGTTGCGTGGTCGTCCTCGGCGAGGTTCGCCGCCAGGCGTGTCATGTCGTCGGCGTGCAATCCGACAAACCGGCGGAGTACGCCAAGGTACCTGTCGGCCTTGCCATTCAACGCTGCGAGCCCGCGTACCACGTCCATCCCCGGCAGGTTGGCCAGGCGCGTCAATGCCGCTTCGTCTGGCGTAGCCGCCTGTGCCGGCGAGGGCGGCGCAATCGACTTCGGGTCGGGCGCGCGACTGCGCAAGTCGCTGACTGCCTCGGTCGGCAGCCATTTCAGCAGGGTTGCGGCGAGCAGGTCGGGTTGCACGGGCTTGGCGACAAAGTCATTCATGCCGGCCTCCCGGCAGGCACGCCGATCTTCATCGAAGGCGTTGGCGGTCATGGCCACGATCGGAGTGTTCTCCCGGTGCGGCAGCGCCCGAATGGCGCGGGTGGCGTCGAGTCCGTCCATGATCGGCATCTGCATGTCCATCAGGATCAGGTCGTAGGCCGTGCGGCGTGCCATGTCCACTGCCACACGACCATCGCAGGCCGCGTCTACGGCCAGACCGAAGCCATGCAGCAGTTCCAGCGCGACTTCCCGGTTGATGGCATTGTCTTCTACCAGTAGCAGTCGCGCGTTAGCGTGGCAGCGGCGCAACTGGGCCTCGACATCGATCTGCTCCGTGGTCCTCGCCATGGTCGGCATCACACCCTGTCCACGTTGCAGGCGGGCGGTGAACCAGAAGGTACTACCCACTCCGGGCGTGCTGTCGGCGCCGACTTCGCCGCCCATCAGTTGTCCTATACGCTGGGTGATGGCGAGCCCGAGACCGGTGCCGCCGTACCTGCGGGTGATCGAGGTATCCGCCTGTTCGAAAGCAAGGAACAGCCGGGACATCTGCTCGGGCGTGATGCCACAACCACTGTCGGCAACCTCGAAGCGCACCAGCAGTTCACTGGGGCGCTCGTCCAGAAGTCTGGCGCGCAGGGCGATGCTGCCGCGGTCGGCGAACTTGACGGCGTTGCCGGCATAGTTGAGCAGGGCCTGTCGCAATCGCGTCGGGTCGCCTCGCAGCCACATCGGAACGGCATCGTAGTCGAGTTCGATCTGCAGCCCCTTGGCCTGTGCCGCGTCGCCGATGATCGAAGCGACATTGTCGAGGATGGCGGAGAGATGGAAGTCGGTGCTTTCGAGTTGAACCCGGCCGGCCTCGATCTTGGACAGATCGAGAATGTCGTTGATCAGTGACAGCAGATGCCGTCCAGCGGCGTCGATGTTGTCCAGGCGAACCAACTGCTCAGTAGTGACTCCGCCGCGCCGCAAGAGGTGGGTCAGGCCGATGATGGCGTTCAATGGGGTGCGGATCTCGTGGCTCATGTTCGCCAGGAACGCTGTCTTGGCCTGATTGGCTGTTTCGGCCTGCTGCCGCGCAGCAACGAGTTCGGTCGTTCGCTGTTCCACCAGGTCTTCGAGATGCAACCGGTGGCGCTCGAGTTCTTCGGCGAGTTGCTTTCTTTCGCTGATGTCTTCCTTGACCGCAACATAGTGGCTGATGGCTCCGTCGGGCTGTCGCAGTGGCGAGATGATCGCAAACTCGATGAATTCTCGACCATCCTTGCGTTGATTGCAGAACTCGCCCTTCCACACCTGACCGTGCGTCAGCGCGTCCCACATGGCCTCAGAGGTCTGCCGCGGGGCCTTGCTGGCGCCCAGCATGCGTGGATTTCTGCCCATCAGTTCGTCGCGAGTGTAGCCGGTGCTGCGCAGGCAGCTCTCGTTGACGTACTCGATCCGGGCATCGAGATCGGTGATCAGAATGCTCTCCGGGCTTTGCTCCACCGCCAGGGACAGCTTGCGCAACTGCAGTTCGGCCTGCTTGCGCTCGGTGATGTCCTGCACGATTCCGGCCATACGCCGCGCGCTGCCGTGCGCGTCATGCTGGTGCTTGCCCGCCGCCCAGATCCAGCGCAACGCTCCGTCGGTGCGCCGTATGCGGCACTCGAAGTCCCAGTCGGACTGCGTCGAAAGCGCTTCCCGGAACAGCCGGTCGACCTCCGGGCGGTCCTCGGGCAGCACGTGTTCAAGGAAGGTTTCGTAGCTCCACTCGGGCGGTGGCGAGGCGTAGCCGAAGATATGATCATGTTCCGGCGTGCGATAGGCGGTGTGATCGACCAGGTCGAGATCCCATCCGCCCGTATGGCTGGCCTGCAACGCGAAGCGCAACCTTTCTTCACTTTCGCGCAGGGCCGCGTTGGCGGCCTGGCGAGCCGCCTCGTGGGCAAAGCCATCCAGCGCGAAGCTGACATCCCTCGCCATTTCCAGCAGCAGTTGGCGAGTGTCTTCGTCGAACGCGTTCACTGTCGGGGCGTAGAGCGTCAAGGCGCCAGTTACCACGCCATTGCGCTGCAGCGGCAGCGAGGCGGAGGCGGCCCAGCCAAAGCGGGTGGCGCGTGCATGCCAGGGGGCGGTGCGTGGGTCGGCGAGAAAGTCCTGACACCACACCGCCGTAGTCTCGCGTATTGCGGTGCCGGTTGGCCCCATGCCCAGTGGGTCGTCGGCGGCGATGGAAATCTGGATGTCGTCGAGGTACTCCTGGCCATCGCCATACGCGTAGGCCGGGATGACTCGTCGGCTCGCCGGATCGAGCACCGCCACCCAGGCCATTTTCATGCCCCCGAAGGTCACCGCGTTGCGGCAGATTTGCGGCAACAATTCTTCCTCGCTCGCGGAATGAACGATGGCCTGGTTGCACTGGCTGAGGGCAGCATAAAGCTGAGCGAGGCGATGAATCTCGCCTTCGGCGCGCTTGCGCTCGGTAATGTCCTGAACGGTGCCAATGGTGCGCAAAGGCTGGCCGTCCGGCTGGTCTTCCAGACCACCGAAGACCAGCAGCCAACGAATGTCCCCGCGCTGCGGGCAGGTTCTCATTTCCAGGCCGGGCATGCGATCGCCCGCCAGGCAGGCGGCAAACCAGTCCTGCATGGGCCGTCGGTCATCAGGGTGCAAGGCCTCGAGCCATTGCTCGAACGGCCAGGGGTCACTGCTTGCGGGCGGCAAGCCATGCAGGCGGCTGGCTTCCTCGCTCCATGTCACCTTGTCGGCATCGACCTGCCAACTACCGATATGCGCCATCGCCTGCGAATCGGCAAGCAAGCGCGCCTGCTCCCGGAGCGTCTGTTCCGCACGCTTGCGCTCGGCCTCGCGACTCGCTACCAGACGCTCGTAAGCGCCACGGCGTTGCTGCTGGAAATACAGCCCGAGTGCGGCGACCAGGGACAACAGGCAGAAAAGTCCGATCTGTGCGAGCGCATCGCGGCGCCAGGCTGCGAACAGCGCCGGCACTTCGCGGCTGACAGCGATCACCAATGATTTGTCCATCGTCACGTCAACCGGCCGGATGGTGCGCAGAACCGTCAGACGGTCCTCGCCGGTCGCGGCGGTGATCCCCGCATACACGTTGACCGGTTGGCCGCTCCTGATGTGCTCGTTGAAGATCGCGCTTGACTTGGCCACGAGGTCGATGCCGACGATGCCCTGCGGGTCGGGAACCCTGAACACCACTTTGCCATCGCTATGGATCAGCGACGAGCGCATGTCATCCGCGTAGAGAATCGAACTCAGGAGGGTTCTGAAATAGTCCGGGTCGAGGATGGCCAGGATGACTCCGGCGAACCCGCCGTGATCATCGCTGAGCATCTTCGCCGCGCTGACGGCGTAGACCCCGAGCGGAGTCCTGAAGGGTGGTGAGACGTACAGCATGGCCGGGTTCCCGTCCCGGCGGACGACCTGAAAGCGCTCGCCGTCGCTGAAGTCACGCCCGACCAGCTCTGCACGGTTGCTGGCCACCGCGGTGCCGGCGGCGTTCATGATCACGATCGTGCGTACCCCCGGCATGGCGTTGCTCATTGCCTGCAGGCGCCGAGCGAGCATTGCCCCGCGGTCGTCCGGCTTCGTCAGGTCGGGTAGATCAAGGCGAATCGAATCGAGTACGCGACTGGTCACCAGGAGTTGCGAAGCCAGATTCTCCTCGACGACGATGGCTTGCGTGCCCAGTCGCTCGCGCTCGCGGGCGTCGATGGACTGGCGTTGCGAGTAGAGACTGCTGCCGATGACCGTGCCAAGCAGCAGCAGGGCTGTGGCAAGGAGCAGCCATTGCGCGAAAGGTGAGCCGTCTCGTAGCCGTCGCCACACGATCATGTCAGGTTTCCTGTCGGCCATTCCGTCCCTTGTCGTCGATCACGATGACGCCTCGATCACGAGGTTGCGAGTTTGTCGCGCAATTGTTCGATGCGGCGGCGATTGACCCCGAAATCGTTGCGCCCGACGCGCGACGCCGATCGTACCTGTACCACACCCTGCACGGGGTCGAACCAGAACTCGACATCGTCGACGAACTTCATGAGTCGGGTCGTGTATTGCACGCGCAGATAGTCGATGCGGCTGTCCACAATGGTCGCGCCCGGTTCGGCCTGCAGCAGTGCGTTCAGCCTCGCCATCGTGGTGGGCCCATCACCCCGCAGCGCCAGCGGTGCGATCTGTGCAGCTTCGCGCTGGCGATGGCCAGGCCACAACAGCGCCTGGCTGCTCACACTGTTGTCTGTATCCGACGGTCGCTTCAGTTTGCCTGCGTGCACGCCAAGGTCGCCGGGAGGCTGGCCGGCGAACAGGCCCAGCTGCCCGGCCAGCAATGCCAGTGTGGCGGTCGCCACGATAGCCGTGGCGACCCACTTGATGATCTGCATGCCAACGCCTCCCGGGGTCTCTGCGTCACGCGTCGAATATGGGGCCAATGATATCCCCACCACGGGATGACTCGCGATCTGTGGAATCGTTCGCTTGCTTCGCGCGACTTCCAAGCAGGGCAAGAAAGTGCTTGCAAATGTTAGATATTGTGCGATACTGACTGCTAACCAAACACAAACACACATTTACAACCGTAACCGAACACCATCAGAAAGGGCCGCCATGTCTCTCAGACTCGATTTTCCTGCCAGCGTAACGAACGACTCTCACCGGAGGCGACCCGCGCATGGCTGAGCATCTCGCCGACCATCGGCTGGAATTGATCATGTCCGAACTGTCGGCGCGCGGTGAGTGCCGCACGCGGCAACTGGCGCAACAGTTCGCCTTGTCCGAGATGACGGTGCGCCGCGATCTGGCCGAACTCGAGGCGCGCGGCCTCCTGCGCCGGGTCCATGGTGGAGCGGTCCTGCTCAATCGCGACGTCGAATACACGCAACGCCTGGAACTGGCGTCGCTGCAGAAGCAACAGGTCGGCCACACCGCGACAAGACTGCTGAAAAGCGGCCAAACGGTGTACCTGGATGCCGGCACGACGGCCTTCGAAATGGCACGGGCGATCGGCCAGGGCCTGCCGCAAGTCACCCATCTCCATATCGTCAGCCACGGCATCAGCATCATCAGCGAACTCGCCGGGCGTACGCCCTATCACCTGCAGTTGATCGGCGGCGAGGTCTATCAGAATGCGCTCAGCACCGTCGGTCCGATCGCCCTGGCACAGATCGCCAACCTTGATATCGATCTCTTCTTCATGGGTGCCGGCGGCGTTACCGGCGCACAGGGCTGGACCAATTCCAACCACGTCGAGGCGGTGATCAAGCGCGCGGTCATCACCCGCAGCAAGAGCGTTTGCGCGATTTGCGACAGCGCCAAGTGGGGCCAGCAGTCCTTCGCGCCCATCGTGCCCTTCGCCGCCCTCAGCCGCTGGATCGTCGATCGCGGCCTGGCCGGCGAGGGGCTCGCCGCCGCCCGCACCGCCGGCATCAGCATCACTTACGCGGAGCCGTCGTGAACGACCGCGATGGCGCCAGATGCGCTTCCGACCACCACCCCAGCCCGCATCCCCGGCATCTCCGGAGCAGGGCGACACAAGGAATGCAATGATGATCAAGTTGACCCAGGGGAACATTCTCCTGAACGCCCGGGCACAAGACAAGACCGAGGCGATCCGCATCGCCGGCAACCTCCTGGTCGATGCCGGCAACATGCAGCCGGGTTACATCGACAGCATGCTGTTGCGCGAAAAGGTGGCCAACACCTATCTGGGCAACGGGATTGCCATCCCGCACGGACTGCCCAGGGATCGCGACCTGATCCTGCGGACCGGTATCTCGGTCAGCCAGTTTCCCGACGGCGTGCAGTGGCATCAGGGCGAAACGGTGTATCTGGTGGTGGCCATCGCCGCCCGCTCTGACGAACACATCGAACTGCTCGCCAACCTCACCGATGTGCTCGATGACCCGCAGACCGTGCACCGCCTGGCCACCACCAGTGATCCGCTGGACATCATCGCGCGCCTGACCCAGCCACGCGACGGCGGATCGGTTGCCGTCGCGCCGGTCGAGGCCGCCGACGATTTCGCCAAATGGGTCGATGTCGCGCTGACCGGCCCCGCCGGGCTGCATGCCCGGCCGGCAGCGGCGTTTGTCGACATCGCCAGGCAGTTCGAGTCGGAGGTGCGTGTGCGCCACATCGGCAAGGTGGCCAACGGCAAGAGCCTGCTCTCGCTGCTGAAGCTCGGCGCCGGCACGCGGGCCGGCATCCGCATCATGGCGCGTGGCAGCGATGCCGACGCCGCGCTCGAGGCGCTGGCGGCGGCGGTCAGGCACGGCCTGGAGGACGCCGCGGAAGCGAGCCCCTCGTCAGACCTTGTCGCCCCGTCCCTGAGCCTGCAGGCGCGCGCGATCGCCGGCATCGCCGCCTCGCCGGGCGTGGCGATCGGGCCGCTGCGGCATTTTCGACGCGAGAGGATCGTCGTCGCGGCGACCGCCGACGACGCGGTGCATGAGGAGACGCGCCTGCGTCAGGCGATCGCCGCGGCCCGGCTGCAATTGCGCGAACTGCACGACGAGGTCAAGGCGCGCAGCGGCGCCGCGCGTGCCGCCATCTTCCGCGCCCATCAGGAGTTCCTCGACGACCCCGATCTGGTCGAGGCGACGCAACGGCTGATCGAGGCCGGGCACAGTGCCGGCTGGGCCTGGCGTCAGAGCATCGACGAGCGGGCGCAAGAGGTGGCGTCGCTCGACGACGCGCTGCTCAAGGAGCGCGCCGTCGATCTCCAGGATGTCGGGCGCCGGGTGCTGCGCCTGCTCGCCGACACGCTGGAAGAAGAGCCTGGCACCTTCACCATGCCGGTGATCCTGGTCGCCGAGGACTTGTCGCCGTCGGACACCGCTCGCCTTGACCCGGCGATGATTCTCGGCATCTGCACCGCCGGCGGCGGCCCGACCTCGCATACCGCGATCATCGCCCGCTCGCTCGACATCCCGGCCATCGTCGGCGCCGGCCCCGCGGTGCTGCATCAGCCCGAGGACAGCCTGTGCATACTCGACGGCGACGCCGGCAATCTCTACCTGGAACCGGGCGACGGCGATCTGCACCTGGCCCACCAGGTGCAGCAGCAGTGGCAGGCGCTGCGCGAAGCCGAGCGGCTGGCCTGCTATCAACCGGCGATCACCACCGATGGCCAGCGCATCGAGGTGGTCGCCAACATCGGCGGCGCCAGCGAAGCCGAACAGGCGGTGGCCGCCGGCGCCGAAGGCATTGGTCTGCTGCGCAGCGAATTCCTCTTCCTGCAGCGCGCCGAGCCGCCGAGCGAAGACGAGCAGTTCATCGCCTACAGCGCGATGACCCGTGCCCTCAACGGCTTGCCGCTGATCATCCGCACGCTCGACATCGGCGGCGACAAGGAAGTGCCGTACCTGTCGCTGCCCGCCGAAGACAACCCTTTTCTCGGCGTGCGCGGCATCCGACTGTGTCTCGCCCGCTCCGACCTTTTTCGGCCGCAGTTGCGTGCCATCTACCGCGCCGCCGCGACCGGCCCGGTAAAGATCATGTTCCCGATGATCGCCACCGTCGAAGAGTTGCTTGCCGCGCGCGCCATCGCCGAAGACGTTCGCCGCGAACTCGGCGCCGCCGCGGTGGACATCGGCATCATGATCGAGGTGCCTTCGGCGGTACTGATGGCGCCGGAGCTCGCCGCACACGCCGACTTCTTCTCGGTCGGCACCAACGACCTGACACAGTACGTGCTGGCCATGGACCGCGGGCATCCGAGCCTGGCGCGCCAGGCCGACGCCCTGCACCCGGCGGTGCTGCGCATGATCGACATGACCGTCAGGGCGGCCAGCGCCGCCGGAAAATGGGTCGGGGTATGCGGCGGCGTGGCCGGTGATCCGAAGGGCGCGATGATCCTTGCCGGCCTCGGCGTTTCTGAACTGAGCATGAGCATTCCCAGCGTCGCGGCGATCAAGGCCCGCCTGCGCACCCAATCCCTGACCGACCTGCGAGCGCTCGCGCAGCGCGCGCTCGCCTGCCGGACCGCCGCTGAAGTGCGCGCCCTGTGAAGGAGAACACGACCATGAATCCAATGCCCGGCATTGCCACCATCACCCTCAACCCGGCCATCGACCAGAGCGTCGCCATTCCCGGCTTCGCCGCCGGGAGCGTCAACCGCGTGGCCTGGGAACAGTCCGATCCCGGCGGCAAGGGAGTGAACGTCGCTTCCTTTCTCGCCGACCTGGGTTGCCGTGTCGCCGTCACCGGGCTGCTCGGTCGCGACAACGCCGGCGTCTTCGAACAACTGTTTTCCGGCAAGGCGATCAGCGATGCCTTCGTGCGCATCCCGGGCAACAACCGCGTCAACATCAAGATCATCGACGAGGTGACGCCCTCGATCACCGACATCAACTTTCCCGGCCCCGCGGCGACGCCCGAACACCTCGCCGAGCTGGCACGGCGGATCGACGCGCTGCTCGCCGACCACGACTGCTTCGTGATCTCCGGCAGCGTACCCGTCGGTGTTCCCGCCACCTACTACCCGGACCTGATCCGCCGACTCAAGACAGCGGGCAAGCGCGTGCTGCTCGACAGCAGCGGTGAAGCGCTGCGCGCGGGTATCACCGCGGCACCCTGGGCGATCAAGCCGAACCTCGCCGAACTCGAGGAACTCGTCGATGCGCGGCTGCCGGACCAGGCGGCGGTGATCCATGCGGCGCGCGCGCTGCTAGTGCGCGGTCTCGCTTGCGTGCTGGTGTCGATGGGCCGCGACGGCGCGCTTTTCGTCACCGCCGATGCGTGCCTGCACGCCATGCCGCCCGAGGTGACGGTCAAGACCACGGTCGGGGCCGGCGACGCAATGCTGGCCGGCTTCATTGCCGGCAGCCTGCGCGGCTGCTCGCTGGCTGACTGCGCGCGTCTGGCCACGGCCAGCGCCCTCGGTGCGCTGACCCAGATCGGGCCGCGACTGCCGGCGGCGACAATCATCGAGTCATTCATGGCCCAGGTCACGGTACGCCAGATCGCCGCTACGGCAGACCGGTCGCCGGCATCGAGCCAATCAACAGGGAGTTTCTAGTCATGGCAAGGATCATCGCAGTCACCGCATGCCCCACCGGCATCGCACACACCCACATGGCCGCCGAGGCCCTCAAGAAAACCGCCGCGCTGATGGGCCACAGCATCCGCGTCGAGACCCAGGGCGCTGCCGGAGCCAAAGATATCCTCGACGAGGCCGATCTCGCCCAGGCAACCTTGCTCATCCTCGCCGCCGACACGCACGTCGAAATGACCCGCTTTGCCGGCAAGACGGTGTATGAAACCAGTACCAGCACGGCGATCCGCGAACCACAAGCGGTACTCGACGCCGCCCTGGCCCTGATCGGCATCCGCACCGAGCGCCGGCCCGAACACGGGGCGACGGCTGCGGCACCGCCGGTCGCCGCCACCGCCCAAGTCGATGCGCAGGCCGAAGCCAGTGGCGACGTCAGGAAGATCGTTGCCATCACCGCCTGCCCGACCGGCATCGCGCACACCTTCATGGCCGCCGAAGCGCTGAAGAAGGCCGCCGCCAGGCACGGCTACACGATCAAGGTGGAAACGCAGGGCTCGGTGGGCGCCAGGAACACGCTCAGCGCCGAGGAAATCGCCGCCGCCGACGTGGTCATCATCGGCGCCGACACGCACGTCGATACCAGCCGCTTCGCCGGCAAGCGGGTGCATGAAACCTCGGTCGGCCGCGCGCTGAAGGAAACCGACAGGGTCCTGCAGGAGGCCTTCGCGCTGCCCGCGCCAAGTGGAGCGGCACTGCAGCGCGCGGCGGAGCACACCGAGGCGCGCACGCCGGAGAAGCCGGCGGGGGCCTACAAGCATCTGCTGACCGGGGTTTCCTACATGCTGCCGATCGTCGTCGCCGGCGGGCTGGTGATCGCGCTGTCCTTCGTCTTCGGCATCGAGGCCTTCAAGGAAAAGGGCAGCCTGGCGGCCAGTCTGATGGACATCGGCGGGGGCGCGGCCTTCGCGCTGATGATTCCGGTACTCGCCGGATTCATCGCCTTCTCCATCGCCGACCGGCCCGGCCTCGCGCCGGGTCTGGTCGGCGGCATGCTGGCCAGCCAGTTGCAGGCCGGTTTTCTGGGGGGCATCGTCGCCGGCTTCATCGCCGGCTACGTCGCCCGCTATCTGCGCGACCACATCCACCTGCCGGTACATTTCGAAGGCCTCAAGCCGGTGCTGCTGATTCCGCTGCTCGCCACGCTGGTGGTCGGTCTGCTGATGATTTATGTCGTCGGCAGTCCGGCACGCGCGATCATGGAGGGGCTCACCCGCTTCCTGCAGGGACTGAGCGGCACCAACGCGGTGTTGCTCGGCCTGCTGCTCGGCGGCATGATGGCGGTGGATATGGGCGGACCGATCAACAAGGCGGCCTACACCTTCGGCGTCGGCCTGCTGGCGAGCAACAGTTTCATGCCCATGGCCGCGGTCATGGCCGCCGGAATGGTGCCGCCGCTGGGCATCGCGCTCGCCACCTTCCTGGCCAGGAACCGCTTCTCGGCCGACGAACAGATTGCCGGCAAGGCCGCCGCGGTACTCGGCATCTCGTTCATCACCGAAGGTGCGATCCCGTTCGCGGCCAAGGATCCGCTGCGCGTGATTCCTGCCTGTGTCGCCGGCGCGGCGATCACCGGCGCATTGTCGATGATTTTCGGCTGCACCCTGCACGCACCGCACGGCGGCATCTTCGTGCTGGCGATTCCCAACGCCGTCGGGCAGTTGCTGCCTTACGTCGGCGCCATCGCCGCCGGCACGCTGCTCACCGCGCTGGTCCTGATCGTGCTCAAGAAACCCCTGCCCGCGAACGGGGCCGTAGCCGCCTAGCCCGACGCAGCGGGCGAGGGGAGAACCTCCCCTCACGCCTCCCACAAGCAGCACCCCCATGACGATGCCGGGCACGGCAGGGGGCATCGCACGCCCGAATTTCGTAGAAGGAAGGATCCGACCATGCGCCAAACATCCCTGCGCCACCGCTCTTCGCTCGCCCTGCTCAGCGTCCTTCTGGCCGCTCTGCCGTGCGGCCAGTCAACCGCCGCCGAAGCGAGTGGCGCGAAGGTCACCGAAACCGACGTCGGCGGCGTCGAGGCTCCGGAAATCCCGCTCGAGCTGGCGCCAGAAATTGCCAGGGATCTTGTGGTTGCCGGCTATCTGCGTGCACTCAGCGGACTCAATTCCGAAGGAAGCCGGGCCGCCTGTTTCCAGTTGGCCGGTTCGCAAGCCAAGTACCGCCTCGGCAACGAGTGCGAGGTCTACGGCGAACTGTTTGTCGGCAAACAACTGGCGAGTTTTGCCGACGGCAGCACGCTCAGTGCGAACGTCATGTTCAGCCTGAACCACGCAACGGCCTACAACGCCGGCGACCACGGCACCGATACCCGTGTCGCCCAGGCCTACGCTGCCGCCGAGAAACTCTCCCTGCTCAACGGCGGGGCGGTGTGGGCCGGGCGGCGCTATTACAAGCGCGAAGACATCCACATCAATGACTTTTTCTACTGGAATCCGCAGGGTCTCGGCGGCGGTATCGAGGATGTCGCCATCGGCGGCGTCAAGGTCAGCCTGGCGTATTTTCGTGAGGACAATCAGGACCAGCCGATCAAGGCCGACCGCTACGATTTCCAGGTGCGCGGTCTCAAGACCAATCCCCATGGCGAGCTCGAATTCGGGCTGAGCGTGATTCCCGTGTCCGGCCATGTCGCTACCGGTGGCGACTCCGGCTGGTCGCTGACCGTGCAGCATCGCCAGAGCAACCTTCTCGGCGACGGCTGGAACAAGTTCGCCGTGCAGTACGGGGTCGGACCGGGAACCGGGCTCGGCAGCACCGGACCACTCGCCAATACCACCGCCGACAAGCGCTGGCGCGTCGTCGAAGGCATCTACGCCCAGTTGACGCCGCAGCTCGGCGGCATGTTGACCGGCGTCTACCAGAAGGACGAGTCACCCACGGGCGACCAGAGCTGGATCTCGGCGGGCGGCCGCCTGACCTACGGCCTCACCGAGCACTGGAAGCTGCAGGGCGAACTGGGGCATGACCGGGTCAAGCCGAGCGCCGGCGCGACGCGCAACCTGACCAAGCTGACCATCGCGCCGACGCTGGCCATGGCCCGCGGCTTCTGGTCGCGTCCCGAGTTGCGCTTCTTCTACACCTACGCGCGCTGGAACGACGCCGCGGCGCTGGCGGCCAACAGTTCGACGAATACCGCCGTCGCCTCGACCGCCGCGAACGGCATCTTCGCCGGCGGCAACCAGGGTTCGACGATCGGCCTGCAATTCGAAGGCTGGTGGTGAGCCCGGCCGGAGCGGTGCCGGCAAGCGACGCCCGCAGGAAAACCACCTGCCGCCATGGCTACTCCGGCGAATCCGCCGCTGCTGGCCGGCTGGCAGGCAGATTGACCAGCACGATCCCCAGCGTGACACACACTGCCGCGACGATGAAGCTGGGGGTCAACTTCTCGCCCAGGAACAGCACGCCGAAAGCGACGCCGAAGAGCGGGGTCAGGAAGGAAAAAACCATCAGCCGCCCGGCGAGGTGGCGGGTGAGCAGCCAGAACCAGGTGAGGTAGCTGGCGAAGGCGACGATCACGCCCTGGTAGGCGAGCGCCAGTACGATCGGCACGTTCAGCGTCGTGACGCCGCTCTCCCCGAGCAGCGGCGAGAGCGGCAGCAGCAGCGCCGCCGAAGCGGCGAGCTGGTAGAACAGCACCTTGGTGGCACTGATCGTCGCCAGGCGGCTGGCGCGGATCAGCACCGTCGTCGCCGCCCAGCCGAGCGCCGCGAGCAGGCCCAGCCCGTCACCGATCCAGGCGTCCGGCCGGACACCGCTCGCGCCGGCAAAACCGAACACGATGCCGGCGAAGGCCAGCGCGACGCCAGCCAGATGCCGCCAGCTCAGTTGCTCGCCGGCAACGCAGCAGTGCAGCCCGAGCACCGTCAGGCACAGAGCGGTGTAGAGAAAGACGATCATCCGCGAGGCGGTGGTGTAGGACAGGCCGACGTAGATGAAGACGAACTCGATCCCGAACAGCAGCCCGGCGAGCAGGCCCGGACGCAGGCTGCCGTCGTCGCCGCGCAGCGGCAGTCGCCGCCAGTACGCCCAGGCGGTGAGCAGCCCCAGGGCGATCGCCGAGCGTAGTCCGGCCTGCAGGATCGGGCTGATGCCTTCGCCGGCGACCTTGATCGTCACTTGCTGAAAAGCCCAGGTCGCGCAGAGCAGGACCATCACGGCAAAAGCGGTGAAACCGGGCGGGGTGCGTGCTTGCATGAATATGGGCGAAGGGCACAGCAGCGTTGGGGGCGAACGGCGCAGTATCCGGGCTTCTCGCCGGCGGGTCAAACGCCTGGCCTGTCTCGATCGCCGGAATCGTGCGCATGGTGCTTCCGTCGGCAGTGCGCGCAGCATGTGAGCGGCATCGCCGGACAGCGCGGGACCCAGGGCTTCCGGTGTTTCCAAAAAGCGACGCGCAGCAGCAATTTCCGATTGCCGCGCTGTGCGGAAGGGCAGATACTGAGGACATCAGAAGGGATAACCATGACCGCCGGTGGGTGGGCACCGACGGATGGGCCCGCTACCGGCTCCGGAGGGAAACCATGAGCACCAATAACACACCGATCGGCGTGCGGGTCCGGATGACGGCCCTCTCGTTGCTCACCCTGATCGGCCTGGCGGTGCTCTGCATCGTCGCCCTGGTCAATCTGAAGGGCAATCTGCTCGAGGACCGCAAGTTGAAGACGCGCAATCTCGTCGAGGTCGCGCTGGGCATCGTCAGCCACTATCACCAGCTTTCGACGCGCGGCGTGCTGCCGGAAGCAGATGCCCGGCTGGCGGCGATCGCCACGCTGCGCGACCTGCGCTATGCCGGCACCGACTACTTTTTCGGCTTCGATACCAACCACGTCTACTTCCTGCTGCCGACCAAACCGGAGTTCGAGGGTCAGAACAAGAAGGAGATGAAGGATGCCAAAGGCACCTTCCTGATCCAGGAACTGGTCGCCGCTGCTCAGGCCGGCGGCGGCTACGTGAACTACTGGTTCCCCCGCTCCGGTTCGGACATCCCCGAGCCGAAACTCTCCTATGCCGCGCTTTTTGCGCCGTGGAACTGGGTGGTCGGCACCGGCATCTACATCGACGACGTCGACGCCACGTTCCGTCGCGAAACGCTGATCCTCGGCGGCATTGCCATGGCCCTGCTGGCGCTGATCGCGGTGATTTCCTGGCGGCTCGCCCGCGGTGTACTGCGCCAGCTCGGTGGTGAACCGGCGTACGCCGCGGCGGCGACGGCACGCATCGCTGCCGGCGATCTGGCCACGCCGGTGGTCGCCGACACGCGCTTTTCCGACAGCCTGTTGATGGCCATGCAGCGCATGCAGGGTCGGCTGAGCGAAGTCTTCCGCAGCATCGACGCCGCCGCGCAGTTGCTCTCGAACAATGCCGAAGCCTTGTCCACCACCGCCGCTGAAGTCAGTCGGGCGGCCGGCGCGCAGGCCGAGGCGACCGCCGCGACGGCTGCGTCGATCGAGGAAATGACGGTCAGCATCAACGAGGTCTCCGCGCAGGCACAGCAGACCGAGGTCAATTCGAAGCGCACCGCCGGCCTGGCCGACGAGAGCGTTACCGTCATCCAGCGCGCGGCCGGCGAGATCGAGTCGATGGTGACGACGGTGGGGGGCTCGGCGACGCAGGTGCAGGGGCTGCTGCGGCGCTCGCGGGAGATCGGCGGCATCGCGCAGGTGATCAAGGAGATCGCCGACCAGACCAACCTGTTGGCGCTCAACGCGGCGATCGAAGCGGCACGTGCCGGCGAACAGGGGCGTGGTTTTGCCGTCGTTGCCGACGAGGTGCGCAAACTCGCCGAACGGACGACGCAGGCGACGATCCAGATCGCGAACACGATCGAGCAGATTCAGACGGAGACCAGCCTCGCCGTCACCGGCATCGAGGCCGCCGTGCCGCAGGCCGGCCGCAGCCTCGAACTGGTCCGCGAGGCGGCCTCGATGCTCGATCTGATCGACGTCCAGGCGGCCGACTCGCTGGCGCGTGCGCGCGAGGTGGCCAACGCCGCGCGTGAGCAGGCTGCCGCCGCCGGCGACATTGCCCGGCATGTCGAGCAGATTGCCCGGATGGCCGAGGCAACGACCGCGACGATGAGCGGCAACGCCGACAACGCCCACCAGCTCGAAGTCATGGCCGGACAACTGCGCCAGCAAACGGGCTATTTCCGGACCTGATTCAGCCGCCGTCGATGCCGGCCCTGCGGAAGAAACCGGCGGCCCGCGACCCTGCCGTGCGCATGGCCCGCTTCGCCGCGCTGCGGGCGCTGGCGAACCGACTTTACGGAACGGCGACCGGCAGGCTTCGCTGGTTGCTCATCACCTTGATCGTCGGCCTGGCGGGATGCGCCACCTCAGGTCGCACCCCCGACCCGACGCCGACGGTGTACGTCTCGGAGCGTACCTGGTGGCAGGTCGATAGCGACATTCTCGCCGCCTCGCGAGCGGCGATGATACCGGCCGGGAACGACGCGCGCCGCTTCATGGAAAACTGGCGAAGCCGCGTCCACAAGCGCGGCGAGGCCGACTTCATCCCGTGGTTTACCGGCTACTGGACGCAGCAATGGCTGGCCATCAAGGTCGCCTGGTACAAGCTCGGCGCCGGCGAAGGGAAGGATCCGGCCGCGCAACGACTGGCGGCGTATCTGCAGGAGCAATACCGAGAACGTGTGCTCGAACCCGTTGCCCGGGAGATCAATCCCGAAGTGATCCGGGCGAAAGCGACGCAACGCTACGTCCGGCTCCTCGGCGAACAACTGCAGGCCATCCCGCGGCGTTACGGCGTGCCTCCGGAGCAATTCGACCGCCGGCTCGAGGACATTCCGGCGATTGCACTGGCGCCGCCGGCAGCGCACAACGCCTCGCTCTACCAGGTCGTGCATGCCGATCCGCTCGACACGCTCCCCGCGGTTGTGGCGCTGACCGCCCACATCCGCAAGGCCGCGGGTGGCGCCGGCGGCGGGCCTTCGGATGCCCGGATATCGCCAGTAGCGAAACGGGCCAGCGAGAGACTGGTGGCCAGGCTCGCCACCAGCGGTGGCGCCAGCGCTGCCGCGGCGGCGGTCGGCGGTGTCGCCGGCGTGGTGATCTCGCTGGGCGCTGCCGGCTTCGGCGCCATCCGGCACGAGCAGGAACGGCCGGAAATGGAAGCGCAGCTTCGCGAAAGCCTGGACGCCGCGCTGGACGACCTGTGGCACAGCCTGATGGAGGATCCCGCGACCGGCGTCATGGCCGGCGTCCATCACCTGTCGGAACAGCTCGAAGGCCGTCTCGCCCAGACACTTGCGCAACCGGTGGATCTGGAGCCGGCACCGCGAGAAGTCCCCTTGCCGAGCGAACCGCCCGTACAGGAAGAAGAAGGCGACGAGGAAGCCTTGGCCGACGAAGAGCAAGCGGAGGAATGATGCGATACTGCTGCCGGCGGGGTTATCCCGCATCGGGAATGGCATGTGCAACGCCCGGAAATCACTGGGCGGTGTTGATCGGGGATCGACATGAGTCGATGGGCGGGCGCTGGTCATGGGTTGGCAGAGGTCCTCTGAGGACTCTCCGCTAGATCGCATTTTTCGCGGTGGCCGGCGTGGCATGTAGCTGAAGCCCAACAACGGTAACTACCTTGAGGATGGGTTGCGAACTCTGGATTGACCGATGCGATCAGCGTGGCAATGCGCTCGGCGGTGCGCCCGAGTGATTCGCCGGCGTGCTAGAATAGGCGGCTTGATCAAGACGACGACATTCCCGCCCCTGTCGCGTCGCCAGCGGAAAGAAGATGGAAGCTTTCGCCAAAGAAACACTCCCGATCAGCCTCGAAGACGAGATGCGTCGGTCGTATCTCGACTATGCCATGAGCGTGATCGTCGGGCGCGCCCTGCCCGACGCGCGCGACGGCCTGAAGCCGGTGCATCGGCGCGTCCTGTTTGCCATGCACGAGTTGTCGAACGACTGGAACAAGCCGTACAAGAAGTCGGCGCGGATCGTCGGCGATGTCATCGGTAAATACCATCCGCACGGCGACACGGCGGTCTACGACACCATCGTGCGCATGGCGCAGGATTTTTCCCTGCGTTACATGCTGGTCGATGGGCAGGGCAACTTCGGCTCGGTCGACGGCGACAACGCCGCCGCGATGCGCTACACCGAAGTGCGCATGGCGCGCATCGGGCACGAGCTGCTCGCCGACATCGACAAGGAAACGGTCGACTTCGGGCCCAACTACGACGGTTCGGAGGAAGAGCCGCTGGTCATGCCGTCGCGGATTCCGAACCTGCTGATCAACGGTTCGTCGGGCATTGCGGTGGGCATGGCGACCAACATTCCGCCGCACAACCTCAGCGAGGTGGTGGATGCCTGTCTGGCGCTGCTGAGCAATCCCGAAACCACGATCGACGAACTGATCGATCTGCTGCCTGCTCCGGATTTTCCGACGGCAGGCATCATCTACGGCGTCGGCGGGGTGCGCGAAGGTTACCGTACCGGGCGCGGCCGCGTGCTGATGCGCGGCAAGATTCATTTCGAGGATATCGACCGGGGTAACCGGCAGGCGATCATCATCGACGAACTGCCGTACCAGGTGAACAAGCGGACTTTGCTCGAAAAGATCGGCGAGTTGGTCAACGAGAAGCGGATCGACGGGATTTCCGATCTGCGCGACGAGTCGGACAAGTCCGGCATGCGCGTGGTGATCGAGCTGAAGCGCGGCGAAGTCGCCGAGGTGGTGCTCAACTGCCTGTACAAGCAGACCCAGCTCCAGGACACTTTCGGCATGAACATGGTCGCGCTGGTCGATGGTCAGCCGCGGCTGCTGAACCTGAAGCAGATGCTCGACTGCTTTCTCTCGCATCGACGCGAAGTCATCACCCGGCGCACGGTGTTCGAATTGCGCAAGGCACGCGAACGGGCGCACATCCAGGAAGGCCTGGCGGTGGCGCTCGACAATGTCGATGAGATCATCGCCCTGATCAAGGCTTCACCGACGCCGGCCGACGCGCGCCGCGGGCTGATGGCCAGACTCTGGACCTCGCCGACGGTGGCCGAGATGCTGGCTCGCGCTTCGCTCGATGCGACGCGCCCGGAAGGCCTGGGCCTTGAGTTCGGGTTGTCGCAGAACGGCTACCTGCTGTCGGAAGCGCAGGCGCAGGCGATTCTCGAATTGCGCCTGCAACGGCTGACCGGCCTCGAACGCGACAAGATCGTTGCCGATTACGCGGAACTGCTGGAGCGCATCGGCGACCTGATGGACATCCTGGCCCGCCCGGAACGGATCACCGAGATGATCGTCGCCGAACTGACCGGTATCCGCGCCCAGTTCGGTGACAAGCGTCGCTCCGAGATCGTCACGCACACGCAGGATCTCGGCATCGAGGACTTCATCACCCCACTGGACATGGTCGTGACCCTGTCGCACACCGGCTACATCAAGTCGCAGCCGCTCGCCGACTATCGCGCGCAGAAGCGCGGTGGGCGCGGCAAACAGGCGGCGGCGATGAAGGCCGACGATTTCGTCGATCACCTGTTCGTCGCCAATACCCACGATTTCATCCTCTGCTTCACCAACCGTGGGCGGGTCTATTGGCTCAAGGTCTATGAAGTGCCGCAGGGGACGCGTACCAGTCGCGGCAAGCCGATCGTCAACCTCTTTCCCTTCGAGGATGGCGAGAAGATCAGCGCCATCCTGCCGGTCAAGGAGTTCGCCGAGGATCGCTACATCTTCATGTGCACCGCCAACGGGACGGTGAAGAAGACGCCGCTGTCCGATTTCTCCAATCCGCGCAAGGCCGGCATCATCGCCGTCGCGCTCGACGAGGATGACGTCCTGATCGGCGTCGAGATCACCAACGGCGCGCAGGACGTGGTTCTTGTCTCCGATGCCGGCAAGGCCGTGTGGTTCGACGAAGAGGACGTGCGGCCGATGGGGCGTACGGCGCGCGGCGTACGCGGCATGCGTCTGGCCGAGCAGCAGAAGGTGTTGTCGCTGCTGGTCGCCGACAACGATCAGCAGACCGTTCTGGTAGCCACCGAGAACGGTTTCGGCAAGCGCACGGCGCTGGCCGATTTCCGGCATTCCGGGCGTGGCACGCAAGGGGTCATCGCCATCGCCGCCAGTGAGCGCAACGGCAAGGTGGTGGCCGCCCGGCTGGTACGTGATGACGACGAAATCATGCTGATCACCACCGGCGGGGTGCTGATCCGCACGCGCGTGCGCGAGATTCGCGAACTCGGTCGAGCCACCCAGGGGGTGACGCTGATCGCCCTCGACGCCGGCGAAAAGCTTGCCGGTCTGGAAAAAGTCATCGAGACCGAAGACGAAGCCGAGTCACCCGGGCAGTCGTTGGCCGAGACGCCCGAAGCCGACCCGGGCGGCGAATGATGCCTGGTCGATCGATGCTCGCCGTGCGGCGGACCGCCGGTCTGGCGACCGTCCGGTCGTGCGCTGTGGGCAGGCGGCGATGAACGACGATCTCCTGCGCGAACTCTCTGTCGTCAGGCAGCAGATCGACGCGCTCGACGGGCAGTTGCTGGAGTTGCTGAATCAGCGGGCCAGATATGCGCAGCAAGTCGGAGAGATCAAGGCGCGCCACGGTGAGGCCGGCTTCATCTACCGCCCGGAGCGTGAGGCGCAGGTCCTGCAGCGGATTCAGGGAAGCAACCGCGGACCCTTGTCGAACGAGAGTGTGACCTGGTTTTTCCGGGAAGTGATGTCGGCCTGCCTGTCGCTCGAACAGCCGCTGGGCATCGCCTTCCTGGGGCCGCTCGGCACCTTCTCGGAAGGCGCCGCAACCAAGCACTTCGGACACGCGGCACGCTTGATGCCGCAGATCTCGATCGACGATGTCTTCCGCGAAGTCGAGGCCTGTCATGCCGACTACGCGGTGGTCCCGATCGAAAACTCGACCGAAGGCGCCATTGGACGCACCCTCGATCTGCTGCTGACGACGCCGCTCAAGATCTGCGGCGAGGTGCTGCTGCGCATCCACCAGCACCTGCTGTCGAACGAGCTTTCCCTTGGCGCGGTGAAGAAGGTTTATTCCCACGCGCAGTCGCTGGCGCAATGCCACGAGTGGCTGAACCGCTCGCTGCCTTTGGCGCAGCGCATCCCGGTCGGGAGCAACGCCCAGGCCGCGCAGCTCGCCGCCGCCGAGGCGGGGGCCGCGGCGATTGCCGGCCAGGCGGCGGCCGAGCGCTACCATCTGCCCGAACTGGCGAGCAACATCGAGGACGAACCGAACAACACCACCCGCTTCGTCGTCCTGGGCCGCCACGATGCCGGGCCTTCGGGGCGTGACAAGACCTCGCTGGTGATGTCGGCGCACAACCAGACCGGCGCCCTCGGCAAATTGCTGGCGCCGCTGTCCGATGCCGGAGTTTCGATGACCCGGCTGGAGTCGCGGCCGGCACGGCATACGCTTTGGGAATACGTTTTCTTCGTCGATATCGACGGCCACAGCGACGATGCGCCGGTTCGGACGGCGCTCGTCGAGCTCGCCCGCCGCGCACCCTACCTGAAGCTGCTGGGCTCCTATCCGATGGCCGCCTTCTGAGCGGACGGGTCTTTTCGAGGATCGCTGATGGCAATTCACGAGCAGTCGCTACCGTATATCCGGGCCATTTCGCCCTATCAGCCGGGCAAGCCGATCACCCAGCTGGCACGCGAGATGGGTCTTGCCGTCGAGCAGATCGTCAAGCTGGCCTCCAACGAGAATCCATTGGGCATGAGTCCCAAAGCACGCGCGGCCGTTCATGAGGCGATCGGCGGGCTGGCGCGTTACCCGGACGATTTCGCGCTCAAGCAGGCGCTGGCCGAACGCACCGGCCTGGGGGTGGAACAGATCGTCCTCGGTAACGGCTCGAACGACGTGCTCGATCTGGTCGCCCGCGTCTTTCTGGCGCCGGGCCGTTCGGCGATTTTTGCGCAGTACGCCTTTGCCGTTTATCCGCTGGCCACGCTGGCCGCCGGCGGCGAGCCGATTGCCGTCGCCGCGCGCGATCACGGCCATGACCTCGATGCGATGCGGGCGGCGATCAGGCCCGATACGCGGCTGCTGTGGATTGCCAACCCCAACAACCCGACCGGCACCTTCGTGCCGTATCCGCAACTCCGGACGTTTCTGCAGTCGCTTCCGGAAGATGTCATCGTCGTGCTCGACGAGGCCTACAACGAGTACCTGCCTCCCGCCGAGCGCGTGGACACCACCGCCTGGCTGGCGACGATGCCGAATCTGGTGATTACCCGCACCTTCTCCAAGATCTACGGCCTGGCGGGCCTGCGCGTCGGCTATGCGCTGACCTCGGCCGAGATCGCCGATCTCGTGAATCGCGTCCGGCAGCCTTTCAACTGCAACAATCTGGCGCTCGCCGCGGCCGCGGCCGCGCTCGACGATCACCAGTTCGTCGCCACCAGCTACGCGCTGAACCGGGCGGGCATGGAGCAGATCGTGGCCGGACTGAAGCGGCTCGGCTGCACGCACATTCCCTCGCATGGCAACTTCGTGACCTTCAGAGTCGCCGACGCACCGCGGGTCAACCAGAAGCTGCTCAAGCAGGGCGTGATCGTTCGCCCGATCGCGGCCTATGGCATGCCGGAATGGCTGCGCGTGACGATCGGTACCGAAAGCGAATGCGCGCGCTTCCTGGCCGCGCTCGAGGGGTCGCTATGAACCGTTGCGCCGGGTTCCTGGCGTGAGCGACACGCCGCTGTTCGGCAAGGTCGTCGTTTTCGGCGTCGGCCTGATTGGAGGCTCCTTCGCCCTGGCGCTCAAGGCCGCCGGGCAGGCCGGCGAGGTCGTCGGTTTCGGGCGTCGCTTGGGTTCGCTGACGCAGGCGCTTGAACTCGGCATTCTCGACCGCGCCGGTTTCAATGTCGGGCAGGAGGTGTCGGACGCCGATCTGGTGCTGATCGCCACGCCGGTCGGCACGACCCCGGAAATCATGGCCCGCGTCGCCCCCTGCCTGGGGCCGCAGACGGTGGTCACGGACGCCGGCAGCACCAAGGGGGACGTCGTTGCCGCCGCGCGCCTGCACTTTGCCGGCCGGCTCGGGCAGTTCGTTCCCGCGCATCCCATCGCCGGCGCCGAAAACAGTGGAGCACTCGCGGCGCGGGCCGATCTCTATTGCCAGAAGCAGGTGGTACTGACGCCCTTGCCGGAAAACAGTCCGCAGAGCATTGCCCGCGTACGTTCGGCGTGGGAGTGTTGTGGCGCAGTGATCCGGGAGTTGAGCGCGGCCGAGCACGATCAGGTGTTTGCGGCGGTCAGCCACCTGCCGCACCTGCTGGCCTTCGCGCTGGTGCATGAACTGGCGCGGCGCGACAACCGCGACCTGCTCTTCGCCTTTGCGGCCAGCGGCTTTCGCGACTTCACGCGCATCGCCGCCAGCCACCCGGAGATGTGGCGCGACATCTGCCTGGCCAACCGGACGGCCTTGCTCGCCGAACTCGACCATTACCGGACTCAGCTCGACGAGTTGCGGGATGCCCTGCAGCGTTCCGACGGGGCCAGCCTGGAAGCGACCTTCAATGTTGCCAGGACCGCACGGCGTGCGTGGGCCGAGAGCAGGGCAGGCGAATGAGCGCGGACTTCATCGACCTGCCGCAACTGCTTTCGGCACGCGGGACGGTTCGCCTGCCCGGTTCGAAGAGTATCTCCAATCGGGTTCTGCTGCTGGCCGCGCTGGCGGCGGGCGAGACCGAGGTGCGCGACCTGCTGCTATCCGACGATACGGCGCGCATGCTCGACGCGCTCCGAACCCTCGGCGTCGGTGTCGAGCCGGGGGCCGGCAACAGATGGTGCATCAGCGGGGTCGCCGGACGCTTCCCGGTCCGCGCGAGCGAGCTCTTTCTGGGCAATGCGGGTACCGCTTTCCGGCCGCTGACCGCGGTGCTGGCTCTGGCCGGCGGACACTATCGACTGGCCGGCGTCGCCCGCATGCACGAACGTCCGATCGGCGACCTCGTCGATGCGTTGCGTCAACTCGGTGCCGACATCAGCTACCTGGGGAGTGAAGGCTTTCCCCCTCTGGCCATTCGTCCACCGGCGCTGCTGCCGGGACGCGTGGTCAGTCTGCGCGGTGACGTATCGAGTCAGTTCCTGACCGGCCTGCTGATGGCGCTGCCGTTGCTCGGTGTCGAAACCACCGTGGAGGTGATCGGGGAACTGATCTCCAAACCTTACGTCGAGATCACGCTGGCGAGCATGGCACGTTTCGGCGTTCATGTGCGGCGCGACGGCTGGCGGCGCTTCACCGTGCCGGCGGACAGCGGCTATCGCTCGCCAGGGGTGGTGCATGTCGAGGGCGATGCCTCGTCGGCGTCGTATTTTCTGGCCCTCGGCGCGATTGGCGGCGGGCCGCTGCGTGTCGAGGGGGTTGGTCTGGACTCGATCCAGGGCGATGTGCGTTTTACCGAGGCATTGGCAGCGATGGGCGCGCAAGTCTCGTCGGGCGACAACTGGATCGAGGCCTCGGCGCCGGTCGCCGGAACGGGAACGCTGCGCGGCATCAGCCTCGATTGCAATCACATCCCGGACGCGGCCATGACGCTGGCGACCACCGCCCTGTTTGCGGTGGGGCCGACCACCTTGCGCAACATTGCCAGTTGGCGCGTCAAGGAAACCGACCGCATCGCCGCGATGGCCACCGAGTTGCGCAAGCTCGGCGTGCGTGTCGAGGCCGGTGACGATTTCATTCGCGTCCACCCGCCAGGCGCCGGGCAGTTCCTGCATCCGGCTGCGATCGACACCTACGACGACCACCGCATCGCCATGTGCTTCTCGCTGGCGGCGCTCGGCACGCCCTTGCGCATCAACGACCCGCAGAGCGTGGGCAAGACCTTTCCCGACTACTTCGCGCGCTTTGCCGAGGTCAGCCAGGGCGTGCCGGTGATTGCCATCGATGGCACCTCGGCTTCCGGAAAGGGAACGATTGCCACGCGCGTCGCCCAGGCGCTGGGCTGGCACTACCTCGATTCCGGCGCCTTGTACCGCCTGACCGCGCTGGCTGCCGGGCGGGCAGGGATCGGCGTCGATGACGAAGCCGGGGTGGCGGCCATCGCCGCTGACCTGGATGTCGTATTCGCCGGGGCGTCGATCACGCTGTCCGGCGAAGAGGTTTCCGACGCCATCCGTAGCGAGGAAATCTCCGCCGCCGCCTCGCGAGTGGCCGCGCTTCCCGCCGTGCGGGCCGCGCTGCTGTTCCGGCAGCGGGCTTTCCGGCGGCCACCCGGACTGGTCGCCGATGGTCGCGACATGGCCTCGGTGGTGTTTCCCGACGCCCTGACCAAGATCTTCCTCACCGCCAGCGTCGAGATGCGCGCCAGCAGGCGTCATAAGCAGTTGATCGAAAAAGGAATGGCTGCTAGTATTGCAGCCCTCTCGCTGGATCTGCGCGAGCGCGACGAACGGGATAGCCAACGTAGCGTCGCTCCGATGCAGCAGAGTGCGGATGCTGAATTGCTCGACACGACGAGCCTGACCATCGAAACAGCGGTGGCACAGGTGCTGGACTGGGTCAACAAGGTTCCGAAAGTAGGGTGAACGGCAACCGCCGTTTGCCAGAGGTGTCACCAGTTCGACCTGTCGTTCGGCATGACCGCAGCTTGCAGCAGGGTCTGCCGGGGCAGTGTCCTTCCTTCCCGTGTGGGTGAGGTTTCCGGAGTGGCCGGGACTGGTGATCGTTTTCAACTCACCCCGCAGTATTGCGGTTAGGTAACTCAACACATATGTCAGCCAATCCCTCCATGCAAGAAAGCTTTGCCGAACTTTTCGAAGAGAGCCTCGGGCGTCAGGAAATGCGTCCCGGAGAGGTCATCACTGCGGAAGTCGTGCGCATCGACCAGAACTTTGTGGTGGTCAATGCCGGTCTCAAGTCCGAGAGCTACATTGAAATTGATGAATTCCTGAGCGACAAGGGCGAACTTGAAGTCAAGGTCGGCGATTTCGTCCAGGTGGCCATCGAACAGCTCGAGAACGGTTTCGGTGAAACTCGTCTGTCGCGCGACCGTGCCAAACGTGTCGCTGCGTGGAATGCGCTCGAGCAGGCTCTGAACGACGGATCGCTCGTCACCGGCACCATTACCGGCAAGGTCAAGGGGGGGCTGACGGTGATGACCAACAGTGTCCGCGCCTTCCTGCCAGGCTCGCTGGTCGACATGCGCCCGGTCAAGGACACCACGCCGTACGAAGGCAAGACTTACGAATTCAAGGTCATCAAGCTCGACCGCAAGCGCAACAACGTGGTGGTCTCGCGCCGTGCCGTTCTCGAAGCGAGCGTCGGCGAAGAGCGCGATGCGCTGCTCGCGGCTCTCAAGGAAGGCAGCATCGTCAAGGGGGTGGTCAAGAACATCACCGACTACGGCGCCTTCGTCGACCTGGGTGGTATCGATGGCCTGCTGCACATTACCGACCTGGCATGGCGCCGGGTGCGTCACCCCTCGGAAGTGCTGGCCGTCGGCGACGAAGTCCAGGCCAAGATCCTCAAGTTCGACCAGGAAAAGAACCGCGTCTCGCTCGGCCTCAAGCAGTTGGGCGAAGACCCCTGGGTCGGCATCTCGCGCCGCTATCCGCCGACGACACGCCTTTTCGGCAAGGTCACCAATCTCACCGACTACGGTGCCTTTGTCGAGATCGAGCAGGGCATCGAAGGCCTGGTGCATGTCTCCGAGATGGACTGGACCAACAAGAACGTTCACCCCTCGAAGGTCGTGCAGTTGGGCGACGAGGTCGAGGTGATGATCCTCGAGATCGACGAAGATCGCCGCCGCATCTCCCTGGGTATGAAGCAGTGCGCTGCCAACCCGTGGGACGACTTCTCGATGAACTACAAGAAGGGCGACCGCGTGCGCGGGGCGATCAAGTCGATTACCGACTTTGGTGTGTTCATCGGCCTGCCCGGTGGCATCGACGGTCTGGTGCATCTGTCCGACTTGTCGTGGTCCCTGCCCGGCGAAGAGGCGATTCGCAACTTCAAGAAGGGTGACGAGGTCGATGCGGTGGTTCTGGCGATCGATACCGACAAGGAGCGGATCTCTCTGGGGATCAAGCAGCTTGATGGCGACCCCTATACCAGCTACATCGCGACACACGACAAGAACAGCATCGCCCGCGGGGTGGTCAAGTCGGTTGATGCGCGTGGTGCGGTGGTGATTCTGGAGGGTGACATCGAAGCCTACCTGCGGGCCTCGGAAGTGTCGCGTGATCGTATCGACGACCTGACCAAGGTGTATAAGGAAGGTGACCGCATCGAAGCGATGATCATCAATGTGGATCGCAAGACGCGCTCGATCAGCCTGTCGATCAAGGCCCGGGAGCAGGCCGAGCAGCAAGAGGCGATGCAGAAGTTTTCTGCCGACAGTAGCGCCAGTTCGGGGACGACGAATCTGGGTGCCTTGCTCAAAGCCAAGCTCAACAATCCCCAATAGGGTCCGAGGAGGATGACCAAGTCGGATCTCATCGCTCAACTGGCTGGGCGTTTCCCTCAACTGGTCGCCAAAGATGCGGATTTGTCGGTAAAGATGATTCTCGATGCGATGGCCGAGGCTTTGTCCAAAGGTGACCGCATCGAGATTCGCGGCTTCGGGAGTTTTGCCCTGAACTACCGGCCACCGCGTGTCGGCCGCAATCCGAAATCCGGTGAAAAAGTTGACGTCCCGGAAAAGTGGGTGCCGCATTTCAAGGCCGGGAAGGAATTGCGGGAGCGCGTCGATGGCTCGCCGGAATCGATCTGAGAGCTCAGACCGTGTGGCGGGTTGCGGGCGGCGAGGTGGCGCCCGCTTCTTGTTGAAAGGTGATTGATGCGTGCCTTGGCCAGCCCGAATCTGGAGGTGCGGGCGAGGGGGATCGGCAAGTCAGGAACGCCAGACCTGAAGCCGCCCGGAGAGCGGTTCGGGCGTCGCCTGAAACCACAGAGTTGAGTGCATGATCGAGTTCGAATACTGGCAACTACTGCTCTTCCCGCTATTCTTCGGCTTGGGATGGGCAGCGGCACGGGTCGACATCCGGCATCTGGTCAAGGAATCCAGGGCGCTCCCGCGTTCGTATTTTCAGGGACTGAACTTCCTGCTCAACGAGCAGCCGGATCGTGCGATCGAGGCGTTTGTCGAAGCCGTCCAGGTGGATCCGCAGACCATCGAACTGCATTTTGCTCTCGGCAGCCTGTTCCGCCGCCGCGGAGAAACCGAGCGCGCCATCCGCATGCACCAGAATCTCGTCGGGCGTGATGATCTTCCGCAGGATCTGAAACTGCAGGCGCTTGCTGAACTGGGGCAGGACTATCTCAAGGCCGGGTTGCTCGACCGCGCCGAGGAAATCTTCGACAAACTGCGCGATTCGGATCTGGCCGAAGACGCGAAACGCAACCTGCTCGAAATTTATCAGCTTGAGAAGGACTGGGAGAAGGCGATCGCGATCGCTTCGGAACTTCCCGACTTCGCCTCACACCGGGAAATCGCCGAGTACTACTGCGAACTGGCGGCGGCGGAAATCATGCGCTCGCGGCGCGATCTGGCAGCGGTTTACCTGCAGACCGCATTCGAGCGCAACCGCAAATGCGTTCGTGCCAGCCTGCTCCTTGGGGACATTCAGTTTCAACAGGACCAACTGCTTGCGGCGATCGAAACGTGGCAGCGCATCGAACAGCAGGATCCCCCTTATCTGGCGCTGGTCGCGCAGCGTTTGCTCGACGCCTTCCGAAAACTGGATCGACGCGAAGAGGGACTGCAGTTGTTGCGCGGTTACCTGGAACACTATCCTTCCCTGGACCTGCTGGACGTGGTGTTCCAGCTGGTGCTCGAGGGCGATGGGCCCGAGGCGGCGTACAAGCTGGTTCGCGATGAGCTGAAGCGCAATCCGACACTGCTTGGATTCGACAAATTGCTGGAGGCCAGACTGTTGGTTACGGCACCCGAGAATCGGCCGGATCTGGATCTGGCCAAGGGTATCGTGCAGGGCTACACGCGCCGCCTGGCTCGCTATCGATGCGATAATTGCGGTTTCAAGGCGCGCCAGTTCTATTGGCGCTGTCCGGCTTGCGGCGGTTGGGAGACCTATTCGCCAAAACGGACGGAAGAATTCGATCTG
Organism: Candidatus Accumulibacter propinquus; assembly: GCA_016714935.1. GTDB lineage: Bacteria > Pseudomonadota > Gammaproteobacteria > Burkholderiales > Rhodocyclaceae > Accumulibacter > Accumulibacter propinquus. The sequence continues at coordinate 54,720 of JADKBU010000050.1, read as the reverse complement.
ACACCTTAGGAGATCCAGCTTGCCAGTCGTCCTGCGTGACGTGCGCTACAGGCGCTGTCCGCGTATCATCTTCCGCCTTGCCGAGCCCCGCAGCGATGCACCTCGCTGACCTGTCGGCCGCACGTCTGCTCATCGTCGGCGACGTGATGCTCGACCGTTACTGGTTTGGCGAGGTGGCCCGCATTTCGCCCGAGGCGCCGGTGCCGGTGGTCAAGGTCGGGCGCAGCGAAGAGCGCCCGGGCGGCGCCGCCAACGTGGCGCGCAACGTGGCCGCTCTGGGCGCACGCGTTGCCCTGTTGTCGGTTGTCGGCGAAGACGAGGCGGGGCGTAGCCTGCAGCGCCTGTTGACGGCGAGTGGCATCGATGTCAGCCTGCACCTTGACCCGGCGATCAGCACGACCGTCAAGCTGCGCGTGATTGGCCGGCAGCAGCAGTTGCTGCGTATCGATTTCGAGACGGCACCCTCGCACGAGGTGTTGCGCGCCAAACTGTTCGAGTTTGAATCCCGTCTGCTGGACTGCGACGCGGTGATCCTTTCCGACTATGGCAAAGGTGGCTTGACGCACATCGGCGAAATGATCCGTCTGGCGCGGGCAGCCGGCAAGAAAGTCCTGGTTGACCCGAAGGGGGACGATTTCTCGAAGTATGCCGGAGCGACCATTGTGACCCCGAACCGCGCCGAATTGCGGGAAGTGGTCGGTCGCTGGAAGGATGACGAGGATCTCGCGCGCAAGGCCGAGGTACTGCGCCGCGGCTTGGCGCTGGAGGCCCTGCTGGTCACCCGCAGCGAGGAAGGGATGTCGCTCTTTCACGCGGCGGGCGCGCTGCACGAAAAGGCCGTGGCGAGAGAGGTGTTCGACGTTTCCGGCGCCGGCGACACGGTCATTGCCACCCTCGCGGTGATGCTCGCGTGTGGCGCCAGTTGGCAGGACGCGGTGCATGTGGCGAACATCGCCGCAGGCGTGGTGGTGGGCAAGCTCGGCACGGCGGTGGTCAGTCGCGAAGAACTCGCCGCAGCAATGAAGTGAGGTAAGGGATGTACATGATCGTTACCGGCGCTGCCGGCTTCATTGGTTCGAACCTCGTCAAGGCGCTCAATGAGCGCGGCGTACGAAAGATCATTGCGGTCGACAACCTGACCCGTGCCGACAAGTTCCGGAACCTCGTCGATTGTGACATCGCGGATTACATCGACAAGGAGGAATTCCTCGACCGCCTGATCGCCGGCGACTTCGATGGTGACGTCGATGCCGTTTTTCACCAGGGTGCATGCTCCGATACGACCGAGAGCGACGGGCGCTACCTGATGGAAAACAACTACCGCTACTCGTCGGCGTTGCTCGACTGGTGCATCGACCAGGAGGTGCCGCTGCTTTACGCGTCGAGTGCGGCAACCTACGGCGGCGGTGGCGTGTTCCGGGAAGAACGGGCGCACGAGGCGCCGCTGAACGTCTACGGCTATTCAAAGTTCCTCTTCGATCAGATCGTCCGACAGCGCCTCGCGGTCGCCGGCTCGTTCAACTCGCAGGTCGTCGGCTTTCGCTACTTCAATGTCTATGGTCCGCGTGAGTCGCACAAGGGACGCATGGCTTCGGTGGCGTTTCATCATTACCATCAGTTCCGCAGCCAGGGCAAGGTCAGGCTGTTTCGGGGTTGTGATGGTTATGGCGATGGCGAGCAGCGACGTGATTTCGTGCATGTCGGCGACGTCGTTCGCGTCAACCTGTTTTTCCTCGATCATCCGGAGAAATCAGGCATTTTCAACGTCGGCACGGGCCGCGCACAGACCTTCAACGAGCTTTCGATGGCCACCGTCAATGGCTGCCGTGCGCTTGCAGGCGACGCGGCGCTGCCGCTTGGCGAACTGGTGGAGCAGGGTTTGATCGAATACATTCCGTTTCCCGATGACCTCCGGGGCAAGTATCAGAGTTTCACCGAGGCCGATCTGTCGAGGCTGCGCAAGGCGGGCTACGATGCACCGTTTGCCGGCGTCGAGGAAGGTGTCGCGCAGTACGTGGAATGGTTGAGCCGGCATGGATAAGACGCTGGAGGACTACGTCGGAGGTACCCCGCTGGTGCGTCTCAAGCGCTTGCCGGGGGCGGCCAGCGACGCGCGTGGCAACCTCGTACTGGCCAAGCTGGAGGGTAATAACCCGGCCGGGTCGGTGAAGGATCGCCCGGCCTTGTCGATGATCTCGCGTGCCGAGACACGTGGCGAGATCAAGCCCGGTGACACGCTGATCGAGGCCACTTCCGGCAATACCGGCATTGCCCTGGCGATGGCCGCTGCCGTGCGTGGCTACCGGATGATCCTGGTGATGCCGGAAAATCAGAGTGTCGAACGACGCCAGACGATGCGTGCCTTCGGCGCCGAACTGGTGTTGACGCCCAAGGATGGCGGCATGGAACTTGCGCGTGACGTCGCCGAGGGCATGCGCAACGAGGGTCGCGGTATCATCCTCGACCAGTTCGCCAACCCGGACAACCCGTTGGCGCACTACGAAGGGACTGGCCCGGAACTGTGGCACCAGACGGCGGGACGGATCACGCATTTCGTCAGCAGCATGGGCACGACCGGGACGATCATGGGGGTTTCTCGCTACCTCAAGGAGCAGAACCCCGGCGTTTGCATCGTCGGCTGCCAGCCCGAAGACGGTTCGCAGATCCCCGGCATTCGCAAATGGCCGGAAGCCTACCTGCCGAAGATTTTTGACCGAACGCGCGTGGATCGCGTGGAGTCGGTCTCGCAGGAGGAGGCGGAAGAAATGACTCGCCGCCTGGCCCGCGAAGAGGGAATCTTTGCCGGCATCTCTTCCGGTGGCTCGCTGGTCGTCGCCCTGCGCCTGGCCGGCGAACTCGAAAACTCGACCATCGTCAGTATCGTCTGCGACCGCGGTGACCGTTATCTGTCGACCGGGGTCTTTCCGGCCTGAGGGTGCACGATGCGGCCGGTCCTCGCCTTTGACATTGAAACCGTCCCGGACGTCGAGGGCTTGCGCAGGCTGCATGCGCTCGATCAGACGCTGTCCGACGCCGAGGTCGCCGAACTGGCTTTTCAGCAGCGGCGCGCGGCCAGCGGCAATGACTTCCTGCCGCTGCATCTGCAGCGGGTGGTGGTGATTTCCTGCGCACTACGCGTTGGCAAGGATTTCCGCGTCTGGTCGCTGGCCGAGCCCGAGCAGGGCGAAGCCGAGATCATTCAACGATTCTTCGACGGCGTCGAGAAATTCACGCCGCAGATCGTGTCCTGGAACGGCGGTGGTTTTGATTTGCCGGTCCTGCACTATCGCGGGCTGATGCACGGACTGGTCGCACCGCGTTACTGGGACCTTGGCGACGGGGACTACCCGGACAGCCGCGAGTTCAAGTGGAACAACTACATCAGCCGCTACCACACGCGCCACCTCGACCTCATGGACCTGCTGGCGATGTATCAGCCGCGGGCCAGTGTGCCGCTTGACGAACTGGCCAAGCTGATCGGTTTCCCGGGCAAACTCGGCATGGACGGCAGCAAGGTCTGGGGAGCCTGGCAAGCGGGCAGGATTGCAGAAATCGAAACTATTGCGAAACCGACGCGCTCAACACCTATCTCGTCGCGGTGCGCTTCCGCCTGATGCGCGGCGAGTTCGCACGTGCCGAATACGATGCCGAGATGGCCTTCGTGCGCGCTGAACTGGAGCGGATCGGCAAACCGCACTGGCAGGAGTTCCTGGCCGCCTGGTCGTAGTACGGCTTCGCCAGGGTTGGCGAGATCAGCGACGCTGGCCGGGTTCCGGCAAGGTAACGGAAAGGCCACGAAACGACTTTCCGCTGGCCGGCAGATTCTGGTCCTTGCAGCTGTCGTTGCCGTCGTCGCTGAGAACAGTGATCTCGTTGCGGCCGCCAGTGGCGAAGAGTGCCTCCGGGTGGAGTCCGCCGAAGTCCACTTCCTTGACACGCTGCGGCGCATCAGTCCCTTTGCCGGACCAGGTGTAGAGGGCAAAGCCTTTGCCGCTGCCCTTGCCGTTGTCAAACGGCCCGGCGACGATCACGAAGCGCGATGCAATGAATTCGATGCTGCGAATGCCCCTGCCACCGAGGTCGAGGGCGACGAGGTCACCGAAAACCGGCGAAGCGGCCTGGTCGAGAACCGCCGCAGGGTTCTTCAGCGGCAGTAGCAAGGCCTTGCCTGCTGAGAGTGGATTGCGGAAGCCGATCAGCAGTTGCCCGTCGGGTGTTGCGGCAAGGCCTTCGATGTTCAGGCCACCTGGGGCTTCCGGTGGCAAGGTGCTGGCCGCGGTGAGGGAGGCAAAGCGGGCGTCTTTGGCCAGGTCTTGCAGCAGGCGTGGGTAGGGTGGCGAGGTCGCCGCCTTCAGGGTCGGACCGGCAGCACTGTCCACTACCTCGGTGGCAAATAGCCGTTGCCGTTCCTCCTGGAACTTGCCCTTGCTGTTGCGCGCATGTGAGGCAATCCAGTAGATGCGGTTGCCAATGCGCGCGGCGCCCTCGATGTCCGACTTTCTCGCCTTGTCCCTGCCCTGGCGATTGCCGAGGTATTCGCCCAGGTCGACGCTCGCCGTCGCGTCCGGCTTGTCGAGTGGGTAGATGGTCAGGATATCGCGATCGTCGTCGGCCACGACGAAGTGTCTGGGGCCGAGTGCGACGGCCGCGGAAGCATCGCAGAAGCCGCGGTAGCGGGTGGTTTCCGCGTGCGCGGGGATGGCGGTCAGGATGGATGCCAGGAGCAGGGCGATGGCGGGAATCTGGTGGTTCATGATCGGTGGTTTCCTCGCGAGTGGCCGTGCAGTATAGCTTTATCCCGTAAAGCGATTTCCAAATTGCCGTACATCGGTCAAAATCATCGCCCGTGGAGAAGTCACGTTTGCTGTGAAAGTCGCGCCAGCGACTGACGAATTTCCCCTCGCCCGCAGGCGGGAGAGGGGCCGGGGGTGAGGGAAACGGTCATGGCTTTCATCATCCGGGGTATCTGACAAATCCATGACCGTTGGGGAGAAATCGTATGAGACTGCGTCGCTGGATTCTATTGGCCTCGACGACCGTAGGCCTGTGCCTGGTCACGCCGGCGCACGCTGCCGGTACACTAGACAAGATCAGGGCTGCGCAAGCGATTGCCCTCGGTTATCGCGAGACATCGATCCCTTTCTCCTATACCGGCGACGATAACCAGCCCTGGGGTTATTCGGTGGACTTGTGTACCCGGGTGGCGGCAGCGATCGTCAAGCAGCTGGGTCTGGAGGAACTGCAGTTGCAGTGGGTTGCAGTCACCCCGGAAAACCGTATCGCCAAACTCAAGTCCGGCGAGATCGATCTCGAATGCGGTTCAACGACCAGCTCGCTGGCGCGTATGCAGGAAGTCGACTTCAGCCTGCCGACCTTCGTCGATGGCGCAGCGTACCTGTCACGCCGGATCGCGGGCATCAAGCGGCTCGACGACCTGGCCGGCAGGAAAATTGCCGTCGCCGCCGGTACGACGACCGAGCGGATCATCGCCCAGGTTCTCAAACAGTACAAACTGGATGCGCAGTTGGTCAAGGTCAGCGACCACCAGCAAGGGATTGCGGCGATGGTCAGGGAACAGGTCGATGCCTACGCCTCGGATCGATCCCTGCTGATCGGGCTCGCGCTTGACTCGGGCAATCAGAACGACTGGTCGCTGGGTCCGGAGACCTTCTCCTATGAGCCTTACGCCTTGATGATGCGCCGCAATGATGCCGACTTCCGCCTGGCGGTGAATCGTGAACTGGCCAGGCTCTCGCGCAGTCGCGAGATCTACGGCATCTACGACCGCTGGTTCGGCTTTCTGGCCAAGCCGGGTCCACGCCTGGAAAGCATGTACCAGCTGAACGCTTTGCCGGAGTAGCCGAACAGGCGGCGCGACATTGCTCCGTGGTCGCGTGGCTCAGTGCCTGTTCCCTTGCTCCGGTGAGTCGTCGTGGTCAACCAGATCCCGATAGGCGTGCCAGGTCGCGTGCCCGACCAGAGGCATGGTCACGATCAGGCCGAAGAACAAGGTCGCGAAGCCCATGCTCACCAGGACCACGATACACGCTGCCCAGAGCAGCATCGTTCCGGGGTTGCGGCCGCAGGCGACGAGGCTGGCGATCGCCGCGGTGATCGCATCGGTCTTGCGATCGAGCATCAGTGGCAAGGCGACCACACTGATGGCGAAGACGAAGGTTGCAAAGAAGCCCCCGACGGCAAAATAGACGAGCGCGAAGTCCGCTTGCTCGAAAGTCAGGACAGTGCGCACGACGTCCGCGAAAGTTGGCAATCCGCCGGCGAAGAAGAGCGCAAAAACAACGATCGACGCGCGTGCCCAGACCAGCAGCACCACCGCCAGAACGGCGGCGAAGAGGCCGACGTTGGCCAGGTTCTGGCGCCAGGCAGCGAGGGTCGGGGCGAGTTGCGGTGGTTCGCCGTGTTCGATGCGCCGACTCAGGTCGTAGAGTCCTAGCGCCAGAAAAGGGCCGAGCAACAGGAAGCCTGTCGTGAGTCCCGCGAACAGGGCATAGGCTTTGGCAAAAACCATCTGCATCAGCCATCCGGCAGCGGCAAAACACGCGCCGTAGAAAAGGCTGGCCAGCCCTCCCTGACGACAATCCTGCCAGCCGGCCCGCAGCCAGCCGAGGATGGCCGCGGGCGCTACCGGCCGGATGGTCGGAAAGCGGCTTGCCGGGTTCTCGGTACGTTGCGTATCGTTGTTGTTCATCAGCCCTCCGTACGGTGGTTGGTGGTCGATGCGGCTTGCGTTCGGGTGCCTGTCTACGGTGGACGACGCTGGTGGCCGTAACCTGCGTGCCGCAGCAAGCCGCCGGCATCCCCCTTCATCTGTCGCCTGGCGGTAGCAGGAGCCCCGGCGCCAGAGCCAGAGAGTGAAGGCAGGCCGCGCTGCGCGAGACGTTCTCCGCAGATCGCTGTATAGCACAGAGAGACTCGCGAGTTGTTGTCCGCTACAGGAACGGTGTTTGTCCCGGCGCGACTCTCGCTTACAATCCGGGCAGGCCTTGTTTCCTTGCCAGCCTCTTCCAGGCAAGTAACATCTGTTGCTGAAGCACCACTACCGGTTCCCAGGCGGCAGGAAGACCACGATTTTTTCGAGAATAATGGGGGTAAGCATGAATGCTCTTCTGTTGCTGTTGGGACGTGCCGCTGGATTGGGCGGCTTGCTGCTGTGCATCGTCGCTGGGGCCGCACGCCTCTCCGGACATTACTATATGGGCAACTTTCAATTGACGACGCTGCTGCAGGCCGGCACTGCCGCGGTCGTGATGGGCTGCTTTTTCCTGCTGCTGGCGCTGACGGCACGTGACAAGGACGATCGTTCGGCACGATCGAGCGAGTAAGGCGGCAGTTGGTGACGCCGCTCTAGTCACTGTTGCGGATAAAAAATCTCATCGTATCAATTAGTTGTATTGATATCGAAGGAAGCATCGAGAGGCTGAAAGTGTTGCGGGACGGATGTCGGTTACCAACTGTCGGGCTTGCAGGTTGTCAGCCCTGAAGCATGACCATCGAAACGCAGTCGTAGCCAGGTTTGGCGGCAACCGCAAAATAAGACTTTCGCAAAGGGGGGCTAGACAATATCTGAGGCCTTTGGCAGAATAGTCTTGAGCTAACGGCTCTGCGTTTCTGGTGAAGGTTCTGCGATGGACGTGATGACATCGAGCGATTGGGTGCACTGCGGTCGGGAGTTCAGTGCGCAGGAGGTAGCCGAGGTCTGCGCGACGGTGGCGTGGCTGCCTGGCTTGGCACGCAGGGAACTGGCGGCGACGCTGTGCGAACACCTGGGCTGGGTGACGCTGACGGGGACGGCGAAGATCGACGCCTGCCTGGAGTTCCTGAAGCGTTTGCAGGCGGCCGGCTTGCTTGTCCTGCCCACACCGAGACCCTCGCCGCGACGCCGTTCGATGCCACCCCGTGCCGTCGTCGAGCCGTTGGTCGAAGAGTCACCGGTGGACTGTACGCTGTCGGCCCTTGCCCCGGTCCGCCTGGAAGTGATCCGCGACACCGCCTTGGCGACGCACTGGGATGATCTGATGGCGCGCTGGCACCCGCTGGGTTTCCAGGGCGCCTTCGGCTATCGGCTGCGCTACTTCATCACGGCGGGTGAGTTGCGGCTCGGTTGCGTCCTGTTGTCCGGTGCGGCGCGGGCGGTGGCCGTGCGCGACGCCTGGATCGGCTGGACGGCTCAGGCCCGGCGCCAGAACCTGCCACGGGTGCTCAACAACAGCCGCTTCCTGATCTTCCCGCACGTCCGGGTGCCGCATCTGGCCAGTCAGGTGCTCGGGCAACTCGCGCGTCGTGCCCGTGCGGACTGGCTCGAACATTGGGGCTTCGAGCCGCTGCTGCTGGAAAGCTTCGTCGACCCGCGACACCATGCCGGCACCTGCTACCGGGCTGCCGGTTGGCAATGGCTCGGAGAGACCAGTGGACGCGGGCTGGCCCGTCCGGGCCGGTCCTATCACAGCACGCCCCGCCAAGTGTGGGTCAAGCCGCTTGGCAGCGATGGTCGCGACCGGTTGTGCGGCGTAACCGGGATCTCCCGGCCATGAGCAAACCCTGCCGTCGTCCGACGCGTGCCGGCCTCCGGGAGGAACGCGGCAACAAGAGACGGCAGGAGAAGGCCTTGAACGCGAAACGGTGCGCGATGGGACAAAGGCCCCCCGCTCCCGCGCCCTTGCCCAACCGATGCTCGACCTTCGCGACCCTCGCCGAAGAAAGGGAAGCCCGCGAGGACGCCGTGAGCAAACAGACGCGCCTCCTGCGCAAAGAGCTGCCGGCCTTGCTCGGTCAGCTGGAACAAATTCCCGACCCGAGAGACCCCAGGAAGCGCCAGCACAAGCTGACCGTGCTCTTGCTCTGGGGTCTGCTGATGTTCGTCTTTCAGTTCGCCTCCCGGCGCGAGAGCAACCGCGAAATGACCCGTCCGCAGTTCCTGGCCAACCTGCACCTGCTGTTCCCGGAGATCGAGACCCTGCCACACGCCGACACCCTCTATCGGCTGCTGCGCGACATCGACCTGACCCCTCTCGAACAGGCGCACGTCGACCTGGTGCGACGCCTGATCCGCGGCAAGAGTGTCCGACGCTATTTGATCAACCACTGCCATCCGATTGCCATCGATGGCTCGCAGAAGCTCGCCGGCGACACCCTCTGGGCGGAGGAACTCCTGCAGCGCAGCGTCGGCAAAGACGAAACCCGCCAGACCCAGTACTTCGTCTATGTGCTCGAGGCCAGCCTCGCCTTCCACAACGGTCTGGTCATCCCGTTGCTCAGCGAGTTCCTCGAACACGCGCTCGGCGATACCGAAGCGCAAAAGCAGGATTGCGAATTGCGCGCCTTTGCGCGCTTGAGCGACCGGCTCAAGACGCGGTTTCCCCGCCTGCCGATCCTGCTTCTGCTCGACGGCCTCTACGCCAACGGTCCGGTGATGCAGCGCTGCTGGCGCGCCCACTGGCAGTTCATGATCGTGCTCAAGAACCAGGACCTGCCCTCGGTCTGGCAGGAGTTCCACGCGCTCCAGGCTCTGAAGCCACAGGCCTTGCAGCGGAACTGGGGAAGACGCCGACAACACTTCACTTGGGTCAACGACATCGACTATGCCTTCGGTTCGAACGGGCGTCAGCATCTCAAGCTGCACGTGGTGGTCTGTGAGGAAAGCTGGGAGAGGGTCGATCAACAGGCTCAGATCGTGACCCAAACGGCGCGCCACGCCTGGCTCTCCAGCCAGCCGCTCAGCCGCGAGAATGTCCATGAGCGCTGCAATCTCGGCGCTCGCCACCGCTGGGGCATCGAAGCGGGCTTCCTCGTCGAAAAGCACCAGGGCTACCACTACGAGCATGCCTTTGCCCTCGACTGGAATGCCATGCGGGGCTACCACCTCCTGATGCGTCTGGCGCATGTCTTCAATACCCTGGCACGCTTCACGCGACAGCTGCGCGATCTGTTTCGTCAGTTCGGCGTGCGCGGGGCTATCCGCTTCATCCGCACCTCCTGCGCTGCCCCCTGGCTCGATTCCGCGCGGATGCGCGGGCTCCTCGCCGAACCCTTTCTGCTGCAACTCGAGTGATCTGCCCAGGACGGCCCCAGCATCCCCCCGTACGGCATCGTCCGTGCCGGGAAAGGCTCGTCCAGAGATCGTACCGGAGTTCCTGACACCTCTCGACACCCTCTCCACGGACCCCACTCCACCCGCGTATCCCGCGCTCTCCTGCCGCCAGCCCCCCGCGATTTGACCGCTCCAGCGGCGAAAGCGGGGCTTCCAGCAAACGAACCCGATTGGGCAGGGTCATGCGTCAGGGCTGGCCTCGACCGGAGCGCAGTTGTCATTCTGCTTCGCGCTGTGGCAACATCAGGCGTCTGCAGCGCCGTCGGCGACCGATCCCGTTCGTGCCGATCCCTGGGCGCTGCACCAATCAGTCAGGAGACCGGCTTGCCGTCGCCACTCGTGATCAGCAGTATCCCTGCCGCCAATGCGGTTGCACGCGAGGCGTGGACCCGCCTTTGCCCGGTCGGGCATCCTTTCCTCAATGCTGATTTTCTGGCAATCATCGAGCGCCATGGGGCGGCGGCGCCCGCCTGGGGGTGGACCCCCCGGCATCTGGTGGCAAGCGACGAGCGGGGTGCGGTCGTCGGTCTGTTGCCGTTGTACGGCAAGACGCATTCGCACGGCGATTTCATCTACGACTGGGCGTGGGCGGCGGCTTACCGGCAGATCGGCCGCCAGTATTACCCGAAGCTGATGAGCTGCATACCGCACACGCCGGTTGCCGGGCCGCGCATCCTGGTCGGGCAGGGGCCGGACGCTGTTGCCATCCGGCAGGCCCTGATCGATGGCGCGCGCACGCTGGCGATCCGCTCCGGTGCTTCGTCGTGGCACGTGGCGTTGCCCGGTGACGACGAAATCCCGCTGCTGGAGCGTGCCGGACTGTTGCTCAGCCATGATGTTCAGTTTCATTGGGAGGACCCCGGCTGCGGTGACTTCGATGGCTACCTGGCCACTTTCAGTGCCGCCAAGCGGCGCAAGGTCAGAGCCGAACGGCGGCAAGTGCAGGACAGCGGATTGTCCGTCGAGACCCGCCATGGTGATCAGATCGAGCCCGCCGAATGGCCGCTGTTGCATGCGCTCTACACCAGCACCTTCGAGAAATTCAACAATCACGCTGCTTTCTCTGCAGCCTGCTTCGCCGAACTCGGGGCGAACCTCGGTCGACGGATGGTTGCATTCATCGCCCGCGACCGCGGTCAGCCGGTGGCCGTCGCCCTCTGTTTCCGCAGCGACGACGCGCTCTACGGGCGCTATTGGGGTTGCCGCGAGCACTACCCCAGTCTGCATTTCGAACTCTGCTTCTATCAGGGCATTGCGTATTGTTTGCGCGAAGGCCTGCGGCGCTTCGAACCCGGCGCCGGCGGCGAACACAAGCTCGCACGCGGCTTCACGCCGATCGTGGTGCACTCGGCGCACTGGATCGCCGACCCGTACATGCGCCAGTTGCTGGACCGGCATCTGGCATTGCAGGGTGGGCAGGTCGCCGACTACCGCGAGCAGGCGGCTGCGCATCTGCCGTTCCGGCGTGACGACTCGCCGCCATCAGCAGGTTGAGGCAGCGTTGAGGGATTGCCAATGAGAAACATGAGTGGCCTGGATGGAGCGTTTCTGCACCTCGAAACACCGTCCACGCCGATGCACGTGGCGGTTCTGTACCTGATCGAGCCGCCGCCTGCGGCAACCGGGGATTTCGGCAGCGAGATCAGACGACAACTGCTGCCGCGCCTTGCGCTGGCGCCGTTCTTTCGCTCCCGGTTGGCGCCGATGCCCCTGAATCTGGCCAACCCGGTGTGGATCGACGGGGGCATCCCCGATTTCTCGCAGCATCTGCGCCACATCGTCCTGCCCGCAGCGGCCGGCTTCGGCGAACTTGAGGCGTGTGTCAGCGGATTGCACTCGACCCTGCTTGATCGTCGATACCCGTTGTGGGAGTTGACGATCATCGAAGGACTGGCCGGTGGTGAGGTTGCCCTGTACCTGAAAATCCATCATGCGGCGCTTGATGGGGTCTCCGGCATGGCTCTGGTCGCGGCGCTGTTCGATTCCGGCGCCGTGCCGCGCACCGTGCCGCCGGACTGGCGGGAAGGCATCGGCGAGGCTGAAGTTGTCGGTACAAGAGAGCGGCTCGGCGCCGCTTTTGGTCATGCCGCCGGGCAATGCCTGAAGTTTGCCCGGCATCTCCCGCGGACACTGCAGGTGTTGGCCGGCATGCTCAAGTCCGCGGGCCAGGTTACCGCGAACGACATGCGCCAGGGCAGGCTTCTTGGTCCGAAGACCACTCTCAACGGTCCGATCGACGCTGCGCGGGGTTTCGCTGCGCTAACGCTACCGTTTTCCGGCGTCAGGGAGATTGCCTGCCGGCACCAGGCGACAGTAAACGATGTCGTGCTGACGCTGTGCAGTGGCGCCGTGCGCCGCTACCTGCAGGAACATGGCGGCTTGCCGAACAGGTCGCTGATTGCCACCATGCCGGTTTCGCTGCGCACAGCCGGGGATACCGCAACGGGTATCCAGGCGACGCTGACTCTGGTCAGCCTGGCGACTCACCTGACCGATCCGCTGCAGCGCCTGCATGCGGTGCGGGCCGCCGCCGGTGCCGCCAAGGACTGGACCACGCGTGCCCACTCGATCATTCCGACCGACTTCCCGTCGCTGGGGGTCCCCTGGATCGTGGGTGGGCTGGCGTCGCTGTATGGCCGCTCGGGTTTGGCGAAGGCGTTGCCGCCGCTGGCGAATCTGGCGATTTCCAACGTGCCGGGACCGCGTCAGGCGCTCTATCTCGCGGGCGGCCGGATCCGTGCCTGCTGGCCCTTGAGCATCGTCGAGCACGGACTCGGCCTCAACATCACCGTTTTCAGCTACTGCGATGCGCTGGACTTCGGCCTGACGGTCGCGGCCACCGCCGTTCCGGATGTGCAGGTGCTGGCGCGGGCCCTCACTGCCGCCTACGACGAGTTGCAGCATCTGCCGGCGGCGGAGCCGCAGTCGGCGCATGTTCGGCGCCCGGCGGCGCGACGCAAGGAGTCAAGGCAGGTCCCCACCGCGCCGAAGGCACGGACTCCGTGAGCGCCGTCCTGCCGACCGCCGGTCAGGCGACGGTGCGCGTCAACGGTATCGAGATCTGCTACGAGGTCCTCGGTGATCCCGGCGCGCCGGCGATCCTGCTGATCATGGGTCTCGGAATGCAACTGATCGCCTGGCCCGACGCTTTCTGCGCCAGCCTGGTCGAACAGGGTTTTCAGGTGATTCGTTTCGATAATCGCGACGTTGGTCTCTCGACGCACATCGCCTGGGCGCAGCCGCCCCGACTCCTGCCGGCGATCGCACGAGGCGTGCTCGGGCTGTCCGTGCGCTCGCCCTATCGGTTGCGCGACATGGCCGAAGATGCGCGTGGCCTGCTCGACGCGCTGCAGATCGAACGTGCGCATCTGGTGGGTGTTTCGATGGGCGGCATGATCGCCCAGTGCATGGCGGTTCATCACCCGCACCGGTTGCTGAGCCTGACCTCGATCATGTCCGCCACCGGTAACTGGAGGGTGGCTTTCGGCAAGCCGGCGGCCCTGCGCGAGTTGCTGCGCCGACCGGCAGCGCCGGATGACCCGGCAAGTCAGTTGGATCGGCTGTTGCGCGTTTTTGCGGTCATCGGTAGTCCGGGTTTTTCCACCGATCAGGTCGAGTTGCGCCGGCAGTTGGCGCGGGCCATGGCGCGTGCACACGATCCGCGCGGACAATGCCGGCAGTTGCTGGCGATCATTGCCGCCGGCGACCGGCGTCGCGAACTGGCGCGAATCCGCGCTCCGACACTGGTCATCCACGGTGCCGACGACCCGCTGCTACCGGCGGCAGCGGGACGCGATACGGCGAAATCGATTGCCGGTGCCAGGCTGCAGATCATCAAGGGGATGGGGCACGATCTGCCGCCGGGAGTGCAGACGTTGCTGCTGGAGGCGATCATCCAGCACTGTCGGGCAGCAACAACGCCAGGTCTTCGATCGGCAAAGGGCGGCTGAACAGATAACCCTGACAGGCATGGCATCCGTGTGCTTCGAGTAATTCGCACTGCGCCTCGGTTTCCACGCCTTCGGCAGAGTAAACAAGGAGAATGCCATGTCTTACCCAGAGTTTTTCGATGCCGTGCCGCGCTTGAGAATGCGCGACCCACTGGCAGCGTTCCTTGGCGCCGTCGAGGATGGCGTGATCGAGTACGGCTACATTGATGCGGTCAAGCTCGCCGGACATTCGTGCCCGACGGTGGCGAGCGCGTACTGGCTGACCTACCGGGCGCTGGGCGCGCTGTATCGTGGAGAACTCCCGGAACGTGGCGGCATCCGTGTCGAATTTCGCGAAGATCGAACGTTCGGGGTGACTGGCGTCATGGCGAACATCGTGTCGCTGCTCACCGGCGCGACCAGCGACACGGGTTTCAAAGGCTTGGCCGGACGCTTCGACCGGCGCAACCTCCTGCTCTTCAACGTCGACCTGCAGCTCGATATGCGTTTCACACGCACCGATACCGGTGCACATGTTGACGTTGCCGCGCATGTCCGACAAGTACCCAGCGATCCTGCGATGGCCTTGCTGCTGCAGCGCAGCCTGAGTGGGCAGGCCGATCCCGAGGAGCAGCGACGCTTTGGAGCAATCTGGCAGGATCGGGTGCGGCGTACCTTGCTCGATCACGGCCAGGACAACAAGGTGTTCGTGATTCACTGTCTTCCGGGCGATACGACAACTGTCCCCATGAACGACGGCGAGTGCGCGCGAGGCGAGTCGATCGCGCAATACTCATCGCCGCCTTGCTACGCCCACGAGTTTTCCGGCTTCTTTGGGGAAGATGAGGCCGGCGATTGCTGAAGCGTGTTGTGGGTTCGGGTCGGAGCGGCGAGTGGGGCTGTATACTCTGCCCTTTCAATCTGAGCCGTAGTTCATGTCCAAACCGAAAAATGTCGGGTTCGTCTCGTTAGGGTGCCCGAAAGCCCTTGTTGACTCGGAACAGATTCTCACCAGGCTGCGCGCTGAGGGTTATCTGATCTCGCCTTCGTACGAAGGGGCCGATCTGGTGGTGGTCAATACCTGCGGCTTCATCGATGCCGCCGTCGAGGAGTCGCTCGATGCCATCGGCGAGGCGTTGACCGCGAACGGTAAAGTGATTGTCACCGGCTGCCTGGGGGCCCGGGAAGAGGTGATCCGCAAGGCGCACCCGCAAGTGCTGGCGGTAACCGGTCCGCATGCGGCGGACGAGGTGCTGCAACACGTGCATGCCCATTTGCCGCAGCCGCACGATCCGTTCACCAGTCTGCTCCCTCCGCAGGGCATCAAACTGACACCGCAGCATTTTGCCTACCTGAAGATCGCCGAAGGCTGCAATCACAGTTGCACCTTCTGCATCATTCCGGCGATGCGTGGCCCATTGGTCAGCCGGCCGATCGGCGACGTGCTGCAGGAAGCCAGGACCCTGGCCGAAGCGGGTGTGCGCGAACTCCTGGTGATCTCGCAGGACACCAGTGCTTACGGGGTGGATGTCAAGTATCGAACCGGCTTTGTCGGCGGTCGTCCGGTCCGGACCCGGCTGCGCGAACTCTGCGAGGCCTTGGCGGAGTTGGGTATCTGGGTACGCTTGCATTACGTCTATCCGTATCCCAGCGTGGATGCGTTGGTGCCGTTGATGGCCGAGGGCAGGCTGCTACCGTATCTCGATGTGCCCTTCCAGCACGCCAGCGCGCGTATCCTGACGGCCATGAAGCGTCCGGCGAGTGCCGAGAATAACCTCGAACGCCTGCGCGCATGGCGGGCTGTTTGTCCCGAATTGACGATTCGCAGTACCTTCATCACCGGTTTTCCCGGTGAAACCGAGGCCGATTTCGAAGAACTGCTGGCTTTCATCAGCGAGGCTCGTCTGGATCGCGTCGGCTGTTTTGCCTATTCTCCTGTTGACGGTGCGGCCGCCAATGACTTTTCCGGCGCGGTTCCGGACGAGGTTCGCGAAGAGCGCCGGCAGCGTCTGATGGAATTGCAGGAAGATATTTCCGCGGAGTTGCTGGCGGCGAAGATCGGGCGTGAAATCGAGGTCCTGGTCGACGAGGTGGACGATGAGGGAACGATCGCCCGGTCCACCGCAGACGCGCCGGAAATCGATGGCCTGGTTTTCCTCAATGACTTCTTCGACGCCGAGGCCGGAGATTTCCTGCGCGTGCGCGTGCTCGACGCGGACGAGCACGATCTCTACGCCGAAGTCATTGCCAGTGTGGTCTGAGTGATCCAGGGGCGGCGGTGTTTTCCGGCAACTGCGTGCTGTTCTGCATGCCGTCGCTCGTCCTGCGCCAGCTGCGACGGGGAATAGCAGCCTGTTGATCTGTACAAAAAATAAACGGCTGGATGGTGGCGCATGAGCCAAGCCGAGACGTAGTCCAGCGAGGCGGCAGGTGATTCCGGTAAGCCGAATTCACCAAATCCCCGAATCTGGGCACAGAGGCGTCCTGAACTAACTGGCAGCCACGTCGGCATATGCCGGCGATCAGACTTGGCCCGAAAGGCTCAATTCCCCGTTGCGTAGGCAGGCAGCCGTTGCTCGTCGTAACGGCTTGCCCGACTTGCCTCATGTGTTGCAGTGAGTGACTTCCGATGTTCGCACCCGCGCCATGGCGAGCGTCTCGGATTGCCGGCTACTGCTGTTTGAGGTCGAGTTGGGCGAGGTCGACGCGCTTGCGGACGCCGCGAAAGCGTAGCCACGCCTTGAACCAGAGATGCCGGGTCAGCAGGATCGGTGGCATCCGTAACCAGTGGGCGCGCACGTAGATCAGCCAGCGGGCGAGGCTTGTCGAGCGGCTGGGATGGTCTGGATGTCCAGGCAGCAGCGCCCGATTGATCAAGCCCTCCATCAGTTTCCGGATCGGCCAGAGGGGCGCGGCGCTCGCAAGGTTTTGCAGCGTCTCGGCGGGGACTGGCGTGGCGAACAGACGCTGAGCATGCTGCAGCCCGTAGAACAAAGGACGTTCGAAACCCAGTTCATGTGCGCGCGCCACCAGGCTGGCCCAGAAGCCGGGCTGTTGAGCGAAGTGGCAGAGCAGATCATGAACATCGACCAGATCTCGCAGGCGCAGACCTTCGTCCGGATCGCCCTCGAGAAACAGATGCACCAGCGCATGCAGCACCATGTCGGTCGGTGCGAGTACACGCAGGCGTGGCTCGGCAAGTGGCAGCGCCGCCGCGAACAGCGGTGCCGGGTCGGATTTCAGGTGGCTGGTTCTCGGCAGGAGTCGGTGGTGGATGTCGATTTCGGTGCCTCGCTCCTGATGACGGAGCGGAGGGATTTCATGCATCCATACACGGTAGTATCGGTCGTCGTAAGGGTCGATCTGGGTCTTGAACCAGCCGCGGCCGATCAGTCTGTCCTCGACTTCCCGGATCTGGTCCTCGGGTACCAGGAGGTCGACGTCAGCGAAGATCCGGCCGCGTGCCGGGGGAAGCCCAGCCAGCAGATAGCCGGCCCCTTGAGCAGGATCAGCGATACCTGGGTGCCCTTGAGCGCCCAGACGATGCGGTTCACTTCCCACGACACCAGGGTTTTTCGATGCTCGATGACGTTGCGGGCAGCTTTCAAGTGGTTTGCCGCTCTGGGCGGGATGTCCCCGAGCAGACCCGCACGCGAGAGGTCGGACTCCAGCCTTCCGAGCAGCCTGGCGCGACGCGCGACGCGCAGCAGCAACTCCCAGTCGGCTGGTGGCAACGCGGGCAGATTCTCCGGCGACTTCAGGGCTTCGAGCAGCAGCTTCTGCGCGCGTTGGGTTGCGTTGGCCAGCTTAGGCATCGAAGGAACGGGACAATTCGTCGAGTGCAGCCATTGCCTCGTCGAGGTTGGAGTATCTCAGGGAGTAGCAATCGCAGCTATTGACCATGTCGATGACAAGACGAAAGGCGATTTCGTCCAGGACCTCGTAATTGAAGGCGTTGGTCGCGACCATCAGGAAGGCCTGGCTCTTCGGCATGGCTTCCAGAGTGAACGGCGCCCCGGCGATCCAGCGTGGAAAGACGAAGCAGCGGGGTCTGGCCGGCTCCTGTGCTCGTTTGATGCTGTCCACGGGGGGGCGTACGTGCGCCACTGTGCCCTTGCGGGTCTCCTGGAACGATGGCCCAATGATCGCCTCCGGCCGGAAGTGTCTGATCACGTCGATGGAGTCGTTCTTCAGAGAAATCAGCCGCGGCAAGGGCAACAACATGCCATCCTCGGGCCGCACCAGGCCGAACTCGTCGGAGAGCAGGCGCCAGCCCGAATGCACCAGCGCGGTACACAGTGTGGACTTGCCATGGCCGGGCCAGGCCGGGAAGAGCATTGCCTGGCCGTTGCGTTCGACCACTGCTGAATGCAGCATCAGCAGGTGATGCGCGCGCGTGGCTACACACCAGTTGATGCCCCATTCCAGGGCTGGAAAGGCATGCTCCACGGTGTAGGGGGCGAAAGGGGAATGTCCATCGATGGCGAAACAGGCCTGTGGACGTAGCCAGCGGCGTAGTCCGGGCGGACTGTTCATGTCGACGTGAAAGTCGCTGATGACCGCCGCGGTGAGCAAGGGATACGGCTCATAGAGCTGGTACGCGAGGGCGGCGAAAGACTTGAGATTCGAGCGAATCCTGAGGTTGAAGGGGCCGAACTGAATGCCCAGCCCCTTGCCCGCCAGGAGCTCCTGGAATTCCTGGCGACTCAGGTCACCGATAATCATTGAGTGGCAACTGTCTCGTCCAGGTACTCAATCAGGCCCAGTTCTTCGAGTCTTCGCGTCGCGAAGTCAAACTCGTCGGCACCCAACTCGCCGGGCGCGGCGTCGAGAGCGACCTCGGTCCAGGCTTTAACCTCCGCAACCGACCGCGGACCTTCTTCCAGGCAGCGCAGAATCAATGCCGTGGTTTCATTGAAAACGTGGGTTTCGGCCGATGAAGCTTGAAAGACCAAAAAATGATCATCCCACTCCTGCCACAGCAGTCTGCGACCAGCAGACACCAGCATCATCGAGTCTGCCTTACGGAAGCTGAAGCCGCCCGCCGGGACGGGTCCAGGCGCCGGTCATTCCCCGTCCGGGCAATTGCCCATCGCAAGAACTTGTCAGGCGGTGAGGGAGGATGCGCTGGCTGAACTGAGGATCGCCACGTTGGTGCTCTTGAGGTTGCCGCAAGCATAGGGACCGCCGGGATAGGTCGGGGCGATTTGACCGACGCGGGTTCCTGATTCGATCTTGGTGGGGCCGCTCAGAGGATATCCTGTGCATACCTGCTGGTCGGTGAAGCACACGTCGGTATCATTGAGACCGACGGGATCGATCTGGCCACTGCTGTCGATGGAGATGATTTTTGCTCCGGTGCAGGATGCAGCCGCCAGCGCGCCACTACGCAAGGTGAGAACCATCGGCGCAACCGCCGCTACACCACGAACCAGGCGCCTTCTCCTGATGTCAGGCTGCACAGCGGCAAGCTGCACGGGGTTCCCGGTCATTGTTTTTGTCGGCGAGGACCCGAGGGTCTGTAGCGCGTTGCCATCTGCTTCCGTACTCTTCATTGCAGCTTCTCCCGAACGACTCTGAACGCGGTCCAACCGTGTCAAAAGCAGCTCCTTTGTATCGTCATTTTCGGTAGCCATCTTGCCATCCTCGTCAGTTGTCTCGTCCCGCCGGTACGAATCGATGAATTTCACTTCAGTCTCCACCGCTGCAGGCACTAAGCCAATACCGAGACCGATTCATTTGTGCACCCATGTATTTTAGTGCTGACCAAGCGGAGTGCTTGCGGACTTCATCACGCTTTTGCCCGATGGGCAGAATCGAGTCGATCTAGGCCCTGGGTTTTGTGCCTCCGAGTCAGGTTTCGTCAAAGAATAAGCATATTCTGTACCAATTGTTGTGCTTTCAGAAGACAGCCAACTAAATCATTGCATTAGCCTTGATTTCCGAATCGCTGGAAGGGGGTGGCTGATGCGTGTGTAAAAAAAACCGACACTTTGAACCGTCGTTTGTCCTGCCATCGTTTCGCCCTGGTGCCTGCCGCGGGGATTTTCTGACGGGCAGCCAAGCCCGGGGTACCGCCGGTGCGCAAACATGCTCAGAGTTTGAGTCGCTCCAGCAACTCGCTTTCCAGCTTGATGCGGCTGGCGCTGTCGCCGAGGTCTCCGCCGCTGAGCAGAAAGGTATCTTCAACCCGTTCGCCGAGCGTCGAAATCTTGGCTGTGTGCAGATTGGCACTGTGTGCAGCCAAAGTCATGGCAACCGTATACAGCAGGCCGGGGCGATCAGCTGCACTGACCGAGAGGACATAGTGCAGGCCCTTTTCGTCGGGTTCGATGGTGACCAGCGGCTGCACCGGGAAGTGCCTCACCTGACGCGAGATTCGCCCGCTGCCTGGTGCCTCCGGTGGGCTGAGGCGACTGAGACGCGCGCTCAACTCGTGCTCGATGTAAGTGATCATCGCGCGGTCGCTGCCGCGATCGCTGAGGTCGAGCAGCATGAAACTGTCCAGCGCGTAGCCGTGACGCGTGGTGTGGATCTTGGCATCGACGATGGTGTAACCGGCACGGCTGAAGAACCCCACCAGCCGTGCAAACAGGTCGCGCTGGTCGCGCGTGTAGATCATCACCTCCAGCCCTTCGCCCTGCGGGTTGACGCGTGCCTTGACCACCGGTTCCTCGACACGGGTTCGATAGTGCAGGGCGCGCGTGTGCCAGGCGATTTCCTCCGCCGAATGTCGGAGAAAATATACCGTGTCGAGTTGCCGCCACAAGCGTTGATGCACCGCGTCGGGGAGTGCGAAGTAGCGCAGCAGGCGCAGTGCTTCTTGCTGACGTTCCTCGATGAGTCCTTGTCTGACGGGCACCTGGCCGCCGGCGAGCAGGGTCCGGCAGGTGCTCCGGAAGAGTTGCTCGAGCAGTTGGCCTTTCCATGTGTTCCACACTTTCGGGCTGGTACCGCGAATGTCGGCGACGGTGAACAGATAGAGGGCCACCAGTTGCCGCTCGTCCTTCACCGTCGCGGCAAATGCGCCCACGACGTCAGGGTCGGCGATATCCTGTTTCTGGGCAACGCTGGACATCAACAGATGACGCCTGACCAGCCAGACAATCAGTTCGCTGTCCTCTGCGTCGATGCCGTGATCTGCACAGAACTTCGCGGCATCGACGGCACCAAGTTCCGAGTGGTCGCCACCTCGCCCCTTGGCGATATCGTGGAACAGCGCTGCGACGTAGAGCACCCAGGGACGAGGGAAATCACTGATCAGCTCGCTGCACAGCGGATACTCGTGAGCGAACTCGCCGGCGAGAAAGCGGCGCAGGTTGCGCAGGACCTGCAGGCTATGCTGGTCGACGGTGTAAACGTGGAACAGGTCATGCTGCATCTGGCCGACGATCCTGCCGAAATTGGGCAGGTACCTGCCAAGCACTCCGAACTGGTTCATCCGCCGGAGTTCGTGCAGTACCCCGCGCGGTTGTTTCAGGATCTCCAGGAAACACGCACGATTGCCGGGCGAGCGGCGGAAGCTGTCGTCGATCAGCATGCGGGCATGCCACAGGGCGCGCAAAGTGCGCGCCGTCATCCCCTGCAGCTGGGGATGCCTTTGCATCAACAAGAAGGCCTCGAGCATGGCGCCAGGGTTGCTGCCGAAGAGATCCTCATCGACCACATCAAGCAGATCGCAGGTGTTGCGGAAGCGCTCATTGATCGCTTGCGGCAACTGCTGCGGTGGCGGCGATATCGCTGCGCCGAGGTTCAGCAGCAGGATGGTGTTGATCTGTGTGACTTCCTTGGCCGTTCGATAATAGCCTTGCATCAGTCGCTCGCTGGCGCGGCGGGTGGGTGTGGGCTCGAAACCCAACTGTTCTGCGAGCGCAGTCTGGTAATCGAAGAGGAGGCGATCTTCGCGTCGGTTGACGTGCAGGTGCAGACGGGTTCGCAGACGCTGCAGGAAACTCACGCTGCGCTGCAGTTGCTGCTCTTCCGCCGGGGTGATGAAGCCGTGCAGGGCCAGATCTTCCCAGGAATTTCCATAGCCTGCGGCGCGGGCAATCCACAGGATCGTCTGCAGATCGCGTAATCCCCCTGGCGCCTCCTTGCAGTTGGGTTCGAGGCTGTACGGTGAATCCTGGTAACGGCGGTGGCGCTCGTCCTGTTCCAGACGCTTGGCTTCGAAGAAGGCCTGCGGCACAAGGTCTTCCATGAGTTGCTCGCAGAGTTCCTGAAAGACGACGCTGTTGCCGGTAAGCAGACGTGCTTCGAGCAAGGCCGTCTGAATCGTCAGGTCGTCCAGGGCGGCGCGCCTGCACTCATCGAGAGTACGCACGCTGGGGGCGATCTCCAGGCCGATGTCGTAGAACAGAGCCACTGCCCGCTCAAGGGAGGTGGTCAAGGCCTCGTCGGGTGGATTCGGCAACAGAAGCAGGATATCGACATCGGAGGCTGGGTACAGTTCGCCGCGTCCGTAGCCCCCGACCGCGACCAAGGCCAGCGAGGAAGGCAACTCCAGGGCCTGCCACAAGTCGCAGAGGATGCCGTCGATCAGTTGGCAGCGCTCGTGCAACAGGCGCGGTGCGTCGCCTTCGCAGAGATAGCGCTCACGCACCGTTCTCTGACCCGACTGCAATCGTGCCCGACAACAGGCAATGAGCGCCTGACGGTCGAAAGTGGCAGTGCGCGTGGTCACTATCTGATCCAGTCGGGCTTGGGGCGTGTGCCCTCCGATACGGTGAGGACTTCGTAGCTCGTTTCGGTGACGAGGATGGTGTGCTCCCACTGCGCCGACAGGCTATGGTCTTTGGTGACGATGGTCCAGCCGTCGGCCATGGTGCGGATCGCTGCTTTGCCGGCGTTGATCATCGGCTCGATGGTGAACACCATGCCGGACTCGAGTCTGATGCCGGTATTTGGGCGACCGTAGTGAAGGACTTGCGGCTCTTCGTGGAATTTCGCGCCGATGCCGTGCCCACAAAACTCGCGGACCACCGCATAGCCCGATTGCTCCGCATGTTGCTGGATGGCATGCCCGATGTCACCGAGGTGGGCGCCCGCCCTGACCTGTGCGATGCCCAACCAGAGGCATTCGAAAGTGACCTCGCAGAGTCTGCGCGCCTGCACCGACGTCTCGCCGACCTGGAACATGCGGCTGCTGTCGCCGTGGTAACCGTCGCTGATTACGGTGACGTCGAGATTGACGATGTCGCCGTTCTTGAGTTGACGGTCGCCGGGAACGCCATGACATACCTGATGGTTGATCGAGGCGCAGATCGACTTCGGATAAGGTCTGTAGCCGGGTGGAGCATAGTTGAGCGGCGCCGGGATGCAGCCTTGAACATTCACGATATAGTCGTGACAGAGCTGGTCGATCTCGCCAGTAGTGACTCCCGACCTGACATGCGGCGCGATGTAGTCGAGTACCTCGGCCGTCAGGCGGCCGGCAACACGCATTTTCTCGACTTCTTGGGGGGATTTTTTGCTGATGCTCATGCGTTCAGGTCGCCGGCAGGGGGAGGAGGGGGGAAGGATAAAGGAAGCGGGGAGCTTAGGCAATTTGCCACCTGGTGAGTGCAACCCCGCCGGACTCGGCAGGGTTGCCATCGCGGGACGGCATGGCCTGTCAGGCTCTCCAGTTGCGAGTTTCTGCAAGGGGGTGGTTGCCGCCGCACAGTCGCACGAGCTTATCGTTTTCTACTTGGTGATCGCGGCGTTGCGACCGGAAAACTGGTCGCTAAGACGAAAAGCCGCATCACTGAACTGCCCCAGCGGTTTGTCCGTGCAATAGCGGTTTACATGCTGTTCGACCGTTCCACTCGAAATCGCCGAAACCTGCTGGCTTGGGTTGGCGTAGTTGTGACCACTGAGCACGCCGCGTACCCAGGCGACGTAGAGTGCTCGTTGCTCGACATCGTCTTTCGACGCAGACCAGGCACGGCAGGACATGTCGTCAAAGCCGAGAATCTTGAGCGGCACTGCAGCGCCGGCATTCGTTGCCAATAGCGCGGCAAGCGGTAGGGCAGTGTGCAGCATCAACTTCCATCGGAACATCAAGGGGCTCCTCGCACGGTGAACGGATCGATCCCGCAATTTTCGTCGGTAACGCGGGGCCAGTCCATGCCCATCGGAGCGGCTGGTGGCGAGGATCCGAAAATCGATGTCGCCGCAGGTACAATTGAGGCCATATATTTGCTGGCGAAAGTACCATGAGCGGACACCTCTACATTGTCACGGCCCCATCCGGTGCCGGGAAGACGACTCTGGTGCGCCTGTTGCTGGAGAACGATCCGGGAATCTGTGTGTCCATTTCTCACAGCACGCGCAGCCCGCGAACTGGTGAGCGCGACGGCGTCCACTATCACTTCGTTGCCGTGCAGGATTTTCTGGAAAAAGTCCGTAAGGATGAATTCATCGAGTGGGCCCAAGTGCATGGCAACTACTATGGCACATCGAGGAACGGTATCGAGTCGGCCTTGCAGGTTGGCCAGGATGTGCTATTGGAGATTGACTGGCAGGGGGCGCAGCAGGTGCGCCGATTGTTCCCGGCGGCGATCGGCGTGTTCATTCTACCGCCCTCGCTCGACGCGCTGGAGCGTCGTCTTTGCGAGCGGGACACCGACAGCGCCGCTACGATCGCTCTGCGCGTGGCCGCGGCGCGCGATGAGATGCGGCATGTGGCCGAATTCGACTATGTTATTATCAACGACGATCTGCAGCGCGCGCTGCATGACCTGTTGGCGGTGATTCGCGCCGCACGACTCCGTTACGCTGCGCAGCGCCGGCGCCATTCCATCCTGTTCGCAACAATGCTCTGACTCTCCTGGGAGATTTGCATGGCAAGAGTGACCGTAGACGATTGTCTGCACCGTATTCCGAACCGTTTTCAGATGACCTTGGCGGCCACTTACCGCGCCCGTCAGATCACCGCTGGCGCATCACCTCTGGTCGACCCGGGTCGGGACAAGCCGACGGTAATTGCGCTGCGCGAAATCGCCGGCGGCCGGGTCGGTCTGGAAGTCCTCAACCGCGGTCAGGCCTGACTTTCACCCCACCGGTTGGGCAGTGTGTGATCAGGGATCCGGTTGCCGCAGCCAGCCTGTCCGGTGAATTGCCGGTGGCTGACAACGCCCCGCTGTCGCCTCATCCAGAGGACGATCCCGCTTATCAGGTTTTTATCGACACTCTGAGCTATCTTCCGCCTGAAGAAATTCAGGTCGTACGGGAGGCGTATCTGTTCAGCGAGGCTGCGCATCGTGGGCAGCTGCGCCTGTCTGGAGAACCCTACATTACTCACCCCCTGGCGGTAGCCGGTGCGATCGCCGAATGGCAGATGGATGTGGAGGGGGTGGTTGCGGCGCTGCTGCACGACGTGATGGAGGACACGTCGGTGGGCAAGGTCGAGATTGCCGAGCGCTTTGGCAAACCGGTCGCGGATCTGGTCGATGGACTGTCGAAGCTCGACAAGATCGAGTTCCAGTCGCACGAGGAGGCGCAGGCGGAAAACTTCCGCAAGATGCTGATGGCCATGGCACGCGATTTGCGTGTGGTGCTGATCAAGCTGGCCGACCGCCATCACAACCTGCAGACGATGGCTGCCGTCCGCGCCGACAAGCGCCGCCGTATCGCCCGCGAGACACTGGAGATTTACGCACCGATCGCCAGTCGGCTCGGCCTCAACAAGCTTTTTCGCGAGTTGCAGGATCTCTCGTTTCAACTGATTTATCCGATGCGCGCGCGCGTTCTGGCGCGCGCGCTCAAGGCGGCGCGTGGCAACCGTCGCGAGTTGCTGTCGCGAATCCTGGAAGGCCTCACCGGCAAGCTGGACGAGGCGGGCATAGAGGCGCGGGTGTTCGGTCGCGAGAAGGGGCTGTACTCGATCTATCGCAAGATGCTGGACAAGCACCTGTCCTTCTCGCAGGTGCTCGATGTTTACGGCTTTCGAGTGCTGGTGAATGATGTCCCCACCGCCTACCTCGCTCTCGGTGCGCTGCATGGCCTCTATAAACCGGTGCCAGGGAAGTTCAAGGACTATATCGCGATTCCCAAGCCCAACGGCTATCAGTCGCTGCATACGACGCTCATCGGTCCGCACGGCACCCCATTCGAATTGCAGATTCGCACCGAGGCGATGGACAATGTCGCCCAGGAAGGCGTTGCCTCGCATTGGCTGTACAAGGACAGCGAGGACTTCGGTGCCGAACTGCAGCAGAAGACGACCAAGTGGTTTCACTCGCTGCTCGACCTGCAGAGTGCGACCGGCGATTCGTCCGAGTTCTTCGAGCACGTCAAGGTGGATCTCTTTCCGCACGAGATCTACGTGTTCACGCCCAAAGGCAAGATCATTGCCCTGCCGCGCGGTGCCACGGTGGTTGATCTGGCGTATGCGGTGCATACCGATATCGGCAACCACTGCGTTGCTGCGCAGGTCAATTTCAAGCTCATGCCATTGGCGACCGAACTGACCAACGGTGACCGGGTCGAGGTAGTCACCGCCGCCGATGCCCACCCGAGCGTGGCCTGGATCAGTCACGTCAAGACTGGCAGGGCGCGCAGCAAGATCCGCCATTACCTGAAAACGGCACACCATGACGAGTCGACCGCGCTTGGCGAGAAGATGTTGAACCAGGAGTTGCGGGCGCTTGGCGTGGTTGCCTCTGAGCTGCCGGTTTCGAGTTGGAAGAACGTGTTGCGAGATTCCGGCAACAAGCTGATCAAGGAAGTGTACACCGATATCGGGCTGGGCTTCCGCCTTGCCGGGGTGGTTGCCCGTCGCCTGCTGGCGCGCGAGGATACTCCACAACCGGCTGACAAGTCGCCGGCGTCCCTGGTCATTCGTGGCACCGAAGGCATGGCCGTGCAGTTCGCGCCCTGCTGCCAGCCGATCCCGGGTGATCCGATCATCGGCTCGATCTGGAAGGGCAAGGGTCTGGTCATCCATACCCATGATTGTCCGGCCATCCGCAAGGCGCGTAGCGCCAAACCGACGAAGTGGCTTGACGTCGAGTGGGAACCGGAGCCCGGCAAGCTGTTCAGCGTGCGCTTGCTGATCATGGTACAGAACACGGTTGGCGCTCTTGGACGCATCGCCACCGAGATATCACGTTCCGGCACCAACATCGAGCACGTCAATATGGAAGAAAAGCATCCGGGACTGTACACCACGCTGCACTTTACGGTGCAGGTCGCCAGTCGCACTTCCCTGGCGCGTCTGATGCGCAGCGTGCGTCGCATTCCAGAAGTCGTGCGCATTACTCGGGATCAGGGGCTCTCTGCTTGAAGGTTCTGGTGATCGGTGCGGGTGTCGTTGGTGTCACCAGTGCCTGGTATCTGGCCAAAGCGGGGCACCAGGTGACGATGCTCGATCGTCAGCCTGCCGCAGGACTGGAAACCAGCTTTGCCAATGGCGGCCAGATTTCAGTCTCGCACGCCGAACCGTGGGCCAACCCGCATGCCCCGCTGCGTGCCTTGTCCTGGATGCGGCGCGAGGACGCGCCATTGCTGTTCCGCCTTCGCTGGGATGCGGCCTTGCTGGACTGGAGTCTGCGTTTTCTGCGCGAGTGCAGCACACGGCGGACGCGCGACAACATGCGCCAGATCGTCAACCTGGCGCTCTACAGCCGTCGCCAGTTGCAGGCGCTGCGCGCCGAAACCTCGCTGGTTTATGACCATCTCGAACGCGGCATTCTGCACGTATATACCGACCGTCGCGAGTTTGCCGCGGCCATCGAGGCGGCGGTGCTGATGCGCGAGTTTGGCTGCGAACGACGCACGGTGAGCGTCGACGAGTGCATCGCCATCGAGCCGGCTCTTGCAGAAGCACGCGCGCTGCTGGTCGGCGCGGACTATACGGCAGCCGACGAATCCGGTGATGCGCATCGTTTCACCCAGCAGCTTGCGGCCCGCTGTGCGGCGCGCGGCGTCGTTTTTCACTACGGTGCCACGGTCGATCGGCTGATCGCCGCAGCGGGCCGGATCGACGGCGTGCTGGTCGGTGGCCAGCGGCATCAGGCCGACGTCTACGTCGCCGCACTCGGCAGTTACACGCCGCTGTTGCTGCGCCCGCTTGGTTTGCGACTGCCGGTTTATCCGGCCAAAGGCTATTCGGCTACCGTGCCGCTGGCAGCGGACAGCGTCGCGCCAAGCGTCAGTCTCACCGACGACGGTCACAAACTCGTATTTTCGCGTCTTGGCCAGCGCCTGCGAATTGCCGGAACAGCCGAATTCAATGGGTACAATACCGAACTCAATCCGGTGCGTTGCACTGCGCTGATGCTGCGGGCCGGTGAACTGTTTCCGGCTTTGCGTCCCGCCGGGGAGGCCGTATTCTGGTGTGGTCTGCGCCCGGCGACGCCGTCCAACGTGCCGCTCATCGGCCGTTCGGCAATTCCCAATCTTTACCTCAACACCGGCCACGGTACGCTGGGCTGGACAATGGCCTGCGGCTCGGGCGCTGCCTTGGCCGATATCATCAGCGGCCGCTCGCCCGAGTTGTCCTTCCGGTTCCTTTAAGTGCATACAGGAGAACAGCATGAGCACAGTGATTTACGAGGTCAGTGGTCATGTCGCCACGTTGACCCTCAACCGGCCGGAATCGCTCAACGCACTCAATCTGGCGATGATCGACGACCTGCGCACGACGACAGCACGTGCCGCTTTTGATCCCGACGTACGTGCGGTCGTGTTGCGCGGCGCCGGTGATCACTTCATGGCCGGCGGCGACCTCAAATGGTTTCGTGACCAACTGGCGATGTCGCCGCAGCAGCGGCAAATACGCTTCGAAGAAATGATCGCCGTCGTGCATACCACCATCCTCAACCTCAAGGGCATGCCGAAGCCGGTGATCGCCGCCGTGCATGGTGCCGTTGCGGGCTTCGGAATGTCGCTGATGATGGCCTGTGATCTGGTCGTTGCAGCCGACAATGCTTACTTCACTCTGGCCTACAGCAACATTGCCCTGTCCCCGGACGGCGGTGCGACCTGGTCCTTGCCGAGGCAGGTCGGCCTCAAACAGGCGATGGAGATCGCCCTGCTCGGCGACCGCTTCGACGCCACATGTGCTCGCGAACTGGGGCTGGTCAATCGCGTTGTGCCCCTGGCGCAGTTGACAGCCGAGGCCGAGGGGCTGGCACAGCGTCTGGCCGCCGGTCCGGCCGCTGCATTGGCACGCACCAAAGCCTTGCTGAATCAGTCGCTGGACACCGCTCTGGAAACTCAATTGCACGCCGAACAGCGCGCCTTTGCAGCCTGTGGTGCGCATCCCGATTTCAACGAGGGTTTGGCCGCCTTCTTCGAGCGTCGCAAGGCATCCTACGATCGGGGTTGAGCTTCGGCGATGCTGATTGACACGCATTGCCACCTTGCTGCGGCCGCGTTTGCTGGTGACCGCGACGAGGTGGTTGCCTTGGCACGGGCATTGGGGGTGTCAAGCATGCTCGTCCCGGCGGTCGATGTAGCGAGCTTCACCGAAGTCAGGGAATGCTGTGCGCGCCATGCAGGATGTGTCCCGGCCTTCGGTATCCATCCGCTTTTCGTCAAGTCCGCCGGCGAGGCCGATCTGGCGGCATTGCGCGAGTGGCTGCAGCTTGTTTCGGACGGACCGCAATGGCCGGTTGCCGTCGGTGAAATTGGCCTTGACTTTTTTGTCGCTGATCCGGATGTCGAGAAGCAGGAGTATTTTTTCGTCGAGCAACTCAAGATTGCCCGTGCAACGGACCTGCCGGTGCTTTTGCACGTGCGCCGCTCGGTGGATCAGGTGCTCAAATATCTGCGCCGCATCACCGTCCGGGGTGGGATTGCGCACGCCTTCAACGGCAGCCGCCAGCAGGCGGACGAATTTGTCCGGTTGGGTTTTCGACTCGGCTTTGGCGGTGCTTTGACCTACTCCGGCTCGACGCGTATTCGCCACCTCGCCGCTACGCTGCCCCTGGCTTCGATAGTGCTGGAAACCGATGCCCCGGACATGCCGCCCGAGTGGCTGGCGGGCGGCCGGAACACGCCGGCGCAGTTGCCGCGGATCAACGCCGTGCTGGCCGAATTGCGCGGCATCGACGCCAACGATCTGGCGCGGGCCACAGCGCTGAATGCCCTGGCCGTGTTGCCTCGGTTGCGTTCGGCCGATTGATCGGGTAGGGTACGGCCTGACGGCTCCGGGATGCCCAACTTCAGAGCGGGTGAACGGTGGGCCAGAGAATCAAAAGAATATCAACCATGGAACTTCTCGGCCGGCGCGGAATCAATGCGGCACCTCCGGTCAGGCTCACTGATCTCGAAAGGCATATTGCCGAACGTAAACCCTGGCATCCTCCATTATGAAAAATCGCTTCGATAGACCTGTGGCCACGTGTGTGGCTGTAAAGAAGGCCGTGCCTGTCGTGCCGCACTACCTGCAGGCCCACTATTGGTGGGCCTATGTTCATCCGCGCGCGGTACATGTCTTCGAGCGGCAATGGCTGGTGAACCTGATTCTCTGGGGTAACTACAAACGCCTGTGCAATGCGGTGCTGCATGATTACGAACACCGCTTGCCTGGGCGCACGCTGCAGATTGCCTGTGCGTACGGCGACCTGACGCCGCGGCTGGCCGACTGCGTAACTTCGGACGGGTTGCTGGAAATCGTCGATATCCTGCCGATCCAGTTGGAGAATCTGGCCAGCAAGCTGGGACGCGATGCGCCGATCAAACTTCACTGCATGGATTCTGCAGCACTGGGTTTTGCCGATGCCAGTTTTGACCGGGCGTTGTTGTTTTTCTTGTTGCACGAGCAGCCGCAGGCCGTACGCGAGCGAACGCTGGCCGAGGCGCTGCGGGTTGTTCGTCCCGGTGGTACGTTGACCATTGTGGACTATGCTCCGCCCAGCCGTTTCAACCCGCTACGGTACTTCTGGAAGCCGGTCCTCGACCGGCTGGAACCCTTTGCCCGCGACCTCTTCAGCGAGGAGGTCACGGCCTGGCTCCCGAAGGCAGGGGGCTTCGTCTCGATTGGCAAGCAGCGCTTCTTTGGTGGCATGTATCAGATGTTGACGCTAGAGGTTGCCGAAACAGGGCATGAGCGACAAGCTGGCGGGTAGAGCAGCAGCGGGTCTGGCCGGTTTGGTGCGGCCGGGCTTTTCGGACAATGATCGTGGCCGGCGATGCCCGGTACGAGAAAGGATGAAGCGTGGAGATATACAAGGCAGACGTCGTGATCGTGGGCGGCGGTGGGGCGGGGCTGCGGGCAGCGATCGCTGTGGCCGAGTCTGATCCGGCCCTCAGGATCGCTCTGGTATCAAAGGTGTATCCGATGCGCAGCCATACCGTTGCCGCTGAAGGTGGTTCGGCGGGGGTCAAGTTGCCGACCGACAGCCTCGACTATCATTTCAATGATACCGTTGGCGGTGGCGACTGGCTTTGCGAGCAGGACGTGGTGGAGTACTTCGTGGCGCACTGTGCCGAGGAATTGACTCAGCTCGAGCACTGGGGTTGTCCGTGGAGCCGTACGCCGGACGGTCACGTCAATGTACGTGCCTTTGGCGGCATGAAGATCGAGCGTACCTGGTTTGCGGCCGACAAGACCGGTTTCCATATGCTGCACACACTGTTCCAGACCTCGATCAAATACCCGTCGATCAAGCGTTTTGACGAACATTTTTGCGTTGATCTGGTGGTCGAGGACGGTCGCGTCCAGGGCGTTGTCGCGATCGAGATTGGTTCCGGTGAATTTACCCTGGTCGAGGCCAGATCGGTGGTCATCGCGACCGGCGGTGCCGGGCGGGTCTTCCGCGAGAACACCAACGGCGGCGTGGTGACCGGCGACGGGATGGCTCTGGCCTACCGGCACGGGGTACCCCTGCGGGATATGGAATTCGTTCAGTATCACCCGACATGCATGCCGGGTACCGGCCTGCTGTTTACGGAAGCATGTCGTGGCGAGGGGGGCTTTCTGGTCAACAAGGACGGCTATCGCTATCTTCAGGACTACGGTCTTGGGCCGGCCGAGCCGACGCCGCGCAACAAGGCGATGGAACTCGGGCCGCGCGACCGCTTGAGCCAGGCCTTCTGGTACGAGCAACAGAAGGGTCGCACCATCGAGGGGCAACACGGTTCGGTGGTGCATCTCGACCTCCGCCATCTAGGCGAAGCCAAGCTGCGCGAACGCTTGCCGCAAATCTACGAACTGGCTGAGCAGTTTCTCGGTGTCGACCCTGCTCGCGCGCCGATACCGGTCCGCCCGGCGGTGCATTACACCATGGGCGGCATTCTCGTCGACGGTCTCTGCGCGTCGCCGCTGGCTGGCCTCTATGCCGCCGGTGAGTGTTCCAGCGTGGGTATCCACGGTGCTAACCGGCTCGGCTCGAATTCCCTGTCCGAACTCTGCGTTTTTGGCAAGGTGGCAGGCGTCGAAGCGGCGCGTTTTGCGCGATCTGTAGCGCCGGGAAATTCCGCGAGCCTGCACAAGCAGGCGCAGGCCGTCGAGCAACGGGTGCTTGCACTGAAAACCAGAACCGGCGGCAGTGAACGCATAGCGACCTTGCGCAAGGAGATGGCGCAGACCATGGAAGATGGCTGCGGAATCTACCGTTTGGCGGAAACGATGCAGAAGACCTGCAGCAAACTCGACGAACTCAAGGAGCGCTTCGGGAAAGTCAATCTGGAAGACAAATCGAGCGTCTGGAACACCGAATGGCTGCTGGCGATCGAACTCGAGTACCAGCTCGATGTAGCGCAGACGATGGCTTATTCGGCCTTGCACCGGCGAGAATCGCGTGGTGCCCACCAGCGGCTCGACGGCTTCGAGCAGCGCGACGACGTGAACTTTCTGAAACATTCGCAGGCGCATTATGTCGTTGGCGGCCCTCCACGCATCGACTATGGCCCGGTCAAGATCACCAAGTCCCAGCCAGGTACCCGCGCCTACGGTGCAGCAGGCGAAAAGGCCGAGCAGGAAAGGAAGGCGTCCCATGTCTGAACACCAGAAGACGATCGAAATCGAAGTTCTGCGTTATAACCCCGAAACGGACAAGGAACCGCACCGACAGGTCTTCGAGGTGCCGTTTACCGATGACATGTCGGTGCTGCAGGGGGTGCAATACATCAAGGACTACCTCGACGGTTCGCTGAGCTTTCGCTGGTCGTGCCGGATGGCCATTTGCGGCAGCTGCGGGATGATGATCAATGGCGAACCGAACCTCTCCTGCCAGACATTTCTGCGGGACTATTATCCGGCCCGCGTGCGGGTCGAGGCCCTCGCGCATTTCCCGATCGAGCGCGATCTGGTGATCGGTATGGAAGGTTTCATCGAGAAGCTGGAAAGTATCCAGCCCTACATTATCCCGAAGGAAGCGCGTACCCTGGCGCAGGGCGAGTACCTGCAGACGCCGGAGCAACTGAATGCCTACGAGCAGTTCAGTTCGTGTATCAACTGCTTGCTCTGCTACGCAGCCTGTCCACAGTTCGGCCTCAATTCCAGCTTTGTCGGGCCGGCTGCGATTGCTTTGTTGCATCGCTACAACGTCGATTCTCGTGACGGCGGCAAGGCCGAGCGCATGGAACTGGTCAATGCCGAAGAAGGGGTGTTCAACTGCACCGCCGTGGGTTACTGCTCCGAGGTGTGTCCTAAGCATGTCGACCCGGCCAACGCCGTCAACCAGAACAAGACCAATAGCGCGGCGGATTATTTTCTGCGTTTCCTTGCTCCGAAGGGAGGTGCAAAGTGAACAAGCGTCGTCCCTATGTTCGCTCAATGGATGGTTGGTGGCGGAAGAATCCCTACTTTGTCGAGTACATGATTCATGAGGGAACGGCCCTCTTCGTCGCCGCCTACGCCGCCATTCTGCTGACCGGTCTGGTCCGTCTGTCGCAGGGGGAAGCCGCCTGGACGGCTTGGCTCACTGCGCTCAAGAACCCGTGGTACATCGGTTTCCACCTGCTGGCACTGGTTGCCATCGCTTATCATACGTACACGTGGTTCAAGATCATGCCGCGGACCATGCCGCCGGTGGTCGTCGGCGGCCAGCGTCTGTCGGCCTGGGCAATTACCGGCAGCGGGCTTGCCGTGGCGGCTGCGGCCAGTCTCGGATTGCTCGCTCTGGTATGGGGGATGGCACGATGAAACCGACGCTGAAACGTTCCAACGCACCGATTTTCTGGGCACTGTTCGGAGCCGGCGGCATGTTGTCGGCGCTGTTCGGTCCGATGCTGGTGTTCATTACCGGCATTGCGGTCCCACTTGGCCTGCTGCTCCCGCCGGATACCATGAGCTATCCGCGCATGCTTGCCTTTGCCCAGAACTGGATCGGCAAGGGCTTTGTCTTCGCGGTCATCGCACTCTTCCTGTGGCACGCCGCTCACCGCATCTTTCACAGTCTGCACGATGTCGGTATTCACGCTGGCACCGGCGCCAAGTTGCTTTGCTATGGGTTGGCCATGCTGGGTACGGTCGTCGCAGCGTACGCCTTGCTGACCATCGGTTTCTAGGGGCTATTTTCTAGGCGCGGCGGCGCGGACCCGCCGCGCCAACCCTGCTTCAAGCATTCATTGATCTAGGGTGGGATTGGCTTTATTGGAGCGCCTCCATCTCCCTAGCCCATGCCGCTGATCCGGGCTTTGCGCTCGCGCTCGACACGCGTGATATAGCGTTGCACCATGCTCATCCTCACTCCCGGCAAGGAAATGAATTCGCAGCCGACGCGAATGTAGCGGGAACCACTCTTGGTTGTGACGTCAAACTTGTTGCGCACGCACAGGTTGGCGACCAGCAGGCCCTCGTCAGGAAGCGTCATCTTGCAGTCGGTCAGAACGGCACCACGCTGGAGGAGCGCTGCCAGGCTAGGGGTCGCCATCAGGCCAACGCCGCCGCCGCTGAGGTCGAGCAACGATGCTTCCAGGACCAGGGCGCTACCATCGGCGCGCCTGAGCGTGGCGACGAACTTGACCGGTTTGGCAACGGGTGTCGAGAGCCTGAAATACTCGCGCCGCTGCAGTCGCAGCACTTGGTCAGGCAATTCGGCACGGAACGCCGGATGTCCGGCATTCCGTGTTTCGGCAAGGTGGCGCAAGGTGAACTGCACCTTCACCTTATCCACTGCGGCGGTCAGAATAAGCTGCTCGGCCTGCAGGGCCTGACTGTTGATGGTGTCTTCACGACCACCTTCGAGGATGAGGTAACCGCTTGCCGTATCGATATTCAGCACTGAGGTGAGCAGAAAGGACCTGGCCTGGTTGAAGTAGACGCTGACCAGTGCCCGTCGCTCGATCAGCGCGCGCAGGACGGCAACGATCTCTGCTTTGGAATGCAGGAGGTATTGACTGTAATCCTCAGGCCGTTCGATCTCGAATCGAATCGGCGTCTGTTCTGCCTGTGCCTGAACGTCAGTTTCTTCCATTGGTTCTTCCGGAATCAGCTGGAGTCGGCAGTTTAAAGCAAAACCGCTGCCGGGGTCACCGACCACGCCAACATCACCGTTCCGGCTTCTCTTCTGTGGGGGCTGTGAGGAGTGGTGCGGGCCGTCGTGAAGAGCCATTCTCGAGCTGGTAAAGCCAGGCCAGCAGTTCGGCTACTGCCAGGTAAAGTTGTGGCGGGATACGCTGATCGAGATCCACCTGCATCAGCAGCGACACCAACTCTGCGGATTCATGCACATAAACCCCGTGCTCATGAGCACGGGCGATGATCTGTTCAGCTACCAGTCCGCGCCCTTTGGCGACGACACGCGGTGCTGCGTCGGTTTGGCTGTAGGCGAGCGCGACGGCATTCTTGAGCGACTCAGCGGTTGCTTTCCGCACACGCCTCCCTTCCTGTACGCGCCAATCCGGGCGGCGGCCCCCTGTCCAGGTGCGGACCGCGCGAGGACTCGATCGATTCTCTCTGGTGGCCACGGTGGTGCCGGCGTCCAGGGACATCGCGGTAGGTGGTGGTGATCATGGGACCACATCTTACCGCGTGCGAACCGATTTCGGTATTTTGCCGCACCCTACCGTCGGCGAGTAGCGAGAAAACATGCTTCAGGGTATTGACAGGATGAGCATAAGGTGTAAGCTGAATAGCATCTTATCCAAAGGCAAACGGGGAGAAATCTCCGGACGCAAAGCCGAGGGCCCTCACCTGAAATTCAGGAAGGGCGGCCGGGTTGCATAGATTCAGCGCAGTTTGCTGGGTATCTCCTGAGCGCCCTCGACATTGCCGCCTTCTTACTTGAAGGAGTGGTACTGTGGCGCTAGCATCCTGGACCCAAGAGCAAATTCTTGCTCAACTCGATACCGGCTATCATTGGTCTGGAAGTACGATTACGTACGCCTTCCCGACAACGTCAAGCGGCATCTATGGTAGCTCGGAACTCTCGGGCTTTCAGGGTCTGAATGCCAGTCAACAGGCCGCCGCCACGCTGGCACTGCAAACCTGGGATGACCTCATCGCCCCGGACTTCCTCGAAGTCAGCTCCGGTGCGTCGAATATCGAATACGGAACGAGTACCACCGGTATTGGCTATGCCCATGCCTATCTGCCGACGACCGGCAGTGTGTGGTTCAATCGTGCTTATGCAGACTTGATGGCGCCGCAGGTTGGCGCGCACTCTTTCCTGACCTACATTCATGAGACAGGGCATGCTCTCGGCCTGGATCACATGGGCGACTACAACGGATCAGGTACCTGGACGCCGTCGAGTTACCAGGATAGTGGTGTCTATTCCGTGATGTCCTATTTCGGACCCAACTGGGGTTCGGGTTCCTCGAGTGGGGTGGGTCTGGTGGCCTGGGCTGACTGGATCGGTGCCGACGGAAGGCTGTATTCACCCCAGACTCCGATGCTCAACGACATCATGGCCCTGCAGGCCATGTATGGCGCCGAGACGACAACGCGTACAGGCAACACCACCTATGGATTTAACAGCACGGATTTCGGCACCTTGTCCGCAATCTACAACTTTGCGGTAAACCTCCACCCGATCCTGACGATTTACGACTCCGCGGGAACTGATACGCTCGACCTGAGCGGATGGTCTACCTCCAGCACCATCGATCTCGCGCCAGGTGCCTATTCCTCATGCAACAGCATGACCAACAACATTGCAATCGCATACACCTGCGCGATCGAAAATGCGGTCGGTGGCGCCGGTGCCGACACGATCAGCGGTAACACCCTGAACAACTCTCTCGACGGCGGCATGGGGAACGATTCGCTGTCGGGAGGTGGCGGTGACGATGTTCTCGTGGCGGGGTCCGGCAACGACCTTCTTTATGGGGGAACGGGTAACGACACGGTGGTTTTTTCTGGCGCTTTTTCTGAATACAGTTTCTCATATATTGTCAGCCAGGGTTTCACCTTCGTCGGTAGCGCCACCGGTTCGGACATCGTCAAGGATGTCGAGACCTTTGTGTTCTCGAACGTGACGAAGACCGCCGGCGAGTTGTCGGATGGTGCCGGTGTTGCACTGGACCCCGTCACGGTGTCGATTGCGGCCAGCGCACCGTCGGTGCTCGAAGGCAATAGCGGGTCGACCGCCTATGTCTTCAACGTCAGCCTCAGCGCAGCGGGCAGTACGGCGCAAACCTTGAACTGGCGAGTGGCCGGATCCGGCGTGTCGGCGGCCACTGCTGCCGACTTTACCGGCGTGACCACGGGCAGTGTCACCTTCCAGGCCGGCGAGACGACAAAAGCCATCCAGGTGCTCATTGCCGGAGATACGCAGGTGGAGACTGACGAGGGCTTGACCGTCAGTCTGACCAGTCCTTCGTCGGGGCTGATACTGGGTACCTCAAGCGCCACGGGCACGATCCGTAACGATGACATCGTCGTGGTTCCTGACGACTACACGATGACCACCGCGACCCGCGGACTAGTTACCGTCGGAGGTAGCGCAGTATCCGGTGTCATCGAGACGGCGTCCGATGGCGACCTCTTCAAGGTCAGCCTGACCGCGGGGTATACCTATGTGTTCAACCTCAAGCGCGTTGGCGGCGCTCTCGATCCGTACCTTGAACTCTATGGCTCAACCCTGACGGCAATCACCCAGAATGATGACGCGAGTGCGTCGATCACCGACTCGCAGATCATCTATACCGCGACGGTGAGCGGCACCCATTACCTGGCAGCCAAAGGCGACGCACTGTCCACCGGCAGTTACTCGATCAGCGCGATTCCCTGTACCGGGCTGACGCTCAACGGCGATGACAGCGCCAACACCCTGAACGGTAGCTCAGGTATCGACCGGCTCTATGGCCTTGGCGGCAACGATACGCTGAATGCCGGGCTGGGCAATGATCTGCTTGATGGTGGCACTGGTGCCGACCAGATGCTCGGTGGGAGTGGTGACGATGTCTACCTGGTTGACGACAGCGGCGATGTCGTGACTGAAAGCAGTACCACGGGTGGCACGGATCTGGTGCGTGCATCGGCTTCCTGGGCAATGTCGGTCAACGTCGAGAACCTGCAACTGGAGGGCACCGCCGACCTCATGGGGACCGGCAACACGTTGGCCAACAGCATTACCGGCAACAGCGGAAACAACGTGTTGAATGGCCAGGCCGGTATCGACACCATGAACGGTGGCGAGGGCTCCGACATCTACCTGATCGGGGCTGCTTCCGAGCATGCGGCCGCAGAAATCTCCGACAGCGGCAGCACGGGTGTCGACGAGGTGCGGTTTGCGGCCACCAGTGCCGGCACGCTGAAGTTGTTTGCGGGTGACAGAGGCATCGAGCAGGTGGTGCTTGGTACTGGAACAGCAGCGGTGGCGACGACCACCGGCACGACTGCCCTCAATGTCGACGCGTCGGCGCTAACCAAGGCCATCACCCTGGTCGGTAACGATGGTGCCAATATCCTCACTGGGACAGCCTACGCTGACCGGATCGAGGGCGGCGGCGGCGTCGACGTCTTGAACGGCCTGGCCGGGGTTGACAGCATGGATGGTGGCGAAGGTTCCGACATCTACCTGATCGGGCTTGCCTCCGAGCATCTAGCGGCGGAAATCTCCGATAGCGGCAGCGCCGGGGTTGACGAAGTGCGATTTGCGGCCACCAGCGCAGCTACCCTGAAGCTCTACGCGGGCGACAGTGGCGTCGAGCGGGTGGTACTGGGCACCGGAACAGGCGCTGCGGCGACGACTACCGGTACGGCTGCTCTCAATGTTGATGCTTCGGCACTGGCCAATGGTGTCGCCATGGTCGGCAATGCCGGGGCAAACGTTCTGACCGGAACGGCATACGCTGATCAGATCGATGGCGGCAGCGGTGACGACATCCTGAGCGGTGGGGACGGCGTCGACAGCATGAATGGCGGCGCTGGTTCCGATCTTTATCTGATCGCACTGGCCTCCGAGCATGTTTCCACAGAGATCAACGATACGGGCGGCAGCGGAGTCGACGAACTGCGATTCACGGCCTCCAGCGCCAGCACGCTGAACCTCTTTGCCAACGACAAGGGCATCGAGCGGGTGGTGCTGGGCACCGGCACCGGCGCCGTAGCGACGACCACCGGCTCGGCTGCCCTTAACGTCGATGCGTCGGCGGTGACCAAAGGCATCACCCTGGTCGGCAATGCCGGCGCGAACGTCCTGACCGGAAGCGCGTACGCCAACCGGATCGAGGCTGGAGGCGGCGCTGACCTGTTGATTGGTGGAGTCGGTACCGACAGCATGAATGGCGGCGAGGGTTCCGACCTCTACCTGATCGCACTGACCTCCGATCATCTGGCGGCGGAGATCGCCGATACCGGCAGCGCGGGTGTCGACGAAGTCCGCTTCACCGCCACCAGCGCCGGTACGCTGAAGCTGTACGCCGGCGACACGGGCCTGGAACGGGTGGTCCTTGGCACCGGCAGTGACGCGCTGGCGGATACCACGGGCACGGCCGCCCTCAATGTCGATGCGTCCGCAGTGCTCAAAGGCATCACCCTGGTTGGCAATGCCGGTGCCAATATCCTGACCGGAACGACCTATGGCGATCGGATCGAGGGTGGCGACGGTGCCGACCTTTTGAAGGGGCTGGCCGGTACCGACAGCATGAATGGTGGTGAGGGTTCCGACCTCTACCTGATCGCGCGTGCCTCCGAACATACGGCGGCCGAGTTCGCCGATACCGGCAGCACGGGGATCGACGAAGTGCGTTTCGCAGATACCACCGCCGGTACCCTCAAGCTGTACGCGGGCGACAGTGGCATCGAGCGGGTGGTGCTGGGCACCGGCACCGGTGCGGTAGCGACAACCACCGGCACCGTTGCCCTCAATGTCGATGCTCTGGCGATGGGCAACGCGATCACTCTGGTCGGTAACGCCGGCGCGAACCTCCTGACCGGAACGGCTTATGCCGACCAGATCGATGGTGGAAACGGCGCCGATCGGATCATCGGCGGCAGCGGCAACGACACGCTGATCGGTGGGCAGGGCAACGACTCGCTGACGGGCGGCGATGGTGCGGATGCGTTTGTGTTCAATACGGCTCCGAATGCGGCAAGCAACAAGGATACCCTGATCGATTTCCAGGCAGGAACCGACCATATCGACTTCAGCCTGTTGCTGTTCCCGGCGCTCGGTGGGTCAACCGGCGATCTGGGCGTCGAGCAGTTCTGGGCTGCTGCCGGCGCCATCAAGGGGCACGACGCGGATGACCGGATCGTCTATAACACCACCAGCGGTTCGCTGTATTATGATGCCGATGGCAGTGGCAGCGGCGCTGCAGTGGAGATCGCGCTGGTCGGTATTTCGACCCACCCGACCCTTGATCATGGCGATTTTCATCTGATTGCCTGAGTGGCCGGGGCATGGAAATGGTGGCGCGAATCGAGGAGTATTCCAATTCGCGTCATCGCGTGCATAATGAGATGACGCGAGTCGCGACCACCAGCCCCGGAACTCATGCCAGAGCAGCCCATATTCCTTACCCGGCCGTACCTGCCTCCGCTGGAAGAGTTTCTCCCCTATCTGGAAGAGATCTGGGCAAGTCGGCGGCTTACCAACGGCGGCCCATTCCACCAACAGTTCGAGGAAGCACTCCGGCAATACCTGGGGGTACCGCAGGTGTGCCTGTTTGCCAACGGCACGCTGGCATTGATGACGGCGCTGCAGGCACTACGCATCACGGGTGAGGTCATCACCACGCCCTACACTTTCGCCGCCACGACACACGCCCTGTTGTGGAACGGTATCAAGCCGGTATTCGTCGATATCCGAAGGGATACCTGCAACCTTGACGAGGAACTCGTCGAGGCTGCAATCACCCCGCGCACCACCGCCATCCTGCCCGTGCATTGTTACGGTAATCCTTGCGCCAGCCTGCGCCTGCAGCAGATCGCGGACAGCTACGGACTGAAACTGATCTACGATGCGGCGCATGCTTTCGGTGTGTCGGTTGATCGGCACTCGTTGCTTGAACAAGGCGATCTGGCAATGCTGAGCTTCCACGCCACCAAGGTGTTCAACACCTTCGAAGGTGGCGCCATCATCTGTCATGACGCGAAGCTCAAGCAGCGCATCGATTACCTCAAGAATTTCGGTTTTGCCGACGAAGTCACGGTCGTGGCTCCCGGCATCAACGGGAAGATGAGTGAGTTTCAGGCCGCCCTCGGCTTGCTGCAACTCAAACACATTGATCAGGCCATAGCCGCGCGCATGCGCATTGACAGGCGCTACCGCGATGCTCTGGCGAGCGTCGCGGGCGTACGCTGCCTGGTGGCAGCCGACGGGGTCAAGCCGAATGGCGGCTATTTCCCGATACTGATTGGCTCGGAGTACCCGCTTTCACGCGACCAGCTTTACGACAGATTCCGAAGCCGGAACATTCACGTCCGACGTTATTTTCATCCTCTGATCAGTGACCTCCCGATGTACCGGGGAATTGCCTCGGCTGCACCTGCCAACCTGCCGGTGGCGACGAGCATTGCCAAACAGATTCTGTGCCTGCCGATCTATCCTGATCTTGACCACAAGGTCGTCGATCGTATCAGCGAAATCGTTTGCTCACCTTACTGAACCACGCTCAGCGTGCACCTATAATGAACGAACTCTTGCGACTTGTCGCTTCTGCCCTGAAATTGTCGGTCGGCGACATCGATCCCGGCATGACCATGAAAACCACCGCTGCCTGGGACTCGCTGGCGCACATGGAACTGGTGATCAGTATCGAGGAACATTACCAGATCGTACTTGATGG
Organism: Candidatus Accumulibacter propinquus; assembly: GCA_016714935.1. Taxonomy (GTDB): domain Bacteria; phylum Pseudomonadota; class Gammaproteobacteria; order Burkholderiales; family Rhodocyclaceae; genus Accumulibacter; species Accumulibacter propinquus. The sequence continues at coordinate 12,570 of JADKBU010000050.1, read as the reverse complement.
TGATCAGATCGCGGACATGACCTCGCTCGCCGCGATCATCGGACTACTACGGCAAAAAGGTCTGCTCGATGGAGCTTGATGGTGCTGTCGTGATTGTCACCGGTGCGGCCCAGAATATTGGACGTTGTATTGCGCTGACCCTGGCTGGCGCGGGATGCAAAGTCGCTGCCCTGGACCTCAACGGTGAACTGCTGAACACGCTTGTGGCAGAACGGATCACGGTCTTCGCGTGTGATGTCGCCGATGCGGATCAGGCTTCAACCGTAGTCGACACCGTGATGCAGGCACATGGTCGTATCGACATGCTGGTGAATGCGGCAGGCTGGATTTGCAGCGCACCGCTGTATAACCTGCTCGACCGAACTGGCGGGCGCCACGACCTGGGTCTCTGGGAAAAGGCCTTGCGTCTGAATCTCACCACAGCCTTGGTGATGGGCGCATGCGTTGCCGAGAAGATGATTCGCCGCCGCACGCGTGGTGTGATCATCAATATCAGTTCGGTCGCCGCCCGTGGCAACGCCGGACAAAGCGCCTATGCGGCAGCCAAGGCTGGCAGCAACGCCCTGGCACTGTCGTGGGCGAAGGAACTCGGGGGCCTGGGGATTCGCGCGCTGGCGATTGCGCCGGGCTTCATCGATACCTCTTCAACGCACGCGGCAATGAGCCAGGAGCGTCTCAGGGACTGGGTCGGCAGAACGGCGCTGCGGCGTTTGGGTACGCCCGAGCAGGTGGCACAGTGCGTGATCTTTGCGGCCGAGAACGATTACCTGACGGGGACCGTGATTGAACTCGACGGCGGCTTGAAACTGTGAGCGAAATCGTTTTCCGTGCTAGAGTCTGGTCAAGCGAAGCGCCAGCGCCTGGCGGTCGACCTTGCCGTTGGCATTGCGTGGCAGGTCCGTCATCACCTCGACCTGTGCTGGAATCATGTAGGCAGGCAGCCGGTTTCTGAGCCCATCGCGGATGCTGCCTGCGTCAATTGGCAGCGGTGAACTGACAAACGCCACGATGCGTCCGTGTTGCTCGCGGACGCGCTGATAAAAGGCTGCAGCCTGGGTGACATTCGGCTGTGCGTGCAAGGCAGCTTCAATTTCTTCGAGTTCGATGCGGTAGCCGAGGTGCTTGATCTGGTTATCGCGGCGTCCAACGAACCATAACAATCCGCCATCATCCTGCCGTACCAGATCGCCGGTACGGTACAGCCGTTCATGAAAGTGCGCACTGAGCGGATTGTCGAGGAAACTGCGCGCGGTGCGCTCGGCGTCGTTGTAATAGCCCATGGCCAGTTGTGGGCCCAACAGACAAAGCTCCCCGACTTCGCCGCTTTTTGCCACGGCCAGTTTCTCGGTCAATAGCAGACAAGAGAAATTCGCCGCCAGTTTTCCCAGGGGCGCCAGCCCTTGCAGATCCCTGAAATCCGTCTGACCCAGCGTATAGGCCGAACAGATGCAGGTGCATTCGGTTGGTCCGTAAACATTGACCAGGCGGGTACGCGGATGAAAGAGGTCGAACAGTCTCTTGAGCTCTGTCTTGGGGTAACCCTCGCCGCCAAAGATGAGGCAGCGCAGCGCTGGCCATGTGCCCGTAGGAAGCTGGCGCATGGTCATCAGATAGATCAGCAGAGAAGGCACGGAAAACCATACGGTACAGCCGAGCTCAGCGACACGTCGCACCAGCGCAGGCGCCGAGGCGACAATCTCACGGGGCAGCGGCGCCAGAGCAGCGCCGTTGAACAGCGATGCGTAGAAGTCGAAGACCGAGTTGTCGAAATACATGGGGTTGACGCCGGTCAGCACATCATCTCCGGTAATGGCGAACTCTGCGCGCGCCCACTCGACAAGATTGAGGACGCTGGCATGGGAGATCACGACGCCCTTTGGTGTTCCGGTTGATCCGGAAGTGAACATCAGGTAGGCCGGGTCGCTGCCGGTGGTTTGATCCATCTCTACGGGGGGATGATCTGGCAGCTGTGCCTGCGCTTCTGGATCGGGCAGCATCAACAGCGATGTGGCGTTTGCCTGACAACACTCCTCGATGTCCTTGGGCAGAGGGTGGTCGCTTATCACCATGCGCGGTTGGCACGTCGTCAGAATCCTGCCCAGGCGCTGCGGAGGGTTCTGATCATCGAGATTGACGTAAGCCGCGCCGATCTTCAAGGCGGCCAGCATCAGTGCAAAGCCTTCTGTCGACTTGGCGTGGAACAGTGCCAGGATGTCCCGTCGGCGCAGCCCCTGCACCTTCAACCAATGGGCTATCCGGTTCGAGCGGCGATCGAGGTCGGCGTAAGAAATTGACCGTTCGGTGCCGAACACCAGTGCGGGTCGCTGGGCATGGCTGTCGGCAATTTCCGCAAAAGCCAGCCCGAGGTTATACGTGTAAGGCATTGCTATGGCGCTTAGCGCAGTTTCGAGATGCGCAGGAACTGGTCACTGTCGAGACGGAACAGCTCCGTGTCACGTTCAACGAGAACGCTCTTGCTGGCTACCGATCGGGTCAGCAACGTACGTGCACCGAGGATACTGTCAGAACCGATTTTCACTTCGTTACCAACCGTCGCGTTGAGCCCCAGAAAGCAGCGCTCCCCGACCACGCTGCCGCCACCGATCACGGTACCCGCGGCGACCCAGCAATGATCGCGAATCTCGGCATGATGCCCGACCACGACGTTGCTCCAGAGCGCGACGTTGTCACCGATGCGTGCCCCTGCTTCAAGCGATACCCCATCGGCAACAAAGCAGTTTTCACCTACGACGGCATTTTGTCCTGGCCAACAGCGCGAACTGACGTAGCTGGCCAGCGCATAGCCCTTGCCTCGTGCTTCGACAAAGAGCCTTTCGCGCAGGCGATTCAGTTGATGGTAGCCAACAGCGATATGCAGGAAGTACCGGTCTGGAGGGAAAAGGCGTGTCGCGTCTTCAAATGAGACCAGCGGCAAGCCACGATATTGTGCGTCAGTGCCAAGCACCCCCTCACAGGTGTAGGCGGAAATCTCGTAATCGCTGTCGCGATTGAAGTAATCCGACATCACGTCGGCGATCTTGCCGGCGCCAAAAACAAGCAGCTTCTTCATGGTCGTCCGATTTTCTGCAAGCGCTAGGGAAGTAACTCGGCCCAGCCAAAGCCTTCTCGGCCGAACTCGTTACCGCAGTAAATCAACAGCGTTCTTCCATCGAGATCAACAACATGCGGATAGCAGACCATCTCCGAATCCCAGCCGCTGATCGCCGGCTCAATACCTGCCTCGTCATCGGTGCGCTGCCATACCCGCAAGTCGTCCGAGCAGGCGTGGCCGATGCGGTAGCCGCGCGTGGCGTTGCGGAAATCAAGACCATGTCGGTAAGAGAACAGCATCTGATGGCGACCCTGATGCTCGAATACTGAGGCGCTGGTCTGGCACTCGAAATCGACGCGTGCGGGCAGCACCGGTTTGCCGTCGCGCTCCCAGTCGATACCATCACGCGATGTGGCGTGCATGACGACGTAGATGGATTCCCGACTGCGACCCGTATCCAGCCAGGCGGTGCCGGACAGGTACCACATATGCCACCGCCCCCCTTCCTGGCGGCGCACGATCGGGCAGGCCTGCAGGTAAGGCTCGGAGGCTGACGGGCCAATGATCGGTCCCTTGCCGATGCGCGCAAAGTGTCTGCCACCGTCACGACTGACCGCCAGACCGATTGCCCAGTTGTAGGGAACGGCAACGCTTCGCGTCCACCCGCAATAATACAGCCAGATTTCGTCACCGACCGGCAGCACGCTTCCAGCCATGACGCCGAACTGGTCGAAGGAGCCCAGTTCGCCGAGTTCGATGACCGGCCGCGGCGAAACGGCCAGTATCTGCCGGGGATCGCCGCGGTCAAGATCCACGAAGCCGGTATGGCTCAGGCACGAGCCGTCTGCCGCACGTTTCGGGCGGCAACTGAAATATACGCGCAGACGATCATCCAGGAGCAGGGTTGTCGGCACCTGCGCGTACTCATGCATCCACGGGAAACGCCCCTCGGGCCGAAAAAGCATTCCCAGCTTGCGCCATTGCAACATCCCGTTCACTCTCTACTATGGCTTGATGAAATAGGCATTCGGATAAATCGAAAAGGGAAACTTGGTCATGCGGGGGACCGCGTGCCCGATCTCGGCAAAATAGGTCTCCAGCGCGTTTCCCTCGCCCGCCCAGGGGGGAGAAGCATAGGCGTTGAAAGCGACGACGCCGCCTGTAAGAACCAGCGGGTAGAGATGGCGGAGGCCCGCCAAGGTGGGTTCAAAAACGTTGACGTCAAAATAGAGCAGACTCAGGCGGGTTCCCAAGGCGTTTCTTGCGAACTCCTCGACCGTTAACCGGATGTCTCCCTGGATCAGCTTGCAGCGCTCGACGCCGCGCAGAAAGTTGTCGTTGTTATGGAGGTCGACCATGCCCTGCAGGTACTCTTCGGTGGGTTTCATGGCACCAATCAAGCGGTCTACCCAGGGTTTGCAGTCACCGTCCTCGGGAGTAAAGGACTCGTAACCGCCGCAGCTTTCGAAACCGTAGACCTTTCGCCCGCGATCTCCCGGATTGAAGGTCTCAAGCAGTTTGCTCCAGGTAAACATACCGGCACCAAGGTACACGCCCAGTTCGGCAATCGAACCGGGCATGTCGGCCACCAACTTGAACAACTCGTAATGGGCCAGCAGTCGCGCCAGTTCACGTCTTCTGATGAAGGCTGGCGCGTGCATCATCACCTCTTTCAAGTCCAGCTTCGCCAGGCCGACGCAGCGCGCCAGATCCTGCCAATGCTCGGCTTCGTAGCGCTCATAGCGCGCTCGGCAGTTCTCGTCAATCTCCGGTTTGCCGCTCATTTTCTCGCTTCCCTACTCGGACTCGAGGTCGCGCGTGGCAGCACTCCTGACCACGTCGTCGAGCCAGCGATGCATGCTCTTGCCACTCTTGGCAGAAGCCTGTTGAGCCAGCGATTTCGCTTCCGCGGTAACGCCTTCCAATACACCATGGTAGCGGGTCCGGTGGCTTCCTCCCCGTATCCCTGGGATCTCGAAATCGAGATCGGCGAATGGTTCTCCGTCGCCGACCCGATATTCGAGGACATAGAACACGCCACCGATGATCCACTCCAGCTTCACTTCACGGCAGGACACGGGCAGGTGCTGCAGCGGCAGGTCGTAGCGATACAGCGGGTTGGAGTTCATCAGGATGGCGCCAAATTCTGTATTCCTCAGCCAGACCGGCATGCTTTCGTCACCGACGACGATCTTTGCCCCGATCTTGGCGACCCGGTTGACTTCGCGGAAAAACCCGTCGATATCGGAAAAGGTGTTCAGGCCACCGAAATGAAAAACAGCGTCGAATACCCGGTCCGGAAACGGCAGGCTACAGGCGTTGCCGACGTGGAACTCGGTGGCCACCGGGTATTGGGCGAGTTTGCTGAAGCTCTTGCGCAGGATGGCTAGCGAAATATCCTGCAGGTACAACTGGCCTGCCGGACCCAGTCGCTCGGCAATCAGCACCGAGTCCCTGCCCGATCCGGCTCCCAGTTCGAGTACGCAACTGCCTTCACGGAGGTCAAGCTTGTCGACCAGGCGATTTCTGACCGCACTTTCGTCCTCGCGAAAGGTATCGAAAGTCAGGTGCAGATTCTCGTCATAGACGTCGGCATTGGCGTCGTACCAATGCTTTGCCTCCATGTCGCTGCTGGCGAGTTGTCGTGGCCAGGTCAGGTCAGGAATTCCGTGTGATATTTCAAACACCTCACCGCACCGGCACGAGAGGGTACCGCTCAGGACCTGTTCGCCGCTGTCCTCCAGCATGTCGAGGCGCAGGGGCGCCTTGCACTGCGGACAAACGTAGAACCGCGATGCGGATAATCTCATTCTCCTACTCCTCCCTATTCGCGTCGCCGCGAAACTTCATGAACAGCGCTTTGCCGCACACGAAGGCGCGTTCAATGCGTTCAGCGTATTCCTCGATCAACTCGTTGCCGACCCGGAGGGGGCCGTCGCCGTGCGACCACACATAGTCATCCAGGATCAGCCAGGCCCCCGGAAGCAAACGGCGTAGCCAGAGATCGCAGTCGTTTCTGACGGCATCGTAATCATGATTGGCATCAATGTGCAGAATGGCAATTCGCCGGCAGTAGGGTACCGCCCTCGCATCCTGAGACAGAATCGGGCAGCCCTCGGCGTATACGGGAAAAGCTTGTGCGGATGGCATTCGCAGATGGGCATGGTCGCTGCCGACGAACGGCGCCAGGTTGACGAAGAAGGCCTCGGCCAGGGCATCGTAGTCCCAATCGTCGACCAGACTGCGGATAGCTTCGGGCGAGTCTCGATGGACCGCATTCGCCGGAAGCCAGGGGTCAACGGTCAGCAAGGGGCCAAGGCAGTAGCGTCGGGACAGATAAAGCAGGACAAACGCCGTTCTCCCCATCAGCGATCCCAATTCGACCACATCTCCGGCTGGCGCGCTGGCGACAATGCCCATCATCGCCGCCAGCTTCTCGTCGTTCGACTCACCGTAGATCAGGGCGGACTGGCGAAACACGGCGGCGATTTCAAGCTCCGGTAGTACTTTCGAGACATCAGCGCAGGCGATGACCAAAGGCCGCAGTTGCCTGGCGCGCGCCATCAAGCGCTGGTGCTGTGACATTTGCTGGTGAATCGGCGAGTCTCCGAGCAGTTCAATAGTTAGCCGCTGGTCAATGCAGAACTGGCGCAGGAAAGCGTAGACGCTGGCCACTGAACAATGGATCCGCGCAATCGAGTGCTCGGCGATCAGCGCCAGAAATGCCGCCGGGAAGTCCCTTTCGTAAATGGTCGGCAAGCTGACGACGGCCGTGCCGTTGAACAGCGACACATCCGCGGCCACCGATGCCGCGGCGACTGTTCGCTCCCCACGTTGCTGTGCTGCCCGCCAGTAGTCTGCGGCCAGTTGGTTTACGGCAGGAAAGATCAGCGTTGCCGACGGCACCAAAGAATCCCTCACCTTGGAAACTCGCTGCCGGTCGCGTCGAGTCGGTAACCCGACAACTCTTGTCGCGTGGCTGTGTGTCCGAGCTGCATCAACATGTCCATGATCGAAAGCCAAGGTAACCATTGCCTGGCAAGTTGCGGGTAGGGTCGTTCCTGCGGGACGATGAACCCAAGGCGAACGCCGCGGCTCGCGAACGCGGCACTGTCGTAGAGATCCCTGCCGCCTGGCAGGTTGATGTATTCGCACGCGCCTGCACGCCGGCATAACTCCAGTATGCGGTCCTGGCCGCGCTGCCGATGCTCGGGGTCGACCGCAGACGCCAGGCAGACCGGGGTCACGATGCCGAGATGCCTGGCCACGGCCTGCATGCTGAGCAGCAGAAAAGGCAGCAGGGGACCACCACATGAGGACAGCAGCGGCGCGAGAAAGTCCATGGTTTCCTCGAAGCAGGGTGCCTTCCGGTAACTCTGTTCGAGCGTCAGACGAAAGGCCCTGAGCCAGGCGGCATCGACGGCGAGCTCCAGTTCGCTGATCAAGCGATGGTGTGATGCACGCCTTACAGGCAGCGTGAACAGATGGGCTGCGCCATGGACCACAATTCGGTTCCGGTTCACCCAGCCCCTGGGGGTAAAGGCGACGTCGTCGAGAGCGATGAATCGATCGGCAGCGGCGAGGAGTTGCCAGTAGCCGATGTACGGCATGAAGTAGGGCTGCATCACCGCCAGCCTCGGCTTGTTCAAGTAAGATCCTGCGCATCTACCGCAAAGGATTCCGCGGGAAGCTGCGCACACCAGCGTCTCCACATGATGCGCAGTGCCCTTTCCAGCCCAGCGGCGACCAATTGCGGTTGGCCCATTGCCGATTGGCGCAAACGTTGCCGCAATTCGGCCCGGAGTCGGGCCAATGACTCCGGATTGACTGTCCACGCCACGCCCTGGTTCACGAACTCTGCCGGGTCGGCGGCAATGAATGTCTCCAGTCCGACATGGCCGAGAATCGATGCACCGGGTCGCCCGGGCACGGTCGAGCCGGCCATGGTCAATGTGGGTACACCCATCCACAAGGCGTGCAGAGTGGTTGTCCCGCCGGTGTAGGGGAAGGTATCGAGGCAAACATCGACATCCTGGTGCAGCGTCAGATAGGTTTTCATGTCGCAGCGATAATGCAGGCTCAGGCGGTCGCGGCTGATTCCGTTGCGCGCAAAGTCCTCAATCAATTGGTCGGCACGCCCGTCAGGCCGCATCGCCCCGAGCAGCATCCGCGAGTTGGGCACGGCTCTCAACAGTTGCGACCAGAGAGCAATGACCGAGGGACTGATCTTGGTCGGTCGATTGAAACTACCGAAGGTGACATGGCCCCTGCTCAGCGCCGGCAGCGGACTCACCGCCGGAGCATCGGCAAACGGCAGGAAAGGCGCGCTTGCCGGGAGACGCACGATTTTTTCGGTGAACTGTTCGTCAAACTCGCCGAAAGGCAGAAAGAAGCGATCCGCGAGGTAGTAGTCCATGGCCTGCAGGCCGGTGGTGCCTGGGTAGCCAATCCAGCTGGCCTGCAGCGGTGCCGGTTTGCGGGCAAAGGTCTGCAGTCGATGGTGGGCCGTATGGCCGCTCAGGTCGATGAGAATGTCGATTCCGTCGGCCCGGATCCGATCGGCGAGAGTGGTATCGGCAATGCCGGCAACCGGGTGCCAGTGAGGAATGTGTTCTCGCAGGCGCAGCGTCACGTGGTCCTCGACGGTATGGCTGTAGTAGGCATGCAGTGACAATTGCCGGAAGTTCTTCAGTTCGGCGAGAACCGGTTCGATGAAATTGGCCACGGCGTGGTTGCGGAAGTCTGGCGAAAGAAAACCGATCTGCAGGCAACGCTCGGGGTCACGAGAATTGCTGTGCGGCGTCCAGTGGGCACGCAGAGGGGCTTCGAACTGTTCGCCAAACCGACAATGCTCGGCAAACAGTGCCGCTGCATCAACGCTTTCGTCATGGGTCAGACAAAAGAGCAGGTTGCTGTGCGCGTGCGCGCTCTCGGGTCTGATCGTCAGGGCCTGCCGAAAACCTGCTTCGGCTTCCGCGTATCGGCCGAGTGCGATGAGGGTGGTGGAGAGATTGAGAAGCGCATCGGTCAGGTCGGGCATAAGCTCGAGCGCGCGGCGGTAGCTGGCTTCGGCTTCGCTCAGTCGTTCCTGGTCACTCAGAATGTTGCCAAGGTTGAAATGTGCTTTGGCAACCTCTGGCCAGTACTCCAGCGCGCGCCGCAAGCAGTCTTCGGCTTCTTTGAGGCGTCCCTGCTTTCTGAGTGCGGAACCCAAGGCAACGAGCGGGAAGAGGAAGTCCGGTTTGCAGCCCACCGCGCGACGCCACGCGGTTTCGGCTTCCTCCAGGCGTCCCTGGTCACCGAGCGTGTTGCCAAGGTGATAATGCGCCTCGGCGAAATCCGGTTGCAGTTCTAGAGCGCGGCAGAGGGCACTTTCCGCCTCGGTCAGTCTACCGAGATCTCTCAGCGTTTCTCCCAGATGGTTATGTGCTTCGGCATCATCCGGCCGGTAAGCCAGCGCCCGTCGGTAGCTGGCCTCGGCGTCGTTGGGGCGGTCCTGCGCCTTCAGATTTCTGCCTAGCGCGAGATGCGCTGCGGCGAGGTCCGGTTGCAGTGCCAAAGCTCGCCGGTAGCTGACTTCGGCCTCGGCAAGGCAACCCTGGTCTGTGAGCGCGTTGCCCAGATTGCAGTAGGCAAGGGAAAACGATGGCTTCAAGGACACCGCTCTACGGTAACAGTTCTCGGCTTCCTTGTACCGCCCCTGCGCACAGAGGCAATTGCCAAGGTTGTAATGCGCTTCGGCCAGGCTCGGCTTGATTCTCAGCGCCCGGCGGTGGCAAGCTTCCGATTCCTCCTGTTTGCCGAGGTCTGCAAGTGCCAGCCCCATGGTGCTCTGCACCTGCTCGTCTCGTGGCAGCAAGTCTGCCGCCTGGCGTAGAGCGACCAGCGACTCGGTGTTGCGTCCCTGTAGCTTGAGCAATGTCCCGAGCGCTTTCCACCCAAAACCATGGCCCGGAAAACGCTCGGTCAGTTCTCTGGCGAAAGTTTCTCCCTCGCTGTAGTGCCCAGCGTTGAAAAATGCCAACAGCTTGCTCTCATCCTGAGCGGAAGGCTTGCCGTCGCGGCCCGCAGCACCCTTCGCGGAGTGCCTGCGGGTTGGCCTGACGGGCTTGGTGTCGGGCGCCTGCTCCAGTGGTGTGCCATCGGTCAGGCGCAGAGCCAGAGCATCCACTTCGGCACCGGCCAGGCCATGCTGTTGGCCGAGTGCGAGCACCTGTCTTGCCGTGTCCACCTGTTCGGCCTGTATCAGGGCTGCAAGGTAGCTCAACCAATAGGGGCGTGACTCCGGGCTCGCTTCGATGGCGGCAAGGAAATAGGGCAGGCTTGTGGCCGGTTGCAGCCGCTGGATCTCCAGAAGACCAAGTTGATAGTTCGCCTCCGGGTGATCAGGCCGTGCCTGCAGGATTGCTTGACAGAGTTGCTCGGCTTCGCTGAACTGTCCGGCATCGTGGCATGCCAGCGCCTTGGCCAAGGCCGGTGCAAGCACTGCGTCGAGGGCGGCGGCAGGGCTGCGCCCAGCATCTACCGGTACGGAGTCATTCTGCAAACTGGATATCCGCCTGTATTTCCTGTGGTGAAGCGACCCCCAGTGACGCGAGATCCAGCCCGGCCTGTTCAAGCTGACTGCGCAAGGTCGCCGTTCCACCGCGCAGCAACTCACGCGTTTCAGCGCTGGTGGCGCGCATGGCCAAGGTGAGCTGCTGTCCCTGGACATGAAGTCGGGCCTCCACTTCTCCGAGCCGGGGCAGCGTCAGCCGCAGCCGTGTCTGCCATTTCTGGCTATCGTCGTCACCACTGCTCTGCTGGCGCTCGTTGTCGGTTTCGATTTCCCACTGCATCTGTTGGCCAGGCCAGACCTGCCCTTGCCAGGAAAAATTCTGGGTCGCGAAGGCCTCAAGTTGCTGTTGGACAAGCGACTGGGCCTGTGCGGCCACCGCTTGTGCCGGCTGCGCCGCGCCGGTGTTTGCTTCTGGCGTCTTGGCGACCACCGGCGCGGTGTCGGCGGGCGAGCCGCTGATGACACTGGTGTCGCCGATGGTAGATGGTTGCTGCAACTGCGGCAGCGGCGTCTGTGGTGCCAGTTTTCCTTGTGGCTCCTGCAAGAGCTGCTCCTTGCTGTAGCGGCCCTCGACCCATTCGGCCTGGTGCGACTCGTAGAACATGCCGCTGGTCGTGATCGCCTGTTTGAGCAGCGGCAACAGTTCCTGGGCGTCAGTGGGTGGGCTGGTAGAGATCGGTTGATTACCATTGAGTGGCAGCGCCACAGGGCCACCTTTGCCGTCGCGCGGACCGCCCAGGAGATTGCTGATCAACTGCCCGGTACGGCTCAGGCTGGTCGCGGCGGATCCACCCTCGTCCCTGCCGCTCTCCGATCCGGCCGTTGCAACGACGGCCAGAGTCAGCTTGCCGTCACTTTCGGTGACTTCGAGTTCGATCGTGTCGCCACTCTTGGCCGCAAAGGGAAGGGCAAGCGTCACGTTGCGCTGGTTGATCAGCGCGCGGTAGCTGCCGTTGGGCATCAATGACTGGATTTCCGCCAGCAGTCGTTGCCCGGCGACCAGGCCGGACAGCTTGTCGGTGATCTCCTGTGCCGGCGGCGCCGGCCGCAAGGCGATGTCGGCCGCCGGCTGCAAGCGGTTGGCTACGTCGGCGCGGATCATCGGTTCAGATGGCCGGCTGTGCCGCGCGTAGAACGACCTGCAACTCGTTCATGCGGGTGTCCAGCAGTGGCCGCAGGTTCTTGTCACAGCGCAGGCAATTCTCGATCAGGACGCGCGCTCGCGCCTGCAACCCGGCAGGAAGGTCGGCGGTCAGCCCGGCGGGCAGGCTTTCGGTAAGCGCGCGGCGTGCCGCTTCGAGGCTGGCCAGTGTCTCCCAGTCCTCGGCACCTGCGGCGCTGAGCATGCTCTCGGAGAGCGCCAGCAGTTCCTCCAGCGCCTGCAGCACGGCAATCATGCGACCGCTTGCTGTACCGCGTTCGGCGAAATGTCGCGCCACGCGCTGTGGATCTCTTCAAGCAGGCCCGAGACCTCTTCCAGCGCATGCAGATCGTTGTTCAGGTTGGCGCGGAGCAGGAGCAAGACCAGGTAGTCGTAGAGGGCATCCAGGCGTTCGGCGATTTCGCCACCCTTCTCCAGATCGAGGCTCACCTTGAGCCCGTTGCCGATGATGTCGATGGCTTTTGAAATCGCCTCACCCTTGGCGGCGATCTGTTGTTGTTGCATTGCGGTGCGCGCATTGCCGATCGCAGCCTGGGCGCCTGAGAAGAGCAGCAGGATCAGCCGGTGCGGGTCGGCGACCTCGATGGCCGCATCAACGCCTACCTTCTGATAGGCTGAAATCGCTTTTCGTGCATTGCCGAACATGGGGGACTCCTAGCTGTAACTGGGCAGATTGGCGAGCTGTTGCGTAAGGAAATTGCTGGTCTTGGTCATTCCCGAGATAAGGGTGTCGAGCGAGGTAAATTGCTTGCGATAGCGCGATTCGATCTGGGTCAGGCGACTGTTGATCACTTCCGA
>JADKBU010000049.1 GCA_016714935.1 Candidatus Accumulibacter propinquus | reverse complement strand
CAGCCTGTGAAGATGGTCCTGCGTGCCGCTTATCAGAGCGACCGTGCGTCGCAGTGGATTGCCGAGCGAGCCAGGATCAACGCCGTGGTCCTGCCATTCACCGTCGGCGGCGACGGGGCTGCGAAGGATCTCTTCAGCCTCTTCGAGGACACGATCCAGCGCTTGCTGAAGGGGGCGCAATGAGCTTCGACTTCGGTAGCGTCGAAGCCTCCATTTTGTTGCCGGCGTTCGCCGCCGGCCTGCTGGTGACGGCGACGCACGTGCCGCTCGGCATGCAGGTGCTGACCCGCGGTATCGTCTTCATCGATCTGGCGATTGCGCAGATTGCCGGTTGCGGCGTGCTGCTAGCCGATCAAGTCGGCTTCGAACCGGCGGGCGCTGCAGTACAGCTGGCAGCGCTGTCGGCGGCGCTCGCCGGCGCCCTGCTGCTCACCTGGACGGAAAGGATCTGGCCCGATGTGCAGGAAGCGGTGATCGGCGTGACCTTCGTGCTCGCTGCCACGGGCAGCGTGTTGCTGCTGGCAAGCAACCCCCATGGCAGCGAACACTTGCGCGATCTGCTCGTCGGGCAGATCCTGTGGGTACAACCTGCCCGCCTGCTCTGGGTGGCGGTGGCCTACGGAGCGATTCTGATTCTCTGGTTCGGTGCTCGCGGCCGGCTTGGCCAGCTTGGCTTCTACGCCATGTTCGCGGTCGCCGTGACCCTGTCGGTTCAACTCGTCGGACTCTATCTGGTGTTCGCAACCTTGATCGTGCCACCGCTGGCGACACGCCGGATGGCGCACAGGCGCCTGCCGGCAGCGTGGCTGCTGGGCGTCACCGCTTATGCGACAGGTCTGGTGCTATCGACTGCGCTCGACCTGCCGACCGGGCCGGTCATCGTCTGGGTCCTGGTCGCCCTGGCGTTACTCTGGTACGCGGCTACCGCCAGGCGGACCGTGATGGACGATGGGCAGGGCTAGGCGATCGCTACGCTTGCGTCAACGGCGCCGATCATCACCAACCAGACGCTTTGGTCTTCTAGCAACCCTGATGTATCTGACCATTCATTGTCGACCATCTGATGTATTGCGCATAACTCCAACACAAGGATCTCCCATGCTCACTCGCACACTTCTTGCTCTTGCCGCCGCCTTGACCATCGTCAATCCCGTCGCGCACGCTGAAAAAGCCCATGTTCACGGGGCTGCCGAACTCAACGTCGGCGTCGAGAATGATACGTTGCGCATTACGCTCGAATCACCACTGGACAGTCTTCTGGGTTTCGAGCGGGCGCCCAAAGGCGACAAGGAACTGGACAAGGTACGCCGCATGGCGAATCAGCTACGTCAGGCTGACAAGCTGTTTCTACCCACTCCAGGCGCTGGCTGCCGGCTCGTGAATGTCAAGCTGGAGTCGGCGGTCATCGACCCCGCAGTACTCGGCGAAGCCCCTGTCGTCAGGACTGCAGCGAACGCCGCGCTGCGTGACGATCGAGCGAGGACGGGCCAAGAGCACGCCGACCTGGATGCCGAATTCACCTTCCATTGCGCCCAGCCTGCTGCACTGCAGGGCCTGGAGGTGAAACTGTTCGACGCTTTCCCCGGTTACCGGCAAATCCGCGCGCAAGTGGTTACCGCCAAGCGACAGTCTGCGGCCAGACTCTCGCCCAAGGCCAACACATTGAACTGGTAACCCGATCATGAAAAGCGAAACGGTCGTCGCCATCACGGATCTGGTCTTCAGCTGGCCTCGCCAGAGCGCTGTTTGCCTGGATCTGCCCGAGTTACGCCTGCGCCGCGGCGAGCACGCCTTCCTGCATGGACCGAGCGGCTGCGGCAAGAGCACCTTGCTGAGCCTGATCGGTGGCGTGCTGGTGCCCGGGAGCGGAAGCATCGAACTCCTGGGAGAGGTTCTGGGGCGCCTGCGGTCGACGCAGCGCGATCGGCTGCGGGCCGACCACATCGGTTTCGTCTTCCAGCAATTCAATCTTGTTCCCTATCTGCCGGTTATCGACAACGTTCTGCTACCCTGTCGTTTCTCCGCGCGGCGACGTGAGCGGGCACAAGCCGGTGGCGCCTCGCTACGCGGCGAAGCGGAACGTTTGCTGGGCCATCTCGATCTGGCCCGCGACTTGTGGCGACGCCCGGCTACCGATCTGTCGGTCGGACAGCAACAGCGTGTGGCGGCAGCACGCGCACTGATCGGACATCCCGAACTGCTGATTGCAGACGAACCCACTTCCGCTCTCGACGCCGAGCGACAGGAAGCCTTTCTCGATTTGCTCCTGCATGAGGCGAATGCTGCCGGTTCGACAGTACTGTTCGTCAGCCACGACCGCCGCCTGGCACACCATTTCCCTCGCGATCTGGCTTTGCCGCTGCTCAACCGTACCGTCGCCGGAGGTGTCGCATGCGCTATCTGATCGCGCTCGCGTTGCGCAGTGCCTGGAATCGGCGCTACACCCTGAGCTTCACGCTGCTCTCCATCGCCCTCGCCACGACCTTGCTGGTCGGCGTCGAGCGACTCCGCCACGATGTCCGCGAGAGTTTCTCGCAATCGGTTTCCGGCACGGATCTGGTGGTCGGTGCGCGCTCCAGCCCAGTCCAGTTGATGCTGTACGCAGTTTTCCGCATCGGCGAAGCCAGCCAGAACATGCGTTGGACGTCGGCGCAAAAGATCTCACGACATCCAGCCGTGGCCTGGAGCATTCCACTGTCGTTAGGCGACTCGCATCATGGCTTTCCGGTCCTCGGCACCTCCCTCGACTACTTCACGCACTTTCGCTATGGCGATCGGCAACACCTGCGCTTGCAGGCTGGGAAGCCTTTCGAAGGCGTCTTCGACGCGGTTCTAGGCGCCGAGGTGGCCAGGCGGCTGGGCTATCGCCTCGGACAAAAGATCGTCCTGACGCATGGCAGCGGCGCGCTGGAAGGTGCCGCCCATGGCGACAAGCCTTTCTTTATCGTCGGAATACTGGCGCCCACCGGCACGCCTGTGGATCGCACCGTACACATCAGCCTGGCCGGCATGGAGGCTGTTCACCTCGATTGGCAGGGTGGCGCTCCGGTGCCGGGCTTTTCGATTCCGTCCGAACTGGTCAGGAAGTTCGATCTCACGCCCAGGACCCTTACCGCCCAACTCGTCGGACTGAAACAGCGTGGCGATGTTTTTGCCATGCAGCGGGCCATCGCGGATGATGTCGATGAACCGCTGATGGGCGTGCTGCCCGGTGTGACGCTGGATCAGATCTGGGAAGTCGTCGGGCAGGGTGAGCAGGCTCTGCTGCTGGTTTCGTGGCTGGTCGCCCTGGTTGGGCTGGGAGGGCTGGTCGCCGTGATCCTCGCCAGCCTGGATGCCCGCCGGCGCGAGTTGGCGATCCTGCGTTCCGTTGGGGCACGTCCGCGAGAACTGCTGGTGCTGCTTGCCATCGAGGGTGTTTCGGTCACCGTCGGTGGAATTCTGACTGGCCTAGCTTTGCTGGCTGCACTGCTGTTCTTTGGCACTCCCTGGATCGAAATCCATTATGGTATCGCGCTCAATGGCCTGAGTCTGAGTCGCGACGATCTGGTTTCCCTGGCAAAGCTGCTGGGCTGGATCCTGCTCGCCGGTAGTGTGGCAAGCCTGCTGCCGGGTTTGCGCGCCTATCGCCTTTCACTGATCGATGGACTTACCCCAAGGACCTGAATCATGCGCGCTTTTCAACCTCTCGCATTCTTGCTGCTTCTTGCCGGCTCGACAGCACTGTTGGCCGAGCCTCCACGTGTGCCGTACCAGGTAGGCGAACGTCTCAGCAAGGCGCCTGCCTCGCCGACAGCGAATTTCCGCGAAGTCACATGGGAGCAGCTAATTCCACCCAACTGGAACCCTGCGGATGCCTTCAAGGGCTTTGATCTGGCGAAAATGCAGGATGCCGATCCGCGTGCCATGGACGCGCTCGCCCGCATGCGCGACGCCTGGGCCAACGCACCCGCCGAGCCGTCGCTCAACGGCGCAGCGATCCGCATCGCAGGTTTTGCCATTCCCCTCGAACGCATCAAGGGCGAAGTGCGTGAGTTTTTGCTCGTGCCCTACTTCGGAGCCTGCATTCACGTTCCGCCACCGCCTGCCAACCAGATCATCTACGTGCTCTCCGACAAGCCCCTCAAGGACATGCAAAGCATGGACGCGATATGGGTCAGCGGTCTTCTGAAAGTTTCCGCCGGTGACAGCTCGTGGGGTCGCTCAGCCTATCGCCTGCAGGCCAGCGTGATTGCACCGTATGCTTTGCCAGGCAGCAAGTAAAGCTTGCCAGAGGTCTGGTGATGAAACGATTTGTGTTTGTGGCCGTGCTTACGTCACTGCTCTCAGATTGTCCGGATCAGGGCTTTCGCGCTATAAGGCCAATCAGCGCCGAACGCCCCTTGTGTCCCATTCCCTCAGCAATGTGATCCTCGTATTCAACGAGTTCCTCGATTTTCCAGTCGCCGAAAGCTGCTCGTAACAGTTCTTCAGTGTACAGGTTTTCGACAGCTGACGGCCCCCCGGTCCCATAGTCGAGTTGCTTGGGTGTGTAGCCCTGTAGCAGGATGCGTCCACCCGCCTGCGCAAGCAGCTTCAACACCGCGAACTGTCGTTCCCTTTCCTTGGGGCCGGTGAACTGAATGAAGATGGCGATCACCCAGTCGAAAGCACCGTGCAGTTCCACCGGCGGCCAGTCCGGCGCAAGCATGTCGGCGAGGACGAAGCGGACCTCGGCGCGGCGTCCAGCCGCGAGCCGCCGGGCCTTTTCAATGGCGACCGCGGAGAATTCGATCGCGGTGACTTCCAGGCCCTGCTCGGCAAGCCAGACCGAGTTCCGACCTTCGCCATCGGCAACCGACACCGCAGTCCGGCCGTTCTGCAAGAGGGCAACTCGATGCGCGAGAAACTCGTTCGGTTCGGTGCCAAAGAGATAATGTTCGCCGGCCTCCCGGTAGCGATTACTCCATGCAATTTCTTGGCTCATTGAAAGCCTATCCTTTCCCAGCAGGTTCCACCAGCGATGAACGTGGGTGTGGGCTTGCAGCCAGACTGGCGCGAATTATTCGGTTTACGACAGACATCGCCAGAATGGCGAGTAACACACCGGCCCAATAGCCAGCACCCAAAGCATGTGTCGTTTGCTGGATTCAGTTCAGAAAGTGTGGTGCTGACGGTCGATCATCGTGTTCGATAGGAGAAATGGCAGCTTATACAGGCGCTTGTCAGGTTGGGCAGGAGTGCTATGGTCCGCTCCCGGTTTCCCGTTTGTGCCGCCTTGGCGAATTCGCTGGCGGCACGGTGGCCGTCTATGGCCAAAGCATGCATCGCCGTTGGCATGTGAGGCCCCGGGCGGGCATCGAAAGGCTTGTCCCGGTGTTTGCCTTGTGCGGAAAGTCCAAGTTTCTGCTCGGCCAGATTGCCAGCATCCTTGAGTTTGCCGCCCCCGACGAGCGTGAGAATCTCGTTGATCACCAGCAGATTGTCGAGCATCTCCTGACGCAATACTTCCTGGGCTGGCGGCGGCAGAGTGACCAGTTGGCGCTGATCTTGGGCCATGGCGGCGCCCGAGAGCAGCAAGCCGACGAGCCATGGATAACGCCAGCCACACCAATTCATCCACTGGCGTATCTGACTGTGCGAATGGAGACTAACGGCAAGAAATTTCATGGCATTCTCCTGCTAGAGAGGGTGTGTTCTTCGGTGTTCATGGTCTGCAGCACATGGACATTTTCGATCCGGCCGTTGTCGAACAACAGGCGGCGCACGCTCCCATCCGTTGCCCCGGGTGGGAGGAATAGTTGACATGGCCATTACCTCGCAATGTGAGAAAGATAGACCCGGTCAGATCCGTGCCTCCTCCAGACTGAACTCGTGGATCTCGTTGCGGAACGCTTCCGGGTCGCGTTAAAGCGAGGCCAGCAAACTCCCAGAAAGCTCCCAGAAAGCTCCAAAAATTACACCAGCGTTTATTTAACCGCCTGGATGCCGACGAACTCATCGAATGCCGCCACCGCGTTCGCTGAATACATCAAGGAGGGACCGCCTCCCATATAAACGGCCATTCCCAGTGCCTCTTCAACCTCGGCTTTTGTCGCACCAAGCTTCACCAAAGCCTGCGTGTGAAACCCGATGCAGGCATCGCAATGCGCGGCGACTCCCAGAGCAAGAGCGATCAGCTCTTTGGTTTTCTTGTCCAGGGCACCATTCTGGGTTGCGGCGCGAGCCAGTTCATTGAAACCTTTCATCACCTCCGGAATGTCGGCGCGGAGGGTTGCAAGGTTTTTTGAAACTGCACGGGTCAGGTCTTGATAACTTGTCGTTGTGGCATTCATCATTTTCTCCGGATGGATGGTTCACTTGTTAGCCGTCTTGCAGGTGCTCATGCCAAACGGCAAATAGGCCGGGCAAAACCGAAACACGCCCGTGGCCAAGGGGACAACACCAACCCAGCCCCATGCACCGATCAATCCGGCTAATGAAGCTCCAATCAGCGCCACGCCAACCGATATACGAATGATGCGATCTGATGACCCTATGTTGGCTTGCATAACTCTTGTCCTTAATTGATTGCCTTGTCGGGGTGTGTGCCCAGGGTGGCACGGTGGATGGCGAAGCGTTTGATCCATGGCAATAGCGATGTCATCAATGGTTCATCACCATACTTCGCGATTTCAAATCGCATTGACAGGGATTTTAAAATAATTCATACCATTGCATTCTGCGGGGGGCAATTCTCCGGCTCGAATGTTGACCTGGATCGAGGGCCAGATCAAAGTCGGCATGTCCAACCCGGAGTCCCTTTCTTTCCGGATGGCGACGAAGGCAGCCTCATCCTTGTTGTTGCCTACGTGAATGTTGTGTTGTCGTTGCTCGCCGACCGTAGTCGCCCAGCTTGCAGGCCGACCGTCCGGAGGGTAGTCGTGGCACACGAAGAGGCGAGTTTGTTCCGGAAGCGAGAGTAACTTCTGGATGGAGCGATAGAGCATGTGGGCATCCCCGCCAGGAAAGTCGCAGCGCGCCGTGCCGACATCAGGCATGAACAACGTGTCGCCGACAAAAATTGCGTCGCCGATTTCGTAGGCCATATCGGCCGGTGTATGTCCGGGAACAAGCAATGCCTTTCCCTGCAGGCGACCGATCACAAAAGCTTCGTCTTCGTGGAACAGATGATCGAACTGAGATCCGTCTTGGCAAAAATCGCTGCCCAGATTCAGCAGACCTTTGAACACAGCCTGAACCTGGCGAATCCGCTCACCAATCGCTACGGTGCCCCCGAGGTTCGACTTGATGTACTGGGCAGCCGACAAATGATCGGCATGGGCATGCGTTTCCAGGATCCAGTCGAGAGTGAGCTCTGCTTTCTGGACGAACCGGATCAGGCAATCGGCCGGTCCTGTCGCGGTTCGACCCGATTTCGGCTCGTAAGCAAGAACGGGATCAATGATTGCGGCATGGCCTTTAGGTTCGTCGTAGACAACGTAGCTGACGGTTCCCGTGACGTGATCGAAGAATGCTTCAACAAGGGGTCGCATGATTTCCTCAAGAACGGAAAAAATTATATTGTAAAATATAATATCAGCTGATATATTGTTGTCAAGCAACTTCTGGAAGAATCATGGAAAGGTCCTCCCCCCCATTGAACATCGAAGTGATGCGTGTTGCCGCTGGCGAGGCGACATGCGTGTTGCGTGCCTTGGCCAACCCGGAACGTCTGTTGTTGCTTTGTCAGTTAAGCCAGGGCGAGAAGTCAGTGGGAGAACTGGAAGCTTTGGTGGGGATCAGTCAGCCGACGTTGTCACAACAACTAGGCGTCTTGCGCACCGAGGGTCTGGTCAACACGCGACGCGAGGGAAAGTACATTTACTACTCGGTGCATGACCCGAAGGTTCTGACGCTCCTGACCTGCTTGTATGACCTGTATTGCCCAAAGGACCAGAATCCATGACGATTGACTGGAATCATTTCACCCCGCTGTCTTCCTTGGCCGGCGGCGTGTTGATCGGCGTCGCCGCGGCGCTGCTTGCCCTGTGTAACGGCCGCATTGCGGGTATCAGCGGCATCGTCGGCGGCCTGCTACGACCACAACGTGGTGACCTGGGATGGCGTGCGGCCTTTGTCATCGGTTTGATCCTGGCCCCACTGCTATACCGAGTGTTGGCCCCATTGCCAGAAATACGGATCGAAGCAGGCTCAGGCCTGATCATTCTGGCGGGTCTGCTGGTCGGCGTGGGTACACGTTATGGCGCTGGCTGCACCAGTGGCCATGGGATCTGCGGGCTTTCGCGACGGTCGCCCCGCTCAATTGTGGCCACACTGTCGTTCATGGCGGCAGGGTTCGCCACGGTGTTTGTGATGCGTCATTTGCTGGCTTAGGGAGATCGCGATGAATCTGCTGTTTGCCCTGCTATCGGGTTTGATCTTTGGCTTGGGTTTGATTCTTGCCGGCATGGCCAATCCGGCGAAGGTTCTGGCATTTCTCGATCTCGCGGGCCTGTGGGATCCCTCCCTGGCCCTGGTGATGGGCGGCGGGATTGCAATGGGCAGTCTCGCCTTTGCGCTGGCCAGGAGACGAACCCAGTCGCTGCTCGGTCTGCCGATGCAATTGCCCACGTCACGTCAGCTTGACCGTCGCCTGATCGGTGGAAGCGTTACGTTCGGCATAGGCTGGGGGCTGGCGGGGATATGCCCCGGCCCGGCGCTGGTTCTGCTCGGCAGTGGCTCGGACAAGGGGATGATTTTTGTGGTCGCCATGTTGGCAGGAATGGGCGCATTCGAAATTCTTGAACGTCGTTCGGTTGCTGCGGCGAACGACAAACACACCCATGGCAAGACTGCATAGGCGGGCATGGAAATTACACTGATTCTCGGCATCGTCGTCGGTGCGGTGCTTGGGCTGACGGGCGCTGGCGGCGGAATACTCGCTGTTCCTGCACTGGTCTCGGGCATGGGTTGGTCGATGCAGCAAGCCGCGCCGGTTGCTTTGATCGCAGTGGCTGGCGGCGCTGCGCTGGGGGCTGTGGAAGGCCTGAAAAAAGGGCTGGTCCGCTACAAGGCTGCGTTGGTGATGGTCATCTCAGGTCTGCCATTGACGTCTGCCGGCGTTCGCGTGGCGAACATCCTGCCGCAGCGATGGCTGCTGGGCGCATTTGCCCTCGTCATGCTGATCGTAGCGGGGCGCTTGTTGAGACAAGCGCGCATGGCCGCTTCGGGAGTTGCGGCAGAGGATGCAGCCTGGGTGCGGCTCGATTCAACCACTGGCCGATTTCATTGGTCCTGGACGACGGCGTCACTATTCGTGAGCATCGGTGCACTCACCGGATTCATGACCGGATTGCTGGGTGTCGGCGGCGGCTTTGTCATCGTGCCCATGCTGCGTCGCTTCACCAACATGTCGATGCACGGGATCGTAGCTACATCCTTGTTGGTGATTGCCCTGGTTGGTTCTGGCGGCGTCGTGGCTGCCGTGGTACATGGCATTGCGCTGCCTCTGCAAACGACGGCTCTGTTTGCGCTTGCAACCGCCATCGGCATGCTGCTGGGGCGCAAGCTGGCGTCACGCATCGTCGAAAGACATGTCCAGCTTGGGTTCTCGCTAGTACTGATCCTCGTGGCTTTGGGTTTGATCTACAAAGCAACTTTCAATTCCTGATCAGGCTTCCTGCTTTGGGCAGAACATTTTTCCCTCAGGGACGCTGGCGGCCTTGCCGTACCCCGTGTCGAAGGAGGCGCCCACCGCACCGATCTGCGGCAGGGCATTTGGCCAGATCCTGCCGAACTCCGGGGGGGACGCGTCGGACATGGAGGACAGCGGTCAGGCTATCGCACTCAGCTTGGAAGGCGTTCCCGGTATCCCCGCCTCGGAACCGCCTCACCGCTTTTCGGATTGCGCCCGGTACGTGCCGGATGGTAGTTCAGACTGAAACTTCCGAAGCCACGAATTTCGACTCGAACGCCTTGTGCCAGGGAGCGCCCGATGGCGTCAAGGATTTCTTTCACCGCGATTTCCGCGTCCTTCGCCATCAAGTTTGGGAAGCGGGGTGCGATGGCGGTGATGAGTTTGCAGCGCGTCAAGCTCCGCATTCTACCGTCTGGCCCTGGGCTACCGGTGATCACCACATCTAGATCGGTGAATGCGGGTCCTCGGTGTGTCAAGCCAAGCTCGCCTGTACATGACGATCGTGAACAGCAAAGTTGGGGAAATAGTGACCATATGGTGCGAAGGCGCGACCTGGAATGGCTTAGGCTTCATGACTCAGTGCCGGGTACTGACTCGCCAGACGACATTGCCCACGTCGTCGGCAACCAGCAACGCTCCCGACTTGTCGAGTACCACGCCGACTGGCCGGCCAAAGGCGTTGCCGTCTCCGCTGAGGAAACCGGTCAGCACATCGACGGGCTCGCCGGACGGTTTGCCCTTGTCGAACGGCACGAAGATGACCTTGTAGCCACTGTGCGGTCGTCGGTTCCACGAGCCGTGCTGGCCGATGAACATGCCCTTCGTGAACACTTCCGGCAAGGTCGTGCCAGCGGAAGATGACAGGCCCAGCGGCGCGGTGTGCGGCCCCAGGGCGTAATCGGGTGCAATCGCTGCGGCCACCAGATCAGGGCGTGGCGGCGTCACACGTTCGTCGATATGCGGCCCGTAGTAACTGTATGGCCAGCCGTAAAAGCCACCATCACGTACCGACGTCAGGTAATCGGGCACCAGGTCGCTGCCGAGTTCGTCGCGCTCGTTAACCACCGTCCACAAGGCGCCGCTGTGCGGTTCCCAGGCCAGACCATTCGGGTTGCGCAGACCGGTGGCAAAAAGCCGATGCGCACCGCTGCCGATATCCACTTCCCAGATGGCGGCGCGCTCAACCTCCGCTTCCATGCCTCGTTCGGCGACGTTGCTGTTCGAGCCGACAGTCACATAGAGCTTGCTTCCGTCGGGACTGGCAATCAGATTTTTGGTCCAGTGGTGGTTGATCGGACCAGCAGGCAGATTCACGACTTTGCTGGCGCGCGCGCTGATGCGCGTGTCGCCAGCGGCGTAAGGGAAACGTACTATCGCGTCGGAATTGGCGATGTAGAGATCGTTGCCGACCAGCGCCATACCAATAGGCGAGTTCAGACCGTCCAGCAACACCGAGCGAACATCAGCCACGCCGTCGCCATCGCTGTCTCGCAACAGGGTGATGCGGTTGGCACTGGGTACGCCAGCCCCTGCCCACTTCATCACCAGCCCCATCAACCAGCCCTTGATGCCCTTGCCGTCCTCGGGTTTGGGCGGCGCATTGCTCTCCGCAACAAGCACATCACCGTTCGGCAGGACATAGAGCCAGCGCGGATGATCCAAGCCGCGGGCGAATGCGACCACCTGCGTACCCGGCGCGGACTGCGGAGTCATCCCCGGCGACCAGCCCTGGGCCGTGGCGAAATTTACGGTGGGAAACAGTGCGTGTCGTGGCGCTGGCAGCGCAGGGTGTGGCCCGATGCCAGCCGAGATGGGCAAGGTCGCCATATCTCCACAAGCACTGAGGGTCAGCATGACCATGCTGGACGACACGCCCATAAAAACAGCGATCAAGTGTGGGCTTGACCAACGCATGTGCATTGCCTCAGGTGAAAACGCCGATTCAATTCTCGACCTTCAATTCATCGGTGATGAAACTGAAGATGCTTTTCGCAGGGATCACGTTTTCATGGCTCACTTGTGCTGTCCGTTCGATAGCGAACAGACGGTTGTTTCTTTGACCCGCAAAATTGCGTTCGGCAAGCCAGTTGCCAAACCCGGTAATAATGGAGACACATCATGATTGAAAAGACCGCCAGCGTTCATTGGGAAGGCCAGGGCAAGCAGGGTCTGGGTGCGATCAGCACCGCAACCGGTGCGCTGAAGCAATACCCGTATGGTTTTGCCAGCCGCTTCGAGGATGGCCGGCCCGGCACCAACCCCGAGGAAATTCTTGCCGCAGCTCACGCTGCCTGCTTCACGATGGCATTTTCGTTCGCCTGCGATAAAGCGGGATTGGCGACTACCGACGTGGATACCACGGCCAGTGTGCGCCTGTCCAAACAGGGTGAAGGTTTTGTCATCGACCGTATCGCGCTGACCATGCAGGCCACGGTTCCCGGCATTGACGACGCGAAGTTTCAGGAGATCGCTGCTGCGGCCAAGCGTGACTGCCCTCTGTCGAAGGCTCTGGCCAGCGTTCCGGAAATCACCCTGGTGGCCACACCGAGACGCGTAGGGTGACCACCTGATCGGTGAATCGCCCCGTATGGGCGATTCGCTTACTTACCTCAGGGGCCGTGAATTGATTGAAGGCACATGGCTGCTTTGCTCCGACAGAGTAGGGGACCCGAAAGAAGTCGCTACATGAGTCAAGGAAAATACGCGGCCGAGATGACCGATAGCGTTTTCCAATGGCAACCCGTTGAAGTCCGCCGCGACTGACCCCATGCCCCGGCCCGCTTCTACCCCGCTGGCACCGCTCCAGAAGCTTTTCGAAACGAAGCGCGGCAAGAGGTTGCCGCTGCCTCCCAAGCTGGCGCGGCTGTACGGCAGCCTGCGCATGCCCCAGCCACGTAAGCATCCTTATGTCCTCAGCAATTTTGTGACCACAATGGATGGCGTCGTCTCACTCAATGTGAAGGGGCACGCCAGCGGCGGGGACATCAGCGGATTCAGTGCCCAGGATCGCATGGTGATGGGCCTTTTGCGCGCCATTGCCGACGTGGTGATCATCGGTGCGGGCACTCTGGGCGCCGATCGCCAGCATGTCTGGACGGCCAGAGCCATTTTTCCCGAACTCGCGGATGACTATCGACGGCTGAGCAAGGCGTTGGGTAAAAGCGAGGCACCCCTGAATGTGATCGTCAGCGGCAGCGGCGAGATTGATCTTCGGTTGCCGGTGTTCGCCTCCGGCAAGGTGCAGACGTTGATCGTTACGACGACAGCGGGTGCGCAGCGCATGCTCAAACAGGGTGTGCCTGATGCGGTGGAGGTCCGCGCGATGCGTAGCAGCGTGGGCACAATCGCGGCCAGCGCCATTCTCGAAGAGGTGTGTCGGCTGAGTCCCGGCAAGCTGATTCTGGTCGAGGGTGGGCCGCGATTGCTGGGTGATTTTTACGCGCAGCGGCTCATCGACGAGCAGTTCCTGACACTCGCACCGCAGATTGCCGGCCGCGATACGGACGACCGGCGGCTCGGCCTGGTCATGGGGCAGGCATTCGCGCCGGGGGAGACCCCGTGGGGAACTTTGCGTGACGTGCGGCGCGGCAGCAGTCATCTGTTTCTGCGATACTCGTTTTCCGAGTCCCGGACGAGCCGGATATGACGCGACCATCCACGCCGATAGCGAGGTCGGCCCGGATGGAATGATCAGAGATGCCGGTATTGCGCCGACAGGACGATGTGCCGCGACTTTTGCCAGCCCTGGATCGCGCGATGGCAACGGCCTGCCTGGTCGCGGTGCGCCGATGGCGACAAAGAACTGGCATGGGGGGCCTTCGCGGACGCCAGGATGATCGGTAGAAATCCGCGGATCAGCGAATCGGGCCGGACGACACCAGACGAAAGCCGGCGTTGTCGACCCGCTCGCCGGGGCTGTTCCAGTTACGTTCGGCGCAGCGCACGGCGTCAGGGTTGCCATACCAGGAGCCGCCGCGCAGCACGCGCGCATCGCCACTGGCATCGGGCTCGATTTCCTCCGGATGCGCATGTTTGTTCAGACACCATTCGCAGACGTTGCCGGCCAGGTCGAGCACTCCCTCGGTCGAGGCGCCCTGCGGATAGGCGCCGACGATCGTGGTCTGTTCGAGTTTGCACTCACCGGCGTTGTCCCAAGTCTCATTGATGTTGGCGTAGCCCGTATGGTAATCGTCGCCCCAGGGAAAGGGGCGGCCATCGCGGCCGCGGGCTGCGCGTTCCCATTCCTCTTCGGACGGCAACCGCACGGTGTAGCCGAGTTGCTCGCTGAGCCAGCGACAGAATGCCACGGCCTCGTACCAGTTGACGCTGATGCAGGGCCGTGTCGCTTGCGGCCAGCGCGACTCCTGCGGCTGCGGGCGCTCGATTCCTTGCCACCAGCGCTCGTCGTCATAGCCGCTGGCGTCGATGAAGGCCTGGTAGCGCACATTGGTGATCGGGTGGCGTGCCATATGGAAGGTCGGCAGCGTGCGACGCTTTCCGTCCTGGTAGATATAGTCGCCGCCGGGTATTTCGACCCAGTCGATGTCGGCCAGCGCGGCGACGGGAGGGGCGGAAGAAGCAGTCATCGTGAGGCGCACTCGCAGGGATGGGTTGGCCCGATGATACCCGCAGTCCTCCTTCTTCTATGCGCGCTGCCGTACAGAGCGAGTCGGCTTCAATCCATACCCTTGTGGGCGCGATCGATGAATTCTCAAGCAAGACGTTCCCGTTCTGATGGGGCTGTCGCTTTCGCCCGCCTAGCACATGGCTTCTGTTCGCGCTGGCATGACGGGAGGCCGGGCCAGCAAGGCAGGTCACCGGCCAGTCCGACACGCCCAATCACCATCCCCAGCGGGAGCATTGACAACATGCCGAAGATTTCCCGATTCAAGAGCCTGGCCATATCTGTCATGGTCTGGAGCGTCGGCGGCAGCGCGATCGGGGTCACCCCCCTTGCTCGTGCCGCAGCGCAGGAAGCGGCACCATCACAGCATGCCGCCGCACTGGCCAAACATCGCCCCGACCTGTCGGGACACAAGCGAGTCGGTAAGGCTTCGTTCTACTCGAAAAAATTTGCCGGCAAAAAGATGGCGGACGGCACCGCAATGAAACTGAAGGGTAACAACGCGGCAAGCAAGACGCTGCCGCTCGGCACCACCGCCAAGGTCACCAATGTCGGCACCGGGCAGACCGCGGTGGTCACCATCCAGGACCGTGGGCCGCATGTCAATGGGCGGATAGTGGATCTCTCGCCATCCACGGCGCAGAAGATCGGGATCACGCAAGACGAAGGCGTGGCCAAGGTGGAAGT
>JADKBU010000048.1 GCA_016714935.1 Candidatus Accumulibacter propinquus | reverse complement strand
CGGTTTGGTGACATTTACCCGCGACGATGCCTTCGGGAGGTCGATCTTGACCGCGTGCGTGAGTAGTGGGGCAGTGACGATGAAGATGACCAGCAATACCAGCATCACGTCCACCAAGGGCACCACGTTCATCTCCGCCAGAGGTAATCTGGCACTGCCATGGCGGTTGAAATTTCCTCTGGCCATCGCTTATTCCTCTCGCCCAGCGGCGTCTGCGATAGGTCGGTGGCCCTCGCCGCCTCTCACCGTCAGCAGCACGTACAGATCATGGGCGAAGGATTCCAGGCGGGCGAGCCACATCCGATTGCGCCGGTTCAGAGCGTTATAGGCAAGCACCGCGGGAATTGCCACGGCTAGTCCAAGGGCAGTCATGATCAGCGCCTCCCCGACCGGCCCGGCCACCTTGTCCAGCGTGCCTTGCCCGCTCATGCCGATTTGCACCAGGGCATGGTAGATGCCCCAGACGGTGCCGAAAAGCCCGATATAGGGTGCCGCGGAACCTGCCGAAGCAAGAACCGTCAGCCCGTACTCCACTTGCGCCGCTTCCCGGTCCACTTCATTGTTCAAGCTTCGCGTCAGGTATTGCGCCATGCCGCCGGCGGCGGCCAGAGTATCGCCGTTCCGCGCCGCGTCCCCAAATGCTTCCAGGGACCGCCTTGCGAGGGTCGCAAAAGCGTTTTCGGCGCGTTGGGTACGCAGGATCTCGTCCACGCTGGCTAGTGACGATGCCTGCCAGAAGCGCTTGAGAAAAGCGTCGGCGCGACGCTGCGCGAGGGTGTTGGTCAGTGTCCGGGTAACGATCAAGTACCAGCTGGCAAACGAAAGGATCAGCAGTGTCCCGAGGACGATCCTGCCCACCGAATCGGTTTGAGTCAGAAAATGGGCAAAGCCCAGACCATCGACGACTGCATGTTCCATAAGTCAGCTTCCTGGCAGAATGAAATTGAAGGGTTGCACAGCGACAGCGCGTACCGGTTGGCCGTTGCGGGTCGCCGGAACACAGCGCCAGATGCGCACGGCGGCGAGAGCCGCTTCGTCCAGACGGAGATGACCACTGGAAGTCGTCACCCGCGCGGACGCTACGTGCCCGCTTTCGCTCAACTCGACACGCAGCACGACCAGGCCACTTTCTCCGACGCGGCGGGACTGACCGGGATAGTGGGGAGCGGGACGTTCAGGGCAGCTTACCGACAATTCCGAAGACATGGCCAGGGGCCCTGGCGGCAGCGGCATCGGTGCTGCTTCGCCATGCGCCGCCGGCCTTGGGGACGGCGGCGGAGCAATGACTTCGGCAGGCGCGATGGCCTGCGTCTCGACCGCCAGTGTCCGGGGTTTGGGTCTGTCGACCTGCCGAACCATGACCCTGGTCGGAGGCGGCAGTGGTTTCGGTGCCGCTGCTTTCGCGGGTTGAGGCGGCGCGATGAAGTTGACGAAAAGCGTCGCCGCAGCATGCGGTGGGGGAATCAGGCGGTGGCTCCACAGGCCCCATAACACGGCGGCGTGCAGCACCACGACCACCAGTAGACCCACCCAGCGGTCCATTGGTAGAAGGCGAAGAGACATCTCAGGAACGCGCTTCGCTCATCGGGATCGGCAGCGCGCAGCGGCGTCGTTCGGCGAGCCGGGAGGCACGCCGCTTCTGCAGCCAGCGGATGATCCCGGTGACGTAGAGCACAGCACAGACAATACCCGCAATCAGCACCAGAATGCGTCCCGGCATCCCGAGCGCGTAGCCGGAATGCAGCGGCCACTGCCACTGAATGAAGACGTCGCCACCGCGCCCGCGAAAAGGATCACCAACATGCAGGATCTCGCCAGAGTACTGGTCGACGATGATCTCGCGACGACCGACGAAACCCCAAACGCTCAGAACCAACTAAACCACCCTGTAGGGCAGTGGGCGATTGCCGGGCATCGCGCTGGTCTGTGGCGGCAGTGAGAAGGCAAACCATTGTCCGTCGGGAAATCGCTGGTGGACGACCTCCTCGACCCGGTCGATCGAAATCGTGGTCCCATGCGCCTGCTGTTTCCCGACGATGTCCGGCCGGTGCGTCACCGGGGCGAACAATTCGACCAGCCAGCGAAACTGTGGTCCCAGATTGAAGTACACCCCGGAAACCAGAACCGCCAGCAACACCACCAGGCTATAGAAACCGGAGAGCTTGTGCAGGTCGTGGTTCAGGCGCTCGCTGCTCGCGTGCTTCTTGAACAGGAAGGCTTGTCGCCACTTGCCAGTGATTGGCCACCACAGGATCAGCCCGGTCAGTGACGATATGATGAAGAAGACACAGAGAATGCCGACCAGGGTGTTTCCCGGCGTACCCAGGAGCAACGCGTAGTGGAGCTTGAAAATGAAGCCCATCAGGCAGTTCTTGAACGGACTTTCTGCCGAATACCACACCCGTGTCCCCGTCACCTGCGCGGTGTAGGGGTTGACAAACACGTTGAGCGTGTCCGAGCCACCCGACTGCGAGCCCTTTCCCATAGAGTAAAAAAACCAGAACGCGGTCTCCTCGTTGCGCGGATAGTAGGTGAAGCCGAGCTGTGCCCCCGTGGGGATTGCCGCACGGGCCGCAGCGACAATTTCGGAAATTGGGCGGTAGGCAGCCCGCCCTGCGGGCGGAGCTGCGACTATCTGTAACTGAGGATTGAGCCAGGCGTCGATTTCCTTGAAGTAAACCAACAGACTGCCGGTCAGGCCAATGACGACCAGGGTGGTACCGGCCACCAGCCCGAGCCAGAAATGAACTTCCCGCCATAGCTTGCGTCGGGAACGGGCCGAGAATCGCCCCGTTCGTCCAGTCGGCAACAAGGACGGCATGCGGGGTTCAGAGCTCAATCCTGGCCGATCCGATGACCGAGCGCGGCGCACCGTAGGCGGAATACACACCACCATCAGTATTCTCGAAATAGGTCTTGTCGAACAGGTTTTGCACGTTCAACTGCAGGCTTACCGGCTTCCCACCCGCCCTGGTGCGATAAGCCAGCATCGCGTCGAAGCGCGCATAGCCCGGTAACTGGAAGGTGTTGGTGTTGTTGCCTTGACGCTGACCGTTCAGATAGGCTCCTGCACCGAACGCCCATCCCGCGGTCGCACCGGGAGCCGTATCGTACTTGGCCCACAAACTGGCGGAATTCAACGGCACGCCAAACCAGCGGTGACCCTCGATAGCGCTGGCACCCGTGGCGTTGTCCTTGGTGATCACCGCGTGATCGTAGGTATAGCTGCCGATCAGGCTCACATGGTTGCTGACTTGCCCGGCGACATCGAATTCGAAGCCACGGCTGCGGACTTCTCCGACCGCGACCACGAAACCGGGATGCAGCGGGTCCGCTGTCGGGCGATTGCGCAGGTAGAGATCGAACAGCGTCGCGGATGTAGTGACCCTGCCTCCCATCAGACTGGCCTTGGCTCCAAGTTCGTACTGCACTCCCTCCTGCGGCGGGAGAGAAGATCCGGAGAACGACGAGGCGCTCGAAATGGAGTTGCCAAACGACTCGGAATAGCTGCCATAGACCGACACGTCATTGCTTAACTTGTAGAGCAAGCCGGCGCGCGGCGAAAACTTGCGTTCGGTTGGAACGCCTTGATCCAGGGCGCCGGTGCAATACGGGTAACACGCCGCGCTCACCGCACCATAGACCTTTGCGCCGTCATTCGTGGCAATGTCATAGCGTCCACCGAGCAGCAGTTCCCAGTGACCACCAAAGGCAATTTGGTCCTGCACGTAAAAACCCGTGTCCCGCCACTTGCCGCGGCTCAGAACATTGCCGGCAGCCGCATCGAAATAGGCCTGCATCCTCGCAACGTCGATGTTTCCGTAGACCGGAGCGAAGATATTGAGCGGGGGGACGCGATTGAGTGTCGACCCGGACTCGTTGTAGCCTTTGAACACTGATTCGTAGGAGAACCAGTCCATGCCCACCAGAAGCTTGTGGCCGACATTGCCGGTTCTGAATTCGCCGGTCAGATCCAGATTGGTCGAGTATTCATCGCGGCTGACCGGGTTGTACGAAATGCGGCGGTTGAGCAAGTTCGTCCGGGCGTTGAATGCCTGGGCGAGAAGGTAGGTCTGGACCTCGTCGGCGGTGTAGTAGAGAAAGCGCTGCGTCAACTTCCATGAGTCATTGAAGGCGTAAGTCCAGTCGAAGGCCGCTGTCGTCCGCTTGACGGTGTTGGGCCACTGCGACCACATGACCGGATCGTTCTGCGTCCAGTGCCTCGGCACGTCGGCAGGCCGATTGCCAATGATCGGGATCTGCTGGGCCGAGTATCCAGGGTTGGCGACCTTCTGGTCGTAGTACTCCAGTTGCAGGTTGGCCTGGAAGCTGGTGGAGGGGAGCCAGCTCAAGTACGCGGCGCCAGCGGCATTCTTGTGATGCTGGTAGTCGATGAAATTGTCGGCCTGGTCGTAAACCCCCATGACGCGGTACAGCAGCGTCTTGTCCTTGTTCGCCGGACCAGTGATGTCGGCGGTAGTGCGGAGCAGCCCCCAACTCCCCACTTGCTGTTGCAGGCTGGCAGCCGTTTCGTCCTGCGGCTTCCTGGTCACGATGTTTACCAGTCCGCCTGGTTGGATGCGTCCATAAAGCATCGACGCCGGCCCTTTGACGACGTCGACATGGTCGACGAAAGCCATGTCTTCCGTTCCGATGACCCCATTGAGCTTCAGCCCGTTGCGGAAGGTATCGCTGCCGGTCGAAAAGCCCCGGATAAGGAAATTGTCATAATAGACACCAGGCGGCGTCTGAACGCCACTGACGTTCTTCACCGCTTCCTGAATCGACAGGGTTTGCTGGTCGTCAAGCACGTCGCGTGTGATCACCTGGATTGCCATCGGAGTGTCCAGAATCGGCGTATCGGTCTTCGTCGCGGAGTTGGCTCGCTTGGCGACGTAGCCGTTGTCGACATCGCCCCGCACCTCGATCGTCGATAGCGCCGCAACGTTTTCTTCTGCAACAAGAGCATTACAAAATACGATCGCGACGAGTGACGAGATCGACTGAATCTTCAGGTGTCCGGCCATGACTGATTCCCAAACGGTAAAGCGCGGCAAGATAGCATTTGGTTTGGGCATGGCGGAAGTGACCAATTGCCGCAGGCGACAGCGACGAGGGGTGTCGAGATCCGAACCGGTGGGGGTATAAGGATCGAAGAAATGCATCGTTTTCTACGAGCAAGCGTGGGGATTACATTCCCGTTGTGAATTTTCACGTCTTCAGGAGAGAGCGATGATCGGTTTCAGGACACGGCGACAGCTTCTGGCTGCGCTCGTGCTGGTCGCAGGCCTCGGCAACGCTGTGGCGGATACCCTCAAGGTCGGTTATCTGCCGGTCACCGGCCATGCCAAGTTCTTCATTGCCAAGGAGCAGGGTCTGTTCGCCAGGGAAGGACTGGACGTCGAACTGATCGAGTTCCAGAACTCCGCCGATGGGCTCAACGCCATCGTTGCCGGCAAACTCGACATCGGCGCCTTCGGGACCACGGCACCGGTGGCCCACATCTCCAAGGGGGCAAAGATCAAGATCATCGGCGGCATCATGGGCGGTGATGCCGCACTGATCGCCACGCCGGCGAACGCCGGCAAGATCGCCGGCGTGGCCGATCTGCGGGGCAAGAAGATCGCCACCGTGCGCATGGCTTCGGGCGATGCCGTGCTGCGCGGCGCTCTCAAGGACAAGGGTATCAACTGGAAGAGCGATGTGCAGATCTTCGAACTGAAGAACCCGGCGGCAGTGATCGAGGCGGTCAAGTCGGGCCAGGTCGACGCAGGGCTGGTGTGGGGACCGCATGACCTGCGGGCCGAAGACCAGGGGCTGCGGGTGGTCATTCACTCCACCGACCTGCAACCCGGCCATCCGTGCTGCCGTCTGGTGGTCACCGAGGCCAGCCTGAAGAACCCGGTAACCTGGGAGAAATTCCTGCGTGCCATCCTGCAGGCCGAAAAGTTCGCGGTCGAGAACAAGAAGGAAACCATCGAATCGATTGCCCGGTACGTCAAGATCGATCGCCAGTTGCTCTGGCGTGGCTACTACTCGCAATATCTTGACCAGTCCAGCGATCCCGACGTCAAGGGCGTGAAGCATTTCGCCGAGGTGATGTTGAATAGCGAGTTCATCACCGCCAAGCCCGACCTCGACGCCGCGATCGACGTGCGTGTCTACGAAAAGGTGTTGAACCAGCTGGCCAGGGAGAACCCCGGCGATCCCTTCTGGAAGAAGCTGCAGAAGGAATTCCGGCAGAAGGACGCCTGATGGGACTCGGTCTCAAGCTGGAGGGTGTCAGCTTCGCCTACGACGCCACGCCGGTCCTCCAGGATATCCATGTTCATATCCCGGAAGGCCAGTTCGTCAGCCTGCTGGGGGCCAGCGGATCGGGAAAAACGACCTTGCTGCGCTTGGCGGCGGGCCTCGACCCTGTCGGTAGCGGCTGCTTGACGTGGAACGGCGCGCCGGTAGTTGGCCCCAGCCTGGAGCGCGGCGTGGTTTTTCAGGACTACGCGCTGTTTCCCTGGTTGTCGGTGGTCGATAACATCGAGATCGCCATTGCCAAGGCCAAGCCCGGCATCCGGAAAGCCGAGCGCCTGAGTGAGGCGCGCGGCTACCTCAGGCAATTTGGGCTGGCCGCGGCGATCGGCAAATACCCTGGCGAACTGTCGGGTGGCATGCGTCAGCGCGCCGCCATTGCGCGTGCATTGGCCCTGGGTTCGCCACTACTTTTGATGGACGAACCCTTCGGGGCGCTCGATCCGGTGAACCGGGCGCGTTTGCAGGACCTGCTGCTGGCAGCCTGGGAACTCGCGACACCGCGCAAGACCATCATTTTCGTCACCCATGACGTAGACGAGGCGATCTACCTCGGGGACCGCCTGATCGTCCTCGGATCGTCGCCCGGCCGGCTGATTGCCGACCTGCCGGTGCCGCTGGCGCGGCCACGCGAGCGCTGCAGTCTGCTCGACAGCCACAGCCTGCATGCACTGCGGGAACAGGTGGCCGCGACGCTGGTGCAGGATACCCTGCAGCGACTCAGGGCTGCCTGAATCAGGGCGCGTGCCCGCATCGTCGTGACGCGCTGACCCATCTGTTCGGACGCGACCCCGCTGGGCGACAACCCGCTGCTGCCCTCGCCACTGATCACCGCCAGAGCCCTCTGGGAATCGCTGCCTGAACTGTGGGCGGGAACCCTGTCGTCGCTGACCATCCTGCTCCCCGGATTCGCCCTGGCGACGCTGCTTGGCATCGTCTCGGGGCTGGCGGTGGGGACGTCGGCGCGGCTGCAGCGGATCTTCCTGCCCTTCGCCAAGGTCGCCGGGCCGGTACCGCCGACGGTTTATATTCCCTATGCGATTGCCATTCTGCCGACTTTCAGGTTGTCGGCGATCTTCGTCGTCTTCATCGGCGCCTTTTGGCCGATTTTCCAGAATGCCGTTGCCGGCGCGCATGCGCTCGAGCAGCGCTATCGGGACAATGCCCGCATTCTCGGGCTGCAGGGTTTCGAATATCAGCGGCGCGTGGTCTTCCCGGCGGCGCTGCCGCACATTTTCACCGGCATGGCGGTAGGCCTGCCTTCTCGTTCATCCTGCTGACCGTCGCCGAGTTGTTCGGCGCCAACGCCGGTCTTGGCCGCTTTGTCCAGTATTACGCAGACTTCGCCGACTATCCCCGGATGGTCGCCGGCATCCTCTATACCGGCCTGGTGACCTTCCTGGCGATGACCTTGCTCGACCGCGTCCGGCGGCGGTCGTTGTTCTGGCTGCGATAGCATGCGGCGTCGCGCATGGGGGTCATCTTTCGCGGCTTGGCTGCGACTCGGCAGCGGTCTGGCACTCGGCCTGGTGGTCGGCGTGGCGCATGCGGTGCTGTTCGAGCGCAGTGTCGACGACCTGCAGCGCGAGATACGGGCGGCCGGCGCGGAGGGCAAGCAACTGGCGGTCGTGCTGTCCCTCCCGGATTGCCCGGGTTGCCTGGAAATGGAGAAAACCGTCTATCGCGACACGCACACGCAGCGGGCGATCGAGCGCCGCTTCCGAACCGTTCATCTGGATCTCGCCCGTACCGAGCCGATCATCGATGTCAAGGGGAGGGCCACGACCTCCACTGATCTGGCGAAGGGCCTGCGCGCGTTCGGCACGCCATCGTTCGTCTTTTTTGCCGTGGATGGCAGTCTTCTCTACCGATATTCGGGCACGCTCGACAGGGCCGGTTTGCGCCGGCTTGCCGACTACGTCGTGCGGGCCAAGTACGAGACGGTCCCTTTCGCTTCCCGGGACGCCACGCGCGGCAAGACTGCTGACCGCCCAAGCGTGACGCTGCACGCCTCGCCGCCAGCCGGAATCTGCCGCTCTACCCGGAATTGGCGTTGTCGGCGAGCGATGGACGCGAGCGACGCCTGGCGGATTTCCGTGGTCAGGTGGTTGCCCTGTCGGTTGGCTACACGCAATGCCCCGATGTTTGTCCGACGACGCTGCTGGTGCTGAAGGGCGCGGTTGAGGCCCTGCCGCTCGTGCAGCGCCAGCGAGTCCAGGTGCTCTTCGCCACCCTCGACCCTGATCGCGATGGCCTGGCGATGCTCAAGGAATATGTGGCCGCCTTCAGCCCCGCCGGCGGGCGCCCCGTCCTTGGCTGCGCGGCAACGCCGAGGCGACGGCAAGACTGATCAGCCAACTGCAACTGGTGGCCGAAAAGCGGCCCGCGGGGAACGCTGGCTATACCCTCGACCATACCGCCGGCGTATTCCTGTTCGACGGCGGTGGTCGCCTGCGCGGAGTCGCTCCATTTGGCCAGAGCGCCGCCGACTTGCGGAGCGACCTGGCCTCCCTGCTGGCTGAAGGCGCCGGCGGGCAGGCGTGGCGCAGCGGTTTCCCGGCCAACTGAAGAGAAGCGATCCATGCCCACCAAAGTGATCACCCTGGCCGAAGCCGTCCGCCGATACACCTGGGATGGCATGCAGTACGCCAGCGGCGCGGCGCTGCCGGTCGGCTCGGATGCCATCGCCTTCGGGCGGGAACTGTTGCGCCAGAAGCGCCGCGATCTGCACGCCGTCTTTCACGCCAACACCCAGCAACTCAACCTGCTCGCTGCGGCCGGTGCCGTGGCCCGAGCCGAGTGTGGTTTCAGCGGGCTGGAGGGCTTCGGCTTTGCCAACGGCCTGCGGCGGGCCATCGAGCAGGGCAGACTGGTCCTTGAGGACTTCTCCAATCTGGCGATGGCGCTGCGCCTGCTGGGCGGCGCGCTGAACTGGCCCTTCGTTCCGGCGACGGTCAATATCGGCTCGGACCTTCAATACCGGCGCGCTTTCGAGCCGGGCATTCACCCCAACCGGAACAAGATACCGGCGGTGACCGATCCCTTCTCGGGCAGGCAGATCGGCGCTTTCTCGCCGCTGCGTCCGGATCTGGCGGCGATCCACGTGACGCTCGCCGATAGCGATGGCAACGCGATCATGCTCGGTACCGAGTGGAGCCGCTTCGAACTGTCGCGGGCGGCGAAGCGGGTCGTCTTGCTGGCCGATGCCCTGGTGCACACCGACTGCATGCGCCAGTATCCAAATCTGGTGCGGATCCCCGGCATCATCGTCGAGGCCGTCGTGTACTGGCCCTTCGCCGCCTGGCCGCAGGCTTCGCCGGGCATGTACGACGTTGACGAAGCACACATGAAGGACATGAACCGGGCCCTCGGCAGCGAGGAGGGCGCGGCCGCCTACGTTCGCGACTACGTCGATAGCTACGCCGACCTCGATGGCTACCTCGAACGCATCGGCACCGGGAAGCGGGCCGAGTTGTCGAACGGGGCGACTGCCTTCCTGCTTGACCCCTACCGGCGCTGGCTGCTGCCGCACGCCGAGGCGCAGGCCCTGAGTACGGGAGGTGACGCATGAGCAGCGCTTACAGCCGCCAGGAGATGATGGCCATCGCCACCGGCCGCGAGATTCGCGATGGCGAACTGGCCATCTTCGGCGTTGGCCTGTCGATGCTCGCCGGCTACTTCGCGCAGGCATGTCATGCCCCCGGGGTGCGGGCGATGACCGAAGGCGGGGTGTATGGCGCAACGCCCGTCGGCGGCCTGCCCTGGGGAATCGAATGCAATCGTCTGGCGGTCAATGCCGTGAGTTTCACCAGTGCGCTTGACGCCCTCGGTTGCCTGGTGGCGTCCGGTCGCTGCGACGTCGGCATCATCGGCGCGGCGCAGGTCGATCGCTTCGGCAACGTCAACACCACCGGTATCTGGGATGGCCCGATCGGCGAAAGCTATCGCCCGCCGAAGACTCGCCTGACCGGCGCCGGCGGCGCCAACGACATCGCCTGCGGTGCCAAGCGCTACCTGATCATGGTCAGCCACGAGCCGAAACGCTTCGTGGAGCGGGTCACCTACATTTCTTCACCTGGATATCTCGACGGCGGCGACGCCAGGGATCGGGTGGGGTTTGTCGGCGGCGGCCCTTCGGCAATCATCACCACCCTGGGCATCCTGCGGCCCGACCCTCAGACGCACGAATTCCAGCTCGACGCCTACTTCCCGTTTTCCGGGGTCGACGAGATTCTTGCCAACACCGGCTGGAACCTGCAGGTGTCGGCCGGGTTGCGTGTCGTTCCCGAACCGACCTTGCAGGAGCTGGCGGCCCTGCGCCGTGTGGACCAAACGGGCATGCTGCGCCGGTAAGAAGTTGGGCGGTGTCGGCGACGAAGCACGGTTCCCGGCCAGAATCCGCGTCGGTCGGCGAGTTGATCCGACCAGGAGATCCTCCCTGTCCCGGCCCGCACGACGAAATCCGGCCGCGCCCCCGGCACCGTCGTGTCACAATTCCGGGAAATCTCGGTCGCCTCTCCCGTCGCCGGCAGCACCGCCAATCGGCTTTGTTTACGGGCCTGCTGCACCGCTTCGACGCCCCCTATCAACCCATCGCAGAAAAGGCATGCACATGCACCACCAACCACGCTCCGGGCAAGGCCATGGCTTTGCCACCCGGGTCATCCACGCCGGGCAATCGCCCGACCCCAGCACCGGCGCCGTCATCCCGCCGATCTATGCCACTTCGACCTATGTCCAGCAAAGCCCTGGTGTTCACAAGGGACTGGACTACGGACGCTCGCACAACCCCACCCGCTGGGCCTTCGAGCGCTGCATCGCCGATCTCGAATCCGGGGCGCAGGCCTTCGCATTCGCCTCCGGACTGGCGGCGATCGCCACCGTCCTGGAAACGCTTGATAGCGGCGCGCACGTGATCGCCGGCGACGACCTCTACGGTGGTACCTACCGCCTGCTGGAAGGGGTGCGCCGGCGCACCGCCGGGCTCGCGGCCACTTTCGTCGACCTCGCCAATGCCGAAACGCTGGCCGCTGCCGTGCGCCCGGATACCCGCATGCTGCTTGTCGAAACGCCGACCAACCCGCTGCTGAAACTGGCCGACCTCGAAGCCCTCGCGGCCTTCTGTCGGCGGCACGAACTCATCTCGGTGGTCGACAACACCTTTGCCACGCCATGGATCCAGCGCCCGCTGGAACTTGGATTCGACATCGTCCTGCACTCGACGACCAAGTACATCAACGGCCACTCCGACGTCATCGGTGGCGTCGCGGTCGTCAGCGGCGAAGCCCGCAATGCGGCGTTGCGCGAGCGGCTCGCCTTTCTGCAGAATGCCGTCGGTGCGATCAGCGGACCTTTCGACTGCTTCCTGGCACTGCGTGGCGTCAAGACGCTCGATCTGCGCATGCAGCGGCATTGTGAAAATGCCCAGGAACTGGCCGCCTGGCTGGAACGGCAGCCGCGAGTGCGCCGCGTGATCTACCCCGGCCTCGCCTCACACCCGCAACACCAGTTGGCCAGACGGCAGATGCGCGCCTACGGTGGCATGATTGCTTTCGAACTCGCTGCCGATCTAGCCGGTACCCGTTGCTTCCTCGAAGCGACCGAAGTGATCACCCTTGCCGAGAGCCTTGGCGGCGTCGAAAGCCTGATCGAACATCCGGCGATCATGACACACGCGACGATTCCGCCGGAGCAACGCGCCCAACTCGGCATCAGCGATTCACTGGTTCGCCTGTCCGTCGGCATCGAGGATGTCTCTGACCTCAGAAGCGACCTCGAAAACGCTCTCGGCAGGCTTCCCGACTAGCCGTGCGGTCGGTCAGTTGTTGGCGTTTGCTGAATTGCCTGGGGGAGTAGCGGCGCCAGCGGCTCGGGCGGTGGCATCAGCCACCGCCGCGGCACTGGCTTCGGTGATCTCGACCAGTGGTTCGGCTACACGCTGGGCGGCATCGAATGCCGAACTGGTCGCGGCGATAGCCGACTTCACCATCACCGCGGCAAGCTCTGAGCCCACCGGAGACGACTTGGCCATCCGGTCGAGGAAAGTGCTCATCGATTGGCTGAAATCGGACTGTTGGGCGTCGCCGGTGGTGACCAGTTGTTCCTGCGTATCAGCGGAGATTTCGTAGCAGCGGCGCCAATACCAGAGCGTCTTCTCCAGAAAAGGCTGGCTCAGCGCGGCATTGAGCGACAGCACCTCGTTCAGGTCGCTGGCTTCGCTGAGCGCCTTGCTGTGGGTCAGTGCATCGCACAGCAAGGAGCGAGCCGCCTGCAGGTTAAGGCTCAGCAAACGCTCCGTACCGTCGAGAGTGGTATTGGCCAGGGACGCGAACGCGTCGAGGTGACTGGCGTCGATCATTTTATCGTGCGAAGGGGGCATGGCAGGTTCCAGTCGTTCTGGTGAGTTGATCCCGTCATTCCTGAAGCCGCGTCCTGGATGACCGTCTTCCACCGGAATGGCTGCGCTGATGCGTCAGGCAAGATTACGCCTTTCCCTGCTCCTGGCCAACGGATTTTTTTGTCCACCGCATCGTCTCCCATTTCCGGAACGGCGGCAGCGGCGGCTGCGACCGACGCATTCCGGTCGCCTTCGCCGTGCTGGCCAGCAACACCTCGCAAGGCCGGCAGGAGAGCGTGATGGCGTTTGTCGCAAAGCCGACAACGGCAAGGGCTGCGGGTGGTGCTACCCCGCAGGCACGAGTCTGCAGGGCAGGCGCATTTCTTGCGTGGACCTTGTGAATCCACTCGGAGTACGCACAATGATTCCCAGCGACCTTTTCGATCAATGGCAGTCCGGCCTTGCCGACGGCAGCATCGTTCCTTATCTCGGGCCGGGCGTGCTTGCCGACGTACACTCGGAACTAGATGGTCGAAGTATTCCCGCCACCAGTGAGCAACTGATCCTGGCCATGAACGGCGGGCGCCCGATGGCACCGAAGCTGATGTACGAGTTTCCGCGCGCGGCGATGAACGTCGAACTCAAGGCGCGGCCGCAGCGCAGTGACACGCTTTCTCGACAGCACCTGCGGCGACACGCGCGCTGGACGCGCGCTGCGGTGCACGACTGGCTCGCGAAAATCCGGCCGCCGTATGTGATCGACATCAACCGCGACACGCAACTGCTCGATTCCTATGCCGGGATCCCACATCTGCTGGTCCTCGGTTGCGCTCGCCTCGGCGGTACCGACTATCGTTTCACCCTGCACGTCTCGGATGGTGCCAGTTACCGTGCCATCGCTCCGGAGCAGGCCGATGCCGGTTTGCCGGTGCTTTTCAAACCGATGGGTTGTCCCTTGCCGCAGCCCAGTTACATCGCGTCCGACGCCGACTACGTCGACTACATTACCGAACTGATGGGCGGCTTCGCGGTTCCCTCGTTCATCAAGGCGCGTCGTCGCGGCAAGCGTTATCTCCTGCTCGGCATGCGCCTGAATCGCGACACCGAGCGAATGGTCTTCTCGGACCTGATCCATGATGCCGCTGCCGACTTCGCCGGCTGGGCATTGATCGCCGAGGCAAAAACGACAAGGAGCGTCGCTTCTGCAAGCGGCTCGGCATCGCGATCGTTGACAGCGATGCGATGGCCCTGCTCGGCGTGGGCGTGCCGGGCTGAATCGATCTGGTCGGCAGTCAATCTGAACCTCGAAACCGCAGATAGCCGGCCCCATTCGCATATTGCTTCCTTCGTCGATCAACGGTGCGGTGTTTGCGCATTCTCGTAGCCGTCCGCCGAATTCAGCAGATTGACGCCCTCGCACGCACCGATGTTGCCGCTGTTCTCGTAATGAAATGACCAGCGGCCCTGGCCAGCGACGAGGTCGGGTAAGTCGGTCGATTCGTACTGGACGGTGACGGCTTGCGTTTGAGCGCCGATCAGCAGCGCCGTCAGCAACAGAACGCACCCCAAGAATCCTCGTTTGGACTGGTTATCTCCCCATTACTTGGCTCGTGACTCCACAAGCGACTGGAGCATCGCTGAGGTGACTTGATGACTCATCCAAAAAGGTGATTGTGGTCATCGCGGCTGCGGAGCGTGCCAGGAAATGAGGGTGGCTGGCCCACAATGCCACACGAGTGTCACTTTGCTTTTCGTCGGAGATTTCTGCCGCTATGATCTTGCGGGGAAAAGAACCTCGCTTTGGGGGCCGCAGAATGAAGGAGACGCGTCTTGTTGCCGACTGACCCAGGTTCGGCGAGGACTTCGGAGGCGGTCTGTTGACTGTCTTTATTATTGCCGACGTGGTTTTCCGGCCACAGGCTTTGCCTGATGCCCAGGAATCCTGACGATTGGGAAGTTCTGCCTTGCTATCGAGAGCCATAATCCGGGATCTCCTTACGGACCAGCGCAGGTGGTGCTGGCGCTGGCACCGCCGATGCGCACGCCGATGCGGCTTGGGGAGCTTTCGCCTCGGCTCGGAGCGCGGCTGATTTCTGTGCAAGCTGGTTGTCGGTGCAGTGCCTGCAGGTTTCCGAAGTGCAGGCAGCGCTGCTACTGCTCGAACAGGGCGGTGGCACCTTTGTCCCGGCGGCGGTCTGGCCCGCCGAGTCGGTCGATGTGGGCTATCTCGCGCCGGCTGCACAACAATGCCTGAGCGAGCGGCAAGGCAAGGTGTTACGGGGTCAGGCCGGCGCGGTGGTGGTCGTCGCCTATCCCGTCGAACTCGACGGAGACTTGCAGGAGCAGTGGTGCTCGATGTTGCCGAACGCGACGACGAGCGTTGCAGGCCGTTCTCAGGCAACTGCATTGGGGAACGGCTGGATCCAGACGCTGCTCCTGCGCCGGCACCACCTTGACGACGCGCAGACCTTGCAGCGGGCGCGCAGCGCCCCTCGACGTCGGGGCCATCGCCAGCGAACAGGCACACCTGCCGGCGCTGGCGATGACGGTGGTGAACGAACTTGCCAGCCGCTTCGCCTGTGACCGCGTCGCGCTTGGCATCGACCGTGGTGGGCGGGCGCGCCTGCTGGCGCTGTCGCACTCGGCCGTGTTCGAGAAGAAGAGCCAGTTCGTCGCCGCACTTGAAAATGCCATGGACGAAGCGCTCGATCAGCGGTGCAGCGTCGCCTTCCCGCCGGTCGACGCAGACCGCCGTGCGACGGCCATCGCCCATCGCGACTTCGCCGCGAACCGGTCCGTGTGCTCGGTCGTGCTCGTCAGTCGAGGCATCGGGATCGGCGTGCTGACCTTCGAACAGAGCCAGCCGTTCAGCGCCGATGACGTCCGCGGCTTCGAAGCGGTGAGCGCCCTGCTTGGACCGCTGCTCGAAAGCCGCATCGAGTTGCACCGCTGGTTCGCCGGTCGCCTCGTTGACCAGTGCCGTGACGGGTGGCGTCATCTCAGGACCCGCGGCGGCCAGGGTTTTCGCGTCGTGCTGGCGCTCGTCATTCTGCGCTGCTGCTCGGGGTCTTCTTCCTCGACTGAGACTACCGCGTCAGCGCCAGGGCGGACGTCGAAGGCGAGGTGCAACGCGCCGCCGTCGCAATGTTTGACGCTTTCCTGCGCGAAGCGCCGGTACGCGCCGGCTTTATCGTCCGTAGAGGGCAGGTTCCTCGCCACCCTCGACGACCGGGACCTGCTCGCTCGAGCGTCAGCGCTGGCTCTCCGAGCGCGCGGGTGCATGAAGGCCGCTACCGTGACGCGCCTGCCAGACACGAGCGGGCACCGCCAACGTCGCGCTGGCGCAAGAGCCCGAGGCCTTCTCGCAACTGGCGCTTGTCGAAGAGAAACTGTCGCGCACGGATCGTCGCGCCGTCTGACGGCATCGCCGTCTCGGTCGACCTCAGCCAACTGCTCGGTTCGGGCCGGTCGAGCACGGCAAGCTGCTGTCTGAGATTGCGCCGCTCGATGCCTATCGGGTGACCCTTTAAGGTCGAGGACCGCGACATCCGCGATGTTCGCGCCGGCCAGAAAGGGCAGCCTGGTGCTTCGCGCCGGGGGCTCGCCGGCGATCCGCCGGAAGTGATCAACGTTTCTGATGGCCGAGAGCGAAGACGGCAAGAACGTTTTTTCGCGCTCAGCCCGCTCGACCGTGGCGACCTCGTTGCGGCCGCGCCGTAAAGGCGTCGGCAAGATCAATGCCGGCGAGCAGAGCTACGCCTGATCCACGCACCGCCTGAGCGACTGGTTGCGACTCCATCTGGACCCGCTGCCGTAGGTCGAAGTCGGTGACGGGTGATGGCCGGCCCTTTCAGCGCCTTCCTCCGGCATTGGCGTCGCCGCGTTACGGCTGCAATCAGCGCGCACGCCCGCATCCAGCGTCAGGCGGCTGCGGCCAGGCGTGGTGGTATGTGTTGCACGACAGCGCCGCAGGCAAGCTGCACCG
>JADKBU010000047.1 GCA_016714935.1 Candidatus Accumulibacter propinquus | reverse complement strand
GG
Organism: Candidatus Accumulibacter propinquus; assembly: GCA_016714935.1. Classification (GTDB taxonomy): domain Bacteria; phylum Pseudomonadota; class Gammaproteobacteria; order Burkholderiales; family Rhodocyclaceae; genus Accumulibacter; species Accumulibacter propinquus. Next base: position 22,924 of record JADKBU010000047.1, on the reverse strand, counting down.
AAAGACCCGCACCCTGTTTGTGGTTAAAATGCGGCATCTGCATTCTACTTTCTTCGAGAACGTCGTGTTCGAGCGAGTGCCTGACCCCCTGCGCACCTTCCTGATGGTCGCCACCCTGTGGCTCGGCCTCAGCGGCTGCGACGCGGTACAGCAGAAACTCGGAATCGAACCGCCGGCAGCCAAGGCCGCACGTCTGGATGCCGAGGGGAAAGCGGTCGGCGGTGCCTGCCGGCAATCCGGACGCGCCATCGAGGACTGCTACTCGATCTACTCGTGGCTGCCCAAGGCGCCGATCTACGAAGGCTGGCGCGACATGGACGTCTACATGCGAGAGAACAAGCTGGAAACCGTCGAACCACAACTGCCACCGCCACAACCACCGGGCGCCAAGAAGAAAAAACCTGCAGCCGTCGAGGAAGCCGCGCCTGAAGCCAAACCCGAACAAAAAGCGCCCGACAAACCCGCAAAGCATTAGGCGAACGACCATTGATCCGCGCTTCGATACGATTGACGACTAAAGACCTCTGATAGCATCCAGCCGGCAAGAAATGTCCGAAGAAGATAACCCCCTGCTTCCGCAAACAACCGCAACTGGCGGAGACCCCTTGCCTGTACTTCGTGCCAGCAAGGCTCTCTTCCTGAGCCGACTGACGGAAATCGTCAATCGCTGCGCGTTCGCCACAGCACCTGCGTTCGAAGCTTTCGCCCGCGAGGTCGGCGAGGCGCATGACCAGGCGGCATCGGCCAGCCCGCGTGACGACTTCGAGCAAACCAGCCAACTCACGGCCTCGCGCCTGACCTTGATGGGAGACGACGACCTCGAACTGGACATCCGCATCGGCGAAATCGGCAGCCGCCTGCGCGAGACTGCCGGTCGCGACCTGTGGCGAAGCCAGTCGCGCTACATGACCCTGCTCTCCAGGCCGGCGATGAACGAGGACAGCAATCCGCTCGGCCCGGAGGTGATCTGCCTGGGCTTGTGGGCGCTCTGCAAGGCCTGCGGCGGCAGCCATGAACAGCAACACGCCATGCTCGACTGGCTGGAGCGCGCACTTGGGCAACAACTGCCGGCGCTGTATCGCGATCTCGACCAATTGCTGGCAGGCTACGGGATCGAACCGGTGCAGGGAGCAAGCGCGCCAGTGGTGACCACGGTGGCCGCCGCAGTCGGCTCCGCGGAGAACCAGGCGGCGCCAGGCAATGCCCTGTCTACGCTGCAGCAGGCGGTGCGCCGTCTAGGCAACGAGCAAACCGGTGCGCCGGTCGACTTTTTCGGCGACGGCAGTGCACGTTCCGGAAATGCCACTCTCGATGCGGCGGCCATGGTCATGCTCAACCATTTGCTCGACCGCCTGACCGCTCTCGAGAGCCGCTCGGCACACCCAGCCATCGACACGGGAGCGGCGGAGTTGCCGGCGCCCGCGCCGCTGTGCGCGCTGACATCGAAGGATCTCGACCTGCCCCTGGGCAAGCCAGAAGCGATCGCCATCGATACGATGGCGCTGATCTTCGAGTCCATCTTCGACTCCAGCGATCTACCCGACACCATCAAGGCGGCCATCGGACGCCTGCAGATTCCCCTGCTCAAACTGGCGATCGTCGACCCGTCCCTGTTCACCAACGATCATCATCCCGCACGCCTGCTGATCAACCGCATGGCGCGGGCGGCGGTCGGCCTGCCGCGCAACACCGGCTGGGAACATCCGATCTGCCAGCGCATCGGCCGACTCACCGCAGCCGCCAGGATCGCGCTGGACACCAGGGGTGCGCCGCTCGATGCACACCTCGCCGACCTGGACACGCTGATCCGGGAACGCGACCAGTCGATCCGACGGGCGGCGGAGAACTCCATCCAGATGGTCGTCGAGCACGAGAACCGTCAGTATGCCGAACAACTTGCGGCGACCTGGCTGCGCGGCAGGCTGGCCAGAACACGTTCGCCCGAGGTCGCGTCGTTTCTCGAAAAGTACTGGTTGCGAGTGATGGTCGCCGCTGTTCTGGAGGATGGCGCCGCGGGCAAACGCTGGCAGGAGAGCAGCACGACCGGCGATGAACTGATCTGGAGCGTACAACCGAAACAAAGCTCCGAAGAACGCAAGCGCCTCGCCAGCCTGGCCTCGTCGCTGGTCCGGAGAATTGGCGCCGGGCTTGACGCAATCGGCGTTCCTGCCGCCGAGAGAAGCCCGTTTCTGAATGCCTTGTTCGACCTGCAGACGGCCGCGCTGCGCAGCCAGGCGCCAACTCCGCCGTCACCGGGAACGGCTGCGGACAGCCCACGTGCCGTCGTCGGCGGCGCGTCGCCGGCAGCCCCGCGCGTCCTTGAGCGCGACGGCTGGCGGGTACACTATCTGGGAATGCCGTCCGATACCCGCTCACCGCACACGCTGACGGTGGCCAACTGGCAGGTCGGCGACTGGTTGCGTTTCCGGATGGCGAACACCGAGCCGCTGTGCGGCCTCGGTTGCTGGCAAAACCCGTCCTCGGGGACGATCCTGTTCTTCAACCCGGACTGGCCCTACGCCGTCGCCATGTCGGCAGCCACCGTCGACCAGCAAATCCGCTCTGGCCGCGCGCAGCTCGTTTCGCGAGTCCCCATTTTCGACGCGGCCGCAGAACGCGCCCTCGGCCTGCTCGAAAAACGCTGACGACACGCCGGGAATACGCGCAAAACCTGGCCCGTGCCTGCCTGCCGCGATCGATCAAGGGACTCGGCACCAACGCATCCCCGCTCCGACCCGCGTCTGCCGCCGTAAAGCAGGCGGGCAAGGCAGCGCGATCAATGTATAATCATGCTCCTTATGAGATTGATTTTTGACCGATTTGAAGGCTTTGCCCATGCGTTTTGATGAACTCGGCCTGGCACCTGAACTGCTGAGAGCCATTGCCGACAAGGGCTACACGGAGCCAACGCCGATCCAGGCACAGGCGATACCGCTCGTTCTCGCCGGCAAGGATCTGATGGGCGGCGCCCAGACGGGCACCGGCAAGACCGCCGCGTTCACGCTGCCGCTGCTGCAGCGCATCCTGGCCTTCGCCAGCCCCAGCCCTTCACCTGCCCGCCACCCGGTACGCGTACTGATGCTGGCGCCGACACGCGAACTGGCGATCCAGGTCCATGAATCGGTGAAGACCTACAGCCGGCACGTACCGATCAGGAGCGCCTGCGTCTTCGGTGGGGTAGACATCAAACCACAGATCGCCGAGATCCGCTGCGGCGTCGAGGTCCTGGTGGCCACCCCCGGTCGGCTGCTCGACCTCGTCGAACAAAAGTGCCTCAACTTCGGCAGCGTGCAGGCGCTCGTGCTCGACGAGGCGGATCGCATGCTGGACATGGGCTTCGTCCCGGACGTCACGCGCATCATCAACATGCTGCCCCGGCAGCGGCAGAGCCTGCTGTTCTCGGCGACCTTTTCGGAAGAGATCAAGAAACTGGCCGACGGCATGCTGCAGTCGCCGGTACTGATCGAGGTCGCCAAGCGCAACACGGTGTCGGAGACGATCACCCACCGGGTCCATCCGGTGGCCGCCGAGGCCAAGCGTGCGCTGCTGGTGAAACTGCTGAAATCGGCCGACTTCAACCAGGTGCTGGTATTTACGCGCACCAAGATCGAAACCAATAAGCTGGCTCGCGAGTTGCAAAAGGCGGGAATTGCCGCCGACTCGATCCACGGTGACAAGAGCCAGCAGGAACGCCTCAAGGCACTCGAAGCGTTCAAGGAGGGTTCGGTACTGGTGCTGGTCGCGACGGACGTGGCGGCGCGCGGTCTCGACATCGACGAGTTGCCGCATGTGATCAACTTCGAGTTGCCGCGCACGCCCGAAGATTACATCCACCGCATCGGCCGCACCGGTCGTGCCGGCAAGCCCGGCACGGCGATCTCACTGGTTTCGGCGAGCGAAGTCCAGTATCTGGTCGAGATTGAAAAACTGATCCGGATCCAGGTCGAGCAGGTAGCCATCCCCGGCTTCGAGCCGGAATACGACTACTGCTACCCGCCCGGCGACAAACGCAGTCACCACCGCCGGCCGACGGCAGCGCCACCAACCCTGGCGCCACTGGCGACAGCACCGGGTGAGCGCGCCCCGAGCCGCGCGGCGGCGCGCGAAGGATCGAACCGGCCGGGCAGCGGCCGACGCCCTTCGCACATTGCCGCCGACGGTTTCGACTTCAGCAAGCCTTACGAAAGCGCGGAACCGCATCCAGTGGCGGCGGCAGTCGGCAGCGAGGCCGAAAGGGCATCGGCCCGCAGTGAGCACCCGCACAAACCACGCCGCCTGGTCGCCGCGCTACTTGGCGGTCTCGGGCGCAAGTAGCGTCGTCTTTGCGCCAGGTGTGGCCGCCGGCTCCGGCTGGGACACATTGACCAGCTTCAGGATGGCCACCGAGATGTTGTCGCCGTCGCCATGGCCCATCGAGCGCGCGCGCCCGATCAGCAACTCGGACGCTTCCCGCGCCGAAGACGAGCCGCTGATCACCCAGGCCAGTTCCTGGTCGGTGAAATAGCCCCAGAGACCGTCGGAGCAGAGCAGGAAGGTGTCCCCTGCCTGCAGGCCTTCGGATTCGCCGAAGGCAATCTTGGGAGCGTCGCCGCCACCCAGCGAGGTCAGCAGAATGTTGCGGTTGGGGTGGACCAGCGCCTGTTCGGGAGTGATCCTGCCTTGCACCACCAGTTGCGCCACATACGAGTGATCGGTGCTGCGGAAGAGCAAGGCATCGCCGCGGAAATGGTAGAAGCGGCTGTCACCGCAGTGTGCCCAGCTCACCCGGCCCGGCTGCAGCAGCAACATCACCACGGTGCTGTGCGGATCCTTCTCGTTGATGAAACGGGAAGCCTTGATCAGCATATGCGCTTCGTTGATGCACGATTCCAGCAGCACGCGCGCCGATTCGGTTCGCGCCGAATAACCCTCGAGGTTGTTGCGCGCGGTGTGGATCACCTGCTGGGCGGCAATGACTCCACCGGTATGGCCGCCCATGCCGTCCGCCAACACCGCCAAAGCCACCCCGCCGCCCCGCGGATGCGGCAGGATGGCGACCCGGTCCTGTTGCTCGCGACGGTCGCCCTGATGCTGGGCAACACAGGCATCAATCGAAATCGGCATGGACAGGCTCTCTCCGCAAACTCGGCAGCAACTTCAGACGTGCCGCAGCAGGCGGTGTCGCCTCCCCCCAGGGCGTCGCATGCCGGTTCAGAGGGTTACCCGCCGTAGTTCGCTCGGGCGCGGCAGGTGATCGCTACGTTGCGGATTGCGCTCGATATACACGCGGTGTGCTGCCACCACCACGGCATGCACCTCCTCGCCACTCAGTTCGGGAAAATTCTCGCGCACGATACGGTACGCCAGAAGTTCCAGCGACTGCCCCCCCCAGCCCTGCCCTGGATCGAAAAACGGCTCGATCATCACGAAAGCGCTGTCGAAAGCGGCCCGCGAGCGCTGGTTCCGACGTCGCTCGTCCGCCAGGCCGGCGGCCTGCTCAAGCTGTTCGCTCATTGCCTACCCCTCATTCCACCTACTGTGCATGCCGTCAGTCATGCTTCGCGTGTGCTCAAGGCGCGCCGCAAGACCTCCCCGCCAGCGCCGAGCGGCAGCGCCGCGGTGAATTCTATCGCTTTCGGCGTTTCGTAGGGCGCCAAATACCGGCCGACATGTCGCTGCAACTCGCGAACCAGTTCCTGCGTCCCGAGCACGCCCGGCCGCAGGACGACGAAAGCCCTGGGCCGCGTGACACCCAGTTCGTCCGCACTGCCGATCACGGCACAGTTGGCAACGTCGGCGTGCGTGCGCAGACAGGTCTCGATCTCCGACGGGTCGACGCGAGTGCCGGCACTCGCGAAGGTATCGTCGGTCGGCTGCTGGCAGAATAGATTACCCTCTCCATCTAGCGTCGCCGATTCGCCGGTACGCACCCAGCCATCGCCGACGACAGCCTCTGCCGTGGCCTCGGGATCCCGCCAATAGCCGAGCATCGGCAGGGGATCATCTTCAGCATGGTACTGTCGAAACACGGCGAACTCGCCCACCTCGCCCGGCGGCAACGCGTTTCCCTGAGCATCGATCACCGCCACCCGGTGCCCCGGATAGGCTCTGCCCACCGCGCCCGGACTGGCAGGCCATCGCGAAGCCCAGTTGCCGACCAGATCGGGGAGGCCGGCAGGCCCGAAGACACCGTTGATGGCCACACCCATTTTGTCTCTCGCCCAGTGCCACAGCGCTTGATCGACCGGCTCGCCGACACTCGCCAGCGTACGCAGGTCGAGATCGTAGACCGCGCCGGGTTCCGCCACCTGCTGCATCATCCGCTGCAGGAGCGTCGGCCAGAGAACGGCGTTGCGAATACCGTACTTTTCGATCAGGGCAAAGACCTTTGCGGCGTCCAGGCGCCCGTTGTACGCGAGCAGCGGCATGCCGAAATGCCAGGTCGGCAGCAGGGCATCCCAAAAGCCGCCGGCCCACGCGGATTCGCCAGGCGACCAGAGCATGTCCCGCGGTTGCGGAAAGAAGTCATGCGCGCAGACGAACGCACTGAGCTTGCCGAACAGCATGCGGTGCGCCATCAAGGCACCCCTGGTGCCACCGCCGCGGTAGAGGATCATCGCCGGATCGCCGGCCGCGGTGACTGTCGGCGTGTAGCGCGCCGAAGCGTGCTCAAGCACTTCATCCCAGGGGCGGACGCCCGGAGCGGCGGCGCTGCCAACGCCGAGCACGTGCCGCAACAGTGGCAACCTGTGGCGCAGCCCGAGTACTCCGGGCTGCGTCGTCGCATCGACGATGGCCAGGTGGGCGGCGGCATCGCCCAGGCGGTATTCCAGCGGATCCGGCCCCAGGAACGGTGACAGAGGGACGGCCAGCGCGCCCATCTGGCAAATCGCGATCTGCGCGATGGCCGCTTCCGGGCATTGCGGCAAGACGATCGCCACCCGGTCGCCAGGCAGCGTACCCAATGCCGCGAGCACGTTCGAGAGCCGGTTCGCCTGTCGCTGAATGTCCCAGAAGGTGTGCGCCGAGGTGAATCCGCTCTCGTCCTCGTAGTACAGCGCGAAGCGGTGACGTTGCTCGGCCCAGCGGCCGCAGATGTCCACTGCGAGATTGAACTGCTCCGGGATCTGCCAGCGAAAGCTCCGGCAAAGCTCCTGGTAACTACCCGCCTGACTGTCGAGTTCCATCCTGTCTCCGCATCGGTTGCTCAGGAGGCCGCGCCCAGGCGCTCGTCGATCAGTTCGATCCAGTGCCGCACCGGTACCCTGCTGCCGCTCTGCAGGTGCGTCTGGCACCCGATATTGGCCGTCACCAGCAGTGCCGGCGAACCCGCGCGCATCGCTGCCAGCTTGTTGTCACGCAACTGCGTGGCGAGCACCGGCTGGCTGATCGAGTAGGTCCCCGCCGAGCCGCAGCACAGGTGCGAATCGGCAACCGGCGAGAGCTGGTAACCGGCGGCAGTCAGCAACGCTTCGACGACACCGCGAATCTTCTGCGCGTGCTGCAGGGTGCAGGGCGAGTGAAACGCCACCCGCTGGCCGCTGCCATCACCCTGCCGACGCAGCAACTCGACGAGTTGTTGCTGCTCGGCAGCAAGGACCTCGGAGGCATCGCGCGTCATGGCAGCAATTCGCGCCGCCTTGTCGGCGTACGCCGGATCGTGCCTGAGCAGTTCACCATATTCGCGCACGTGCGCACCGCAGCCCGACGCGGTCATCACGAAGCCCTCGACGGAGCCGCTCTCGACATGCGGCCACCAGGCGTCGATCACCCGCCGCATGTCGTCGAGTGCCTTTTCCTGGGCATTGAGGTGGTAGCGCAGCGCGCCACAACAGCCGGCGCCCGGCACTTCGAACAGTTCGATACCGAGCCGGTCAAGAACACGGGCCGTCGCCGCATTGGTATTCGGGGTCAGGGTCGGCTGCACGCAACCGGCCAGGGCGATCATCCTGCGTGGCCGCGCGGCCGGCCGCGGCCACGGTCTGCGCACCCCACCGGCAGCGCTCGGCACCTTGTCGGCCAGGGCGGCCGGCAACAGCGGCCGCAACAGTTGTCCGACACGCACGGCCGGCTTGAAAATCCAGTTGCGCGGCAGCGCTTCACAAAGCAGGTAACGCGTCGCCCGGGCGGCGAGTGATCGCGGTACACGTTGCTCGATGACTGCGCGTCCGATCTCCAGCAGGCGATGATACCTGACGCCTGAAGGACAGCTCGTTTCGCAGGCGCGGCAACTCAGGCAGCGATCGAGATGCAGTTGTGTCCGGGTGGTGACCGCATGCCCTTCGAGCATCTGTTTTATCAGGTAGATGCGGCCGCGCGGCCCGTCGAGTTCATCGCCGAGCAACTGATAGGTCGGACAAGTTGCGGTGCAGAAGCCGCAATGCACGCAACTGCGCAGAATTGCGTCGGCCTCGCGCCCGGCTGGTGTGTCCTTGATGAAATCGGCTAGATTGGTTTGCATGATCGGCGAACTTTCATAGACCGGGATACATCCGGCCGGGGTTGAACACCCCCTGCGGATCGAAGGCCTGCTTCAGATGACGATGGATGCGCGCCAGCGGCGCGGTCAACGGCTGGAAGACGCCGACCTCCGTCTTCAGGGCATCGTCACCACGAAACAGGGTCGCATGCCCGCCGGCCTTTGCCGCGGCCGCGCGTATCCGCCTGGCGTCGCCACCGCGCAGCCAGCGCTGCGCGCCACCCCATTCGATCAGCGTCTCTCCGAGCGCCTGCGGCGGTGTCACCGACGGCAGCGAAAGCCGCCACAGCGGCGCATCGCCGAGGAAGAACGCCTGCTTCTGCTCGCGCAGCGAATCCCAGAAGGCGTCGGCATCGGCCAGCACCTCGCCGGCGAGCTCGCGCTCTGCGGCAGCGACCGCGGCGGCAGCCCCGGACAGGCGCAGCGTCAGCAGGCCGTCGTGCCACGCCGACGCCGAAATCGGCAACGGCCGGCCACCCCACTGGTTGAGTTTCTGCAGCGCCGCAGCTTCGTCGAGCGCGAAACGCAAGGTTTTCTCGGCCACCGGCAGCGGCAGCACCTTGATCGAGACTTCGAGCACGACGCCGAGCGTGCCGAGGCTGCCAGCCAGCAAGCGCGGGACATCGTAGCCGGCGACGTTCTTCATCACCTGCCCGCCGAAGGTGAGCACTTCGCCGCTGCCATTCAGCAGTTTGACGCCGAGCACGAAATCGCGCACCGCACCCACCGCCTGCCGGCGTGGTCCCGACAAACCGCTGGCGAGCATGCCGCCGACCGTCGCCGCGGCCCCGAAATGCGGCGGCTCGAAGACCAGGCCCTGCCCCTTCTCGGCGAGTGTTGCCGCCAGCTCGCGCAGGCCCGTTCCGGCACGCGCGGTCACCACCAGTTCGGTCGGCTCGTAGGCGACGATCCCGCTGTAGGCGGCGACATCGAGCCGCTCGCCCGTCTCCGGACCACCGTAGAAACACTTGCTGCCGCCGCCACGAATCGCCAGCTTGCCGCCCGAGCCGGCCGCAGCGGCAATGCGTGCGCGCCAGTCGTCGATCAGTGTTTCCATCAGAACCTCGGCGCAGTCGGCGCACGCGCCACGCGCGCCTGGATATATTCGCGGCAACGGGCAAGCGTCGGCACGCCCTTGCCGGGATTGAGCAGCCCATGCTCGTCGAAGGCCGCCTTGAGGCGATGAAAGGTTTCGATCTCGGCCATTCCGAACTGTTCGGCCATCAGATTGACCTTCTCGATCCCCACCCCATGCTCGCCGGTGATGGTGCCTCCGAAGCGTACCGACAGTTCCAGGATTTCGGCACCGAAAGCCATCGCCCGTTCGAGCTGTCCGGGCTGATTGGCATCGTACATGATCAGCGGATGCAGATTGCCGTCGCCGGCGTGGAAGACGTTGGCGCAACGCAGATCGTATTTCCCGGAAAGCAAGGTGATCTCCTGGAGCATTTCCGCCAACCGCTTTCTCGGAATGGTGCCGTCCATGCACAGATAATCCGGGGTCAGCCGACCAACAGCCGGGAACGCCGCCTTGCGTCCAGCCCAGAACTTGAGACGCTCGGCTTCGGTGCGCGAAACGCAATAGGCCGAGGCGCCGCTCCTTTCCAGTACCGCCGTGATGCGCCCGATCTCCTCGGCGACTTCTTCCGGCGTGCCGTCCGACTCGCACAGCAGGATCGCTTCGGCGTCCATGTCGTAACCGGCGTTGACGTAGGGCTCGACGGCGTGGATGGCCTTCTTGTCCATCATTTCGAGACCGGCCGGGATGATGCCGGCGGCAATGATCCCGGCGACGGCGTCGCCGGCTCGCCGCACGTCGTCGAAAGAGGCGATCACCACCTGCGCCAGTTGGGGCTTGGGCGTCAGCCTGACCGTCACCTCGGTGATCATGGCCAGCAGTCCTTCGGAGCCGTTGAGCAGCGCCAGCAGATCGTAGCCGGCAGCGTCGAGTGCCGCGTTGCCGAACTCGACGATCTCACCCGCCATGGTCAGGCCGCGCACACGCAGGACATTGTGCACGGTCAGGCCATACTTGAGGCAGTGCACACCGCCGGAGTTCTCGGCGACGTTGCCACCGATCGTACAGGCGATCTGCGACGAAGGGTCGGGCGCGTAATACAGCCCGTAGGGCGCCGCCGCCTCGGACACCGCCAGGTTGCGCACCCCCGGCTGTACCACCGCGGTACGCGACAGGGCGTCGATACTGACGATCTTCTTGAGCCTGGCGAGCGACACCACAACGCCGTCGGCATGCGGGGTCGCGCCGCCCGACAGCCCGGTGGCGGCACCGCGCGCCACCACCGGGGCCTTCAGTTCATGGCAGACCTTGAGGATCGCCTGTGCCTGTGACTCGTTCTCGGGGAGGGCGACGAGCAACGGCAACTGGCGATAAGCGGTAAGACCGTCGCAATCATACGGCCGCAGGTCTTCTTCTTCGACCAGCAGGGCCTGCGCCGGCAACACCGCGCGCAAACGCCTGATCAGGGTCGGCCGGTCAACCGCGAAACGCCGATCGGCACTATTGCCTTCCATGCTCATGTGTCCCCCCGAGCGAAAATCTCGTGGCCTCCCTCTTGAGCTCCCCAGGGCGCATGCGCAAGGGTTGTCTGACCATCTGTCCGGAGAATACTACAAAGTGGCACGGCTGCAACGACGGCTGGAATATTCGACGCCAACCCCGCGTTTACCGGCCTGATCAACCCTGCTACCGGCGAAACCTCCAGGCAACGTCGGCAGCCGAGGAGGCACCGGTTCTGCCTCGCCACGATCAGGAAAATTTGTGTGGGCTTGCGCTGGCCGTCGCTTACAATTTTCCGACCGACGCCTCGGCGAGCCGTGGCGAGGTTTGCATCGTTGCTGGCCAGGCGGCCTGCCGCCGCTTGCCACCTGGCAAGCGCACGCTGTTCTCTGCCAATCGATTTTTTCGGGAATCCGTATGCCAAAGAAACTTGCACTGCTTACCCTGCATGGAATGGGCGACACCTCTCCCACTTACTATGTCGAACTCCATGACCTGCTCAAGAAGGCTTTAGGCAACTCGACCTGGAACAGGATCGCCTTCCGGCCCATCTACTACCAGAATGTCCTTCAAGGCAACCAGGCCGAGATTTTCGGCAGGATGCGCGACCAGATCGACTGGATGAAACTGCGGCGGTTTCTGCTCTATGGATTCTCGGACGCAGCCAGCCTGGAGTACCGAAAGGACGTCACCGGCAGTCCCTATTTCGAGACCCAGAAGGTCATCCTCCAGACCATGGACAGCGTGTTCGAGGAAGCTGGCCGAAGCGCCGTGCCGGTGATCGTCGTTGCCCAGTCGCTCGGATGCCAGGTCATCTCCAGCTACATCTGGGACGCGCAGCAGCCGCAGCCATCAGCGGGCATCTGGCGTGCGCCGCCGGACGACGGGGTGGCCGCCGGATCCACGCAAGACCAGTTCCGGCGGATGCAGACCTTGCAGCGCCTGTATACGACGGGCTGCAACATTCCCATCTTTGTTTCCGGGCACAAGAACATCCAGGCGATCCAGCGGCCGAACCGGGACTTCCAATGGCACAATCTCTTCGATGAAGACGATGTCCTCGGCTGGCCGCTGCGACCGCTGAGTCCGTCTTACGAAGCACTGGTGGAAGACCTTCCGGTCAACGCCGGCGGCGGCCTGCTCGAGGCGATTGCCACCTCGTGGAACCCCTTCAGCCACGAACAGTACTGGCGGGATTCGGAAGTCATCGAGCATCTGGCGAGAACCATCAAGGCGCTCGCCTGACGGTCCCGGCCCTCGCGGACCGCGCGCGCGATTTTCAGCATTCAGAGGAGAAGCGAGAAATGCCCAGGAGCCTGACCGAACACTTTACGCTGGATGAACTGGTCGCCAGCCAAACCGCCACGAGAAGCGGGATCGACAACACGCCGGGAGCAGCGACGCTGCGCAACCTGAAAAGCCTCGCCGAGGTTCTGGAGGAAGTTCGCACGCTGCTCGGCGGCGTGAGCCTGTTGATCAGTAGCGGCTACCGTAGCCCGGCGCTCAACACCGCGGTCGGCGGCTCGGCAAAGAGCGCGCACCTGCTGGGTCTGGCCGCGGACTTTACGGCCCCGAAATTCGGCACCGTCCTGCAAACAGCCAAAAAGATCGCCGCGTCAGGGATCGCCTACGATCAGCTCATCCACGAATACGGCGCGTGGGTGCACATCGGTCTGGCCGCTCCGGGAGTGGCGCCGCGTCGACAGAATCTCTCGATCTTCAAGGGTACCGGCTACCTGCCGGGGATCATCGCCAAGCCCGGGTGAGCGCTCCGACGCGAGTACCGCTCGCTCCGGACGCGTCCCGCGTCCCGGTGCGAAACGAACGGGGTGCTCATTGCGCATCCCTCGCCGACCAGCGCACGAACCCGCCCGGTTCCCCGGTGGCCAGAGCCTGCCAGGCATCAACACGGGGAGTACGGCACAAGGCTTGCAGCAGGGCGAACGCACCCTCGGCGTGGCGGCTCGCGGCGGCGCTCAGGCCTTCCCCGAGTTCGAAGCGCTCGCCGGCAACGCCGAGCACGAAGGTCGGTGGCGCCGGTTGTCCGATGCGCGCCAGTACGGCGAGCACCGCTTCCGGCGATAGCGCATGCGTGCTCGGCGTCGGCGTGGCAAGCGCCAGCACCTGCCGCAGAACCCACGGCGCCGGCGTCCGCTGGCCGGCATCGAGGAACAGTGCCAGGCGCCGCCCGGCGAGGTCGAGGGCGTGCTCGACCTGCCACTGGAAGTCGCCGATCAGTTCGAAGCCGGTGCTCAGACCCTCGCACGCCAGCCAGTCCTGCAGGCGGTCGAGGAGCATCGGCCCCAGGGCGTCGTCGCCACGGCTGGGATTGCCGCAGGCCAGGATGACCACCGGCGCGAGCGACACGGGCTGCTCCGCCGGCAAGTCAGGAGGCGCTGCGCATCCGCGCGATCACCTGCCCCGCGGCATCCTGCAGCTCAAGTTGCAGCGGCATCTTGCCGAGCGCGTGCGTGGCGCACGAAAGACAGGGATCGAAGGCGCGGATCGCGACTTCGATGTGGTTGAGCAGGCCCTCGCTGAGCTGGCGACCGTTGAGATAGCGCCGGGCGACGCGCCGGATGGCCTCGTTCATCGGCTGGTTGTTGTGCGTGGTCGAGACGATCAGGTTGCACATCGTCACCAGGTCGTCGTCATCGACGCGGTAGTGGTGGATCAGTGTGCCGCGCGGCGCTTCGATGACGCCGACGCCCTCGTGCCGGCGGGTACCGCTGCAGCTCAGTTCGCTCCCCGAAAGGTCGTCGTCGTGCAGCAGATCCTTGATCGTTTCCGCCGCGTGCAGCATCTCGATCATGCGTGCCCAGTGATAGGCCAGCGGCGCGTGGATCAGGCGACCCTGGCCATGGTCGATGAACTCGCGGCGCTCACCTTCGGCCAGCGGCGTGGCGATCGAATCGCAGTTCTGCACGCGCGCCAGCGGTCCGACCTTGTACCAACCGTCGCGCGGGCCGAGCGCCGCCAGGAAGGGAAACTTCATGTAGCTCCACGGCTTGACTTCCTCGTGGATCAGTTGCTGGTAATTCTCGACGGCGAAACCGTCGACCAGGATCTTGCCGTCGGCATCGCGGGCGCGCAGGCGGCCATCGTAGAAATCGAGCGCGCCGTCGGCACCGACCAGCGAAAGGATGTTCGAGCGGAAGGTGCCGAAACTGTCGTAGAGCGGTGGATCAGCGGCATGCAGGCGCTTGACGATGTGCACCGCCGCGCGGCTCCAGTCGACAATCTGGTCGATATCGGCCAGCAGGCCATCGCGCTCGGCGGGGCTCAGGGCGCGATTGACGCCGCCCGGAATCGCGCCGGTGCCATGCACGCGCTTGCCGGCGGTCAGGCGGATCACCTCCTGGCCGAACTTGCGCAACAGCACCCCCTGTTTTGCCACTTCCGGATACGCCGCGGCAACGCCGACGATGTTGCGGCGGCCAGCATCGCTGGCAAAGCCAAAGAGCAGGTCGGGCGACGAGAGATGGAAGAAATGCAGGGCGTGCGACTGCAGGATCTGGCCGTAGTGCATCAGGCGGCGCAGCTTCTCGGCACTCGCCGGCAGTTTCTCGGCGCCGACGACGTGGTCGAGCGCCTTGGCCGCCGCAAGGTGATGCGAGACCGGGCAGATGCCGCACAGGCGTTGCACCATCACCGGCACTTCCCAATACGGGCGGCCCTGGATGAACTTCTCGAAACCACGGAACTCGACGATGTGCAGGCGAACCTGCTGCACCTCGTCGTTGGCGTCGAGCAGCAGCGTGACCTTGCCGTGCCCTTCGACGCGCGACACCGGATCGATGGCCACCCGGCGCAGTGTGCCGGCTTCGGCGGCGGCGGTTTCGAGTGCGAAAGCCTCAGATGCCATGGCGGTGTCCCTCAGTCGAAATGCAGCAGCGGATGTCCCAGCCGCGGCGTCCGCCCGTCGAGCAGGTCGGTCAGGAACTTCCAGATGGCGTCGCCGGAAGGCGGACAGCCGGGGATGAAGTAATCGATGCGCACGATCTCATGGATCGGGTGCACCTTGTCGAGCGGCAGCGGCAGTTCGGGATCGTTGGGGATCTGCCCGCTGACGATACCCGGCCAGGTCAGATAGACCTCCTGCAGGCACTGCCCGAGGCTGAGGTGGTTGCGTTGCGCCGGCAGCCCGCCATTCACCGCACAGGCGCCAATGGCGATCAGCACCTTGCACTGGCGGCGGAACTCCTGCAGCACGTGGATGTTCTCGGCGTTGCAGATGCCGCCTTCGATCAGGCCGATGTCGCAGGCGCCGCATTGCTTGATGTCGGTCAGCGGCGAGCGGTCGAAGTCGACCCGCTCGACCAGATCGAGCAGCCGTTCGTCGATGTCGAGAAACGCCATGTGGCAACCGAAGCAGCCGGCCAGTGAAGTCGTCGCCAGACGCAGCTTGCGGTTCTGAACCACAGCCTCCATCTCAGATCTCCTCTTCAGTGGTCGTGCGGTGCGCGAGACGCTCGACCTGCATGCCGATCGGATCGACGTCGTAGCGCCGCTGGCCGATCGGCACCGCGAAGCCCTTGCGTTTTTCGAGGATCACCCCGACCGGGCAGACGTGCGCCGCCTTGTCGGTCAGCGAGAAATCGGTATCGGCCAGGCGTCCGGATTCGGCATTGACGATCAGGTGCTTGGTGATCCCCCGCCCCGAGAGCGAGAAGACGTGCTTGCCATCGACGTCGCGGCTGGCGCGCACGCACAGTTCGCAGAGAATGCAGCGATTGAAGTCGAGCAGCACCTGCGGGTGCGAGGCATCGAGCGGTCGATTGGGGTAGAACTGATTGAAATGCGGCGACAGCATTTCGAGTTCGTAGGCCAGCGCCTGCAGCATGCAATTGCCGCTCTTTTCACAGGACGGGCAGAAGTGATTGCCCTCGACGAACAGCATCTGCAGCATCGTCCGGCGCTTGTCGTTGAGATCCGGCGAGTTGTTCTCCACCTCCATGCCGTCCCTGGCCGGCATCGTGCACGCCGAAACGTAGCGGCCACTGGCCTTCACCGTGCACAGCTTGCAACTGCCCTGCGGCTTGAACTCCGGATGGTGGCAGAGGTGCGGGATGAAGATCTCGGCAGCCATCGCCGCATCCATGATCGTCTGCCCCTCCTCGAAGGGCACCGGCAGCCCGTCGAGCAGAATGCTCTGCTGTGTCATGTGGTCACTCCCGGAACCCTGGCGGCCAGGCCGAAGTGGGCCGCGGGGTCGTCGCGCCCGGTCATCTGGCGCGCTGCCGCCAGTGCCTGGTCAAGATCAAAGGCGGGCTCGAAATCGAGCGAGCGCAGGCGTCGCTCATAAGCCGGACGGAACTTGTTCAACGTATCGAACAAGGGGTTGCACGCCGACTGGCCGAGCCCGCAGTGGCTGGCGACGTGCAACAGGCGATGGATCTTGAAAATCTCGTTGATGTCGTACTGCGAACCATGACCGTCGGCGATCTTGTCCATGCAGTTGGCGACCAGGGAAGTGCCGACCCGGCAGGGCGTGCAGAAACCGCAGCTCTCGTGCGCGAAGAAGTGGGCGAAATTGCGCGCCACTTCGAACATGTCGCGATGCGCGCCGAAGACCATGAACGCGCCAGCGGTCGGCACGTCCTCGAAAGCCACGTGGCGAGAGAACTCGTGCATCCCGAGGCAGGTGCCGGAAGGGCCGCTGATCTGCACCGCCTGCGCATTGCCGGCGCCGCATTCGTTGAGCACCTGCGCCACCGAGACGCCGAAGGGATAATCGTAGATGCCCGGCATCTCGACGTCCCCCGAGATCGACAGCAGCTTGGTGCCGGTCGACTGCTTGGTGCCGAGACCGGCGAACCAGGCGCCGCCATTGACCGCGATCAGCGCCGCCTTGCACAGCGTTTCGACATTGTTCACCACCGTCGGCTGACCGCGATAGCCCACGGTGACCGGGAAAGGCGGACGAATCCGCGGCACGCCGCGCTTGCCCTCGAGCGATTCGAGCAGCGCCGATTCCTCGCCACAGACATAGGCACCGGCACCGACATGGATCTCGATGTCGAAGCACACGCCGTCCTGGCCGCACAGCGCCGTTCCCAGCAGACCGTCGCGGCGGCGACGGGCGAGGTTTTCGCGCAGCGCCGGCAACAGGTAGGCGTATTCGCCGCGCAGGTAGAGCAGCCCCCTGGTCGCACCGATGGTGAAACCGGCGACACTCATGCCATCGAACAGCAGGTCGGTGTAGCTCGAAAGCAGCACGCGATCCTTGAAGGTCCCCGGTTCGCCTTCGTCGGCGTTGCACACGATGTAGCGCTCGGGCGGCTCGCCGCGGCAGGGCGCGCGCCGTGCCGACTCCCACTTGATGTAGGTGGTGAAACCGGCGCCGCCGCGCCCGCGCAGGTTCGAGGTCCTCATTTCCGCGAGCATCGCCTCGGGTCCGCGCGCCAGCGCGGCCCTGAGGGCTTCTCCGGCCGGCCAGCAGGTATTGAGCAGGGCATCGCGGCGGCGGATGTTGTCCTCGATCCGGAAATACTCGCGCGGCCAGTCGTCCAGCGGCAGCTCCGCCCGGATCATTTCGCTGATGCGGTCGATGCGCTCGGCCGACATGCGGGTCATCGCCCGGCCGTTGACCAGCAGCGCCGGCCCCTGGTCACACAGGCCCGTGCAGGAAGTCGTGTCGACGCTGACCAGCCCGTCCTCGGAAACCTTGCCGCGCTCGATCCACAGCCGGTTGCACAGGCGATCCATCAACTCGACGCTGCCCAGCATGTGGTCGGTGATGTTGTCCGAGAAGAGCACGCGATAGCGACCGACCGGCTGCAGGTGGAGAAACGAGTAAAAACCGGCGACCCCCTCGACGCGCGCGCGCGGCAACCCGACCGCCCTGGCGATCGCGGTCAGCGCCGCCGCCGGCAAATATCCCAGCGCTTCCTGCGCCTCGCGCAGAATCTGCACCAGCATTCCCGGGTCACCGCCGTGACCGTCGATGATCGGCTGCAACAACTCGCCCAGCCGTTCTGCCCCAACGCATTCGTCCGTCACGCCAGTCTCCCGAAAACCGCAGCCGTTCCCGATACCTTGCTGCAGCCTACTGCTTCGGCGATGGCGGGTACTGATGTACGTCAACAAAAGTGCCGATTGAGCGGTTCCCGGACAGACGCGCAGCGGCGGAGCAAACTCCCGCAGATCACCATTTCATTTCGTGCTGCATTGCAGCATAATAATGTCTGACCGTGTGTCACCGTCAGGCCCGTCATGCGCCACGCAGCGGCCGGCTGGACGGATCGCCGACAGGCGAGGCGGCACGCGGACCCGATGGCGGCGGCGGGTAGTCCCGATTCCGACCGCGTTCCGATCACTCTGGTGAGCGTCAACAGGAGCACCATCATGCACTTTGAGACACCTCTCGAATATCTCGAAAGTCGAACCTACGACGAAATCAACGTCGGCGACAGTTCGTCGCTGGTGCGCACGCTGCGCCCGGAGGACGTCAAGCTTTTCGCGCTGATGTCCGGCGACATGAATCCCGCGCTGGCGAGTACCGAGTTCAGGCACAGCGGCCTGTTCCAGGACTTCATCGCGCACGGCATGTGGACCGCCTCACTGATGTCGACCACCCTCGGCACGCAGTTCCCGGGACCGGGGACCGTCCTGATCGAGTCGATGGTGCATTTCTCCCGGCCAGTCACGATCGGCGACACGATCACCGTGACGGTGACGGTCAAGCAGAAGTTCAGCCACAACCAGCACATCATTCTCGACTGCGCCTGCGTCAACCAGGACCAGTTGCTGGTGGTCTCGGGCAGTGCCGAGGTGCTGGCGCCCCGCGAAAAGATCAGAACCAAGCGGACCGTCATGCCGGAAATCACCATCTCCGACAAATACGCGCGCCTGCAGGTCCTGGTCAAACGTGCCGAAGGCCTGGCGCCGATCGACATGGCCGTGGTGCATCCCTGCGACCGCGAATCGCTGCGCGGCGCCCTGCTCGCCGCCGAGGCCAACCTGATCGACCCGATCCTGATCGGACCGGAACAGAAGATTCGCTCGGTCGCCGAAGAGAACGGCTTCGACCTCGGGCGACACCGCATCGTGAACGTCCGGCACAGCCACGAGGCGGCGGCCATGGCGGTGACCCTGATCCGCAGCAACGACGCCGAAGCCCTGATGAAGGGCAGCCTGCACACCGACGAACTGATGGCCGAGGTCATCGCCAGCGGCACCGGCCTGCGCACCGAGCGCCGCATCAGCCATGTCTTCCTGATGGACGTGCCGACCTACCCGCGCCCGGTGATGATTACCGACGCGGCGGTCAACATCCTGCCGACGCTGCTGGAGAAGGTGCACATCATCCAGAACGCGATCGATCTGGCGCACATCATCGGCAACCCCGAACCCAAGGTCGCGATCCTCTCGGCGGTCGAAACCGTCAATCCCAAGATCCAGTCGACCATCGACGCCGCCGCCTTGTGCAAGATGGCCGACCGCGGCCAGATCAAGGGCGGCATGCTCGACGGGCCGCTGGCTTTCGACAACGCCGTCTCGCTGGTCGCCGCCAAGACCAAGGGCATCAGCTCGGCCGTCGCCGGACGTGCCGACATCCTCGTCGTGCCCGACCTCGAATCCGGCAACATGCTCGCCAAGCAGCTCGAGTATCTCGGCAACGCGCTCAGTGCCGGCATCGTCCTCGGCGCGCGCGTGCCGATCGTCCTGACCAGCCGCGCCGACACCGCCGAAACACGCATCGCCTCCTGCGTCATCGCCGCGCTGATCGCGCACGCCGCGCGCGAACGGCAGCCGGCGAGCTGATCCGGCAGACGGCTCGCGGCGGCAGCGATCGCGAGCCGTACCCCGGCGCAGGCGGGTCCCCCGAAGACGGCGCACGCCTGCCGGACGCGCGCCCCTCGCCGCACCCGCAGGCGAACCGGAAAAAAGATTTCGCTTCTCAAATGCGCCGCAAGACCGTGATTTCACGGCTTTTCCAGCCCCCCGCGACCGGCGCTGTGGATAACTACATCTAGTTATCCTGTTGCCTTGCACCACTACCTGTAGTAGCTTTGCGTCTGTTACGCCATGCCAGCCGCGGCCCTGCCGCGGCCCGATACGCATGCCTGCCGCGGCGATCCGCGGCCCGGCAGCGCGGATGCCGGCGCCGCCCGCTTCGACCATCATTCATCCATCGAGGGACAGACCATGAGCCAGCTTGTACACCAGTTACCCCTGTCGGCAGTTGCCGAGGCGCCGGCGATCCAGCCGCTCGCCGAACAGGAAATCTCCGCCGAGGTCCTGGTCGAAAAATACGCCAAGGGCAATGAAACCTCGGTGCATGACGTGCGCCGTCGTGTCGCACGCGCGCTCGCCGCCAACGAAGACGAGAAGCAGCGCGCGCACTGGGAAGCCCGCTTTCTCTGGGCGCAGGAAAACGGCTTCGTGCCCGCCGGGCGCATCAACTCGGCGGCCGGCACGACGCTCGCGGCGACGCTGATCAACTGCTTCGTGCAGCCGATCGGCGATTCGGTGGTCGAGATCGTCGACGGCAAGCCGGGCATCTACAGCGCCCTCGCCGAAGCCGCCGAAACCATGCGCCGCGGCGGCGGCGTCGGCTACGACTTCTCGTCGATCCGGCCGATCGGCGCGCTGGTCAAGGGCACGCAGTCGCGCGCTTCCGGCCCGGTGTCGTACATGCGCGTCTTCGACCGTTCGTGCGAAACCGTCGAATCGGCCGGCGCCCGGCGTGGCGCGCAGATGGGCGTGCTGCGCTGCGACCATCCGGACATCGAAGTCTTCATCCACGCCAAGGACCACGGCGACCTCTCCAACTTCAACGTCTCGATCGCCGTTACCGACGCGTTCATGGCCGCCGTCGAGGCCGACGCCGAGGTCGAACTCACGCACCGCGCCGAACCCAACAGCGACATGAAGCGCGCCGGCGCCTTCCAGCGCGAAGACGGCGTCTGGGTTTACCGCCGCGTGCAGGCGCGCGACCTCTGGGACCAGGTGATGAAATCCACCTACGACCACGCCGAGCCGGGCATCCTCTTCCTCGACCGCATGAACAAGGACAACAACCTCTACTACTGCGAAGTCATCGAGGCCACCAACCCCTGCGCCGAACAGCCGCTGCCGCCCTACGGCTGCTGCTGCCTGGGCTCGATCAACCTGACGCTGTTCGTCAAGGACGCCTTCAGCCCCCTCGCCGAGTTCGACTTCGCGACCTTCGCCGAAGTGATCCGCATCTCGACGCGCATGCTCGACAACGTCCTCGACGTCACCGCCTGGCCGCTCGAACGGCAGCGCGAGGAAGCCGCCAACAAGCGCCGCGTCGGCCTCGGCTTCACCGGCCTCGGCGACGCCCTGTGCATGCTGCGCCTGCGCTACGACCGCCCGGAGGCGACCGCGATGGGCGCGCGCCTCTCCGAATTCATGCGCGACACCGCCTACCTCGCGTCGGTCGAGCTGGCGCAGGAGCGCGGCGCCTTCCCGCTGTTCAACGCCGAACTGTACCTCTCGGGCGGCAACTTCGCCTCGCGCCTGCCGGCCGAGATCAAGTCCGAGATCCGCCGGCACGGCCTGCGCAACTCGCACCTGCTGTCGATCGCGCCGACCGGCACGATCTCGCTGGCCTTCGCCGACAACGCCTCGAACGGCATCGAACCGCCGTTCTCGTGGACCTACAACCGCAAGAAGCGCATGGCCGACGGCACGCTCAAGGAATACGCCGTCGAGGACTACGCCTGGCGGCTCTACAAGCACCTCGGCGGCGACGTCGAGAAGCTGCCCGACTACTTCGTCACCGCCCTCGAAATCTCGGCCAGGGCGCACAAGGACATGGTCGCCGCCGTCGCCCCGTACATCGACACCTCGATCTCGAAGACGGTGAATGTGCCCGCCGACTACCCCTACGAAGACTTCCAGGATCTCTACATGAGCGCCTGGAAATCCGGCCTCAAGGGCCTCGCCACCTACCGCCCGAACAGCGTCCTCGGCTCGGTGCTCTCGGTCGATTCATCGTCCGGGTCACAGTCCGGGTCACAAACCGTTTCGCAGAAACAGGCCGAAGACCGCAAGCAGCCGCAGGACTTCGAGACCGGCGACGCCAACCGTCGCCTGACGATCAAGAACCTGCCGGCACCGGTGCTCGCCAGCCTGCGCTGGCCGAACCGGCCCAACCTCGCGGAGGGCAACATGGCCTGGACCTACATGATCGAGCACACGCACGGCAAGTTCGCGCTATTCGTCGGCCAGGTCGACCAGGAAGGCCGCTGCTGGCCGTTCGAAGCCTGGGTCAATGGCCCCGAGCAGCCGCGCGGCCTCGGCGCCGTCGCCAAGACGCTGTCGATGGACATGCGCGCCAACGACCACGGCTGGCTGGCGCTCAAACTCGAATCGCTGGCCAAGACCGCCGGCGACGAAGGCTTCGAGATGCCCTTCCCGCCGCACGGCGAAAGAAAGCGCATGCCCTCGGTGGTCGCCGCGATGGCGCAACTGATCCAGTTCCGCGTCGAACGCATCGGCGCCTTCGCCAACGCCGGCCCGACGCCGGTACTCGACGCCATGTTCAGCCGCAAGGAACCGAAGACCGGCACCGACGGCACGCTGTCCTGGACCGTCGATGTCTTCAACCCGGCCACCGGCGAAGACTTCGTCCTCGGCCTCAAGGAAATCACCCTGCCCGACGGCGTCACCCGCCCCTACTCGGTGTGGCTCTCCGGCAACTACCCGCGCGCCCTCGACGGCCTGACCAAGCTGCTGTCGCTCGACATGCGCGTCCTCGACCCGGCGTGGATCGGCATGAAGCTCAGGAAGCTGCTCGACTACCCCGAACCGCTCGGCGACTTCATGGCCTTCATCCCCGGCACCCGCCGCCAGACCAACTACCCCTCGACCGTCGCCTACCTCGCGCAACTGATCATCCACCGCTACGCGATGCTCGGCATCCTCGACGAAAAAGGCCTGCCGCTGCAGCAGATGGGCATCCTGCAGACGCCGGC
>JADKBU010000046.1 GCA_016714935.1 Candidatus Accumulibacter propinquus | reverse complement strand
CTTCGGTGCCGCTGTCGCTGCGAATGCCTGAGATGGTAGCGTCCGGCGGCTGCGAATGGGATCGCGACTTCGCAGTCTGGCTGTGGCTTTCGCCGACACGCAGCCCACCGCTGTGGCGAACGCTGGCGATCACCACGTCGTCCGCGTGCTGATCAGCGCATCGGTGCTGTGGGACGATCTGATCGGTCCAGTCCTGGTCGGCATCGGTGGGGCCCTGGTTCGACACCGAAGCCAACTCCCGCGGATGGGCAACGTACCGACGGCGCTGCTCAGCGCGACCAGGGCGTCGACGCGCAGATCGGCGTAGGGGCGGGCCGCCGTTGCCGTGGTAGGTCGTGACCGCGCGGTTGTTGCTTTCGGCGGTCGCCACGGGTGCGCGTTGATTTCCTGAGCAGCGCACCCCGGCCGTCCGACCTTCGTCGGTACTGACGCTGATCCCCGGATCTCGCCGACACCTCGGACGCCCCTCCGGGAGCCTGAAAACCTGGCTGCGCAGCCGGACGCGCCGGCGGCGCTGCTGCCGTTGCCCACGGCTGCGGGGTCTCAAGCAGCGGCGTCGGACCAGGATTTCCGCCGGTAGAGCGGTTCCTGATCAGCAGATGGTGGAAATCCAGCCGGTCTGCGTGCGGCGCTGCGCCATCGTTGCGGTCTTCCCAGGAGATGTGCAGCTCGTCGCCGGCAAAAAGCGCTCGCCTGGAAGGGTGTGGCAGGGGTTGATGACCCGCAAGTCGGGAGCGTGTGGCGACCGGGTAAGCTGCTCGTTGTTCCGCCTCCCACCGCGTGCCGCCGGCGTTGTTCTCGGGCACGCTGTTGGGCTTCGACGGCGATCCGGAAGATGATCCGGCCGCTCACTGTCTGTGTCCGGCCAGCGACGAAGGGAGAGCAGACGTTTCGACGACTCGCCGCTCGCCAGGGCGGGGCGGCCGTCAGCGAGTTCCTGGACGACGTGCGTGTGGCGGAGGTTCGCCAGTGCTGCCGTTGTGACTTCGAGCCGTTCGCTCCAGGTATTGTCGATGCCGAGCGTGCCCGGATGGTCGTGCCCGGGAAACCGCCGTGACCAGATCGAGCCGGGGCGACCAGTTGCCGGCTGGCGCGATGCGGACGCTGCCTATCGTCAGGTCGACCCAGGTGGTGGTCTCGCTCTGGTCGAACGGTCCCCAGTCGAAATTATCGCTACCGGCGGGCGGCGCGGCTGGGTGACGATCGGCAACAGCGAATCTCCGGAGGCGATGCCACGACGTAGCGCCATCGAAGCGGGCGCTGCCACCCCCGCCACTCGCCGCCTGCGCACCGAAGTCAGGCGCGCACCGTCCAGCCCCGGCATGGAAAAGTAATGCGCCTCTGCAAGCCAGGACCCAGGATGCCGCTGCCGGCTGGCGGGCGCAGCTTGACTCGCCGGCGAGCCAGACCCCGGCGATCGCCCGGTCTGAGTCATCCTGTCCGATCTGCAGCAGATCGTGCGGCTATTCCCATCGACGTCTGCGGCCACGAACTGCTGGTTGGCCAGGGCACCGGCGAGAATGTCGGTCGTTGACACTTCGAATCGCCAGTCGTCTTGGCTGCTGCCGGCGCTGCGCCAGGCCGTCACCCGCAGGGTGTCGTCCTCGTTCTTCCAGATGCGCAGCACATCGTCAAGACCATCGCCGTCGGCGTCGCCAGTCAGAAAGTCGACATTCTGCGACCAGATCCCGAGGCCGCCATCGTGGTAACGAGTGCTCAGCAGTCCCGTGGGCGCACCTTCTTGCCACAGCAGGCAGGCGTGCTGAGTTCGCTGGTGTTCGGATCTTGGTTGGCGTCGCGCGGCGCAAACACGAAGTCGCCGCGACCATCGCCGTTGTAGTCCAGCGACAGGGCGGTGGCACTGGTGGTCTCATCGCGATACGGGTTGCGGTCGCCGCTTCGGCTAAAGCCGAAGGCCGCTTCCTGCCAGACGGTGAGACAGTTGACGCCGTTGCCCGGCAATCCATTGCACCACCAGATCGGCCTGGCCGTCGCCGGTGGTATCGGTCAGCGTGTAGCGACTGTTGGGTGGATATTGACCGAGCGCCGTGCTGCCGACGGCCAGCAGACCGTCGGCGCCAGGGCGCCAGGAGTTGGCAACCACCTCGCCATCGGCTTGCCGCCTTATTTCCGAGCAGTTCGCTCCTTCCCGTCAGCGTCGAGGTCGCCGACCAGATATTGCGTGCTTGCCTGCCACGACCCCAGCAAGCTGCTGTTCCCGGGGGTGAAACCGCCGGTGAGGTCGTCTCCAGTCGGCAACCACAGTCTGGCCATCGCCATACCGTCGGGGCGGCGACCGCTCCAGTACTTGACCGATCGTCCTCGGCAAAATCCGCGGCAAGCACGCGAAGTTCCCGCCCACGGTCGGGGTGGCCGGCAGGCTGACGCTGTCGGTGAGCCAGGCTCCGATATGCCGGGTTCCATCCGATTCCTGCCAGCTCGCGACCAGATCCGCCCGACCATCGCCGTTGCGGTCCTGCATGACGTAGGTGGCGCCAGCGTGCCAAATTCCGAGGTTGTTGTCGCCGGCTGCCAGGTAGCTGATGCGGTGATCGACCAGCGTCGCCAGCCAGCGGTGGCCACTGTTCTGCCATTGCTATCCTGCCAGATCTGCAGCAGGTCACCACGGCCGTCGCCGTTGAGGTCGGCGGCGTGGGAACACCTGATTCAGCCGGGCTTCACCGAGGTGGAATCGCCCCAGTTGTCGAATGCGTTGCCCTGGCTGCGCCAGAGCGTGAGCTGCATCTGCCCGTCGTCGGCTTTCGAGATCCGCAGCACGTCGCCGCGCGCATCGCCATCGGCATCGGTCGCGAGCATGCTCACGTTCCGCGACCAGACTCCGATAGATTGCTCGCCTGAACTCCAGATCCCGTCGGGCGAGACGTTCTGCCAACGCAGGCGGGTGCTCTGGTCGCTGAGATTCGCGTCGGGCGGTAGTCGCGCTGCACCTCGACGAGGTCGCCGCTGCCGTCGCCGTTGATGTCCAGCGGCAGGATCTGCGCGTCCGGCGTCGATGCGCGCGCTTCTTCCTGAGTCGACTCC
The DNA here is from genome assembly GCA_016714935.1 of Candidatus Accumulibacter propinquus. Lineage (GTDB taxonomy): Bacteria > Pseudomonadota > Gammaproteobacteria > Burkholderiales > Rhodocyclaceae > Accumulibacter > Accumulibacter propinquus. Next base: position 13,398 of record JADKBU010000046.1, on the reverse strand, counting down.
TCGCGGAACCGCCGGCCATCGCCCTGCCACAGCGTGAAACGGCTGGCGCCGTCGCTCGATGGCGATTGCACGAGCAGGTCGGCACGGCCGTCGGCCGTCGTGTCGCCGAGGGTGTAGTGGCTGTTCGCCGCCAATGGACCGAGATTGGTGGTTGCCGCCGCAACCAGGATCGTGGATCCACCCAGCCAGGTATTGGCCACGACGTTGCCGTTGGGCTGGCGACGGATTTCCAGCAGATCGCTGCTGCCGTTCCCGTCGAGGTCGCCGATGCGGTATGGCGTGTCGGCGAGCCACACGCCGAGTTCAGCGTCACGCCCGGCAGCAAAACCACTTCCGGTGGACAGCCAGGCGTCGCCACGGCCATCCCATCGGCGCGGCGGTTCACTCCAGGAGATCCTGGCGCCATCACCATTGAAATCGGCGTCGAAAGTGACCACGTCGCTGCGCGGCCGGCAGGGTCGTCAGGCTGACACCATCCGACAGCCAGGTGCCGATCTGCTGGCGGCCATCGCTTTCCTGCCAGCTTCCCACCAGGTCGGCTCGACCATCGCCGTTGTGGTACTGTGCAAGCCAGATGCTGTCCTCGCGCCATGCGCCGAGCACGCTGTCGCCACCCTGCAGGTATTGCACCTGCTCGCCGACCACGGTCGCCATCCACAGACTGGCGACCGCTTCACCATCGCTGTCCTGCCAGATCTGCAACAGGTCAGCCCGGCCGTCGCCGTTGACATCGGCGCTCAGGAACTGCTGGCGGTTCCTGGTATTGCCGAGGGTACTGGGGCTGGTCCAGTCGCCGAGATTGCTGCCATGGCTGCGCCGGATGTCCAGGTGCACATGGGCGTCGCTCCAGACGCGCAGCACGTCCTGGCGCGCATCACCGTCGACATCGCCTGTCAGGTACGTGAAGTGCTGCGCAAAGGGCTGCAACTCGCGTGTGGTGTCGCCATCGTAGTGCTCCCATCGGCCATCCGCACTCCCCTGCCACCAGCGCACGGCTGTGGTGTAGCCACCGCTATTGGCGTCGGGTTCGCGGTCCACGTAGGCGAAGTCGCCGCGTCCATCGCCGTTGAGGTCCAGCGGTAACACCGCCGAAGTGGTCAGGTTTTCGGAGGGCGTCTCCTGGTACGCAGCTTCAGCAAATGTCCGACCGTTCCCTGGCCAGATCGTGAACCGGGTATTGCCATTGCCCGGCAGCGAGTACACCACCAGGTCGGCCCTGCCGTCGCCGGTACTGTCGCTCAGGGTGTAGCCGCTGCTCTGCGGGAGCGTGCCGAGCGCCGTGCTGCCGCCCGGCAGCCAGTGCTCGGTGCCGGCGAGCCAGGTGTTGGCTGACACCTGGCCATCATCCTGACGCCGGATTTGCAGCAAGTCGCTGCGGCCGTCAGCGTCCAGATCTCCCACCAGGAAATGCGTGCTGGCTTGCCAGATGCCGAGGTCGACGCTGCTCCCTGCGGTGAAGCCATCGCCTGTGGACAGCCAGGGAGTGGCCACTGCCGTGCCTTCTGTAGTCCGGCTCAGTTCCAGCAGGTCACCGCGACCGTCACCGTTGAGGTCCGCCGGCAGCACGCGCGCGCCGCGATCCCGATGGCTTGCCGGCAGGGCGACAAAGCCTGGGCCGTCGTTGAGCCAGAGCGTGATCGCTTCTTCGCCTTGTTGATTGGTTTGCGTCCCGACCAGATCGGCGCGGCCGTCACCATTGTGGTCGAGGAAGCGAAAATCGGTTTCGCCTGGGCCAAGGTCAAGCACCAGATCTGGTCGCTGCTCCAGGCGCATCGTGGTCGTTTCCGCGTCCGCTTCATCTTTTGACAACCAGCTTTCGAGCACCCAGCGCCCGTCGGCGTTCTGCCACGCTCGGGCAAGATCCATGCGAACGTCACCATCAAGGTCGGCAGCGTGCCAGGGCGCGTTGGGGTGCGCCTCGCCAAGTTCCAGCGTGATTGCCTGGTTGTCGTAGGTCCATCCCCAGGCGTTGGGGCGCCATACAGCGACCTGTTGGCGTCCTTCATCGCTGATCGAAAAGCGCAACAACTGTTCCGACCCGAGACCGTCAAGGTCGCCCGTCAGGAAATGGTGGTCCGCGCGCCAGTCGCCAAGCTCCTGCAGGGCGCTGCTCCAGTATCCTTCGTCCGCGCTGCGCAGTACCACGGCGAGTTCGCGATCGCGATCATCGACGGTAGTGAGTTGCGCTTCGAGGACTTCGAGCTTGCCGTCACCATTGGTATCCGACAGGCTGATCCAGCCGTTGCTCTCCCACGGAACGTCGTCGAAAGCAGTCTCTTCCGCTCGCCACTGCATGTCGTTGAATCGCCACAGGTCGATCGTCGCGTGGCCATCGCCGCCATCAGACAGGCGCAGCAGTTCGGCTTCCTGCAGGCCGGCCATGTCCCCGAGCAGGTATCTGGCGCTGGCGCTCCAGGCGCCGAGCAGTGTCGATGTGCTTTCGGAAAATCCCGCGCCATCGATCAGCCAGGTGCGGGCCATGGCCTGGCCTGCATCGTTCGGCGAGACCTCGACGAGTGCGCTGCTGCCGGTGCCGCTGACGTCACCCACCAGATAGTGACTTTCGGGCCTCCAGGCTCCGAGTTCCAGCGTTTCGCCAGCGAGGTAAGCAACGCCAGTGGCTTGCCACAGCCTGGCAAAGGCGTTGCCGTCGGGCCGTTCGCCGATGACGACGAGATCCTGGCGTCGGTCGGCGTTGAAGTCGACATCCAGGATGCGGACATCCGGTGCAGCAAGTTCCAGGAACCGGTTCTCGCCAAGGCGGTCAGTGGAGAGCCGTGCTTCGCCATCGGTGGTGGCTGACCCGTCGAGCGGCGGGTTACCAGCCAGTCTGTCGACAAGCACCCGCGCTCGCTCGGCAAGGGTCGCGTCGTGGCTTTGCACTTCCGCATGTGCCCCAGCCGCCTCGATGGTTGCCATCGGAAGCGAGACTGGATCGCCTGATAACAGCAGTCGCGGCTCGATGGCTTCGAAATGAATGCGCGGACTGGTTTCGCAGGCTCTGGCGGAGGAGGGGGGGTTGCCGCAAGCCTGCCCTGGCGGTGATTGTTTTCCCTGCAAGGCAGGGAAGACTCTACGCAGCGCTCTACGCAGCGCAGATAGTAGCGGTGCGAGTGAAAATCCGGGTGGGCTATCGGGACGGTCGTTTGCTTCTACAGACTGGCGCATGGCTATTCCCCCTCGCATCGCGATGCAATGCCAACGGACAAACCCCAAGTTCCTTGCTGGCCGGCAAAGGCCCAAGGACTGACTGCAAATGCTACGAAATGAACGATCAGCGGCATTTCCTGTTATTCTGTCGGGCAAAATCTTATGCAAGATGTTGCGAGGTGTCAACAATTTCTTGCGTTTATTGCCACTATTCTTCTTTCCTTGCGATCGGTTGTCGATGTCTGCATTTCCCGTCAATGACGGAACACCCCAATACGGAACAGCCTCTGGAGTCGGGTCAGACCCGCGTCCGCTTCCGAAAGTCGAATCCAGCGCGCTGGCGGCGCGTTTGCAGGCGATCATCGGCAAGGAGTCCGTGTCGTCTTTTGCGCGCCGCTGCGGACTCGCGGAATCGGTACTGCGGACCTATCTCCGGGACGGTCGCATGCCTCCGCTTGACAAGGCCTGCGCAATGGCGGCGGCCGCCGGTGTCTCGGTCGACTGGCTGGCCACCGGCAACGGCCCGGGCAGGGCTGCCGAAGTGCGGGCAGGCTACAATTTGAGTGCGCCGGGTGTGGCCGCCTCCGACACGCGGCAGGTCGACACCGGTGTGCTGGAAGGAATCCTCAAGGCCGTCCTGGAAGCGCAGGACACACACGCCCCACCAGCGTATCTGGCCGCACTGATCGCCGATCTTTACCGGCGGGCAATGGATCGGCACCTGCCGGCATAGTTTGCAGGCGGCTATTGCAGCTGTCTTGTGGTTGCACGTCGCTGCCATACCCCGGAACGGGGCGCAGGCAGCTCCGAAGTACTCGACGATCTCCACTGCCGGCGCTTCGGGTCGAGGCAGATCGTCGAGATTTCCCAGACTGTCGTCCCTGGGTCAGATGCTGTCCAATTCGGTGCCACGATTACGACCATGAACACGACTTCATCCTTTTCTCGCGATTCCCGGGCGGCCTGGTTGCTGGCGGGGGTCGAGCTGTTCTTCTCCCTGAGCTGGGTGGTCTACGTCATTTTCCTGCCCGAACTGTTGCAGCGGGGTGGGGTGGATAAGCGCTATCTGCCGTGGCTCCTGGCGGCCGACCAGTTGCTGTTCGCACTGGCCGACTGGTCGATGGGTGTGGCGGTTGATCGCGCACGCGCGGCACTGCGCAGGATCGGACCGATGCTGGTGCTGCTGTCGGCAGTTTCGGCGCTGGCCATGTTGCTGTTGCCGTGGCTGTCAGGGATGCCGATGCTCTTCCTCCTGATGACCGGCTTGTGGGTGGCAACTTCCTCGGCCCTGCGCGCGCCACCTTACGTGCTGCTTTCGCGCTATGCCGGGCGCTCCTCGGTGGCCGGTCTGGCCGGCATCCAGTTGCTTGGTCTGGCGGTGGCCTCGGCTCTGGCGCCGTACCTCGGGATGCTGCTCAAAGGCGTCGATCCGGCCTTGCCGTTCCTGTTCAGCGCGCTGGCGGTCGGACTGTCGGCGTCGGCGCTGGTCTACGTCGAACGGCTGCAGCCGCCCAGTCAGCCGATCGTTGCCGACGCGCAGCCCGCACGGGTGGGGGCGGCGGGAAGACGTGGGTGGGCCTGGTTGCTGCTCCTGGTCTTGCTGCTGGCGTTCGGGCAGCAGGTGCATACGGCGATCAATGCGGCAGCGCAATTTCGGCGCCTGGCCGATCCGGAAGTGCTGCCCTGGCTGCTGCCCGTTTTCTGGGTCGGTTTCAGCTTCGGTCTGCTGCTCGTCGATCGCCTGGTGCGCGCCCGTGGCACGCTGTGGGTCCTGCAACTGGCCTGCGTGGCCGGCGCGCTGACGCTCAGCGTCGCGGCCATTGCCGTTTCGTTGCCGCTGCTGGTGTTGAGCCAATTCGTGGCGGGTTTCTTCTGGGGCTTCATCCTGTGCGCGTTGATCGGTTTTGCCGTCGAGCGCGGGCAGCCACTGCGCACCGGTCGCCATACCGGCATGCTGATGGCGACCCTGGCGGTGGCCGCGATGTCGCGCCTGGGTTTGACCGCCTCCGGGGCGGTGGCTGCCGGGTCGCTGCTGGAATGGCTGCCGGTGATCGTGTGGGGGTTGGTGGCCGTGTTTCTGGTCCGGCGTGGCGCGTCGTCGGAGTAGGGCGCAGCACCCACCCGCGCGGCGGGAGCCGCAAGACCGTCACCAGCCTTTAGCGGCGGTACGCTCGCCGGGATTTGCAAACCTCATTTGAAGCGGCAGGCGCCAGGCCCGTCAGGGTGGCCGCAACTCCCGCAGGGGCCAGGAAAATCATCCGCGCCCGCAACCGAACCGCTGAGCGCGGCAAAGGCCGAAAGCTTCTTGTGCAGGTCGGTGCTGTGGCAGTCTGGGCACTCCGGCGCGGGCAGGGGCTGGCGGACCAGTTTCTCGAATTCCTTGCCGCACGCGGCACACTCGTACTCATAGATGGGCATGTTGTCGAAACTCCAGTTGTTCCGCGATTATCGTTGAAAACCCTGGCCAGAGGCTGACTCAGTGAAACCGGGCTGCGACATCGGACAGCGCAGATGTCGCAATGTCGCAAACGCGACAATCGCCGCATGACGTGCAATATCGCGGAATCAAGCGCTTACCGGTGGCACGGCGATTGCAACAAGACCTCCAACCGAGGACTTACGCCATGAAGACAGCCGAAATCGCCGAACTGTTGAACGAGCCCGCCTGCGCGCACAACGCCAAGGAAAAGTCCGGTTGCGCGCGCACCAAACCGGGCGCCACGGCAGGCGGCTGCTCTTTCGACGGAGCACAGATCGCGCTACTGCCGATTGCCGATGTCGCGCACATTGTGCATGGACCGATTGCCTGCGCCGGTGCTTCCTGGGACAACCGCGGCGCCCGCTCGTCAGGCCCGACGCTGTACCGCATCGGCATGACCACTGACCTCACCGAGCAGGACGTGATCATGGGTCGCGGCGAGAAGCGACTGTTTCTGGCGATCAAGCAGGCCATCGACGACTACTCTCCCCAGGCGGTGTTCCTCTACTCCACGTGTGTTCCGGCACTGATCGGCGACGACCTCGAAGCGGTCGCCAAAGCCGCCAGCGAGCGCTGGGGGGTGCCGGTGGTGCCCATCGACTGTGCCGGCTTCTATGGCACCAAGAACCTCGGCAATCGCATCGCCGGGGAAGCGATGTTCAAATACGTGATCGGCAGCCGCGAACCGGACCCGGTGCCGGCGACCGCGCAACGGCCAGGAATCACCGTGCACGACGTGAACCTGATTGGCGAATACAACATCGCCGGCGAGTTCTGGTACCTCGCGCCGCTGTTCGACGAACTCGGCTTGCGGATCCTGTGCACGCTCTCCGGGGACGCACGCTTTCATGAAGTGCAGACCATGCATCGGGCGCAGGCGTCGATGGTGGTCTGCGCCAAAGCGTTGCTCAATGTCGCACGCAAACTCGAAGAGTCCTTCGGTGTGCCCTATTTCGAGGGAAGCTTTTACGGGATCACCGATACTTCGCAGGCTTTCCGCGACTTCGCGGCGCTGCTCGGGGACGCCGATCTGACCGCGCGTACCGAGGCGATGATCAGCCGCGAGGAGGCGAGGATTCGCGCTGCCCTGGAGCCCTGGCGCAAGCGCCTGGCCGGCAAGCGGGTGTTGCTCTATACCGGCGGCGTCAAGAGCTGGTCGGTGGTCTCGGCTCTCCAGGATCTCGGCATGACGGTGGTCGCCACCGGCACCAACAAATCCACCGAGGAAGACAAGGCGCGCATCCGCGAGATCATGGGCGACGACGCCAGGATGATCACCGACGGTAGTCCGAAGGCACTGCTGCAGGCTTTCCGGGACCACCAGGCAGACATCCTGATTGCCGGTGGTCGCAACCTGTACACGGCGCTGAAGGCGCGCATTCCTTTTCTCGACATCAACCAGGAACGGGAATTCGGCTATGCCGGCTACGAGGGCATGCTGGAACTGGTGCGTCAGTTGACGCTGACGCTGGAGTCGCCGGTGTGGCACAAGGTGCGCGCACCCGCGCCGTGGACCCGCCACAAGGTCGCCGGCGAAGCACTGGCCTGGCGCGGAGAAAACGATGGTTGAGATCCTCAAACGTGCCAAACCGCTGGCGGTGAGTCCGCTCAAGGCCAGTCAACCGATAGGCGCCGCGCTCGCTTTCCTCGGCCTGCGCCGAGCGATCCCGATGTTGCACGGCTCGCAGGGTTGCACCGCCTTCGGCAAGGTATTTCTGGTGCGCCATTTCCGCGAGCCGATTCCGCTGCAGACGACGGCCATGGATCAGGTGTCGAGCATCATGAGCGCCGACGAGAACGTCATCGAGGGCCTGCGCGTGCTCTGCGAGAAAAATTCGCCGGAAATCATCGGCCTGCCGACCACCGGCCTGTCCGAAACGCAGGGTTGCGACATCCAGCGGCTGGTGCGCGAATTCCACGCTCGCCATCCGCAGTTCGCGGAGACCGCGGTGGTGCCGGTGAACACGCCGGACTATGCCGGGTGTCTCGAAACCGGTTTTGCTCTGGCGGTCGAAGCGATCATTGACACGCTGGTCCCGGACACCACGAATTCGTCACTGGTCGGGCGCCGCCGCAAGCAGGTCAACGTGCTCGCCTCGTCGATGCTGACGCCCGGAGACATCGAGGCGATCAAGACCTGGATCGAGGCTTTCGGCCTGCGACCGCTGGTGCTGCCGGATATCGGTGATTCGCTCGACGGGCACCTGATCGATCAGGACAGTACCCCGCTGACGCTCGGCGGAACCTCCCGAGGCGAAGTGGCGACGCTTGGCGAAGCGGCGGCCACCCTGGTCATTGGACGCTCGCTGAACCGCGCCGCGGATCTGCTCAAGTCGCGTACCGGCGTGCCGGACTTCCGCTTCGACCATCTGCTGGGCCTCGACGCCTGCGATGCCTTCACCCTGGTATTGACCGAACTCTCCGGTCAGCCGGTGACCGCCGGCATCGAGCGACAGAGGGCTCAGTTGCAGGACGCGATGGTCGACACGCATTTCATGACCGGCTTCCTGCGTGTCGGCATCGCTGCCGATCCAGATTTGCTGGTTGCGCTCGGACAGTTCCTCCATGGCGTCGGCGCCGAGGTAGTGGCTGCCGTGGCGTCAAGTCGCGCGGAGATCCTCGCCGACCTGCCCGCCGCGACGGTACGGATCGGCGATCTCGAGGATCTCGAACGCCAGGCTCTGGCCCATCGAGCCCAACTGATCGTCTCCAATTCGCACGCGGCGGCGAGCGCGGAACGCCTGCAGATTCCCTTGCTGCGCGCCGGCTTCCCGCAGTACGACTGGGTCGGGGGCTATGCACGGACCTGGGTCGGCTATCGCGGCGCACGTCAGGCCCTGTTCGACATCGCCAATCTCTTCCTGGGGAACCACCATGACACCCCTGTCCATCGATCCATATACCGGGTCAACCGCGCCGGCGATCCGCAGTTCCGGCCGACGCCTGGCTCTGGCCTGGTCCAGCACTAGGGAGGCGCCGAGCATGCTCAGGGTGGCCTTTGCCAGCAATGACCGCAGCACCGTCAACCAGCACTTCGGTGCTGCCGAAGGTTTCGCGATCTATGCCCTGGACGGCGAACGCGCGCAGTTGGTCGAGCTCGTCGAGTTTCCACCGGAAAGCATGGACGGCAACGAGAACCGGCTACCGGCCAAGATTGGCACGCTCACCGGCTGTGCCGCCGTGTATTGCCTTGCGGCAGGGGCATCGGCGGTGAAACAGCTGCTCGCGGCAGGCGTCCAGCCGATCCGCCTGGACGATGAAGCAGCGATCGAAGGGCTGCTGAAGGAAATCAGTCTGGCGGTCCGCGAAGGTGGCATCGCGTGGGTCGACAAGGCCATTCGCCAACAAGCGGCCGACAACAGTCGCTTCGATCGGATGCTCGAAGAGGGCTGGGACGAATGATGCCCAGCTTCCGCGAAACAAGCGGCGGCATGACCGACACCCTTTTCGCCGTCCCGGTCCACTTTCTGTCCGGACAACTGCTCGCCGACCGCGAATGTCACCGATATACCCGCAATGATCTCGATTGGGCCACTCTCTCCCGCTCGCGCCAGGCGTGATCTGCTTCCCTCTTACCCACCGCGCGCCGTACCTGCCCAGGAACCCTGCCAGGCTCGCTGACGCGCCTTCCAAGGCCGCATTTCCCGGAGAAACCAAATGACTGAAACCCTTGCCCCCGAATCCGCCATCGAACCCGCCAATGATCCCGTCTATGCCACTGACTTTGTCAAGGAAATGCTGCGCCAGACGCGGGCGCTCGACAGCTACGGCCAGTGGGACGGCAAGCCGACATCGGCGATTCTCGCCGGCTACGTGCTGAGCAAGGAACAGAAGCGTGCGATTCCGACCATCGGTGATCCGGACGAAGTGACGCTGGCCCGTGTCAAGGCCTTCCACAACGCGATCGCGGTGTTGATCGAAAAGGAGTGCGGCCAGATGGCGGTGCCCTTCGTACAGATCACCCATGAGGGTTTTGGTCGGGCGCTGATTACCGTCGGCAAGCTGCTGGTCATGGATCGGACGCTACGCGACGTGCATCGCTTCGGCTTCGAGTCGTTGTCGAAAATGAAAACCGAAGGCGACAAGCACCTGGCCGTGGCGTTGGGCATTATCGGCAGATTCCCAGAAGTGGCCGGCATGTAAGGGGGCGATGATGACCGAAAGCGAACTCAAGGAACTCGACAGGGAAGTGAAGAAGCTGAAACGTATCGCCAGCGAGTGGGCGGCGCAACTTCACGACCTGGTGGAAGACAGGCTGCCTGCCGGTTGGCAGGAACTCCCGGAAATATCACGGGCAACGCTCGAGGCCTGTCAGGCCTGGGCGGTTGCCAACGCCCGCCTGCAGGCGGCGCAGAAAGGCTAAGAAAATGACCACGATCACCGGACGCACACGCGGTGGGGACGAGTGGATCCCACAGTTCGTCAGCTTCCTCGATCCCAGGAAGTGCATCGGTTGCGGCCGCTGCTACAAGGTCTGTCCACGCAATGTTCTCGATCTCGTCGAACGCAGTGAGCAGTTGCTCGCTGACGTGGACGACGACGATGCCGATGACGACGAAATGATGGTCATGACCATTGCCAATGGCGCCGACTGCATCGGCTGTGGCGCCTGCGGCCGCGTTTGCCCGAAGGACTGCTACACCTATGCGTCTGCCGAGGCGTGAGCTCGTCCCACACGCCGGCGTCCGCGAGATCGGATCGGATGTCGGCGTGTCGTGTTTACGACAAAGCTCAAAATCCGGAATAATGGCCAACACCAATTGCAATTCAACGAGTTATGAGCGCTTCTCGGGGCTGGTACGAAGCTTGCAAAGGGATGGTGAGAGCCGCAAACCCACCCCATCAGAAGGAGAGCGCACCATGATCACGCTGACCCCCGCCGCATCCAAGGCGATAAACCGTTTCATCAAGGCAACGGAGACTCCGGTCGCCGGTCTGCGCATCTTCGTTTCCGGTGGTGGTTGCGCCGGGCTGCAGTATGGCCTGCGCCTCGAACAGGACAAGAGCGCGGATGATCTGGAGTTCGATGTCGGCACCGGCGCCAAATTGCTGGTCGATCCGATGAGCAGTTCGATGCTCGAAGGCCTGACCGTCGACTTCGTCGACAGCCTGACCCAGACCGGATTCAAGTTCAACAATCCGAACGTGTCGGGCGCCTGCGCCTGCGGCCAATCGTTCACCGGCTAAGGAGATCATCATGTGGGACTACTCCGAGAAGGTGCGCGAACACTTCTTCAACCCGAGGAATTCGGGACCTCTGGAAAACGCCAACGGTATCGGCGACTTCGGTTCCATCAAGTGCGGCGACGCGCTGCGCCTGATGCTGAAGGTCAACCCCGAAACGGAAGTCATCGACGACGCGCGCTTCCAGACCTTCGGCTGCGGCTCGGCGATTGCCTCGTCGTCGGCCCTGACCGAGATCATCAAGGGCAAGACGCTCGACGAGGCCCTGCAGGTCAGCAACCAGGACATCGCCGACTATCTCGACGGTCTGCCGCCGGAAAAGATGCACTGTTCGGTGATGGGACGCGAGGCGCTGCAGGCGGCGGTCGCCAACTATCGTGGCGAGGTATGGAAAGACGATCACGAAGACGGCGATCTGGTCTGCAAGTGTTTTGCGATCGACGCCGTGATGATCGAGGATACCATTCGTGCCAACAGCCTCAGGACCCTCGAAGAGGTGGCCAACTATACGAAAGCCGGTGGCGGCTGCTCGGCCTGTCACGAGAAGATCGAGGACATCCTGATCGCGGTCAACGGCCGCCTCTATGCCAACGAGCCGAAGCCTGCCAAGGCCAGGACGGCTGCGGCCGAGGCGCCCGGCAAGCCGAAACTGACCAATTACCAGCGCATCCGCAAGATTGAAGAGACTCTTGAGGCGATCCGCCCGATGCTGCAGCGCGATCACGGTGACGTCACCCTGGTCGAGGTCGATGGCAAGAAGATCTACGTCGATCTCACCGGCGCCTGCCGGGGATGTGCCATGGAAGCCGCGACCCTCGGTGGGGTCCAGCAAAAACTCATCGAAGCCCTGGGCGAACTGGTGCAGGTACTGCCTGTCGCCGCGCTGGCGCGCGCGTAACACTCATCCGACAGGAGCAGAAGACCATGCAACCGATCTATATGGACAACAACGCCACGACGGCCTGTGATCCCGCCGTCGTGGCCGCCATGCTGCCTTTCTTTACCGAGCAGTTCGGCAATGCTTCTTCGATCCACAGTTTCGGTTCCCAGGTCGGCAAGGCGATCAAGGAAGCGCGCATCAAGGTGCAGTCACTGCTCGGCGCTGCGCACGACTCGGAAATCGTTTTCACCTCCTGTGGCACCGAGTCCGACAGCACCGCCATTCTTTCGGCGCTGAAGGCCAACCCCGAACGTCGCACGGTGATCACCACGGTCGTCGAGCATCCGGCGATCCTCACGCTGTGCACGTACCTGGAGAAGGAAAACTACGTCGTGCATCGCCTGCGTGTCGACCGCAAGGGACGCATCGACCTCGACGAATACAAGTCGCTGCTCAACGATCGCGTGGCCATCGTGTCGGCGATGTGGGCCAACAACGAAACGGGAACCCTGTTTCCGGTCGAGGAAATGGCCGAGATGGCGCACGAGAAGGGCGTCCTGTTCCACACCGACGCCGTGCAGGCCGTCGGCAAGGTCGGTATCGACCTGAAAAACACGAAGATCGACATGCTGTCGTTGTCCGGTCACAAGTTGCACGCCCCGAAAGGCATCGGCGTGTTGTACGTGCGTCGCAACACCCGCTTTCGCCCGCTGCTGCGGGGTGGCCATCAGGAACGCGGTCGCCGCGCCGGCACCGAAAACTCGGCGTCGATCGTTGGCCTGGGGGTAGCCTGCGAACTCGCCCAGCACTACATGGCAACCGAGAACACCAGCGTCAAGCGGCTGCGCGACCGGCTCGAACGCGGCATACTCGCGCGTGTCCGCAACGCCTTCATCAGTGGCGACACGCTCTATCGTCTGCCGAATACGGCGAGCATCGCCTTCGAGTACGTCGAAGGCGAAGGGATCTTGCTGCTCCTGAACCAGCAGGGAATTGCCGCATCCTCCGGATCCGCCTGCACCTCGGGTTCCCTGGAGCCATCGCATGTGATGCGGGCGATGGGTATCCCCTACACGGCGGCGCACGGCACGATCCGATTCTCGTTGTCGCGTTACAACACCGAAGCGGAAGTCGACCGGGTCATCGCCTGCGTGCCACCGATCATCGCGCAACTCAGGAAACTCTCACCCTACTGGAGCGGCGAAGGACCGGTGGCCAATCCGGAGCAAGCATTCCAGCCCGAATACGCCTAACGTACCCAGTGCCGCTGCTTGGGCGGCATGCCAAACGAAAACTCCCGGCACCAGCGGGGAGTTTTCGGTGTGGTAACAAGCGAATGGGCGATTCTCTGCACCTGCCCTTGGGGTTGCTGCAACACCTGCTGAACGGGTTGGCGGCAGAAAAACGGCCCGGAACGGGGGGGTACCGTTGCCGGGCCGGCACTACAGGTGCCTGGCGGAGGGGGTGGGCCAAGCACCCAAACACATGGTCCGGTAAACGACTGACAGGATCTGTGCGGTAGCGCACATTGCGCACGCTTTCCGTCGGTAGATCTTCGCACAATTGATTGCGAGCATCCTCCAGTATTCTCAAGCAACCAGTCTGTTGTTATAATCCAGTCCCTACATGGGGTGGCGACATTTCCCTTGCCGCTGTAGCTCAGTCGGTAGAGCAGCGCATTCGTAATGCGAAGGTCGACAGTTCG
>JADKBU010000045.1 GCA_016714935.1 Candidatus Accumulibacter propinquus | reverse complement strand
ATGGGACAGACCACGGTTATCCGGTTATCTTGTTTCTTCTGCTCTGAAAACCAGGAATCCGTGGTCCCCCATTTTCATGAGCATGAAATGGCTGGACATCACGAGCTTAATGTAACTACAATAAGTTAATGATCACCTAGGATGAGAGTAAGCGCAAGAAGAACCTCAAGGCACACGGCTTTGGCTTGGCCGAAGTTGATTGCGTATTCGACTCCCCGATGGTCACAGTGGAAGACGAACGCGAGCAGTACGGCGAACAACGGCTGCGAAGTCTGGGTTGGTTTCGTGATCGGGTTGTCTTCCTGGTTTGGACGGAGCGCAGTGACGGCGCCCGAGTGATTTCCTGTCGATACGGTGACAAATATGAAACGCGCGCGTACTTCAAAGCCCTCGATCTATAGCAAAGAGCAGATCGCGTCCGCGATCGCGGCAGCGCCCGAGAAAATGAAAGACTTAGAGTGCCCATACGACCCCAACGACGCTGAGGCGGTGGCCAAGTACTGGGCCAAGGGAAAGGTTCGCCTTCCCGGCCAGCGTGGGCCGCAAAAACTCCCGACCAAGGTTGCGGTAACGGTTCGATACAGCGCCGAGGTGGTTGAGTACTTCAAATCGACCGGCGAAGGCTGGCAGACGCGCATGAATGAGGCGTTGCAGCAGTACGTCAAGAGACACCGCGCGATCGGCAGCTAACCGGGCGCGGGGGCAACTAAACGAGCGGCGACGGCTTGTGCTGCGCGTACGCTCTCCGGGTGCCGCCACTTGCGTCTAGGCGGTACCGCCAACCGTCAGTCCGTCGATGCGCAGGGTCGGCTGGCCGACACCCACCGGCACGCTCTGGCCATCCTTGCCGCAGGTCCCGACACCGGGGTCGAGACGCATGTCGTTGCCGATCATCGAGACCTGATTCATCGCGTCGGGCCCGCTGCCGATGAGCGTCGCGCCCTTGACCGGCGAGGTGACCTTGCCATCTTCGATCAGGTAGGCCTCGGACATCGAGAAAACAAACTTGCCGTTGGTGATATCCACCTGCCCACCGCCGAAATTGACCGCGTAGATTCCTTTCTTGACCGATTTGATGATCTCTTCGGGGCTCCTGTCACCATTCAACATCGTGGTATTGGTCATCCGCGGCAGCGGCAGGTGGGCAAAGGATTCCCGGCGGCCATTGCCGGTGGGTGCGACACCCATCAAACGGGCGTTGAGACCGTCCTGCATGTAGCCCTTGAGGATGCCGTCCTCGATCAAGACCGTGCGCTGCGTCGGATTGCCTTCGTCGTCGATGTTCAGTGAACCGCGCCGCTCGGCAAGGGTGCCGTCGTCGATGACCGTGACCCCACTGGCGGCAACGCGGCTGCCGATGCGGCCGGCGAAGGTCGAACTGCCCTTGCGATTGAAGTCGCCCTCCAGCCCGTGGCCAACCGCCTCGTGCAACAGGATTCCGGGCCAGCCGGCTCCCAGTACCACGGTCATCGTCCCGGCCGGTGCCGGGCGCGCGGCGAGATTGGTCACCGCCTGATGCACCGCTTCGCGGGCGTAGCCCTGCAGCAGGGCGTCGGTGAAGAAGCCGTAATCGGTGCGTCCGCCACCGCCCGCCGAGCCCTGTTCGCGCTGCCCGCCTGCTTCGACGATGACCGTCAACGAGACGCGCACCAGTGGCCGGGCGTCTGCAGCCAGCCGCCCGTCGCTGCCGGCAACCAGGATCACCTCGTATTCGCCGGCGAGATGCGCCATGACCTGCGTGACGCGCGAATCTTCGGCGCGTGCCATGGCTTCGAGCTTCTCGAGCAGCTTGACCTTGCTGGCGGCGTCGAGCGAAGCCAGCGGGTCGTGCGGTACGTAGAGCTGGTGTCCGCTTCGCCTTTTCAGCGCCGGTACGCCGCGCTCCTGCCCGGCGGCGGCAATCGCCCGCACCGCCCCGGCAGCATCGCCGAGCGCCTGGGCGCTGATGTCGTCGGAATAGGCAAAGGCGGTTTTCTCGCCGGCCAGGGCGCGCACCCCGACGCCTTCATCGATGCTGAAACTCCCTGCCTTGACGATCCCCTCCTCGAGGCTCCAGCCTTCGGAGCGGCTGTACTGGAAATAGAGATCGGCATAATCGACCTGGTGCGTCATGATCTTGCCGAACACCTGCGTCAGGTCGGCGACGTCGAGGCCATACGGCGTGAGCAGGGTTTTCCGCGCATGTGCGAGAAGGGTCTGAGCTTTTGCGTTCATCTGGTTTCCATGGCTACTGCCGTTGCCGTGAACATCGCTGCAGCGACTCACGAATGGCGTCCCCCACCAAGCGCGGGGGGTGCTTGCCCCGCACCTGGCGGGAATTGAAAAAAGGTCTGGCGCTCCCCGAGGCCGGTGCGCGGAAGGTCTTGACCGTTCGCCGTTCACATGACACGGTGTCTGAGCGCCGGCAGGTTGGCCCGGACCTCGGCGAGACGGTTCGGGTCAAGTTCACCGATGATCACTCCCGGTCCTTTCGCCTGGCGAGCGATAATGACGCCCCAGGGATCGATCAACATGCTGTTGCCGTGCGTCTCACGGCCGTTCTCATGGCGACCGGCCTGTGCCACGGCCAGTACATAACACTGGTTTTCGATCGCCCGCGCCCGCAACAGGATTTCCCAGTGTGCCCGCCCGGTCGTTTCGGTGAAGGCGGCGGGAATCACCAGCAGGTCTGTGACACCGAGCGCTCGATAAAGCTCCGGAAATCTGAGGTCGTAGCAGATTGACAAGCCGACCCGCCCAAACGGCGTGGCAAAGCCGACGACCTGACGGCCGGCCTCGATGGTCGCGCTCTCGTCGTAGCACTCGTCACCCTGCCGGAAGCCGAAAAGGTGGATCTTGTCGTAGCGCGCGACGCGCTGGCCCTGCGGATTGTACGCCAGGCAGGAATTGAGCACCTTCTCGGGGTGCTCGGCTGACAGCGGGAGCGAGCCCCCGATCAGCCAGATCGCGTGTTCACGGGCGCTGGTGGCGAGAAAATCCTGAATCGGTCCGTGGCCATCACATTCACGCACCCTGACCTTGTCCGCATCGCTGATGCCCATGATCGGGAAGTACTCGGGCAGGGCGACCAGCGCAGCCCCCCCTGCCACCGCCTCGGCGATCAGGGTCGCAGCGGTACGCAGGTTTTCGTCAACGCGCAGCGTTGACACCATCTGCACCGCTGCAACCCGCACGCGGGGGCGGTTTTGCGACGCGTACTGCAAATCATTGCTGGGCGGATTCATTGCTCGCTCCGGTCGAGTTGGAAGGATTGGGCAGTTCGGGCGATGCGCTCCCTGGAGTGGCCGATCTGGAAATCTTCTCGACTTTCGGGTCGTCCCACTTGCCGGTCACCAGATACTCGAAGCTGAAGACTTTGTTGAGCGGATTCTGCAACAGTTTGTGCGCCAGCAGGGTGGCAACACCGGCCAGCGGGTTGACCACTGCGATGCCCAGCGCGGCGCTGCCACCGAGCTCGGGTTGCACGGTAACATTGAGGTTCTGGGTTTCATGCTTCAGGTCGGCGTCGCCGCGCATCACCACTCGCGCTGCCGGCCCTTCGATCTGCAGGCGATCGGTGTGCATCAACCCGCTCTTCACGGTCATCTTCCCGTGGATGGCGTCGAAACCGAAGCCTTCACTGAAGACGTCGCCGAAATCAAGCGAAAACCGACGCGGCAGCCCCTGCAGGCTGATCAAGCCGAGCAGCTTGCCGGCGCCGGGATCGAGCTTCACGAACTGGCCCTTGCTGGCGTCAAGCTTCATCTCACCGCTCAAGGTCGCGTAGTCAAGCTCGGTCGGCGGCCCGTTCCAGCCGATCTTGCCCTTCAGGGTCGCGCTGCCGCCGCGTACCGCACCGCCGTAACCCAGGCGGTCCAGCAATTTGCCGACATCACTGCTGTCCAGCGTGAAATCGAGTTGCGTGCGATTGGCATTGCTGATCTGCCACTGCCCGCTGCCGGACAGGCTCCCGTAGGGGTTGAGCAGTTCGATCCTGTCCAGTCGCCAGATACCGCCCTCGTTATGCGCCTGGACATCGAGACGTCCGAAGCGACGGGCGCCGACGGTAAAATCGTCGACCACGATGTCCAGCGCAGGCAATTCCTTGAGGATCTCGCCGGGCTCGGCATCGCTGCTCGCCTTGTCCGGCCGTCGCCATTTCTTGAAACGCGCCGTCAGCTTGCCGGCTCCCGCGCCGTCCCACTGGAAACCACCCACCGCTTCCCGCGACTGCACCGTACCCCGCCACTGGGGTGACGTACCCGTGACGCCGACGCTTACGTCGGTGTAGAACCTGCCGAGCAGGACGGCCTCTTCGGCCTTGAGGTCCACTGAAACGGGAACGCCAGGGCCTGCGCCAGAGGCGCCATCCCTGGCGCCGCTGCGCAGGATGCGCTGCCAGTAATCGAGATCGACGTTCTTGCCACTGATTCCGATGCTGATCCCACGTTCCGGCAACTGCGCAATCGGCCGACCGATCATCACCGTACCGCGTTCGGGAACGCTGTCTTCGCCCTGTTTGCGCCGGATCAGTTGCACGCTGAGGATGTTGCCGAGGGTGGCGCGTAGCTGGTCGCGCAGTACCGGCTGACCGGTGCGCGGGGCGGCCGCCGTCGGCAGCGCCGTATTCTCGAAATGCAGGGGCATCGCTTCGCTGGCGTTCTTGCCGAATGGCGCAGCCAGAGCCGATGCGACGCCGACCAGGTTCGAGTCCAGCACCAGCTCGACGTTGCGTTTCCGGACCCCTACCTCGGCACGGTAGGTGGCGGTTCCGGACAGCTGGTCGAGCAGCGGGAATTCGACGCGTCGCCGCACCTCGTCCATGCCGACCGTACCGTTGGCGATCACCAGCACCTTGCCGCCCTGCACGCCGCCCTTGATCTTGAGGGGGCCGCCGAACAAGGTGGCGTTGATCTCGGGGATGCGCAAATCCTTCTCCGAGAACTGCAGGCTGCCGCCGAGCTGTCGCAGGGGCGGCAACGCGGGATCGACATTCACCTCGTTGGCCAGAAAGGTGTATGTCCCCTCGACCTTCGACTCGCCGAGTCGTGCCTCGGCCAGTGGAATGAGCAGCGCGATGTCCAGGCGGCCCTTGCCGCTGGCGCTCATGTGGTCGGTGAAGTGATCGATCTGGTTCGCCACCGGACTCTGCTTGATGAACGCCAGGAATTCCGACGTGTCGCCCTCGGCGTGACCCTTGACGCTCAGCGTCGACACCGGCGCATCGAAATCGGCGATCTCTGCGCGCGTCTGCGATAGCCTGGCGCCAAGAATCGAGCCGCGCCGGGCCTGTACCGCCATGCCTACGCCCTCGAAACGAAGGTCGGCGTCAATGCCGGTGATCATCGGCCAGCCCACGCCGTAATCCAGGGTCACGTCATGCGCCTTGACGGTGACCAGAAACTGCCCCTGTTTGCGGTCGAGGAATGGGAACTTTGCCAGATCGCCCTTGAGGGCCAGTTTCGCCTCGCTGGCCGCGCCGCTTTTCAGGGCATCACGGACCCAGTGACGGGCATCCACGTTGATTGCCGCCGGCAGGTAGCGCCAGACCGCGCGCGCGTCGGCACGCGTCAGTGTGGCCGTCAGGTCAATGCTGCCTGGTCCCTCACCATTCCTCTGGTACACGCCCTGCGCCGAGCCGGCAGCATCTGGTCCGGCAAATTCGGCGCGCAATAGTTCGGCGTCGAGTCGCCCCTTGCTGATTTTCCATTTGGCTTGCGCAGTCAGGGTCTCCAGTGCAATCTCAGACTCCGGCAGGACGTCCGGGAATTCGATCCCGACCTTCTGCGAACGCAACTGCACCGTCCCACCTTGCTCACTGGCGTCGAGCGAGCCGGAAAACCCGCTGATCCCTGGCATGTGGTCCCTTGGCCTGAGCGCCAGATCGTGGAAACTGCTTTTCAGCGCATAGCTCTGCAAGCCCTCCGCGTCACCCTGAAAACTCGCGCGCAACTCGCTGAACCGGCCGCGCGGCGCATAATCGTTCAACAACTGGCGTGACCCGGTGTCGAGCGGCAGATAGGCGGCAAGGCCGGCGAGCGCCGCCAGTTCCAGCGTGCTGGCAGTGAGGCTGCCGCGTACTGAACTGCCTTCTGCCGGGCGCTGCCAGTCCACGTGGAAATCGGTTGGCTCGATGTGGATGCTCTCCAGCAGGGCGTCGCTCTCGCCGCGGAGCCTGCGCGTCACGAGTTCGACCCGTTGCCCGTCGACGCTGACTCGCCCCTGCGAAAAGCGTGCGCCAATGCGTCCGGACATATGGTCCAGTTCCAGAGCCGGCAGATGCCTCGCCAGGCGAAGATTGACATCGTCGAGCGAGAGGTCGGCGGTCAGCTCCGACAGGTTGCCGTCGGCAAAACCCGCCCAGGCGCGCACGGCGCCACGGCCATGCGGGAGGGCGATCGGGTAGTCGAGCCAGGTGGACCAGATGGCCAGATCAGCGTAGTCGATCTGGGCGAAGATCCGCCCGTGCCATGAAGCGGTGTGCGCAACATTCTTGCCTTGAAGATCGCCCCGCAGATCGACCTTTGAAGCCAGTTCGGCTGGCGGCAAGGCCGTCAGGCCGAAGCGATGCTGTCGCCCCTGATTGTCGAGGGCGAAATTCAGGTCCTCGAGAATCAGGGGCGGCGCCCCGCGGCGTGCGTCATCCCAGACCACCGTCGCACCGTTGATGCGGATGCGCTTCTGCGCCAGTACCCAATCCGCCACCCCGCTGTCACTACCCTCCGGCGCGACCGCAATTCCTGCGACGTAAAACTGGCCGTCGGCGTCGCGCCGCAGGTGCAGCGTCGGCGCGTCGATGCGCAACAAGCGCAGACGAATTTGCAGCCGTGGCAGCGACGACCACGAGAGGACGCTCTCGACGCGGGTAAAGGCCAGCGCCGGTTGCCCCTGTCGATCGGCAATGCGCACATCGGAAAGGATCAGATCGGGGTTGATCCCCTGCCAACTGGCTTCGATCTTCCCGATGACGACGGTCAGGCCCAGCGTTTGGCTGACGTAGCGCTCGATTTCGGGTCGGTAGCTCTCGATATTCGGCAGGATCAGGTAGCGCAAGGCCAGGACCAGCAGCACGAAGCCGAAATAGAGCACTACCAGGCTCCGTACCGCCGCCCGCCCGAGCAGGCGAACGCCGGGGTGCGAGATCACCGGCATCAGGTAATGCCAGCGATGGTAGAGCGCCGGGCGCAAGTCCTCCGGGCGCATCAGATTGGGCCGGGGTACAGAGACTTTTGCCAACAGTCGGTCAGCGTCACTAGAATGTCGGAATACCTGGACAGACGATCGAGCCGCTAATTGTAACGGCTTTCCCCGGGTCTTCAGTGCCGGGCGCGCTGCCTCGGCCGACGGCCACCCTGCGAGACATCAATGAATACCACGATCAATGGCCACGCGGCCCTCCCGAGCGCTCTGGATTCACCCTGGCAGGCTGCCCAGAACCACAGCCGTTACCTGCGCCAACTGCTCGCCGCCCGTCCGGAGATCGCGGCCTGGCTCGACGAACACGTCGTGCTGCCGGTTGGTGCCAGGCAGATGTGCGATTTCCTGGCACAGGAAGCGCCGGGCAGCGAAGAGAGCCTGAAGCGCACGTTACGTCGCCTTCGTCAGCGCGTGATGGCCACGCTGATCGTCCGCGACATTGCGGGCGTGGCGCCGTTGAGCGAAGTCGTCGAAAGCATGACGCAACTCGCGGACGTGACGACCAACTTCGCGCTCGACTTTGTCCATCGGCAACTGAGCGAGTTGTTCGGTGAGCCGCTCGACAGTCGCGGTCAGCCGCAACGGCTGCTGGTCATCGGCATGGGCAAACTCGGAGGACGAGAACTCAATGTGTCGTCCGACGTCGACTACATCTTTGTCTACCCGGAGGAAGGGCAAACGAGCGGGCGTCGCCGCATCGACAACTACGACTTCTTCCTGCGCCTGGGCAAACGCCTGATCGGCGCCCTCGGGGAGCCCACTGGAGACGGCCAGGTTTTCCGGGTGGACATGCGCCTGCGACCCAACGGCGACTCCGGGGCGCTGGTCGGCTCGCTCGGCTCGCTCGAAAACTACTTCATCACGCAAGGCCGTGAATGGGAGCGTTACGCCTGGATCAAGGCGCGTGTGATGAATGAAGGCGTCAATCTGCAGCCCGAATGGGTCGATGGTTTGCAGGAGATCTGCCGCCCCTTCGTTTTCCGGAAGTATCTCGATTTTGGCGCGATCAACGCCATGCGCGAACTGCACGCCCAGATTCGCCGCGAAGTGGCGCGCAAGGACATGGCCGAGCACATCAAACTGGGCCCTGGCGGAATACGCGAGATTGAATTCATTGCCCAGGTCTTCCAACTGATACGCGGCGGTCGTGAGCCGGCCCTGCAGGCACGGCCGACCTTGCAGATCCTCGCCCTGCTCGCCGAGCGTCGCTTGCTGCCTGCCGACAGCGAGCGCGAACTGGCGGTGGCCTACGAGTTTCTCCGCCGACTCGAACATCGCCTGCAATACGTCAATGATGCCCAGACGCACCGCCTGCCGACCGGCGACGACGAGCGCCTGCAGATTGCACGGTCGCTGGGTTTTGCCGACTGGTCGGCGCTGTTGACCGTCCTCGACACGCACCGTTCGGCCGTTGGCAGGCATTTCGAACAGGTCTTCTCCGATCCGGAAGAGGGCCGACATCCCCTGGCGGCACTCTGGGATGGACCGGTCGGTGGCGACGATCCACTCGAGCGGCTGTCTACCCTCGGATTCCGACAGCCGCAGGCGATGCTCGAACGCCTGCAGGGTTTTCGCCAGAGCAGCCGCTACCTGCAACTGCCGGCCAGCAACCGCGAGCGCCTCGACGCCCTCGGCCCGCGCCTGATCGATGCCGCTGCGGCCACGCCGATGCCCGACGCGACCTGGCAGCGCGGCCTCGACTTCCTGGCTACGATCAGCCGTCGCGGCGCCTACCTGGCCCTGCTGCAGCAGTATCCACAGGTGCTGATGAAACTTGCCGAACTGATCGGCAGTTCGTCTTGGGCAGCAGACTATCTGACTCGCCACCCGATCCTGCTCGATGAGTTGCTCGACTCGAGAATCTTCGACGTGGCCATCGACTGGCAAGATTTCCAGAAAGGACTGCAGGCGCGCCTGGCGCAGCACCGTGACGATACCGAACGCGAAATGGACATCCTGCGGGAAACCCACCACGCGCAGGTCTTTCATTTCCTGGCTCAGGACATGGCCGGAATGCACAGCGTCGAACACCTTGCCGACCGGCTCAGCGAACTCGCCGACATCATGGTGCAGACGACGATGGACCTGTGCTGGCAGAAGTTGCGCCAGCGTCACCCGCATCCCGAGCGGTCGCCGTGCTTCGCGGTCATCGCCTATGGCAAGCTGGGCGGCAAGGAGCTCGGATTTGCCTCCGACCTCGACCTCGTCTATCTGCACGATGACCCGGAACCCGGCGCTGGCGAACTTTACGCCCGCCTCGGCCAGCGGATGAGTACCTGGATGTCGACCCAGACGTCCGCCGGCACGCTCTTCGAAGTCGACCTGCGACTGCGTCCGAACGGCGATGCGGGGATGCTGGTCTGCCCCATCCAGGCTTTCCGGGACTATCAACTGCAACACGCCTGGGTCTGGGAACACCAGGCGCTGACGCGCGCCCGTTTCTGCGCCGGCGACCCGGCCGTCGGCGAGCAATTCGAAGCGATCCGCGTCGAGATTCTGCGTCGGCCGCGC
Source organism: Candidatus Accumulibacter propinquus (assembly GCA_016714935.1). Lineage (GTDB taxonomy): Bacteria > Pseudomonadota > Gammaproteobacteria > Burkholderiales > Rhodocyclaceae > Accumulibacter > Accumulibacter propinquus. The sequence continues at coordinate 873 of JADKBU010000045.1, read as the reverse complement.
GATCTGAACAGATTACGGGAAGAAGTGCTGTCGATGCGCAAGCGCATGCTCGACCAGCATGCTTCACGCAGCGAGGAAGACTTTGATATCAAGCACGACCGCGGTGGCCTGATCGATGTCGAGTTCATCGTCCAGTACCTGATCCTGGGGCACGCGCACGCGCACCCGCGTCTTTGCGGCAACCTCGGCAACCTCGCGTTGCTCGGAATGGCTGCCGAACTGGGGCTGATTCCCGGCGACCTGGCCGCCGGCACGCGCAGCGCCTACCGGGATTTTCGACGCATGCAACACGCCCTGCGGTTGAACGCCGGGCGCCGCGCACGCGTGGAACGTGCCTCTGTCGCCCGTCGCATCGACGCGGTTCGCGCCCTGTGGCAGGCCGTATTCGGCATTTCATGACCGGATACGCCAAGGTAATGGTTTACACTGCCGGTGGGCAGCACCGAAGCACAGCGCGCACGGGGCGCAGGGAGTTACGGCAATGATCGTTTGGCGTGAACAGAAGATGAGTGTCGGGAACACCATGATCGACGCGGACCATCGTTATCTGATGTGCCTGATCAACACGGTGGAACTGGCGCTGCGCAGCGAGTCGTATCGGGATGTCATCGATATCGTCCTGGAGCAACTGGAGCAATACGCCCGCGAGCATTTTGATCGGGAAGAAAAGTTGCAGGTGGAACTGCGCTACATCAGGTATGACCAGCACGCGCAGCGACACCGTGAGTTGTTGCGTGAACTCGATCAGATCCGCAGCCGCGTCCAGGCGCTGGCGACACCCGAGGCGGCTGCGGCAATCGCTGGAGAGATCGCGCAGCTCCTCCGGCACTGGCTGGTCAACCACATCTTCCAGGAGGACATGCTGCTCAAGCC
>JADKBU010000044.1 GCA_016714935.1 Candidatus Accumulibacter propinquus | reverse complement strand
GTCGTCTGGATACTGATCCCGAATGAGCTTCAAAAGATCCACACGGGCGATATCACCATAGTTGAATTCAGGCACCTTATGGCCTTCGTCCGGTTCGATGGTCTTGAGGAAGTCGCCGCCATCCACTGGATCGGTAAATTCCACAGAATCTGGTTTCTTGAGCAGGCTCTCAGCCATTCCAACGACCCACCCGGACGTGAAGTTGCCGGTCTTGCCCAACTCGTACTTGGTCGGCGTCACCACCTGATGGACGGTACCAGCAAGCAGTTGCTGGTCGATTGGCAGGGGCCGCGGCGAAGCCTGCTTGGCGAGCGAGTTCCGCTCGGCCGCTTCGATGAGCTTGGGGAGATCCCATACCAGGAGGCCGCTGGGAGGCGGCACGTTGTCGATGGTCGGCCAGTAGCGAATGTCGGCCGAAAGAGTGGTGCCGTCACTGCTGACCAACAGGCGGGAGAAGTTAGCATCGATGATCGGCGATGTCGCGCCCAGGTATTCCGGTCTGGGGCCGAACGGGTCCTTGATGATGCCGATTTTTCCACCCATCTGCCTCGCGCCGTTACCGGCATCATCGTTCCAGGTGAGTGGGTCAAGAATGTCGAAGTAATAATCAGCTACCAATGCATATTCGGTGCCATTCGGAGCCACGACCACAGCGGGAGATTGAGCGCGCTGGACATTCAATTGGTATTTGCCGTCCAGGCGGCTCATTCCCGGTAGTGTCCCCAGCATGGCGATGCGGTTGAACCGAGCGCTGCCTTCCATCTGGCCCTTGTCTGTCAGTCCGACAGTAATTGTTGCAAGTCCTGCATCCTTGTCCAGGGCATCGCTCAGGACAAGACGCAAGGTATTGTCCTTGATGCCGGCGCTGGCAATGAATTGCGGCGCCTTGCCTTGTCCCTCTGGAAAGTCGACCTTCAGAAACGCTCCGGCTTCGGCGGCATTGAGCCGGCCGCCGATGACTTGGGACGCATCCAGGTCAAGAATGAAGACATTGCCGCTATCGCTACTTGGGCGTCCGGTGGACAGCCCCAGGCTCTGCTTGCTGGCTGTCACCGCCAAGTAGGAGTGCACGCCGTTCGTCATTGCCATATCGATATAGCCAAATGGCGCATTTGTTCCGCTCACATCCCGCGGCAGATCGATCTGCTGCACCTGAAGGAAGTCGGCACTACTCGTGTCTATATTTACCCGCAGGAGCCGATAGTTGCCGTTCGGATCGTGGTAGCTTCCCTCTGCGACATAGAGCCATTGACCGGATACGGCAAGGCTGGAAATGTTAGTAGTGCCGACGCTGAAGCTGCGGCCGAGCTGCATGGTAGCAGTGTCAAGCATTACGGATGTCGCCTAGCGTGCCGGCGATAAACATCAGTCGGTTGTCGAGACTGAAGGCAATCTGGTCGGTCTTGCTGCCTCCGGCGGAAGTTGAATCCCCGTTTGCGTCCTTGTACTCGATTTCCTTGACTATCCGGCCGTCCTTCAAGATCCGAATGACGTCGTGCAGCGTGACGACGCTGAAACCCGTTTGTGCTTCGACGGTGACGCTTCCCGGCCCGCCATTGGCAACCCAGCGGGTCTCACCCGGGTTGATGGGGTCGAGGGTCTGCAGCATTCGCTGCACAGTGATGATGTGCAGGCTAGTAGCAATCTCCTCCGGGATGTCGAGATCGACAGTTATGCTGTTCCCTTCGTCACGGGCCACCTGCTGCAGGTCGACCAAGGTTTGCCACAAGTGCAGTCCGGCTCGGTGCGCTTCACTGTCATCGCCCCACCTTTCCGATGTGGCGTGGCCGTCTTCGTCGATATCCAGCTCTTCCGGTGAGATCCATACGCGCAGGGCCGTCTCTTGAGTATCGCTGCCCATACCAATTGGTTGCAGATGATCCAAAGTCAGTCTGAGCTTGCCTGAAGCCAGCGTTTCGATCTGCGTGATGCGCGGAGAGGAAAAAGTCATGTCTGAACCTGGTCCATCGTGGGGTTCGATCGTCAGTGTCAGATCACCGTCGGAGAGGTCTTTCTCCATGGGAACGAGCTGGTAGGTGCCGCCGAACTGCATGCTGATACCGTAGACGTCGGACGAACCGGCCAAGGTGCCGATCAGGTCATTGGCGGCGCTCGCGCCAGCAAGGCCGCCGGTCGCCAGATTACCGGCCATGGAGATCGCGAGTTGGTTCATCAGCAGGGCGAAGAGATTAATCCCTGAACCCTTGACCTTGATGGCTCCGGTTTGTGGCTCGAAGGTGGTTTTGACGCAAACAACGTCACCAGATCCGGTGATACCGCTATACGGTGGGCTTGCCGTCCTTGCCATAAAGTTACCGCTGGCGTCGCTGTCCACGAAACCATTGTCCAGGACCCACCAAGCATCCATCATTTGCCCATTGATGCCAGGCGCCATGCCGCGGCGCAGGAATAGCACTTCGTCTCCCACCTGTACACCGGTGGTGTCCTGCAGCGTAATCGACAATTGAACGGGTCCCTGAGTTGCGTGTGCACCGAGGTCCAAATGGAAAGCGCCGAGGGTTTGCAGCAGGCTCGGCTCGGGTGCACTCATGCCGGTTGTGGCCTCAAGGCTGGTCAGTGCGATTCGGCGAATGGAAACGACGGCATCTTCCGTCAGGGCACCGGCTCCGACCATAACTGTCTCGCCAGTGGTGGCCTGGACCACGCCGCCTTCTTGGGCCGAGAGACGGATGCCGTCTGGCGTTGGGGTGGTGGGATCGTCATCAACGAGTTGTGAGGCCTCGACCAGAAGCGTTATGTCGGTTTTGCCGACGACACTTTCTCTGACGCTACCCAAGTCATCGACGAAGTTTTTGAGATGGACGACGGAGAGAGTGGCCCGGCCTGTGCTGTGGGCGGTAACCAGGCCGTCGTCGCTGACGCTGGCAATGCGTTCGTCGCTGACGACATAGCGGGTTCCATTCCTGATCTCTGGAATGGCTGGCAGGACGAGGGTGACAGTTTCGCCGCTGTTCGGGTCCAAAAGGGTTTCTATTTGCTCGGGCAGTCCGGGAAAAGCGATCTGGCCCGCTGTGTGGATGTCGGTTTCTTCATCCGTGTCTGGGTCCACGAACTGTACCTTGAGTTGTCGCGTGGTTCCTGGAGTCAACGCCAGTGTGCCGGGGTAAACGTCGGGCTTGACGGCAAGCGCTTCAGGAGCGTCTTCTTCCTCGCTGACGGTCGGGTTCTCGGTCGGCAGGGCAGGTTGGACGTTGATTGCTGCCACGGTTTGCAGCATGCGACCGTCGCCATCCATGCGCCTGGCGACGACCAGAGCCGGGCCTTCGCCGGTCGCGCGGATCTGGTCGCGCGCGTCGTCTACCTGCAGGGGACTGGTGCCGACGTAGCCCATGCCGGCGATGTCGGCTACGGTGACATCGAGGTAAGCGGCGTCAGTAAGCGCTACGCCCTGCTGGTCCTCGAAATCGAGGGTGGCGTGTACCCGCGCGGTTTGTCCCGCCTGGAGCCTGGCGAGGGGCGCGAGGTGGATGGCGGTGAGCCTGGCTCCGCTGACGTTCACCACCAGTTTGATCGGGGTGCCGGCATTGTAGCCGTCGTCGGCCTGAACGGTGATCTGTGCTGTCCCGGTGTAGCCCGTTGCCGGCGTGAAGATCAGGGTCTGCCCATCGACGCCGAGTTGGGCCGTACCGTGCGTGGCGTCGAGCACCCGCCAGAACAGCCGGTCGCCTTCAGGGTCGTGGGCTGTGCTGGCGAGGTTCGCCGTGGTGCCGAGGTCGATGTGGGTCTGCAGCAGCGGCAGTTCGGCGGTGGTCGGCGCCTGGTTGGCCGCGAAGCCGCTGTTGGCGTAGAGAATCTGCCGATCGAGGTGATCGCTCATGCCGTCGCCGTTGATGTCGGTGGCCTCGGCTTCCCGGCGCGCGGAATCGAGCGCGTCGACGTGGCCGTCGAGGTTGAGGTCGCCGGCAACGCTGACGCTCAGGGTGGCGTGACCATTGCCGGTAAGGCGCAGCAGTTTCAGCCCCCCTTCGCTGATGCGCAGCAGCGTGGTGCGCGTGCCGTTGTCCAGACTGCTGCCGAGCGTCTGACCGCCCACGCATTCAAGCGTTGCCGCCGGATCATCCGTCTCGCTGGTGATGGCCACCATCACGGCTCCTGCGGCGCCGGGAAGGTGTGCGGTTGATGCGATTTCGTCGTCGCGGATCGTGAAGCCGATGACCGCGGTGCCGGAGAGTTCGCCGGTCCAGGCGTTGCTGACGCCATCCCATCGGCTTGGCGTGCCGAGATGTGCACTGAGCATGTCGGTCAGCAATCGGCCATCCGGGGCGTAGCCATAATGCGTGCCGTCGTCCGCGGTGTCGAGGGCGCGAACGAGCACCAGGCGGCCCTGGCTGTCGTAGCGATAGGCGGTGCTGCTGGGTTCGGTCTGGCCCTGCCGCACACCACTGATGCGGATTATCCGCCCCTGGCCGTCGCGCGCGAGTTCGAGGCGCTCGGCCGGGCGACCGTCGGCGTTCAGGGCGGCGACACCGGCGTCCGAGACCAGCCACTGGGCGCCATCAGCGAACGCGATGCGCTCGATATGTCCTTGGCCATCGAGTTCATAGCGGTCGCCGGTGGGAGCGATCAGGGTGTAAGCGCCGGGTACCCACGGCAGACCGCTGCCCCCGTCGTAGAGACGATTGCCCTGGCGAAGGACGCTGTCGGCGGGGTTGCTGCCGGCGGTCGCGCGGGCTTCGAGCGTCCAGCCATGACTGCTGCTGAACAGGGGATGCCGGACCTCTGCAGCGTCTGCTTCGTTACCCAGGCGCTCGGTGCCGGTGGTCAGGGTGAAGGATAGCGAACGCACGCCGGTCGTCACCGTCGACAGGTCTTCCGGCACGTTGAGCCAGACGCGGGCACCTTCGAGCCACGCGGCGGTGGCGCCGGATGCCAGCGTCGCCGGCTGGTCACTGCTCAGTTGCGTGTCGAGCAGTGGTAGCGCCCAATTGCCGAAATCGCCGCCGGGGTTCGTCCCTGTCGGCTCGTCTTCCGCCGCCGGCGACGACAGCGAGGAGAGGAGGCGCGTCAGGGCGAGGATGTGCCCGCCGAGCGCGTAGGTGGCATCGGTGACGAGCGCCTGTGGCGGCGCCTTGTCGGTGCTATCGACGACGATGCGGCTTTCGATCTCGCTGCTGCGACCGGCGAGATCCCAGGCCGTCAGGCGCAGGCGCCAGACGCCGTTGGCCAGACGCCCGGGGTCGATATTGCCAAGCGCGATCGGCTGATCGAGCGCGATGGCGCGCATCTCCTGCTCGGCCAGTGTCTTCCATGCGTCGCTGCCGTCAGCGGCGACCTGCAGGCGCCAGCCGATCAGTTGCGCTTCGCGAAGGTTGGCGCTCAGCGCCGTCGGCGCGTGCACCTCGACCGCAGCGCTGCCGGCGAGCGCGCTGCCCAACGTGCCACCCCAGGCCATCTGCGGCGCCAGGTTGTCGGACGGGTCCTTGACGCGCACGCTGTGCGTGCGGGTGGCCGTGAAGCCGTCACGATCGGTGGCGGTCACCCGCAGGTCGATCAGACCAGGAGTGAGTGGCGTCAATCGCAGGCGTCCGGCGGCGTCGAGCGCGACGCTCTGCCAGGCTTCGCTTTCATTGCTGCGCAGTTCGACCGCGAGCTGGGCCATGCCGCTCCAGGCTTCGGCGCGAACGCTGACCAGCAGCAGTTGGCCGGGATTGACCGGCAGGCTCGGTGTGGTCGAGATGAGGATTTGCGGCGGCTGGGCTGCGAGGTCGACTACGGCGCGCAGTACAAAGCTGTGCGTGCTGCTGGCGTTGGCGCCGGGGCGGCCATCGTAGACCTGCGCGGTGACGAGCGTATCGCCGATCTGGCCAGGACCGGGCGTCCAGGTGAGGCGCTGCGTGTGGCTGTCGTAAATCGCACCGGTCGGCAGATTGGCAAAGCCGAGCGTCAGTGCCTGACTCTGGATTGTGCCATCCGGGTCGAAGACGGAGATTCCGTTACTCGCCGAGCCGTCGAAGACGACCGGGAGCGAGAGCGTGTCGCCGACGGCGACGGCGTGATTGCCGACGTTGATCTGCGGCCGGCGGTTGCGGTCGAAGACGCGCACCTGTACCTGTTGCGTGGCCACAGCCAGGCCATCGCTGGCGCTGAAGGAGAAGGTGTAGGGGCGGCTGTCGGCGTTGCCGTTGTCGACGGTGTCCTGATCCGGCGTCCATTCGAAGCTGCCGCTGGCGGGATTGAACGCGACGCCCGGCGGCGTGCTGTCGTCGTGGAGCAGGGCCAACTGGACGGCATCGTGGTCGGCATCGGCCGCGCGTACCGTGAAGTGTAGCGTCTCGCCTTCGTTGACCAGTTGCAGCGGCAGCGGCAGCAGGCGCGGCGCCTGATTGACGTTGGCCACCGCGACCTCGAGGGTACGGCTGAAGGTCGCCATGCCGTCGCTGCCGCCGACGCTGAAGCGCCACAGTCCGGGCGCAAGGGTCGCGGTGTTGCCGCCCTGTGCCGCAAAACGGTCGGGCGTCCAGGACAGCGACAGGCGGTTGTCCACCGCAGTCGCCTGCATGCCGGGCGGCAGCTCATGCACCTGCCAGTCGATGAAGTCGGCGTCGGCATCATCGCCGAAGAAGTCGATCGCCAGCGGCGTACCTTCTCTGGCATCGACGCGCAGCGTACCGCCATTGTCGGCGATGCGCTCGCCGTCGACCTGCAGCCCGACCAGTTCGGGGGCCGCATTCTCGGCACGCACGATAATGCGCAGCCTGTGGCGGCTGACGTTGGGGACCGGGTCGGCCGGTTCGATATAACCGGCATCGCGCGGCGGCAGGCCGCTGTCGCTGACGATCAGCTCGATCTCGTGGTTGCCGACGTCGTCGGCGGTCGGGGTCCAGGCCAGCGTGGCCTGACCGTACTGGCTGGCGAGCCTCAGTTCGGCGCCGAGCGGCAGGCCGTCGACGATCCAGGTCAGCGGATCCTGATCGAGGTCGCTGGCCGCCACCGCGACGGCGAGGGGTTGCCCGACGACGGCAACCACCTGCCGTGGTGCATTGATCTGTGGTGCTTCGCTGAAGCTCTGCACGCTCAGCACGAAACTGCGCGCCTCCGAGAGCGTGCCGGCCGCTGTTTCCGTGCCCGCAGACGAATCGCCGTCGTCGGTTGCCGTGAGGGTGATCGTGTAGTCGCCACGATCACCCTCAGCGGGCGCGACACGCAGGACTCCCCTGACTTCGCCGGGACCGGCGACCGGCCCGTGCGTGGAATCCAGGGTGGAGTTCTCGATGAACCGGGCAAAGCGCGGCAGGCCGGAGAAGCTGAGCGTGATCGGCGAGCCGGCCAAACGCGCGTCGGCGTCTTCTGCGAAGACCGGAATCTCGATCACGCTTCCGCGCTCAACGAAAGTGTTCGGGATGTCGGCGATGCTCGGCGCGCGGTTGGCGTTGCCGACCACGATCGGCAAATGCAGCTGGCTGACTGCCGCGGTGCCGGCAACTGCCTCCGTGCCTGACGAGGGGTCGCCGTTGTCGGTGGCGGTGACGGTGATGACGTAGCTGCCGGCCTGGTCGTAGGCCGGTGTCCAGACGATCTCCAGCGTCTCGGCATCGAAGACGGCGCCCGGCGGCAGGCCGCTGATCTCGTAGCCAACCGTGGCCGGCGACGTTTCCGGTCCGACGGCATCGGCACCCGGTCGCAGGCGGATCTTGGGTGCGAATTCGGGGTTGTCGGGGTCGAAGGCAAAAACGCTGATTCTGAGCGGTTGGCCTTCGAGGACGTTCCAGGTTTCCGCTGGTGCGAAGATCGGCGCGCCGTTGGCATTGGCAACGTCGAGTACCAGTTCGCGCCCGATGCGGGTTTCGCTGACCGTACCGTCGGTGGCGGTCCAGATGGCTGTCAGCGTCACCGGTACGGCGAAGTGTCCATGTTGATTGTAGGATGGCGTCCACGCCAGCCAGCCGGTCTCGGGGTTGAGCGTCGCACCACCCGGCAGCCACGGCGCGCCGTATTCGAGGCGCAGCGTGCTGCTGTCGGCTGTTGTCTGTCCGGGCACGAAACCGGCGAGTTGCAGGGCGAAACTCTCGCCTTCGCGCAGCGCCTGTACCGGCGGCGCGTCGAGTACCGGCATTGGGTAGGCCTGTTCGACGGTGATCGCCAGGTTCCGGCTCGAAGTCGCCTTGCCGTCGCTGACGATGTGCGTGATGTCGCTCCAGACACCGGCCTGATCGTAGCCCGGTGTCCAGGTCAGCAGGCCACGCGCGGCGTCGAAGGTGGCTCCGGGTGGCAGGTTCCTGATGATCTGGGTGAGGTGGTCGCCGTCGGCATCGGCGGCGCGCAGGGGTAGCGCGAGTGTTTCACCTTCCTTGAGTCTGAATTCCTCGATCGGCTCGAAGGTCGGTGCGTGGTTGCCGCCGGCGACGGCGATCCGGAAGCGACGCCAGGCAAAGCCGCCGCGGCTGTCTTCGACGCGCACCCGGATTTCACTGGTGGCCGCAGCCCTGGCGGTGGGCGTCCAGTTCAGGGTGGCGATGGCCTGCGTGCCTGCGTCAACGTCTGTCGCCGTCGATGGCGTCAGGCTGATTCCGGCCGGCGCGTCGAGCAGTTGCCAGTAGAGGCGTGTCGTGTCTGCGGCGAAGGCTTCGATCTCGGCGGTCCATGCTTCGCCGACCTGGGCCGGCGGGAGTTCGTCGGCGTCGGTCTCGCCGGCGACACTCAGCGTCGGCGGCAGGGTATCTTGCGGCAACGCATATATCCCGTGCCCGAGGTTGGCCTTGACCAGCTCGGCCATGCCGGCACGCAGGCTCAAGGCGCCCGCCAGGCGGTTGCCGGGGACGATGGTCACCGTCTGGTCGTTGATCGTCGCCCCGGCGGGTAGACGACCGCCCAGCGCCAGCAGTGCGCTGCCGAGATCGAGGACCCAGAGATCCGCCTGATCGCCGCCACCGGTTGTGGCGCCGGCAATGGTTTCCGCGAAGTGCTGCCCGGGATCGAGCAGCAGGGTCAGCGGTCCCTCGATTGCCTCGCTGCCGATATTGGTGACGCTCACGTCGTAGCTGACTTCGCCAGTGGCGCGGTCGGCACGTGTATGCGAAAAATCGAGGCGTATGCGGTTGCTGAGGTCGCGCAGGGCGGTGAAGCGGGTTTCGAAGTCATTCCTGAGGGGTATTTCGGCTGCGCTTTGCAGGCGGCTGGCGATGTGCAGGCGGTATTCGCCGGCCTGCAGGCCGGCAACGTCCAGCCACGCCGTACGCGTGCCGGCATCCCAACGGATCGTGGCCGGATGCCGGCTGCTGGCGGTTGTCGTACTGTCGCTCGCCGTGCTGAGCGTGTAGTTGTCAACGTTGAGGACGCTGCCTCCATCGTCGGCGTCACCGATCCACATGTCCTGGTCGAAAACCACGCCGATGGTGTTCAGCGGCAGGGGCAGCAATGCGCCGTTGGGTACCGTGACGGCCTTGACCAGCGGAGCCCGCCACGGCGCAATTTCGTCGATGTGCCCGGTCTCGGCGACGAGGACCCGGCCATCGTGCGTGGCGACGATGGACTCGCCACGCGTACCGTCGCTGGCGAGCTGCAGGCGTTCCCGGCTGGCCAGCTCGATCATCCAAACGGCGCTCTGGTGTGGCGTAGCCTCGCCGGCAGTGAACACCGGGCGCTGCCCGAGCTGGCTTGAGGCAAGCAACAGACCGGCCAGCGGGGTGTCGGCGGTGCCAAAAGCAATGCTGTCGATGACGCCGGGGAGAGCATATTCGAGTTCTGCACGGCCGACGTCACGACCGTTCATCGGGAAGCTGAGGATTTCACTGCTGGGCGTGGGCGCGGCGCTGGCGATTTCGCTGCCGCTCCATTTGACCGCCCACAGCCGTCCATCCGGCGCAAAGGCGAGGTCGCCGACGCGCTGCGTGCTGAAGTGTCTCCAGGCCCTGGCAGGATCAGACTCGGCCGGATTGTAAACTTCGATGCCGCGTCCGGAGGAGACGTAGATCTTGCTGCCCTGCGGGTCGATGGCCAGCGCATGCGTCAGTGGATCGCCGCCCGGCGCCTTCAGGCGCTGCAGGATGGCACCATCGACGGCGTCGACCTGCAGCAGTTCGGCGCCGGTCATGACCCACAACTGCCCGAGCGCATCGACGGCCATGTCGAGTATCGGTGCATCGAGGGTGAACAGCGGCGTGCCGCCGCTGCTGCCGGCTTCGAGGCCGTTCTTGCCGTAGCGATAGACCTCGTTGCGCAGAGGGCCGGCACTCGCCAGGATGCTGTGATCGGGCATTTCGAGCAATGCCTGTGCACCGATGTCGGCCGCGCTGGCGCGGTAGCCTTCGGCAAAGCCACGCACGCTGAAGGGGGCGAGCACCGCGCGCAAATCGCTGCGCTGGCTGCTGGCGACCAGCCCTGGCAGTTGTCGGCTGGCTTCAGTGAAGAGCGGGTTGGACGGGTAACTGCGGTCGGTCGGAGCGAGCGGTGTGCTGGCGGTCTGCGCGAGCGTGGCGTTAACCCCGAGGCCATCGAGTACTTCCTGGCGGGCGCCGTCATCTGGCAATACGGCGTTGGCCACGACAGCCGCTTCGCGGTTGCCGGCCCGGTCGGTGGCCACGGCCAGGAACTCGTAGTGCCTGCCCGCTTCGCCGGTAAATAGTGCCTGTGTCGTCTGCGGGTCAAGCTGACGCTGCCAGATGCGGAAGTCGCCGGCGTCCTCGGCAACGTAGAGGGTGACCGACTTGACGCCAGAGAGGTCGTCGATGCTGCTCCATTGCAGGTCGAAAATCGGTGCCGCGTCAGCAGCACCCGCCGGAGTCAAGGTCGTGATCTTGAGGGTGGTCTGCGGCGCACGCGTATCGAGTCTGACCCGCGCAGTTTCGCTGTCGATCGGCGGTGCGTCGTCGACCAGCAGCCGAGCCGCGGCGGCAATTTCGCTCCCTGCGGCGGCGCTGGTGGCGGCACGCACGCTGTAGCTCGCGAAGCCGCGCCGCAGTTGATCGGTGGCAGAGCCCGAGGCGTCGGCCGCGGCGTTCGACGCGCCGTCGAGATCCCCGGCCAGCAGACCGCGAGTTGCGTCGCGCAGAACCTCGCCGCTATCCGGGTCGATGGCCTGCAACAGCCAGGTCGCGATGCCGGTCGATGGCTCGACGCCGGCGCTGATGCGCAGGATGAAGCCCTTGCTGGCGGTGAAGTCGAAATCGCCCTGGAAACTGGCCTGATCGGCTGGCAGGTGGACCTGAATGTCGCCGATCCGGATGTCGCCGAGCCGGAACGAGCGCGCGTCAAGGCTGGGGTCGAGCTGGCTGACCAGGCGCAACTGGCCAGCCGGGGTTTCGCTCGGGTTGCTGAAGGTAATGTTGAAGGGTAGTGGGGTATCGGCCGGAACGTAGCCCTGGCCATCGTCGCCACGTAGTACCTGCGGGCCGCGCACGCTGAGCAGCGTTGCCGCGGCAGCCGTCTCTGCGGCGGCCTGCTGCAGGTAGCGTCCGAGATCGAGCGCCTGGCCGGCGACGGCCTTGAAGTCTTCGTCGAGGACCCCGATGTGGCGCAGGTATTCAAGCTCTGACTGGCCACCGACAAAGATGTTGAAGTCGATGAAGTGCGTTGCGTGGCTCGCTCCAAAATCGAAACGCGCCGCGTCGGCCAGCGTTGGAACCGGGATTTCGACGCTGCCTTCCGGGATCTGCCGCACTTCCAGATAGTCGACCGGCGCCTGGGCAGCATGGGTGTCGCCGGCGTAGCCGGCGGTATCCCCGTACCAGGTCTGCACCTTGGAGAAGAAACCGAGAAGATCGGCTTCGGTGCGATAGCTGTCACCGCCCTTGCCCAGCAGGATGCCGGTGGCCAGCGTTGCATTGAGGCTCAGTACCTGGGGGTGATCGCGGATCGGCGGTGCTTCATCGAGCGGCCGCAACAGGCCGGCGGCTTCCAGCGCGGCCAGCCAGCCGGTTTGCCATTGCGCCGCGTCGGCGGCCAATGCGGCCAGGCTGGGCGGGGCAGCACTGTCGGCAAGAATCGCTGCCCGCAATTTCTGCGCGTGTGCTTGCTGGTCGGCGATGAATTCGTCGCGGGTCAGCGGCGTGGCTGCGCCGGCGACGTCGAAGCGGAACGGCAGGGCCAATGCTTCGAGACGGGTGAGGTGTTCATCAGGAACCCTGGACAGGAATTTCCTGGAGAGGCCATCGGCAATGCGGTCGAGATCCGCCACGCCACCATCGAGCAGTCCTTGCTCCTGCCAGTCGGGGCGCAGCGCGTAGAGTCGGTTGCGCAGACCGGCGAAGTCGTAGGCCAGCCATTCGGCAAGGCCCGGATAGGTCTGGAGCGTGAATGACGCGCCGACGAAGCCACCGGCCTGCAAGTCCAACACGTAACCCGGCGCGAGGTTGCTGCCGCGTTCGTTGTCTACGCCGTCCAGGCGCGCCCAAGGAATGTCGCCGCGAGCGGTGCCGTCGCTGGGCGTGGTGCCATAGCTGCGGGTGTTGCCGGCGAGATCGATAGTCCTGCCGTCCGGCCGGCCGCCGACGCTGCTCCCGAAGACGAGGTAGGGCAGCTGCAGTCCTTCGAGGACATCGGCGCTGACACCCATTTCGGGGACGCCGAAGTCAAAACGCACGTAGGGCGTATCGAGATTGCCGAGGTTCTGCAGCGAGACGCTATAGGTCGCGCTTTCGCCGGTCGCCAGCGTGCGTGGGCCGCCGATGCCGAGGGTAACTTCGGTCTCGACGCCACGCTCGACGAGATAGCGCTCGGCCTCGGTGACGCGCTGACCATCCGGGTTGATGATCGTCAGGTCGTAGAGCCCGTGCGGCAGTCCGCGGCTGTCGAATACCGCCCGGATATGAGTGGCGTCGAGCACCTGCCAGCGATCGGGTTCTACCTCGGCGATGCCGGGTCGCGAGAGCTTGACGAGCGCGCCGGGCAGGAAGTGCGAACCGTGGATGTCGAGCGTGATCCAGCGCTGCGCGTCGTCCCCGGTACCCCCATGGTCCGGGGTAATGCGGGTGATCGACAGTGGCAACAGATCGGCGCGCAGGTTGATCGGCGAGTTCGCGGCTCCCTGGCGGGCGCGTACCAGCAGATAGTAGTCGCCGGCACGGGTGCTTGGCACCAGCGCCTCCTGGTCGGCAGCCACGGGGTTGCTGTAGGCAGCGTTGAAGACGGTGCCAGTGGGCAGGTCGCCGTAGCGCAGGTAGACCTCATTGCTGCCTTCTGCGGCCGCGGCGTCGAGGCTTACACGCAGGGTTTCGCCGGCGGCGACGCTGATTTTGTAGACGCGTGCCTCACCGGGACTGAGGCTGCTGGTCACCAGGCTACCGACCGGCAGTTCCGGCACGCGCACCTGCAGCGTGGCGCCGGAGGCCATACGGTTGTTGACTTCACCCGGCGGCAGCGCGAGGCCGCTGGCGGTGTAGGCGATCCTGCCTTCGAAGACCTCGTTGAAGAGGTCGGGCCGGACGATGACGCGCCAGTTGCCGTCCCTGATCGGCGGCAGTGGGGTGCTCAGCGTGCCACTGTAGCTGCCGTGGCCGGGGAGGTCGCCGACGTGTTCGACCATGCCGATGAGCCGGTCGCCGAGATCCCAGGTATTGTCGGCAGAAAGGTAGATCGCGTCGGTCCAGCGGCCGTAGGCGGTATTGATCGAGTCGTTACCGATGGTGAAATCGACGCGTATCTCATCGCCGACGCCAGCGCTGGCAGGCAGCAGGACCTGGGTGACGGTGAGGTCGGCGGGTGGCGGGGCTTCGACCAGAATCGGTTGCGGCGCGGTGGCGGCGTTGTTCTGCTCATGGCCAAACTCCCGGACCTTGCCGGTCTCGCCGCTTCCCCAGGCGCGTGCCGGGTCGCTGATCACGAAGAGGTAATAGGGGCCTTCGAGGTCCCTGGGTGCGCTGACTTGCAGGTGAGCATCGTAGCTGCCAGCAGCGGTAAGTGCCCCGTGGTGTGCAAGATAGCCGAGGTAGCGGTCCTGATCGAGATCGAGGAAGCGGTCCCTGGAGAGATAGACGAGATCATTCCAGGCACCCTGATCGTCTGGCGTGTCGCCGCCCGCGTTGCGCACTCGCCAATCAACGCTGAAAGGCTGTCCGGCAAGCACGCTCGTCGGAATGCTGACTTCGCTCACCTGCAAGTCTGGTGGGGTAGCCAGCGCCACGGAAAGCGTGGCCGACGCTTCGTTGTTGCCCTCATCGCGGAACTCCTGCAGCGTGCCTGTGCCATCGCCGAATCGACCCAGTCCCGGCAGGCCGTCGCGGATCGTGCTGCGTTCGCTGGGGTTCCTGGCGAACGCGGTGTCGGCACGCACGATCAGGTGGAAGTCACCGCTGATCGAGTCCGGCAGCTTGAAGGTTGCCGAGGCGGTGTAGGACTCGCCCACTTGCAGGACCTTCGGCTTGCCGTTTTCGGTGAGGCTGATGCTGCGGATCCCCAGCGACAGTTCCGATGGCGACCCGCGGTCGAGCAAGGGGTAGTCGCCGTCATCGAGCGAGGCATCACGTGAGAGGTAGATGCCATCAAACCAGGCACTGCTGCGCGTCTGGCGTGTTCCCCGGTTGCTGACCGTCCAGGTGACGGTGATCGGCGTACCCGAGCGGGCGTCGCGATCCGAAACGACGATCTCGTCGATCTGCAGGTCGGGTTCGCGGTAGGCAACGTCGAGGAGGGATCGGCCAAGGTTGTTGTCGTTACGGGTGCCTTCGTAGGCTGAACGCTCGTAGTAGGCCTCCCGGGCGTTGGCGTTGTCGCCGGAAGTCAGTTCGCGACGGGACTGGCGCAGTCGTGGATCACCGACGTCGCTTTCGGCATCGGTGATGAGGTAGAGGTAATACCTGCCTTCACTACCGGCCGGCAGTCGGACCCTGGCCGAAGTGGTGTAGCTGTCGCCGGCGGCGAGGCCACCGAGGTTGGCGTGATTGAAGGTGCCGAGTGGAATCGCGCGCTCGGGGATGAACTCGGGATCACGACTGAGGTATACCGCGTCGACCCAACCACGGGTTCCCGACCAGACGGTAGCGCCGAAGTTGCCGACCGTCCACGTCACGGTCGTTTCCTCGCCCGAACTGGCGATTGCTTCACTGCGCAGCTCGGTGACGCGCAGGTCGGCCGCCCGGGTGGTGACCAGTGAAGCGGCGGCACGGCTGTTGTTGGACTCGCCGGTTTCGCCGACCTGGTTCGCGATGTCGGTGCGCACGACGAGGTGACGTCCGCTGACCGATGGCGCCAGCGGCAGCGTCTGTGTCAGGGTGTATTTCTCGCCGTTGCCGAGGCTGCGGCTCTGCGCAAAATTTCCGAGATGCCAGATCTCGCGGGCGGCGTTCCAGTCGGCGTTGTCGGTGAGGTAGACCGCGTCAACCCAGCTGCCGGTAAAGCGCTCACCGTGGTTTTCCACGGTGTAGCTGAAGGTATAGGCATCGCCGGCACTCGCCATCTCGGGGGCGACGACTTGGCTGAGCACCAGATCCGGTGGTGTGCTGCCGAGGATGCTGATTGGCCGCGCCAGGTAGTTGTTATTGTCGATCTGGCTCGGGTCATCGGGATTGATGTGCGTGGCGAGCGTGTCTTCGAGCATCACATCATAGGTATCGCTCCAGACGGTCAGGTAATACTGGCCGGAGAGCGCGTCGTCGGGGATCGTCACCTGCGCGGTGGCGAGATAATCCTCGCCGATGCCCAGTTTGCCGATATGGGTGAAGGACGCGAGCAGGGTGTCGCCCTTGTAGGCGCCGGGCCGGCGCTTGTCGCGCGCCAGCCAGATGCTGTCGGTCCAGGTATCGAGCGCGGCCGATTCGCCACGGGTTGCGGCACTACCGTGGTTCGTCACCTGGTAGCGGACCTCGATGCTGGCACCATGCACCGCCTGGTCGGGGGCGACGACCGCGCTGGTGACCAGATCGGCGAAAGGCTGCGGATCGATGGTGAGATGCGCCGCACGGACGTTGTTGCCTTCGTTCGGGTACTCGTCGACCTGGCTGCCGCCGTCGGCGACGACGATCAGGAATGCTTCGCCGCGCTGACGGATGGGGATGTCGATCAGCGCCGTTTCGCTGGTGTAGGCTTCACCCGGTGCGAGCGCCCCGCTGTTGCCGAATTGCCCGACGAGGCGGTCGTCGGCGCTGAGCTTGGCGTCTAGCGAGAAATAGATCTTATCGGTCCAGCGACCATTGCTGGCGGTCGCGCCGACGTTGCTGACGGTATAGCGGATGCCCGCAGCGGTACCGGCGGCGACGTGTTCGGGCACGCTCACGGCGGTCACCCGCAGGTCCGGCCGCTGGTCCTGCGCGACCTCGATGAGATCTGCGGTGGTTCGCAGGTTGTTCGCGCGCGCGGCGCCATGTTCGTAAACCTGTTTGCCGCCGCCGCCCAGATTGGCGTTGGTGATCACCTTGACCCGATACAGGCCTTCTATCTTCGCCGGCAGGCGGACTTGCTCGGTGCGCGTATAGCGCATGCCGGGGTCCAGGCCGCGGTCGTAAGCAAAGCTGCCGAGTGCGATGGCCTGGCCTTCGTCGCCCGCCGGCAGCAGCCACAGCGAGTCGATCCAGGGCTCGCCGGCGGTAGCTTCACCCTGATTGAGCACGCTCCATGAGACGTCTATCGAGGCACCCTCATGGCCGGTGGCCGGCACCTCAACTTTTTCCACGACGAGATCCGGCGAGGCGGACAAGCTCACCGGCACGGCTGCCGAGCTAGTGGTGTTGTTGTTCCCGAAAATGAACTCGAACGGGCCGCCGGTCCGCACATTGAAGTAGTAGTTGCCGGAAATGCCTTCCGGCAGGACGACGTCGAGGCTGCGGCCGTAGCGGTCACCGACCGCCAACTGGCCGATGTGGCGCGCGCTGCCGAAGGAAGCAACGACATCGCTGCCGTCGGCATGGCGGCTGAGCCAGACCTGATCCGACCACTCGGCGCTGTCACTGAGGCCGATGCCGCGGTTGATGACCTCCCAGGTGACCCGCAGCGGCCGACCGCTGGCCGGCGTTCCCTGCGTGCCGACCGAGGCGACCTGCAGGTCGGCGTAGGGTAACGGCATGATGTCCAGCACCTCTGTGCCCTGGCCGACGTTGTTGGCCTCGGCGAAGTTTTCGAAGACTTCGCCCTGCGCATCGGTGACGACGAAAAGCCGGTAGCGTGCCGCGGTGGCCGGCGGCAGGAGGATTTCAGCCGCGCCGGCATACGACTCGCCGGCGGCCAGAGCGCCGACGTGCCGATACTCTCCAACCACCCGGTCATCGGCATTGCCGAGCACCGTATCGGTGGAAAAGACGACCCGGTCGCTCCAGGCGCCGCTGCGCCCGGCGCCATTGCCCTGATTGCCGACCCGCCAGTTGACCGCGACACGCGCGGGGTCGCCGATCACCCGCGCGGGCGCCGACACCTCGCTGACGACGAGATCGGCGTAGGGCGCGCGGTCGACGTGGAGCGTGCTGCCCTGACGGTTGTCCTTGTGCTCGTGGTCGTCGATCCGGCGAGCCGAGTCGGTGGCCACCACCAACTGGTAATCGCCGTCGCATTCGAGCGGGATGTCGAACGCCGTGGACGCGGTGTAGCTGGCACCTGCGGCCAGGCCGGCGGCGTGCGCAACTTCGGCCAGCGGGCGTGTCAGCGTGCCCTGGACGAGGTACACCGTATCGACCCAGTCTCCGGATGCGCTGGCGCCCTGGTTCCCGACGCGCCACTCGACCTCGATACGGTCACCCGAGCGGGCGAGGGTCGGCGCGCGGACCTCCGACACCACCAGATCGGGACGGGCGACCTGCACGCTGGCGCTTGTCTCGTTGTTGTCTTCGGCGTGGCGTTCGTAGAGGCTGTTGTCGGCATCGGTCCTGACCAGCCAGCGAAATTCCCCTTCCGGAGAGGTGGCGGGCAGAACGAAATCGACCGTCTGCGTGACCGTGTCGCCGGCCTGAAGGCTACTGGTATGCAGGACGGTGGCGACCTGTTGCAGGCCTCCCTGTTCACCACGATCGATGTAGATACGGTCGCGCCACGCGTTGGAAGTGGCCGCAGTACCGCTGTTGCTGACGGTGTAGCGCATGCTGGCGGTGTCGCCGGGCCGCAGGGCGCTGGGCCCGAGGACCTCGGCGACCGTCAGATCGGGGGTCGGGGTCAGGCTGATCGCCAGGACGTCGTTGCTGGCGCGGGTGTTGTTGAGGGTCAGTCCGGCTTCGTCGACGTTGCGCCCGGCGTTGCTCTGGACAATCACGAAATAGTCGCCGCTGAGGTCTCGCGGCAGGGTGATCGTCGCTCGGCCGGGGGTGCTCTGGCCCGCCGCCAGGACGCCCGCGTGCGCCACCGCACCGGCCAGGACCAGGTCGTCGCTGCTCAGCGTAGTGTCCGAAGAGAGAACGACGCGATCGCTCCACGACGATCGATTGGTGGTGACGTTGCCCTGGTTGCGGACGACCCAGTTGACGACGATGGTCTCGCCGCTTCGTGCTCCGCGCGGTACGTTGACCTCGTCGAGTACGAGATCCGCATAGGGCGCGATGATGTCGATCGCACGCGCGGTCTGGTTATCGGCCCGGGTATCGGGTTCCAGCACTTCGGTGCCGCTGTCGCTGCGTATGCCGAGATGGTAGCGTCCGGCGCTGCGAATGGGGATCGCGACTTCGGCAGTCTGGCTGTAGCTTTCGCCGACACGCAGCCCACCGCTGTGGCGAACGCTGGCGATCACCACGTCGTCCGCGTCGCCGATCAGCGCATCGGTGCTGTAGACGATCTGATCGGTCCAGTCCTGGTCGGCATCGGTGGAGCCCTGGTTCGACACCGACCAGCTCACGCGGATGGGCAACGTACCGACGGCGCTGCTCGGCGCGACCAGGGCGTCGACGCGCAGATCGGCGTAGGGCCGGGCCGTTGCCGTGGTGGTCGTGACCGCGCGGTTGTTGCTTTCGGCGTCGCCACGGGTGTTGATTTCGAGCAGCGCACCCTGGCCGTCCCGACCCTCGTCGGTACTGACGCTGATCTCGATCTCGCCGACGCCTCGGACGCCCTCCGGGAGCCTGAAAACCTGGCTGCGCAGCCGTGACGCGCCGGCGGCGATGCTGCCGTTGCCCGGCTGCGCGGGGTCATAAGGCACAGCGGCGTCGAACAGGATTTCGCCGGTAGAGCGGTTCCTGATCAGCAGATGGTCATTCCAGCCGGTCTGCGTGGCGCTGCTGCCATCGTTGCGGTCTTCCCAGGAGATGTGCAGCTCGTCGCCGGCAAAGCGCTCGCCGGGAAGGGTGTGCAGGTTGATGACCCGCAGGTCGGGAGCGTTGGCGACCGAGTAGCTGCTCTCGTTGTTCGCCTCACCGGTGCCGCCGGCGTTGTTCTCGGGCACGCTGTTGTGGTCATCGACGACGATCCGGAAGATGATCCGGCCGCTGCCTGTCGTGTCGTCCGGCCAGACGAAGGAGAGCAGACGTTTCGACGACTCGCCGCTCGCCAGGGCGGGGCGGCCGTCGACGAGTTCCTGGACGACGGTGCGTGTGGCGATGAGTTCGCCAGTGCTGCCGTTGTAGACTTCGAGCCGTTCGCTCCAGGTATTGTCGATGTCGAGCGTGCCCGAATTGGTCGTGCTCCAGGAAACCGTGACCAGATCGCCGGGCGACCAGTTGCCGGCTGGCGCGATGCGGACGCTGCCTATCGTCAGGTCGGCCTGTGGCGTGGTGGTCTCGCTCTGGTCGAACGGTCCCCAGTCGAAATTGTCGCTACCGGCGGGCGGCAGCGGCTGGGTGACAATCGGCAACAGCGAATCTCCGGAGGCGATGCCACCGACGTAGCGCCAGCGATCGAAGCGCGCCGCCCCCTCGCCATCCGCCGCACTGCGCACCAGGTCGGCGGCACCGTCCAGCCCCGGCATGGAAAAGTAATGCGCCTCTGCAAGCCAGGCACCCAGGACACCGCTGCCGGCGGCGGCGTAGCCTGACTCGCCGGCGAGCCAGACCCTGGCGATCGCCCGGTCTGAGTCATCCTGTCCGATCTGCAGCAGATCCGTGCGGCCATTCCCATCGACGTCTGCGGCCACGAACTGCTGGTTGGCCAGGGCACCGGCGAGAATGTCGGTCGTTGACTCCTCGAATCGCCAGTCGTCATGGCTGCTGCCGGCGCTGCGCCAGGCCGTCACCCGCAGGGTGTCGTCCTCGTTCTTCCAGATGCGCAGCACATCGTCAAGACCATCGCCGTCGGCGTCGCCAGTCAGAAAGTCGACATTCTGCGACCAGATCCCGAGGCCGCCATCGTGGTAACGAGTGCTCAGCAGTCCCGTGGGCGCACCTTCAAGCCACAGCAGGCGCGTGCTGAGTTCGCTGGTGTTCGGATCTTGGTCGGCGTCGCGCGGCACAAACACGAAGTCGCCGCGACCATCGCCGTTGTAGTCCAGCGACAGGGCGGTGGCACTGGTGGTCTCATCGCGATACGGGTTGCGGTCGCCGCTTCGGCTAAAGCCGAGGCCGCTTCCCTGCCAGACGGTGAGACGGTTGACGCCGTTGCCCGGCAGCCATTGCACCACCAGATCGGCCTGGCCGTCGCCGGTGGTATCGGTCAGCGTGTAGCGACTGTTGGGTGGATATTGACCGAGCGCCGTGCTGCCGACGGCCAGCAGACCGTCGGCGCCAGGGCGCCAGGAGTTGGCAACCACCTCGCCATCGGCTTGCCGCCTTATTTCGAGCAGTTCGCTCCTTCCGTCAGCGTCGAGGTCGCCGACCAGATATTGCGTGCTTGCCTGCCACGACCCCAGCAAGCTGCTGTTCCCGGGGGTGAAACCGCCGGTGAGGTCGTCTCCAGTCGGCAACCACAGTCTGGCCATCGCCATACCGTCGGGGCGGCGACTCAGCTCCAGTAATTCCGACCGATCGTCCCCGGCAAAATCCGCGGCAAGCACGCGAAGTTCCCGCCCACGGTCGGGGTGGCCGGGCAGGCTGACGCCGTCGGTGAGCCAGGCTCCGATATGCCGGGTTCCATCCGATTCCTGCCAGCTCGCGACCAGATCCGCCCGACCATCGCCGTTGTGGTCCTGTACGACGTAGGTGGCGCCAGCGTGCCAAATTCCGAGGTTGTTGTCGCCGGCTGCCAGGTAGCTGATGCGGTGATCGACCAGCGTCGCCAGCCAGCGGGTGGCCACTGTTCTGCCATCGCTATCCTGCCAGATCTGCAGCAGGTCACCACGGCCGTCGCCGTTGAGGTCGGCGGCGTGGAACACCTGATTCAGCCGGGCTTCACCGAGGGTGGAATCGCCCCAGTTGTCGAATGCGTTGCCCTGGCTGCGCCAGAGCGTGAGCTGCATCTGCCCGTCGTCGGCTTTCGAGATCCGCAGCACGTCGCCGCGCGCATCGCCATCGGCATCGGTCGCGAGCATGCTCACGTTCCGCGACCAGACTCCGATAGATTGCTCGCCTGAACTCCAGATCCCGTCGGGCGAGACGTTCTGCCAACGCAGGCGGGTGCTCTGGTCGCTGAGATTCGCGTCGTGGCGGTAGTCGCGCTGCACCTCGACGAGATCGCCACTGCCGTCGCCGTTCATGTCCAACGGCAGGATCAGCGCGTCCGGTGTCGATGCGCGCTTCTTCCTGTGACGACTGCTCGCGGAACCGCCGGCCATCGCCCTGCCAGCGTGAACCGGCTGGTGCCGTCGCTCGATGGCGATTGCACGAGCAGGTCGGCACGGCCGTCGGCCGTCGTGTCGCCGAGGGTGTAGTGGCTGTTCGCCGCCAATGGACCGAGATTGGTGGTTGCCGCCGCAACCAGGATCGTGGATCCACCCAGCCAGGTATTGGCCACGACGCTGCCGTTGAGCTGGCGACGGATTTCCAGCAGATCGCTGCTGCCGTCGCCGTCGAGGTCGCCGATGCGGTATGGCGTGTCGGCGAGCCACACGCCGAGTTCAGCGCCACGCCCGGCAGCAAAACCACTTCCGGTGGACAGCCAGGGCGTCGCCACGGCCATCCCATCGGCGCGGCGGTTCACCTCCAGGAGATCCCGGCGGCCATCACCATTGAAATCGGCGTCGAAAGTGACCACGTCGCTGCGCGGTTGGTGCAGGGTCGTCAGGCTGACACCATCCGACAGCCAGGTGCCGATCTGGCGGCGGCCATCGCTTTCCTGCCAGCTTCCCACCAGGTCGGCTCGACCATCGCCGTTGTGGTCCTGTGCAAGCCAGATGCTGTCCTCGCGCCATGCGCCGAGCACGCTGTCGCCACCCTGCAGGTATTGCACCTGCTCGCCGACCACGGTCGCCATCCACAGACTGGCGACCGCTTCACCATCGCTGTCCTGCCAGATCTGCAACAGGTCAGCCCGGCCGTCGCCGTTGACATCGGCGCTCAGGAACTGCTGGCGGTTCCTGGTATTGCCGAGGGTGCTCGGGCTGGTCCAGTCGCCGAGATTGCTGCCATGGCTGCGTCGGATGTCCAGGTGCACATGGGCGTCGCTCCAGACGCGCAGCACGTCCTGGCGCGCATCACCGTCGACATCGCCTGTCAGGTACGTGAAGTGCTGCGCAAAGGGCTGCAACTCGCGTGTGGTGTCGCCATCGTAGTGCTCCCAACGGCCATCCGCACCCCCTTGCCACCAGCGCATGGCCGTGGTGTAGCCACCGCTATTGGCGTCGGGTTCGCGGTCCACGTAGGCGAAGTCGCCGCGTCCATCACCGTTGAGGTCCAGCGGTAACACCGCCGAAGTGGTCAGGTTTTCGGAGGGCGTCTCCTGGTACGCAGCTTCAGCAAATGACCGACCGTTCCCTGGCCAGATCGTGAACCGGGTATTGCCATTGCCCGGCAGCGAGTACACCACCAGGTCGGCCCTGCCGTCGCCGGTACTGTCGCTCAGGGTGTAGCCGCTGCTCTGCGGGAGCGTGCCGAGCGCCGTGCTGCCGCCCGGCAGCCAGTGCTCGGTGCCGGCGAGCCAGGTGTTGGCTGACACCTGGCCATCATCCTGACGCCGGATTTCCAGCAAGTCGCTGCGGCCGTCAGCGTCCAGATCTCCCACCAGGAAATGCGTGCTGGCTTGCCAGATGCCGAGGTCGACGCTGCTCCCTGCGGTGAAGCCATCGCCTGTGGACAGCCAGGGAGTGGCCGCCTGCCGTGCCTTCTGTAGTCCGGCTCGTTCCAGCAGGTCACCGCGACCGTCACCGTTGAGGTCCGCCGGCAGCACGCGCGCGCCGCGATCCCGATGGCTTGCCGGCAGGGCGACAAAGCCTGGGCCGTCGTTGAGCCAGAGCGTGATCGCTTCTTCGCCTTGTTGATTGGTTTGCGTCCCGACCAGATCGGCGCGGCCGTCACCGTTGTGGTCGAGGAAGCGAAAATCGGTTTCGCCTGGGCCAAGGTCAAGTACCAGATCTGGTCGCTGCTCCAGGCGCATCGTGGTCGTTTCCGCGTCCGCTTCATCTTTTGTCAACCAGCTTTCGAGCACCCAGCGCCCGTCGGCGTTCTGCCACACTCGGGCAAGATCCATGCGAACGTCACCATCAAGGTCGGCAGCGTGCCAGGGCGCGTTGGGGTGCGCCTCGCCAAGTTCCAGCGTGATTGCCTGGTTGTCGTAGGTCCATCCCCAGGCGTTGGGGCGCCTACAGTGACCTGTTGGCGTCCTTCATCGCTGATCGAAAAGCGCAACAACTGTTTCGACCCGAGACCGTCAAGGTCGCCCATCAGGAAATGGTGGTCCGCGTGCCAGTCGCCAGCTCCTGCAGGGCGCTGCTCCAGTATCCTTCGTCCGCGCTGCGCAGTACCGCGGCGAGTTCGCGATCGCGATCATCGACGGTAGTGAGTTGCGCTTCCGAGGATTCGAGCTTGCCGTCACCATTGGTATCCGACAGGCTGATCCAGCCGTTGCTCTCCCACGGAACGTCGTCGAAAGCAGTCTCTTCCGCTCGCCACTGCATGTCGTTGAATCGCCACAGGTCGATCGTCGCGTGGCCATCGCCGCCATCAGACAGGCGCAGCAGTTCGGCTTCCTGCAGGCCGGCCATGTCCCCGAGCAGGTATCTGGCGCTGGCGCTCCAGGCGCCGAGCAGTGTCGATGTGCTTTCGGAAAATCCCGCGCCATCGATCAGCCAGGTGCGGGCCATGGCCTGGCCTGCATCGTTCGGCGAGACCTCGACGAGTGCGGTGCTGCCGGTGCCGCTGACGTCACCCACCAGATAGTGACTTTCGGGCCTCCAGGCTCCGAGTTCCAGCGTTTCGCCAGCGAGGTAAACAACGCCAGTGGCTTGCCACAGCCTGGCAAATGGCTGACCCGTCGAGCGGCGGGTTACCAGCCAGTCTGTCGACAAGCACCCGCGTGCGCTCGGCAAGGGTCGCGTCGTGGCTTTGCACTTCCGCATGTGCCCCAGCCGCCTCGATGGTTGCCATCGGAAGCGAGACTGGATCGCCTGATAACAGCAGTCGCGGCTCGATGGCTTCGAAATGAATGCGCGGACTGGTTTCGCAGGCTCTGGCGGAGGAGGGTGGGTTGCCGCAAGCCTGCCCTGGCGGTGATTGTTTTCCCTGCAAGGCAGGGAAGACTCTACGCAGCGCTCTACGCAGCGCAGATAGTAGCGGTGCGGTGAAAATCCGGGTGGGCTATCGGGACGGTCGGTTGCTTCTACAGACTGGCGCATGGCTATTCCCCCCTCGCATCGCGATGCAATGCCAACGGACAAACCCCAAGTTCCTTGCTGGCCGGCAAAGGCCCAAGGACTGACTGCAAATGCTACGAATGAACGATCAGCGGCATTTCCTGTTATTCTGTCGGGCAAAATCTTATGCAAGATGTTGCGAGGTGTCAACAATTTCTTGCGTTTATTGCCACATTCTTCTTTCCTTGCGATCGGTTGTCGATGTCTGCATTTCCCGTCAATGACGGAACACCCCAATACGGAACAGCCTCTGGAGTCGGGTCAGACCCGCGTCCGCTTCCGAAAGTCGAATCCGGCGCGCTGGCGGCGCGTTTGCGCGATCATCGGCCAGGAGTCCGGGTCGTCGTTTGCGCGCCGCTGCGGGACTCGCGGAATCGGTACTGCGGACCTATCTCTGGACGGTCGTATGCCCCCGCTTGACAAGGTCCTGCGCAATGGCAGCGGTCGCCGGTGTCTCCGGTCGACCGGGCATGCACCGGCAACGGCTGGGCAGGGCTGCCGGAAGTGCGGGGCAGGCCACCTGAGTGCGCCGGTGTGCCCGCTTCCGACACGCGGCCGGTCGATACCGGTGTTCTGAAGGAATCCTCAAGGCTGTCCTGAAGCGGAGTACATACACGCCCCACCAGCGTATCTGGCCGCACTGATCGGCCGATCTTTACCGGCGGGCAATGGATCGGCACCCGCCGGTATAGTTTGCAGGCGGCTATTGCAGCTGTTCCCAGGGTTGCACGTCGCTGCCATCGCCTTTGAACGGGGCGCAGAAGTCCGAAGTACTCGACGATCCTACTGCCGGCGCTTGGGTCGCGGCAGATCGTCGATTTCCCAGGACTGTCGTCCCTGGGTCTGATGTTGTCCAATCTGGTGCTACGATTACGACCATGAACACGACTTCATCCTTTTCGCGATTCCCGGGCGGCCCTGTTAGTTGGCGGGGTCGAACCATTCTTCTCCTGAGCTGGGTGGTCACGCCATTTTCCCGCCCGGTCCGCTGCAGCGGGGTGGGTGGATAAGCACTATCTGCCGTGGTTCCCGGCGGCCGACCAGTTGCTGTTCGCGCTGGCCGATTGGTCGATGGTGTGGCGGTGATCGCGCACGCGCGGCGCTGCGCAGGATCGGACCGATGCTGTCGCTGGTGTCGGCAATTTCGGCGCTGGCTATGTTGCTGCTGCCGGGCTGTCCGGGCTGCCGGATGCTCTTCCTCCCGATGACCGGCTTGTGGGTGGGACTCTCGGCCCTGCGCGCGCCACCTTACGTGCTGCTTTCGTGCTATGCCGGGCGCCTTGCGGTGTCTGGTCTGGCCGGCATCCAGTTGCTGGGTCTGGCGGTGGCCCCGGCGCTGGCGCCGTACTCGGGATGCCTCCCGAAAGGCGTCGATCCGGCCTTGCTGTTCCTGTTCAGCGCGCTGGCGTCGGACCGCCTGCGTTCGCGTTGGTCCACGTCGAACGGCCGCAGCCGCTCAGTCAGCGACCGTTGCCGACGCGCAGCCCGCAAGGGTGGCGGAAGACGTGGGGGCTTGGTTGTTGCTCCCGGGTCTTGCTGCTGGCGTTCGGGCAGCAGGTGCATACGGCGATCAATGCGGCAGCGCAATTTCGGCGCCTGGCCGATCCGGAAGTGCTGCCCGGCTGCTGCCCGTTTTCTGGGTCGGTTTCAGCTTCGGTCTGGCTGCCGTCGATCGCCCGGTGCGGCCCTGGTCGCTGTCAGGGTCCTGCAACGGCCTGCGTGGCCGGCGCGCTGACTCTCAGCGTCGCGGCTATTGGCCGTTTCGTTGCCGCTGGTGTTGAGCCAATCTGGCGGGTTTCTTCTGGGGCTTCATCCTGTGCGCGTTGATCGGTTTTGCTGTCGAGCGCGGGCAGCCACTGCGTACCGGTCGCCATACCGGCATGCTGATGGCGACCCCGGCGGTGGCCGCGATGTCGCGCTCTGGTTTGACTGCCCTGGGCGGTGGCTACCGGTCGCTGCTGGAATGGCTGCCGGTGATCGTGTGGGGGTTAGGTCGTGTTTGGTCCGGCGTGTCGCGTCGTTTGAGTAGGGCGCAGCATCTACTCCGCGCGGCGGGAGCCGCAAGACCGTCACCAGCCTTAATGTGAAAGAACCCAGTCTCTGCGGCAAGCGAGTACCCACCGCGAGCGGTCATGGAGATCGGTTGTCGTGAATCGGCGGCTGCGGGGATGAAGCCGAAGCGAGTTAGCGCCTTGATCCAGCGAGAGGCGTTGCGCTGCACGGAGCTGCTCATAGTTGGTGGCGGAATCCCGGTAATGTTCGCCACGCTTGAGCATGAAAAATGGTGCAACATTTTGTGAGCCAAAGGCGACGATGGCGCGTTTGTGACCACGACGAACGATCAACGACTGAACTTGGCCTGGAACGCCGATTTGGTGCGGCTGGCGGCGTGAGCGAACTCAGCAGAGGAGGCGGGACGGACAGGATTGCCCTTGCGGACGCGTCCCGATTTGCGCTTCCCGGGCCGACTCGTTGTTGCCCGGACAGAGGCCAACCCAGGAGGCTAGGCGGTCCGAGGTGCCGAAGACGCCTCCATGTCACTGCCGATCTCGACCGGCAGCATGGCGGCACCGATGAGATCGACGCCAGGCAAGGTTGCAACAGGGCGAGCGCATTGTGCTCGCTCGCCAATTCGGCGAGCAGGCGGGCGTCGAAACGGGCGATGCGCGCTTCGAGTTCCTCGATATGCCGCAACAGTTCGTCAAGAACGAACACGTGACTCGCGGTCAATTCGCCCTGCAGGGCATCGTGCAATTCCTCGCGGCTGGCTTTGAGACGTCGACTGGCGAGTTGAAGAACCTCATGCGGAGCCTGCCCCCGGAGAATCCCCTTGATCATCGCGCACCGACCGCCCCAGCGCCGCATACGGACTCTTCCAGTAGATGCCCGTGCTGTCCACGACGACTTCGTCCGGATCAAGCGCCGCCGCCCAGACCGCCAGCTCCCGCCGGTCCCGCTTGAACGCGCCAAATTGCCGCTGCTCGAGTCGTGTCTCGCCGCCCGATTCTCGATGATCGCGCACGCCGTGACCTGAGCCTGATGAATATCTAGCCCGATGACCCGCTTGTGGATCGGAACCAGTTCCATACCGTCTCCTTTCGCCATAAACTTGAAG
>JADKBU010000043.1 GCA_016714935.1 Candidatus Accumulibacter propinquus | reverse complement strand
TTTCCGCCTGCGAGTCGAGCACTTCGTCCATCGCAGCAAACAGGGCCGATCGAGCGTTCACCGCCGGTCTTGATGTTCCCACTGCGCCAGCACTTCATGCCAGAGCAGGGTGGCAAAGAGGAATCCCGGTGAGATCGGCTTGTCGGCGCGAACACGCTCATCGGTGTTGGCCAGCGCCAGCATGACGAAGCGCTCGCCCATCGGCTGTTCGAGAATGACGTCGAGCAGTGGCAACAGACCATGGTGCAGGCCGGCTTCACGCAATTTGCGTGTCAGGACACTTCCACGGCATGGCCGGATGAGCAGCTTGACATCTCGTCGAAGAGGCGGGCTGCCGGCACGTTCTCCGGCGGCACTGCTATCTCGCGATCGGCTCGGCGGCGGCCGGGTCGATGCTCAGCCCCAGCTTGGCGGCGACGGACAGCGCGAGCATGCGCACTGGTCTCGCGGTAAGCGGGCGCGAGGCCCGCCGATCATGCGCAGGGTCTTTGTTTCAGGTTGGCAACGCCGTGGTGGTAGTCCACAATGGTTTCGCTGGCCGGGTCGTAGTAAAGCGCATTGACCGTGAAGTCGCGGCGGGCGGCATCTTCCGCCTGTGAGCCGAATTCGTTGTCGTGCAGCACTCGGCCGTGGGCATCCTTCTTGGCATCGTGGGCGAGTGCGCCACGGAAGGTGGTGACCTCCAGCGTTTCGGAACCGATCATCACATGAACGATCTGGAAACGGCGGAACGCCACTTCCGCAAGTGTTCCAGGCTCTGATAGGCCCTGACAGCAGTCGTGATTCGGGGAAAGCGTGCCGACGGAGCCTGAAAACCTCGCCAGAATCGCAGCACGAGGATGGCCATGGGTCGCCGCGGTGGCCGACGAGGCCGCCGCGGCGACCCATGGTGCAAGCGTTCCCTGACGAGCCCGATCGGATCGTCTTCGTGCGGCCTTTACCAGGCGATGCGCTGATCGAATTGGTACTCCGGCGCCGACTGAGCCTGCGCTTCGTCCTCGCCCATGTTGGCGCCCTGCATCTCCCAGAGCGGGGGCGCACGGGCTTTCATCAGACGTGGCGGCGAGGTCGGTTCGCCCAGATGGCTCAGGATCTCGCGGACGGCAGCGGCGTCGGTGATGAAGGCGATGATTCGCATCTCGCCGCCGCAGCGTGGACAGACGAGCGGAAAGACCTCATAGATCCGCGCGAGCAGCAACGCCCAGGCGTAGCGGGCCGCGCGACGCAGGAGCGCTTCCTCTGCCTGCTCCTCGCTGTCGGACGACGCGCCTGGGGCGGTGATTTGCGCCGCGATTGGCTCAGTCTCCGTCTCAGTCGCTGTAACAAGCGGCGCGGTCGGACTCTCTGGCACGCCGGCAAGCGCGGTGACCTGTGCGCGTAGCGGTGCGTTGGGCGCCAGTACGCCGTAGTACCGATGCCGATGACGGCGCGGCGGCGGAATCAGCGCCGCCAGACGCTCGATCAGTTCGAGCGGTGTGAGCATCAGGCTGATGCTGCCGCCGGGACCCGGCTTGATGCTCTCGTAGACCAAGTGTTCGGCGTCGACTTCACGCAAGCGCTCCAGCGCAAAGGCCGGGCGAGCGCAGTAGCGCAGCAGCCGTTCCAGGCCCGGGCGGTCGGTGCCTTCGATGCGCACGCTGGCGTCGAGGGAGAAGCCGCCACCATGCGCCCAGTTCGCCATCGCCTCGGCGTCTTCCGGATCGAGCACACCGCGTCGGGTCAGCGCGCGCAGCAGACGGCGGCGGACCTTGGCATGGACTTCGTCGAGCCACTTCTGGTCGGGAGCACGGCTTTCGTGAAACGTCGCCCCTCCTGAAGCATCCGCCGCGAAAACGCCCTCGATGACGAGGCAGTGGAAGTGCTCATGCGGATTGAGCAGCGCCCCAAAACGGTGGATGAAGGCCACCGCGCCGATCCGGGAATCGGGACCCGCAGCCGGGCAGGCGCGGCGCAAGGCTTGTTCCACGACGCTCAGAAAAATGCGCAGCGCCAGCGTTTCGATCGCCGGATCGTGTTCGAGGTGATAACGCAGCCGCTTCGGAACCGACAACACCCACTGGCGGACCGGCAGTCGCGGGAAAACGTGGTCGGCCAGATGGGCGGCGGTTTCGACCATTCGCCGGGTGTTGCAAGCCGGACAGACACCACGGCCCTTGCACGACCAGGCAATGAGAAAATCGTGACCGCACTCGGCGCATCGAGCGCGGGCAAAGCCATGCGCGAGAATCCCGCATTCGAGATAGCGGCGGAACTCGCGTTCGACATGGGCTGGGCCGGAAGCGCCCTGGCGGCTATCGCAGGAGAGTTCGAGCCAGGTGGCGAGGTGGGTTTGCACGGTGCGATAGAGCACGGTACGTTCGGGCCGGCGACGGCGATAGACGGCAGTGCGAGCAGGAGCACAGGCGGCAGACATGGGGATACGAGTCGGGCAATCGAGAGGCCAATAACTGTACGCGCATACAGTTATTGCCTCAATGCCTTCTGGCTGCGGGACGCGCGCCCTAGTCATGGGGGCAACCCTTTACCCCGAGCCTTCTGAAGGATAAAGGATAAGAAATCCCCTGAATTGGGGTCGCCAAGCCCCATAGAGGGGAACAAGCGTTTCCCTCAGTGTAGTGCGCTGATCCCCAGATCAGGTACCATAGTACCCATTATGGGGAACAAAGACTCTGTGTCGATTTCAGATGTGCTTTTCTCTGGAGGCCAGCAGCGGGTGCTTGGGCTGTTGTTTGGTCAACCGGACCGATCTTTCTACGCCAACGAAATTGCAAAGCTTGCCTTGACCGGGCGCGGCGCGCTGCAGCGTGAACTGGAACGAATGACCTCCTCCGGTCTGATCACCATGACTCCCATCGGCCGACAGAAACATTACCAGGCCAACCGGAATTCGCCGATCTTCACCGAACTCCGGGGGATCGTCCTCAAGACCTTCGGGCTGGCCGACGTCTTGCGTGCCGCCTTGTCCGAGTTTGCCGACCTTGTTCGTTGCGCCTTCATCTATGGTTCCGTGGCCAAGGGGCACGGATACGGCGGCGAGCGACATCGACGTCATGGTCATCGCCGAGGGCTTGAGCTACAGTCATCTCTTCGAGGTTCTGGCGAAGGCCGAGGAGGTGCTGGGTCGCAAAGAACCCAACCCTCTACGCAGCAGAAGATTTCTCAAAGAAGCTGCGCAGCGACAACCACTTCCTGGCACGCGTAATCAAGCAACCAAAGATCATGCTCATCGGCGACGACAATGACCTCCCCACAGGAAACTCTGCAGAATCTGGCGAAGATCGGCAAGCTCAAGGCTGAACCCCCGGATCAGGCCGAGTTCGACGGA
Source organism: Candidatus Accumulibacter propinquus (assembly GCA_016714935.1). GTDB lineage: Bacteria > Pseudomonadota > Gammaproteobacteria > Burkholderiales > Rhodocyclaceae > Accumulibacter > Accumulibacter propinquus. Next base: position 11,447 of record JADKBU010000043.1, on the reverse strand, counting down.
CTGCTCCGATCCGCCAGGAACAGACTGCCGGACGCGCAGAACCCTGGACTGAACCCCGAAAGCCGCTTCAGCCTGGCCTACGACGCAGCACAGAGTCTCGCCTTGGCGGCCCTGCGCTGGCATGGGTATCGATCGGAGAACCGCTATATCGTCTTCCAGATTCTGGGCAGCACTGTGTCCTTGCCTAAGGATAAGAAATCCAACGGCACCATCAAGAGTAGATGAGCCTCCATCAAGGGGCGTTAATCTAGAATTTCGCCACGATGGCCCTTGAAATCCCTTGAAAACTCATCTGAATCCCGCCCCGCTCACAGACGACCGGCTTGGCGTGACGCTTGGCGCAGCGGTCGCGGCGATTGACTCAGTCTCGGCTGCCGCCAGCGTACAGTCTGGCACGCCGGCGAGCACAATGACCTGTGCCCGCAGCGGCGCGTTCGGCGCCAGCTCCCCGTAGTAGCGATGGCGATACCGGCGCGGCGGCGGAATCAGCGCCGCCAGACGCTCGATCAGTTCGAGCGGCGTGAGCATCAGGCTGAATCACAGGGGCAAACGGCAGAGCGGCTTGGCATTGGGCAATTGCGTGTTGCTGACCTGATGCGCAACACGTACGACAAATTCGGACCCGACCTGCTGTAGACGCTCGCTACTCAGGCCGGACGGCGTGTCGAGCTGGCTCTGGCCTGATCGAATCTCAACATCGATCGGGCGGGCTTGCCCGCCTCGACCCAGCCAAAACCGATCCGCTCCTGTTCGAGACGCAGATTTCTGCGCAGGCGGTTGTCGCGCAGGTCGTCGTACAGGGCGCCCTCCTCCGCGTCAAGAAGAACAGAGGAATCCAGGTTCTATCACCCCCGAGTTCTCTTGGTTCCCTGCCGTTAGTCTGGCAGATTCCGCCACCCGCAACTGCGGGAAGCGATGCCAGGGAACCGGCACGCATGCAGACGGGAGTCGCAAGCGCGTGTCGAGGTGCCGGGCCGACACGCAGCGAAACATACCCCGCATTGTGTGTCGGCAAGTATTGCTGTCTAATACAAATGGGGCAAGCAGATACCAACAGGGTAAGGCATCTACTAGGGTGGGGGGCTAATGGCAAACTTCAGGACAAGGGTCTGGATGACGTTGATCGGGGTGGCTGTACTGTCATCCATTCCGGTTTTTGTTGTCGCAGGAAGCGGTGGCGGGATGGGGGTAGCGCTTGGCGGGATGGTGCTGGCAGTCAGCATTGCAGCCCTGGCTGCTTATTTTCTGGTATCGAGTATCGGCCGCCCACTGGATCAGTTGTCCGGTCATATCGGGCAGGTGGCCAAAGGCAATCTGAACGTGACACTGCCCGCATCGGTTGGCGATGATGCGGGCAATGTTTTTTCCGCATTTGCCAGCATGGTCTCGAACCTGCGCAGGTCCATCTCCGAGGTGAGCCAGTGTGCATTGCAGATTGCTTCAACAGTCAATCAGCTGAGCACATCGGCGGCAGCGATCGCCGACAAATCCCTGGTCGCATCCAAACGTTGCTCGAGTGCCGCCGCCGCTAGCGAGCAGATGGCAGCGACTGCCGGGCATATCGCAACAAACTGCGTTGAGGCATCACATGCTGCATCGGCGGCGAACGAGGCGGCGAATGTTTCGGCATACGTTTCCATGGAATCGATCAATTCCATCCACGCCATTGCCGAGCTGATCAAGGATTCATCGGAACGTATCGGTAGGCTGGGCGAGAGTTCCGAACAGATTGGTGCCATCGTTTCAACGATCAAGGATATTGCCAATCAGACCAACCTGCTGGCGCTCAATGCCGCTATCGAGGCGGCGCGGGCCGGCGAGACGGGGCGCGGTTTTGCCGTGGTGGCGGACGAGGTGAGAAAGCTGGCAGAACGTACTACGCAGGCAACCCAGCAGATTACCGAGATGATCAAGCTCATCCAGGGCGAAACCCAGAGTGCAGTCGATACCATGAAGCAGGCGGTGCATGAGGTGGAGAAAGGCGTTGAGGATGGCGCGCGCTCAAGCGAATCGATCTGCGAAATACTCGGCAAGATCACTGAGTTATCTGACGATATCAGCAAGATCGCCACTTCCGCCCAGCAGCAGAAAGCGGTCACCGACGACATCAGTTCAAGTAGCCAGCAGATGAGCACGATGGTCGACGGGTCGGCACAGGAGGCAAGTACCGTGGCGACGGCGGCGATGACCCTGTCTCGGCAAACGGATCATCTGTCCCGGTTGGTCAAGGGTTTCACGTTTTGACTGTTCCGGCTTGCTTGCCGGGGTTGCAGATCGCGTAGGCCGTTCCTGTTCATGGAGGGAAAGATGTCAGCCAGCAAACCAAAACTTGCCATGTATTGGGCAGCTTCCTGCGGCGGATGTGAAATCGCCTTGGCCAATATTGATGAGGTCTTGCTGGAAGTTGATCATCATTTCGACTTCATGTTTTGTCCTTGTCTGCTCGATACCAAGACAAAGGACATCGAGGCGCTGCCGGATGGCGATATTTTCCTGACCCTGTTCAACGGTGCGCTGCGTACCGAAGAAAACAGGGAAATGGCAGAGTTGTTGCGCAGGAAGTCGAAGGTGTTCGTCGCTTTCGGCGCTTGCGCCGCTACGGGGGGCATTCCCGCTCTGGCCAATCAGCACGGTTTGCAGCACCTGCTGGACACGGTCTTTCTGAATGCGCCCAGCGTCGAAAACGCGGCGCGGTTGATCCCTCAACCGATCTGCCATGTAACCGACGGGGAACTGGCATTGCCGGCCTTCTTGCCGCGCGTGCTGGCCGTGCATGAAGCTGTGAGCGTTGATTACACCATGCCCGGTTGTCCTCCGGAGCCGGAACAGATCATCGCCGTCATTCGCCATGTGGCTTCCGGTGCGCCCTTGCCACCGCTTGGCACCTGGCTGGGTTGCAGCAGCCGCGCCGTTTGCAGCGAATGCCCACGGGAAAAACGCGGCGTGCTGGCAGCGCGGTTGTTACGGCCCTATGAGGGCATACCGGAAACCGGTTGGTGTTTGGTCGAACAGGGGTTCGCCTGTCTTGGACCGGCCACGCGTGGCGGTTGCCATGCCCTTTGTCCGACCGCCAATATGCCCTGCACCGGCTGCTATGGTGCCCTCGATGCGACCGCCGACCCCGGCGCCAGCGCGCTGACGGCACTGGCGGCGGCGGTCGATCCCGGCAAGCTGGCTGGCAAGGGCGAAGAGGACCTGCACCGGCGAATCAAGCATGCGCTATCCGGCGTGGCTGACCCGCTGGGTACTTTCTATCGCTATTCACTGGCAGCGACCGTGCTCGCCGAGCGCAAGCCGGAGGTGGAGCAATGACTCGACGAATCACCATCGATCCGATCACACGACTGGAAGGCCACGGCAAGATTGAAATTTTTCTGGACGACGCCGGCGACGTTTCCTCAGCGTATTTCCAGATTCCGGAACTGCGCGGTTTTGAGTCCTTCTGTGTCGGACGCCATGCCGAGGAAATGGCCAATATCACCAATCGCATCTGCGGCGTTTGCCCGGAAGCTCACCACATGGCGGCAGCCAAGGCCGTCGATGCAGCCTTCGGCGTTACCTGCCTGCCGGCGGCAAGGCGCATTCGCGAATTGATCTACATGGCGTTTTTTGTCACCGATCACACCACGCATTTCTACTGCCTGGGTGGGCCGGATTTCATCGTTGGCCCGGATGCTCCGGCCTCCGAGCGCAATATCCTGGGGGTCATTCGCAAGGTGGGCGTCGATATCGGCTTGCAGGTCATCAATTGCCGCAAGCGCAACCACGAACTGATCAAGCGTCTGGGCGGCCGCGGCGTGCACTTGTGCGGGGCGTTGCCGGGCGGTTGGTCGGTGGCCCTGAGCGAGGAAATGCGCCGGGATTTTCTTGACTGTGCCAAGGAAAACATCGATTTCGCCCGTTTCTCGCTGAAAACGTTCGACGACATCGTTCTCAAGGATCAGGCTTATCTTGATCTGATGTTTTCCGACTTGTATCGCCACGAAACGCACAGCATGGGGACGGTCGATGCCGGGATGGCACCCAATTTCTACGAGGGCAGGATTCGTGTCGTCGATACACTGGGAAATGAAGTCGCCCTCTACGATCCCAAGGATTACCTGAGCCACATCGCCGAACACGTCGAGCCATGGAGCTATCTGAAATTCCCCTATCTGAAGAAATTCGGCTGGAACGGCTTTGTCGATGGGCAGGAGAGCGGCATTTACCACGCCACCCCGCTGGCACGCCTCAATGTCGCCGACCGCATGGCCACACCGCTTGCGCAGGCTGAATTCGAACGTTTTTTCGACACCTTCGGCGCGCGGGGAAAGGCCGCCAATGGCCGCAACCTGCCGGTTCATCAGCGCCTTGCCACGCACTGGGCACGGTTGATCGAGTTGCTCTATGCCGCAGAGCGCATGCAGGAGTTGCTCGAACACCCTGAAATCTGTGATCCAGCGGTCCGCCAGGTCGTCGAGGCGCGGGCCGGCATTGGCATCGGCTCGGTCGAAGCCCCGCGCGGCACGCTGACCCACCATTACGAGACCGACGTACGTGGTGTGCTCACCAGGGTCAATCTGATCGTCGGCACAACCAACAACAATGCCCCGATTTCGCTTTCAGTGATGAAGGCCGCCAAGGGGCTGATCAAGGGTGGCGTGTTCAGCGACGGCATCCTGAACCAGGTGGAAATGGCTTTCCGCCTTTATGATCCCTGCTGCTCGTGTGCCACGCACGCACTGGGCAAGGCACCGCTAGAGGTTAACCTGCGCGCCGTCGACGGATCGCTGCTCGATCAACAGGTGCGGGGATAAGCGACCATGCGCAGTACAAATGGCGACTGCGTCGTTATCGGCCTGGGTTGCCCTTTTCTAAGTGACGATTCCATCGGTCCGAGGGTAATTCGCGAACTGGCAGCCGGAGTGGAAGAGTCATGGAGGCTGGTGGAATCGCATGCCGGCGGCTTGTTGCTGCTGGAGGAACTGGCGGGTGCAACGCGGGCCATCATCGTCGACGCACTACTCGACAGCCGCCGCACGCCGGGCGAGGTGGTGGTGGCGGGCATCCACGGCAGCAGCCAGAATGCGGCCTGCGGCCACGACTGCACACTGCTGCAGGCGCTGACCATTGGCCGCGCCATGGGCCTGGATCTGCCCACCGACATGAATATTCACCTGGTGGCGGTGGTGGCTGACGACGTCACCACGTTCGCTGAAAACCTGTCACCCCGCGTCGCCAGCGCCCTGCCGGAAGCCTGCCGGACAGTACGTTTGCTGGCCCGAGGGTCTCTCTTTGCCAACAAGGAGGCTGCATGACTTCCCGAGCAAGAACCGCCGTCATTCTTTGCACCTGCAGCGGCATCATCGCGGAGCGGATCGACTGGGAAAAAGTTCAGAAACTGCTTGCCGGCCACCCGACCAGGCCGGTTTTCCGGGTCGACCAACTCGCCTGTGGTGCCGACAACCTCGAACAGCTGGAAACCTGGCTGAAGGAAGAAAAGCCTGAACGCGTGGTCGTCGCCGCCTGTTCGCCGCGCGATCACGAAGCGACTTTTCGGCGGCTGTTGATCGGGGCCGGCATCAACCCGTATTTCCTCCAAATGGTCAACGTCCGTGAGCAGGTTGCCTGGGTGACCGCCGATCCCGTGCAGGCAACGGCGAAGTCGGCACGTCTGTTGTCGGCGGCGCTGGATCGGGTACAGCGGCAAGAGCCGCTCGTCGCGCGCAAGGTGCCGCTGCGCACCGAAGTAGCGATCATCGGTGCCGGACCGGCCGGCATGCAGGCGGCGCTGACCCTGGCGCGCGCGGGGCGCAAGGTGACCCTGATCGAGAAGGAACCCTTCATCGGCGGGCTGCCCGTTCGCTATGAGGAACTTTTTCCGAATCTCGAATGTGGTCCGTGTTTGCTGGAGCCGGTGATGGGCGAATTGCTGCATGGCCACGAAAGTGAGTACGTTGATTTGCTGACGCTGGCCGAGGTGACCGCAGTCAAGGGCACCTTCGGCAACTGGACCCTGACCGTCAAACAGCGACCACGCTTCATCAACCCGGATTTATGCATCGGCTGCATGGCCTGCGCTGCCGTCTGCCCCGAGCACCGGCCGCACGCGTGGAATGCTGCAGGCGAACTGGCCGCGGTCGATGCGCCTTTTGCCGGTGCACTGCCCAATTTCCCGCACATTGATCCGGCAGTCTGCCTGAAATTGAAAGGCGAGGAATGCAATGCCTGCCTCGTCGAATGCCCGGTCGAAGGTTCTCTGGCTTTCGACGATAACGCTCGTCAGATCACCATCGAAGTGGGCGCCATTATCGTCGCCACGGGTGCTCTTGAAAAACAGGACGTTCCCGCTGCGTTCGCCGGGCTAGCGGACGTGCATACTGGCTACAGCTTCGAGCGTCTGCTGGCGATGAACGGCCCGACCAGCGGCGAGATCCTGAAAGCTGACGGCACCCCGCCGCAGTCGGTGGCCATTGTCCATTGCGCCGGCTCGCTCGATACCAACGAGATTTCCTACTGTTCCGGCACCTGTTGCCGCGCTGCGCTGAAGTACGCCCACATTACCGCTGCCAAAGTGGCGGGGGTCGAACTGACGCGCCTGGTTCGCGAACAGGTCGTACCCGGCCTGGATGCCGATAGCCAACTGCACCACGACCACAGCGCAGTCAGCCGCTATTCCGGGCTGGGCGCCCTGAGCGTCGACGGCGTGGGCGCAGAACGCCGGATCGTTTGCCAGGACAATGGGCAGGCGATTGCCGCCGAGATGATCGTGCTGATGCGTCCAGTCGTTCCCGGCGCAGGAACCAGCAAGATTGCCGAGGTGCTTGAACTCGATACCAATGCAGGCGGCTTCCTTGCCCAGTTGCATTCGCTTTCCGCTTCCTGCGCCAGCAACATGAAGGGGATCTATCTGGCCGGGACCAGTCGTGGGCCTGGCGATATCCGTGAGGCCTTTTCCAGCGGTACGGCGGCGGCCGGCCTGGCGCTTTCCGAACTGGTCGATGGTCGCGATCTGGTGGTCGATCCGCAGGTGGCGGTGGTCGATGTGATGCGCTGTTCTGGTTGCGGAACGTGCCTGCAGGTCTGCCCATACAAGGCCATTTCGTGGAATGCACGCGACAGGATTGCCGATGTGGCCGATATCCTGTGTCGAGGTTGCGGGACCTGCGTCGCAGCCTGCCCGTCTGGTGCGATTACCGGTCAGGGCTTTTCCCGTGCGATGCTGCGAGCTGAAATTGGGGGAGTGTTGTCATGAGTTGCCAGAGCTATTCGACCACCCATCCAACAAACCCGACGAACAACGTTGACGCCATTGCCGGCGTTGCTGTCAAAGTTGTTGCCTTCCTGTGCAACTGGTGTTCCTACGCGGGCGCTGACAAGGCGGGTGCCAACCAGTTGCCGGTGCCGGCAGAACTGACGGCGATCCGCGTCATGTGTTCCGGCCGGGTTGAGCCGACCATGATCCTCGAATGCTTCCAGAAAGGGGCGGACGGCGTATTGGTGCTGGCCTGCCATCCCGGTGACTGCCATTACAAGGAGGGCAACCTGCGCGCCTACTGCCGGGCCGAACTGCTGGAGCGCCTGGTACCACAATTGGGCGTCGATCCGCGGCGCTTTCGCTTTGACTATGTCTCGGCGGCGGAAGCAGACAGGTTTTCGCAGATCACCAATGAATTCGTTGATCAGGTTCGTGCCCTTGCGGTAAGACCATTTAAAAACTAAGGAGAAGAAGAATGGCAACCCAAATCCTTGACTGCGTTGGACTCAAGTGCCCGCAACCGACGCTGAAAGTGACCGTCCAGTCGACCCGGATGAAACCGGGAGACATTCTCGAAGTCGTTGCCGATTGCTCGACCTTCGAAAAGGACGTGCGTGAATGGGCGACTCGCGCCAGGAAGACCGTCCTCTGGTGCAAGGATGAAGGCGGCGGCAAGAAACGCATCCAGATCAAGCTTTGAACGGTTTCCCGGCGACCTGGCCGGGGCGCGGGCAGAGCGCAAGCGTTCAGCGCACCCACCTCTGCAGTTGGCCATCACGGCATCGTCCTTGTTGCGCGATGGCACTTGATGGACATGGCGATAGTTGTCGGTACCGTGCTTCTTGCCGACACGTCGCGCCTGTACGACGCGGCCGAGTTGCTCGTTGCACTCGAAATTTGTCTGGGGCTCCGCGCGTTCTGCTGCGGGGCGAAATCGTCAGAGAAGAAACTCCCGGGTTGTTGTAAGGAATCGGCTGCGACTCCGACTATCGTCCAGCAGGCCCGGGAAACTTCGGGTGACTGCAGAAAACCAAGCCATCCAACCCAAACAAGGAGTGTACCGATGAACAAGACAATGACGACAGCTTCACTGGCCCTGGCGCTCGGCGCCGCCCTGACGGTAGCCGCCAGCCCGGCTTTCGCCGCCGATAGCGCGGCCGACAAGGAAAAATGCTACGGCGTCGCCCTCAAGGGCAAGAATGACTGCAAGGCGGGCGCCGGCACCTCATGTGCCGGTACCTCGAAAACCGACTACCAGGGCAATGCCTGGACCCTGGTGCCCAAGGGGACCTGCGAAAAGACTGTTTCCTCGACTTCGCCGACCGGCAAGGGCCAGCTTGCCGAGTTCAAGGAAAAGAAGGCCTGATCGAAATCCGGATCGCGGAGCATCCGCCATGACGATCCCTGCCAACTGCCGGCCATCCCAGGGCGATGCCCCCGCGTTCCCCGTCACGACCCTGCCCGCGCGCGGCGGGGTCGGGCTCAAACCGGAACATTTTCGCGAGATCCTTGACACTGCGCCGGATGTCGGCTTCTTCGAAGTGCATGCAGAGAACTACATGGTGGACGGCGGACCCTTCCACCACTACCTGGGCCGCATTCGCCAACGCCATCCCATTTCGATCCATGGCGTCGGCCTGTCGATCGGCGGCGAGGAGCCCCTGGACGCCGCGCATCTGGACCGGCTGGCCGCGCTGCTGGCGCGTTACCAGCCGGAATCCTTCTCCGAACACCTGGCATGGTCCAGCCACGGCGGGGTCTATCTCAACGACCTGCTGCCGGCACCTTATCACGTCGGCACGCTGGCGCGGGTTTGCGCGCATATCGACCATGTGCAGGAGCGTTTGCAGCGGCGGATGCTGCTGGAGAACCCCGCGACCTACGTCGAATTCGCCGCCTCGACCATGGCCGAAACCGATTTCATCGGTGAAGTCGTGCGCCGCACCGGCTGCGGCCTGCTGCTGGACGTCAACAACGTCCATGTCGCCAGCGTCAATCACAACCGCGACCCGCGCGCCTATATCCGCGCCCTGCCGCTGAAGGCGGTGGGCCAGATCCATCTGGCCGGCTTCGCCCGCGACATCGACGCCGCCGGAGATCCCCTGCTGATCGACAGCCACGACGCGCCGGTGGCGCAGGTGGTCTGGGATCTCTATGCATTCGCACTGGACCTGCTGGGTCCGCTGCCGACCCTGATCGAGCGTGACGGCGACATCCCCGTGTTTCCGGTCCTGCTCGCCGAGGCGCAGCGGGCGGACCGGATCATGCGCCAGCAGTTGGCCGCTACCGCGCCGGCCGAGGCTTGCGCGTGAGCGCGCAACGGCACTTCGCCGAAGCCGTGCTGGCTGCCGAGCCGCTGTGCCCACCGGGCCTGATGGCCTGGAACGGCTCGGACCCGGCGCGGCGTTTCGCCGTCTACCGCAACAATGTCATGGTCTCGCTGATCGACGCGCTGGCCGACAGCTATCCGGTGACGCAGGATCTGGTCGGCGAGGAATTCTTCCGCGCCATGGCGCGCCTGTTCGTCCGCACCCATCCGCCGCGCTCGCCGGTTCTGGCGCTCTACGGCGCGGGTCTGGCGGAATTCATCGAAGGTTTTGCGCCGGCGGCCGTCCTGCCCTACCTGGCCGACGTCGCCCGGCTTGAGATGCTGCGCGTGCAGGCCTGGCACGCCGCCGATGCGGCGCCGCTTGGCCTCGCGGACTTTGCGGCCCTGCTGGAGAATGCGCCGGCACTGGCGGCAACTGGTTTCGACCTGCACCCCTCGCTGGCAGTGCTGCGTTCGGCCCACGCCGTGGTTTCGCTGTGGGCGGCGCACCAGGCGCAAGACGGTACGCCCGACCTGACGGCGGTCGATCCCGCGCTGCCCGAATCGGCCCTCGTCCTGCGCATCGGGATCGACGTCGAAATTCGGCGGATTCCGTGCGCCACGGCACAATTCATCCTGCACCTACAGCAGGGCCTGGCCTTCGGCGCCGCAGCCCAGTTTGCCCTGGACACCGAGCCCGCCTTCGATCTGCCCGCTGTGCTCGGCATGCTGATCTGCGGCGGAGCCATCATCAACCTGTGTCAACCAAGAAGAGAACCTGCATGATGAATTCCATCGCCACCGTTAACGCAGCCAGCCAGGCTGGGAATAGCGGTCCAATCGGCCTCGTGTTCAAGCTGATCGCCCTGTTCGGGCGCATCCCCGATAGCCTGATCGCCTTGCTCGGCCGCTTTTCCATAGCGGCGATCTTCTGGAAGTCGGGACAAACCAAGGTACAGGGCCTTGTCATCGACATCGTCAGCGGCGAGTTTCATTTCGGCGCGCCGCAGCTCTCGGACTCCGCCCTGAGTCTGTTTCGCGAAGAATATCGGCTACCGCTGGTAGCGCCGGAACTCGCGGCGCCGCTGGCGGCCTTCGCCGAGCATATGTTTCCACTGTTGATCCTGCTCGGCTTGGCCACACGCTTCTCCGCGATCGGTCTGCTGGTAATGACCTTGACGATCCAGTTCCTGGTCTACCCCGACGCCTATCCGACCCACGGCGTCTGGGCCAGCGTGCTGGTCTTCCTGATCGCCCGCGGACCGGGCGCGGTGTCGGTGGATCACCTGATCGCCGCACGCTTCAAGCCGATCGCATAAGACGGCGGCGATAGAAGGCAGTGCGCGCGGGCGCCGAGGCGGCAGACATGGGAATTCGGGCCGTATGGTTATCCGCAAGGCAGGCAGCACGGCTACTCGGGCCGGACGGCGGGTCGCGCTGGCGCTGGTCTGAGCGAACCTGAGGATCGATCAGGCGGACTTGCAGCAACCTGTCACGCCAAAGCCGCCAGCGCCGCCTCGACCCAGCCAAAACCGATCCGCTCCTGTTCGAGACGCAGATTCCTGCGCAGGCGGTTGTCGCGCAGGTCGTCGTACAGGGCGCCCTCCTCCGCGTTCAGTCGTGGCAGCTCGCGCAGCGTCTGCCGGTCCTCCTCGCCCCAGTGCGTGGCGAAAGCCAGCAGCGTCGCACGATCCATCAGGAACGATTCGACGTCGGCGAAATGGGCGCGCAACTGGTCGAGGATGGCGAAGCCGTGGGTGTCGATGTCGCCCCAGTAATGGATGCGGCAGCGCGACAGCCATGCCACCTCGCGCAGCATCTCGAAGCCGTACCCGGCGCCGAAGAGGATCAGGCTGTGCGGCACCGCCGGGAAAGCGAGGAAGTTGATCTCGTTCTCGGTGA
>JADKBU010000042.1 GCA_016714935.1 Candidatus Accumulibacter propinquus | reverse complement strand
ATGACCAGGCGCGAAAATCGCCTGAGTTCCTCCCGGAAATGAGAAATCCCGTTCCATGGAACCTTATGACTTCTGATAGCGCACCAACGCCACCACTCCGCATGAAAAAAAACCTGACTCTCGTTGTTTCCGCATCGATCACCATTGGCGTGCTGGTCACAATCATGGCCATTGTGACGATCATGAACCTGCATCGATGGGTGAATGATGATCAATCGGAAATTGTGCAGAACCTGGCGCAGACGATTGCCCATGCAGTAGAGGATGAACTGGCAGACATCGATTACGTCCTGCTGGTCTCGGCGGACGAGATCGAGCGCCAGATATCGGCTCGCCAGAACACGTACGAAAGTGTCACGACTTTCCTGGGCAGGCAGCAGGACCGGTTTCCAAGCATCGATCTTCTCAGGGCAACCAACCCGCAAGGAGAAACCATCTATGGCCGCGGCGTCGAGCCCTCCGAACGCGCCAGCCTTGCCCAGCGTGACTATTACAGGCAACTGCAGGAGAACCCGAATCTGGGCATGGTCATTGCCGAACCGATTATCGGGAAAATCTCGCAGAAATGGATCTGGTTGATGGCCCGCCGGATCAACAACCCGGACCAGTCATTTGCAGGCCTGGTCTATGCCTCGATATTCGTTGACGACCTGTCGAAGAGTTTCGCGCAGTTCAATCTTGTTTCTGGCGGTGAAATCATCCTGCGCGACCGGAACATGCACGTCGTGGCGGGGACAAACTTTGGTGCGACGCCAGCGTTACCCATCGGCGACAACCGCGTTTCCGAAGAACTGCAGAAGGCCCTGGACCAGGGTTCGCCGCATGGCACATACACCAGCGCTTCGGCAGCCGCCGATGGCGTCAGCCGAATCCAGGCCTACCATCGCAGCGCAAAGTATGGTTTCACGGTGTTGGTGGGCATTCCGCAATCCCACATCAACAGCATCTGGCTGAAGCAATCGGCGATCGTGGCCCTCCTTCTCGTGGCCATCCTTATCGGTTTGCTGCTCGGAACCCAGCTTGTTTTACGTCGGCTGGCCGATCAGTTACGCCACAGCTTGAGCGAAGCCCGCGAAGCGGAAAGGGAATTGCTCAAGACGCTGATTCGATCCATCCCCAATCTGATCTGGCTGAAGAACGCCGAAGGGGTTTATCTGGCCTGCAACCTCGAGTTCGAAAAGTTCTTCGGCAAGGCCGAAGCCGAGATAGTCGGCAAGACCGACTACGACTTCTTGTCCAGGGAACAGGCTGACGTCTTCCGCGGCCATGATCGTGCGGCGGCTGCCGCCGGCAAACCGACGCTCAACGAGGAGTGGATCACCTATGCCGACGACGGCCACCGCGCGCTGCTGAGAACCACCAAGACGCCGATGATCGCGGCCGATGGCCGCCCGATCGGCGTGCTCGGCATCGCCCATGACATCACCGAGATGCGGAACCAGGAAGAAGCGCTGCGCGAAAGCCGCGAAGCCCTCAATCGGGCGCAGGCGGTGGCGCATGTCGGGAGCTGGATACTGGACATCGCAGCCAACCGGCTCGAGTGGTCGGACGAAAGCTATCGCCTCTTCGGCCTGCCACCAGGTACGCCGATGACCATCGATGGCTTTTTCTCCTGCATCCATCCCGACGATCGGGAGCGCGTGGCCACCGCATGGCAGGCGACGCTCGACGGCGCCGAGTACGACATCGAACATCGCATCCTCGCCGCCGGCGAGACCCGCTGGGTGCGTGAACGGGCGATCATCGAGCGCGATGCCGACGGCAAGGCGCGCCGCGGACTGGGTACGGTGCAGGACATCACGCTGCGCAAGCAGACCGAGGCGGCGCTGCAGGAAGAGCGTCGGGTTCGCGACACCCTGCTGGAATCGATCCCCGGCGTTTTCTATGCCATCGATGCAAAAGGTATCTTCACCTTCTGGAACCACCATTTCGAGCAGGTGACGGGACGCAGCGCGGAGGAGTTGCGCCACTTCAATGCGCTGGACCTTTTCGAGGGCGAGGATCGCGGGCACGTTGCCGAACGCATCGAGCAGGTCTTCCTGGAAGGTCAGAGCGATATCGAAGCCAGCCTGGTGACGAAGGACGGCCAGCACCTCCCGTATTACTTCACCGGCCGGCGCATCGAGATGAGCGGGCAGCCCATCCTGGTTGGCGCGGGTATGGACATCGGCCCGCTCAGGGCCGCCGAAGAGGCGATGCGTCGCAACAACGAAGATCTGGAAGCGCGGGTGCGGCAAAACACGGCCGACCTGCAAGCCAGCTACGCCAAACTGCGCGACACCGAGTTCGCCATGAACCAGGCCGGGATCGGCATTGCCTGGGTGAACACGGATAGCGGTGAATTTGTCTACATCAACCCCTTCGCCTGCCAGCTTGTCGGCTACTCCGAAGCGGAAATGCTGCAGGCCACCGTCCATGATATTGCCCCGGACATGGGGGAGCAGCAATTTCTCGAACTGGTCGACATCTGTCGAACCCAGGGCCGGCTCCAGGTCGAAATCCTCGCGCACGCGAAGGATGGAAGGACCATTCCGGTCGAGGTGGCCGCCTATTACCTGCCCGGCAAGGCCGGCGATCCGGATCGACTGATCGAGTTCATCACCGACATTTCCGCGCGCAAGCAGGCCGAGTTGGATATCCAGCAGGCCAAGGAATCCGCGGAATCCGCCAACCGGGCGAAGAGCGCCTTCCTCGCCAACATGTCGCACGAGATCCGCACGCCGCTCAACGCCATTCTCGGCCTCAACCACCTGATGCAGGCCGGCACCTTGCCGCCGGAGCAGACCGAGCGACTGCAGAAGATGGAAGTCGCGAGCCGACACCTGCTGTCGATCATCAACGACATCCTCGACCTGTCCAAGATCGAGGCCGGCCGCATGGAACTCGAATCCGCCAATTTCCATCTTTCGGCGGTGATCGACAATGTCGCCTCGATCATCCGCGACACGGCGCAGGGCAAGGGCCTCGTCGTCGAGATCGATCCGGACGGCGTCCCCTTGTGGTTGCGCGGCGACGTGACGCGGCTGCGGCAGGCCTTGCTGAACCTCGCCAGCAATGCCGTCAAATTCACCGAGCGCGGAACGATCAGCGTGCGTGCCTTGCTGCTGGAAACGCGCGCAGATGAACTGCTGGTGCGCTTCGAGGTCGCCGACACCGGCATCGGCCTGAGCAGCGAGCAGTTGGCGCATCTGTTCGAGAACTTCCATCAGGCGGACAGTTCGACCGCCAGAAAGTACGGCGGCACTGGTCTCGGCCTTTCCCTGACCAAGCGCCTGGTCGAGATGATGGGCGGAGAAGTCGGAGCCGACAGCACCGTCGGGCAAGGCAGCACCTTCTGGTTCACCATCATCCTGCAACACGGCCACGGCCCGATGCCAACGGTCAACGACGCCAACCTGCCCCTGTCGGCCGAACACCGTTTGCGCGCGCAGCATCGTGGCGCACGCATCCTGCTTGCCGAAGATCACCCGATCAACACCGAAGTCGTGCAGCAGATGCTGCATGCCGCCGAACTGGATGTCGTCGTCGCCCCGAATGGGCGCATTGCGCTGGAGAAGGCCATTGCCGAACGCCTGGACCTGATCCTGATGGACATGCAGATGCCGGAAATGGACGGGATCGAGGCAACCAGGGCCATTCGCCGCCTGCCGGCCCATGCCACTACGCCGATCCTGGCGCTCACCGCCAACGCCTTTGCCGAGGACCGCCGCGCCTGTCTGGTGGCGGGCATGAACGATGTCCTGACCAAGCCTGTCAGCCCGGCGCAACTCTACGAAGCGTTGGCGCGCTGGCTGCCGACAGGCAGTGGCGGACTCCCGGGCAGGACGTCCCGAACCGACGTGGCTTCGCCACCGGCAACGAATCTGGAGGAGTTGCGCAAATTCCCGGGCATCGACGTAGACCAGGGTCTGCGATACCTCAGAGGCAAGGTCGACCGTTACCTCGCGCTGCTCAGGAAGTTCGTTCTGGCGCATGCGGAAGACCTGGCGACCCTCGATGGCCATCTTGCCCGTGGCGATCGGCCTGCCGCACAACGCATCGCTCACAGTCTCAAGGGGACTGCCGGCATGCTCGGGCTGGTGACCCTCGCCAGCATTGCCGCCGACCTGGAAAGCCTGTTGAAGGAAGAGCAGGCCCTCGCCGAACACAACGAACTGATCGACCAGGTTTCCGCCGACCTCAAGACTGCCTGGAATGCACTGCTCGCGGTCCTGCCGGCGGCACAGCCTGGTGAAGTTCCCGAGCGTAGCTGAGCGATTGGCAGCCGACTTCGCTCCCTCCCCAATCAAGAGCCCCGGCCACGACTGTCGAATATTTTTACACTCACCGCGCTCCGGGGCGCGGTTCTCGCCCGCGTGCGTCCTCAAGCCCATGATAAAAATATGGATATATTTTTAGGGAACAAAACTTGCCTGTTTTTTCCCGCGTGGCCCGCGGGAGGGTCGCGCCTATTTGACGGGAGGATATCGAATCATGAGCAAGCAACACTGGAGCCGCAACGCTGCCCGTGCCCTGCTAGGCACCGTGCTGTCAGTGGCAGCCGCAACGGCGATTTCAGCGCCTACCCGCTGGGATGTGAATGGCCATTATTACGAGGTGATCGAAGTCAGCGGCGGTATTGTCTGGGCGGACGCCAGAGCCGCCGCCCAGACGACAAGCCATTTCGGCGCGAGCGGGCATCTCGTGACCGTTGGTTCAGCTGAGGAAAGCCGTTTCCTTACCGCCAGCTTCGGTGGCGACGGTCTGGAAAACCACTGGCTGGGCCTCTTTCAGCCCGTCGGGTCGAGCGAGCCCGATGGGGGATGGACATGGGTGAATGGCGAATCCTTCTCGTACAACAACTGGTGGCCGGGCGAGCCGAACGACTCCGGCATTGACGGCGAAAATGCCGGAGTCTTTCAGCACGGGATTACCGGCGACGGCAAGGGCTGGAACGACCTCAACAGCGACTGGTTGGTGAATGGCTACGTCGTCGAATTCGACGTGGTTCCGGAACCGACGATGCTCATGCTGTTCGCCGGCGGCTTGCTGGGCCTGACTCTGACGCGGCGGCGCTGACCCGTTACACGCGGCGGGCCGACATCGATCAGGTGCCGGCCCGCCGCGGCAACGATAGCCACTTCGATCGCGACCTACAGAAAGCCTGCGCAAGGGGTTTGACCTCAACGCCGACGGCGAAGATACTTGTACGCGTTGACTTGTATCCTGCGTCATGGAAGGCGCGGCCGGCGTCTCGCCGCATGCTCACTCTGGAGGCCGTCATGGACATCCACGGAAACCCCATCGGGGAACGCATCGACTGGCTTTTCGGCCTGGCCGACCGTCATAGCGCGATCTTTCGCAGCCCGGAAGCCTGGCTGGCGCGCGAACGCTACCTGGCCGCGCACCCGACGGCGATCGCCGTCCTCAAGTGCATGGATGGGCGCATCAACATCCCCGTGGCAACCAACACTCCGGTCGGCATCCTGATGCCCTTCCGCAACCTCGGCGGCATCTTCGACCTCGGCTGGCCGCACCTCGGGGAAGTGCTGGCCCACCACGTGCAGCGCGTGGTCAGCGCCGGGCGCCACGTCGTCTTTCTGGTCACCTACCATTACTCGCAGGGCGACCCCCGCCGCGGCTGCGCCGGCTTCCAGTACGACACGGCGGCGGCGATCGCCCACACCGACGAGATCCGCCGCCAGATCGAGCACATTTTCGGGAGCAATCACGACACCGTCTATCCGCTGGTCTGCGGTTTCGAAACCGACGAGGATGCCCTGGTGATCCACGGCACGGCCGGCGACAAGCTCGACCTGGCGACGCTGAACTCCACCGACCGGGCAACGCTGGAACTGCGCCTCGCCGCGCTGCTGCCGGACATGCCGGCACGCATGCGCGCCGACCTGCTGCCGCTGCTGTACGGCAACCTCGAACACATCGAAAACGTGCGTGCCCAGATTCGCCGCAACGAACGCCTGCTGGACATCGAACACCGCGAGTGGATGATCTGCCTGGGGCGCGGCTTCGACTTCCTGCATACTCCCAACATCGCGCTGATCATCGGTCCCTACAGCCCGAATCTGGACGTCCCGATCCGCCGCGCGGCCGGCATCATCGAAGCCAACATGCACGCCGGCCGCATCCCCTCCGACGGTTTTCTGCTGCTGGCCTCGGTGCCCTACGACGAAATCGGCGTGGACCGCGCACGCGCGGAACTGAAGTCGCGCTTCCTGTCCACTTTCGCCGCCGATGTCATTCGCGCCGAATTCCCGCAACTCGGCGAACAGATGGCGATCCGCACGGCGGTGCTCGACTGGCGGTCACGCACACTCGAAACGATTGCCTGCGGACGCTGAATACGTGACGAGGCCCGCGACCCACCGTTTCATTCGCCCCCGGCCTGCCCCGGCTGGGGGCGCCACAAGCTGGTAGAATCGCCGGCTCCCCCAACGCTGCGGTCCGTCCCATGCCCACTCCTTCGCGCCTGATTTTCGGCTTCCATGCCACACTCGCCAAATTGCGCCACGACCCCGGCGCGATGCACGAGATCTACGTCGATGCCGGTCGCCACGACGCACGGCTGCGCGACCTGCTGGCGCAGGCGGAGTTCGCCAAGGTGCGCGTGCTGCCGGTGGAGTCCGGGCGCCTGGCGGCGATGGCGCCCGGCGCCCGACACCAGGGAGTGATCGCCACCGTCGATCCAACACAGCGTCACGTCGCGCTCGACGACGTGCTTGATACGCTCGAAGAGCCGGCCTTGCTGCTGGTCCTCGACGGCATCCAGGATCCGCACAATCTCGGGGCCTGCCTGCGCGTCGCCGATGCCGTCGGCGCGCACGCGGTGATCGCCCCCAAGGATCGTGCCGTCGGCCTGACCCAGACGGCGGTAAAGGTGGCCAGCGGGGCCGCCGAGACGGTGCCTTACATCACCGTCACCAATCTCGCACGCACCCTGCGCGAACTCAAGGAGCGCGAGATCTGGGTGGTCGGCACCGACGCCGATGCCAGCGAGGACCTCTATGCCGCCGACTGGCCGATCGCCAGCGCCTGGGTGCTCGGCGCGGAAGCCGAGGGCCTGCGTCGCCTGACGCGGGAAACCTGCGATCAACTGGTGAGCATCCCGATGCTCGGATCGGTGGCCAGCCTGAACGTCTCGGTGGCCACCGGCGTCTGCCTCTACGAGGCGCGGCGGCGGCGCGCCCGCGCGGCCGGGTCGTGAGCCGGCTTCCGGTCGGGACTTCCGGCGCCGCCGCCGGACCTAGTTCTTGTACGAATAACGGTAAACGTAGCCCTTGTAGCCGTAGCGGTAGCTCTGGCGGCTGACGTTGAGGTCATTGAAGACAAAGCCCTTGACCTGCACGCCCGCCTGATTGAGCCGCTTGACGGCCTGCTCAAGCTCGCGAATCGGGTGCTTGCCAGCACGGGCGACCATCAGGGTGGCTCCCACATGCCGCCCGATGATCGCGGCGTCGGAGACCGCGAGCACCGGCGGCGCATCAACGATCACGGTGTCGAAACGTGCCCCGAGTTCGACCAGCAGCGCTTCGAATCGCGGGTGCATCAGCAGTTCGGAGGGATTCGGCGGAATCTGGCCGGTGGTGACCACCCACAGCTTGGGCACCGAGGTGGGCTTCAGGATGTCTTCGAGCGAAGCCTGACCGGCAACGTACTCGGAAACGCCAACCGCGCGCTCGATGCTGAATTCCTTGTGCAGGTGCCCGCGGCGCAGGTCGCCATCGACGAGAACGACACTCTTGTCGACCTGCGCCAGGACCACGCCGAGGTTCTTGGAGATGAAGCTCTTGCCCAGACCCGGGCTCGGGCCGGTGATCAGCAGCGAGTTGTGCTGCGCGTCGAGAAGTGCGAAGTGCAGCGTCGTGCGCAGCCCGCGCAGGCTCTCGACCGCGTCTTCCTGCGGATAGACGACCGCCAGCAACTCGCCGACACCGCTTTGTGCCTTGCGATGCAATTCCAGTTCGGCCTTGCTGTGCGGTACTGTGGCATAGACCGGCAGACCGAGCTGCGCCTCGATGATCTCCGGGTCCTCGACGACTACGCGCAGGGAACGCAGCAACCAGATCACCACCAGGCTGAACAACAAGCCGAGCAGCAGGGCGATCGCCAGGATGGACACCGCGCCGGCGCCGACCGGCTTGCGCGCGACGGCAGCCATGTCGATGACGCGCACGTCACCGACCGTACCGGCTTTCGAGACGCGCAACTGCTGCGCCGTGTTGAGCAGCTCGGTATACAACTTGGTCGACACTTCCACGTCGCGGGCGAGACGCAGGACGGTCTGCTGCGTATCGGGCAGACGCGAAACATCCGCTTCAAACTGCCGGCGGCGCTCGTTGAGACGCTGCAGTTTGTTATCCATCGCCTGGATCCGCGGGTGCTCCGGAGTGAAGTTCTGCCGCAGTTCGTCACGTTCCTGCTTGAGCAGCACGGCGGCGTTTTCGACCTCGACCAGCGACTTCAGGATGCCCTGCGTCTCCAGATTGAGATCGAGCGAACCGCGGCTCTGGCGATAGTTGTTATAGGCCGCCTCGGCGCTGTCCACCTGTGTCTTGAGCGCCGGTAGCTGCGTTTCCAGGAACTTGAGGGTCTTTTCCGCTTCGGCCGAGCGCCGCTCGACGTTCTGGCGAACGTAGGTGTTGAGGATGTCGTCGAGGATCACGCCGATCTGCTGGGGATCCTGTCCGAGCAGGCTCAGTTCGAGGACGCCGGACTTCTTGCCGCGTTCCTTCACCGAATAGTTGCGACGCAGATCGTCGATCGTCGCTTCGGCGGAGCGCTTGATCAGGCGGAACTGCGTACCCGGACGCGCCTGCAGATCGGCCACGAAGATCGAGTAGCCGCGTTCGCCGGCGCGCTTCCCGACCGTTCCCTTCAGGACCAGTTGCTCGTCCGCGTCGAAGAGCTCGAAGCCCCCGCCCGCCGTGGCGATCAGGGTATGACGGTCGTCGAGGGCATCGGCGGGAACGTCGAACGAGTCGACCTGAATCCGTTCGCCACCCCAGGCAAAACTGGAGAGTCCCAGCCACGGCGAATTCGGCTCGTCGCCCTGGTAGCGCCGGGCAATCGCGCCGCCGATCACCGGCAGCGTCCGCGGCACGGCGACGAGATCGAGCTTGAGCTTGTTGACCACGCGTCCGAGAACCATTCGCGAACTGAGGATTTCGAGTTCCGCCGACACCGTCGTATCGTCACCCAGCAGCGGTTGCAGAGCCTTCAGCGAGCCCATACCGGAGCTCTTTTCTTCGACCTGCAGCAGGCCATCCGCTCGGTACACCGGCTTGCTGGCAAACACCCAGACCAGCCCCAGGAACAGCGCCATGAGGCAGATCGCGGCGATCAGCCAGCGATAGTCCATCAGTACGGCGATGATTTCACCCAGCGCCAGGCCCTCGTCGTCTTCTTCCGGGGCAATCTGGTGCATCGGCGGCGTCGGCATGGCAGTGCCGGCCACACCCGCGACGCCGGCCGCGTTGAATGAGGGTCTTGATTGATCGTTGTCCATGTGTCGTCCGAGGTAGCGGTTGCCGGTCAGCTAGGCGTGTTGAGCAGGTCGCGATTCCCAGGCGGCGAGCCTGGCAACCCACGGGCCGCCCGCACGGCGACCCGCATCAGGTTCAGCGCGAAGGCTGTCGTCCGCCAAACAGGGGGTAATAGGTCTGGCTGGTCAGATTGAGCATCGTCGCGGTCGGCAGGATGTTGGCGATCACGCGCTGCCAGCGAACCACCGGCGCCGTGTCGACGTAGACGATGTCGCGCGGCCGCAGCGGGAAGCGGTCGGCGAGCAACATCGCGTCCGGCGCGCGCGAATCCAGATGGTACAACTGCGGCTCCTCGGTATCGCCGCGCATCACGTAGATCCAGCGGGGATCGGCCGTGGTCTGGTTGATGTAGCCGGCATCGCTGAGCGCTTCGGCCAGCGTCGAGCGCTTCTTGTTCATCACCAGTGAACCCGGTTTGGTGACCTCGCCAAGGACGAAGATCTTGTTGTAGCTGCGGTCGCTGACATTGACGATGTCGCCCTGCTCGAGCATCACGTTCTGCTCACGTACACCGTAGTCGTACATCGCCTGAATGTCGACCAGATACGTCGTGCCGCGGCGGGTGAGCAACACGCGGCTGTAGTCGGCCTCGGGAGTGAAGCCACCAGCGCGATTGACCGCGTCGAGGACGGTCATCGGAATGTCGGTGACTTGCTGAATCCCCGGCTTGGCCACTTCGCCGACGACATACACCTGCTGGCTGCGGAAAGCGACCATGCGGACGTCGAGTTGCACCCTCTCGATGAACTTGGCGAGCTTGGTCGACAGGATCGCGCGCAACTCGCTGGTCGTCTTGCCCTGTGCCTTGATCACTCCGACGTAAGGGAAGAAGATCGTCCCGTCTTCGGCGATCACCGTGCCGGCCTGCTCGGCGGAGCGGAAGCTGCCGGCCGGGATGGTCAGTTCAGGGTGGTCCCAGACGATGATCGAGACGATGTCGCCCGGTCCGAGGCGGTACTCGGGCACTGCCGCGGGCTGGTCCCCGGTAAAGCGAAGATTGTTCTTGCTGGCCACCTTCGCGGTACTGGTCCCGTCGCCGGTTGGCGGTCGTGCGGACTTGAACAGGTCGATGATCAGTTCGGCGGTGATCGGCTTGATCTTGATGTTCGCCGGCGCCAGCACGTCGCCCTGCTGCACCGGTAGCCTGACCTCCGACTCGTCGCGGTTGCTGTAGCCCTGGTTGCCGGGAACGATGGTGCAGCCGGCCAGGATGCTCGCGGCAAGGCACGCCAGGAGGGAACGAACCCCGTCAGGCAGAGCCGAAGACATGTTCATGCTGAACTCCTCATAGTTGTTCCTCATCTGGTTTGCCGAAGACGTCTCGTCTCGACAAGGGGCGCCGCGCAGTTTACATCGCGCGCCGGTCCGCCGCAAAGCCACTCCGCAACGCACAGCCGATCGGGGCCCGCACTGCCGCACTCCCCGGAGGCACGCCAGGTACCCGCTGCAGACCGCTTGCACATATTGCCATGCAAGTTCCTTGACCGCGCGCGGCTGTCTGCGCGCCTGGGTGCTGATGCTGCTGGGGGAGTTTGTTAAATCAGCTTTGAAGGATAACGCCGGTCGCCGCAACTGCCAGTGTTTTATTTCACATCCCCGAGGAACCTGGCGAAAGAGCGATTCACCCTGGATCAGCAGAGTTTGTTCACCCAGGGTTCAAGCGCGGCCTCGATCAATTGCAGGGCTTCGGCATGGGCAGCATCGCCGCGCCGATACGGGTCGGGAATCTCGGTCTTTGTCCAGTGCCCGAGCAGGAAAGTCTTGCCACGTGCCGTCGGGTCCATCGCCAGCACCGCGTCCCGGTGATGGTTTTCCATGACCAGCACAAGTTCGGCCCAGCGCAGCCGCTCACGCGTCAACTGGCTGGCGCGGTGTGGGCTCAGGTCCACACCGCGCGCGTTCATCATCGCGCAGGTGGCTTCTTCCGCAGGATGATTGACCAATGCGCCGATGCCTGCCGAGCGGGCTTCCACCCGCTTGCCTGCTTTTTCAATACGCTGCCGCAGCATGAACTCGGCTGCCGGGCTGCGACAGATATTGCCGGTACAGACCGTGAGAATCCTCTTGAACATGTCAAATCACCTGCACGCCGGCGGAACACTGAGTTCAAAGTTCCCGTCATCGCCATGGACCAGTTTCTGCCCATGCTCCGCCGAGTAGATCAGCGTACGCCTGACACCACGACGATCGGCGGACCGGCTGCCGTCCCGGGCCATGAGTTCGTCGCCCAGTTCGTTCTCGACATCGCGACAGACGAACAGGCGCACCGCCAAACCCTGCTGCCTGGCAAGACGCCTTCTGATACGCATCGCATCACGGCGGATCCTGCCGATCAGAAGATCGTTGCCCTCGGCAGGAACGTGCACCACGCAATAGACATTGCGGCCGTCGAGCGTCGACTCGCCGAGTTGGTAGACATTGAACTGGTAGGCATAGGCGGTACCCAGTTCCGCGGCAATCAGCCTCAGGATCTCCGGCCACTGCTCCTTGCGCAGCGAGCCGACAAAGAGGCCGCGGATGTGCACCGAGGGCAGCCCCAGCGAGCGATTGAGCCGGCACAATCCCGGCACCAGGCGCCAGGGACGCAGGATCAGCAGGAAATAGACCGCGAAGACGGCGAGGAACAACCCGAACATCAGATAATCGGGCACATCCAGAAGCAGGCCGCCGACGCCGACCAGACCGAGAACGATCTGCATGACCGTGGCGACCAGCACGACATCGCAGACGCGAAACCCGGCGCGAATGAAGAGGTGATGCAAGTGATGGCGATCGGGGCGGAACGGCGACTTGCCCAACCAGATACGGCGCAACATGACCCCGACGGTATCCATCAGCGGCAAGGCGAACAGCCACAACGCGGTGACCGGGGTCATCGCCGCATGGCTCCCCTGCGACAGGGCGATCAACAGCCACGCGAACAGAAATCCGAGCAACATGCTGCCATTGTCGCCGAGAAAGACGCGTGCCCGACTGTTGCCTGGATAACGCAGGTTGTAATACAGGAATCCCCCGACACCGCCCATCAGGGCAACGATGAAAATGACATAGCCGCCGGCATTGCCGGCATAAGCCACCAGGGCGATCAGCGCCAGACTGACCATGCTCACCGATCCGGACAGACCATCGACGCCGTCGATCATGTTCACGGCGTTGATCAGGCCGATGGTAGCGAAGATCGTCAGGGGGACGCCTAACCAGCCGAGATTGAGGTGCAATCCCGGCAGAAGTTCACCCAGCGAGTCGAGTTCCACGCCGCCGAGAAAAACCATCGACAACGCCACCAGGGCCTGAATGGCCAGACGTGGTTTGAAACTGAGGTGCCAGATATCGTCGGCAAGGCCGGTCAGGAAGATGGTCACCGATCCAACCAGAATCGCGGCAAGGGGAAGAAAAGGGATCTCGCTGAAAATCGGGTCGCCAAGCAGGGCCGCACCGATGAGAACGGCGATCAGCCCGAAACCGCCAACGAAGGGTGTGCTGGCGGCGTGCTGTTTGTGTCCGCCCGGGCAGTCCATGATTCCGAAACGCGCGGCCAGACCGACGCTCAATCGGATCACCACACCGGAGATCAACAGACAAACACCAAATAATACGGCCAACTCCACAGCCACCTCCACAATAAGCTGCCTCAGAGCGCCAGCCCGCCATCAATCGTCCCAACTCACCAAGCCGCCCTTCCACTTCAGTGGCCCTACACAAGCAGAGCCCTTTCGGGCTCCGCTTGCACATCCCGCAGGCGCTTTCGCGCCGAGGAGGTTCAGACGTGTCAGACGCGACGACGACGGCCGAGGAACAGGCCGACGAGGCCGATGCCAAACAGAGCCAGGGATTCGGGTTCGGGAATGGTCACGTCGTAGTTGCCGGTGTAGGACAGCCGTCACGCCGAGGGCGCGAACACCGGGATGGCGTAGCAAAAGCTGAACAGGTAGTCGTGTGCCGAACCGAAAGTTACCTCAACAACCTCGCTCACTTGCAGGATCCAGTGCCGGCAAGGGCCGAACAAGGCTGTCAGGACGGGACGTGCGTCGATGAACCCGGCCAGGCCGATGTGGACGGTATGGCCATCAAGTTCGGCGTAGGAGATGTTCGGGTCACTCACATACTGCCAAGGCGCAAGCCCCCCCAGAGAGACCGTCGGCGTAAAGAAGGCGTTGACTGCAGCGGTGTATTGGGCGGGGGTGAGGCTCATACCAGCTTCGTGCGCCGCACCCTCGATGTAGCGCTTGGTCAGTGCCGTAGCTACCCAATTCCCGGTCTCTTCCAGGGTCCAGTCCGCTTTCCAGGCTTTCCAGGCGGATGCTCTTGCCACCGAAGGTGCCATTGAGGGTGGTAACAGGGCCGCCAAACTTGCTCAATTCGACGTTGCCGCCAGGTGCCGCGGCATTGCCGGCCAGCGCCCCAGCCAGAGCAACCGCGTCAGCCTGGGAACGCCCTTCACCTGGCCGTCTTGGTAAGCACCACCGCCGACATCGTTCCACAACAGATAACCGCCCGTGATACTGCTCACGCTCATCGCGATCGGGGCCGCCGACGCGCCGGCGGAGGCGGCCAGAGCCAGAACAGCTACCGCTATTTTTGTCTTGCTACGCAATACATTCATCGAGAACTCCTTCACTTCGGCCACCGGCCCGTTTCACAAACCGGTTGATGGGGGTTTAAATAGGCTTCACAAGTCTTGGTCTTCGGGCACTAACGCAGAGACACGCATAAGCAAAAATCGATGCCCTCAACAAAACCTGACTCAGGGTTGAAAGAGCAAATTCCATGCCTAAAATTTAATCTTCCGTGAAACCAGATGCTTAGAAATATTTCGGCACTCTCCGACAAGCCGAGTGTAAAAATAGTCGACACTTGGCACCTTCGAGCGACTGACGATCGCCGGCATGCGCGCGGCTCGCCCCACGCCAACCGCAGCCACAATCCGGGCAGTATGCCGGCCGCAGGAATTCCAATCCTGGAAAAGCGTGGCGGCGCGACAGCCATGATCACCTTGCGAACCGGGGCGGCTGCGCGCTATAGTTGCGGCGCGAATGGGAGAGCGCGGCCACGCCGCCGCCGAAGGCGCAATCCACCCGGAAACGCTCAGGCAGATGAACCGTTCGTGCAATGAACTCTGGAGAGCGGCGCCCGCTTGTCGCGAGGCGCCCACCGATGGGGCAAGAGCGGCTGCGATTCACGGTTACAGCGCGACAATCTCTCAGGTACATGGACAGGGGGGTGAACTCGAGTCGAGTTCGCCCCTTTTTCGTTCTCGAATCGACTCCAACAGACTCACCTTATGGATTGATACGATGCAGAAAACTGCCCTCAACGAAAGCCACCGTCGCAGCGGTGCAAGCATGGTCGATTTCGGTGGCTGGGAAATGCCCCTGCACTACGGGTCGCAGATCGAGGAACACCACGCCGTGCGCCGCGACGCGGGCATGTTCGACGTCTCGCACATGTGCGCGGTCGATCTCGACGGCCCCGATGCCAAGGCCTTCCTGCGGCGCCTGATCGCCAACAACGTCGATCGCCTGCAGGTCGCGGGCAAGGCCCTGTACAGCGCGATGCTTAACGAGGCCGGCGGCGTGATCGACGACCTGATCGTCTACTATCTCGACGACACCCGCTACCGCCTCGTGGTCAATGCCGGTACGGCGACCAAGGATCTGGCGTGGATGACTGACCGCCTGGACGAGTGGCAGCTTGCCGCCACTCTCAGGCAGCGGCGTGATGGCGCCGATGCTCTGGCGATGATCGCCGTGCAGGGGCCGAACGCGCGCCACAAGGTCTGGCAGGTGCTGCCGGAATGTCGTTCTGCCTGCGCCGACCTCAAGCCTTTCTTTGCCGCCACCGTCGGCGAGTATTTCATCGCCAGCACCGGCTATACCGGCGAGGACGGTTACGAGATCACCCTGCCCGCGGACCAGGCCGAACATCTTTGGGAAGCGCTCGCTGCGGCGGGCGTGCGGCCCTGTGGTCTGGGTGCGCGTGACACCCTGCGTCTCGAGGCCGGCATGAACCTCTATGGCCAGGATATGGACGAGACCGTATCGCCCCTTGACGCCGGCCTTGCCTGGACCGTGGACCTGCTGTCGCCGCGCGACTTCGTCGGCAAGACCGCACTGCTGTCGAGACCCCGCCAGGGTCAGTTTCTCGGTCTGGTGCTGGTCGACCGCGGCGTGTTGCGTGCGCACCAGAAGGTGTTGACGGGCGCGGGCAACGGCGAAATCACCAGCGGCACGTTCTCGCCGACGATGCAGCAATCGATTGCCCTGGCCCGGTTACCGCTCGGCGTGGCGATCGGCGACGACGTCCTGGTAGCGATACGCGACAAGCTGCTGGCCGCCAGGGTCGTCAAACCCTGCTTCGTGCGCAACGGCACGATCCGCGTCTGAATGCCTGCTTCCCGGACTTGAGGCCCTGCGCGTGACGGCTCGAACGGGCCGCTGGTCATGAAGGCCTCGACCATTTCCACACCCCGCCCCTCTCGCAGGATTTGCAGCGGGACACCACATGAGTCGCCGCGGCGACCGTCACCTTGAACCACTACCCAGGAGAAAACATGAACATCCCTGCCGACCTCAAGTACACCAGCAGTCACGAATGGGTCCGCGCCGAAGCGGACGGCACGATCAGTATCGGCATTACCGAGCATGCGCAGGAACTGCTTGGTGATCTGGTATTCATCGAGTTGCCGGGGCTCGAAAGCGAGTTCGTTGCCGGCCAGGAAGCGGCAGTCGTCGAATCGGTCAAGGCCGCCGCCGACGTCTACGCCCCGCTGGCCGGTACCGTCGTCGACGTCAATCAGGCGGTGGTCGACGCACCCGAAACCGTCAACCAGGATGCCTACGCGGCCTGGTTGTTCAGAATGCGACCGAACACGGCCGATGACCTGGCGACCCTGCTCGATGCGGCCGCCTATCAGATGATCGTCGACGCCGCCTAGGCCAAGATTACCGCTACCGGACGACGCCATGGATCCCCTCTCTCCTTCCCCGACGCTCTCGACCCTGGAACAGCGCGACGATTTCGTCGGCCGCCACATCGGCCCCAGCGACAGTGAAATATCCGCCATGCTGGACAGCATCGGCGCCACCAGCCTGGAACAACTCGTAGCGCAGACGGTGCCGGCAACGATTCGACTGCCGAACGCACTCGCACTCGCCGATCCGCGTCCGGAAGGAGAAGCGCTCGCCGCCTTGCGGGCCATTGCCGGCGGTAACCGCGTGCGGCACTCGCTGATCGGCATGGGCTACGCCGACACCCTGACCCCGACGGTACTGCTGCGCAACGTTCTCGAAAACCCGGGCTGGTATAGCCGCCTATACGCCCTACCAGGCGGAAATCGCCCAGGGTCGCCTCGAAGCCCTGCTCAACTACCAGCAGATGGTGATCGACCTGACCGGGCTCGAACTCGCCAACGCCTCGCTGCTCGACGAAGCCACGGCGGCTGCCGAAGCGATGAGCATGGCGCGCCGGGTCAGCAAGGCGAAATCGAACCTGTTCTTTGTTGACGCCGCCTGCTTCCCGCAGACCATCGACGTGCTCAGGACGCGCGCGGCGTTCTTCGATTTCGAACTGGTCTTCGGCTCACCCGACGAGGCGGCGCAGCAGGAGGTCTTCGGAGCACTGTTCCAGTATCCCAACGACCTCGGTGAAGTCAGCGACCTCAGCGGGCCCATCGCCGCAGTCAAATCGCGCGGCGGCATCGTCGCCGTCGCCGCGGACCTGATGGCGCTGGTGTTGTTGCGCTCGCCGGGTGAGATGGGCGCCGACATCGCCCTCGGATCGTCGCAGCGCTTCGGCATCCCGCTCGGTTTCGGCGGCCCGCATGCGGCCTTCTTTGCCAGCCGGGACGAATACAAGCGGGCGATGGCTGGCCGCATCATCGGGGTCTCGGTAGACGCCCGCGGCAAGACCGCGCTGCGCATGGCGCTGCAGACCCGCGAACAGCACATCCGCCGCGAAAAGGCCAACTCGAACATCTGTACCTCGCAGGTTCTGCTCGCCAACATGGCCGGCATGTACGCCGTCTACCACGGCCCGCAGGGTCTGCGCAGGATCGCCGGGCGCATCCACCGCCTGGCCGCCCTGCTCGCCGAGGGCTTGCGCCGGGCAGGGATCAGCGTTGAAACCAGACACTTCTTCGACACCCTGCGCGTCCATCTGGGGGGGCACGCCCTCAGCGCCTACAAGGCCGCGCTCGACGCGGGCTACAACCTCCGCCAGGTCTCCCCGGGCGTGCTCGCCATCGCCATCAATGAGAAGACTTCACGAACCGACGTCGGCAACCTGATCAAACTGCTCACCGGCATCCACGCCGACCTCGGAATACTCGACGCGCAACTGCAGCAGGATGACCCGAGTTTGCCACCGGCCCTGCTGCGTCACGACGCCATCCTCACGCATCCGGTGTTCAACACCCACCACACCGAGCACCAGATGCTGCGCTACCTGAAAAAACTGCAGAACCGGGATCTGGCGCTCGACCACTCGATGATCTCACTCGGTTCCTGCACCATGAAGCTCAATGCCAGCAGCGAGATGATCCCGATCACCTGGCCGGAGTTCGCCGACATCCACCCCTTCGCGCCGCTCGATCAGGCGACGGGTTACCTGCAGATGATCGGCGAGCTGGAAACCTGGCTCAAGGCGATCACCGGCTTCGACGCCATCTGCATGCAACCGAACTCGGGGGCACAGGGCGAGTACGCCGGTCTGGTGGCGATCGCGCGCTACCACGCCAGCCGCGGCGAGAGCCGGCGCCAGGTCTGCCTGATCCCGAAATCGGCACACGGCACCAATCCGGCAACCGCCCAGATGTGCGGCATGCGGGTGGTGGTGGTCAACTGCGACGAGGCCGGCAATATCGATGTCGCCGACCTCCGGGCCAAGGCGGCGCAACACGCGGACCAGCTCGCCTGCCTGATGATCACCTATCCCTCGACGCACGGCGTCTTCGAAGAAGCGGTACAGGAAATCTGCGCCATCATCCACCAGCACGGCGGCCAGGTCTATATGGACGGCGCCAACCTCAATGCGCAGGTCGGCCTGACCTCGCCGGCCCTGATCGGTGCCGACGTCAGCCACATGAATCTGCACAAGACCTTCTGCATCCCGCACGGTGGTGGCGGGCCGGGGATGGGACCGATCGGCCTCAAGGCCCATCTGGCACCCTTCATGGCCAACCACAGCGTGCAGCCGATCCCTGGCCCGCACGCCGGCCAGGGCGCGGTCGCCGCGGCTCCCTGGGGATCGGCGTCGATCCTGCCGATCGCGTGGATGTATATCGCGATGATGGGAGGCAGCGGGCTGACGCGCGCTACCGCCGTCGCCATCCTCAGCGCCAACTATGTCGCCAACCGCCTGCAGCCCCACTACCCGGTACTGTACAAGGGCAGCCACGGGCGCGTCGCGCACGAATGCATTCTCGACATTCGTCCGATCAAGGCGGCGACCGGAATCTCGGAAATCGACATCGCCAAGCGGTTGATGGACTACGGTTTTCACGCGCCGACGGTCAGTTTTCCGGTTGCCGGGACGATGATGGTCGAACCCACCGAGTCGGAATCAAGAGCCGAGCTCGACCGCTTCATCGCCGCGATGATCGCCATCCGCGAAGAGATCCGCAGCATCGAGCTGGGCCACTGGCCAGCCGACGACAACCCGCTGACGCATGCGCCACACACCCAGGCGGACATCGTCGACAGCCTCTGGGACAGACCGTACAGTCGCCAGGAAGCGGTCTTCCCGCTGCCGTACGTGGCGGAAAACAAGTTCTGGCCGAGCGTCAATCGCATCGACGATGTTTACGGCGACCGCCACCTGTTCTGTGCCTGTGTACCGGTCGACGATCAAGGAGAAAAATGACCATGCACGCTGCAATACACGAGTTCACCGTCGAACGCCTCGAAGGCGGCAGCCAGTCGCTTGGCGATTACGCCGGCCAGGTTCTGCTGATTGTCAACACCGCCAGCCAGTGCGGCTTTACACCGCAATATCAGGGTCTGGAAGCGCTTTACCAGCGCTATCGCGAGCGCGGCCTGGTGGTTCTGGGTTTTCCCTGCAACCAGTTCGGCGCACAGGAACCGGGAGCGGCCGCAGAGATCGCCAGTTTCTGTCAGAAGAATTATGGTGTCAGCTTCCCGATGTTTGCCAAGGTCGAGGTCAACGGCGACCATGCCCATCCGCTCTACCAGTACCTGAAGAAGGCCGCGCCTGGCCTGCTCGGCAGCGAGGGAATCAAGTGGAACTTCACCAAGTTCCTGGTCAACCGCCAGGGTGAGGTGACCGGCCGCTACGCCCCGGCCACCGCGCCGGAGGCAATGACCACGGATATCGAAGAACTGCTTTGAGCCTGCGCCAACTCGCCCTCGACGCCTTGCTGGTGGACAGTCCGGACGCCAAGTGCGCCGCTGTCCAGAGCATCGTGCGCAGCGGCGAACCCCCGACCGGCGCGGCGCACGAGGTGCGGCAACCGATACCGGCAGCACTTCCCGGTCGCCCCGCCAGGCCGCTGCTGGTTCCGCCCGCACAACTCGCGCAGCGACCGGTCAACACGCTCGCGGGGCGCGCGGCACTGATTCATGCGCTCGCCCACATCGAACTGAACGCGGTCAATCTCGCGCTCGACATCGTCTGGCGCTTCGACGGCATGCCCGCCGACTTCTACCGCGACTGGATCGGCGTCGCCGCGGAGGAAGCCTGCCACTTCCAGTTGCTGCGCGAACACCTGCAGGCAACAGGCTTCGCATACGGCGATTTCCCGGCCCATAACGGTCTCTGGGAGATGGCCGAGAAGACCCGTGGCGACCTCCTGGCGCGCCTGGCGCTGGTGCCCAGGACGCTGGAAGCGCGCGGTCTTGACGCGGCGCCGCTGATTCGCGACAAATTGCAGCACGCGGGCGACGACAAGGGTGCCGCCATCCTGGAAATCATCCTGCGTGAAGAGATCGGGCATGTAGCCATTGGCAATCGCTGGTACCGATGGCTCTGTGGGCAACGCGGGCTCGACCCTCTGGCGTGTTACAGCGAACTGGCGCAACGGCATCGCGCGCCGCGTCTGCGCGGCCCTTTCAACCTCGAAGCCCGCCGCGCGGCCGGCTTCGACGAGCACGAACTGGCTGCCCTGACAGCGCGCTGAACGTGGCGCCGATGCCTGGCGCGTGCGCCCTGTCGCCCGCGGCGGGATGGACTATTCCCTCGCCTTCGCCAATAATTGCGCGCTGTCGACCAATCATGCGCCCATTGTTTCAGGTCCGGGCCGTTTTTTTGCCGAGGTGTTGCATGCGCTACCAGGTTTTCGTGGAAGAAGAGGAAGGCGCCGACGGGGCGGGAGATCTCGCCAATTTCGACAATCTGGATGATCTCTGGGAGTTCATCAACAAACGCCTGCCGACCGGTGTATTCAGCGATCGGCGCCTGGTCTGGGTCAAGGACAAGCAGGCCGAGGGTGACGTTTCTTTTTCCATCACGGCCGATCTGTGGGCACAGCACTGCGAAACCCCGCTTGCCTTCGCACGCTGTTTCAAGATGTTTTTCGATTTCAAGAACAAGTAAGCCCGCTGCCCGGAACGGCGAGGGAGTGGTGCCGGGGTGCACGTCCCCGACGGCGAATGCAGCCGCCGCAAGGGCGGCCCGCCGGAGGTCCTCGGCATTCCAGTGCTCGCCGTGCGCCATGCGGACAGCACTGGACTCACGGTGGCCAGGTGACAGTCCATTGAACGGCCTTGCGCCATGAATGTGCCGCGTCCCTCTGTTGGTCTGGCGGTCCTCCTGACCACCCTGGTCGCGCTCGGTCCGCTGTCGACGGACCTTTATCTGCCTTCGTTGCCGACGCTCGCCAGGGTGTTTGCCAGCGATGTGGCCAGCGTACAACTGACCCTGTCGGTGTTTCTTGCCGGCTTTGCCTGCGGGCAGATCGTTTACGGCCCGCTCTCTGATCGCTACGGGCGGCGGCCGGTCCTGCTCGCTGGCCTGTTGCTGTTTTGCGTCGGCACGCTGGGCTGCGTGTTTGCCCACAGCATCGACCGGCTGATTCTCGCGCGCTTCGTGCAGGCACTCGGTGCCTGCGCGGGTCCGGTCATCGGCCGGGCCGTCGTCCGCGACCTCTGGGGTGCCAGCGAGTCGGCACGCGTCATTGCCTACATGGGTGGCGCGATGGCCATCGGCCCCCTGCTCGGGCCGACGCTTGGCGGTTTCCTGACGGTACTCTTCGGCTGGCAATCCAATTTCGTGCTCCTGTTGCTGGTGGCTGTGGTGCAACTCGCCGTCGTCGCCCGCGTGCTCGGCGAAAGCAATGTGCATCGCGATCCGGAAGCGACCACGCCAGCGCGGATGCTCGCCAACTTTCGGCGCCTGCTTGCCGACCGCAGCTACCTCGGCTATCTGCTGACCTTCTCGTTCTCGTACAGCGCCCTGTTCGCCTTCATCTCGGCTTCGTCATTCGTTCTGGCCGACCGCCACGGACTGACGCCGCAGGTCTACGGCATGTGTTTCGGCATTGTCGTCGCCGGCTATCTGATCGGTTCAGTGGCTTCAGGCCGACTGGTCCGGCGGCTTGGCAGCGATGGCCTGCTGGCACGTGGCGCCTGCCTGGGTGCGGTCGCCGGGGTGAGCATGGCGGTGCTGGAGTTTTCAGGGGTGCATGGCGTCGCCGCCATCCTCGCGCCGATGTTTTTCTGCACCGTCGCGACCGGACTGGTGATGCCGAATGCCATTGCCAGGGCGCTGGCACCGTATCCGACGATGGCCGGATCCGCTTCGGCCCTGATGGGCTTCGTACAGATGACGATGGCCGCGTGCGTCGGCATTGCCGTCGGGCACGCCCTTGCCGCCGGTGCGCAGGCCCTGGCGGTGGCCGTGGCGCTGTGCTCGGTCCTCGCCCTGTTGTCGTACCTGGCGCTGATCCGGGTGCGCCGGGCTCCCGGAGGGCCGGCTGTCTGATCCTGGCGGATTTCCCTCTGCCCATCCTGGTGTTCGCCGCGCACGGCACGTTTGCCGGTTTCGGCATAAGATCAATGTTTGTGAGGCAACCCGCAGGCCATCACGGGCGCCTTCCGGAAGTCTTGTGAACTCCTTTTGCCGATCTTGAGGTGCGAATTGCTTGCCAGAGAAACCACGCCCAGCGCCATCGTCAGGTATCTCGATCAATACGTGATTGGCCAGACCGAAGCAAAAAAGATCCTGGCCGTCGCGGTCTACTCGCATTATCGGAAGATCGCCACTTTCCAGAACGACAAGGGGACGATCGCCAAGAGCAACGTCCTGCTCGTCGGGCCTTCCGGGACCGGCAAGACCCTGCTCTGCGACACCCTGTCGCGGATGCTCAAGGTGCCTTTCGTGACCGCCGACGCAACGTCTCTGGCACAGACCAAGTACGTCAATGAAGAGATCGAGGCGGTATTGCAGCGGCTGCTCGAAAAGGCCGACGGCAACATCGAGAATGCACAGCATGGCATCATCTTCATCGACGAGATTGACAAACTGAAGGCGACCAATGCGCAATCGCGAGCCATCTCGGGCGAGAGCGTGCAACACGCGCTGCTGAAGATCATGGAGGGTGCACCGGTCAAGCTGAAAAACGATCAATACATCGATACCAGCAATATCCTGTTCATCTGTGGCGGCGCTTTCGTCGGTCTCGAAAACATCATGTCCAAGACGCATGGTTTCGGTTTTATCGCCACCTCGGCCGACGACAACCAGAACATCCTCGATCGGCTGAACAAGCGCGTCAAGCCCACGGACCTGTTCGAGTTCGGGTTGATTCCCGAATTCACCGGACGCCTGCCGGTGGTTGCGAACCTGCACCCCTTGACCAAGGCGATGCTGGTCAGCATCATGAGCGTGCCGAGAAACTCGATCTATCGGCAGTACATCGAGATCTTCCGGGGCGAAGGCGTGGAACTGAGCATCGGCCCACGGGTGTTCGAGCAGATTGCCGAAATCGCCATCGAGTACAAGACCGGCGCGCGCAGCCTGCGCGGCATCTTCGAGGAACTGATCACGCCGATTCTCTACGTCGTACCAGACAACCCCGAGATCTCGAAGGTTGAAATCGCGTCCCTGTTCGAAGACGCCCGCTTCTTCAAAAAGAAGTAGCGGCGGCGCGGCGGTTGTTCAGCGGCATGTACACCACCTGTTCGAAGGGCATCGGGCGATCGGCAGCGACGCTGCGACGCGGACTGCTCGGCGCGTTGCTGGCCTATCTCCTGACCTGTACGGGAATTGCCATGTTCCAGGATCACCTGCTCTACTACCCGGACCGGGCCACTGTGGCGGAAATGGTCGCGGGCGGACTTGCGCCGTGGCCGTCAGCCACCGACTTCCGCGGCCTGCTGGCCGAACCGACCGCTCCAGCACGCGGCACGGCGATTGTCTTTCATGGCAACGCCGGGCACGCCGGGCATCGTCAGTTTTACGTCGACGCCCTGTCGCGACACGGCCTGCGTGTCATCCTCGCCGAGTATCCGGCTTACGGGCCGCGCAGCGGCCAAGTCGGCGAGGAGAACCTGGTGACCGACACAGAACAGACGATCGCCCTCGCGCACGGTCGCTACGGCGGACCGCTGCTGATCATCGGCGAATCGCTGGGTGCCGGCGTCGCGGCGGCGGCCAGCGCGCGGGCGCGCGCAACGATCACCGGCCTGCTGCTGTTTACGCCTTGGGACAGGCTCGAACACGTCGCCAGCCATCACTATCCGCTACTGCCCGTGCGCTGGCTGTTGCGCGACCGCTACGACAGCACCACCCACCTCGCGGGATTCGGCCGCCCGATATTGGTGGTCATTGCCGGTGACGACAGAATCGTTCCCGCCCGCTTCGGCAGGGCGCTTTACGACGCACTTGGCGAACCCCGACGCCTGTCGGTGATCGAAGGCGCCGGGCACAACGACTGGTTCGACGCCCTCGACGACGCCTGGTGGGATCAGGCCGTCGCCTTCCTGTTGGGCAGCAGCCGCTGAAGACCGCGGCGCTGGCGCTCCGCAGGACGCTTCAGGACCGCTTTCTGGCCGCCATCTGCTCGTGCAGCGTCCGCCTGGCCGGCTGCAGCGGCGTACGACTGGCCGTCCAGCCCGACTGCATCGGCGGCGTCAGCGCCCTGAAACGGGTCGCCAACCAGCCGAAGGCACGATACAGCGCCGGCCGGGTATACAGCGCGGCCCACCCCGCCCAGATGATGTCGATCAGGCGGCTCTGCGCAGCCCCCTGACCGAGCATCGGCTTCTCGCCGGGTCGGGCGGCGTGCTGTGCCTCGCCGCGCAGTCGGATCAGCAGATCAGGAATCGGAATCCGCACCGGACAGACTTCCCCGCAGGCGCCGCACAGACTGGAAGCGGTCGGCAGCACGTGCGTGGCAGCGAGTCCCAGCATATGTGGCGAAACGATGGCGCCGATCGGGCCGGGATAGGTCGAGCCATAGGCGTGGCCGCCGATACGGGTGTAGACCGGACAGTGATTCATGCACGCGCCGCAACGGATGCATTGCAGCGTCGAACGCAGTTGCTCGTCGCCGTAGGCCTGCGTGCGACCATTGTCGACCAGCACCAGATGCAACTCGCGTGGACCATCCTTTTCGCCCGGCTTGCGCGGGCCGCTGATCATGTTGAAGTAGGTGGTGATCGCCTGACCGGTGGCCGAGCGCGTCAGCAAGGCGAGCAGCGGCGGCACGTGTTCGAGTTTCTCGACCACTTTTTCGATGCCGGTAATCGCGATATGCACGTCGGGAACGGTGGTACACATGCGGCCGTTGCCTTCGTTCTCGACCAGACACAGGGTGCCGGTTTCGGCGACGGCGAAGTTCACCCCCGACAGCCCGATCTCGGCGGTCATGAACTTCTCGCGCAGCACGGCGCGGCCAATGCCGATCAGTTCGTCAACCGAGTCGGTATACGCGGCACCCGGCACTTTCTCGGCGAACAGGCGGGCGATCTGCTGCTTGGTCTTGTGAATTGCCGGCATGATGATGTGCGAAGGCTTCTCGCCGTCAAGCTGGACGATGTATTCGCCCATGTCGCTCTCCAGCGCCTCCATGCCGGCGTCGGCCATCGCATGGTTGAGCTCGATCTCTTCGCTGACCATCGACTTGCCCTTGACCATCAGTCGGGTCGAATGGCGACGCGCGATGTCGATGATGATCCGGTTGGCCTCTTCCGGAGTCTCGGCCCAATGCACGCTGACACCATTGTCGGTCAGCTTGCGTTCGAGTTGTTCGAGCAGGTCGGGCAAGCGCGCCAGACTGTACTTGCGGATGTGCTCGGCAAAGGCGCGCTGGCGTTCGAGCGCCGGCGCATCGGGAAATTGCGCCGCGCGCCGCGCGATCAGGAAATCCATGGCGTTGCGGAAGCTGCTGCGCAGATGGGCATCGGCCACCGCTGCCGCCGCGCGCTGTTTGAATGCGCTGGCGGGAACGAACTGCAGGGGGGCGTTCATTTCAGTTCCTCCTCATTGACCAGCATCAGCACGACCAACTCCTTCGGGCCATGTGCGCCATAAGCCAGCGTCACCTGGATATCGGCCGTCTTCGATGGACCCGAAACGAGCAGCGCGTTGGTCGGCATGCCGCTGCTCCAGCGCTGTTCGCGCATCGCCCCGAACAGATCGTCGTAAAGCTGGTCGGCGTCGAGCAGCGCGAAATGGATCGGTGGCACCAGCGACATCAGGCGCGGTTCGTCGACGTCCGGCCAGATGATCAGCGTGCCGGTCTCGGCGATCCCACCGCGCGTCGAGGTCAGGCTGGCATCCGTATCTTCGAACAGTTCCTTCTTCCAGGCGTCCACCGGTCGGTCGTAAGGTTTCAGGCCGCCGATACCGGCGGCACGCAGCGCCGCCGTGTGCGGCTCGCCGTGGAGCAGCGAGCGTACGCCTTTGGTCACGCAGAGTTCGCGCAAGGTCTGCGGCCAGTTGGCGCGCGTCACCCGTACCACCTCGCCGTGCCAGAAAGCCATCTTCTCGCAGAACAGGGCGATGCGCGCGGCGCGCGTGCCTGCCGCCAGCCCGGCGTGGCACGCCGCATGGAAGGCCGGTACGTCGGGCGGCAGCGGCGGCGTAGCCTGCGGCGCCGCCCGCAGACGCTGCAGGATGTTGGCACGCGCGCTCATCGCTGCTCCCCTTCAGCACCGGTGCGCTGCCAAAGGAACGTCGCCAGATGCTGGCCCTGCAAGGGGTCGCCACGTTTCTGCAGGGTGTGGTTGAGGTTCAGCATGCAGCCGCAATCCGCCGAGAGAAAGGTCTGCGCGCCGGTCTGCTTGAGCGCTTCGACCTTGTCGCCGGCCATCGCCGACGAGATCGCCGGGTGTTTGAGCGAGAACGTGCCACCAAAGCCGCAACATTCGGATTCATGCGTGTGCATGGCGACTTCCACCCGGGGCAACTGGCCGAGCAGCGTGCGCGCGTGCACATGCGTACCCATCTCGCGACGGGCGGCGCACGAGGTGTGCAGCGCGACACGTGCCGGGGCTCCACGATCCGTCAGTCTGACGCGGGCAACATGGAGAAGAAACTCGGTGAACTCGAAGACTCGTTCTGCGAGCGCACTGGCCTCCGACAGCAAGCGCGGATCGTCGGCGAAAATCCGCGGATAGTGGTGACGCATCATGCCCGCGCAGGAACCGGAAGGGACGATCACCGGCCACGCTTCCGGAAACAGGCGCAATTGGGCGAGCGCCACGGCGCGGGTCTGTTCGGGAAAACCGCTGCTATGCGCCGGTTGCCCACAGCAGGTCTGAGCGGCGGGAAAATGCACCTCGATCCCCTCGCGCTCGAGCAGACGAACGGCATCCATGCCGGCCTCCGGACAGAAGAGATCAATCAGGCAAGTCCCGAAGAGGTAAACCCTCGCTGGCTTTTCCGGGTAGTGGCGGCGGCCTGCTTCGTCCATGGCTGACTCCTCTTGTCTCGGTTGGTGGATGGTTGGCGGAGAAGTGGTAAGACCAATTTCCAGGTACAATAAGTCGGTCGGTGCGCTTTGTCAATGTCCTGGCAAGGGTCCCTGGGGTATCGGTCGGCCGGCCCAGGAAACTGGTAAGACCGGCCGACTCCTGCAATAATCCAGGCAGACGACACCGGGCCACCCGCATGAATTACAGCAAGCTCAACCTGCCGCGCATTCCGGACGCCATCGCTCATCAACTGGAGGCGCGCATTCTTGAGGGCTCACTGAAGCCTGGCGACCGCCTGCCGGCCGAACGCGAACTGGCGATCGAACTGGGGGTTTCGCGCCCTTCCCTGCGCGAAGCGCTCAAACAACTGGTCTCCCGGGAACTGCTGGTCAGTCGTCACGGTGGCGGTACTTACGTCACCGACCGGCTGGAAAGCAGCTTCGTCGATCCCTGGCAACAGTTGATGGATCAGCACCCCTCGCTACAGGACGACGTATTCGAGTTCCGCTATCTGCTGGAGGCGTCGGCAGCCGAACTGGCCGCGCTAAGAGCCACCGACACCGATCTGCAGCGACTGGGACAGGCGTATGCGCGTCTGGACGCTGCCTATGCTGCCGACGATCGGCGTGCGCAGGTGGCGGCTGACGTCGCCTTTCACCTGACCATCGCCGATTCGGCGCACAACGCCCTGTTCAGTCATCTCGTGGCAAGCGTTCTGCGCCTGTTGCATGAGCATGTACGGCGCAGTCTGCGGGAAATGGCGGTGAGTCCGGAAATCGGTCGCCAGTTGATGAGCCAGCACGCGGCCATACGCGAGGCGATCGTTGGTCGCCAACCCGAGGCCGCCCGGCTGGCTGCGCAGACGCACATCAACTTCGTGCGTCTGCGCCTCGGCGAAGCCGCACGCTCGGAGAAGCGACAGCAGCAATCGTTGCGGCACCTGAGCTGACGGCTGCTCGACTGCACGCCATGCCGATGCCGCTCCGCAGGCTCTGTCTAGACCTTGACCCGCATCAGACGCGCCTTCTCACGCACCCAGTCGCGCTCCTTCTCGGCCTCGCGCTTGTCGTGTTGTTTCTTGCCCTTGGCAAGACCGATCTCGACCTTGATGCGGCCGCGCTGGAAGTGCAGGTCCAGCGGCAGCAGGGTGTAGCCGGCACGTTCGACCTGGCCGATCAGCTTGCCGATCTGGCGGCTGTGCAGCAGCAACTTGCGGGTGCGGACCGGGTCGGGTTTGACGTGCGACGACGCGGCCAGGAGCGGCGTGATATGCATCCCGAAGAGAAAAATCTCGCCATTGCGGATGACCACGTACGCTTCCTTGATGCTCGCCCGGCCGCCGCGGATCGCCTTCACCTCCCAGCCCTCCAGCGCGATGCCCGCTTCCAGCTTCTCTTCTATGAAGTAGTCATGAAAGGCCTTCTTGTTGGCGACGATGCTCATGATGCCGTTTCTCAGGTGATCAAGGTTCGGGAGTGCTAGAATCGTCGATTCTACAGGATTCACGGGAGATGGCAGAGGATGGCCATGGTCAACAAGTCGGTGCTGATCGAACGTTCATCGCAACAGATGTTCGATCTGGTCGACCGTGTCGAGGACTATCCGCAGTTCCTCCCCTGGTGCAGCAAGACCCGCTGTGAATTCCGTGACCACAGCAAGACGGTCGCCACGCTGCACATCAACTACCGCAGCGTCAAGTCGCATTTCACCACCGAGAACGACAAGGAATGCCCGTTCTGGATGCGCATCACGCTGGTGGATGGTCCGTTTCGCCGGCTCGACGGTTTATGGCGCTTCAAGCCCCTGGCCGAACACGCCTGCAAGATCGAATTCCAGCTCTCCTACGAGTTCTCCAGCAAGATGTTCGAGAAGGTGATCGGCCCGGTCTTCAGCCAGATCGCCAACACCTTCGTCGACGCGTTCGTGAGGCGTGCGAACGAGGTCCATGGGCTGCCCAATGTCTGAGATGCTGGCGATTGAAGTGATCTACGCCCTGCCGACGAAGCAGCAGTTGGTGCGTTTGCAGTTGCCGACGGGCAGCACCGTGCGGCAGGCAATCGAAGCTTCCGGACTGCTGCAGAAGCATCCGGAAATCGATCTGACCAGGAACAAGATCGGTATCTTCGCCAAGCTCGGAAAACTCGACACCGTCCTGCGCGATCGCGACCGCGTGGAAATCTACCGCCCCCTGATCGCCGACCCGAAGGAAGTACGCAAGCAGCGGGCGGCCGAAGGCAAGGTCATGAAAAAGGGTGCCGGCGACAGCGAGGGCGAATAGGCAGCGCTCACTTGCAGTTGCTCTGCACGGTCTGGCGGATTCTCGCAGTCTCTTGCTGGCGCTGGCTGTCGTCCAGGAAGTAGCGCTCACCCCGGGCGTCACGCATCGCCACGCGTTCTCCGGATTCCATGGCCTGCAGCGAGCGCCGGGCGGCGTCGCAGTCCTCCTGTCTCTGGGCAGTCAGCCGCTGCTCCTTTTCCGCCTTCTCGGTACGCTCCGCAGACTCCTTCTGACGTTTCCGGAAATCCATCTCGCGATCGGCCATCGCCTTGCCGGCATCCGCCGCCGCGGGCGGTGCCGGGGCGGTGCCTCGGCCTCGATGGTGCGTGGCTTTCGGACGATGCCGGTGGGTGGGCGGTCGGAAATGACGGTCCGGTTGTTCTGGTCCTGCCACTTGTAAATCTGGGCTTGCGCCGCAGCAACAATACACAGCAAGGCAGCAGTCAGGACGAAGCGCTTCATGGCCATTCAGCGGTAGGAGGGCAGGCTGTATAATACGTTTTTGTGACCTCGGATCAAAGGCCATGCGATTAATCCAAAGGGCGTTGACATTCGACGACGTCCTCCTCCTTCCCGCCCACTCCTCGATCATGCCGCGCGATGTCACGCTCAAGACGCGCCTGACACGCAACATCAGCCTCAATCTGCCGCTGGTGTCGGCAGCCATGGACACTGTCACCGAAAGCCGCCTGGCCATCGCCCTGGCGCAGGAGGGCGGGATCGGAATTGTGCACAAGAACCTCAGCCCGAAGGCGCAGGCCGCCGAGGTCGCCAGGGTCAAGCGTTTCGAGTCGGGAATCCTGAAGGATCCGATCACCGTCCCGCCGAACATGTCGGTACGCGACGTGCTGGCCCTGACCCGCCTGCACAAGATCTCGGGGGTGCCGGTGCTCGATGGTCAACTCGTCGTCGGCATCGTCACCAACCGCGACCTGCGCTTCGAAACCCAACTCGATCAACCGGTGCGCAACATCATGACGCCGCGCGATCGCCTGGTCACCGTGCACGAGGGCGCAACGGTCGAGGAAGGCAAGGCGCTGATCCACAAACATCGTCTTGAACGTGTGCTGGTGGTCAACGACGCTTTCGAGTTGCGTGGTCTGATCACCGTCAAGGACATCATCAAGACCACCGAGCACCCCGAGGCGAGCAAGGACGGCGCTGGCCGTCTGCGCGTCGGCGCTGCCGTCGGCGTCGGCCCGGGGACGGAAGAGCGCGCCGAGCTGCTCGCCGAAGCGGGTGTCGATGTGATGGTCGTCGACACCGCCCACGGGCATTCGCAGGGCGTTCTCGACCGCGTCCGCTGGATCAAGAAGAACTTTCCGCGGGTCGAAGTGATCGGCGGCAACATCGCCACGGCCGATGCCGCGCTGGCAATGGTCGAGCATGGCGCCGATGGCGTCAAGGTCGGCATCGGCCCCGGCTCGATCTGCACCACGCGTATCGTCGCCGGCGTCGGCGTTCCCCAGATCACCGCCATCCAGATGGTTTACGACGCACTGATGAACAGCGGCGTGCCGATGATTGCCGACGGCGGCATCCGCTACTCCGGCGACATCTCGAAGGCCATTGCCGCGGGGGGCGACGCGGTCATGCTCGGTGGACTCTTTGCCGGCACCGAGGAAGCTCCCGGAGAGGTGGAGCTGTTTCAGGGGCGCTCCTACAAATCGTACCGCGGCATGGGCTCGATCGGCGCCATGGCAGCGGGCGCCGCCGACCGCTACTTCCAGGAGGAAACGGCCAACGTCGACAAGCTGGTGCCCGAAGGTATCGAGGGCCGGGTTCCCTACAAGGGATCGGTGCTGGCCG
The DNA here is from genome assembly GCA_016714935.1 of Candidatus Accumulibacter propinquus. GTDB lineage: Bacteria > Pseudomonadota > Gammaproteobacteria > Burkholderiales > Rhodocyclaceae > Accumulibacter > Accumulibacter propinquus. Next base: position 23,907 of record JADKBU010000042.1, on the reverse strand, counting down.
TCGTTCATCAACTGATGGGTGGTCTGCGTTCTTCGATGGGCTATCTCGGCTGCCGGACCATCGAGGAAATGCACGCCAAGGCGGCCTTTGTCGAGATCACCTCGGCAGGCGTCCGCGAATCGCACGTCCATGACGTCCAGATCACCAAGGAAGCTCCCAATTACCATGTCGATTGAGCATCGATCGACGACCAGCGGGCGGCTGCAGGCCGCCCGCTGCATTTGAGGCCTGGCCCATGTCCCACCGGAAAATTCTCATTCTCGACTTCGGCTCGCAGGTCGCGCAACTGATCGCCCGCCGCGTCCGCGAACAGCAGGTGTATTGCGAGCTGCATCCCTACGACGTCACGCCACAGTTCATCCGCAACTTCGATCCGCAGGGGATCATTCTGTCGGGTGGACCGAATTCGGTTTATGCGGTCGAGGACTTCAAGGCGCCGCCGGTGGTGTTCGAACTGGGTGTCCCCGTCCTGGGCATCTGCTACGGCATGCAGACGATGGCCGCACAACTGGGAGGCCAGGTCGAAAGCTCGACGCGCAGGGAATTCGGCTACGCCGAAATGCGTGCCCACGGCCACTGCACACTGTTCAAGGGAATCGAGGACCGGCGCAATGCCGAGGGGCATGGCCTGCTCGACGTCTGGATGAGCCATGGCGACAAGGTCACGGCGTTGCCACCGGGCTTCAAGGTCATCGGCAGCAATGCCTCGACGCCGATCGCGGCGATGGCCGACGAGGCACGCCGCTTCTACGCCGTGCAGTTCCATCCGGAAGTCACCCACACGCTCAAGGGCAGGGAAATCATCGGACGTTTCGTCCGCGACATCTGCGGCTGCGGGCATGACTGGAACATGCCCGACTACGTCACCGAAGCGATCGAGAAAATTCGTTCGCAGGTGGGCAACGAGGAGGTGATCCTGGGCCTTTCGGGCGGCGTCGATTCCTCGGTCGCGGCGGCACTGATCCACCGCGCGATCGGCGAGCAGCTCACCTGCGTCTTCGTCGATAACGGGCTGCTGCGACTCAACGAAGCGGAACAGGTGATGCAGACCTTTGCCCGCAACCTCGGCGTCAAGGTCGTACACGTCGACGCTGCCGCGCAGTTCATGGGACAGTTACAGGGAGTCTCCGACCCGGAAGAGAAGCGCAAGATCATCGGTCGCGAGTTCGTCGAGGTCTTCCAGGTCGAGGCCGCCCGGCTCAGCAACGCCAAATGGCTGGCGCAAGGCACGATCTACCCCGACGTGATCGAATCGGCCGGCGCGAAGACCCGCAAAGCGCATACCATCAAGAGCCATCACAACGTCGGAGGCCTGCCCGAGCAGCTCAATCTCTGGCTGCTCGAACCTCTGCGCGAACTGTTCAAGGACGAAGTACGCGAACTCGGCATCGCCCTCGGCCTGCCGCACGACATGGTATACCGCCACCCCTTCCCCGGCCCCGGCCTCGGCGTCCGCATTCTCGGCGAAGTGAAGCCCGAGTTTGCCGAACTCCTGCGCCGCGCCGACGCCATCTTCATCGACGAGTTGCGTGCCTCTGGATGGTACGAGAAAACCAGCCAGGCCTTTGCCGTATTCCTGCCGGTGAAATCGGTGGGGGTCATGGGCGACGGCCGGACGTACGAATACGTCGTCGCCTTGCGCGCGGTGGAAACTCAGGACTTCATGACCGCGCACTGGGCGGAACTGCCGCACAGCCTGCTCGGGAAGGTTTCCAACCGGATCATCAACGAGGTGCGTGGCATCAACCGGGTGGTTTACGACATCTCGGGCAAGCCGCCGGCAACGATCGAGTGGGAATGATTGAACAACTGACCTGGCGCTTCGAACCGGCGAAAGTGCCACGGGGGGCATCCCCCGATTTCCCTGTCCATTCCCAGCATTCGTCCTACGGGGAAATAGGGGCTTGGGGATCCAATCGCACGGTCGCCATGGACTCCAGTCGTCGGGAGGAATCCATGAGACCGGCGGCTACCGCAGAGAAAACCTCCCCCGGAAAATCCCCCGGCAATTGGGCTGCGACCTGTTCGATGACCGCCGGGGTGCGGGCCAGGACATCGGTGATGATGGTTTCCATGTCTGTGCCGAGACCGCAGAGTCGGGCTGTGGCGTTGAAATGTCGGCGCTGGATGTCGGCCAGCCTGTAGTGGCTGTTCTTCCCGCGCAAGGCCATGGCGAGCTTGAGTTCGCGCCGGTCAAGCTTGCCGGGACCGCTGCCGACCAGGGGCCAGGCGGACAGCACGTCGTAGAGTGGCGTCAGGCGATAGCGTCCGCCGGGGAGGAGGCTTACGCTGAAATTCTTGGCGTGGCCGTCCGTGGCCGCCATCATCCAGAACAGCAACTGAGCACGTAGCAGCGTGGCCAGGTCTTCATCCCGGTTCTGGGAGCCCTGGAGGATGTGCGCGATGGGGAGGAGGCCGGGGCCACCATCGGATTCGTATTTCAGAGAAGCCGGGGTTTCCGTGGCCTGACAGAAATCCTCCTGGGGCAGGCGCAACCACCAGGCGCCCGAGGAATGCAGCTTCCGATCAAAGCGTTCTACCACCAGCACCTTCTGTTCCCCGAAACGGCGGATTGCGCACGGGGTGACGGCCAGGCCGTAGGCGGTGAGGATCTGGGTGCATAGCCACTCGTTTTCGACGGACCTGCGCATGTCCGCCTCACGATGCCCCACCAGCAGACCCTGACGGTGGTCGCCGATCCGCTCCTGGTCCGCATTGTCGATGGCCAGACGGTGCTGGCGACGCACCGGCGCAGTTATGACCGTGGGCAGTGCATCGAGGATCCCGCCCATATCGCGACGCTGGTCGAACAGAAGCACCAGGCCAGTTTGCACCGGGGGACCGACCGGCTGACGCGGGCGGTGCCGGAGAGCCGGGAGTTGCTCGTCCAGGCGGCCGGCCGCGGGGCGAATCTGGGGGCGATCACGGCGGCGCTGCTGCGCCTGCTCGATCGCTATGGGGCGAGCGAGTTGCGGGCGGGCATCGAGGAGGCTCTGGCCCGTCAGGTGCCGCACCCGAACGCAGTTCTTGTCCAGACATCGGGGCTACTTTGATGTCCATCGACCGCGCGTTTGAGGAGCACCCAATGGACGGCGCCATCGCAGGCCCGGGCACCGACCAGCCGCAAGACCGTGCAGCGGCGCCCCGAGGGAGATCCGGCTCAGGTGACCACGAAGTCGAGGTTGCTCAGGGCTGGCGCGCCGCCGAGGGTAGCGAACTGCACCGCCGTCACTCCCGCGCCACTCCCGTCGGCATCGTAATAAAGCGCTCCAGTGGTGCTGTTGTAGATCAGGTAGTCATTGGCGTCTGCCGCGGTAGTGAAACCGGCTCCCGAGCGGAACGAGCCGGCAGCCAGCGTGCCGAGCGTCGCCAGCGAAGTGAAGATGGCGTTCTCCAGTTGAATGGTGTCGTCAGTGACATTGAAGTCGCTGATCGTGTCACGGTTGCTGGTGGCGTTGAACAGCGTGTCGAAACGGATGATGTCGCTTCCTGCACCACCAGTCAGCACGTCATTCCCGAGGCCGCCACCCAGGATGTCGTTACCCAGACCACCGCTGAGCAGATCGTTGCCGGCCCCGCCAGCGAGGCTGTTGGCATCCGCGTTGCCGGTGAGCCTGTCCGCATAGGCCGAGCCGATCAGGTTCTCGATGCTGGTCAGCGTGTCGCTGCCGGAGCCGCCGGTAGCCTGCGTGGTGCCCACTGCCAGGCTGACGGTAACGCCGCTGGTGCCGGCCAGGCCGTAGGCGTAGGAGACGGTGTCGGTGCCGCTGCCGCCGTTGAGCACGTTGTTGCCGGCGCCGGCGTAGAGGACGTTGTTGAGGGTGTTGCCGGTGAGGTTGGCGGCCACCGTCGCCAGGATACGGCCGTTCTCGACGTTGGCGGTCAGGGTGTAGGCGGCGAGGGTGCTGTAGACGGTATCGGTGCCGCCGGTGGCGAGCACGGCATTGGTTTCGCTGACGACATCGCCGCCATCGCGGACGAAGTAGCCGTCGCTGCCGTCGCCACCCGCCAGGGTGTCGCTACCGGCGCCGCCATCGAGGCTGTTGGCACCGGTGTTGCCGGTGAGCTTGTCCGCATAGGCCGAGCCGAACAGGTTCTCGATGCTGGTCAGCGTATCGCTGCCGGAGCCGCCGGTGGCCTGCGCGGTGCCCACCGCCAGGCTGACGGTGACGCCGCTGGTGCCGGCCAGGCCGTAGGCGTAGGAGACGGTGTCGGTGCCGCTGCCGCCGTTGAGCACGTTGTTACCAGTGCCGGCGTAGAGGACGTTGTTGAGGGTGTTGCCGGTGAGGTTGGCGGCGCCGGTGGCGAGGATGCGGCCGTTCTCGACTTGCGCGCCGAGGGTGTAGCTGGCGAGGATGGTGTGCACGAGGTCGGTGCCACCAGCCGCGGCGGCGTTGGTTTCGCTGACGACGTCGCCAGCCTGGTCGATGAAGTAGAAGTCGTTGCCGTCACCTCCGGTCAGGGTGTCGGCGCCGTTGCCGCCGTCGAGGGTGTCGTTGCCCAGACCGCCGCTGAGCGAGTCGCTACCCTGCCCGCCGCTCAGGCGGTTGGCTTTGCCGTCGCCGGTGAGCGTGTCGTCGTTGGTCGAGCCGATGAGGTGCTCGATGCCGATCAGGAAGTCGTTGCCGGAGCCGCTGGCGCTGCCACTGGCAAGACTCGCAATAACACCTTCGGTACCGGTGACGTCGTACTCCCACGTGACGGTGTCGTTGCCGGCGCCACCGTCGAGCACATTGCCGAAGGTGCCGGCGTAGAGGAGGTTGTCGAGGGCGTTGCCGGTCAGGTTGGCGTCGGTCGTGGCGACGATGCGGCCATTCTCGACGTTGGAGGGAAGCGTGTAGGCGCCCAGCTCGCTATTGACGGTGTCGATGCCGCCAGTGAGCGGGTCGGCGTTGCTCTCGATGACGATATCGCTGGCGTTGTCGACGGAATAGAGGTCGGATCCGTCGCCGCCAACCATCTGGTCGGCGCCGCTACCACCGATAAGGGTGTCCTTACCAGAACCACCCTTGAGGAAATCATCGCCGTCGGCGCCGTCGAGCACGTTGGCACCGTCGTTTCCGGTGAGACTGTCTTCATTGTTTGATCCGGTCAGGTGCTCGATACCGGCAAAGTTATCGGCGCCGGACCCACCGGTTGCCGTGCCGGTGACGAGGCTGGCACTGACGCCATTGGCACCGATCACGCCATAGAACCAGGAAAGGGTGTCGCTGCCGGCATCACCTGCAATGACGTTGTCGCCGATGTCGGCGTAAAGGATGTTGTCGAGATTGTTGCCGGTGAGGTTGGCGGCACCGAAGGAAATGATCCGGCCCTTCTCGACGTGGGCTGGCAATATGTAGTGCGCCAGATAGCTGTAAACTTCGTCGCTGCCGCCAGTCGCCAAGTTGGCGTTGGTCTCGGACACCACATCGCCAACGTTGTCCACGTAATAGGTGTCATTGCCGTCTCCACCGGCGAGCGTGTCGGCACCGCTGGCGCCCGTCGAGCGTGTCGTCGCCTGCCCCTCCCTGCAGTATGTTGGCGTTGCCATCGCCGGTGAGGCTGTCGGCGTTCGGCGAGCCGATCAGATGTTCGATGCCGGTAAAGTTGTCGCTACCCGAGCCGCCGCTCGCACTGCCTGCGACAAGACTCGCGATGACACCTTCGGCACCGATGACGCCGTACGCCCAGGTGACGGTGTCGCTGCCGGCGCGACCGTCGAGGATGTTGTTGCCAGTGCCTGCGTAGAGGAGGTTGTTCAGCGCGTTGCCGGTGAGATTGGCGTCGCCGGCAGCGAGGATGCGGCCATTCTCGACGTGCGTGCCGAGGGTGTAGCTGGCGAGGGTGGTGTGCACGAGGTCGGTGCCGCCAGCCGCGGCGGCGTTGGTCTCGATGACGACGTCGCCGGCCTGGTCGATATAGTAGGAGTCGTTGCCGTCGCCTCCGGTCAGGGTGTCGGCGCCGCCGCCGCCGTCGAGGGTGTCGTTGCCGCGGCCGCCGCTGAGGTTGTTGGCGTTGCCGTCGCCGGTGAGGCGGTCGGCGTTCGCCGAGCCGATGAGGTGCTCGATGCCGATCAGGGTGTCGTTTCCGGAGCCGCTGGCGGTGCCGCTGGCGAGGCTGGCGGTGACGCCGGTAACGCCGGTGACGCCGTACGCCCACGTGACGGTGTCGCTGCCGGCGCCACCGTCGAGCACGTTGTTGCCGGTTCCGGCGTAGAGGAGGTTGCCAAGGGCGTTGCCGGTGAGGTTGGCGGCGCCGGCGGCGAGGATGCGGCCGTTCTCGACGTACGCGCCGAGGGTGTAGCTGGCGAGGGTGGTGTGACGAGGTCGGTGCCGCCAGCCGCGGCGGCGTTGGTCTCGCTGATGACGTCGCCGGCGTGGTCGACGTAGTAGAAGTCGTTGCCGTCGCCCCCGCTCAGGGTGTCGGCGCCGCCGCCGCCGTCGAGGGTGTCGTTACCGGCTCCTCCCTGCAGTTTGTTGGCGTTGCCATCGCCGGTGAGTCTGTCGTCGTCCGTTGAGCCGATCAGGTGCTCGATACCGGTGAAGCGGTCGCTACCCGAGCCGCCGCTGGCGGTGCCGGTAACGAGACTCGCGCTGACACCTCCGGCACCGATGACACCATGCGCCCAGGAAAGGGTGTCGCTACCGACACCGCCTGCGATCAAGTTGTCGCCGACGCCAGCGTAAAGGAGATTGTTTAGGGTGTTGCCGTCAAGGTTGGCAGCGCCGCCTGCCACGATCCGGCCGTTCTCGACGTTGTTCGGCAGCGTGTAAGCGACCAGAGAGCTGAGAACGAGGTCGCTGCCTTCGCCGGCGTTCTCGGTCACCGTGTCGCCGAGGTTGTCCTACGACGTAGGTGTCGTTACCGGCACCACCGGCGAGGGTGTCGGCGCCGACGCCGCCATCGAGGACGTTGTCGCCAGCGTTGCCGATGATCCGGTCGGGTCCGGACCCGCCGCTGACGTTTTCAATGCGAATCAGCGTATCGGTGCCGACTTCGACGCCGCTCGCCTGTCCGGTAGCGAGGTTCACGGTCACGCCCTCGCGGGTGCTCGTAAAGGTAATTCGGTCTGTCCCCGGTCCGCCGTCGTAACGGTCGTCACCCGCGCCCGCGCCAGCGATCAGGAGGTCGTCGCCGCCACCGCCGTCAACGACGTCGTTTCCGCCCTTGGCGTACAGGCTGTTGGCCGCTTCGTTGCCAATCAGGGTGTTGTTCAGGTTGTTGCCCACTACGGACGCGGAGAGTGCACCGACCAGCCTGAGGTTTTCGATGTTGTCGGGCAGCAGCACCTCGCCGCTGCCCGAGTAGCTGACATTGTCGATCCTCAAGGTGCCGAGCAACGCCGTCAGTTCCCGTGGCTGGACGAGGTCGATATCGTTGCCGCCATCGTCATTTCGCGCCGTGGTCGTCGCCCGAACCGCCATGTGCGAAGAGGTATGGTCCGAGAACCTCAGCAGGGGCTGAGAAGGGGGGTCATACACCGTACGCGACCCGCCTGCCGTGTCGTTCGGATCGCCTGTGTCACGATAGCGCCCCAACTGGTAGTGGTCGATGCGCACGGCAAAATCCGACCCGACCGGCGCCGTGGTCTCGAAATTCAGGTCGAGCGATGTCGTCCGCTGCGCCAGCGTCACCGTATACGTCCTCGTGCCGGTGGCCAGGTTGCTCGTGCCCTCCTGGACGGTGCCGCCCGAGAGAGGCGAGAGAGTAAACGGCAGGCTTCCATTCGGGCCATCGATGATCAGATGCATCTCCACTTCACGGGTGAGGCCGCCATTGCTGTTGTCCAGCGCGATGTGGAGGGTATTGGGGCTGTTTGGAGAGGCCAGCGCCGGCGTCGAGAGGCGCAGAATCGGTTGCCCTTCGACCGGCGGACCTGATTGGTAGCTGACCGTGGCCGTGATGGGCACCGGCATCAAAGCAATGCGCTGGACTCCGGCGTTTTGCACATAGCTCGCCAAGCTCTGGCCTGAGTCAGTGATCGCTTGGTCAATGCGATCGAACACATCGTCGAGGAAATTCAGCCGCGAAACGACGACGCAGCCGTTGGAATCTCCCGGCTCATTGCCGACGTGGATCTGAATGTTGGTGCGGTCGCCGTTGAGCGTGTCGTTGCTGGTAGGTGTTGCGCTTGGGTTCAGCTTGACCCCGGATGGGAACAGGGTATTGCCGTTATAGGTGGAGAAATCGAATGCCCGATAGGACCTGTCGGTTATCCCATCCTCATCACTTCGGTTGAAGCGATAGGTCACGCCATAGGAGTACACGAGGTTACCCTGCTCGTCCTCCGTGCCGCGCGGCAGCGGCATCGCGTCGTCGTAGGCGCAACGCCATTTTTCAAGCCTCGTGCCGTTTTCCCAGAACTCGATCCAGGCGTTGCCCTGCCAGTCCCATTGGTGGCCGTTGAGTTGAGCAATCGGCTGACCATGGAAAGTGAAGTTGCCGTCTCCACCGCCCTGGCCATCGAGAATGATCTTGAACTCATATTTCTTGAGCGGCATTTTCTTGCCGCCGACTTCGACATACTCGACGTCGGTCAGCGTATCGGTTGCCGACCCGGCACCATCCGGATGCTTGACCCTGAAGGTATTGCCCGAGACGTAGCTGAACTCGTAGCCGCCGAAGACCCCAATGCCGCGGTTGTACGAACCGCGTGTTCCGCTCCAGCCGGGGAGCGCATCCTGGTAGACGGCCGTATCCCAGCCGATACCACCCTCCAGCGTATTGCTGCCAGAGCCCCCGTCCAGCCTGTCGTTGCCGATTCCGCCGTTGAGCGTGTCGTTGCCGGTACCGCCATTCAGCGTGTCGTTGCCGGCACCGCCGTACAACGTGTCGTTGCCTTCGCCAACATCGACCACATCATTCCCACCGAGCGCATCGAAGTCGTTGTCCAGCGCACTGTCCCAGATCCCCATGCTGGCCGGGAACTGAGCGTCGTTGCCGGGATAATCGTCCGCGCCCGCGGTGAACCCGAATGACCCGCTCACCCAGGAGAGGCTGATCTTTTCCTCGATCTTTCCTCTATCTACAGACCACCCGCCACCCTGGAATCGGCTGTAATCGTACTCGAAGGTGTAGGTCAGATCCTCAAGATCATAAGTCTCCTTCATCGTCCGATATACCGTTGCGCCGTAAAGCTCATCCCACGGGGGAGACGTAATCGCCTCGAGGGTGAGTATTCCCTCGGCCGACAACGTCGTTCTGTACGTGACCGGTCCTGGGCCTCCAAACCCATACCCCGGCGTCGTCGCAGTAAAGGGCGTCCAACCACCGCTTTCGTGGTAAAGGGAGTACCGCGGCCAAGATGTTCTAGCCCCAAGGAATTCGGTTGGCCAATCGACAGTTAAATCGTCATTTACGTACCAAGTTTGTCCGGACGGATATGCTCCCCACCAGCTACCCACGTGAATCTGTGGCCCTCTAACCTAATTTCAGCTCGTCCGTCAATGGCGCTGATCGACATTCGCTCCCCCGTTTCTTGGCAATCCTTGCTGCTTGAGATGTTCGCATATCCCGCAGCGAACTGGCAATCGCCATTCAAGTTGGGGTGATGCTTTGCACTGCCCAAGCCCATGCTGGCAGCAAGCCTCATCCGAATAGCATTATTCAGCAACTACCGGATCCACATCGCGACAGATGGTGTCGCAGGGAAAATCCACGCTGCAGAAGCCAGCTCGATAAAACCACCTATGCGGCTCGCTGATGATCAAGTGGAAATAGCAACAGCCATGAATGGCTTTCCAGAAGAAGCCGAACTGTCGCAAGCACCAAAGCTGGCGCGTGATGGCGGCCGGCAATTTCCGGCGCAGGAAGAGAGCACGGAAGGATCGCCACGCTCCTGAAGAGTACCGCGGCAACGACTTCGTCCTTGCGGAAGTGCGCCTTGTGGCATCGTGCTCGATTCGCATTCCCTGCGCGCGGTGGAAGAAGGCCTGTGCGGCTTCACGAATGCGTTCACGCCGCACTTCCGGCAGAGCGCGGGCCGTGGAACTTGCCGCCGGCCAGCACTCCTTACGGTGCCGGCCGGCGGCTGCGTGCCGTTTCGAGGTGCTGGCACAAACGCTCGGCGCCTTCGAGCAGGCGTGGCGTGTGGCGCTGGATCAGGTCGGGCGGCACGAAAAACAGGTTGCCGCGCGCGACGGCGGTGATCGTGGACCAGCGCCGCCAGTCATCGAGCCACTCGGGCCGCGCTTCGTCCATGCCGCTGGCGACGATCGCTTCCGGGTTGGCGGCGATGACCGCTTCGACGGTCACCGTCGGCGCCATCGTCTCCAGCTTGCCGAAAACATTGTCGCCACCACACAGGCGAATGACGTCGGAGATGATCTGCCGGCGGCCAACGGTCATCAGCGGCTGTTTCCAGATCTGGTAGAAGGTCGGCACCGGCGGACGGCTGCCATAGCGCTTCTGCAGGGCAGCGAGCCGTTGGCGAAAGCTATCGGCGGCGCGATTGGCGACCGCCGGGCTGCCGGCCAGCACCCCCAGACGCTCGATCTCGCTGGCCACGTCCTCGATGCGGTTGAGCTGCGAGAGATAGATCGGGATCCGCAAGGCGCGCAGGCGGTCGAGATGCGCGGCGGCGTTGCCGCTCTGCCAGGCGATGATCAGTTCCGGCCGCAACGCCGCCACGCGTTCGAGGTCGACCCGTGAATAGCCGCCGACGCGCGCGATCCTGCTCGCCGCCGGCGGGTACTCGCTGTATTCGACGGTGCCGACGATGCGCTCGCCGGCACCGGCCGCAAACAGGGTCTCGGTCAGATGCGGCGCCAGGCTGATGATGCGTTTGGCCGGCTGCGCAAGGCTGATCGTCGCGCCGCTGTCGTCGACCACGCGCACCTCGGCCCGGACCGGCGTGCCGGCAGCCAGCAGCCAGGTGGCGCAGAGCAGTCTGAACCACACCTTGCGCATCTCAGGCACTCCAGCTCGCCAGCGCCGCACCCAGACGCTGCCATTCGCTCTCGCTGCCCGGCAAGCCGACGCGCAGCAGGTCATGCGCCACAAAATGCCGGGTCAGGATGGCCTGCCGCGCCAGATGTTCAAAGAGCGCAAGGCTCAGCGGCGTGGCCAGACTGGCAAAAAGCGCGCTGCCGGTCACTTCGCCGAACGGCGCCAGCAGGGCCGCCAACCGCTGCGCCGCGGCACGCAGATCGCGACGTGTCTGCGCCTGCCAGGCGTGGTCGGCCAGCGCCTGTCGGGCAGCGGCACGGGCCGGGCCGGAGAGCGGCCAGGGACCAAGCGCTTCGCGCAGGGCTTCGAGTTTGTCCCGCGCACCAAAGACAAAACCGACGCGCGCGCCGGCCAGGCCGAAAAACTTGCCCATCGAGCGCAGGACGATCAGATTCGGCGCCTGCGGGCCGCCGGCCAGAGCGGCCAGAGCATGCTCGGGTTCGGGGTCGGCAAACGCTTCATCGACAATCAGCCAGCCACCCCGCCGCTGCAGTCGTTCAGCCGCGTCGAGCAGGTCGCTGGCCGGCAGGATCCGGCCGGTCGGGTTGTTCGGATTGCAGAGCACGATGATCGGTGTCGCTGCGGCCAGTGCGCGCGCCAATGGCGCCTGCGGCAAGCGGCGCAACTTGTGGCCCGCACGTTCCCAGGCCTGGGTGTGCTCTTCGTAGGTCGGTGTCAGGCAGGCGACGACCACCGGCCTGAACAGCGCCGGCAGCAACTGGATCGCCGCTTGCGAGCCAGGGAGCGCGAGCAGGCGAGCGCTGCCGTAGTAGCCGGCAGCCACCTCGTCGAGCCCGTCATCGTCTTCGGGAAGGCGCCGCCAGCACGCCGGATCGATGGCCGCTACGGGATACGCGCAGGGATTGATGCCGGTCGAGAGGTCCAGCCAGGCCGCCGGATCGCCTGCGCCGGAAGCCGCATATCGCCGCGCGGCAGCGCGCAGACGCCCGCCGTGTTCAAGCACGCAGCAGTCCCCAGCACAGCGGCACCGCCAGCCACAGCAGGAGGCTGCGGCGAACGAGGGTCAGCGCGCGGGCAATGTCCTGGCCGCCGGCCGGCCGGCCTTCGCCGAGCACCGGCCGCTGCTCCAGTCGGCCGTGGTACACCGCTGCACCGCCGAGCAGGAGGCCCAGACTGCCGGCACCCGCGGCCATCACCGGGCCGGCGTTCGGGCTTTTCCAGCGCGGTGCCTGCCGCCGCCAGCAACGCAGGGCGACGCCTGCGCGGCCGCAAAGGGCGTACGACAAGGCCGTCAGACGGGCGGGGACAAAGTTCAGCAGGTCGTCGAGACGCGCGGCAGCCCAGCCGAAGTCGGCAAAACGCTGGTCGCGATACCCCCACATCGCGTCGAGCGTATTGGCCAGTCGGAACAGCAGCGCCCCCGCTCCGCCGAATAGCGCAAACCAGAACAGCGTGCCGAATACCGCATCGTTGCCGTTCTCGAGGGTCGATTCGATGCAGGCGCCGGCGACACCGGCAGCATCGAGATCCGTGGTCTGGCGCGAAACCATCCAGCCGACGTGCCGGCGCGCCGCGTCGAGATCGCCGCTCGCCAGATCGTCGGCCACCCGGCGGGCATGTTCGCCGAGGCTGCGCGCGCCGAGCGCCAGATACAGCAGGGCGGCGTCGATCAGCCCGCCGCACAGACCCGGCGGAATCGTCCACACCGCCAGCAGCGGCAGGGGCAGAACCAGCACAGTCCAGGCCAGCAACCCACGCAGGCGACACCGGCGAGGCGACGCCCCACCGTTCAAAGCACCTTCCATGGCAGCCGCCAGCGCACCGAAACCCACCAGTGGGTGCCAGCGCCGCGGCTCACCGAGCAGACGATCGAGCCCGGCTCCGGCAATCGCCGCCAGCGGCAGGGACAGCGCCGTCGGCATGCCGGTAGCGAGGAAAGGAAAGGAAAACACGTTGGGCATGCGACAATCCGGGCCACGAAACCCGGATTCTACGATGAACGAGCACCGCACCCCCAGCCTGATGATTCAGGGCTGCACTTCCGACGCCGGCAAAAGCGTGCTGGTCACCGCCTTGTGCCGCATCCTGCACCGCCGCGGCGTACGCGTCGCGCCGTTCAAACCGCAGAACATGGCGCTCAATTCGGCGGTCACCGTCGATGGCGGCGAGATCGGCCGTGCGCAGGCGCTGCAGGCGCTGGCCGCCGGTCTGCCGGCGCACTCCGACTTCAATCCGGTGCTGCTGAAGCCGGCCACCGACAAGCGCGCGCAGGTGATCATCCACGGCCAGGCGCTGCGCGACCTCGACGCGCTCGACTATCACGCCTACAAGCCGCTGGCGATGGCCGCCGTGCTCGAATCGTGGCAACGCCTCTGCGCGCAGTACGAGTGTCTGCTCGTCGAAGGGGCCGGCAGCCCGGCAGAGATCAATCTGCGCGACCGCGACATCGCCAACATGGGTTTTGCCGAGGCCGTCGATTGCCCGGTGATCCTGATCGCCGACATCGATCGCGGCGGCGTCTTCGCGCATTTCTGCGGCACGCTCGATCTGTTGTCGGCCTCCGAGCAGGCGCGCGTCAAGGGTTTCGTGATCAACCGCTTTCGTGGCGACATCGGGCTGCTCGAGAGTGGCCTCTCCTGGCTCGAAGAACGCACCGGCAAACCGGTTCTCGGCGTGCTGCCGTATCTGCATGGCCTCTACCTCGATGCCGAGGATGCCCTGCCACGGCAGACCGAAAACAAGGCGGCGGCCGTTCTGCGCGTCGTGTCGCCGGTCTATCCGCGGATCGCCAATCACAACGATCTCGACCCCTTGCGCTTCCACCCCGAAGTCGATTTTCGTTTCGTCGGCCCAAACGACCCGCCACCCGCCTGCGATCTGATCGTGCTGCCGGGCTCGAAAGCGGTACAGGCCGACCTCGCGTGGTTACGCGCCCAGGGCTGGGAGGAAGCCATCCGTCGCCACCTGCGCTACGGCGGCAAGCTGATCGGCATCTGCGGCGGCCTGCAGATGCTCGGCCGCGCGCTGCACGATCCGCTCGGACTCGAAGGGGTCGCGGGCAGCATGCCCGGCCTCGGCTGGCTCGACTACGAAACGCAGCTGGCCGCGGAAAAGACGCTGGAGAATGTCAGCGGCGAGTTGCTGCTGCCCGGATCGCCGGCGGTCGGCGGCTACACCATCCACATGGGCGTCACGCGCGGCGCGGCGCTGGCCAGTCCGGCGGCAGTCCTCGCCGGCCAGCCCGATGGCGCCCTGTCCAACGACGGGCAGATTCTGGCCACCTACTGCCACGGCTTGTTCGATTCACCGCCGGCGCTGACCGCACTGCTCGCCTGGGCCGGCCACCGCCCGACCGAGGACTTCGATCCGCGCCAGCGCCGGGAAAACGACATCGACCGCCTGGCCGACGCCGTCGAGCAACACCTGAACCTGCGCCTCCTCGCCGAGTGGCTGCCGGGCGTCGACGAACGCCGGTAAACCCTCGCGGTCACCGACCGCGCAACCGTTGGGTGGCTTGTCGCAACCCACATATTGACCACCGTCGGCAGCGCCGGAGATACTCTCGGGTCTGCCGGCACGGGTTGCACGCTTGCCCCCGGCATCGCCGAAGCAGGGTTTTCAGGCCATCGCCGTCTGGCGGTGCCGACGCTGCCTCGTTTGCACAACCTCACGGAGGAGAACGGAGCCATGCAAGCACGCCGCCCGGTCCAAGCCGCCAGCACACTCTGCGCCTGCCTGCTGGCGCTCGCCCCCGCCGCCGCACTGGCCGTGGCACCCGCGCCGGCATCGACGCGCATCGCCCTGGTCATCGGTAACGCCGCCTACCTTGAGGCGCCGCTCGACAATCCCGTGGGGGATGCCCGGGCGATCGCCGAGCGTCTGCGCGCGGCGGGATTCCGCGTGACGCTCAAACTCGACGCGCCGCGGCGCGAACTGCAGGAGGCGATCCGCGGCTTCGGCGATGCGCTGGCCGAAGACAGCCGCGCCGTCGGCGTCTTCTATTACGCCGGCCACGGCGTCCAGCTCAACTGGCGCAACTTCATGTTGCCGGTGGACGCACGCATCCATCGGCCGGCGGACATCGCGGCACAGGGTGTCGACGTCGGCCTGTTGCTGGAGAGTCTCGGTCGCGCGCGCAATCCGCTCAACCTGGTGATCCTCGACGCCTGCCGCGACAACCCCTTCGGCAGCAATTTCCGCAGCGGCGAGCGCGGCCTTTCGCAGCTCGACGCGCCGCCCGGCACCCTGCTCGCCTACGCCACGGCGCCGGGCAATACCGCCGGCGACGGCAGCGGCGCGCATGGGCTATATACCGGGCACCTGCTGCAGGAAATGCAGGTGCCCGGAGCGGCGGTCGAGGATGTCTTCAAGCGCGTTCGCCTGGCCGTTCGGCGGGCCTCCGAAGGAGCGCAGATCCCGTGGGAAAGCACTTCGCTGGAAGGCGATTTTGCCTTCGTCGGCGACGCCAGCCGCGACCTCGCCCGCGAGCAGCGGGAGTTCGAAGCCGATCTCGCGGCCTGGAACGTCCTGCGTGCGACGAACACGCCCGAGCCGCTGGAAGCGTTCATCCGTCAGCGGCCGAGCGGCAAGTTCGCCGAACTGGCGCAGCATCGGCTCGACCTGCTGCTGCGCGAGCGCGGCGAAAAACCCGTCGATGCCGCGCCACCGCCGCCGCTCGGCCCGGAGATGTGCGTCCCCGGCAAGGTCGCGCCCTACGGTGGTCCGGCGGTCCCCTTCCTGCCCGGCGAGCGCTACACCTATCGCACTGTCGATCTCCTGTCACAGGCCGAGAAAACACGCACGACCGACCGTGTCCTCGACATCGTCGGCGACGAGGTGCGCTTCAATGACGGCAACAAGGTGAGCGATCTCTTCGGCAACAACGTGCGGGCGCCCGACGGCAAACGCTGGACGCCCTACCAGTTCTTCATCAACGACTACGCGCTCGGCAAACGCTGGCACGCACAGTTCATCATCACCCAGCCCGACGGCGCGACCGTCGGCGTGCGTTTCGACCTGCGCGTCGCCGCGCGCGAGCGCATCACCCTGCCCGCCGGCACATTCGACAGCTATCGCATCGAAGCCCGTGGCAGCGACCTCGCCAGCGGCGCGCAACTCGAGCGCAGCGCCTGGGTCGCCCCCGAGCGAATGCGCGGCCTGCTGGCGATGGAGAGCGTCGTCCGCAAGAGCGGCACGGTGGTCAGCGCGGAGCGCGTCGAACTCACCGAGCATGTTGCCGGCGAGAGCCCCGCGCCGGCGCGCGCCATGGCCACCGAGCCCGTGGACAAGCCGCCGCTTTCTCCGTTGGCCTACTGAGTCGGCCGCCTGGAAGCCGTGGCGGCGGCCCGGATCAGGGCTTGACCGGCGTCGGGGCAAGTGGACAGGGCGGCGTCCCGGCGGCGCCGCAGGGGCCCATGCCTCCCATGCCTCCCATGCCTCCCATTCCTGGACCCATCCCTTGCTTGCCGGGGCCCATCCCGCCGCCGCGGGTCCCTGACGATGGGGGTGGCACAGGGTTTTCCTGCAGGCAGGCCTGCCGTTCGGGGCCATACTTGCCCTTGCACGCGGTTCTTGCCGACTGCATGGCGGCGCAGCGCGCGGGATCGGCAGATTTGCCGCAATCGGGCGGCGGCATGTGGTCGGTCATGCAGTCCTGCCGGGCTGGTCCGCGCAGATCCTTGCAGGCGGTCTGCGCCTGCTGCCGGTCGAGACAGTGTTGCGGGTTGCCGGCCTTGCTGCAATCGACCGCTGTCGCCTGCGGGCCGGGTCCCATGCCGCCCATTCCCCCACCCATGCCGGCAGGGCCGGGCTGGGCCTGCGCCGGGAACGCGAAGAAGGCGGCGACGAGACCGCCGAGGATGACACCGTGAGTTCGTTGCATGTACTTTCTCCTTGAAACTGCTGGCACCATCGATCATGGTGAGTCAGCTTTGATGCAGATACGCCTCCAGAATGCGGCCCTGCCCGTCGGGGACGAAGCTCAGCAGGATATAGTCGCCGGCGGTGAGCGCAACGAAATAATGGAAGCCATTCGGATCCCGAATGTCGGGTTCCCCCAATAGTTTCATGACTTGATCGCGGTGCATGGCGACAGGGGCGTGCCGATTCAGAAAGTCCTGTGCCATGAGCTGACGACAGAACCGATTCGACTCCCGCCAGGCCTCCTCGGAAAATTCCTGCGGCGTGCTCGCAAAGGGGATGGACCAGTACGGATACGACCTGATGCCGATCAACACGATCAGGCCAAGGGCGAGCACCAGGCCGACCATCCTTGCGCACCGCCTCATGGGCGTGGGCCTGTCGAGTGCATCGGGTTCATGGCCGTTTTCTCCGAGGCATCGCTGCGCGGCATGACACCATAGTTTTGCATGGCTGCCGCGACCTGCGACTGTTCTGTGACTTCGCCAGGGTACAGCCGATAGCTGGGTGCGAGGATTGGTTCGACTGCAGCGGCCTGGACGACAAGTACGCTGTGGATCGGAAACCGAGGCCCTGCCTTGGCCTCAAGCGGTGCAGACCATAGGGGGAAGTCATTGGCACTTCTGGAGACGTTCCGCGCCGTGCCCATGACTTTGAAACCCTTCTGAACGAAGACATCAACGAAGCTGACACAGACGCGCGGGTTGACCAGAACATTACGCACACTTTTTGGCGAGGCGATATTTGCGATGACGATATGGGTAGAGTCAAAGACCGCAAAGATCTCCTTCGGAGAGACGTTGGGCTGACCGGCTTCATCGGAAGTTGCCAGCCAACAAAGCACGCTGCGAGTTGCGTATTCCAGGACTTCAGGCGACAGCATAAGCGCTCCGATGGTGGGATTTGCGATGCCCAACGCCAGATTCAGCGGCGTCCGAAGCGAGTCCGCTGCAATGAAGAGTTGGGCACTGGGGGTGCAGACGGTGGAGAAACAAATGGGTGCCCAGCCGCAATATGCTCAGCCTCTGATTTCTTCAGGTCTTCATATATTGCACGCGCGTCGTAGCCAAACCTGGCGGCGTGGGTATCTCGAATGGCACGTACTTCATCGACGATTTCGTCATTCAACATTTTCTTCTCCAGGAAGTTCTTCCGGGGTGCAGATAGTCAGGTAGCTGATGACGGATGTTTCAACGTAGATTTTGCGCTTCATGAATGCAGTCCTGGCTCAGAAAACCGTGGTACGTCCCCTATTTTGCTCTGGGCCGGTGTCAGGCGCCGGCGGAGAACAGCGGCACGCGTGCCAGGTGATGCGAAATCCGCTCGCGTGCCTGTGTGGTGTAACCCAGGTCGCCGCGCGAGGCGTGCCATGCCGTCATGATGTCTTCCCGGACGCGTTCGAGACGATCCGCCATCCGTGTCTCGTCATCGCCAATCTTGCGCGCGAGGCGCAGGAAGGATTCGCGCGTGACGTCCTGCCAACGTTTCGAGCGCGCGAGGTTGAGCGCCAATTGGTCGTCGGCCTGGTACTGAATGGTCGAGACGAAATCATAAGCGGGCGAAAGCCTGGCGTTGACACCGTCAGTGTAGATCAGGCTCCAGTTCTTGAGGTGAGCATCGCCGTTGCCGGAAGCAACGACGAAAACCAGTCGCCGGATGAATTCGTCCAGTCCGGATTCTCCGGCGAGCTTGTAGACCAGGTTGGCCAGCGTTTCGTAGTTGTAGCTGGCGTATTTCTGCTCGGGATAGAGGCCAAGAATCTGCGCGAAGTCCTCGATGTGCACGCGCCTGCCTGCCAACGGGCGGTCAAAGCGGCGGACGCCGAGAGCCGTTTGCCCTGCGACTGTAGCGGCCTCCGGTGGCAGGCCGGAAATCTCCGCCACCGGAATCAACTGGATTTCCGGGATGGTGATACCGCTGGCCTCTGCCCAGCGCATCGTTGCCTGTTCGTTCTCCGGTACATCCGGAAAGCGGGCGTCCGGCAACTTGACGACCCAGTCGCCACCGATGCCGCTGACCGGGATGGTCATTCCACGTCCTTCGCGCCGGGCCGAAAACTTGAGTTGCACGCCTGCCAGCGAGAAGTGCCAGTCGTCCGCGCGCGGGTGTTTGTCGGTCGCCGGCAGAGTTGCTCCTGAGGTTTCCGGAAACGCTTCGGCGGCCACGATGCGCACGGCACCGGGCAAGTCCTCTCCCAGGTGCTGAAGAAGGAAGAACTCGCGATAGACCGAAACCCCGGCCTGGCGGGCGATCAATTCACGCAGGGGGCCTTCCGGCAGCAGGTTGGAAAACCAGGGCGGCGTGCGCTGTCGCGAGGAATGCACCTGGTCCGGATTGTCGAGAAACTGTTGTCCGAGGATCGGCCGTGGATAAGCGTTCCTGTACGACTCGAACAACCTGAACTCGCAACCGTCGTTGCGCGTCAGGTTCAGTTGACCGACGGGGATTTCGTTGAGCCATACGCCAAGAGGGTGCGCCATTCAGCCCGCCTCGTCGTCGATAATCAGCGACGCAATGCTCGGCCGATCGGACTCGTCCCAGCGGACATGCCGATCGAAAAACGACTGCACGCGCGGCCGCATCCACTCCGCACGCAGCTTCAGGAAAGCGGCGCTGTCGCCCGCGACCAGGCGCTGTTGCGCGGCTGTGCTGATGCCATGCGACAGCAGGAGGCCGGGATCAGTGATGCCGGTCAGCAAGCGGCGTATCCCTCCCTGGTGCGGCGGATGGAAGAGCCGGTTTGCCGCCGATTGCAGGTATTCCTCGTATTCATCACTTTCGCCGGGACGCACCGAAAAAATCTGCGGCAGCGGTGACGAGTCATGAACTGACGGGACCCGACGCATGAGTTGCCCTGCGGTCAGCCTGTCACCCGTCAACAGGTTGCGTGGTTCGAGGCTGAGCAGGGCAAGGGCCAGCAGCTTGCTGGCCGCGCAGCGGAAATTGAAACGATCGGCGACGTCGGGTATGACCACTGGCCTATCCTTGACCATCTCCAGCAAGCCGTCCACGGATCGTTCCTCGCTATCCGGGAGAATGCGCGCCAGAACCTTGCGTGTCGATACCGTGTCTCCCTGGTGAGCGCCTTTCAGCGCGCCGCGCCAGATCCAGCGTGCCAGCAGCTCGCGTGATCGCGGCGTCGGGTGGGGATGGAACTGGAAGAACCGGCCCAGTGTCACGAACGCCTGCTTGCAAGGCAGCAGGTCGTAATGCGGAATACCCGCATCGTTCTTGAGGAACAGGATGATCTGGCTGGCCGTGGCCGCAGTCCTCCGGTACGCCTCCTCGGCTTCCGTGTCAGCCAGGCGTGGTGGTTCGCTGCGCGCGCCTTCCACGACCGGCAGCCCGAGCAGAACGCGCAGCAGCCGGTGCAGGATTCTTTCCTCGATTCGCCCGAACTCCAGCTTTTCCAGGTCGGACGAAATCTCGGAGATCGTCGATGGCCGGCTCTGAAAGCGCGAGCCATTGAGTGCGTCGAATACGTCTGAATCGTCCAGCGACTTGCCGGCCGAATTGATCCGATTGAAAATGTCACGCAGGATGGCCTGGTCGTCGCTGCGGACAATGTAGGCGGGGATCTCGTATTCGCGTAGGCGCCGGCCCAACTGGATTGCCGTGTCGCGCCTTTGCCGACTGCCGGGCGCGGCGGCGTGGTCGAACAGCCATTGCATCAGCTTTTCCGAATCCAGCACGACGGTCATCGGCATCCAGCGCGAGGGGTCGGTGCGACGTTTGCCGGTGACCGAAGGAATGACAAAGTCGGCGGTGTCGAGGTCGAAGTACAGGGCAAAGCCGTCTGCGTCCGGGTCGGCAGCGAGCAGGATGCGGGCAAGCGAGACGATTCGCTGCTGACCATCGACCACCCACAGCGCATTCTCCATCTGGGGAGCGGGCAGGGTCAGCGATCCGATACGCCCTTCGCCCGCCGGCGCTGCGGTTTCCCAGAGCAGCAGCGTCCCCACCGGATAACCGCGATAAAGGCTTTCCAGCAGGAGTTTGGCATGCATGCGGTCCCACTTGAGGCCGCGCTGGAAGCTGGGAATGCGAACCCTGCCGCGCGCCACCCCGTCGAGCAGATCCTGGACGCTGAAGGTCCGCGCCTCCGGGCGGCTGTCGAGCAGCGTGCTGGCGGTGTGGGTGGCGGCGGTCGTCATGAGTGTCGTGGTGGGCAGGTGCGGGCGATTGTTTCACATGCCTTGCGTTCCTGCACGCCGTCGGTTCCGGAGAACTATAGCTTTACTTGCCTATCCTGCTGACAGCGGAGGTTATTGTTTGTCACTGTTTCCCGGGCTTTCACGGTAACCTGATTTATTGGGCCTGATGCAGCAACCTACCAATTGATCCGCTCCGGCCTTTTCCAATCAAGGTTTGCACCAGTCCACGCCTCTGTGCCACCCCGATACCAGATGATATCTTTGTACCCCATACCTTTACACACAACTCATTGAGCATGTTTCGCCGATTTCGTGACTGTAGTGGAGCGATGATTGCGCAAGCGTTTTCGATCTTGCGCGCAGCCATCTGTGCGGGATGCTGTATGGTGTGCGCCCTTTGAGTGGGGCGATGTGCATGGACAAGTGGGCGGCAGAAGAATTTGGCGGAGCAGAACTTGGAGACGGTCGTCTGACCAATCGACTGATCAAGATCGCGAGCGATTTTGCCGACAAACCCACGGCGAGTATCCCGGGCGCCTGTTCGGGCTGGGCCGAAACGCAGGCGGTCTACCGCTTTTTCGATCAGGCCAGCGAGAAGAAGCAGGATCTCGGATGGGAAGACATCCTGACACCGCACATGGACCGCACCATCGTCCGAATGCGCCAGCATCCCGTGGTCCTGTGTCTGCAGGACACCACCGAACTTGACTTCAATGGCCAGTCCATCGAGGGACTGGGGCCACTCAGTTACGAGGCTCAGCGCGGCTTGTATCTGCATCCCACCTATGTCGTGACCCCGGACCGGGAACCGCTGGGGGTCATTGACGCCTGGCTCTGGGCACGGGAATTCAAGGATGCCGACGGAAACCGTCCGGGAATTCTCGAGAGCACCCGCTGGATAGAAGGCTACGAACGGGTGACCGAAGCCGCCGTCACGATGCCCGGCACCCGTCTTGTCTACGTGGCCGACCGGGAAGCCGATATTCTTGGGCTGATGCAACGGGCGCAGGCTCTGGAAACGCCGGCCGATTGGCTGGTCCGTTCCCAACACAATCGCTGTCTTCCTGCGGGCGGCAAACTGTGGGCAAAAGTCCGCGCGGGCGAAGCGCTGGGCGAGATCGAATTCCTCCTGCCCGCGCGTGGCGGGCAAGCCGCCCGTCTCGTGCGCCAGAGGCTCTTTGCCTGTCGCGCCGAGTTGCCCAACGGCCAAGGCGGACTGCTCACCGTGACCTGCGTGATTGCTCAGGAAATCGGGGCACCCAAAGGCGTCAAGCCCATCGAATGGCGCTTGGCTACCAATCGCGAGGCCGACGGCTTCGAAGCTGTTGTGACGTTGATCGACTGGTATCGCGCGCGGTGGGAAATCGAGATTTTCTTCCATGTCCTGAAGAATGGTTGTCGGGTGGAAGCCCTGCAACTGGGACATATCGACAAGATCGAGCTGGCCTTGGCGGTTTACCTGGTCGTGGCGTGGCGCTTGGCGCACCTCGTTCGACTTGGGCGCACCCATCCGGACTTGTCCGCCTGCGAGTTGTTCAGTGAGGCGGAATGGAAGGGCGCATACATCCTGGCTGAGAAAACGCCGCCCGCCACACCGCCCAACCTCCGCGAGATGATCCGGCACATCGCCAGGCTCGGCGGCTTCCTCGGCCGGAAGTGCGATGGCGAACCCGGCGTCAAGACCCTCTGGCTGGGCTTCGCGAGGCTCCGAGACTTCGTCCGAGGAGTGGAACATATGCGTTCAATTTATGCAACATGACTTGTGTGTAAGGATATGACTTAAGAGCCCTCAATCACTTTTTTGTTGGCAAGACTTTTGGCATTGGTGGAGTCTTCGATGGCTCCGGCAGGCGTCGTTCAACCAATGGCACCGGTTGCCGATGTGTTGGAGGGCTGGGGTGTCTTTGGATTGCTCATTGCTTTCCTCCTGTGAGTAGAAGTTTTGAAAGTATGCAACTGCCCTTCGCTCTGCTTCTTCAAACAGTGGCCCATCATCGGGAACAGTGGTGGTTGGCAGATGCTTTTTAAACGCGAGATGCCGTTTCAGGCGAAGAACTGATAGCGATTTTCGAATGGTGACTTCGGTGCATTCCCCCTTTGCTATTTCAATCCATCTGGATTCAACCCCTAACTGAATTTCTTCCAATTCAATCAATAGTGCTGCATAGCAGCGTATCCTATCCTTGTAAGGTAGGTATTGCCGGATGGCACTTAACACTTGAGAGGCTGCGATTATGCCGCCCCACACTATTGCGTAGTCCTTCCAGATTACCCAGGCACCAATGCTCGTACTCGACGTTATTGCGGAGAATATCTTGATTCCACGGTCCAAGTATTCGGTCTTTGAAAGCATCAACTCCACATAGTTGATGTGAACTTTGAGCCGATAAAACTCTTTCCAATAATGCTCTTGCGACACCTCTGCGTCTCCAGTTGTGGTCTAACGAATAGCGTTTATCTGCCGCCAAGAAGGCGTGCAATCCAAGAGTAAAATAAGGGACAGACCACGGTTATCTTGTTGCTTCTGCTCTCAAAAACCGGGAAACCGTGGTCTGTCCCCTATTTCTTTTAGTAAAAGCCAGGCATTGCGTACAGAATAATTTGCAACTCCCTATTTGGAAAACCAAACGAATAGCCGTTAGACGTCAGGGCGTGAGATTTCAATCGATTGCTCGTGGCAACTCAATGTAATGCGCGGTGTTCTTAGTCCAGCGTAGTGCGGAGTAGCCCGCAATCAGTCTGTGCCCTATCCAACGGGGATCAACCGCCGGATGCAGTCCTTTCTGATTTGCAAGCAATAGTTTCCCCATCAAGGATGCCCATTCCTTCGGGACAACCAGCGCGTTTGCGTAGCCATGAAATGACCTTCCGCTTTTATACCACTTGAATTTATCGAAGAGAAAATTGCTCAAGAATGGTCGAAGCTTCTCTAGTTGTGCGGCCG
>JADKBU010000041.1 GCA_016714935.1 Candidatus Accumulibacter propinquus | reverse complement strand
TGTACTCCGCATACGATTTGAGGTTGGCGATCATGGCTGGTCCTCATCCTTCACTCGCCGGGCGGCGCTCTCGCGGGCGTGCTCGATCGCTTGGTGCAGCCGCGCTCGCAGCAATGGCAGCGGCGGCAACTCCGTGAGGTACTCGCCGACGCGGATCGATTTGGCATCGAGCTGCAGCAATTCCACCTGCTCGGCGTCGGCGGAGGCGCAGAGGATGAGTCCGATCGGGGGTTCCTCGCCGGGAGCGCGTTCGTGCCTGTCCAGCCAGCGCAGGTAGAACTCCATCTGCCCGACATGGCCCGGCTGGAAGGATTCCAGCTTCAGTTCGACGGCGATCAGCCGACGCAGGTGACGGTGGAAGAACAGCAGGTCGAGATGAAAATCGTCCCTGCCGACGCTGATACGTTTTTGCCGGGCGACGAAGGCGAAGCCGCTGCCCAGTTCCAGCAGCACGCCCTCGATCTCGCGCAGGATGGCGCTCTCGAGGTCGCGTTCGCTGTAGGCGCCCCTGAGCCCCAGCAGGTCGAGCAGGTAGGGATCGCGGAAGACGATGTCGGGGCTCACCTGCCCGTCGCGAAGTCTGCCGATCTCGGCCGCGATGACGTCTTGCGGCTTCTTCGACAGCGCGGTGCGTTCGAACAGCAGGCCGCCGATCTTCTGGCGCAGCGTGCGCACGTCCCAACGCTCGATGCGGCACATCTCGGCGTAGAAGTCGCGGGCCAGCGGGTCCTTGAGCGGCAGCAGTTCGATGAAGTGGCTCCAGCTCAATTGTGTCGACAGCGTCGACACAATCTCCTGGTTCGTGAAACCCTGACAGAACTGAATGGCGCGGTAGAGCGAGCGGAGGCTGAAGGCCTGCCCGAACTCGACAGTCAATTCGCGTGACACGGTCGCGAGAATGCGTTTTCCGTATGGCGCCCGCTCATCCTGAAGACTCTCGGCGAGGAGTCGACGCCCGAGATGCCAGTACAGCAGCGTCGTAGTCGAGTTCGCAACCGTGGCAATCCGCTGGCGGGCGGAGTGGATCAGTTCTCGCAAGTCAGTGAGGAGCGCCGCCTCATCCACGACGACAGGCATCTGCGCCTCTGCGACATGGCCGGCGTGCTCTTGCCTCCCGGTCTGTAGTGCAGGGGGCTTGAGTTCCTGAGGCGAAGTGATGACTTTCTTCCTCATCGCCGACCGACCTTGAGCAGACCGTCCAGCAAACCCTCGGCCTCCTTCTCGATGGCCAGGATGTCGGCGCTGATCTCTTCGAGCGTGCGCAGCGGCTGCGGCTGGTAGAAGTGGCGCGTGGGCTGATCTCATAGCCGATCCGGGTCGCGTCGTCCCTGATCCACGCGTCGGGCGTGTACGGCAGCACCTCGCGGCGGATGAAGGCCTCGATGCCGCCGTCTTCGAGCAGCGGCACCTGCTCGGTATCGCGCAGGTCGGCGTCGGGCTCGTACTCGACGATGGCGGGCCGGCCGTCCACGCTCACCGCGTAGCGGCCGCGCAGCGGCTCGGCCCTGACCTTGCCGGGCTTGTGCACCCTGGCGATGACCGGGGCTGCGGTGTCGACGCGCCAGCTCACGGCCCTGAGGAGCTGCTTGAGGTCGGCGGCGGCGAGCTTGATCCCGGCCGCCTTCAGCGCGGCGTCCACACGCTCACGGAAGACGTTGTGGTCGTCGAAGAGTGTTTCGCCGAGCAAGCGCGCAGCCGGGTAGCCACGTCGTGCAGGCGGCCGTCGCGTTCCCAGGTCCTGGCGTCGAGCAGCTTCTTCTTCTGCCGCTCGGGCAGACCCCTCTTCGTGGCGCCTTCGTCGTCTTCGCCTTCGGGGTCGTCGCTGCTACCCCAGTCGGCGAGGCGCTTCTCGAGCGCGGCGGAAACCGCGGCGAAACGGATGCACAGGTCGTCGCCGAACTCTTCATACAGCGTGGCGCGCAGGTCCTCGTCGCCGGAGTTGAAGCGCAGCGTTTCGATGGCCTTGAGCGAAAGCTGGCTGTGCAGGCGCAGCGGGCGCTCGACGGTGACCTTCCAGTAGCCGAAGGCGGCATTCGCGAAGATCTTCGACTCGGGCGTTTCCTGGAAGTCGAGGAAGCTGCGGCTGATGCGCTCGATGTCCTCGGGCGAGAGCTCGCAGTTCTTCTTGCCGAGGTTCTTCCTGAGCGGCTTGAACCATTGGCTGGCGTCGATGAGCTGCACCCGGCCCTGGCGGTGCGCGGGCTTGCGGTTGGACAACACCCAGATGTAGGTAGCGATGCCGGTGTTGTAGAAGAGGTTGAGCGGCAGAGCGACGATGGCTTCGAGCCAGTCGTTCTCGATCAGCCAGCGGCGAATGTTGCTCTCGCCCTGG
The DNA here is from genome assembly GCA_016714935.1 of Candidatus Accumulibacter propinquus. GTDB lineage: Bacteria > Pseudomonadota > Gammaproteobacteria > Burkholderiales > Rhodocyclaceae > Accumulibacter > Accumulibacter propinquus. The sequence continues at coordinate 20,846 of JADKBU010000041.1, read as the reverse complement.
CCGGCGTCGCCGGTGAACAGCGAACTGCCGTTATGCACCTCGGCGATGCGGCTGCCGAGGGCCGACTGGCCGTTCATCTTCGACGCCATGTTGGCGAGGAAGAGCATTTGCCCGTCGCTCGAACGCGTGACCAGCGACAGTTCCTCGCCCTGATGCATGACCCTGAAACGCGGGTCGCGCATGCCGTCCTTGCCGCCCATGGCTTCCAGATCCTTCTTCCAGCTCTTGCCGTAGGGCGGGTTGGCGAGCATGAAGTCGAACTCTCGGGCGGGGAAGGCGTCGTGCGCCAGCGTGGACCACTCGGCACCGCCGACGATGTGCTCGGCGCTCTCGCCTTCGCCCTTGAGCAGCATGTCGGCCTTGCAGACGGCGTAGGTCTCGGGGTTGCCTTGTTGATCAGCGAGCCGATGGCGTCGGCCCTGGACAGCGTCGGCAACTGGTTGCGGAATTTGAAGTTGTCGAGGATGTCCTGGACGTTGGCCGAGAAGCCGTTGAGGTAGTCCTCGAAGTCGGCCAGCAGGCGCTGCTGGCTGCCGCGCGACTGCAGATCGCGCAGGGTGAAGCGCGAGGTGTTGTAGAAGACCTGGCCGGAGGCTTCACAGAGCGCGGCCTCCTGGCCGACGATACCCGCGTTTTCGAGCATCGTCTTCATCTCGCGCACCGCCTGCTTGGTCGGCTCCAGCACCGCGTCCATGCGCCGGATGACGCACATCGGCAGGATCACGTCCGGGTACTTGCCGCGCTTGAAGAGATCGCGCAGCACATCGTCGGCGATGCCCCAGATGAAGGAGACGATCTTGTGGTGAGTGCTCTGGTCCAATGTCGCTTTCGTTATCGGTTGGCGCGGTGCCTGCCCAGGTTTTCAGCCGTGGCCGGCTTCCCTGAGGAAGCGCCGTTGTTCGTCTTCGTGGTCGATGTGCCGGGCCAACGCGCGGCACAGCGAATCGAGGTCGCCGGCCTGCGCGGACTCGCGGCGCAACAGCACCTTGGCCAGCGGCCCGATGTGGCGCGCGAAGATCTTCCCGATCCGCTCCAGGTCGGCGTCGGCGAAGGGGCTGCCGGCCGGCACGCCCGCGGGCGCAGCCGTGGCCGTCGTCGGCGCGGCCGACACCGCCGCGGACGCAACGCGCAGGCTGCTCGGCGGCGTACCAGCCGACGCCGGCTGCGCAGACGGCTGCGAAGTCGGCTGCGAAGCGGCCGGCACGGCGGCGAGGAACGCCGCCTGCGCAGCGGGATCGGGAATCATCCCGGCCAGCAGGCGATGTAGTTCTTCACGACTGCCGGCACGCGGCAGGGTCTTGCGGACGAGGATCCCGGCCATCGGACCGATGTGCCGGCTGAGCAGCCGCTCGGCCGCGTCGACCGTCTCCGCGCCGAGCTCCGTGCCGGTCACCGACGGGGCAATCGCCGAGTCGGGCAGCGCGCTCGCCTCGACCTCGCTTTCGCCGCGGTAGAGATGGATCTCGTGTTGCCGCTCCTGCGGGTCCCGGCGTTGGCCGAGATGCCGGAAACACGCTGCGGCGCTGTGCCGGAGTTGCCGCAGGAGATCGACATAAGCGCTGCTCGCCAGCACCTGCCCCGGCGCGGCGAAGCGCATCACGCGGTAGGCGGTGGTGATGCCGTCGCCGAGAATGCGCGAACGCCCGCTCGGCGACGGCAGCACGCGCACCGGCCCGAGGTTGATGCCCATCTGCAGCGCAAGGTCCCGGCTCGCCGCAGCCGCGCCCAGGTGCCGGGCCGTACGTAGCGCATCCTCGGGATCGCCCAGGCAGGCCACGGCGCAACCCTCGCTGGTATTCACCGCCAGACGGCTGCTGGCCGGCAGCGCCGCAACCGCCTGGCTGACCAGCGCCGCCAGCAGGGTGCGCCGCTCCTTGTGCGCCGCCTCGGCAGCAGGATCCTCGGCCGTGACGTCGGCGAACAGCACCGCACCGATGACGCTGCAGCCCGCGGCCAGCGCGGCAGCGGTGGTCGGGAGGCTCGCTGCCGACGCGCCGTCGGCTTCGCCGCCGAGCATCGGCAGGCAGGCCCGGCGGAAATCGGCCACCCGCCGCGGACGCTGGCTTTCGTCGGGATTCAGCGCCCAATCGATGGATCTGAGCATGGCGCCCCCGAAGACTTCGACGTTGCCGATCGCCGACGCGCCGGGCATCGTATCCTCGCGCAGACGGGCCAGGGCGTCGCTCGGCCGCTGCCCGGTGACCAGCCAGTAGAGCACGCCGGCCAGGGCGTAGAGGTCGGTCCACGGCCCCTGCTTGCCGTCGGGATAGTATTGTTCGGCGGGCGCAAAGCCGGGCGTCACCACCGCGGTCATCATCTGTTCCTGACCCTCGACGCCGAGACGGCGGGCGGAACCGAAATCGAGCAACACCGGCGAGCCGTCGGCACGGATGTAGATGTTGCGCGGGTTGATGTCGCGATGCAGGAAGCCCGCCGCATGGATCGCCTCCAGTCCGTCCAGCAGCGGTCGCAGCAGACGCAGCAGCGTCGCGTTGTCGACCGGCAGTCGGCCCGCCAGCCAGGCGTTGAGAGGCTCGCCGGTTTCGTACTCCATGACCATGTAGGCGGTGTCGTTGGCGCGGAAATAGCGCAGTACCCGCACGATGCCCGCATGGTGGAAGCTGGCCAGCGCCCGCGATTCCAGCAGAAAGCGCTGCAGCCCCCATTCGAAGGGCTGCGCCGTGGCCTCGGAATGCGGGCACACGGATTGTTCGGGGCCGCGCCCGGCAACCGCCCGCGGCAGATATTCCTTGATCGCCACCGGGCAGTCGAGGTGGCTGTCGCGGGCCAGATAGGTAACGCCAAAGCCACCCCAGCCAAGCACCCGCTCGATACGATACTCGTTGAGCGCGTACCCCGCCGGCAGCGCCAGCAGGTCGCCCGCCGGCGGCGCTGAAGCGCTCGGCGAGCCGCCCGGCAGTTCGTCCGGCGATGGCGATGGCGATTCGCGCATCGCTTGCTCAGGGCCTGTCAATGCAGCGTCCCCGCGAGCTGACTGTGGTTCCGTTCATGCCCCCCTCCACGCATGTTCCCGGCCGCGCCGTCGTGGCGGCGGGCCCGGCGTTCTTCCCGAGATCAGCCATCGATCATCTGCATCGCCTTTTCGAGGCTTCTGCGCATGCGGTTGAAGGAACTGGCCAGCACCGCCACCTCGTCACTGCCGACCTCGGCAAACTCGGGCTGGTCGAAGTCGCCGGTACTGATCTTGTCGGCGGCGGCGGACATCCGCGACACCGGCTGGATGATCAGCCAGGAGAGTAGCAGGTTGAGGACCACGAAGACCATCACGAACACCGCCGCCAGCGAGATCATGAATGTCCGGAAAGCCTGCGCGGCGTTCTCCAGCGGGACCGACATCGGCACCGAGACCACCTGCGCGCCGACCACCTCGTTGAGGTTCCAGCCGAAGCCGTTGGCCGAACCGTAGATCCTGAGCATCGACGGTGGTGCGACATCGGGCGTGCTGTGACACTGCAGACAGGCCGGCGACTCGATGCGGATCGGGTGCGCAATGTACAGCAGCGGACCGACGGGGGTGTCGCGCTGGCCGCTGACCTCCGTGTCGGTGGCGTGATTGCGGAAGTTGTGAATCAGGTCCGCCTCCCAGTCGGCCGGCCGGTCGCGAAGATTGGTGGGGTTGAGGGTGGCTTCCTTGTACGCGTAGTTGGGATATTTCTTGCGCAGCTCGTTGAGCGTCTCGGTGGCCGCAAAGGCCGGCACCGTCTGCGGCAGGAACTGTCGGTCCAGCTGGCCGATCAGATGCGGCCGTACCCGCTCGACGGTATAGCTGCGGATCGCCAGCGCAGCCTCCAGCACCAGCCGCGCTTCGCCCAGCACCTGCGCGCGCGCGTGCCGGTCGAGCAGGCTGCGCGAGACGTAACCGGTGACGGCGAATCCCGCCAGAAAGACTACCAGCAGCACCAGGTTGAACTTCAGTCGCAGACCCATCGAGATGCCTCCTCCAGTAGCCGGCAGCGCACCGGCAGCGTTTACGGGTTGATCCTTGCCTTGCCTCGCCGACACTTCTGGCACGCGACCCTGCGAGTATCCCGGACCTTGCTCCCGGCAGTCAATCAGGCGACGCATCCGGCCTGGCCGCGCAGTCCGCCGGACGGCCTGCGGCGCGCGGGCCCGACAAGCTTTCCGCCCGCCAGTGCGCGCTTTGCATACAATCCGACCTGACACTCAACCGCCACCTGCCAGACGCCGTCGGCCAGGTGGCGAACACACGCCAGGAGACGGGCATGACTCGAACATCGAAGGCGCGATTCTGCTGGGAAGACCCATTGCTGCTCGACGCCCAGTTGCGCGAAGACGAGCGCCTGCTGCGCGACGCGGCGCGCGACTATTGCCAGGGCCGGCTGTTGCCGCGCGTCCTGGAGTCGTTCCGGCATGAACGCACCGATCCGGCGATCTACCTCGAAATGGGCGAGATGGGCCTGCTCGGCGTGACCATCCCCACCGAATACGGGGGCGCGGGACTCAGCTACGTGAGCTACGGCCTGGTCGCGCGCGAAGTCGAACGCGTCGATTCCGGTTATCGCTCGATGATGAGCGTGCAGTCGTCGCTGGTGATGCTGCCGATCTACCAGTTCGGCAGCGAGGCACAAAAGCGCCGCTATCTGCCGCGGCTGGCAACCGGCGAAGCGATCGGCTGTTTCGGCCTGACCGAACCCAACCACGGATCCGATCCTGGCGGCATGGAAAGCCGTGCGCGCGCGGTAGACGGCGGCTATCTGCTTTCCGGCAGCAAGATGTGGATCACCAACTCACCGATCGCCGAGGTGTTCGTCGTCTGGGCCAAGGACGACGGCGGTTCGATTCGCGGCTTCGTGCTCGAACGGGGAATGCCGGGCCTGTCGACACCGGTCATCGAGGGCAAGGTCGGGCTGCGCACTTCGATCACCGGCGAGATCGTGATGGACGAGGTTTTCGTGCCGGAGGCCAACGTTTTCCCGGAAGTCCGCGGCCTCAAGGGACCATTCACCTGCCTCGATTCGGCGCGCTACGGCATCGCCTGGGGAGCACTCGGCGCCGCCGAATTCTGCTGGCACACGGCGCGGCAGTACACGCTCGATCGCCGGCAGTTCGGTCGTCCGCTAGGGGCCAACCAACTGGTCCAGAAAAAGCTCGCCGACATGCAGACCGAAATCACCCTCGGCCTGCAAGGCTGCCTGCGCCTCGGACGGATGAAGGACGAGGGGAGCGCCACGCCCGAGATCACCTCGATGATGAAACGCAATTCGTGCGGCAAGGCCCTCGACATCGCCCGCACCGCCCGCGACATGCTCGGCGGCAACGGCATCTCCGATGCCTATGGCGTGATTCGCCATCTGGTCAACCTCGAGGTGGTCAACACCTACGAAGGGACGCACGACGTGCATGCGCTGATCCTCGGCCGGGCGCAGACCGGCATCGCGGCGTTCTGAGGCCGGCGCGCGGCGGCCCTACTTCTTGTCCGCTGGCGGAGAGGTCGGCGCCTCCTCCTGCTTCGGCGCATCGCCGATCACGGTTTTCAGGGGACAGAGGGAAAACGCCGGGCATTTCCTGCAGCCGGCAACAATGGCGATCGGGCACAAGGTCATGGGATGCCTCTTTCGGTTGAGAGTGGATAGCCAGCATACACCATCGACCGCGCCGCCGGGCGCTACAGCATGTGCTCAAGAAAGGCCTGCGTACGCGGATGCGCGGGGCTGGAAAACATTTCGGCTGGCGCGCGCGCTTCGACAATTTCGCCCGCGTCCATGAACACCACGCTGCTGGAGACCTCGCGGGCAAAAGCCATTTCGTGAGTGACCACGAGCATGGTCATGTGCTCGTCGGCCAGTTGGCGCATGCTGCGCAACACTTCGCCGGTCAATTCGGGGTCGAGCGCCGAGGTCGGCTCGTCGAAGAGCATGATGTCCGGTTCCATGGCCAGCGCGCGGGCAATCGCGACGCGCTGCTTCTGCCCGCCCGAAAGACGCGCCGGATAACTGTCGCACTTGTCGAAAAGACCCACCTTGCGCAGCAATTCTTCGGCCTTGGGGACGACCGCGTCGCGCGCCAAGCCCTTGACCGTCAGCGGCGCCTCGATGATGTTCTGTAACACCGTGAGATGCGGAAACAGGTTGAAATGCTGGAACACCATGCCCATCCGGCGGCAAATGCGACGCAGTTCGGCATCCGGCGCGTAGCGGCAGACGCCGGCGGCGTCGCTGCTCACCAGGGTTTCACCGGCAATCAGTACTTCGCCTGCGTCGACGGTTTCGAGGTGGTTGAGGCAGCGCAGGAACGTGCTTTTCCCGGAACCTGACGGACCGATCACGGCGACCACGTCGCCCTTGGCGATTTCCAGAGAGACGCCCTTCAACACCTCGACAACGCCAAAACGCTTCCGAATGTCGCGGGCCACGATCATCGGGGTGACGTTCGCCAGCTCATTCGTCGTAGACGGCATGTCGCTTCTCCAGGTAATGGAAGCCCCAGGTGAGCACCAGTGTCATCAGCAGATAAAAGGCCGCGGCGACGACGAATGGCATGGTCGTGAAATCGCGCTGCACGATTCCCCGCGCGGCGCGCAGCAGGTCGTTCATCGCCAGGACGTAGATCAGCGAGGTGTCCTTGACCAGGGTGATGGTCTCGTTGCTCATCGGCGGCAGAATGCGCTTGACCACCTGCGGCAGGACAATGCGGCGCATGGTCTGGCCGTAGCTCAGGCCGAGGACGCGGGCGGCCTCGTACTGCCCGCGCTCTATCGACTGGATGCCGGCGCGGAAGATCTCGGCATAATAGGCGGCGTAATTGAGCACGAAGGCGACGATGGCGGCCGGGAAATCGGGCAGCCGCACGCCGATCACCGGCACGAACGGCAAGGCGAAGTAGATGAACAGCATCTGCAGCATCAGCGGCGTGCCGCGCATCAACCAGATGTAGCCATTGACCATCGCGCTGGCCAGGTGAAAGCGCGAAACGCGCACCAGCGCAAGGCCCAGCCCCAGCGGAACGGACAGCAGCAAGGTCAGCAGGAAGACCTGCAGCGTCACCGCCGTGCCCTGCAGCAGCGGGCCGAGGATTTCGATTATGTAGTCCATGCCATCCTTGTCGCCAGGGTGCGCAGCCGGCGAGCGCCACTGGCGCTGAGCCGCGCACCAGGACGGTGGGGAAGAGGGAGGAATCGACAGGGCGGCGCACGCCCTGTCGCCCGCCGAGCGCAACTGCCGGTCGGCGGGCAGGCCAGGCTTACTTGATGATGTCCTTGCCGAACCAGGTCGTCGAGATACGGGCGGCGGAACCGTCCTTCTTCATCTCGTCCATGGTCTTCTGCAGCTTGGCGAGCAACTCGGTATCGCCCTTGCGGACTCCGACGCCGTACTCCTCGGTGCCGAAATGTTCTTCGAGCACGACGTATTCGCCGGGCTTCTTGGCAACGTAGTAACGGCCCACCACTTCGTCCACCACCAGCGCGTCGAGGCGGCCGGTGGAGAGATCCATCAGGGCCGTGACGTTGTCGCCGTACTTCTTCAGTTCCTTGATCGATTTTGCGACAGCATCCTTCTCGACCGCCTCGACCGCGCTGCTGCCTTCCTGCAGACCGACCACCTTGCCGGCCAGGTCGGCCTTGCTCTTGAGCGGCGACTTGGCGACGACCACGACAATCTGGCGGTTTTCCAGGTACGGCGTGGTGAAGGCGATGTTCTCCTTGCGCTTTTCGGTGATCGTCAGACCGTTCCACAAGGCGTCTACCCGTTTGCCATTGAGTTCGGCTTCCTTGGCGTTCCAGTCGATGGGCTTGAACTCGACCTCGGCGCCCAGCCGCTTGGCCGCTTCACGCGCCAGGTCGATGTCGAAACCGATCAGCTTGTTCTCTTTGTCGCGGAAACCCATCGGCGGGAAGTTGTCGTCGAGGCCGACGACGATCCGGGTGACCGCAGCCGGCTTGGCCGCCGCGGCTTGCGGCGCTTCCTGCTTGCCACAGCCAAGAAGCAGGACGCCGGTCGCCAGCGTGGTGAGCAACAATGAAATGCTTTTCTTCATGCGTGTTTACCTTGATTGATGGGAGGTGAAAAAGGTCTCGGGTCGCCCGCTGTAGTGGCAGTCGCCCCGGTTCTGGGGTGCGACTTTCGAGCAACCTGCAATTATCCCGGAAAATATGCCCTGCGCCGGCGTTGGCGACGATTTTCCCGGCAGCGGCCGGGGTGCGGCCTTCAAGCCGGGCGAGGGGCGCGTCGTGAACTGGCCTGCTGGTGCAGCCAGGCATGCAAGGGTTCGGCGGGCATCGGCGGAGCGTACAGGTAACCCTGCGCCACGGCGCACCCCAGGTCGCGCAGAAAGCCCGCCTGCTCCAGGGTTTCGACGCCCTCGGCGACCGACTTCACCCCCAGTTTGTCGCTCAAGCCGACGATGGTTTCGGCAAAGACGCCGCCCTGCCCATCGCGGATTTCCTTGACGAAGGAACGGTCGACCTTGAGGCAATCGATAGGCAGTGACTGCAGGTGCCCCAACGAGGAATAGCCGGTGCCGAAGTCGTCGATGGCAATCTGGACGCCCAGTCGTTTGAGCGCTTGCAGTCCCTGCAACACCACCTTCGGCTCATCCATGGCAATGCTTTCGGTGATTTCCAGTTCGAGCAGCGAGGCCGGCATCTGGTAGCGCGCGAGCGTACCGGCGACCTGCTCGACGAAATCGGCCTTGCGGAATTGCGGCATGCTGACGTTGACCGCCATGCGCAGCGAAGCGAACCCCGCCGCCGCCAACTGTGCGCGCTGCACGCACGCCTGCTCGAGCACCCACGCGCCGATATGGACGATCAGGCCGGAGTATTCGGCGAGTGGAATGAAGACATCCGGGGGTTGGACGAAACCGGATTCGCCCGGCCAGCGTACCAGGGCTTCGACGCCAACGACCTCGCCGGTCGCCAGAGCCACTTGCGGCTGGTACCACACCTGCAGCTTGCCCAACTGAAAATCCAGGCGCAGGCGGCGGGTCACTTCCACCCGCCAGCGGGTGTTGTCTTCCATTTCCGCCAGATAGCATTCGTAGTGTGCCGAAACACTGCGCTTGGCGCGGTTGAGTGCGATATTGACCCGCTTGAGCAGGGTGATGCCGGAATCGGCCTGGTCGGGGCTGCCGCACAGGCCGAGCGTGACGGTGACCGGCAACTGGTAATCGCCGACCTCGAAGGGCTCGTGGAACAGCGCCAGCAACCGCGTGGCATTCACCTGCGCTTCGGGTCCGAGCACGCCGAAGACATCCGCACCCACCCGCGCCAGACGGCAGCCGGGCGCCAGCCGGGCTTGCAGCCGCTCGCCGACAGCCAGCAGCAGGGCGTTGCCGATGTCCTGGCCGAGGCCGTCGTTGAGATCGGCGAAATGGTCGATATCGAGCAGGGCCACGACGGTGTCGGCATCCCGGCCGGCCACGCCATCGAGGTCGGCAATGAACTGCACGCGGTTCGGCAGCCTCGTCAGCGGATCGTGAAAAGCGATGTGGTTGAGGCGCTCGACCAGTTTGACATTGCCGAAACAGGCGGCGATGTTGGCCACGAAGACGTCGAGCAGAGGCCGGTCGAGAGCCGCCGCGACGTGCCCGGACTCGAGATACACGGCGGCTTCCTGGTTCCCGGCGGCCTTCAGGTAGAGCACGGTGTGATCCGCGGCGAAGACGTGCTGCGCACGCGCCACGCTGTTCTGAATCGCCGCGACAATGCCCGCTTCCGGCAGCGCCTCCAGCGGCTGCGCGATGTAAGGCGCGTGCCGACCGGCAGCACCGACCACGTAGCAGTGCTCGCCGTCGCCGCCGAACGGCGATCCCTTCTGCGTACAGACGATGCCGTCCGCCGGTAGCTTGAGCAGCGCGGCGAGTTGGGTGAGCACGCCTTCGGCGAGGTCGGCGACGGCATGCTGCTCAAGCAGGCCGGCGGCTGCATGCACAATCAGTTCCAGCCCACGTCGGTGCTCGGCGATGGCGCGCAGTTGCTCGTAGGCGCGCAGCGCGGCGCTGACCGTGGTGATCAGACGGGTGTGGGTGAGTTCGCTCTTGGTCCGGTAGTCGTTGATGTCGTATTCGTTCATCACCGACAGTTCCGGCGCATAGCCCGGCTCGCCGGTGCGCAGGATGATGCGACATTCGGCCAGGCCCAGTTCGTCGCGCAGGTATCCCACCAGGTCGAGCCCGGCGCGCTCGGTTTCCATCACCACATCCAGCAGGGCTACCGCGGTATCGGGATGCTGGCGCAGCACCGCACGCGCCTGGCGGGCACTGTGCGCGTACAAGAGGTTCAGGGGCCGCCCGAAAATCCGCAGATCGTGGAGCACGAAGCGGGTGACGTCATGCACCTCGTCATCGTCATCGACCACCAGCACCTTCCATGGCGTACCACCTGACGGGGGTGACTCGTGTTCCTGGATGTCATCCCCAAACGGGACCAATTCGTCAAGCATGCAGGCACTCCACTGTAGGGCCCTAGGAGGCGGTCCGAGGGATCGCTGGGTCAAGGCGTGGGCTTGGCCCGCGTTGCTGTATCCCGGCATCGTCTCGCCGAGTAGACCAGTGGCCAGATTATAGACAATATAGCGGCCGCACCCACAGCGACAAACGCCATGCCGGCTGGGCCGGCGTTCTGCGCCGGCCGCCCGGCCCGCCATCCACCATCCCGAAAGCAATCACCATGCGTTCTCCCCCTCTCGCCGGCCTCCGCGTCCTCGATCTGACGCGGCTGTTGCCGGGGCCACTGGCCAGCATGCACCTCGCCGACCTTGGCGCCGACGTGATCAAGATCGAAGATACCGGCGCCGGCGACTACGCACGCAGCGCCGGCGCGGTGCACGGCGACATCAGTTATTTCCAGCTCGTCAACCGCAACAAGCGCAGCCTCAGTCTCGACCTCAAGCAGGCGGCCGGCGTCGAGGCCTTCATGCGCCTTGCCGCCACCGCTGACGTGATTCTTGAGGGGTTTCGACCCGGCGTGGTGGACAAGCTCGGCATCGGCTACGCGAGCGTGGCCGCGCTCAATGAACGCATCGTGTACTGTGCGATCACCGGCTACGGTCAGGATGGACCCTATCGGGACCGCGCCGGACACGACCTGAACTATCTCGGCTACTGTGGCCTGCTTGACCAGATTGGCGTCGCCGGCAGCGCGCCGGCGATCCCGAACTTTCAGATCGGCGACCTGCTCGGCGGCTCACTGAGTGCGCTGGTCGGCCTGCTCGCCGCGGTTGTCGATGCGCGCGCCACAGGTCGTGGGCGCTATGTCGACGTGGCGATGACCGATGCCGTTTTCGCGCATACGATCTTTCCGTTGCTCGCCGTAATGGGCCTGGGGCAGGCACTGCCGCGCGGCGAAGATGTCCTCTCCGGCGGCATGCCCAGCTACGGCGTCTATGCCACCAGCGACGGGCGCCATTTGGCAGTCAGCGCGATGGAGCCGAAGTTCTGGCAGATGCTGTGTTCGGCCATCGATCGCCCTGACCTCAAGCCCTTCGCCTTCGCCACCGGCGCGGAGGGTCTGCGCATCCGTGGCGAACTCGCAGCGGCCTTCGCCGAACGCAGTTTCGCCGACTGGACGGCGGTCTTCGAGCGCGTCGACTGCTGCGTCTCACCGGTGCTGCGTTTCGAGGAAAGTCTGGAGAACGAGCAACTGCGCGCGCGCGCGATGATCGTCGAGGTGGCCGGAGTCAAACAATTCGCGCCACCGTTCAAGATCAGCGAACTGCCTTTCGAAACCCGCCTGCCGCCACCGGCCGCCGGCGAGCACAGCGAGGAAATCCTTCTCGAGGCCGGGTTCAGCACGGAAGAAATTGCCCGGTTGCGCACGCAGAAAGTGATCTGAACCCGTTGACCAGGTTGCCGGATGGGCAGCCTTGCCGGGTACGCGCCCGCCCCTACGGCGTGCGCACCGGGTCCGTCGCCAGACGCTGCAGATCCGCACAGGTGTTGATGTTCTCGAAAGCTGCCGCCTGGTCATCAAATGCGACCTCGACCACCGTCAGCGTATCGTGCCAGCGCGCGACCTTGCGCCCGCCCTTGCCGAGATAGTCGCCCAGCGACGGCAGGAGTTCGCGTCGGCACAGGGAAAACACCGGTTGCGGCTGCGCACCGGTGCGTACCACCGCGAGGGAAGCACCACTCGCGGTCAAGGCCTGTTGCAGGCGCGCCACCAGGTCGGCTGGAAGAAAGGGTGAATCGCAGGGAGCCGTGACGACCAAAGGGTGCCGGGCCACCGACATCGCGGCGTGCAGACCGGCCAGCGGCCCGGCGAAATCAGCGACCTGATCGGGCACGACTCGATGGCCAAAAGCGCCGTAGCGCTCGCCATTCTGGTTGGCGTTGATCAGCAGTTCGTCGACCTGCGGACCGAGCCGTTCGATCACCCAGGCAATCATCGGTCGCCCGCCGAGCTCCTGCAGACCTTTGTCGAGCCCACCCATGCGCCGGCCGAGCCCGCCGGCGAGGACGACCCCCGTTATCCCATCGACGCGCAAGGCGAATGCCTCTCGCCGTTCGCGCCGACGACCCTCGGACGCTGAGCGAGGGTCATTCGCCGTGCTCGGCGGCGGGGTGCGGCGCCGCGGCCTGTGGCGTGGGCTCCGCTGGCCGCAGGGCAAGAACCACCACGGAAACATTGTCGTGGCCGTCGCGTTCAAGGGCCAGCGCCACCAACTCCCGACAGGCCTCTTCGACCCCCCGGGAAGTCACAATTTCGGCGATGTCACCCGGCTCGACACTCTCCCACAGCCCGTCGGAGCACAACACGAAGCAGTCGCCGGACAAGAGCGGCGCGCAGCGCTCGGCCACCACCCGCAGGTCGGGCTGCGTGCCCAGGGACGACACCAGCACATTGCGTGCAGGATGATGACGCGCCTGTTCAGCACTGAGCAACTTGTTCTTCACCAACTCCGCCACCAGCGTCTGATCCTGCGTCAATTGCACGCACTGCCCGGCCGAGCAACGGTAGAGGCGGCTGTCACCGACATGCGCAAACCACCCGCTGCCGCCAACCAGGACCAGGGCCGTCGCCGTCGTGCCCATCCCGTCCAGCGCGGCATCGGCCTGCGCGGCACGAAAAACCGCGTCATTCGCCTCGCGCAACGCCACTTCCAGCGCGCGCCGGGGGTCGTCACCCGGCGTTGCATAATAGCTGCGGCAAATCGTCTCGATCGCCAGCCCACTCGCCACTTCACCGGCGTTGTGCCCGCCCATGCCATCCGCCACCACCGCCAGCACCCCGCGACGCAGCCTTTGCGCAGGATCGCTCGGGACCATGAAAACCACCGCGTCCTGATTGCTGTTTCGCACCAGGCCGATGTCGGTCGCCGAACCGCACTCGACGACATGACTTGCCGCCGCGGGATTCACCGACCTCCCTCCGGCGCGTTCGCGACCAGATTTGCCAAGCCTGAGGCCCGCCACCGCACGCGCCACGCGCGCACTCCACTTGCCCATATTCCCTGCCCCTGTTCGAGCATCCCCGCGCCAGATGTCGCCGTTGCAACTGCTCTTTCGGATGCAGTTGCCATTGTGCCAGTCTGCGCTCGTCGAAGGGGTGTATGCGCGAAGCGCTTGCGTCTCAATCCGGCGCAAACCAGCTCAAAGTGGCCGAATGACCGACAACGCGCCGCGTACCTGCCCGGTGGCATAACCCGTTGCACGATCATGCGGGTAGTCTCTGGCCAGGGCAGTCTTGAGATCAGCCGACAGCGAATCTACGGCACCGTGGCAGCTCAGGCAGACCTCGACTACCGGCAAGGCTTTCATGTAGCGATAGCTACGCTTGCCATCAGGGGCGGTGACCACCTCGCCAACCTCGAGCTGCTCGGGCTTGGCGCCATTGGCGACCTGAATGTTGAAGCCAGCGAGTTGGCGCGTTTCCCAAGCATCGGGCGTGCCGGTCGCTGGATTGCGTGTCTTCAGGCTGACGCGGCGAATATTCCAGCCCGTCTGCCGACGCATGTCCTGCAGCAGTTGTGGCGCCTTCTCCTTGCAGACGGAAATGGCACCGACCGGACCTTGTTCGCTGACTGCAGTCTGCATCGCCTGGACAACCTTGGGCAGCACCGGCAGCGCGGTCTTGCGCGTGTCGGCAAGCAAGGCCGCTTCCTCCTGCGCCCACGTCAGCTGAACGGCGGAAGCAAGCGACAGGGAAACCATGACTGCTGCGAAAACCTTCATGTGGACCTCCGACAATGTATAAGCATGAACTAATTTACCATCATCTCGTGCCAACCGTCACGAAACCATCACAAAGAAGCTTGCAGGCAGTTCAGAAAGGCTTCGCGCAGCGGCATTTCGGGGAGATTTTTGCCAATCAGGACAATTCTTGAACGGCGTTCCTCCTGCGGCTCCCAAAGGTCGCCGTAATCGAAGCCGACGACGCGCTGGACACCCTGGAAGATCAGTTTCCGGTCGTCGTCGGCGATCGCCAGGATGCCTTTGTAGCGCAGCAGTTCCATGCCGAGTTTCTTGAATTCCGTCGACTCGTCGATCAGCGATTGCACGAAGGCACCGACGCGATCGAGATCCACCTCCCCGGCGTCAAGCACGAACGCAGTGATTTCGTCGTGGTGGGCCGCCGGCCGGCGCGACCAGCGCGTAGCGCCGGTCGCGCCCGGCAGTGGCAGGAAGCGGGCAATGGGTGGCGCGTCGGGCGCCAGCAGCGTGGCATCGAGGTTGAAGCCGCCGATGCCCAGTAAAGATCCGGGAGCGGCGCGCCCGCGCACCAGCGACTGCTGCGACGCGCGCGGATTGATGCGGCCGAGGCGTGCGGACAGATCGACGATCGCTTCGGCATCGACGAGATCGCATTTGGCCAGCAGCAAGCGGTCCGCGAAACCCACCTGACGCTGCACGACGCGGTGTTCATCGAGTTGCTGTTGCGCGTGCAGGGCGTCGACGACAACGACGATGCCGTCGAGCATGAAACCGGTTCGCAGCTCAGGCGCGGCAAAGAAGGTCTGGGCCACGGCACCGGGATCGGCCAGGCCGGTGGTTTCGATGATGATCCAGTCGAACGTCAGTTCGCCGGCCGCGCGTCGAGCGGCGAGATCCTGCAACGCACGCACCAGATCGGCATTGACCGTGCAGCAGACGCAGCCGTTGCTCAACTCGATGATGCCGCCACTGTTGCGCGAAATGAGCTGACTATCGATGTTGACCGCACCGAATTCGTTTTCGACGACGGCGAAACGCAGACCGTCGGCGTGATTGAGCAGTTGGTTGAGCACGGTGGTCTTGCCGGCACCAAGGAAGCCGGAAAGCAGGGTAACGGGGAGCGGTGCGCCGGCTGTCGGGGTCATGAACGTTCCACAGGGCGAAGAAGGGCCATCCTGACCGACGCGCCCTTCCTCGCTGCGCGCCGGCCGGTCCGGTGGCCGGTCAACAGCAGCCGCCCGAACGTCCCGATCCGTAACGTGCTTCCTGACGGTTGCGGAAAAACTCGACTTCGTTCATCACCGGCAACTCGGGATGCGTAGCGCACATGTGGGCGACGTAGGTGTCGTAGTCGGGCAGGCCGACCATCAGCCTGGCGGCCTGCCCGAGATACTTGCCGAACTGGGTCAGATCCTTGAACAAGGGATCACGCCCTGGCCGTCGGCATGGCTTCGTACGGCAGTTCACAACTGGTCGGCTTGCCCTCGTGCCAGGCCTTCACACAGGCGACGATGGTGTAGAACAGGATGCTGACCACCACGAAGATGAAGAACATCGCCAGGACGGCATCCAGATAGTTGTTGAAAACGATCTGCTGCATCTGTTCGACGCTCTTGGCCGGAGCCAGGACCTCTCCCTTGTCGATGGCTGCCTGGAACCTGTTGGCCAGCGCCAGGAAACCGATCTTGGGGTTGGCGTTGAAGACCTTTTCCCAGCCCGCGGTCAGCGTGCAGATCAACAGCCAGCACGCCGGTACGATCGTCACCCAGGCGTATTGATGGCGTTTCATCTTGAACAGCACGACCGTGCACAGCATCAGCGCCACACCGGCAAGCATCTGGTTGGAAATGCCGAACAGCGGCCACAGACTGTTGATGCCGCCGAGCGGATCGACCACGCCCTGATAGAGGATGTAGCCCCAGGCAGCGACGCAGAGGCCGGTCGCCGTCAGGTTGGCCGGCCAGGAGTTGGTCTGCCTGAACGACGGCACGAAGGTTCCCAGCAGATCCTGCAGCATGAAGCGTCCGGCACGCGTTCCGGCATCGCAGGCGGTGAGGATGAACAGTGCCTCGAAGAGGATCGCAAAGTGATACCAGAAAGCCATCATCGTCTGCCCGCCGATGACCTGCGAGAAGATCTGGGCCATGCCCACGGCCAGCGTTGGCGCCCCACCGGCGCGCGAGAGGATGCTGTTCTCGCCGACATCCCTGGCGGTCTGCACCAGCACCTCCGGGGTAATCACGAAACCCCACTGCGAGATGACCTGGGCGGCGCCTTCGACGGTCTTGCCGATGATCGCCGGCGGGCTGTTCATTGCGAAGTAGACACCCGGATCGATGACCGAAGCGGCGACGATGGCCATGATTGCCACGAACGACTCCATCAGCATGCCGCCATAGCCGATCATGCGCGCGTTCTTCTCGTTGTCGAGCAGCTTGGGCGTCGTTCCCGAAGAGATCAGCGCATGAAAACCCGAGACCGCACCGCAGGCAATGGTGATGAAGATGAACGGGAACAGGCTGCCCGACCAGGCCGGACCGGTACCGTCGATGAACTGCGTGACCGCCGGCATGCGCAGGTTCGGGGCGACAAAGACCATCGCCAGGGCCAGACCGACGATGGTGCCGATCTTGAGAAAGGTCGACAGGTAATCGCGCGGTGCCAGCAGCAGCCACACCGGCAACACCGAGGCGACGAAACCGTAACCGATCAGCATCCAGGTCAGCTGTTTGGGGTTGAAGGTGAACAGCGGTGCCCAGGTCGCGCTCTCGGCGACCTGACCACCAACGACAATCGCCGCGATCAACAGCACGAAGCCGACGAGCGATATTTCACCGACCCGTCCGGGGCGGATGAAGCGGTTATAGACGCCCATGAACATCGCGATGGGGATCGTCGCCGCGACGGTGAAGGTTCCCCACGGACTGTCGGCCAGCGCCTTGACCACGATCAATGCCAGGACCGCGAGAATGATGACCATGATCATGAACGCCCCGAAGAGGGCAATGATCCCCGGCACCAGGCCCAATTCGGTCTTGATCAGGTCGCCGAGCGAACGTCCGTCACGGCGCGTCGAGACAAACAGCACCATGAAATCCTGTACCGCACCGGCCAGCACGACGCCGACGATGATCCACAGCGTTCCCGGCAGGTAACCCATCTGCGCCGCGAGCACCGGCCCGACCAGCGGGCCGGCGCCGGCAATCGCGGCAAAGTGGTGGCCGAACAGGATGTACTTGTTGGTCGGAACGTAGTCGAGGCCGTCGTTGTGGCGGACGGCCGGGGTCGCGCGCGTCGGGTCGAGCTGCATGACCGTGTCGGCGATGTACAGGCTGTAGTAGCGGTAGGCCACCAGATAGATCGAGATTGCCGCAGTGACGATCCACAAGGCATTGATCGTCTCGCCCCGCGATAGTGCCACGGTGCCGAGCGAAAATGCCCCGACCACCGTCAAGAGCCACCAGATGGCATGTTTGGAAATGATATTCACGGCCACTCCTCAAGTGAGTTGTGTTTTGTCGGCCTGCCGCGGCTGCTCGCGAAGTCGTTGCGGCCGTCTCGAAAAACCGGCCGTCCAGGTCGGAGAACCCGCCGAACGACCAGGCACTTGCAGGAGATGCGTGATGACATCACCGCTCCGGTAGTGGTGCGCCACGAAATCTAGTCGGCTTTTTCGTCTCGGTGCGTGCTATCTGGCGAGCGGTTGCCACGGGGACTGAGCGGTGTTCCGTGCGCGGTCAGCGGCACTGATTGAAATCAGACCGAACAGGCCAGTCAAGGTTCACTTCCCTCTTCTCTGCGCGCCAAGACTGGCGGCAATTGCTCAGGTAATCAGCAGTCGATCCTTCATCTCGCGCAGATGCCGGCGACTGACCGGCACCCTTCGGCCACTGCCGGTGACGATTTCCGCACCGCCGTTCTCAAGCAACTCGATCTCGGCGATGCGCTCGGGATTGATCAGGTACTGGCGGTGGCAACGGATCAGCGGCGTGCGCTCCTGGAGGATCTTCAGGCTCAGTTCGGTCACCCCCTGTCGCTGCACGCCAACCACCTGCACCCCGGCAAGGTCGGTGTGCACGAACTCCACTTCATCGACTGCGAGCAGCAGGATGCGATTGCGGCCCATGCAGGGGATCTGACGCAGCATCCCCGTCGCCAACGGAAAAGCCCGCAACGCGGGGCGCGCCCCCGAACGCAGCCAGTCGAGCGTCCTGGCCAGGCGTTGCGGGTCGATCGGCTTGAGCAGATAGTCGGCCGCATGCTCTTCGAAAGCCTGCAGGGCATGCGCTTCGAAAGCGGTGACAAAAACGATCTGCGGCAGCGCCGAAGCCTCGATCATGCCGACCATCTCCAGGCCGCTGACGCGCGGCATCTGGATATCCAGGAACACCACGTCCGGACGCAGACGATGGATGGCGGCAAGGCCTTCGATGGCATTGGCGCATTCCCCGACGACCTCGATGTCGCGTGCGGTGGCCAGCAGGGCTTTCAGTTCTTCTCGCGAGGGCGCCTCGTCGTCGATCAGCAGGGCGGTCAGCATGCGGCAAGCTCCTCTTCAACGGGCAGGCGAATGCGCACCCGCGTCCAGCAATCGGGTTCGCAGCTCACCTCGATGCCGTAGGCGTCGCCGTAGCGAAGCTTGATCCGTCGGTCAACAAGGTTCATTCCCAAGCCGTCGCCACTGGGCAGGGGTTGGTAGAGCCCGGCACTGTCTTCGATCAGAATGCACAGCAGGGCTTCTTCACGACGAGCGCTGATGATGACCCTGCCTGGTTCGAGCATCTGCGAAATCCCGTACTTGATGGCGTTCTCGACAATCGGCTGCAGCGAGAAAGCCGGCAGGCGCAACTGCAGCAGATCGTCGGGAACGGCGTATTCGACCTTCAGACGGTCGGCGAAACGCGCCAGTTCAATGTGCAGATAGGCATCGACGTGCTCGATCTCGTCCTTGAGCGTGGCGTCATTGCCGACCCGCTTGAGACTCTTGCGGAAAAATGTGGACAGGTATTGCACGAGTTGTCGAGCGGCTTCCGGATCGCGCCGGATCACCGCCGCCAGCGTGTTCAGCGCGTTGAACAGGAAGTGCGGGTTGATCTGTGCCTGCAGCAGCTTGATTTCGGATTGCGCCAGCAGGCGCTTCTGCGCCTCGACCTTCCCGGCCAGAACCTGGTTCGAGAGCAGTCGGGCGATCCCCTCGCCAAGCGTACGATTCAGGGAGGAGAAGAATTTTGTGCGTGGTTCATACAGCTTGATCGTTCCGAACACCTGATTCTCCTCACCGCGCAACGGGATGACCAGGCACGAGCCAAGTTTGCAGTCCCGGGCCAGAGAGCAACAGTAGGGCACGCTGGCGCCATCGGCATAAACGACTTCATTGTGCTGGATCGCGCGCAAGCTGTGCGGCGAGGCAATCGCCGTGCCCGGCAGGTGGTGATCCGCGCCCACCCCGACAAAACCCAACAGCTTCTCGCAATCGGTGATTGCCACCGCGCCGACGCCCGTTTCTTCCTGAATGATCTTCGCCAGGCGGCTGCAGTTGCTTTCGTTGAAACCCTGCACCAGCACCCCGATGGAACGTTCGGCAATGCGCAGCGCTTTGGCCGAGAAGGCAATCGAGTACTTCTCCAGCGTCGCGCGGCGGTCGAGAATCAGGCGCATGAACAGCGCCGCGCCAAAAGCGTTGGTCAGCGTCATCGGCAGGATGATATGCGCAACCAGGCGCGCCGCGTGATCGAAGGGGCGAGCCATCAGCAGAATGATCAGCATCTGCATCAGTTCGGCGCAGAGCGTCGTACCGAGAGCGATCATCGGATTGAGCAAGCGGTCCGCGCGGTGACGCCGCAATAAATAGAGATGCAGGCAGCCACCGATCAGCCCCTCGATCGTCGTCGACACAGCACAGGCAGATGCCGTGAAGCCGCCGAGCGAGTAGCGGTGCAGGCCGCCGGTCAGACCGACCGCGAGCCCGACAAAGGGTCCGCCGAGAAGGCCTCCGAGCACCGCGCCGATGGCCCGGGTATTGGCGATGGCGCCTTCGATCTGGAAACCGAGATAGGTGCCCATGATGCAGAAGCCGGAAAAAACCAGATAGCAGACCAGTTTGTCCGGCAAGCGGACGGTAACCTGCATCAGCGGCGCGAACAGCGGTGTCTTGCTCAGGAGATAGGCAATCACCAGATACACGCACATCTGTTGCATCAGCCCGCCGATCAGCGCCAGGTGATTGATTTCCTCGAACATGGTCTGGAGATCCCTAAGTCAGCGGCCTCGATTCTACGAGCTTGTCGTGCCAACGCCAGCCCTTCCTGCCGACGGCAGCAGGAGGTGCCGGATTGGGCAAACCCAGGCCGGCCTGTTATTCTTCGCAGATACGCAACCCTTCTTGCGTCACTGGCAAACCCGGCCCACCCAACTCGAGCAACGCATGCCCACGCATGGCCGCCTGGAGCGGGGACATTTGCGGAGTCATGCGGCCATGAACTACACCTTTGCTTCGGCGACGATCCTGCTGATTCTGATCACCGACCCGATCGGCAATATACCGATCTTCGCCAACGCGCTCCGGCACGTGGCCCCGGAACGCCGACCGTGGGTGATCCTGCGCGAGGTGCTGATTGCCTTCGTGCTGCTGCTGACCTTCATGTTCGTCGGCGAGGGTTTCCTGCGGATGATGAACCTGAGCGAGTTGTCGCTGCAGATCGGTGGTGGCGTGATCC
>JADKBU010000040.1 GCA_016714935.1 Candidatus Accumulibacter propinquus | reverse complement strand
GCACAGAGAACCGAGCACAGGAGACTGGAATACCCTCCGCAAGACCCGCCCACACCCGAAGCCCTTCTGAAACCGGTGGCCAGCAGCATGGTGGGAAGCATCAATGACCCCGTGCCGGGTTCAGGCACGGATACCGCAACATGCGCAAGATCCCAAGCGCCCAGCCAATACGGCGGGGCGTTGGGATTGGCGTTGCCGCCGCAGAGGTCACCGAGCGAGCCTGGACCGAAGTTGAGTTGACCCAGCGCATCACTGAGCAGGACATCGTCTGCAGGTCCGCTCCCGAAGAAATTGAGGAGAGCGTCAGTCGCCTGCCTTCAGGCCGACGGCGCTCGACAGCGGCGCACCGCCGTCAGAATCCCGCGCAGGATCTCGAGCGGCGGTGGCGGGCAACCGGGCACCGCGACATCGACCGGGATGACATTGGCCACGCGACCGCAAGTCGCGTAGCTCTCGCCGAAGATGCCGCCGTCGCAGCCGCAGTCGCCGACGGCGACGACCAGTTTCGGTGCCGGGGTGGCGTCATAGGTCCGGCGCAAGGCCTCTGCCATGTTGCGCGTCACGGGTCCGGTGACCAGCAGCAGGTCGGCGTGGCGAGGGCTGGCGACGAACTTGATGCCCAGGCCTTCGAGGTTGGTGTAGGGATTGTTCAGGGCGTTGATTTCCAGCTCGCAGCCGTTGCAGGAACCGGCATCGACCTGGCGAATGGTCAGCGCCTGGCCGAGAATGGCCAGCAGTTCGTCTTGAATCTCTGCGCCTTGCGCGCGCAGGGCGTCGCTGCACGCGGGCGCGGCCTCGCTGCAAATGCCGTGGCGTGCGATCTGTCTGAGGATGCGCCACATCAGAGGTCGTGTCCCGAGTAGCTGAGGTTGAAGGACTTGTTGATCAGCGGAAAGTCGGGGACGATGTTGCCGATCACCGCGTGTTCGAGCACCGGCCAGTTCTGCCAGGAGGGATCGTGGACGTGGCAGCGACGGATGGCCTGCGCGCCACGCTCGCCGTCCCATTCGAGGGCGACGAAGACCTCGCCGCGCCAGCCTTCGACCCAGCCGGCGCCAAACGCGGCCTGCTCGGGCAGACGCAGTGCGTTCTGCGTCGCGCCGGCGCCAGGCCTGGCGAGCAGCAGGCGCAGCAGGCGCAGGGATTCGAGTAGCTCGTCAAAACGCACGCCGACGCGCGCCGCGACGTCGCCCTCGCGACGCGTGGCGACGCGTACCGCCAGCCGGTCGTACGGTGGCCAGTGCTGGTCGCGGCGCAGGTCGGCGGCCTGCGCGCTGGCGCGGCCGGCGAGGCCGGTAAGCCCGAGTTGGGCGGCCAGTTCCGGCGTCACCCGCCCGGTAGTCATGAAGCGGTCCTGCAAGCCGGCGTGCCCGTCGTACACCTGGCGCAATTCCAGCACTTCGCGTTCGATCACGTCGCACTGGCGTGACAGGCGGTCGGCGACCACGCCGTCAATGTCCGACGCGACGCCGCCGGGGAGTACGCAGTCCATCATCAGGCGATGCCCGAAGGCCTCCTGCGACAGGCGCAGCCAGTCCTCCCGGAGTCGCGAGAACTGCGCCAGTCCGAAGGCGAAGGCGGCGTCGTTGCCGAGCGCGCCGAGGTCGCCGAGATGGTTGGCAACGCGTTCGCGCTCGAGCAGCAGCGCCCGCAACGAGCCGGCCCGCTCGGAGATCTCGCAACCCGCGAGCGATTCCAGTGCCATGCAGAAGGCCCAGGCGTAAGCCACCGTCGAATCGCCGGAAATCCGTCCGGCCAGGCGATGCGCCTGCAGCGGCGGCAGTTCGGTGAAGCGCTTTTCGACGCCCTTGTGCGTATACCCCAGGCGTTGTTCCAGGCGCAGCACTTTCTCGCCAACCACCGCAAAGCGGAAGTGCCCCGGTTCGATGATGCCGGCGTGTACCGGTCCGACGGGGATCTCGTGCACGCCGTCGCCTTCGACACGCACGAATGCATACTCTGCTTGCGCCAAGGGATTCTTCCGGCAGCGGAGTTGCTGCGCCCCCTTCCCGGCGCAGTGGAAACCCCTGCACCGGCCAGGCGCCGTGGTCCAGCCATCCGCGCCGGTCGGCGGCCCCTTCGGCGCTCACCCCTAGCAGGTCGGCCGTGGCCCGCTGCATGCGTGCCGCGCAGGGAAAGAACGGCGCCAGGTCCGGATAGCCTGGGTTCCGTTCGCCAAGCGGCAGATCCAGCCAGAGCAGGCCGTCGGCAAGGACATAGGCCGCCGAGACGACCAGTCCGCCGGCGGCGCCGCGGCGGCGATCGGAGCCCCACAGGGACAACAGCCGTCCGCCGGCCGTGGACAGCGTCTGGGCGACCGCCCGCCAGGTCTCGGCGCGGACCGTGGCACGCCACATCGGCAGCGCGACCGGCAGGCGTTCGACATCCAGGCCCAGGTCGGAGATCAGCACCCCTCAACCTCCCATCATTCGCGCCGCCTGTCGATACCAGTCGTCCAGGTACGGCGGGATATACAGACCCAGCATGAGGCCCAGACCAAGGTGCGCAAACACCGGCAGCAGTGCCGGTGGGTGCGCCAGCGGCCGGACCGACGTTTCACCGAAGACCATCGGCTGCACGCGGCTGAACACGGCGGCGAAGGCGACGCCCAGCGCCAGCAGCAGGAAGGGGGTGGCCCACGGCTGCTCGCGCATGGCGGTGGTGAGAATCAGGAATTCGCTGGCGAAGACGCCGAAGGGCGGCATGCCGAGGATCGCCAGCGAGCCGAGCATCAAGCCCCAGCCGACGGTCGGGCTGACCTTGATCAGGCCGCGGATGTCGGCCATGTTCTGCGTCCCGGCCTTCTGCGTCGCGTGCCCGACCGCGAAGAAGATGCCCGACTTGATCAGCGAATGCACGGTCATGTGCAGCAGCCCGGCGTAGTTGGCGATCGGGCCGCCGATGCCGAAGGCGAAGGTGATCAGCCCCATGTGTTCGATCGACGAATAGGCGAACATGCGCTTGACGTCCTTCTGCCGCGACAGGAAGAAGGCCGCCACGACCACCGACAGCAGGCCGAAGGCGATCATCAACTGACCGGCGAGTTGGCTGTGCAGCGCGCCGTCGGTGAGCACCTTGCAGCGCAGCAGGGCATAGACCGCGACGTTGAGCAGCAGGCCCGAGAGCACCGCCGAAACCGGCGTCGGTCCCTCGGCGTGCGCATCCGGCAGCCAGTTGTGCATTGGCACCAAGCCGACCTTGGTGCCATAGCCGATGAACAGGAAGGCAAACGCGAGGGTGATGATCGCCGGGTCGAGTTGCGCCTTGACGGCGTCGAGATTGGTCCATAGCAGCGCGCCCCCCTCGGTGCCAATGACCTTTTCCGCCGCCATGTACAGCAGCACGGTCCCGAACAGCGCCTGCGCAATACCGACGCCGCAGAGGATGAAGTATTTCCAGGCCGCCTCCAGGCTCGCCGGTGTGCGGTAGACGCTGACCAGGAGGACGGTGGTCAGCGTCGCCGCCTCCATCGCCACCCACAGGATCCCCAGATTGTTGGTCGTCAGCGCGATCAGCATGGTGAAGCTGAACAATTGATACATGCTGTGGTAGAGGCGCATGCGATTCGGCGTCATCTTGCCGTGATCGCGTTCGACACGCATGTAGGGGCGCGAGAAGATGGCGGTGGTGAGGCCGACGAAGGCGGTCAGGGTGACCAGGAAGACGTTCAGCGGATCGATGTAGAACTCGCGATTCCAGGCGAAGAGCGGGCCGCCGGCAATGACCTCGGTGGTGAGCGCGCAAGTGGCGACGAAGGTCCCCAGGCTGAAGGCGACATTGATCTCGCGTCCGGCGTCGCGGTGCCCGCTCAGGGCGAGAACGACGCTGCCGAGCAAGGGAATGCCGAGAACGAAAAACAGCGTCGCCAATTCAGTCTTCCTTGAGCTTTTCGAGGTGGCTGATGTCCAGGCTGTCGAACTGTTCACGGATATGGAACAGGAACACGCCGAGGATCAGGATCCCGACCAGGACGTCGAGGGCGATGCCGAGTTCGACGACCATCGGCATGCCGTAGGTGGCCGAGGTGGCGGCGAAGAACAGCCCGTTCTCCATCGACAGGAAGCCGATCACCTGCGGCACCGCTTTCGAACGGGTGATCATCATCATGAACGAGAGCAGCACGCAGGCGAGCGCGATGCCGAGCGTGCCGCGGGCCAGGCTGACCGACAACTTGGAGATCGGCAGCGCCAGGTTGAAGGCAAAGATCACCAGCGCGATGCCGATGATCATCGTCATCGGGATATTGATCAGCGTCTCGACATCCCAGCGCACATCGAGGCGGGTGATGACGCGATGCAGCAGCAGCGGGATGACGATCACCTTGAGCAGCAGCGTGATGCCCGCCGAAATGTAGAGGTGGGGTTGCTGCGTGGCGTAGCCGACCAGCAGCGTCGCCGCCACCAGGGTCGCCCCCTGCCGTAAACAGGTGAATCAGCGACAGGATTCGCCGCTGCGAGATCATCGCGAACGACAGCATCAGCAGGATTGCCGCCAGGAGATTGATCAGTTGTCCGACGAGTTCGGTCATCTCAGCCGCCCAGCAGGATGCTGACCAGCATGCCGATCACCGCCAGGAGAAATGCGGTGGCCAGAAACTCCGGGACGCGGAAGATGCGCATCTTGGCACTGAGGGTTTCGAGCAGAGCGAGCAGTGCGCCACCGATCGCCAGCTTCAGGATCAGCACCGGCATCGCCAGCAGCAGCGCCAGCGGCGCCTCGGCCTCGGCAATGCCCCAGGGGAAGAACAACGCCAGACCGATGCACGAGTAGGCGAAGAGTTTCAGGCTCGCGGCCCATTCGAGCAGGGCCAGGTGACGTCCCGAGTATTCGAGGATCAGCGCCTCGTGAATCATCGTCAGTTCGAGATGGGTCGCCGGGTTGTCCACCGGCACGCGCGCGTTTTCTGCCAGGGAGACCATGGTGAACGCCACGCCGGCGAGCGCCAGACTCGGATAGATGGCCAGTTCGCGATGCGCCAGGGTCTCGACGATGGTCGTCAGCGAGGTCGATTTCGAGATCAGCGAAGCCGAAAACAGCACCATCAGCAACGCCGGCTCGGCCAGGAAACCGATCAGCATCTCGCGCCGGGCACCGAGCGTGCCGAAAGAGGTGCCGACATCCATCGCCGCCAGCGAAATGAACACCCGCGCCAGGGCAAACAGGCCGACCAGCGCAATCGCATCGGCCGCCGGCGACAGCGGCAGATCCGTTGACAGCGTCGGAATGATCGCGCAGGCCAGCGCCATGCAACCGAAGACGATGTACGGTGCGCCGCGAAACAGCGGCGAGGCGTGCTCGGCAACCACCGATTCCTTGTTGAACAGTTTGTGCAGCATCCGGTAGGGCTGCAGCAGGCCCGGCGCCGAGCGGTTCTGCAGCCAGGCGCGCCACTGGTTGATCCAGCCGCCGAGCAAGGGCGCCAGCAACAGCGCCATGACGATTTCCAGCAGTTGCGAGACCGCGCCGAGCCCGGTCATTGTTTGACCACCGCCAGCACGATCATCAGGGTGACGAAGCTGTAGAGCAGGTACACCGCGATCCGCCCCTGCTGCAGCAGTCCGATCAACCGCGCCAGGCGCTCGACGAGGGCAGCCAGCGGCAGGTACAGCCAGTGCCAGAAGTGGTCCCCGACGCGGACGCGATAATGCGGCGCCGCGTCGAACGGGCTCGGCAGTTCCCGCTCCATGCGGAAGAAGGGTTCGAAGATCTGCCGTATCGGTTGACCGAAGCCCTCGGCGGTGTCCTGCATGCGCGCGTTCTGCCACGGATAGCCGCAGTCCCAGGGCGCCGCACGCCGCAGACGGCCGTGGTACAGCAGGCGCACGAGCAGGAAAGCCAGCGCGAAGCTCGCCGCGACGCCGAGCAGGAAGATCGCCGGCCCGTAACTCGCGCGCTCGATCGCCACCGGCACCAGCAGCCAGCTGCCGGCAGCGATCGCCTCGCCCATGCCGGCGCCGACCAGCAATTGCGTCACCGGATCGATGACGGCAATGAACTGTACCGGACACAAGCCCAGCACCAGGCAACCCGCGGCCAGCCAGAGCATGCCCAGCCGCTCCCAGCCGCTGGCGTCATGCGCCTGCGCCAGCCGCTCCTCGCGCGGCTGGCCGAGGAAGATGACGCCGAAGAACTTGACCATGGTATAGCCGGCGAGCGCCCCGATGAGGGCGATCAGCGCGGCCACCACCGGGATCAGCATGTTCAGGAAGGCACTCGGCAAGCCCGGCGAGAAGAGGAAGCTCTGCAGCAGCAACCACTCGGAGACGAAGCCACCGAGCGGCGGCAGGCCGGCGCTGGCCAGGACGCCGATCAACATGACCCAGGCCACCCAGGGCATGCAGCGGATCAGCCCGCCCAGCTTGCCGAGATTGCGCTCGCCGGTGGCATGCAGGACCGCGCCGGTGCCGACAAACAGCAGGCTCTTGAAGAAGGCGTGACCGGCGACATGATAGAGCACCGCGGTCAGCGCCAGCGCCGCCATCGGCTGCATGCCGTAGGCGGAAAACAGGACCGCGAGGCCGATGCCGGAGAACAGCAGACCGATGTTCTCGATCGACGAATAGGCCAGCAGGCGCTTCATATCGACCTGTACCGCCGCGAAAACGACGCCGAACAACGCCGTCGCCAGTCCGACCGTCAGCAACAGCAGGCCCCACCACCAGATCGGCGTCTGCAGGAGGTCGAAGAGAACGCGCAGCACACCGTAGATCGCGGTCTTCAACATCACCCCGCTCATCAGCGCGGACACCGGCGAGGGTGCGGCGGGATGGGCCTCGGGCAGCCAGACGTGCAGCGGCAGGATGCCGGCCTTGGCGCCGAAACCGAACAACGCCAGCAGGAAGGCCAGCGACGCCCAGAACGGGGAAAGCTGCTGGGCGCGCATGTTGGCGAAGGTATAATCACCGCTGTTCGCCTGCAGCACGCCAAAGCACAACAGGATGCCGATGGCGCCGATATGCGCGACCAGCAGATAGAGGTAACCGGCACGCTGGATCTCGACGATGCGGTGATTGGCGGTGACCAGGAAGAACGAGGACAGGGCCATCGTCTCCCACATCACCATGAAGGCGTAGGCGTCGTCGGCGAGCACCACCAGCACCATGCTCGCCAGAAAGAGGTGATACTCGAAGGCCAGCAAACCGGGCGGCGTGCCTTCGCCCTTGCGGAAGTAGCCGGCGGCAAACGCCGACACGCCCACCGAAATGCCGCCGATGACCATCAGGAAGAACGCCGACAGGCTGTCGAGGCGAAAATGGAACGGCAACTGCGGCAATCCGATCGGCAGCACGGCGACTTCTGGCGAACCCTGCAGCGCACTCAGGGCAATGCCGAGCAGCGCCAGGCCGCCGGCGCCGCCGACCGGAAACAGGACCCTCGCCACCAGCGTCAAACGGCGCAAGGCAAACACGCCGACCACCGCGATCAGCAGCCACGCGGCAACGACCAGCAGCACCCAGTCCAGATGTACCCAAAGTGTCGCTGCGAGCAACCCACCGGCCGTCACGATCGGCGGCACCCGCTGGTGGTAAGGATCATGCCGTTCAGACCTCCCGAAAAAACCCGCTTGCAGTCGAGGAAGACGAGGCTTGTCAAGTGTTTGTCCTGACCGAACCCGGCCGAACCGACCCGTATTCTGCTACCGTTTTAATTTGAGAGCAATACCATTTGTTCCTGATACTATTCTGATGATACTTTTATTAACATACAACGCACTCACATGGAAAATCGCACCGCACGCCTCACGATCCTCATCGACCCTCGCAAGAAACAAATCTTCGAGGAGATCTGCGCCGCGCATGACCTGACGCCGTCACAGGTGGTCCGCAAGTTGATTCGCCAGTATGTCATCGACAACGCCGGCGACCGTGAACTGCCGGACTGGCTGCGCGCACGCCCTGCTGCCGACCGCGACGGCTGAGCGGCGCCAAGCGCGCGCCCGGCCGGGCCGGCGCGTTTTCCCGACACGACGACTATCGTCCTGGCCCGCCGACACCGACATTTCGAAGTGCTAAGATTCGCGTTCGTCCAGACACCGCGCCAACCACCAAGGGAGATGCTGCATGAAACTCGAAACGCTTGCCGTCCACGCCGGCTACAGCCCCGAACCGACGACCAAGGCGGTCGCCGTACCGATCTACCAGACCACCTCCTATGCCTTCGACAGCACGCAACACGGCGCCGACCTGTTCGACCTCAAGGTGGCCGGGAACATCTACACCCGAATCATGAATCCGACCCAGGATGTGCTCGAAAAGCGCGTGGCGGCGATGGAAGGCGGCATCGCTGGCCTCGCGCTGGCCTCGGGTCAGGCGGCGATCACCTACGCGATCATGACCATCTCCGAAGCCGGCGACAACATCGTCTCGGCATCGACGCTGTATGGCGGCACCTACAACCTCTTCGCGCACACCCTGCCGCAGTACGGCATCGAAGTCCGCTTCGCCAACCACGCCGATCCGGCGAGTTTCGAAAGACTGATCAACGGCAAGACCAAGGCGCTGTATTGTGAGTCGGTCGGCAACCCGCTCGGCAACATCACCGACTTCGAGCAACTCGCCGAGATTGCGCACCGCCACGGCGTGCCGCTGATCGTCGACAACACCGTTCCCTCGCCGTATTTGTGCCGCCCCTTCGAGCATGGCGCCGATATCGTCGTACACTCGCTGACCAAGTATATCGGCGGCCATGGCAACTCGATCGGCGGCATGATCGTCGACAGCGGCCGCTTCCCGTGGGCCGAGCACAAGCTGAAGTTCAAGCGCCTCAACGAGCCCGACGTCTCCTACCACGGCGTCGTCTATACCGAAGCCCTGGGCCCGGCGGCCTTCATCGGGCGCGCGCGCGTGGTACCGCTGCGCAACATGGGCGCCGCCATCTCGCCGCTGAACAGCTTCCTGATTCTGCAGGGCCTGGAGACGCTGCCGCTGCGCATGGATCGCATCTGCGCCAACACCGAAAGGATCGCCGCTTACCTGCAGGGCCACGCCAAGGTGGCATGGGTCAATTACGCCGGTTTGCCCGATCATCCGGACCATGCGCTGGTCCAGAAGTACATGGAGGGCAAGGCTTCCGGAATCCTCACCTTTGGCGTCAAGGGTAGCGACTGCAGCGGCGCGGAGGCGGGCGCGCGCTTCCAGGACGCGCTCCAGTTGTTCACCCGGCTGGTCAACATCGGCGACGCCAAGTCGCTCGCCTGCCATCCGGCATCGACCACGCATCGCCAGTTGGGAGCGGCCGAAATGGCCAAGGCCGGCGTCTCCGAAGAGATGATTCGCCTCTCCGTCGGTATCGAGCATATCGACGATCTGGTCGCCGACCTGGAACAGGCGCTGGCCGCCGCCTGACCGGCGCTGTCCTGGATTCTTCCGGGGCAGCAACGCACCAGGGGCGTCGCGGCGAGCGCACGGCCAAGTTTTGGGTTAGGATGCGACCATCGTCCTGTGCGGGTCGTATCAGTCGATGTCCACCAGTCCATACCGCCTGCCGCTCGTCGACCTGCGTGCCGATGATGCGGAAATCGGAAACTACGCAGCGCTGCTCGACAGCCTGAACATCGGCTTGCTCGTGTTCGACGACGACGGCGCGTTGCGCCTGCGCAATGCGCACGCCGACCACCTGCTGGGCGCCGGGCCAGGCATCTGGGAAGATGAAAACGGCCAGCCGCTGGCCGCCGGCGACCGCCTCGAAAGGCAGGTCATACAGACCCGGCAGCCGGTTCGTCAGCGCGCCGTCGGCATCCGGCGTGATCCTGCGGGCGCACGCACCTGGTGCAAGGCCAGCGCCTTTCCCGTGTTTTCCGGGAAAGGCAGCCTGCGCCGCGTTCTCCTGACACTGGCCGACCTCAGCCAGGACAACCGGCTGGCAACCGAAAACCCGCCGCTGCCGACGCACGACGCGCTCACCGGAGTTTTCAGCGAGCGTTACATCTCACTCCTGCTCGACGACGAGGATCGCCGGGCACGGCGTTACGGCACGCCGTTTGCTCTGGCCCTGGTGACCCCCGACCATTATTCCGATTTCTGCGCGAGACACGGAGCGCAGGCGGCTGAGAGCGTACTGGCCCATGTCGGACGCGTGCTCGGCAGGGGCCTGCGCGAATTCGACATGGTGGGCCGCCTTGGCGAAGCGGAGTTCCTGCTGATTCTGCCCAACGTACGCGTCAATGACGCCATGCACGGCCTGGAACGACTGCGCGAAATGGTCGAAAGCAGCCATCCGGGCGATGGCGAGCCGGCACTGACGATCAGCGGCGGCGTCACCGAATGCACCGGCGAGGATGCGGCGGTGCTTATCGAGCGTGTACGCTCATTGCTGGCCAACGCGTGCGAAGCCGGTGGCAACCGGCTGTGCGTCGATCTGGAGATTTTTTGAGCGGCGGGCGGTGCGTCCCGTTGCTCACGACAGATGCGGCAAACCGAGATACTCGCGCGAACGCATCTCGGTGAGGCGGCTGGCGGTGCGAAAGAACTCGCTGGCCTGCGTGCCCTGCGTGTACAGGCCGGCGGGCCCACAGTCGGCGGTGGCAATCAGCTTGACCTTGTGGTCGTAGAAGATGTCGACCAGCCAGGTAAAGCGCCGCGCCTCGGACGACATGCTCGCCGACATGCGTGGAATCCCCGACAACAGTACCGTGTGATGGCCACGCGCCAGTTCGAGGTAGTCATTCTGCGACCGCGGACCACCACACAGCGCCTTGAAATCGAACCAGATCACCCCGTTGCCGCGTCGCAGCGTCGGTATCGGACGTGCCAGGATCTCGATGTTGCCGCCCTGCACTCCTTCGCCGCCGGCCATGGCCAGGAAGTAGTCGGCCATTTTCAGCTCGGCAGCGGCATCCGCCGGATAGTGGAAGATCTCGACCTGCTCCAGCGTCCGCAAGCGATAATCGACGCCGGCGTCGATTTCCAGCACGTCGAGGCGTGACTTGATCAGCGCGATCGTCGGCAGGAAGTTCTCACGCTGCAGGCCGTTCGGATAGAGCTTCTCGGGCGGGTAATTGGAAGTCATGACGAACACCACCCCGCGCGCGAACAGCGCTTCGAGCAGCCGCCCCAGGATCATCGCGTCGGCGATGTCGGAAACGTGAAACTCGTCGAAGCACAGCAGGCGCACTTCACTGGCGATGCGTTCGGCGACCCGCAGCAGCGGATCGCTGCCGCCCTTGAGTTCGTTCAACTGGCGATGGACATCATGCATGAAGGCGTGGAAATGAATCCGCCGCTTGCGACGGTAGGGCACGGCGTCGAAGAAGCAGTCCATCAGGAAGCTCTTGCCACGCCCTACCCCGCCCCAGAAATAGACTCCGCGCGGTACTTCAGGAGGGGTGAAGAAGCGCCGCAGGGCACTGCGCCGGCCAACCTTGAACGACAGCAAATCATAATAGAGGCGCTGCAGACGCTCGGCTGCCGCGCGTTGCGCGGCATCGGCAGTGAAATGACGCGCCGCCAGCAGGCGCTCGTAAGCGTCGATCATGCCACGTTCGGGGACTTTGAGTACTCTGTGAGGCATCAGCGTCTTTCCGCTACTCGGAGGAGATCGGGGGTGGGGGGACGGCGCGGCAGGCAGATCGGCACCCGGCACATTAGCCGCGCCACGCCGCTCGCCGCGACGACGCCGACATTCTAGACCATCGCCGGCGAAACGTCCCCATCACGCGGCCCCTGCAGCACCTCCGGGAGCGGCAACAGACTGACGCCCGCGGCCAGCATCGCCGACCGCACCGCCGTCGCCACGACCACCGCCTGGGGTCCATCGCCATGCACGCAGATACTGTGAAAGTCCGTGCGGATGCGCTGCCCACCGGCGCTGACGATGCCCCCGGCGTCGCACATGCGCAGGACATGCGCGACACAGGCCTCGGCGGTATGCAGCACCGCGCCGGGCTGGCTGCGCGGCACCAGACTGCCGGCGTCCGTATACGCCCGGTCGGCGAAAATTTCGGTGGCCACCGACAACCCGGCGGCCATTCCGGCCAGCGCCAGCTTCGACAACGCCGGCGCCAACAGAATCAGTGATCGATCGAGGCTGC
Organism: Candidatus Accumulibacter propinquus; assembly: GCA_016714935.1. Taxonomy (GTDB): domain Bacteria; phylum Pseudomonadota; class Gammaproteobacteria; order Burkholderiales; family Rhodocyclaceae; genus Accumulibacter; species Accumulibacter propinquus. The sequence continues at coordinate 25,951 of JADKBU010000040.1, read as the reverse complement.
GAATCGCAGAGACCACGCTGGCCGCCAGGGCAGCGTCCTCGCAAGCCATGTTGTTCAGCGCGCCGTGCGGCTTGACGTGCGTCAGCCGCCCGCCTTCCGCCTGTGCGATGCCACCGAGAGCGCCGATCTGGTAGATCAGCATCGCCTCCAGTTCGGCTGCCGAAAGCTGCATGACCCGCCGGCCGAAACCCTGCAGGTCGGGAAACGCCGGATGCGCACCGAGGCTGACGCCGGCGGCCAGCGCCTGCCGGACCGTACGCCGCATCACCAGGGGATCGCCGGCATGAAAACCGCAGGCGATGTTGGCCGCGCCGACGATACGCAGCAGTTCGGCATCGCTGCCCATCTCCCAGGCGCCAAAGCTTTCGCCGAGATCGGCGTTGAGATTGATCCGGCCTGTCATCACTCGTCCCCCGCCGCATCGACCACGCCGCTGACCAGATTCGCGGCATAGATGGCCTGCAGATCGACCTGCCCGGCAAACTCCGTGCATGGCCCGATGTCGTCAATCAGCGCGCGCAGCGCTGCCTCTCGCGCCCGCGCCGCGGTTTCGGCCGCCGCCACCGAGACCGCTGCAAAGCGCACGGTTTCTCCGGGCGCCATCACCGCCAGGCGCGGCAGGTCGGCCGAAATCACCGTCGCGATCTTCGGATAGCCGCCGGCGGTCTGGCCGTCGGCGAGCAACACCATCGGCTGGCCCTGAGCGGGGACCTGAATCGAACCAGGCACCGTCGCGTCCGAAGTGATCTCGACGCCACGTTCGGGGCGATGCCTCAGCAAGGCGCCCTGCAGCCGCATGCCCATGCGGTCGGCCGCCGGCGAAACCCGGTAAGGGGCACTCAGGAAGGCCGCGATCGACGGCGCGTCGAAGTAGTCGTCCTGCGGCCCGAGCAGCACGCGAATCGGCGACCCATCGCCAGCGGGCGGCGGGCGCAGGCACCGTTCTCCGCCGCCGCGGCAGGCGGTCGCCGGAATGCGCGCACCAGGCGCCAGCAGCTTGCCGTCAAGGCCACCGAGACCGGCACGGGCATAGGTCGAAGCACTCCCGAACTGGCGCGCAACCCGTATCCCGGCCAGTGCGACGTAGCCCACCCGACCCGCGACCGGCATCCCGCAGCGCAGCACCTCGCCGGGCGCCAGGGTCACGCTGCGCCAGGATTCGAGGCGACGACGGCTGCCGGCAGCCACCACCACCGCCGCGAAGGGACCAGCCAGAGCGAGTCGTAGCGGCGACTCCAGCGCCCGCACCGACAAGCCGCCGGCAAAGAACTCGATCGCCGGCGCGTCTTCGTCATTGCCCAGCAGGGCATTGGCCAGGCGCAGCCAGTCCGGCTGCAGCGCGCCGGCACGCGGTACGCCGAGCCGGCGCAAACCGGGCCGGCCCAGATCCTGGATCGACGCCATCGCCCCGGCGCTGACGATCTCCAGCATCGCGCTCATCCGTCGACGGCCGCGTCGAGCAGAAACTCCCGCGGTGGCCATGGTGACGCCCGTCGCTCCGCCATCTCGGCCACCAGTTGGCGATACTCGGCGACTTCGATGGCGCGCCAGCGCACCCGGTCGCCGGGCCGCAACAACGCCGCCTGCGGCCACGCCGCCGAAAACAGGGGCAGCGGGCAGGCACCGATCAGATGCCAGCCACCGGGGCTCTCGTAAGGATAGATGGCGGTCAGCGTGCCGGCGGTCGCCACGCTACCTGCCGGCACACGCAGGCGCGGTTCGCTGCGACGGGGGCGCGACAGCACTTCCGGCAGATCGCCCATGAATGGAAAACCGGGCAGGAAGCCGAGCATGTAGACCTCGCAGGTGAGGCTCGCATGCAGGCGCACCACCTCTGCCGGCGTCAGTCCGCAGGCTGCCGCCAGGTCGCCGAGATCGGGGCCACCAGCGGCGAGCTGATCGCCATAGCAGACCGGCAGTTGCCACAGGCGTCCGCGGCGCCGGTCCAGCGTCACCGGTGCGCCGAGCGCGGCGCGGATGCCGGCCTCGATGGCTGCACGGCTGGTCAGCAAAGGGTCGTAGATGACGGTCAGCGAACGGAAAGTCGGCACCGTTTCGACGACCCCGCGCAGGCCACCACTCGCGATGGCCTGCGACAGGGCCACATCGAGGGCGGACACCGCGGCCAGCAGGCGTCGCTCGACACCGTCGCCGAACTCGATGGTCAGCGCCGTATCGCCGGCGTTGAGGAAACGAAAGCTCATCCTGCCATTATCCCTTCCCGTCGGATTCCCGGCCCACCGACAACCGGCGCGATGGCCGGTATCCGCGCAACCATCGCGACATTCTCCCTGTGCTCGCGTTCCGGGACAAGACCGACGCGCGCCGCACGCCGAAATCACCCGGGCCGGTGTGGATTCGGGTGGCGGAGCGAAGGCATCGGGTTGCCTTGGGTTACACTGCGCCCATGTATGGACCTGATGCCCTCGCGATCCTTTCCCCCGAGCAGTGGCAGGCGTCGCCGGTGAACCGCCGGATCGGTCGGGCCACCGCGGATGATCCGGGGCTGATGCACGCGCCGAGCAGCGAAAACCCATGAAAACCAGTTACCGGGATATCGTCGTCTACACCACCCGCGATGGCTCGGCGATACGCGAGTTGATGCATCCCGCGCGCCATGGCAATGAACGACAAAGCCTAGCCGAAGCCGTCATCCGCCCCGGCGAACAGACGCGCCTGCATCGCCACCAGTGCAGCGAGGAGTTGTACCACGTCACACGCGGCACCGGCATCATGACGCTTGCCGGCGAGACGCTGTGCATCGGCGTCGGCGACACCATCCTGATTCCACCGCAGACGCCGCATTGCGTCGCCGCCACCGGCAACGAGCCGCTGCACATTCTCTGCTGCTGCAGTCCGCCCTACCGCCATGAAGACACCGAGCTGCTTTGACCGGCAGGCGCGTCGCCGCGATGGCGCCGTCGGCACGGCCCACGGCCCGCTCGCGCGCCGGCGCAGAACGATCGGCGACAACGGCGCCGGACAGGAGGTGGCTTTTTTGTAGCATAATCGGCCGCAAATGTTGAAGTCGAGACTTCCTTGATCAAATTTGTCGACCCCAGCCGCTATCACTCGATGAAGGCGACCGGCAAACTGCCGTCACCGAAGGGGGTCGCGTTTTCGATCATCAAGCTGCTGCAGAAAGACGACTTCCGGGTTTCCGATCTGGTGCAGCTGGTCCAGTCAGACCCGGCGATTGCCGGTCGCCTGCTCAAGTTTGCCAACGCCGCGGCTTTCGGGCGGGCGCGGCCGATCGTCTCGCTGCAGCGGGCGATCGTCGCCCTCGGGTCGTTCCGGGTTCGCGACCTGGTGATCGGCCTGTCGGTGATGCACAGCCACACCAGCGGACAATGCCCGGCCTTTGACTACGGGGCTTTCTGGGGGCATTCGCTGGCCACCGGCATTGCCTGCCAGGAACTCGCCCACTTTGCGCAGATCTCCAGCGAGGAGCTGTTCACCATCGGCCTGCTGGCGCGTGTCGGCGAACTGGCCATGGCTTCCCTCTACCCCGAGGAGTACGCCGTGGTACTGCTCAAGGCCAGGGAAACGCAACAGGACCTCGCCGCTCTCGAACGCCAGCGTTTCGACATGGACCACAACCAGCTCGGGGCCACGATGCTCGGCGAATGGGGCTTGCCGGAGATGCTGATTCAGGCCGCCTACCATCATGAGCAACCCGACCTCGCCGGTTTTCGCGACGGCTCGCGCGTGCTCACGCTCACCCACTCGCTGAACTTTGCGCGTTCGCTGGCCGAAGTGTGCATGGCCGACGAGGAATCGCGCTGGAGTCTGCTGCCCGGCCTCCTGACCCGCGCCGCGCGCCTGGGCATCAGCGGTGATGCGCTGAACGACATGGTCGATCGGATGGCCCGCCGCTGGCGCGACTGGGGTGCCATGCTGCAGGTGCGTACCCAGGAGATCCCGCCCTTCGCCGAGATCCTGGCGGCCAGTCCGCCGAGCCGCCGCGTCAGCAGCGTCAGCCCGGAACAGAACGGCAAGGACGCGGCGCCGCGCCTGCGCGTCCAGTTGCTCGGCATTCCGCTGGCGGAGTTGCCCGCCCTGATCCGGCAGATCGAAAGCCTGGGCCACCAGCCGGTCCTCGTGGACAGCACGCCCGAGGGCCTGAAGCAGGCCTTGCGCGAGCCGGCCCAGATCGTGATTGCCGACATGGCCATGCCGGGACTGAAACCGGCCGCTTTCTGCCGCATCCTTCGCCAGACCCCGGCGGGCAAGGAAACCTACGCCCTGCTCCTGGCTTCCCCGGAAAGCGAGGAGCACATCCTTGAGGCCATCGATGCCGGCGCCGACGACGTGCTGGTCAAGCCGCTGAACATCCAGACCCTGCGCGTCCGGTTGAACACCGCCACCCGCATGCTGCGTCTGCGCGAAGAGATCCAGCGCGAACGGCGCGGCATCATGCGCTCAACCGACGAGTTTGCCGTCGCCCACAAACGTCTTCTGCAGGAAGCGCTGACCGACCCCCTGACGCAACTGCCCAACCGCCGCCACGGGCTCGACTTCCTGGCCTCGGAGTGGGCCTTCGCGCAGTCCAACGCCTTGCCGATGGCCTGCCTGCTGCTCGACATCGACCACTTCAAGCGCATCAACGACACCTACGGCCATGCCGCCGGCGACGCGGTCCTGCGCCAGCTCGCGGAGTTGCTCAAGCGAGCCTCGCGCGCCGAAGACCTGGTGTTTCGCTACGGCGGCGAGGAGTTCGCCGCCGTATTGCCGAATGCCACGGCGCGCGCCGCCGTGCAGATCGCCGAGCGGATCCGTTCGGTGGTCGAGAAATACAGCTTTCTCTGGGAAGGTCAGACGATTCCGGTCACCTTGAGCATCGGCGTGGCCAGCCTGCACGGCGCCGAAATGGACAGCCAGGCACTGATCCAGGCGTCCGACGCGGCGCTCTTCGAGGCCAAGCGAAACGGTCGCAACCGGGTCGCTGTCGCCGCCTGACAATTTCAGGGCCGCGCCTCGAACCACAGGTCGCCAAAGCGCGCCTCGACACGCTCGCCGCTGTTGTCGGTATCGGCCGCGACGGCAACACCGGAGATGGCCGGCACCGGCTCACCGAAAGCGACACGGAAATCGGCGGCGACATCGCGAACGACTTCGCGCCACTGTCCGGCATGCCCGTTCCCGGAATCGACGACCAGCATGCGCAGGCGATCGGTGTACGCATTCCACCCCGACTCGCCGGCCGCCTGCGCCGTCCCCCAGACGTAGCACAACGCCGCCGCCGGCAGATCAGCGCCATGCAGCAGCCGCGCGGCGGCAATCTTCAATCGGTCGGCCACACGCAGACGTTCGGGCGGCAGGTCGAAGAGCACATAGACACGGCCGGCGTAGTCATCGCCGGCCTTGCGCCGCAGATCCGAAGCGGCGACGCTGTTCGACACGCGCCAACGCCACCGCAGCAACGGCGTCGCCGCCGGATCGACGCGCTGCACGACCGCCAGGCTGGACGCCGAATGATCGGACAACACCCGCAACACCGTCACCCCCTCGTCGACCACCAGGTCGAAGCGGTTCGGCCGCTCCACCGAAGGCAGGGTCTGATGCGTCCATCCCGCCGGCAGGCGCTGGCCCGGTGGCGCCGCGGAGAATCGCGGCAGCTCGATGCGCCGCGGGCCGTCGCCATCGCTCGCCGCCGCGACGGCAAACCCGCGCATGACGCCCGTGGCGCCGATGGCGGGCAATGCCAGCAGGGTCAGCGACGCCCGCCGGCGCTGCCTGTTCATCGCTGCCATGCGGCGAACCCCGGCAGCGTCGCCAGACGCACCAGATCCTCCGGCCGATCGAGGTCCCACAAACTGGGCAGTTCACGCCAGCGCAGGCCAAGCGCGGACAGCCGCAGCCGCGTCTGCGCCATCACCCGCTCGCTGCCCCAGTCGATGTCCTCGAACAACCGCGGCTGCGGGCAGCACAGGCCGACCAGCATGTAGCCGCCATCGTCGACGGGAATGAATACCGCGTCGTTGCCACCCGGCCCCGGGTGCCGCAGCGCCTGCGCCGCCATCACCAGATCCGCTGCGCGCAGAACCGGACAGTCGCAGCCGATCAGCAGCAGCGGGCCGGCCTGCGCCGCGAAGGCTGCGGCCATGCGGGCACCGAGGTCGCCTGCCGGCTGACTGCGCAGATCGATGTCGCAGCGGCGCTGCACGGCGCGGAAGAAGCGCTGCCCAGTGTCCGGCGTTGCCCACAGCGTGATCCTGCCCAGTTCCGCGCGCTGTGCCGTGGCCAGCGCCTGCAGCGTCAGGCGACGCTGCAGGCGGGCAGCGCCGGCCGCACCGAGCGCCGGAATCAGGCGCGTCTTTGCCGCACCAGCCTGCGGTGCGCGCGCAAACAGGGCGATGCCCGGTGGTCTAGCGTTGCCGGGGAGCATAGCCATAACGGATAGCCAGCCGCTGCGGGTCGGCGCCCAGAAAATAACTCGCGCGCAGACGCCACATCAACACGATGGTGCGCAACACCCCGTGCTTCTCCCAGCGCCGCCCGGAAGTGAGCACCTGCGCGCGCAGGCAGGCCGGCCGCGCGATGCGCTTCAGAAGTTTGGAGAAGGCGATGTCCTCCATCAGTGGTAACTCGGGAAAGCCGCCCAGGCGCGTAAAAATGTCGTGGCGAACGAAGATCGCCTGGTCGCCGGTGGCAATGCCGCTCAGCCGCGAGCGCCAGTTCATCATCCGTTCAACGAGGCGCAGCAGGGGATGGTGGGCGTCGATACGCACGTCGAAGCGGCCCCACGCCGCACCCGTCGCGATCGCCGCGTGGATCAGCGCGTCGGCGGCCGGCGGCAGCGTCGTGTCGGCATGCAGGAAGAGCAGTACCTGCCCACGCGCGGCACCGGCGCCGGCGTTCATCTGCGCGGCGCGGCCGCGCGGTGCGGCGATCAGCCGGTCGACAAGCGGCCGCGCCAGGACCTGCGTCGCGTCGGCACTGCCGCCATCGACCACCAGCACTTCCGCACCCCGGCGGCGCAAGTCCTGCAAGCGGGCCAACTGGGCCGGAAGCGTCGCCGCTTCGTCGAGCACCGGCAGAATCAGCGACAGCAGGGGACGCTCCGTCGCGTTGTCCCTGTTCGGCACAGGAGTCGCTCGCGAGGGGATCAGCGCAGTCCGAGCACGTCCTGCATGTCGAACAGCCCGCAGGCCCGGTCGGCCAGGAAACGCGCGGCGCGCAGGCTGCCCAGCGCGTAGGGCATGCGACTGCTGGCCTTGTGGCCGATTTCGACGCGCTCGCCCTGGCCACAGAACATGACCGTATGGTCGCCGACGATATCGCCGCCGCGAACGGTGGCGAAACCGATGGTCGACTGCAGGCGCTCGCCGGTCACGCCTTCACGGCCATAGATTGAGCACGCCTTGAGGTCACGGCCGAGCGCCTGTGCCACCACCTCGCCCATGCGCAGCGCCGTCCCCGAGGGGGCGTCGACCTTGTGCCGGTGGTGGGCCTCGACGATCTCGACGTCGTAGCCCTGGTCAAGAATCCGCGCCGCCACGTCGAGCAGCCTGAATACAACGTTGACCCCGACGCTCATGTTCGGAGCGAAGACCACCGGGATTTCCTGCGCCGCAGCCGCAATCGCCTGCTTGCCGGCGACGTCGAAACCGGTGGTGCCGATGACCATCGCCACCCCATGCCGGCGACAGATGGCGAGGTGCTCAAGCGTCGCCTCGGGGCGCGTGAAATCGATCAGGCAGTTGGCCAGTGCGATGCCCGCGTCACGATCGCTGCTGACCGGCACGCCGCAAGGCATGCCGACCAGTTCGCCGGCGTCCTTGCCCTCGGCGGGTACGCCCGGCTGGTCGAGAGCAGCCACCAGTGTCGCTTCGGTATCGTGCAGCGTCGCCTCGATGAGCATTCGCCCCATGCGACCACCGGCACCGGTAATCGCGATCCGCATCCCATTCATTTCAGAATCCTACGATATCGATCATGCTGCGAAAGAAACCCCGCTCCTCGGGAGGCGGCATCGTGACCGTCGCATCGGTCGGCAACGAACCGAGATCGATTTCCCGGTTGCGGGTTTCCGAGACGATCGTCGAGTCTGACGGCTGCGCGGCCGCGACATCACCGGCCACGCTGATCAGCTTGCCGTCGGCATCGAAGTAGACCGCAAAGCGACGGGTGTCGACCTCTCCGGAGCTCCCCTTCTTCAGCCAGTAGAAATAATCCCAGCGGTTGGCGTGAAACATGTCCATCAACACCGGCGTGCCGAGAATGAAGCGCACCTGATCCCTGGTCAGGCCGGGGCGCAACTGCGAAACCATCTCCTGCGTCAGGACGTTGCCTTGCTGCACGTCGATCCGGTACTCGTTCACGATACGCGGCACCGACGAGCAGGCGGAGAGCAGCCCGAAGGCGATGACGACAGGGGCAAAGCGCGGGAAGATCATGTTCTGGTCGGATGGTGTCGGGGGATCAATATCCGGCGGGCAGTGGCCAGCAAGCTTCTCGACCGCGACCGAAGCCTGGGTCGAGCCGTTCGAAAGCTGGTGTCAGTGCCTCACAAGCGGCGGCAAGGGTATATCATAACTGAAAACCCTCCCTTCGCAGCCGAACAAGGTAAGCCCGATGAGCAACTCCGAAGACCTCAAGAGCATGGGGCTGAAAGCCACCATTCCGCGCCTCAAGATCCTCGCTCTCTTCGAGAGGACCGAGGTGCGCCATCTTACGGCCGAGGATGTCTACCGGCTGCTGCTCGCCGAAAACCTGGACATCGGCCTGGCCACCGTCTACCGCGTGCTGACCCAGTTCGAGCAGGCCGGCTTGCTTGAGCGCCACTACTTCGAGTCCGGCAAGGCGGTGTTCGAGTTGAGCCCCGGCCAGCACCACGATCACCTGGTGTGTATCGACTGCGGTCGCGTCGAGGAATTCTACGATGCCGAGATCGAGCGCCGACAGACGCGGATTGCCAAGGAGCGCGGCTTCGTGATTCGCGAACACGCCCTCTATCTCTATGCCGAATGCACCAAAACCGACTGCCCGCATCGCAGCAGTCCGGCCAGGAACATCGCGGCGAGCATGAGCAAAGCGCGTCCCGATTAGTTGCCCTGCCCAGGTGACCGCTCATGATAATGACTCATCGACTTGCCCGTCGTTCTCTTCGGCACGTACACGCGCATGGCCAGAACAGGTTCCACCACTGGCCACGTTTCCGAAGTCTTCTGGTATCTGCCGGAAGTCAAACGCTTCATCAAGCGGGAGTTCCGCGACACCGTCAGCCACGCGCGAGGCCATGACCAGGTATGTGAGGAACTGACGCTTTGCCGAGTCAGATGAGCGAATTCAGACCCTTTTGACGAGTCACCAGAGGAGCAGCATGGACTACCGCAAACAGTTTTTCGTACACCCGGGCACGAAACTCAGCCTGGCCGGGATCGACCCGGCGCAAACCGGCGATCAGGCTTCCGGCGAAGCGGCGCTGCCGGAAATCCAGCGGCACGTCGCACGCATGGCCGAACTGCAGGCCCTGCTCTACGCCGACGGCAAGCAGTCGCTGCTGGTCGTCCTGCAGGCACTCGACGCTGCCGGCAAGGATGGCGTCATCCGGCACCTGTTCAGCGGCATGAACCCGCAGGGCACTTCGGTTGCCGGCTTCAAGCAGCCGAGTGCCGACGAGGCCGCGCACGACTTTCTCTGGCGTGCCCATCAACGAACACCGGCCAGAGGTGAAGTAGTGGTCTTTAACCGCTCGCATTACGAAGATGTGCTCGTCGTGCGGGTGCACAACCTGGTGCCGCAGGCAGTGTGGTCGCAGCGCTACGCGCTGATCAACGATTTCGAGAAGCTCCTGGTCCAGAATGGCACACGCGTCCTCAAGTTTTTCCTGCACATCAGTCCCGAGGAACAACTCGCGCGGTTCAAGCAGCGGCTCGACGACCCGGCGCGCAACTGGAAGATCAGCGAAACCGACTACTCCGAGCGCACTCTGTGGTCAGACTATGTCGCGGCCTACGAAGAGGCGCTGCGCAAGACCAGTAGCCAGAACGCACCCTGGTACGTCATTCCCGCCAATCACAAGTGGTTTCGCAACCTCGCGATCTCGCAGATCATCGCCGACAGCATGGAAGACATGAATCTCAAGGTGCCGCCGCCGCGCGTCGACCTCGATGCGATCGCCCGGAAGTATCACGCCGCTGCCGCCGAGCAGAAGAAGGCGGGGGGCAAGGCGTCAGCAAGGCCTGCGGTCAAGGAATGAGCAGCCGGTAGAGTTGATCGAGTACCTGGAGGAACAACCGGCACCAGCAGCCATTCAGCACCGCCTGCTCCGGCAAATTACAACAGCAAGGCCACCCGCTGCCACAGGAGAGTGTCGCCAGGGTCCCTGAAAGCAGCGTTCGCGGACCGAGTTCGACGATTTCCGAGCGACGTTGCGGGGCGATCGCACACACGCCACCGAGGAGAATCCCGAGGCTTCCGAGATTGGCGAAGCCACACAAGGCATAGGTCATGATGACCCGGCTGCGTGCGCTGAGCACATCCTCGCCCAGTTGGGCCATGTCCAGGTAGGCCACCAACTCGTTGAGCACGGTCTTTGTCCCCAGCAGGGCACCGGCGGCGGCCGACTCCTGCAGCGGGATCCCGGCCATCCAGGCAAGCGGCGCCATCAACCAGCCGAGCAGGCGCTGCAGCGACAACGCCACCCCGTCTACCCGCGGCAACAGCGCCAGCAGTTGATTCGCCAGGCTGACCAGCGCCACCAGCACAATGAGCATGGCCATGATGTTGATCAACAGGGTGGCGCCTTCGCCGGTACCGCGGGTCACGGCGTCCATGACGCTGCTGTCGGTCTGCGGCAAATCCAGATGCCGCCCGGTCGGCACCCCTTCAGGCGGCACCAGAATGACCGCGAAAACGATTGCCGCGGGGGCGCTGATGAACGACGCTGCCAGGATATGACCCAATGCATCGGGGACGACCGGTCCGAGAATGCTGGCGTACAAGGCCATCACCGTACCGGCCACACCCGCCATGCCCGCGGTGAGGATGATGAACATCTCGCCACGACTGACACTTGCCAGGTAAGGGCGGATCAGCAGCGGCGCTTCGACCATCCCGACGAAGACATTGGCTGCACTCGACATGCCGACCGCTCCGCCGACCCCGAGCGTCTTCTCGAGCAGCACCGAGAAACCCTTGACCAGGACCGGCAGGATTCGCCAGTGATAGAGTACGGCCGACAAGGCACTCATCACCAGCACCACGGGCAGGGCCTGAAAAGCGAGCACGAAACTGGCGCCCGGAGCGGTTTCTGCGTAGGGCAGCGACGCGCCACCGAGGAAACCGAACACCAGCCGGGTGCCGTCGCGCGTGGCCGCGGCAATGGCCAGCAGGATGTCGTTACAGGCGGCAAACAACTCTCTGACACCCGGCAGGCGAAAGATCGTCAGCGCCAGGGCCAATTGCACGCCGATTCCACCAACCACAGTTCGCCAGGGGATGGCGCTTCGCCGGGATGAGAGAACCCAGGCGATGCCGATGAGCAGGAAGTAACCGGCGGCCGCCTGTAATACAGGGTTCAACATGTCGCCTGCACGCTTCCCGCAAGCGTGTTGGCGCGCACTCCGGCCTGGGCAGGCGCTGCTGCATTCACCCGATCGTTCTCTTTCTTCGACGAACTCCGAGTCGTCATTATCCCGGAAACCGGCATGGCTCGTTCGCTTGTGGGCAGAAAACATGCGCCGCGCGAGCGTTTATGGCGCGTCCCGCACGCGCCCTGGAGCGCCACCCGCTCGGCGATAAAGCCAGAGCCAGACCGTTCCCGGGAAAAAGCCCGGCGAAACCGGGCAAATCAATGGTAAAATTTTCCGTTGGTCGACGTGCTCGCCGGTCAACCATTAAACTTCTGGCTCGTTGTAATCATTTCATTGTCGATAAGGAACCCCAACATGAAGAACTCCCTCCTCGTTGCTGCGCTGATCGCTCTTGCTGTTACCGCTTGTGGCAAGAAGGAAGAAGCCAAGCCGGCCGCCGCTCCGGCTGCCGCTCCTGCCGCCGCTGCACCTGCTGCCGCTCCGGCCGCTGCTGTTCCGGCCAGTGCTCCTGCCGCCGCCGGTCAAGCCGCTTCCGACGCTGTCAAGGACGCTGCCAAGCCGGTTGCCGACGCAGCCGCCGAGAAGACCAAGGAAGTTGCCGCTGCCGCCGCGCATGGCGCTGCCGACGCTGCCAAGGATGCAATGAAGAAGTAATTCTCTTCAATACAAGAACACAAAAAAGCCGGCGTCAGCCGGCTTTTTTGTGTTCACACAGCGGCGATCGCTCAGATCAGTTGCCTCCAGCCGAAGCCTCCCTCCTGGTCGGCGACGCCAATCCAGTCATCACTGCAATCCAAAGCCGAAGCGAGCGCCTTGACGGCCAGTTCCGGCCGGTTGTTTTCCTGGCTCAGATGTGCGGCGACCAGATGCTGCAAGCGCTGCGTATCGACCTGCCGCAGCAGTGTCGCCGCCTGATCGTTTTCCAGATGGCCGAAACGCCCGGCAATCCGCTGCTTCAGCGCCGGCGGATAGCGCGACGCTGCCAGCAGCGCCTGGTCGTGGTTGCACTCCAGCACCAGCGCATCGCAGGCACGCAGCACTTCAACGATATGGGGCGTGATGCAACCACTGTCGGTGAGCACGCCAAGACGGTGCCGGCCGTCGCTGAAGGCGTACTGTACCGGTTCGCGGGCATCGTGCGGCACGGGGAAAGGCTGGACTTCGAGAGCACCGATCGCGAAAGGCGTGTGGCCGTCGATCAGACGGCATTCCGGCAGACACGTCTGGCCCCGCGCCGCCACGGCGTGCGTACCATGCGTCAGATACACCGTCAGTTGGTGACGTCGGGCAAAAGCGAAGACGCCGCCAACGTGATCAGCATGTTCGTGCGTCACCACAATCGCGTTCAAGTCGGCCGGCGCAGCACCCAACCTCGCCAGCCTCGTCGTCGCCGCGCGTGTCGAGAAACCGCAGTCGAGCAGCACCTTCGTCTCGCCGGCATCGACAATCAGGGCATTGCCCTTGCTGCCGCTGCCTAGCGATGCGAAACGGATCACTTCAACTGGTCGTAGAGCAGGTTAAGAATCTTCTTCGAGGTTTCGGACTGATCAACGCCACCCTCCAGCGAGAGCACCTGCACTGTCGACCGACTGCCCGCCTCGCCAACGAAGATGCGGAATTGCGTTTGCGCCTTGGCAGCGCTTCCCTTGAAGGGATTCAGGCGGGAAAAGAAGCCATCGTCCTTCTTCTCATTGTCGCTTTCGGGGTCGACGTAACGAACGAAGTACAGACCTCTGGAACGATCCCGGTCCTCCACGGTGAAACCCACACGGTCCAGCGCCAGACCGACTCGACGCCAAGCGCGATCGAACGATTCCTCCACCTCGAGCGTACCGGCGCCGTCGCTGCCCCGCGAGAGCCTGGCCCGCTCGACGGGCTTCTCCTGTACCGCTTGCAGAGCCGCATTGGCCCGCTTCTCTTCGCTACCCAGACGAATCATCAAGCGGCGCAGCATCTCCGCTTCCAGCTCAGGATCCGCCGGACGCGGTTGCCACTTGGTTTGATCCTTGCCTTCGGAAACGTAAATTTCGTACATTCCGCGGTGGCTGATGAAGATGTCGGTAGTCCCCGGCGTGCTTCCCCGTTCCAGACGAGTACGGAACTTGTCGCGCTCGGCGGTTGAATAGACCGAGTCGATCACTTTCCCCAACAGGTTGCGAATGAAGTCCTGTTGTATCTTGGCGCGGTTCTCGGCCCAATCGGTTTCCATTACTCCGGCGTCAGGCAGTTCGAGCTTGATCAGGAAGCCGGTTTCCTGCCAGAACTCCTTGACCGGACCCCAGAGCTTGTCCGGCGAACCTGTGGCCACCAGCCAGCGCTGGGTGCCCGCCCGCTCGATGCGCGCCTGCTCGACTTCCGGGAGGACTTCGCTGTTCTGCTGCGCTCTGGCCTGCGGAGAACGTTCAGCAGTGTAGGCCGAGAAAGTGGCCGTCCCCTTGCCCCCGATATCGGGAACGGCGTAACGGTCATCACGGGTGGGTGAGGTCAGGTCAGGCGGCACCTCCAGCGTCGGTACGGCGCTACCGCTCCCCGCAGTCTTGTACTCGATTCTCTTGGGTTCGAGCAGGGATCCGTTACAGGCAGTGAGCATGACCAGCAGAATGCCCATTCGACAGAGCGAAGCGGGAGGACTCATTTGACGACCCTGACTCTAGACAAGTGCGCCGGCCTGAACCATGGCGGCACGAACACGCGCGTGACAATCCGGCGACAAGGGTGTCAGCGGCAGTCGCAGCCCGCCTTCGATCAGCCCGAGTTCCCGGCACGCCCATTTGACCGGAATCGGATTCGCCTCGCAGAACATCTGTCGATGCAGGCCGAGCAGGCGCGCATTCAATTCCCGTGCGCGACGCGCATCGCCAGCCAGCGCTGCGGCGCACATTTCGTGCATCAAGCGGGGCACGACGTTGGCCACCACCGAGATATCGCCACGCGCGCCCATCAGGATCAATGCACAAGCACTGGCATCATCACCGCTGTAGACGGCAAAACCATCAGGCGCGCGCTCAATCAGTTCGATCCCTCGATCCATGTTGCCGGTGGCGTCCTTGATCCCGACAATGTTCGGAATTTCCGCCAGGCGCAAGGCGGTGTCATTGCTCATATCGGCGACCGTCCGACCCGGCACGTTGTAGAGGATGACGGGAATGTCCACCGCTTCCGCAATGGCGCGGAAGTGGCGATAGAGACCCTCCTGCGTCGGCTTGTTGTAGTACGGCACGACCGACAAGGCCGCACTGGCACCCGCTCGCCTCGCAAATCCGGTCAACTCGATCGCTTCAGCCGTCGAGTTGGCGCCCGTACCGGCAATCACCGGAATGCGGCCGGCGGCCTGATCGACCGCGACCCGGATCAGTTCGCAATGTTCCTGCAGGTTAACCGTCGGTGACTCGCCGGTGGTTCCGACGATGACGATGGCGTCGGTACCCTCCTGCACGTGGAAATCGACCAGACGGCGCAAGCCAGGCAGGTCAAGACTCCCATCCGCGTGCATCGGGGTGACAATCGCTACGATCGATCCAGTAATCATGGTCATGGAGGGCGCCCGAACAATTCCACGGCGGGCTTTCGCCGTGGAAATTAAAACGCTGAATTCTAACCGAAAGCCAGCCGATTGGCGACGAAAAAACGTGCTTCTCCGACGATGGTGAGCACCCCTTGCCGCTGTGGCGAGGGGTCAGATCGCCGCCAGGACCCGGATATGGGCCACTACGCTTCGCGCCAGCGCCGACAGCGAGTATCCGCCTTCGAGCATCGACACGATACGCCCCTGCGCATGCTCCTCGGCAACCTGCTTCATCTGCTCGGTGACCCAGGCATAGTCTTTCTCAAGCAGTTTCAGGCCGCCCATCTCGTCCTCGTAATGCCCGTCGAAACCCGCCGAAATGAACAACATTTCCGGCCGGAATTCGTGCAGGCGCGGCATCCAGAGGTCGCTCACCACCCGCCGGAACTCCTCGCCGTCGGTACCCCTCCCCAGCGGTATGTTGAGCATGTTGGCAGCCGGACTTACGGTACCGCTGTAGGGGTAGAACGGATGCTGGAAGGTACTGACCATCAGGACGCGCGGGTCTTTCTTGAAGCAGTCTTCGGTACCATTCCCGTGGTGGACGTCGAAATCGATCACCGCCACTCGCGACAGGTGATGCGCTTCGAGCGCATGCGCCGCAGCGACGGCGATATTGTTGAAAAAACAGAAGCCCATCGCCGCCGCACGCTCGGCATGATGGCCGGGGGGACGAACCGCGCAGAACGCATTTTCGACATCGCCGGCCATCACCAGGTCAACCGCCTTGACACCCGCACCGGCGGCGCGCAAAGCTGCCTGCCAGGTATATCGGTTCATCGCCGTGTCCGGGTCCAGGTGGACGATACCCAACTCCGGCGCGGCACGCTTCAGACGCTCCAGATGGGCTGCGGTATGCACGCGTTTGAGCTGCTGGAAGGTCGCCGGCGGCGCTTCGTGGTAGGAAAAGTACGAATCCAGCCCTTGCGCAATCATGTGATCGCTGATGGCGTGCAAGCGCTCCGGAGTTTCCGGATGGTACGACCCCATGTCGTGCAACTGGCAGTCGCTGTGGCTGATGAATGCAGTGCTGGTCACTGTAGCCTTTCTGTCGTAGACGGCAGTCGCCGGGGCGCCTGGATCCACGGTAAATCGAGTTATTCGCTAATGGTTTATTATCGTCCCAATTGCGCCACCACGACAAGCCATGCCAACCATGCCAGCCACTTCCAGCCCGCCTGCAGTCGGCGAGATCCTTACCGCCGCCAATGCCGTAATTCTCGGAAAACCCGCCCAAACCCGCCTTGCACTCTGCTGCCTGCTGGCAAAAGGCCACTTGCTGATTGAAGATCTGCCCGGCGTGGGCAAGACCACCCTGGCGCACACCCTCGCCCGCCTGCTCGGCTTCCAGTTCGCGCGCGTCCAGTTCACCAGCGACATGCTGCCGGCGGACATCCTCGGTGTCTCGATCTTCGACCGCGAGCGCGGCAACTTCAGGTTCCTCCCCGGACCGGTGTTTTCCCAGGTGCTGCTCGCCGACGAGATCAACCGCGCCACGCCGAAAACGCAGAGCGCCCTGCTCGAAGCCATGGAAGAGGGGCAGGTCACCACCGAGGGCGAAACCCGCCCGCTGCCGCAACCTTTCTTCGTGATTGCCACACAGAATCCTTCCAATCAGGTGGGGACTTTCCCATTGCCGGAATCGCAACTCGACCGCTTTCTATTACGCATCGAACTGGGCTACCCGGACCACGATGCCGAGCGCTCGCTGCTCGAAAGCGGCGGGCGACGTGCACAGTTGCCGGCGCTGAGCGCCTGCCTCGGTGCCGGTGAATTCGCCCAACTGCAACAACGGGCGGCGGCCATCCACACTTCGCCGGCCTTGCTCGACTACCTGCAACTGCTGGTTGAGGCCACCCGCAAGCAGCCACGCTTTGTCCATGGGCTGAGTCCGCGCGCCGCCTTGTCACTGCTTTCGGCTGCACGCGCCTGGGCCTTCACCGGCGGCCGTCAGATGGTACTGCCGGAAGACGTGCAGGCCGTCCTGCCGGCTGTCGCCCGCCACCGCCTGCGCCTGGTCAGCGGCAGCCATGCCGGTGCAGAAGATATCGCCGCGCTGATTCACTCCGTGCCGCTGCTCTGATGCGGCTGACCGAGTGCTTCCAGCGCTGGCTGTTCCGGGTGGCTCGTGACGAGCAACTGCCAATCGTGCTCAGCCAACGCCGAATCTTCATCGTGCCGACACCTGGCGGTATCCTTTTCGCCGTCGTCCTGGCGGTGATGCTGATCGGAGCCATCAACTACAACCTGAGCCTCGGACACGCGCTGATCTTTCTGCTCGCCGGACTCGGACTGGTGGCGATGGTGCACACCTTTCACAACCTTTTCGGCTTGCGTCTGACGCCAGGACGCGTGCAGCCCACATTTGCCGGCGATCTGGCGCACTTCCCGCTGGAGCTCGAAAATGTTCGCCGGCAATCGCGACGCGCGCTCGAGTTTTCCTTCCGGGATCAGCCGATGGTGACCTTTGACCTCGCCGCGGAAAGCCGCGCGACAGTCGCCATTCCCTGGGCGACACAGCGGCGTGGCCGCGTCGACCCCGGCCGCGTCACGCTCGCGACGCGGTATCCGCTCGGCCTGTTGCGGGCCTGGAGCTACCCCTATCCACCGTTCTCCTGCGTGGTCTATCCGCGTCCGATCCGGACACCGCTGCCACCACCTTCGCCGGGAGCACAGACCGACCATCACCATGGCGACAGCGGGCAGGAAGACTTCGCCGGCCTGCGCCCCCGCCAGATCAGCGACCCGACACGGCATATTGCCTGGAAGGCAGTCGCCCGCCGTTCCGACGAGCAGGTCCTGCTGGTCAAGCAGTTCTCGGGAGGAGCAAGTGACGAACTGTGGCTCGACTGGTCGTTGACCCCGGTAGACCGCGGCGAAGAGGATCGCCTGTCGATACTCGCCGGCTGGATTCTCGCCGCTGACGAGCAGCAGGCGCGCTACGGGTTACGGCTGCCGGGACAGCAAATCGCGCCCTCCCAGGGCAATACACACCGCGCGAGTTGCCTGCAGGCCCTCGCCTTGTACGGTGAAAGCAGGCCAACGGGTGGGCACTAGGCCGCCGCAACAACTAGTCGAACACGCTGCCGTACCCTGGCTGCTGGCGGTCGCACTGGCGACCGCCGGGCCGCACGCCGGGCACCTGCCGTTGTGGCTATCGCTGCTGGTCGGCGGCGCCCTGCTCTGGCGAGCCTGGCTGTGGTTTCAGGGGGGCCAACTCCCGCCACGCTGGTCGCTGGCCTTGCTGGTGATCGGCGCCGTCGCCGGCATCGGCTGGCAATTCCACAGCTTGCTCGGCAAGGACGCGGGGGTGGCCATGCTGGTCGTCTTCATGGCCCTCAAACCACTCGAGATGCGCAGCCCGCGCGACGCGCTGGTGATCATCATGCTCGGCTATTTCCTGCTGCTGACCCATTACTTCTACTCGCAGAGCATTCCCACCGGATTGTGGCTGCTGACGGCGATGGCGCTGCTGACCGCCACCCTGATCAGGCTCCACGGGGGAGCCCAGCCGCTCGCCGCCATCGCCCGTTACGCGGGTCTGCTGCTGCTGCAGGCGCTCCCTTTCATGTTGATTCTTTATCTGCTTTTTCCGCGCGTTGCCGGCCCACTGTGGGGCTTGCCGCAGGATGCCTATGCCGGACTCAGCGGCCTGTCCAACCAGATGTCACCCGGCTCGATCAGCAACCTGATCCAGTCGGGCGCGATTGCCTTTCGCAGCCAGTTCGTCGGCGAGTTGCCGGAGAAATCCGAACTCTACTGGCGCGGCCCGGTATTCGATGCCTACGACGGGCTGACCTGGACCGCCCGCCCGCGCAACGCCCCCCTGCCCGCTCCGGTCATCGAGGCCATCGGCTCGTCACATGCCTACTCGAGCATCCTCGAAGCGCACAACCAGCGCTGGCTGTTGGCTCTCGACGTACCCACCCGCCTCCCGCCCGACAGTTCGCTGGCGCCCACCCTCGAAGTCCTGGCACGTGAACCGCTGCGCGTCCGTTCCCGGTTTTCGTTTACGTCGACACTGGATTACCGAGCCAACCGCAGTGAAACGTCGGAAGCGCTGCAGCAGGCACTGACCCTGCCGCCAAAGCTCAACCCGCGCACGCGCGCCCTGGCCGACGAGTGGAAATCGCGCCCTCCGGAAAAGATCGCCGAAGCGGCCCTGGCGATGTTCCGCAATCAGCAGTTCCACTATACCCTGCGCCCTCCGCTACTTGGCCCCGACGCGATGGACGAGTTCCTGTTTGTCGCGCGACGCGGCTTCTGCGAGCATTACGCATCAGCCTTCGTATTCCTGATGCGCGCAGCGGGTGTTCCGGCGCGGGTGGTGGCTGGCTATCAGGGCGGCGAAGTCAATCCGGTAGACGGTTATCTCACCGTGCGCCAGTCCGACGCGCACGCCTGGGCCGAAATCTGGCTTGCCGGGAAAGGCTGGGTACGCGTCGATCCCACCGCAGCGGTCGCCCCTTCGCGCATCGAACAAGGGATCGTCGCCGCGCTGCCCGCGGGCGAACCGCTGCCGACCTTCGTTCGACTCGATGCACAGTGGATGCGCCAGTTGCGCAATCGCTGGGAAGCGGCAAACAACACCTGGAACCAGTGGGTGCTCGGTTACAATCCGCAACGCCAGCGTGAGGTGCTGGCACGACTGGGCTTGACGGACCCCGACTGGCGGAGCATGAGCGCCTGGCTGGCCATGCTCTGTGGTGTGCTGCTGCTGGCAGTCATGGTGTGGACTCTGCCGAAGCGCCGCCCCGCCGACCCCGTGCTCCGCGCCTGGAAAGCATACTGCATGCAACTCGACCGGCGCGGCGTAAGACGCGCCGAATGGGAAGGACCCATCGCTTTCGCTCAACGTGTCGCCGACGCGAGACCCGATCTTGCCGCACTCACCCACGAAGCCGCCGGCTGCTACGCCGAGTTGCGGTATGGCCGAGGCGGCGGCGAACAACTCCGTCTACTGCAACAATGCATACACCGATTGCCTCCGCAAGGCACGTGAATTTCGTAACACATGCAGCCCGCAGGACAGGCATGCCGATTTGACGCAACCACGAGCAAGCCCACGCCAGCGACAGCGGGCGCGATACCGACGCCACCCAAGCAACTTTGACGCCAAAGGAGAAAAGCCGTTTGAACAAGAGATTTGCCACCCTGCTGGTCGGGCTGCTCGGCGGCCTGCTGCCACACCCCGGATACAGCCAGCAGGGGCCAGCATTCAGCCAGGACCCGGAGGTCAGGGCCTTCATCGTCGACATGCACGAACAGCACGGCTTCGACATTGCCCACCTGACTCGCCAATTCGCCTCCATCCGACCAAACACGGTCGTGCTGCGAGCCATCCGGCCGGCGGCGGTGCCCGAACAACAGCGCTCATGGCAACGCTATCGCGAGCGCTTCCTGACCAGTACACGCGTCGACGGCGGTCGCGCCTTTTGGCAAAGACATGCGGTCGATCTGCAGCGCGCCGCAGCGACCTATGGCGTTCCGCCCGAAGTCATCGTTGCCATCATCGGGGTAGAAACGGTGTACGGCCAGAATATGGGCAGCTTCGGGGTTCTCGAAGCCCTCGCTTCGCTGGCCTTCCAGTACCCGCCGCGAGCCGATTTTTTCCGCAGCGAACTGGAGCAGTTTCTACTCCTGGCACGCGAGAACGGCGTCAGCCCACTGTCCATCAAGGGCTCCTATGCCGGCGCCATCGGTATCCCGCAATTCATGCCCAGCAGCCAGCGCCGCTTTGCCGTCGACTTCGATGGCGACGATCGTATCGACCTGCGCAACAGCAATAGCGACGCCATTGGCAGCGTCGCCCGTTTTCTGCAGCAGCATGGCTGGCAGCAAGGCGCTCCGATAGCCGTCCCGGCCACGGTCACTGGCGATCCGGCGGCACTCATCGCCGCTGGCATCAAACCCGCGTTCAGCGTCCAGGAAATGGCCGCCTACGGGGTCCATGCAGTTGCTGACGCGGAACGAGCAGCGGCGCTGATCGACCTGGTGACGCCTGGGGTGGCAACCGAATACTGGCTCGGATTCGACAACTTCTACGTGATTACCCGCTACAACCGCTCGAGCTTCTACGCGATGGCCGTCTTCCAGCTCGCAGAATCTCTCAGGGAAGCCCACGCCCGCATCACGACCAGTCGTTAGAACAGATTGTCGCGAGTCACGCCGCCGCGCTTGATGATGCGGCGAAGATGGTCGAGTGCTTCAATCTGGATCTGGCGAACGCGTTCACGGGTGAGATTCAGGTCGAGGGCAATTTCCTCAAGGGTGCAGGCCTCGCCGTCAGCAAGACCGTAACGACGTCGCAGAACCTGCTGCTGTTTGTCGGCAAGCTGCCCGACCCACTTTTTCAGCAAGTCTCCGATTTCGTTGGACTGCAACAGCTCATCGACATCAAGCGCGCCTTCGTCGGCGATGACGTCGCCCATCGTTCGGCTGGGGTCCACCTGCAGAGGCGTGTCGAGCGATGCGATACGCTCGTTGAGCGTCATCACGCGCCGAACATCCTCTACCGAACGGTCGATCAGATGCGCGATCTGGTCGATCCGAATCTCCCGCCCGTTGTCCGACTCCAGATGTCGCATGGCGCGCAGCACGAGGTTGATTTCCTTGACCACATGCACCGGCAGGCGGATCGTGCGCGACTGGTTCATGATTGCGCGCTCGATGCTTTGCCTGATCCACCAGGTCGCGTAAGTCGAGAACCGGAATCCACGCTCGGGATCGAACTTTTCGATGGCGTGGATCAGACCGAGGTTCCCTTCCTCGATCATGTCGAGCAGGGGAACACCACGGTTGAGATAGTGCTTGGCGATGTTGACCACCAGCCGCAGATTGTGCTCGATCATCTTCTGCCGCGCCACGAACTCCCCCGCACGCGCGCGCCGTGCCCAGGCAGCCTCCTCGGTCGGCGAAAACAGCGGCTTGGCGCCGATCTCGTTCAGGTAGTGCTGCGTCACGTCATTGAGAAGTTCCCCCTCGGGCGAATACGCCGGATCGGGCGGGGGTGCAGCCTCGTCGCCGGAATACTCCGGCTGCAGGAGATCGTATTCGAAGGGGTTCCGCTCAGGATCCGAATCGAAAGGTTCCGACATGCTCAGCGTTGCGGCAGGTGTTTGAGCGGATCGACCGGCTTGCCCTGTCGCCTGACCTCGAAATGCAGCTTGACCTGGTCGGCGTCGGTATTGCCCATTTCGGCGATCTTCTGCCCCTTGCTGACGCTCTGGCCTTCCTTCACCAGCACGTTCTGATTGTGCGCGTAGGCCGTCAGGAAGGTGTTGTTGTGCTTGACGATCACCAGCTTGCCGTAGCCGCGCAGACCGGTGCCGCTATACACGACCTTGCCACCGCTGGCGGCAAGCACCGCGTCGCCCGCCTTGCCGTTGATATCGATACCCTTGTTGCCGCCCTCGCTGAAAGTGCCGATCAGCTTGCCGTTGGCCGGCCAGGTCCAGGTAATCTCCTCGCTGCCGAGCGCCGCATCGCCCACCCTGGTTTCAGCCGCAGCCTCCGCCGGCTTGCCTTCGGGCTTTGCCTCGGCACGCGGTTCGGGCTTTGCCTCGCTGCGAACCTCGGGCTTTGCCATGGGAACCACGGCCACCGCCACCGGCTCGACGAACTTCGGTTGCGCCTGTGCACGTGCCAGGGCCTGTTCGGAGTAAGGCTCCTTGCCGGCCTTCGGCTCGCGCTTGAGAACCTCGCCACCGGCGCCGGCAGTGAGGGAGCGCTGCTCGACCCCCGAGGTCATGGCAACCGGTTTGACGACGGTCCCTTCGGCAGCGGCTGCAGCACCCGGCGCGCGTACCCGCAGCGGCTGCCCGACCAGGATGCGGTTCGGATTCTCGATGGCGTTCCACGCCACCAGGTCCTTGTAGTCGAGCCCATGATCGAGCGCGATCGAGTACAGCGTATCGCCCCGCTTGACGAGGTACACGTCCTTGCTGGCCAGCGGGGCGGCACCAGGAGTTTGTTGCGCACCCCCCTGTCCTCCACGTTCGACGACAGGTGCCGGCGATTTGCTGGCACAGCCGACGAGAACGAGCACTGCCGTGCAGGCCAGAGCCCAGCCAAAGCGAAAGAGATTACCTTGATCCTTCATTCGACTCCCGATAATAACGGAACGAAGCGAACAGCATCCAGGCGGGTTTCGACGTAAGCCTCGGCGCGTCGCTCGATCAGCACAAGCTGCTGTGTCGCCGCGCCCAATGGCAGAATCATCCGGCCATTGGGTGCGAGTTGCTGCAGGAGTGCGCGCGGAACGTGCGCCGCCGCCGCCGCGACGATGATCGTGTCAAACGGCGCCGCTTCCGGCAGTCCGAACTGGCCGTCGGCGTGCTTCAGGCGGACCTTGAGCTGCTTGATCGCGCGCAGGTTGAGCTTGGCCTTGGCCAGCAAGGGCGCGATCCTTTCGACCGCATAGACCTCGTCGGTCAGTTGCGCGAGCACCGCGGCCTGATAACCGCAACCGGCCCCGATTTCCAGAGTCTTGCCGAGATCACGCCCGGCACGCAGCGCTTCGATCATCCGCGCGACGACATAGGGCTGCGAGATGGTCTGCGAGAAACCCAGCGGCAAGGCCGTATCCTCGTAGGCGCGCGAGGCCAGCGCCTCCTCGACGAAAACGTGCCGAGGCACGGCGGCGATCGCTGCCAGCACTTCTTCGTCAACGATCCCCTGTTCGCGCAGACGTTCGATCATGCGCGCGCGCGTGCGTTGCGAGGTCATCCCGTAACCGGTATGCGGGCGCCCGGGCATCATCGCGCCAGCCACTCGCGCACCATCGATAATTGCCCGTTGTGCGTCAGGTCGATCTGTAGTGGAGTCACCGAAACCTGATGGTTGTGCACGGCGTAAAAATCCGTGCCCTCACCGGCATCCTGCGCAGCACCGGCTGCACCCACCCAGAACAAGGTTTCATTGCGCGGCGAGACCGCACGCAGCACCGGTTCAGCCTTGTGCCGCTTGCCCAGGCGAGTGACCACGGTGCCACGCAGTTGCGCGTAAGTCACGTCGGGAACGTTGACGTTGAGCAGTACCGGTTCGCATAGCCCCTGTCTCTGCAACACTTCGACCAGTTCGCGAGCAACCCGCGCCGCGGTCGCAAAGTTTTCGCCGATCTTGCTGCACAGGGAAACCGCCATCGACGGCACACCGAGCAGGAAGCCTTCGGTAGCTGCCGCGACGGTCCCCGAATAAATCGTGTCGTCGCCCATGTTGGCGCCGATGTTGATCCCCGACACCACCATGTCCGGTAGCCCTTCAAGCATGCCGGTGACGGCCAGGTGGACACAATCGGTGGGTGTGCCGTTGACATAGTAGAAGCCATTGGCAGCACGTTTGAGCGACAGTGGTCGATCGAGCGTCAAAGAATTGCTGGCGCCGCTGCGGTCGCGCTCGGGAGCTACCACCGTGATTTCCGCCATATCGGACAGCGCGCGCGCCAGATGTTCGATCCCCGGTGCGAAATAACCGTCATCGTTACAGAGCAGGATCCGCATAGCACTCCACGAACATCGACTTACACGGGCAAAAGGACAAAAAAAACCGGCGAACTGCCGGCCTGCTGACCAACCGCGAGGCTACCGCCTACCCTATCGCCAGCCTGTCGGCCGCAATCCTCTACCGTTGTCACCCGGCGGCGCTCGTAGAGCGCAGGAGTACTGAAAGGTGGCCTGGGGCGCAGGCCGCACTACTGCCGAAATCGGAAACCATTATAACCGCCTGCGACGATCACTGAACACAGACTTGCAGCCGAAGCGGTCACACGCTACCACAGACGACCTGACGATGAGCATTGCCCACACCAGCCGTACCGATGCACGCGGCATCCTTGCAGACCGCTCTCAACTTCGCCGGCGGACCGCCGATAAAGCAGTCATACGGCAGGCCAGAAGAAAATCACTAAAGTTTTCCGGCGGTGGGTCGTAAGAAAAGATGTAAGCGAAACGATCGCCACACAGGATGGTCCAGGAAACGCCTCGCAAGGCAGAACCCCGGCAACCAATAGTCAATTCGACAGTGATAGGAGAAGGAAAATGCCCCAAGTTATCAACACCAACGTATCGTCGCTCAACTCGCAACGTAGTCTCAACACGTCGCAAGCTTCGCTGACGACATCCCTGCAGCGCCTGTCCTCCGGCCTGCGCATCAACAGCGCCAAAGACGACGCCGCCGGATTGGCCATCTCCGCCCGAATGACCTCGCAAATCAACGGTCTCAACCAGGCCTCACGCAACGCCAACGACGGCATCTCCCTGGCGCAGACCGCTGAAGGTGGCCTGCAGAGCATCACCGAATCGCTGCAACGGATGCGCGAACTTTCGGTGCAGGCCTCGAACGCGACCAACACCGCCACCGACCGCGCGGCATTGCAGCAGGAAGTCGACACCCTGGTGCAGCAGATCAATACCGTTGCCGGCCAGACCGCTTTCAACGGCGTGAAGCTGCTCGACGGTACGTTCAACTCGCAGTCCTTCCAGGTGGGTGCAAACACCGGCGAATCGATCACCATCAATTCGATCGCCAGCGCCAAGGCCGATGCGCTGGGCGTCGGCACGACTTCGACCTATGACCACGAGTGAATCGGCAACGGTCACCAACGGCGCCATCTCGACCGGCGGCATCACGGTCAATGGTTACGGTGTCGGGCCATCGGTCACCGATGGTGTGTCCAGTTCCGTGAGTTTCACCTCTTCCAGTGCTGCGGCGGCCAATGTCGACATCGACCCTGCGGTTGCCGCGGGCGGTTCAACAATCACCGCTGCGACAGCCACGACCAATTCAAACACTGTCGCCGGCGATCTGTTTATCAACGGTGTCGACATCGGCGGGATTACCGGTGTAA
>JADKBU010000039.1 GCA_016714935.1 Candidatus Accumulibacter propinquus | reverse complement strand
CACCGGCAACGCGCTCGACAACACCCTCTACGCCGGTGACGGCAACAATGTGCTCGACGGCGTCAGCGGGGTGGATACCGCGTCTTACCAGTTTGCGACTGCCGCCGTGTCGGTGAGCCTGGCGACCACCGCAGCCCAGGTCACCGGCGGTTCCGGCTCGGACACCCTGCAAAACATGGACAACCTGGTCGGCTCCAGCTTCCACGACACGCTGGTCGGCGATGCGCAGGCCAACACTCTCAATGGCCTGGCCCTGAATGACTACCTCGACGGCGGCGCCGGCAACGATGTGCTGCTCGGCGGTGACGGCACCGATCTCCTGATCGGCGGCCTTGGTCAGGACCTCCTCAGCGGCGGCGCCGGCAGCGACACTTTCGACTTCAATGCGCTCGATGAAACCGGGCTGACCAACACCACCTGGGACGTGATCAGCGACTTCGTGCACGGCACGGACAAGATCGACCTGGCGACGCTCGATGCCGACGCGGCGCTCGCCGGCGACCAGGCGTTCACCGCTCCGGTGCTCGGGGGGACGTTCTCCGGTGTCTTCGCCAGTCCCGGCGATCTGTATTTCGACACCGTCGCGCATGTCCTCTACGGCAACACCGACGCCGACAGCGCGGCGGAATTCGCGATTCAGCTCGTCGGGGTGACCACGCTGACCGCTACCGATCTATTTCTCTGACCGAATGCGTGCAGCCACCCTGATCAGCGGGCAAAGGCGTGCCCCGAGCGGTTTCGTTTGGCTTCGTACATTGCCGCATCTGCACGCTTGATCAGCTCGAAAGCCGTCGCTCCGTCCTTCGGAAAAATCGAGATGCCGATGCTCGGCCGGATGCGGAACTCACCGATGCCGAGCCGGCAGGGTGCGGAGATCGCTCTGGCGATCTTTTCCGCGACAAGAGTCACGTCGCCCACTTCGCCGAACGCCACCAACAGGTACAGGAACTCGTCGCCGCCATGGCGGCAGACCGTGTCGTCCGCGCGCGTGCTTTCCTGCAAGCGCGCGGCGACGGTTTTCAGCACGGCGTCACCGACATCGTGGCCGTGCACGTCGTTGATCTTCTTGAAATCGTCGAGGTCCATGAACATCACCGCCAGGCTCCAGCCGCGGCGTCTGGCCTGGGCCAGCGCGTGCGCCAGCCGATTGTCGAAGAGGGCGCGGTTCGGCAGACCGGTCAGGGCATCGTGAAAAGCGGCATGCCGCGCCGCTTCTTCCTCCTGCGTCAACTCGGCCAGCCGCTCTTCGAGAACGTGCCGCGCCTCCACCTCGACTTCGAGAGCCTGGTTCACGACCGAGAGCTTGTCCGCTGCTTCCAGCACCTTCCCTTCGATCGCCTCGGTCTTTTCCAGGGCCTCCTCGATTCCCGACAGTTGATGCTGTCCTGCGACTTCCTCCTTGAGCGCCAGATTGACCGACGACAACTCGTCGGCGCACTCCTCCACCAGGAGCTTCACGTGCTCGCTCTGCCCGAGCACCCGGGTCAGGGCTTTGGCGTGTGCGGCGACATCGGGAGTTACTGATCCGGGTTCATTCTTCATGGTCTGTGCCCTCCGCGCGCTGTCGAATGCTTCCTTGCACCGTCCCGGAGCGTACTGCCGTCAGCCGGCGTGGCGCCCGATCGAGTTCAGCAGGGTACGCCGGAAGACCATCGCCGTCTGTGCGCCCGCCAACATGGGCGCACTGCGCCAGTTACCAGGAAAACCGGCCGGTACCGGAAACCGGGTCTTGCTCCACCACGCTCATGACTCGGTGCACCGCGCGCCGCGGACGACCATCGCGATCAGGGCCATGGCGCTGAAACCCGCGCCGGCGAGAAAGGTGAATGTGGCCCCGGCGCGATCCCAGAGCAGCCCGGCCAGGGCGCTGGCCACCAGCATCGCGAGTCCGCTGACGAGATTGAAGAAGCCATAGGCGGTGCCGCGCAGATCGGCCGGCGCCGTGGCCGCCACCATCGTCGCCAGCAGGCCCTGGGTGATGCCCAGGTGCAGGCCCCAGAAGGAGATGCCGGCCCACACCCAGGCCCAGTGGTTGCTGTACGCCAGGAGCACATCGGCCGCAATCAGCACGACCAGTCCCCAGGCCAGCAGCCCGGTGTGGGACAGGCGGTCCGACAACTTCCCGAAGGGGTAGGCACTGGCCGCGTAGATCAGATTCATGCCGATCAGCACCAGCGGCGTCAGGGCGACAGGCAGCCCGCCCTGCGCGGCGCGCAGGACCAGAAAGGCTTCCGAAAACCGCGCCAGCGTGCATGCCGCGCCGATGCCCACCACCCACCAGTAGTCGCCCGAGAGGCGACGCAGGTTCTCGCCACGGATCGGGTTGACACGTCTGGCGACCGGCCCGCCCGCGGGCTCGCGCACGCCGAAGAACAGCAGCGCGACAGCGAGGCCTGCCGGGAGGGTAGCCACCCAGAACACGGCCCGAAAATCGTTGGCGCAGGCGAACATCAACCCGATCGCCAGCAGTGGCCCGAGGAAGGCACCCACGGTGTCGAGCGACTGGCGCAGACCGAAAGCCGCCCCGCGTATGCCGGGCGGCGCGAGGTCGGCCACCAGCGCATCGCGCGGCGCGCCCCGGATGCCCTTGCCGACGCGGTCGATGAGCCGGGCGGCCACCACCAGCCCGACACCCCCGGCCAGCGCGAACAGCGGCTTGGCGATTGCCCCCAGGCCGTAACCGAGCAGGGCCAGCGGCTTGCGCTTGCCCCACCAGTCGGAGAGCACGCCCGAGAAGACCTTCACGATCAACGCCGTCGCTTCCGCCGCGCCCTCGATCAGGCCGATCGTCAGCGCGCTGACGCCGAGAGCCGTGAACAGGAACACCGGCAGCAGGCTGTGGATCAGTTCCGAAGACACATCCATCAGCAGGCTGACGAAGCCCAGCGCCCAGATCGCGGGGGGAATCCTGCCGGCGTCGCGATTCACGGGCAGCACGGCGGTTCCTCTGTGTCGGGGTTGCTCACCGGCTCAGTTGCGGCGGCCGGCGTCGCCATTGCGCCCGGCCAGGAACGCCTGCGCCTCCTCCCGGCGTTCGAAGACATGCGGCGCGATGCTGCGCGCGGAGAACGCCTCGCCGAGCTTGGAGCGCAGGAAGGCGCTGGTGGCGTAGCGGGTGATCTGACTGAAGTAATTGGCCAGAAAGTAACGGTCCATCTCCGCATAGGCGTCGTACATGTCCTGGTTGATGCGAAAACGGTCGTAGTTGATGATCACCCCGACGCGCTTGCCGGCCGCCCGGCAGCGCAGTTCGCAGATATCCCAGATCGCCTTCACGTCATCGGCGCCGCGCACGTGCATGCCCTCGAAATTGAGGAACAGGATGTTGCGCTCCGGATCGTAGATCACCCGTTCCGGCAAGGACAGGTTGAGCAGTTCCGCCTCCAGGCCCATCGGGTTGGTATTGAAGATGCGCGCGTCCATTTCGCCATATTCGCCGATGATCGGCTCGAATGCCATGTACGGCAGGATGTCCCGTTCGACGTCGATGCCCGGCGCCACCTCGATCAGCGCCAGCCCCCGCCGCACCCGGCGGAAGACGCAGCGTTCGGTGATGTAATACACCGGCTTGCCGCGATCGTAGGCGTACTGGCCGTTGAAGGTGATCTGCTCGACCTGCTTGAGGAACTTTCGCTGCCGGCCCTCCTCGACGATCCGCAGCTTGCCGTCAACCACCTCGACCTTCAGCCCGCGGCCGGTGAAGGTGCCGACGAAGACCACCAGGCGGGCGTTCTGGCTGATGTTGATGAAGCCGCCGGCGCCGGTCAGGCGGCCGCCGTAGCGGCTGACGCCGACGTTGCCGGTGGCATCGCACTCGGCCATTCCCAGACACGCCATGTCGAGGCCGCCACCGTCGTAGAAATCGAATTGCTGGTTCTCGTCGAGCACCGCATCCATGTTCACCCCGGTCCCGAAGTTGCCTCCGCTCGACGGAATGCCGCCGATCAGCCCGGATTCGACGGTCAGCGTCAGCAGATGCGAGATCCGCTCCTCGTCGGCGACCGCCGCCACCCCTTCGGGCATCCCGACGCCCAGGTTGATGATCCCGTTGGGCGGCAATTCGAAGGCTGCGCGCCGGGCGATGATCTTGCGCTCGGTCAGCGGCGTCGACACCAGACTGGCGCGCGGCACCCGGAATTCGCCGGCATAGGCGGCGCTGTACTGGGTAGCCAGGGTCTGCATGTGCTGCAGCGGCTCGGCGACCACCACGCAGTCGACCAGAATCCCCGGAATCCTGACCTGCCGCGGCGGCAGGCCGCTGCGCTCGGCGATCCGCTCGACCTGGGCGATGACGATGCCGTTGCTGTTCTTCACCGCCATGGCCATCGCCAGGTTGTTGAGGGTCAGTGCTTCGCGTTCCATGGTGATGTTGCCGAAGGTATCGGCGGTGGTGCCGCGCACGAAGGCGACATTGACCTGGCCGACCTTGTAGAACAGCCACTCCTCGCCGTCGACCTCGACCAGGCTGACGATGTCCTTGGTGGTCCCGGCATTGACCCGGCCACCGCCGTAGCGGGGGTCGACGAAGGTATGCAGTCCGACCTTGGAGAACGAACCCGGCTTGCCCGCGGCGAGATCCCGGAACAACTGGCAGATGATGCCCTGCGGCAGGTTATAGGCCTGGATGCGATTGTCGAGCGCCAGTTGCGCGACCTTCGGCATGCGCCCCCAGTGGCCGGCCACCACCCGCCGCAGCAGGCCTTCGTGGCCGAGGTGGTTGAGCCCCAGCGTCTTGCCGTCGCCCTGACCGGCGGCGGCGAACAGGGCCAGGTTGCGCGGGCTGCCGGTGGCCAGGAAGCGGCGCTCCAGCGCCGACAGCAGGGCTTCGGCGAAGCCGGTCTGGACGAAGCCGGTACTGGCCAGGGTATCGCCGTCACGGATCAGGGCGATCGCTTCGTCGGCGGTGACAATCTTGCTGCGCATGGTGGTTTCCTCTCGATCATCCAGGTGATTGTTGGCCGCAGTGTGCATGCGCCAGGCGACCGGCGGCCTCGCCTGCGTCGCGCCGGCCGCGATGCGACACCGCCATCCGTGACATGCACGAGCCTTCCCATCGGCGTTTCCTTGCAGGTTTTCGCCTCAAATTACGGAAATTTCCTCATCGAATGGACGATGTTGAGCACCTGGATTTCATCTACTGTGACGCAGACAAATGCGATGTACGGAAGACGGTGAATCACCAATTCTCGCGCTCCGGGAATCCGGTCACTCGCGCGAATCCGCTCCGGGAAGTCCCGTAGCTTTTCGATGACCAAAGCGATCCGGGCTTCGACCGCTTCGGCCGTAACCGGCCAAGACTGCTCGTAGTAGTAGGCGAGGATGTTTTCGAGATCATCAAGCGCCTCGATCGTCCAGGTGATGCGCACGGCCTATGCAGTTCGCTCACTGAATCGCGCCTTGAGACGCTCCCGCACGCGCTTCACCGCTTCGCTGTGCTCGATGAGTTCCGTTTCCCCTGTCTCTACGCGCTTGATCGTGCCAGCCACCTTCTCGAAGAGCCAGGCATCGTAGCCGGACTCTCGGTCGATGATCATTTCCGGAAGCACCGTATCAAGGGCGTCCTCGATCGAAATCATGATCCCGACCGGCCGGCCGTTCTTCGTGATGACGACCGGCTCCCGCTGTGACGCATCCAGGAACTCGCCGAAATGATTCTTCGCATCGCGTGCACTCATGGATTTCATCGACATATCCTTGATTGATGGATGGTAATGTGTCTATTGTAGCTACAAGAGCCATCTGTGCAAGGGAATCTGCGCCAGACCGGGCGGGAAGGGCCTCTCCCTCATTTCACCCGGCACGCCTCTCTCCGTTCGACCAGCCGCACAGGAACGAAGCGCGAAGAACGGCTTCGCCGTACATCGCGCCTGTCTGCTGGTGAAGCCGAGACGGTTCGAACAGAGAGATTCTGAGTAAAACCGGGAGCAGAAATTGGTGTCCGCAACGCGCCGAAATTTCCCGCTCCCGGCACTCCGGCGCTCATGCCTCTGGGGTAAATCCAGAAAACATGTTTGCAGAAGGCGGGCCCAGCGCTCCGGCCCGGGTTCGTCGAACAATTGGATGGATCTTTTCTTCGCACGATCCATCCCAATTCAGGCATCGGGTTTACTGACCAGTGGGAATCTCTCGGGATAACGAATAGACTCAACCGCCAAGTCCACATCCAGCTCAGGCCAATACAAATGGTTTGCTGATGGACGCTCGACATGAAGAATCTTCCCGACAGCGGCATGCTGAAACCAGGGGAAGTCAGAGAACGGAAGAAACAATTCTTCGTCCTCCAGCAACAGCCAGAAACCATGCCGAGAGATATTGGTTACTTCAACTGGGGAAGTGTTCAAGCCAGGCGCTGCGGATTTCATTTTCGTGTTCCTGAACCAGGCGAAGTGCTTCGTTGATTTCGCTCCGGGAAAGCCCGACGTGCTGGGCAAGTTCAATGGTGGGTTCAACCCAAAATTTTGCCTCTCCATTCTGGCCCTGCACATGGACGTGCATTCTGGGCTCTTCACGCGAGAAGAAATAAAAACGGAAGCCGCTTTCTCGAAAAACGGTTGGACTCATTTGTGAAAGAATATTCGTATGTTTGCTTTAGGCCGCGCTGGCCCCATCTACGGGCAGCACTTCAATCTGTCGTTGGGGTCTTGCTGCGCCTCCATATCGAATTCGCATCATTTCAAGCATTGCTGTCTTAATACCCGTTGAGTCCACCGATTTCAACTCCTCGTTTTCAAGTTCGAGGTTTTGGTCGATATAATCGGTAATGTAAGTGTAGTTGGTATCCGATTCTTCCTTAGTAGTTGTTGGAAGAATCACTGCTGCAGCGACCAAACGTACGTAAGCATCTGCCAATTGATCCTTCGCGTTTCTTGCAATGAACCATCTTCTCCCCAACTCAAGTAGGAGCGCAACGATTGCCAAGAGAACACCCGTTACAAGATTTTCCAGCAGTGGTAGCTTCTCGCCCTGCTTGACCAAAGGGGTTGTTATCCAGATGCCCCAATTGGCAAGAAGTCCAACAGCAGTTAGTATGATCGAAACCAGAAGAGCGATTAAGAAGACTCCAAAAAGCCAGCCGCGCATGATTAATGCCCCCCCGGTGTGTAATCCGGGCCGAAACGGCGACCAATAATTTCCTCGATGGCAGCCGCCTCCGCCTTGGAAAGTGCAAAGTTTGTACCAATTGCCATCCGGAATATAAGATGATCCCGGAGTAGTGGAATGGCTTGCATCACGGAGGCCGGGATGTGTTCTGGAAGGCGCTTCCTGTATAATATCCTGACCCCCGCTCCCCAGTTTTCGTGGTATTCCGGCTCCCCCTGCATAATTCCCCAAGCGTAGATGCCGCGTCTGCTCGTTTCTCCCGATCGCCAGAGGAAAACAACATCACCAGCGTGCATCAGTTTCGCGGTGGCGGCACAAGCGCAAGTCTCCTGCTTACCATCGTCAACTTTACTGCGATCAGCGACATCAAAACGGGTTGGGTTTCCTTGGAAGATCCAGTAGTTCATATTTTTTGGCTTTGATAAAATCCATTTGGCGACTGTTGCGAGAAATGGTTGATCTGTTTCTGGTTAATCACTATTATCTTCAACCGTCGCTCGTGTTGAAATAGTTCATGCGCGCGGCCAAACGTTCGAGGTAACCGGGCCGCGGAGGCGAGCGAGGGGTCAGCCATCACCGGCTAGCTAGAAGAGCGTCTTGGTGATCTTGTCAACACCATCAATGAGTTCGGCGATCTCCTCTTTCGTCGGGTCTCGGTGTTTACTGTGATCGCATAGATTGCGCAGGTCCCCCAAGCGCTGGATGTTTCGCCAAGCTGGAACATCTAGGATAGCGCCGTTCTTGAGCAAGTCATTGAAGTCGCTGATGGTTGGATGTTGCTTCTTCGTGGCGATGGCGTGGTTCGCCACAACCTGGATCAAGATAGCTTCTCAAGGACGACGCCAGCGACTGCTCCGGCGGCTCGGTGAAACCCATTCTTAGAGAGCTCACGTGCCGCGTCGAGTTCAGAGTCAAATAGATCCGCCTGTACTAGCTGCTTTATGTCGAATAGCGAACTCTTAAACCTTGCCTGAACCGCACTAAGTATTAAAGTCTGCGTATTGAACCGTAAGGACACAATTGCAAGATCGTTGAATATTTTGTCGGCTGTTCCTTTCGCAGTGTTTGCACGAACCCCATTTAACCAATCCTGAATGTGGTATGTCTGAGGTTCTGTTGTCTTTCGTTTCCCGTCCCCTTTGTAGAGTTCTTGAAACTCAGACGACCGATCCGGGATCAGCTGGCGGATGACCGAGCCTGCCTCTGTGTACCATGCCTGATAGTTATCTTCAAATGCATCTTTGACCTTCTC
>JADKBU010000038.1 GCA_016714935.1 Candidatus Accumulibacter propinquus | reverse complement strand
AGCGCCCCACCTCTGGAGGCGCAGGATCACGCTGGATTGTTGAGCGGCTTGAGAGGCAACAACTCGTCGATGCGGCTGTTCGGCCAGGAGGGGAGTTTTTCCAGGGTGTCGGTCAGCCAGGCCATGGGCTCGATGTCATTCATGCGTGCGGTTTCGAGCAGGGACTGAATCGCTGCGGCGCGCTGGCCGGCGGCCTCGGAACCGGCAAACAGCCAGTTCTTCCTTCCGATGGCGATGGGACGAATGGCATTCTCGATCGGGTTGTTATCGATCGGGTAGAAGCCATTGGTGGCATAACGGGCCAAGGCTGACCAGCGCCGCAGACTGTAGTCGATCGCCTTGGCCAGCGCGCCCCCGTCGGCAACCGACTGGCGGGTGCTCAGGAGCCACAGATGAAAGGCTTTGAGCAACGGCTGACTGGTTTCCTTTCGTATGCGCGCCCGCTCCTCTACGCTCTTCTCCCGGATCGTCGCCTCGATGGCATACCACTCGCCAAAGCGGCGCAGCGCCTCGGCGGCGACCAGGCTCCCATTCGCCTGATGGAGGTCGAAGAACTTGCGCCGGGCATGAGCCATGCAGGCGAGTTCGATCACCTCGCCGCGAAACAGCCCCTGGTAGCCCGCGAACTCATCGACCATCAGCGCACCGTGCCAGTTGCCGAGGAACTCGACCACGTACTTTCCGCCCCGGCCGGGCTGGTAGTCGAAGACGACGATCGGCGGATCGGCTCCCAGGGCATTGCTGCGATACGCCCACAGATAGGCCCGTTTGGTCTTTCCCCGGCCCGGATCGAGTTGCTGCACCGGGGTTTCATCGGCATGCAGCACCGTGCACCGGCGCAGCAGCTCGGTGAGGCGCTGCCAGAGCGGTTCCAGGGCGACGCCGATACGGCCCACCCAGTCGGCCAGGGTGGAGCGGGACAGGATCACTCCCGAGCGGGCGGCCTGGCGTTCCAGGCGATAGAGCGGCAGATGATCCGCGTACTTGCTGACCATGACCCAGGCCAGCAACGCCGGCGTTGCCAGACCACCGTCGATGACCGAAGCCACAGCCGGCACGGCGGTGATCGTCTCGCAGGGACGGCAGGCGTATTTCGGGTAGATGTGACGCTCGACGAAGAACTCGGCAGGGACGATGCTGAGCTTTTCGGTCACGTCCTCGCCGATTTGCACCAGCGTCTGACCACATTGGCCACAGGTGCAGCTGTCGGGCTCGTGCCGGTGCTCGACACGCGGCAACTGCACCGGCAGGGCTGACGGCCGGCGCGTTCGCGTTTGGGCTTCTCGGTGGGCGGCAGAGGTGGCCCCATGTCGGCCGCCTGACGCTCCTGCTCCAGGTGGGCTTCGCAGGCGGCGAGGTCGGCGGTCAGGCTTTCTTCGAAGAGGTCCCGTTCGGGCAGCGCCAGAGACTCGCTCTTCACGCCGAATTTCATCCGCCGCAAATAGAGCAGTTCGAGGGTGAGCTTCTCGATCTTGGCATCGCGCCAGTGAATTTCGGTCTCGCGAGTCTTGAGTTCTTCGAGCAGTCCGCCGACCCGATTTTCGGTCCACAACAGCAGTTCCGGCGAGGGAGAGAAAGGGGCAAGTTCGCTGGCCAAATCCATTCGGCATTATACCGTGAAGCGGGTCTGAAAGACAGCGAAGTGGCGGATTCGACATGCTTTTTTAGCGATGGGATCCGGCTAAACCTGCCAATGGGCGGGTGCCGGAACGTCGCGGCGTTGCCAGTCTACGCCAGCGATCAGCCAACGCCATTGCGCCGCGGTGAGGGCGAAGACCGGGTCGCTCGCGCGCGGCCAGGTGAAGGCGCCCCGGTGCAACCGGCGTTGCGACAGCCAGACCCCGGTGCCGTCCCAGACCAGCAGTTTGAGCCGGCTGCGTCGCCGGTTGGTGAAGGCGTAGGCGGTGCCGTCACAGGGCGTACGCCCGAGGCTGGCCTGAATGCGGGCCGACAGCCCATCGATGCCCAGACGCATGTCCACCGCTTCGACGGCCAACCAGATACGCTCGGGCGCCGCTCCAAAGACGGGCTCGCGAGCGCTCTGCCCACTAAGGTGTTCAGCCACCCGGCAGGCGGCAGGGCGGCAAAGTCGAGTCGCCAGCCTTCAGGGCTGTGGAGCGACAGACTGGGTGACGCCACGGGACCGGCAACCAGGGCCGCCGGAACCAGGGTCAGCGTGCCTCCTCCCCTCGTCCCGCTTGAGCCTGACTCCCCGAAAAGCGCAGGTGCCAGTAACTGAGCGAATGACTTCTCAGCCCGATCTCCTTGCAGTACGCAGTTTGTGTGCCTCCGTTCGCCCGCCCGGCGTCAACATGTCTTCGCCAGCGTGCTTCCAGTTCCCTCCTTTGGTCATCTCTTCCTCCTGTCGAAAACCGGGAGGTTGCTCCACCTATCGGCTCTTTTATAGGTGGATCGGCTGAACGCTTACATTGAATCGCACCTGGAATCCTGGACAATTGATGGCCGTTATTCAGGCTTGAGCAACTGCAGGTGAAACGTGCAGCAACGCCGGCTGTGGCCGTGGATCGGGAGTAGATCGGCGGCAGGTTTCAGGTGGGCCAGCCTTTAGGCGTCCGGTCTGAGTCAGGCCTGCAGCGTTCGCGACCGGTATCAGGCGCCGATTTTCCCCGAAATGGGTCCAGCCAGGCTCCCGATGCCTAATCGATAGCTGGATAACTCCTGCGCCTGCCACCCCATGCTCGACCACATCAAGAAGACCTTGCGGGCGACTGATTCCGGACGCCTTCCAGTACAACGAGATCCTGATCATCTCCGACGGCAGTCAGGCACGCCCTGGGGTCCCTCTCGGCCAATGCCGAGCGATTCATGCAGTGGCGCACCATCGACGGGCTGGCGCTCGATCCGCTCGGCGAGTTCAACGAACTGGAGACGCTGGTCCGCGGCCTGCTCGCCCCGGCCATGCTGCTCGACTACCTGCGCTACTTCGTCCTGTTCGAGACGACGACTGCACCTGGTCGAAGAAGATTGCGGGCTACCACCAGTTCCATGCGGTGCGGCTGGCGATTGGGCAGGTGGTCACCGCATCGCGCCCCGGCGGCACGCAAAAAGGCGGCGTCGTCTGGCACACGCAGGGCAGCGGCAAGAGCATCACCATGACCTGCTTTGCCGCGCGCGTCATGCAGGAAGCGCTGATGGAGAATCCGACCCTCGTCGTCATCACCGACCGCAACGACCTCGACGGCCAGTTGTTCGGCGTCTTCTCGCTGGCGCAGGACCTGCTGCGCGAGGAACCGGTACAAGCCAACACCCGGCAAGACCTGCGCGCCAAACTCGGCAACCGCCCCTCGGGCGGCATCGTCTTCGCCACCATCCAGAAATTCATGCCCGGTGAGGACGAGGACCGCTACCCGGTGCATTCCGAGCTCCACAACATCGTGGTCATCGCCGATGAGGCGCACCGCACCTGCAGTAAGGCTTCGAGGCCAGGCTCATGACCGTCCGGGCGCCAGGGAACACGGCCGGCGACGCCGTCAGCGACGCCAACGCGCTGCTCGCCGCCGAGCCCGCCGCGTCGTACCGGTCACGCTACTCCGGTCGGTTACGCCCAGCACCCGCGCGACGCTCCGCCGAATGCGACCTTCGTCGCCTACACCGGCACCCCGGTATCGAGCGAGGATCGCGACACGCATGCCGTGTTCGGCGACTACATCCACGTTTACGACATGCAACAGGCGAAGGACGATGGAGGGACCGTCGCCATCTACTTTGAGTCGCGCCTCCACCAGACCGTCGCTGAACGAGGCCAGCCGTGCAGCGCGACGACGCGGTCGATGAACTTTGCCGAGACGAGGAGAAGGGGTAGCAGGCCTGGCTAGGATTTGCGGGCAGCGCTCGAAAAGGTCGTCGGTGTTGAACCCGTGTCGGCAGCGTCGCCGCTAATCTGGTCGCGCACTTCGAAGCGGTATTCGAGATTGCAAAGTGTCCGGCAAAGAGTTGACGGGCCAGGAGTGCTGCAATGCTTCCTTCGCAGCACGGCCGACCGTCAATGCAACAAAACGTAGTCGGTCAGCAATAAAGTATGCGAAGTTAAAGGCAGAGATATTTCTTCTGATGGTCGCGGGGTGGAGCAGTCTGGCAGCTCGTCGGGCTCATAACCCGAAGGTCACAGGTTCAAATCCCGTCCCCGCAACCAGCTCTTTAAAACCAGACAAACCGATAGGTGGGTTCTGATTCGGGGCGAGTACGAGAGTGGATTGCTGAAGGATAGAGAAGGACTCGCACAGATGAAGAAGTAAGACCGAAGGCTGAGGATTCCGGCCGATGGGAAGTCGAGCGAGAGTTTTAGGATTTGAACTGGAAGAGTTTGATCCTGGCTCAGATTAAACGCTGGCGGCATGCTTACACATGCAAGTCGAACGGCAGCACGGGGCAACCGGTGTAGTGGCGAACGGGTGAGTAAAGCATCGGAACGTGCCCTGGAGTGGGGGATAACGTAGCGAAAGTTACGCTAATACCGCAATATTCAGAGCAGGAAAGCAGGATCGCAAGACCTTGAGGCCTGGGAGCGCCGATGGATTAGCTAGTTGGTGGGGTAAAGGCCACTTCGGTACACGATCCGTAGCGGGTCTGAGAGATGATCCGCCACACTCGGACTGGGAGATATGGCCCAGACTCCTACGTGAGGCAGCAGTGGGAATTTTAAGCCCGATGGCGAAGCCTGATCCAGCCATGCCGCGTAGTGAAGAAGGCCTTCGCTTAAAGCTCTTTCGGCCGGGAAGAAATCGCATGGGTCAACAACCCGTGGATGACGGTACCGAATAGAAGCACCGGCTAACTACGCCACAGCAGCCGCAGGTAATACGTAGGGTGCGAGCGTTAACGAATACACATTGCGGAAGCGGTGCATAGTAAGTCAGATGAAATCCCCGGCCTGAACCTGAACTGCATTTGAGACTGCTAAGCTGAGT
>JADKBU010000037.1 GCA_016714935.1 Candidatus Accumulibacter propinquus | reverse complement strand
GTGATTACGCCCATCGAGGCGGTATGCCTTCAGTCTAATGACTGGACTTCAGATTGTCAATGGCAACGACATGCAGAAGGCCCGGATGATTGGCTAACCTTTCTCAAGCAAGTGGCCATGACCGTGGTGGCTTGCTTGTCCGGGGCATACATCAATTCGAAGACAAAGTTGCGCTGGGTGTGCTGAAGGGGCATGAGTGGGCGGCGATACCGGAGAACGTTAAGGCAGGCCATTGGTGCTTGATCTGCGGCAACAAAAAGCAAGGACGCCAAAAGGCAAAAACTATCGAAGCAATGAGACTTCTGGCACAGGGAAGGGGTGGCGAGTGCTTGTCTTCTGAGTACATCAATAACAAAACAAAGCTGAAATGGAAATGTGCCAAAGGCCACGAATGGCTGGCCCAACCAAGTGACATCCAGCAAGGACAGTGGTGCCCGAGATGTGCGGTAAATTTCCTCCTGTACAGGCTCTAGCTGAGTTCAGAAGGTCTGGCAAGTTCCCGAGGGTGGCGCATGTTTGTCTGAGCAATACCGAGGCGCGCCAGGTCAAAGCATCGATGGAGGTGCAATGACGGGCACGAAATGGGAAGCCGTGCCATACAGCATCCGGCTGGGACATGGTGCCCGTCGTGTGCCGGAACAATTGCGATTACTGTCCGCGGCTTTGCAGGAAACCGCCTGTCGGATGGGAGGTGAATGCCTCTCGGAAAGCCTTTCCAGCACTGACCAGCAGGTGAATGGCGTTTACGCCGAAGGACACATTTGGGTGTGGGCTGTGGCGTACCACGCCTTGCGCAGGGCATTGGGCCCGGTTTGCATGGCTGGGAACAGGTGAACGCATCTGTAAAGACATATTCGAGCAAATGTTCGGTAGGGCTTTTTCCGGAAGTCGCGACCGTCATGGTTACGAAACAGCCGTGGCAAGCAAATGGAGCTTGACGGTTACTGCGAGGAACTCAATCTAGCGTTTGAATACCATGGTGTGTACAGCGTTACTGAACACAACAACTTCTTCCACTTTCACGTCAAGTCTCTTGATACGAAAGCAAGATGACAAACTCAAGGCTTGGGCGCAGAAGCACGGAGTTGAGTTAATCGTCATTCCTTACACCCTAGCCCTATCTAAAGTCCCAGAGTACGTTTTCGATTTCATCCGAATTGCGGTTCGGGATTGACTATCAAGGATCCGAAGGAAGTTACGGTTGCCGAATTGGTCCTGCCAGAAAAACTCAAAGCCATGCAGGAAATCGCCGAGAAGCATGATGGGAAATGCCTTTCGGCTTTCTATATCAACAACAACACCAAGTTGCGCTGGAGGTGTGCAGAGGGGCATGAATGGGAGGCTGTGCCTGCAAGCATTCAGCAAGGAAGCTGGTGTCCTATCTGCATCGGAAAACTTGATCCGGCGTCAGCACTGCTCAAGCTACAGGAGGCAGCTCGCTTACATGGTGGTGAATGCCTATCAGGGTCTTATGAAGGCGTGTTCAAGAAGTTGCATTGGCGGTGTGTAAAGGGACACGAATGGCTGGCATCTCCAGCTGCGATCCGCCGAGGTAGCTGGTGTCCGGAATGCGCCAAGAAGATTCAGGGGCCAAAACGCTAGGGCTCGATGTCTGCATCGAAGCTGCGAAAAGAATGGGCGGTGAATGTCTTTCGACAGCGTATGTGAACACCGATACCAAACTCCGTTGGCGATGTGCAGAAGGACATGAGTGGGAGGCCATTCCTGACAGCGTCGTTAGGCGTGGCACTTGGTGCCCCCGGTGCAAGGAAAACGTATTTGAAGTGCGGCGACGAAAAACCGTCTAATGACGTGCCGCTGAGGAGGTTACCAATGACGGCAACGAGGCGATAGTTGCCTTAAGTCCTCGACCAAGCGATGACCGCTGAGGGTCGAATACGGGCCGCTCGAACCTTCTGGGAGCGATCTAACGGTCATTGCAGTCGGCCACCCCGGATGAGAAAGAAGATCCGAGAGGGAAGCGATGGGAGAGGTCGCGCAAATTTGCGGCTTGACCCCGCAAGCAACGTGACCCGCTGAACCGACTGCCCCGGATTGCGCCATCGAGCGCATTACATTAAAGGGGCTGGCGACCCGTCGCCCTCAGGCAATTTCGGTTCCGGTACCCACCGCTTCCCGCCTCCAGCATGCGAAAGGAGACGGTGGGGAACTGGTTCCTCCACAAACGAGTCATCGGGCCGACATTCACCAGGCCCAGGTCACGGCGGCGCAACCTGAGGAAGGGGATGGAGACACGCTGAGCAGCGGCAATTTGGGGCCTTCAAGAAGGACGGGGGGCGCTGGCAGTCTGGGCCGCGTGAATCCAGACGAAGTGGTCGCGGAAACCGGGCACCACCGGAAGAGTCCGTATGGGGCTGGAGTCTATGGGTATTCGGGCGACGGTCAATGCCCGCCACGCCAAGCAGGTACCGGGGGGGACCGATGTCGGCGATGCCCAACCGCCGCCACCCTGGCGCGTGCCGGTCTGCCCGGGTCCTTCGTGCCGCCGGCAGCTGCGCGAACC
This sequence comes from Candidatus Accumulibacter propinquus, assembly GCA_016714935.1. GTDB lineage: Bacteria > Pseudomonadota > Gammaproteobacteria > Burkholderiales > Rhodocyclaceae > Accumulibacter > Accumulibacter propinquus. The sequence continues at coordinate 54,728 of JADKBU010000037.1, read as the reverse complement.
ACGGTGATTTCGGCAGCGCCAGAAGTGGTCAACCTGCCACCGCCGAGGAGAACCGCAGCCAAAGTGCTCACCGATGCAGGTATCCGGGCTGGTGGCGTCAGTGACATCCATGGCAGTCGGCACGGGCCATGATCGCATCCCCGACGGCCAGGCCCGCGCGAGGTGCTAACGCCGTCGACGCCCGGGCTAGCCCGAGGAATTGACGATGCCCTCCAGGGCGAATTGACCGCGAGCCATGGTCGTTCTCAACGAACTGTTGCGGTCGAGGAACTGGAAGCGCGCATCGCCCGTTCGACGCGCGACGCCGCGAGTTGGCGAGCGAGCACAAGCACTGGCCTTGTGCAAACCTTGCCGTGTGACGTCATCGGCGCGGCCACGCGTTGGTCGAAATCGGTAGCGACATGAGGTTCGGCACCCCAGACCGCTGGCTTCCTGGGTCGGCCCGGCCCGCGGAGCGCCGTCGGGACGCATCCGCAAGGGCACCCTACGTCCGCCGACCCTCTGTGGAGTTCGCCCACGCCGCCAGCACACCCGATGGGTTCCAGTCCAAGTTCCAGTTAGCGATCGTCGCCGTGGCTAAACGAGCCATCGCGCGCCCCCAAAATGTTGCGCACCCTCTTCATGCTCAAGCGGGGCGAATATTACCGGGACTCCGCCACCAACTAGAGCAACCCGCAGCGCAACGCTTCTCGCTGGATCGGCGACTCGCTTCGGATTCATCCCCGCGCCGCTTGATTCGCGCCAACCATCGCCTGACCGCCGCCGGTCAGGCTTTGTTCGCCTTCGGGTGGCTTTTCACATTGAGCTGCGTGCCGTCCTTCAGCACACTTTGGGGTCTGCTAATCACGCATCGTGGCGCACGGTTTCGGCGCGGCAAGCTCCGGGGTCTTCCTGCCTTACGGAGAAAGCCGGCCGCGCGAGTCTCGGTCACCGGGGGTCACCCTCTTGTTTTCCCGGTCGCATGGCGGCACCATCGGGATCCCGGGATCATTCACGCCCCCCCGCGCCGTTGGCCCTGGCGTGTGCCGACCATCCGCATGTTTTACGGCATTCTCGTGTCCATGTACGCGAAGCTCTTGGGGTCAGATCTAACATTCAAACGCTGTCCTTCAGCATGCCTCTGGGGTCTGGTAATCACGCATCCTTGCGCACGGCTTCGATGTGGCGCGGCAAGCTCGCGGTCTTTCCTTATGCCTTACCGTGGGAAAGCCGGGGCCAAGCGCGCGAGTCTCGGTCACCGGGGTCTCCTCTCTTGTCTTCCCGGTCGCATGGTGGCACCATCGGGGATCGTTGAATGAACCTCCGCGCCGTTTGTGCGCCCTGAGAAGGAGTGGCGTGTGCCGACCATCAGCATGTTTTACGGCATTCTCGTGTCCATGTACGCGCTTGATATCGCGAAGCACCACGCGCCACATATTCACGTGCGCTACAACGAATACAGGATTGTCCTCGGTATCCCGGACGGGGAGGTGCTCGAAGGGGGCTTGCCGTCTCGCCAGATGAAGCTCGTGCAGGCCTGGATTGAAATTCACCGGGACGAGCTCATGGCGGACTGGACACTCGCTGCCAGCGGTCAGACGCCGTACAAGATTGATCCACTGCGTTGAGGGAATTGCGATGACGCCTGACGTGGTTAGTGTCACCCCGCTGCGCGAATACCAGCTCGAAGCGGTCTTCGCCAACGGCGAGATACGCGTGCTCGACATGCGGCCCTACCTTGGCTATCCGGCATTTGCTCCGCTGGCCGAGGGCGGACTGTTCATGAAGGCTCATGTGGTCCTGGGAACGGTCGCCTGGACCGATGAAATCGACATCTCGCCCGATACCCTGTACTTGTGCGGGCGTCTGCTTCCAGATCAGAACACGCACAGGGCGCATGGCGAGATCAAGGATGGGAAATCGAACGGCACCATGGAGAGTATATGAGCCCCCACCAAGCGGCGTCAGTCTCGATTTCTGCTGCATGAGGCCCTGAAAAGTCAAAAAGTCATCCGAATCCCGCCCCGCTCAGTGCCACGACGACGGGTGATGACCGCTCGTCCTGGTTCGGTCTGGACCTTTGCGCCTTAGCACCTACCAGGCAATGTGCTGGTCGAATTCCTGCGTTCCTACTCAGGCGGAGATTGAGCCTGGTGATCGTCCTCGCCCGTGTTGGCGCCCTGCATCTCCGAAAGCAGCATGAGGGATTACAAGTGATCAGTCCGCGGAGGCTTCTTGGGGTCAGATCTAACATTCATACGCTGTCCTTCAGCACACCTCTGGGGTCTGGTAATCACGTATCCTTGCGCACGGCTTCGATGTGGCGCGGCAAGCTCGTGGTCTTTCCTTTTGCCCTACCGTGGGAACGCCGGGGCCAAGCGCGCGAGTCTCGGTCACCGGGGTCACCTCTCTTGTTTTCCCGGTCGCATGGCGGCACCATCGGGGATCCGGGGATCATTCAATGAACCCCCGCGCCGTTTGTGCGCCCTGAGAAGGAGTGGCGTGTGCCGACCATCCGCATGTTTTACGGCATTCTCGTGTCCATGTACGCGCTTGATATCGCGAAGCACCACGCGCCACATATGCGTCAGTGGCTTCATCAACGCGGCCAAGCGCGTGCTCAATGTCGATCAAGCGGCGGTGCTGGTGCTGGACGAGACGGCTGGGACGGTCGAGCTGAACCGGGAATTGCTGGCGCGGCAGTTTCGGGTGACGGTGCGATGAGGCGTGTGCCGCTAATTCACTGCAACACAGAGAGACCCTGCATGGCTGATCTGCGCGCGTACTGATCTCTCTCTTGCAAGAATCGCCTTGCCAGCCGGGCATTGTCCAGCGCATCTTATTAGCCAAATCGCGACAATAGTACTGGTTAGATAGCCGTTAAGGGACATTGTTTTGACGTCTTGCGCTCTTTAGCCCGTTCCCGACAGAGCGTCCATTTCTATTAAATAGTTAGCTTGCGACAGAATTGCCACATAATTAGTATATGTACGACAAGCAAGAGGGGCTGTGATGGCCGCGCTAGCGGAAAAACGACAAGCTATCGCCCTCAATGAGGTGCTGATCCCTGCCGACGCGGCCGAGCAGCGCCGACTGCAGCGGCAGGCCAAGGCCGGCGAGATCGCCCGGATTGCCACGGGGGTCTATGTCCGGGCGACGGACCCGGAGGGGCAGGCTCTGATCGTCCGCCGGAACTGGCAGATGATCCTCGGCTACCTATTCCCCGGCGCCATCGTCTCGCACCTGAGCGCCGTAGTCGGGGGGATCACGCCATCTGGAGAGATCACCCTCACGCATCCCACGCGCTACAACACCTCGGTGAAGCTCCCCGGGCTCATTACCGTGCTTCTGAAAGGGCCGCAGAACCTGCCGGGCGACCTGCGCCTCGGTAACAGCGGCCTGTATTGGTCGTCGCGTCCGCGCGGGCTCCTTGAAAATCTCGGGCGCTCCCGCACCGACCGGCCCCGTACCGGCGGCAAGGCAGTTGTGGAGGAGCGTCTGGTCGACATTCTCAACGCGAGCGGCGAGGAAACTCTCAACCGCGTGCGCGACGAAGCTCGACAGCTGGCGCCCGTCCTCGGCGCCGAGAAGGCGTTCGATACTTTGAACGCCATGGTCGGCGCCCTCCTCGGCACCTATGCAAAAGGGGCGCTGACGACCAAGGCCGGTGTCTTGGTGGCCGGCGGTACGCCGGTGGATGCCGAGCGCCTCAACCGCTTCCGGATCTTCGCCGACTACCTGCGGATAACGCCGATCCCCGACTTCCCCGACGTCGCGGGCCAAGACCCGGCCAAGACCCATTTCGCGTTCCTGGAGAGCTACTTCTCAAACTATGTGGAAGGCACGCGCTTCTCTATCGAAGAAGCCGAAGGCATCGCGCTGCATAACCAGATCGTTCCCAACAGGCCCAAGGATAGCCACGACATTCTTGGCGTTTTCCAGCTCATCCTGCACCCACACTTCCGAAGCAGCCCTCCGGCCCCCGGCGAGATACTGGAGGGCCTGCGCAAGCGGCACTGGATCATGCTCGAGCGCCGACCGGAAGCCACGCCTGGCGAGTTCAAGACCGAATCCAATTACGCCGGCACGACACAGTTCGTTGACCCAGGATTCGTTCGTGGCACCCTCCTCGAAGGCGTGCAGCTGGCCTTGAGCATCCCCGAAGGTTTGGGCCGGGCCATTTTCTATGCCTTCCTGGTGTCGGAGACGCACCCCTTCAACGATGGCAACGGCCGCTTGTCCCGGCTTTTGATGAATGCAGAGCTGTCCCGATGCGCGCGCTGCCGCATCATCATTCCAACCATTTTCCACGAGCAGTACGTTGATGCCCAGCGGGCGCTCACCCGGCGCAACGACCCCGAGCCGTTCGTTCGGGCCCTGTGCCGCATCGCAAAGTGGGGTACGTTGTTCGACTACCGTGATCTGAAGCAGGTGGTGGCGGTCATGCAGACAGCCAACGCATTCGAAGAGGACCCGAGGGAGTTCAAGCTACTCGACCCCTCTGGCGCCGTGTTCGCCTGACAATGGCATTGACTGCTCGCGACATGGATCAAGAAGGTGTCCGTGCCGAAGTGGTCATCGACGATACAACCCGCGTTTGGACCAATCTCGGTGGCGCGTTTTTGCCGGTTCGGAGTGAGATTTACAATGAGTACTAACAAGTGATCAGCCCACAACGCCGAGCCGAGGTCGTCGACGCCCTGAGGCGCGGCACGGTGCCCAAGGCCGGCCTTGATGCGCTGGCCGTGGGTTACGGGCGGCTTCAGGGAACGCTCGATGAAGAACTGGATGCCGTGGCCTCCGGCCGCGGCGCCTTCAAGGCGATCCGCGGCGAATACGGATCGGGCAAGACCTTCTTCGGCCGTTGGCTGCAGGAACGTGCTCGGGCGCGTGGTCTCGCGACCAGCGAGGTGCAGATCTCGGAAACCGAAACACCGCTACATCGTCTGGAAACGGTGTACCGCCGACTGGTCGAGCGCATCGCCACCGCCGACAGCGGCGAAGGCGCGTTTCGCGGCATCGTCGATGGCTGGTTCTACGCGCTGGAGCGTGACGTGCTGGAAGACGCCAGCCTCGACCCGACGGACGAGGCGACCCTGCTCGCCAGGACCGAGGCGCTGATGGAGGCCAGACTGGCCAGCGTGACCCGGGTGGCGCCGGCCTTCTCGGCGACGCTGCGCGCCTACCGACGCGCACTGCAGGCCGGCGACAACGCCACCGCCGACGGGCTGATCGCCTGGCTCGGCGGCCAGCCGAATGTCGCAGCATCGATCCGGCGCTCGGCCGGGGTGAAGGGTGACATCGACCACTTCGGCGCGACCAATTTCCTGTCCGGGCTGCTGACGATGCTGCGCGACTCGGGGTATGGCGGTCTGCTGCTGGTATTGGACGAAGTCGAGACCTTGCAACGCATGCGCGCCGACACCCGCGAGCGGGGCTTGAATGCGCTGCGCCAGTGGATCGACGAAATCGACGCCGGCCACTTTCCGGGCCTGTACCTCCTGATCACCGGCACCCAGGCTTTCTATGAGGGGGCGCAGGGCGTGCAGCGCCTCGCGCCGCTGGCGCAACGGCTGCACGTCGATTTCGGCACCGACTCGCGCTTCGACAACGCACGCGCGGTGCAGGTGCGCCTGCCGGCCTTCGGCCACGATTCGCTGCTCGAAGTCGGGCGCAAGGTGCGGGATATCTATGCCGACGGTGCCGTTGCCGGCGACCGGATCCGTGCGCTGGTCGACGACGCCTACGTCGAGTCCCTGGCCAGGGCCGTCACCGGGAATCTGGGCGGCAAGGTCGGCGTGTCGCCGAGGCTGTTCCTGAAGAAGCTGGTCGCCGACGTGATCGATCGCGTCGACCAGTTCGCGGACTTCGAGCCGCGCAGGCACTATGCGCTGACGATCTCGCAGAGCGAGATGACCGCGCAGGAGCGTGCGTCCGTCGGCGTGGGCTCGGTCGATGACATCGAGTTGTAGGCGGCTGGCCCCTGTGGGTAGCTGTCCGTGAGCGTGGAGGCCTTCGAGCGCCTGCACGGGGCGTTGCAGTACCACATCGTCAACTCGATGGGCTGGACCGGTCTGCGCTCGACACAGGCCGATGCGGTAGTGCCGATCCTCGAAGGACAACATTGCCTGATCCTCGCGCCGACGGCCGGTGGCAAGACCGAGGCGGCCATCATTCCCGTCCTGTCGCGCATGGCGACCGAGGAGTGGCCCGGGCCAAGCGTTCTGTACGTGTGCCCGATCAAGGCGCTGCTCAACAACCTGGAGTCACGGCTGTCGCGCTATGCCGGCTTCGTCGGCAGGACGGTGCAGGTGTGGCACGGCGACGTCGGGCAAGGCACCAAGGCGCGGGCCAGGCGTTCGGCACCGGACATCCTGCTGACCACGCCCGAGTCCCTCGAAGGGATGCTGATTTCGACGAAGGTGGATCGAGCTTCATGGTTCGGCAGCGTCCGCGTGGTCATCGTTGATGAACTGCATGCGTTTGCCGGCGACGATCGCGGCTGGCATCTGCGCGCCGTGATCAAGCGGATCGAGGCGTATGCCAGGCAAGCGATTCAGAGGATCGGGTTGTCGGCGACGGTGGGCAACCCGGATGAACTGCTAGCCTGGTTCGCCGGGGCAGGTGAGCGGCAGATCGTTGGCTCCTCGTCGGTCAGCACGGACGCCGATGTCACCATCGATCATGTGGGCTCGATGGCCAACGCCGCGACGGTGATCTCGCGACTGCACCGTGGCTCGAAGCGCCTGGTCTTCTGCGACAGTCGTTCCCGGGTCGAGGAACTGGGGGTGGCGCTGCGCAGCTTGAACACCCGAACCTTCGTGTCGCATTCGTCCTTGAGTGCGTCCGAGCGCAAGCTTGCCGAGACGGCGTTCGCCGAAGAGCAGGACTGCGTGATCGTCGCCACCAGCACGCTGGAATTGGGCATCGATGTCGGCGACCTCGACTACGTGATCCAGATCGACTCGCCGAGCACCGTGTCCTCGTTCCTGCAGCGCATGGGACGCAGCGGCCGGCGTGCCGGCAGCCGCCGCAACTGCCTGTTCCTGACCACGACTGACGAGGCCTTTCTGCTCGCCTGCGCAATTACCACGCTGTGGCGCGAGAAATACGTCGAGCACATCAAGCCGCCGCCGCTGCCCTGGCACATCGTCGCGCAGCAGATGCTGGCGCTCGTGCTGGAATACCCCGGACTTTCGGCCAGGGAGGTTGTGGCCGTGGCGCGAACACAATTCCCCGACCTCGATCCGGAGACCGTGGCGACCGTGTTCGACTTCATGGAAGCCAGGGGGATCCTGTTCGTCAGCAGCGGCCTCGCGTCGATGGGTCCCGAAGGCGAAAAGCTGTTCGGACGTAGCCATTTCCTTGACTTGCTGTCGGCGTTCGCCAGCCCGATGGTGCTGGCAGCGCGACACGGTGCAACCGAACTGGGTGATGTCGATCCGATGGCGGTTCAACAGCAGAAGGATGGCCCGACGGTCCTCCTGCTGGGTGGCCGAAGCTGGAAAGTGATTGCAGTCGAGTGGTCCAGGCGCACTGTGTGGCTGGAGCCGACGGATGAGAAGGGCAAATCGCGTTGGCTTGGCACCTCCCGCCGGTTGGGTTTCGAGGTTTGTCAGGCGATGCGTCGGGTGCTGTTGCAGGAGGGCGATGCCGGACTGGTGTTGTCGAAGCGGGGAACTCGGCAACTCGACGACGTTCGCGATCTGATCATCGCGCCCGAGCACCAGGGATCGTTGCTGCTCGAACACCTGCCATCGGGTCGGCATCGCTGGTGGACCTTTGCCGGGGGCGCGGTCAACAGTGCCTTGGCTTTGCGACTCGGTGAAACCGGCAGTGCTCGGGTAGATGATCTGTGGGTGGAAACAGACGCTGGCGTCCCGGTGCCAGAACTCATTCAGCGTCCGGTCGATCATTCTGCCATTACCGCATTCGGCGCGAAAATGGCGGAGCGCAGCGCGTTGAAGTTTGCGGCTTGTCTTTGCTTCGACCTGGTAGCGGCAGTGGTAGCGGAGCGGTTACTTGACGAAGACAATCTGTCTGTCCTTAGGTGCTGGCCTGGCCTTCGTTGATTCATCCCTGGGTGATCCGGCCGATTTTCCGGAAACCTGTTATCTTTCAGAGAACTGGCGTAGAATTGCGGGTTTTTCCCGAATGTCTTCGAAGCCAGAAATGCGGATAAGCCATGCTCTTCCCTGACCGTTTCGACGTCATCGTCGTCGGTGGCGGCCATGCCGGAACCGAGGCGGCGCTCGCCGCGGCGCGCATGGGCACCAGGACGCTGTTGCTGACGCACAACCTGGAGACGCTAGGTGCGATGAGTTGCAACCCATCGATCGGCGGCATTGGCAAGGGGCATCTGGTCAAGGAGATCGATGCACTGGGCGGCGCCATGGCCGAGGCCATCGATGAAGCGGGAATCCAGTTCCGGATTCTCAATTCGAGCAAGGGACCGGCGGTGCGCGCAACACGCGCGCAGGCCGATCGTGTACTTTATCGGCAGGCGGTTCGCCGCCGCCTGGAAAACCAGCCCAACCTGACGATTTTCGCGCAGGCGTGTGACGACCTGATCCTGGACGGCGACCGCGTCGTGGGTGTGGTGACCCAGCTCGGCGTCCGCTTCGCGGCCCGCGCCGTCGTCCTGACTGCCGGGACCTTTCTCAACGGGCTGATCCATGTGGGTTTGTCGAACCATGCGGGGGGTCGTATGGGCGATCCGCCGTCGACCTCCCTGGCCGCGCGCCTGCGCGAACTGCAGTTGCCGGTCGGGCGGCTCAAGACCGGTACCCCGCCTCGTCTGGATGGCAAGACCATCGACTTCTCGCAACTCGCCGAACAGCATTCCGACGATCCCCTGCCGGTATTCTCGTTCCTTGGTACGCCCGCACAGCATCCGCCGCAGTTACCCTGCTGGGTTACCAGTACCAACCCCCGGACGCACGCCATCATCCGCGCCAACCTGGACCGCTCGCCCATGTACACCGGCGTGATCGAAGGCGTCGGACCACGTTATTGCCCTTCGATAGAAGACAAGATCCACCGTTTTGCGGCCAAGGACAGCCATAACATCTTTCTTGAGCCCGAGGGCCTGGGCACGCACGAGATCTATCCGAACGGAATCTCGACCAGCCTGCCTTTCGATGTCCAGCTGGCCATCGTCCGTTCTGTGCGAGGCCTCGAGAACTGCCACATTCTGCGCCCCGGGTATGCCATCGAATACGATTACTTTGACCCGCGTGGCCTGACTGCTGCACTCGAAACCAGAGCAATCAACGGCCTCTTCTTTGCTGGCCAGATCAACGGCACCACCGGTTACGAGGAGGCCGCAGCGCAGGGCTTGCTGGCCGGTGCCAACGCCGCCCTGCAGGTGCAGGAGAAGGCGCCCTGGACGCCGCGCCGTGACGAAGCGTATCTGGGAGTGCTGGTCGACGATCTGATCACGCGTGGTGTTTCCGAACCGTATCGAATGTTTACCAGTCGTGCCGAGTATCGCTTGTCGCTACGTGAAGACAATGCCGACATGCGGCTGACCACGCAGGGGCGCCGTGTGGGTCTGGTGGACGACCGGCGCTGGGCGGCCTTTTGCGACAAGCGTGCAGCAATCGACCGCGAGCAGGAGCGCTTGCGGTCGACCTGGGTGCATCCGGCAAAGCTGGCCGACGAGGAGGCGACGCGGGTATTCGGCAAACCGCTGGAGCACGAGTATTCCCTGTACGATCTGTTGCGCCGGCCGGACGTGAGCTACGAGCAATTGATGACGCTGTGCGTCGGTGACGTTGCCGTCGATGCCGGCTTGCGCGATTCGCAGGTCATCGAGCAGGTCGAGATCCAGGCCCGATACCAGGGGTTACATTGAACGTCAGCAGGAGGAAGTAGCAAAGACTCTGGCGAACGAGGAGACGCGTTTCCCTGAGGACTTCGATTTCCGCAGCCTCAGTGGACTGTCCAGCGAAGTGCGGCAGAAGCTCGTCTTGCATCGGCCGCAAACACTCGGCCAGGCGTCCCGCATTCAGGGCGTGACCCCGGCGGCGATCTCGATCCTGCTGGTTCATCTGAAACGCGGACAATTGACCTCCCGGCATTCACCCGCCGTCGTCCCGGGTCGATGAGCCCGGAGGCGCAGCTCGCAGAGGGCCTGGTCGTCCTCGGCAACGACCTTCCGGCATCGGCGCAGCAAAGACTGCTCGACTACGCCGGGTTGCTTGAAAAGTGGAACCACACCTATCGCCTGACCGCCCTGTCCGCGACTTCGCTGGCCATCAGCCATCACCTCCTCGATTCGCTGGCGGTGCTGCCCTTCGTCAAAGGCGCGACGCTGCTCGACGTCGGCAGCGGTGGGGGCATGCCGGGCATCCCGCTGGCCATCGCGCGGCCGGAGTTGCAGGTGACTCTCCTGGACAGCAGCTCGAAAAAGACGGCATTCATGCAACAGGTGGCAATTGAGCTGAGTCTGGCGAATATTGCCGTACACTGTGGCCGCGTCGAAACCTACCGGCCACCGGCCAGGTTTGCGACGATCACCGCGCGTGCCTTTTCTGATTTGAGTACGCTGGTCAAGTTGTCGGGCCATCTGTTGCAAAGCGGTGGCCATTGGTTGGCGATGAAGGGCGTCTGGCCGCAGGACGAGATCGCCGGCCTGCCGCTGGAAGTCGCGGTGGATACGGTACATCGCCTGGACGTGCCGGGCGTCAAGGGCGAGCGCCATCTGGTCGTGATGCGCAGCAGTGCCGGGCAGCATTGAAGGGAGAGTCGATTTGGCAAGAATACTCGCGGTAACCAACCAGAAGGGCGGCGTCGGCAAGACGACGACGGCGGTAAACCTTTCGGCCTGTCTCGCCGAGTGCGCTCAGCGTGTGCTGCTGATTGACCTCGATCCACAGGGTAACGCGACCACCGGCTGCGGCGTCGTCAAGCGAGAGGCCATGCCGACGGTGTACCAGATCCTGATCGGCCGGTCGACGATGGCCGACACGCGGATGCGGACCGATTTTGGCTTCGACGTACTGCCGGCGAACCGCGAACTGGCGGGTGCCGAGATTGACCTGATCGACATCGAGCAGCGCGAGTATCGCCTGCGGGACTCGCTCGCCGACATCCGTGGCAGCTATGATTTCATTCTGCTCGACTGCCCACCGGCATTGAACATGTTGACGGTCAATGGTCTGGTGGCCGCCGACAGCGTGATGATCCCAATGCAATGCGAGTATTACGCGCTGGAAGGCCTGACCGACCTGGTGGCGACGCTGAAAAAGGTGCGTGCCAAGCTGAATCCGCGCCTGGAAATCGAAGGCTTGCTGCGAACCATGTTCGACCCGCGTTCGACCTTGACCCAGCACGTGTCCCGTGAACTGGAGGGTCACTTCGGCGACAAGGTCTATCGGACGATCATTCCGCGCAATGTGCGCCTCGCCGAGGCGCCGTCCTACGGCAAGCCGGTGATCGCTTTCGACCGCAGTTCCAAGGGAGCCCAGGCGTACCTTCTGCTGGCGCAAGAGATTCTCGATCGCTGTGCCGACAAGCCCGGGACTGCGGCGGCAACCGCAGCCCCGGGAGTGAGGCCATGAAGATGAAGGGACTTGGGCGTGGTCTCGATGCCCTGCTGGCAGGTAATGACACCCACAACCGGGAGCAGCAACGCACCCTGCCGGTAGGCCATATCCAGCCCGGCAAGTACCAGCCGCGTACGCACATGGACCCGACCTCGCTCGAGGAACTGGCGGCCTCGATCCGGGTGCAGGGCCTGATGCAGCCCATCCTGGTACGGCCGGTCGGCGACGACCGTTACGAGATCATCGCCGGCGAGCGGCGCTGGCGGGCGGCGCAGATGGCGGGGTTGGCCGAAGTGTCGACCCTGATCCGGGAAATTCCCGACGAAGCGGCACTGGCCATGGCGCTGATCGAGAATATCCAGCGCGAGAATCTCAATCCGCTTGAGGAAGCGCTTGGCCTGCAGCGACTGATCGACGAATTCGCCATGACTCACCAGCAAGCGGCCGATGCGGTTGGCCGCTCGCGGCCGGCGGCATCGAATCTGCTGCGTCTGTTGCAGTTGGCCCCGCCGGCGCAGGAACTGCTGATGCGAGGCGAAATCGACATGGGTCATGCGCGTGCCCTGCTCCCACTGGCTGGTGCGTTGCAGGTCCAGCTGGCGCAGCGTGTGGTGCACAAGGGCTTGTCGGTCAGAGAAACCGAGCGCCTGGTCCAGTACGCCTTGCGGGCGCCGAAGGACCCTGAGCCGAAGAAACCGGATCGGGACGTATTGCGCTTGCAGGAGGAACTCGCCGACTTGCTGGGTGCCCAGGTGGCGATTCGTGCGAATAAGCGCGGCGCTGGCAAGGTGTTGATCGACTTCGGAAACCTTGATCAGCTAGAGGGTATTCTGCAGCGTCTGCGTCATTGACGCAGCGCACCATGGGGGCGTTGCCAAAGGGCCCGGATGCCGGCTGCAAGGCAGATGTTTGCGAGGAATTCAAAGTTTTTTGCACTTGCGGTTTGATTCCCCTCAGCGAGTCTGGTATTCTGCCAACGTTTTGGAGGGGCTAGCTGTGCATCCTCAGGTCCGCTGGGTCCTTGGCTGCCAATTGCTGGTCACACTGGGAGCAGGGCTGGTGGCGGGGGTGGTCTTGGGGTTCAACGCGGCGGTGTCCGCTATGCTCGGTGGCGGTATCGCCATGGCCAGCGCTCTGGCCTACGCATGGCGGGCCTTGCGGCCATCGGGGCGGGCAGTGGCCGATGCGAAGAAGGCGTTCAATGCCCAGGTGGCTGGTGAAGGTTACAAGTTCGCCGTGACCCTGTTGCTGTTTGCCTTGGTGTTCAAGACCTATGCGCAACTCGCCGCCTTGCCGCTCTTCCTGACCTACGTTGCAACGATTGTCGTTTATTGGATGGCGCTGCTCAGGCAGCAATAGTCAAACAGGGGGAAGATATGGCTTCGGGCGAGGCGTTAACGTCGAGTGGATACATTGTTCACCACCTGACCAACCTAACGGTCGGTCACGGTTTCTGGACGTTTCACCTGGATTCCCTGCTGGTCTCCGGCTTGCTTGGCCTGTTCGCTTTCGTCGGCATGGCCAAGCTGGCCAAGAAGGCTACCTCGGGGGTGCCGGGCGGGCTGCAGACTTTCGTTGAAATGCTGGTTTCGTTCATCGACCAGCAGGTCAAGGACACCTACCACGGCAAGAGTCCGCTGGTCACGCCGATGGCGATCACCATTTTCGTCTGGGTCCTGTTGATGAACACCATGGACCTGATCCCGGTTGACTTCATCCCGTTGGTCCTCGGTTGGGGTGGCGTGCACTACTTCAAGTCAGTGCCGACTACCGATCCGAACCTGACTTTCGGCATGTCGCTGACCGTTTTCGCGATCATGCTGATCATGGGTGTCAAGGTCAAGGGTGTCGGCGGCTTCCTGCATGAGGTGTTCACCGTCCCCTTCGGCGCGAAGATGGCGCCGGTGAATCTCCTTTTCCGGATCATCGAGGATATCGCCAAGCCGATCTCGCTCTCGCTGCGTCTGTTCGGCAACATGTACGCCGGTGAAATGGTGTTCATCCTGATTGCCCTGCTCGGTCTCTGGCAGTTGCCGCTGGCCCTGCCCTGGGCGCTTTTCCATATTCTGATCATCACCCTGCAGGCCTTCGTGTTCATGATGCTGACCATCGTGTACCTGTCGATGGCCAGCGAGTCGCACGGTTAGCGTGGCCAGTCGTCCTGCTTTCGAGTTTGATTCACGTTGTTCTTGTTTAACGCATTTAGCATGTCTTACTAGGAGAAACTAATGGAAGCCGCTCTGTCAATGTTGCTTGGTAATACCGCCATCGCCGTCGCCATCCTGATCGGTGCGGGTGCTCTCGGTACCGCTATCGGATTTGGTCTGCTGGGTGGGCGCTTCCTCGAAGGCGCGGCTCGCCAACCGGAAATGATTCCGACTCTCCAGGTCAAGATGTTCATCGTTGCTGGTCTTCTCGACGCGGTCACCATGATCGGTGTCGGTATCGCCCTGTTCATGCTGTTTGCGAATCCCTTCATTGCCGTCGTCAAGGGTTGATCGCTTCTCCTTTCGGACTAACTCTTAACAGGAGGTTAGCGTGAACATCAACGCAACGTTGATTGGCGAAGCGATCTGGTTTGGCGTCTTCATCTGGATCACCATGAAGTACGTCTGGCCGCCGCTGGCGAAGGCCATGGCTGATCGCCAAAAACTGATTGCCGACGGGTTGGCCGCCGGCGAGCGCGGGAAGCATGAACTGGAACTTGCCGGCAAGCGCTCCGCAGACGCCCTCCGTGATGCCAAGGCGAAAGCTGCCGACATCATCACCGCGGCAGAAAAGCGCGGTGCGCAGATGGTTGAAGAGGCGAAGCAGGTAGCCAAGGTCGAAGCCGACAAGGTCGTTGCTTCGGCGAAGGCCGAGATTGCCCAGCAGGTGGAGCAGGCCCGGGCCGAGCTGCGTGGGCGTGTCGCCGACCTTGCCGTGGCTGGTGCCGAGCGCATCCTGAAGCGCGAAGTCGATGCCAAGGCGCATGCCGAAATGCTGGTCGCGCTCAAGCAGGAACTCTGAAGCCATGGCCGAACTCGTTACCATCGCGCGCCCCTACGCTGAAGCGGTGTTCCGCATCGCGTTGGAAAACAAGGCGCTGGCGGCCTGGTCCGAGCGGTTGTCGCTGCTTTCTGCGATCGCCACGGATGAGCAGATGCGTTCCTGCATCGGCAACCCCGAACTCTCAGCCACGCAGAAGAGCGAACTCTTCAAGTCGCTGGTCGGCAAGACGCAGGAAGGCGGCGAAGCCAATCTGATCGACGTCCTCGCAACCAATGAGCGGCTGTCCGCTCTGCCGGAAATCGCTGGTCTCTTCGAGGCGCTGAGAGCCGCCCAGGAAGGCGTCAGGGAAGCCACGATCTACAGTGCCTTTCCGGTTGACGACGAGCAGCGCAAGGCTCTGATCGAAGACCTGGAAACGCGCTTCAAGACCCGGCTAACAGCCGAAGTGGTCGTCGATCAATCGCTGATCGGCGGCGTCAAGATTGTGGTTGGCGACCAGGTTCTCGATACCTCCGTACGCGGAAAACTCGAGAGCCTGCGGTTGGCGCTCAAGAACTAGGAGAATTTCCATGCAGTTGAATCCTTCCGAAATCAGCGAACTGATCAAGAGCAAGATTGAAAATCTTGCGATCAGCGCCGATCTGCGCACCCAGGGCACCGTCGTTTCGGTGACCGACGGTATCTGCCGTGTCTACGGCCTGACCGACGTCATGCAGGGAGAAATGCTCGAGTTTCCGGGCAACACTTTCGGCATGGCCTTGAACCTCGACCGAGATTCGGTTGGCGCGGTCGTTCTCGGTGAGTACGACGAGATCAGTGAAGGCGACACCGTCAAGACCACCGGCCGTATCCTCGAGGTTCCGGTCGGACCGGAACTCCTCGGTCGCGTCGTGAACTCGCTGGGGCAGCCGATCGACGGCAAAGGCCCGGTCAATCACAAGTTGACCGACAAGATCGAGAAGGTCGCGCCTGGCGTCATCTGGCGCAAATCCGTTTCGCAACCCGTGCAGACCGGTTTGAAATCGATCGACGCAATGGTTCCGATCGGTCGTGGCCAGCGCGAACTGATCATCGGTGACCGGCAGACCGGCAAGACCGCGGTCGCCGTCGACACGATCATCAACCAGAAGGGTCAGAACCTGATCTGCATCTATGTGGCGATCGGTCAGAAGGCCTCGACGGTTGCCAACGTGGTACGCAAGCTGGAAGAGAACGGCGCGATGGCGTACACCATCATCGTCGCCGCAACCGCCTCGGAATCCGCGGCCCTGCAGTACATCGCTCCGTATTCCGGCTGCACCATGGGCGAGTATTTCCGCGACCGCGGCCAGGACGCCCTGATCATCTACGACGACTTGACCAAGCAGGCTTGGGCTTACCGCCAGGTGTCGCTGCTGCTGCGTCGTCCCCCGGGGCGTGAAGCTTACCCAGGTGACGTCTTCTACCTGCACTCCCGCCTGCTTGAGCGCGCAGCGCGCGTCTCGGAAGCCTGGGTCGAGAAATTCACCAATGGCGAAGTCAAGGGCAAGACCGGTTCATTGACTGCCCTGCCGGTCATCGAGACGCAGGCCGGTGACGTGTCCGCCTTCGTTCCGACCAACGTGATCTCGATTACCGACGGCCAGATCTTCCTTGACACCGACCTCTTCAACGCCGGTGTGCGTCCCGCCATCGATGCCGGTATTTCTGTCTCGCGGGTCGGCGGAGCGGCGCAAACGAAAGTCATCAAGAAACTCGGTGGTGGTGTACGTCTGGCCCTTGCCCAGTACCGTGAACTGGCGGCCTTCGCCCAGTTTGCGTCCGACCTTGACGAAGCGACGCGCAAGCAGCTCGATCGTGGCCGGCTGGTGACCGAGCTGATGAAGCAGCCGCAGTATTCGCCGCTGTCGATCTCCGAGATGGCGATCACACTGCATGCGGTGAACAAGGGCCTCTTCGACGATGTTGACGTGAAGAAGGCACTGGCCACCGAGAAGCAGATGCACGGCTTCGTCAAGCAGAAGTACGCTGACCTCATCACCAAGATCGAAACGACCAAGGATCTTGACGCCGACGCAGAGCAGAAGCTCACCAAGGCGATTGAGGAATTCAAGGCCACGCTGGCCTGATCGATCGAGGAGATTGCCATGCCTAGCGGCAAGGAAATCCGCAACAAGATCAAGAGCGTCGAGAGCACGCGCAAGATCACCAAGGCCATGGAAATGGTGGCCGCATCCAAGATGCGCAAGGCGCAGGACAGGATGCGCGCCGCCCGTCCCTACGGCGACAAGATCCGGCGTGTTGCCGGCAATCTCTCGCATGCCCTGACCGACTACCGCCATCCCTTCCTGACCGTACGCGAGCAGGTGAAAGCAGTCGGACTGATCACCGTAACCTCCGACAAGGGGCTCTGCGGTGGCCTGAACACCAATGTCCTGCGTCTTGCGCTTGGCAAGATGAAGGAGTGGGATGCCGAAGGCAAGAAGCTTCGCGTTACCGCGATCGGTAACAAGGGACTGGGGTTCATGCAGCGTGCCGGTGCGAACGTCGTCTCACAGTTGACCGGACTCGGCGATACGCCGCACCTGGAAAAACTGATCGGACCGGTCAAGGTGCAGCTCGACGCGTACATGAAGGGTGAGACGGACGTTCTGTACATCGCTTTCACGCGTTTCATCAATACCATGAAGCAGGAGCCGACCCTCTATCAGTTGTTGCCGCTATCCGGCGAACTCGTTGGTGGCGAAGGCAACCGATGGGACTACATCTATGAGCCCGATGCCAAGGCGGTGATCGACGATTTGCTGGTGCGCTATGTCGAAGCGATGATCTACCAGTCGGTCGCCGAAAACATGGCTTCCGAGCAGAGCGCGCGCATGGTCGCGATGAAGTCCGCTTCGGACAACGCCAAGAACGTGATCGGCGAACTCAAGCTGGTGTACAACAAGGCTCGCCAGGCAGCGATCACCAAAGAGCTTTCGGAAATCGTCGGCGGCGCAGCGGCTGTCTGACCACGCGATAGTTAGTTTATTGATTAGGGATACGACGATGAGTCAAGGAAACATTGTTCAGTGTATCGGCGCCGTGGTGGACATCCAGTTCCCGCGTGACGCAATGCCCAGGATCTACAACGCACTCCAGCTCGATAAAGCCGAAGAGTCGGATATGTGCGAGACTGACCTGATGTTCGAAGTCCAGCAGCAACTCGGTGACGGCGTGGTCCGTACGATTGCCATGGGGTCTTCCGATGGCCTGCGCCGCGGCATGAAGGTCAACGACACGGGCGGTGGCATTGCGGTTCCCGTTGGCAACGCGACAATCGGTCGCATCATGAACGTTCTTGGTCGGCCGATCGACGAAGCCGGGCCGATTGCCACCGAAGAACGTCGTGAAATCCACCAGCTCGCACCGAAGTTTGACGAGTTGTCGCCATCCGTCGACCTGCTGGAAACCGGGATCAAGGTGATCGACCTGGTCTGTCCGTTTGCCAAGGGCGGCAAAGTGGGTCTGTTTGGTGGTGCCGGTGTCGGCAAGACCGTAAACATGATGGAACTGATCAACAACATCGCCAAGCAGCACTCGGGGCTTTCGGTCTTTGCCGGCGTGGGCGAGCGGACCCGCGAAGGCAACGACTTCTACCACGAGATGAAGGACTCCAACGTTCTCGACAAGGTGGCGATGGTCTTCGGGCAGATGAACGAGCCTCCTGGCAACCGTCTGCGTGTCGCACTGACCGGTCTGACCATGGCCGAGCGTTTTCGTGACGATGGTCGCGACATCCTGTTCTTCGTCGACAACATCTACCGCTATACGCTTGCCGGTACCGAAGTGTCGGCGCTGCTCGGCCGGATGCCATCGGCGGTCGGATACCAGCCGACCCTGGCCGAGGAAATGGGCCGCCTGCAGGAGCGCATCACCTCAACCAAGGTCGGCTCGATCACGTCGATTCAGGCGGTGTATGTGCCTGCCGACGACCTGACCGATCCTTCCCCGGCGACCACCTTCCTGCACCTCGACTCGACCGTGGTTCTGTCACGTGACATCGCGTCGCTGGGTATCTATCCAGCCGTCGATCCGCTTGATTCGACCTCGCGCCAACTCGACCCACAGGTCGTCGGCGAGGAGCACTACAACGTCGCTCGCGCGGTGCAGATGACACTCCAGAAATACAAGGAGCTGCGGGACATCATCGCCATTCTCGGTATGGACGAACTGTCGCCGGAAGACAAGCTGGCCGTTTATCGTGCTCGCAAGATCCAGCGCTTCCTGTCCCAGCCGTTCAACGTGGCCGAAGTCTTTACCGGTTCGCCAGGCAAGTACGTGACTCTCAAGGACACCATCAAGGGCTTCAAGATGATCGTTGAGGGAGAGTGCGACAGCATCCCCGAGCAGGCGTTCTACATGGTTGGCGGCATCGAAGAAGTCTTCGAAAAGGCCAAGACACTCTAGGTAGGGCGCGATCAGGGAACGTCGTACCCCGGCAGCCTTCGCAAAGGCAGGGGCCCGACCCAGCAAGGGAAAAACCATGGCAATCAGAGTACATGTAGACGTCGTCAGCGCCGAGGAACTGATCTTCTCCGGCGAGACGGATTTCGCGGTCTTCCCGGGCGAAGCTGGCGAGCTCGGGATCTACCCGCGACACACGCCCCTCCTGACCCGCATCAGACCGGGCACCGTTCGCCTGAAGGTTCCCGATCGGGACGAATACGAGATGGTCTACGTATCCGGCGGAATGCTGGAAGTGCAGCCCGCACTGATCACCGTACTCGCCGACACGGCAATTCGTGCTCACGATCTGGACGAGGCGAAGGCGATGGAAGCCAAGCGCCGTGCCGAGGAAGCGCTCCGGGATCGCAGTTCGGACGTCGGTCTGGCGACGGCGGAGGCAGAACTTGCGCAGGCCGTCGCACAGTTGCAGGCCATCAAGAGGCTACGCAATCGGCACTAGAAGTTTCTCGCCCGCTGGCGAATGCCAGCCCTGCGACAAAGGCAGCTCTCAAGCTGCCTTTTTTTGTAACCAAGAAAGCGCCTGAAAACTAGGCAGATTCGAGCCGCAGAAGTCGCTTTTCGACACGCGCACAATCGTCACGCAGAGCGTCCACCTCGGAGCAGAACTGTTCGACATCGCCACGGCGGGCAATCGCACGTTCTTCTTCCGTCAGATACTCGGTCATCCCGAGTGCGAGATTTCTGGCAGCTCGCCACTGCCATTGCAGCAGGCCTTTTGCCACCTGAAAAATTCGCTGAGCTGCAATGTCGCCAGTGACTCGTGACAAATCGTGTTCGATATCCCAGCGCAAATTGCGAAAGACAAAACCCAGCGTCTCAGCGAGGTCGGCAGAGCCGGAAATCGTCGCCGCGGAGAACAGGGAAGGCGGATCGGTCAGCACGCGAATCACGGCATCGTCAGGCAGACCGATACTGACCGTCGCCTCGACGCCTGTTGTGTCCTCTTCCAGCAACCCCGTTTCGCTGATCCGAACCTGCAGGACTGCGCCGTTTCCGAACTGCAAGGACGCTATCCTGCCGGCAAAGCCGAGTAGCCGCTCGCGCGCCCAAGGCTCGGCGGTCAACAAGTGATTGACGAAACCGAGCGCGGGCCGTGCCAACAACATTTCAGTCAGGAAAGCTGCTGAATACCGGCAACCACCCAGCCCTTGCTTCCTTCGAGTGCCTTCGACAGGTTCCAGACTTCGTCGAATGGCGCTGCTGGAGCACCCGCCTCTTCGCGGATCATGCCACTGAAGCGCACGCTGGCAATGTGCCGTGTGGGTTCGGTGACAACCTCCAGAAGTTCGGCGTTGAGGGTGACGACATCAGTCTGCTGGATGGCCTTGCCGCGCTCGTCGAGTTGCAGCTTGATCTCGGCAAACAATTCCGGGGCGACAAACTCGCGGATGTCCTCCAGATTGCCGGCATCGTTCGCCGCTTGCAGGCGAACAAAATTCAACTTTGCGACCCGCAGGAAGGCGTCAACGTCAAAGCCGGCAGGGATGCTGGCCGGCGCCTGCGAGGCGAGGCTGCCAGGAGCCCCAGATCCTTGACCCGCGTAGTGGTCATCGGCTGGGAAGCCCGGGCGGGAATCAAGCGGTACCCCGGCGCCGGCGCCAGCGTACTGCAGGGATTCGGATCCCTGAATCGACGGGGCCTTGCGGCGAAAAATCAGTTTGAAGACGACCACCGCGCCAAGCAACAGCAGGGCGATCATCAGAAAGTTCCCGAGGCCCTCACCCATACCAAAATGTGACATCAGCGCGGCAATGCCGAGGCCGGCAGCGAGACCCGCCAGTGGGCCCATCCAGTTACGCTTGGGGGCGGCCGCCGGTGCTGCAGGCGCTGCGCCAGCGGGGGCAGCGGCCGCGCTCTGGGGTGGTGTCGCCGGGCGCTGCGTCACCGATTCTCTTTGCATGCCCGTCGACTTGCCGCCGCCGAGCCGCTTGGCTTCTGCATCGCCCACTGCCAGCCCCAAGCTCAAGACACAGACACTCAGGGCCATAAGGATCTTCTTCATTACCATTCCTCCAGTCAAAACTTGAAACCGCGGTGCAGGGCGACAACACCCAAAGCCAAATTGAAATATTCGACCTGCTCGAGGCCGGCACGTTCCATGAGCAGCTTCAGTGCCTCCTGATCCGGGTGCACCCGAATCGACTCTGCCAGATACTGGTAGCTCGCGGCGTCGTGGGTAATCATTTCGCCCAGTCGCGGGATGACCTTGAACGAGTAGAAGTCGTAGACCGGCGCCAGGGGCTTCCAGACCTGCGAGAATTCCAAAACCAGCAGCCGACCGCCGGGCCGGAGGACGCGACGCATTTCACCCAGGGCCTGGTCCTTGTGCGTCATGTTGCGAAGACCAAAGGCAACGCTCACACAATCGAAATAATCGTCGGGGAACGGGAGTTTCTCTGCGTCACACCGTGCGACCGGGACGATGAAGCCCTTGTCGCAAAGTCGGTCGCGGCCGCGCGAAAGCATCGCCTGGTTGATGTCCGTCAGCCACACCTGGCCGCTCGCGCCTGTCTTCCTGGCAAAAGACAACGCCAGGTCGCCGGTGCCGCCAGCTACATCAAGGACGCGGGCGCCCGCCCGCACCCCACTCTTGGCAATCGCGAAGGCCTTCCAGAGACGGTGCAGACCGCCGGACATCAGATCGTTCATCAGGTCGTAGCGCTGTGCAACGGAGTCGAAAACGTCGGCAACGTGGCGCGCTTTTTCGTCCTCCGCGACTTCCTGAAAGCCGAAGTGGGTTGTATTTCTATCGCTCATGTTTGCTTGTATGGGGACGAATCCGGCGGGATCAATGCTTGTGGCAGCCGCTGTGGCTGGTGACACGGCTGGCGGAGGATTCGTCGGCCTCGCGACTGCGGTGTTCCTTTTGCAGGCGGTCGAGGTAGGCCTGCCAAAGCTGGTCGCGGTTTTTCCCCAGATTGTAGAGCAGGTCCCACGAATACAGGCCGCTCTCATGTCCATCAGAAAAGACCGGCCGGATGGCGTAGTTGCCGACGGCTTCGATGCGCTCGATGCCTACGTCGCGTTTACCGAACTGCAGAACCTCCTGTCCCGGACCATGGCCACGCGCTTCGGCCGAAGGCGTGAAGACACGCAGAAACTCGTAGGTCAGCTCAAAACGCTCGCCGTCTTCGAAGCTCAGCTCCAGAATGCGGGACTTCTGATGCAGTTTGATCTCGGTCGGTGTTTTCGTGCTGTGGTCCAGGCCAGCCATGGCGATCTCTGTGCATAAATTGACGGCACATGATAACGCAAAATTGCCGGCCCGTTCGGACCGTGGTCGTGCCAACAGGAGGGCCCGTCGACCCGGTCGAGGGTCAGTCAGCGACGAATGTCACGCGCTCAAAGTCTGCACCACTCCCGATCAGGCGCTGCAGGCGCACCCGTGCGAGACCGTCTGCATAGAGATCGAGAACTCGTTCCGGATGGTAGCATCCACGTGCTACGACGAGTGTCTGTTCGGCACCGATTGTCGGCACCGACGGCAGGAGGAAGGCCCGCCCAAAGGGCTCGGCAGGCGCTCCCATCTGGGGAAGGGGCCGTACGGCGACGGCTTGTGGCCTTCCCGGCAGCGCGGCGATTCCGGCGACGAGACTGCCGCCCCGCTCCTGCATCAGCCACACCGCTTGTGCAAGCAGTTGAGAACTGCCGTCGTGCGGGTAAATGGACAGCAATTGCCCGGGCTCGATCCGCTTTCCGGCGGTCGAGCGCAGCAGGCGAAAGCCATTGGCGCATTGATCAACCACTTCCCAGATATCCAGACCAAACCCCAGTTGCGTCTGGCGAGTCTCCAGGTGTTGCATGGGTTCCAGCATGTGGCGGAAGGCGAACAGGCTGTCGAACTCGTCGCGTGAGTAGACGCGCTCGCTCTCCGGTTGCGAGAATTCCTTCCCGGAGATGTTGTAGTGAATGGCCGCAAAACCGGAACACACTTTCGAGATACCCGTTGCCGCGTGCCGGCGGAACTTGCGCGTTGCCCGCAGCATCGACCACGGCTTGAAGATCCGGGCCAGCAGCCGCTGGCATTGCGCGGCGGTGCAGTCTTCGCCGAGACCAAGCTGCACGGGCGGAATTCTCCGCTGCAACTGTATCCTCACCTGATTGAGTTGCGCGGTCAGACGGGAACTGTCGAGGCGACGCAGGTGGACTGTTTGCGGGCAGTCGCCGGCGGCGCGCAGTCCACAGTCCTGCATCAGGTCGACGACGAACTCGGGAAGGATGTCATCTGGAACGGCCGGGTGTACGCTCACCAGCGGTGACCAGTTGCCTGCCCAGCGCCGCACCAGGTCCAACTCACGGACAGAAAGGCTGTAGGGGCCAGCCAGTTCGCACAGCAACAGGCTCACGAAAGCCGCCATGCAATGCGTGCCACGGCCGAGGGAGTCCAGCGAATCGGGTACGTGGAGTGTCGCCACCCCCCATTCCTCGGCGCTCGCGTAATAGCCGTGCAGGTCCAGCCACAGGCCGGCCGGGAACTCCTGACGGGCGCGATGGTGTTCGACCATCGCCATCCCCGTGTAATAGATGCAGCGGTGCAGGATCAGCGCCAGGCGCTCGGCATCGGACTTGCCATCTTCATCGTGCTGCAACTGGGCGCAGTGGGCATAGGCACGGGCCGCCTTCAACCAGGTGGCAACGACTTGCCGGAAGATCTCTTCCTCGACATCGCCCAGCGGTAGTGCCTTGTTGGTATAGCGCCGCGCCAGTTCGTCCTCGATGAAACACAGGGAAATCCGCGTCTGTTCGAGCAGTTGCAGGTAGACATCGCCATCCGGAGGGGCCAGCAGCAGGCTATCGAGAAACTGGTTGATATCCAGTACGGCTTGTTGCGAGTTGGCTAACGGCAGGCGAGAAAGGATTTGAAAACCGGTCTGCAGGTTGGCGATCTTCATTTTGGCCGGGACCTTGGCAAGGACTGCGCTCATGATTCTTCCTCCTCCTTCCGCCAGTGGCGGACTATGTGGTGCGCAGGGCGGCGATGATCTGATCGCCGAGCTGCTGCCCGTCGACGAAGCTTCGGCGTGGGCTGTTCAGTCGCTGCGGTTTCGCCCAGACGGGAAACGGAAAATGCCGGTCGTCGCGCCAGCGCGGAATCAGGTGCCAATGAACGTGCGGGGTCATGTTGCCGAGGCTTGCGAGATTGATCTTGTCCGGCCGGTAAAGTGAGCGCACCGCGCTCTCCACGGCGAACACCACATTCATCACCTGCATCCTCTCTCTCTGCGGCAGGTCGGTCATTTCGCCCAGGTGGCGGTGCAGGATGACTCGACAGAAGCCGGGGTAGTCGGCGTCCGTGACCATGACCACACGACAAAGGGCGCTCTCCCAGACGACCTCGCCACCTGGCGAGTCACAGAGCTCGCAACCTTCAAACCCGTACTCACTCACTTCCCGACTCCTTGCTATTCATCGGGCGCCGATGCGCCGCCTTGGAACGAACGATACGCAAGCATGCCGGCAGCCGTTAGGAAATAGGTCACGGACTGGTCCGGAAGTACGCCGAGGAACAGGCATGGCGCCAGCAGGAACCGAGCGCGCCCGGTTACGACAGGTTGGCGTTGGACGGCGACGCCTACCCGCCCGTGTTGCCAGGGTCAGCGGCGGCGCGCCAGTTCTCGAATGCCTCCGCCGGCATCGGTTTCCCGAACAGATAGCCCTGCAGTTCGTCGCAGCCGGCGGCGGCGAGCACGCGCATTTCCTCGACCTCTTCGACCCCTTCGGCGACGACGCGCAGTCCCAGGGTGTGGCCGAGACCGATCACCGCTTTGGTGATCGCCAGATCGTTGGGGTCATCGAGCATGTCCCTGACGAACGACTGGTCGATCTTCAGCTTGTCGATCGGGAAGCGGTGCAGATAGTTGAGGCTGGAGTAACCGGTGCCGAAGTCATCGACCGAGAGCGAGATACCGAGCCTCTTGATGGTCAGCAGCAGATCGATGGTCGATGTCACATCCTCCATCAGCAGCGATTCGGTCAGCTCCAGTTCGATCATTGCCGGGTTGACCCCGTGCTCGGTAATGGCCCTTTGCAGCGTTGCCAGCAATTCCGGGTCGTGGAGTTGCCCCGCCGAGAGATTGACCGAGATCACGATGTCGGCGAAGCCGCTCGCGCGCCAGCGCACCTGCTGGCGACAGGCTGCCGCCAGGACCCAGGTACCCAGCGGGATGATCAGGCCACTTTCCTCGGCCACCGGAATGAAGTTCGCCGGTGTCATCAGGCCGTGCTGCGGATGCTGCCAGCGGACCAGGGCTTCGGCACCCAGCAGGGTGCCGCTGCGGCAGTCGACGCGCGGTTGGTAATAGACCCGCAGTTCCCCGCGCTCGATGCCGCCGCGCAGGTCATTCTCGATCTGCATGCGCTCGCGCGCCCGTCGGTCCATCTCGATGGTGAAGAACTGCGCATTGTTGCGCCCCTGCTCCTTGGCCTGGTACATCGCCGCGTCGGCGTTGCGCATCAGGATGTCGATCTCGCGGCCGTCCTCCGGATAGACGGCGATGCCGACGCTGCAGGAAACGTGCAGTTCGGCCCCGTCCACGTTGTGGGGTTGGCGGATCAGCCGGATCAGGCGGTTGTCGACGATCTGGCGGATTTCCTCGACGTCGGCGACATCGTTGAGAATCACCACGAACTCGTCGCCGCCCATGCGACTGACCGTGTCGCCGGTGCGAACCGCGCACTGCAATTGGTGCGCCACCGAGCGCAGGACGCCATCGCCGATGTGATGGCCGAGTGAATCATTGATGTTCTTGAAGCGGTCGAGGTCGATGAACAGCACCGCGACGCGTCGCTGGTGGCGTTCCGCCTGCTGCAGGGCGACCCGCAGGCGTTCGACGCAGAGCGCCCGGTTCGGCAGGTCGGTCAACACGTCATGCTGCGCGAGGTGGCTGATGCGTTGCTCGTC
Organism: Candidatus Accumulibacter propinquus; assembly: GCA_016714935.1. Taxonomy (GTDB): domain Bacteria; phylum Pseudomonadota; class Gammaproteobacteria; order Burkholderiales; family Rhodocyclaceae; genus Accumulibacter; species Accumulibacter propinquus. Next base: position 28,820 of record JADKBU010000037.1, on the reverse strand, counting down.
GGCCTTGCGTGCGCTGATGTCGAACCAGGTCGCAATGTAGTGGGTGATGCGGGCGTCATCGTCACGCACCGCATTCAATACCGCCCATACCGGAAACGCTTCCCCGGTCTTGCGCCGGATCCACATCTCGCCCTGCCAGGAGCCGCGCACGCTCGCGGATTGCCAGAGGTCGTCGTAGAAGCCGTGCGGGTGGCGGTCGGAGCGCAGGAAGTTGGGTTGTTCGCCGATCACCTCGATCCGCTCATAGGCGGTGTTGCGGCAGAAGGCGCGGTTGACGGTCAGGATTTGCCGGTTGGCGTCGGTGATCAGGATGCTCTCGGACGAGGCCTCGAACACCTTGGCCCAGAGTTCCAGTCGTTCTTCCATATGCTTGATGCGGCCGATCGGGGTGAATGCCGTCAGGACTGCGTCCTGATCCTGATAGCGCAGGCAGCGTGCCGAAAGCAGCGCCCAGTCGGTTCTCTTCTCGCCATGCCACAGCACTTCGAATTCATTGGCTGCGCCGGTGTCGGCCAGCATCTGAAAGAAGCGCACACGCGCCGCGGGGGTCAGCCCGGTTACCCAGGGATCGCTCAGACGACCGTCGAGCCAGGCCTGCGCCTGCGCATTGGTATGCAGGACCTCGTGATGCGGCGTGGCGGTGACCATCAGTGGAATGGGCACGGCTTCGAGCAGTTGCCGCTGTGCCGCGGCTGCGCGTGATTGCGCGGCGAGTTCCTGTTCGACGCGGCGGCTGCGGTCGAGCTGGTCCAGCATGTCGTTGAAGGCCGTGATCAGGCGTCCAATCTCGTCGCTGGACTGCCACGACGCACGCAGCGTGTAGTCGCCCGAACTGCGGACGCTGTCGGCAACCGCGGCGAGACGGCGAATCGGCAGCGCGATCTGGCGGGCGACGAAGAACACCACGCTCAGCAGAACCAGCAGCAGCGCCGCAGCGGTTCCCAGGTGCAGCCACATGCGCTGGAACAGCGTGTCGATGCGGCCCTGCAGCAGATCGTCGAGAGCCACCCCGGCCTGCGCCCACGCCTGGTTGAGCTGCTGCCGTGCTTCGCCGGCCATGCGTTCGAGATCGGGTTTGTCCGGTCCATGTTCCTGCTCGATCGCGATCTGGCGCGCACCCGTGCGCAGCGCATCGACCGCCGCCAGCAGACTGCGACGCGAAGGCTGCAGCGCCGCGCCGAGGGCCGGCGTGCCGGCGGCCAGGGCCTCGGCGTAATCGGCGTCGATGCCGCTGGCGACGGAATCGAGACGCCCTTCGAGGATCAAGTACTCGGTTTGCTGCCGTGCCCGCTCGCGCGGCGTCGCCATGCCGGCCGCCCGGGCCTGCTCGCGGACGCGGCTGATCAGATCCAGCAACTCCGGGAAGCGCAGCACGACGATGGACATCGTGTAGTAGCTGTCCAGGTCCGGGTCGAGGATGAGGTTGGACTGATTGCCGATGCGCGTGATCAGCGCCTGCATCGCCAAAGCCACGGAATGGCCGTTGTCTGCGCTCCTGGCCAGGCCGGCCGCGTGCGCTTCGAGCCGTTGGGCCAGCGCCTGCGCCAGCGTGCGGCTGCCGAGATCGCCGCGTGCCGTGCCGTAGCGCGCCTCGGCGGCCAGTATCGCGGCCGCCGCGGGAACTCCCGAGGCGTCGGTCGAGGCGCCCAGAGTCGCCGCGCGCACCGCCGCGATGTACGCGTTGCCGACGATCTCCTTGCGCGCGAAATCGATGGCAATGAACTTCTCGTTGATCAGGATCGTCGAGATGAAGATCACCGCCGACAAATCGAGGGCGTAGATCAGGATCAGCTTGCGGCCGACACTGAGGCGACCAATCAGGCCCAGCAGGAAGTGGCGCATCCGTCGTTTATCCTCGCGTCGGCCTAGAGTAGCCGCCCGCCGGCGACCTTCTGCATCTTCCGGCGAATTGCCGCGTTCCCGCCCTCGACTCCGATCACTCCGGCCGGCCCGGGAAACACGACCCCCTCGGCGATGCTGTCCTGCGTTTGCCGGATCCGCTTCGCGGTCCTGGGCAGGTACCACGGCGTCGCCGTGAAGCCGAGCACCAGGTGTGGCAGTTCGGGCAGGTGTTGCACGCGCTTGCGCACCAGCCAGGCCTTGCGCAAGCCGGGCACGCCGGCGAGTTGCCGGCGCAGCGCCGCGACCGCCGCGTCGCTGAGGCCGTGCGCTTCGAAAGTGTCCTGCGCGCTGATCTGCTGGCGCTCCTCCCGTGCGAGGTAGAGCAGTTCCTGGCGCTCGCGCCAGCGCTGCTGCCAGCGCGCGGCCTCGACCTCGCGGCCGTGTCTGAGGTGGAAGTCGCGCAGCAGCGCCGCGCCGGCGGCGATGGCCTCGGGGTCGCGCACCATCGCCGACTCGACGAGCGCGATGCCGGCATCGTCGTCAACCTGCAGCAGGTGCAGGCCGAGCGCGTACGCCACCGGCGCGTGCTCGGGATCCTCCGCGTGCAACGCCTGCAACTGTTCGCGTGCGGCGGCTTCGCCGCTGCCGACTTCGTCGGTCAGCAAGGCACGCTGGTAACGCTCGTCGAAGTTCAGCTCGCCGGCCGCGGCGCGCGCGTCGAGCGCGGCGAGCGACCGGCGCTGTTCCTGGACCTGCTGATGGCGCTGTTCCCAGGCGCTGCGGATCGCCTCCTGCCAATGGCGGTCGAACGCCTCGGTAATCGGCGCGAGAGCCGGGCCCAGTAGCAGATCGGCCGCTTGGCCCGGTTGCGGCAGCGCCAGGCGAGCCTGCTCGGCGAGGGCGTGCAGCCGGTCGACGAGCGCGGGATGCGTGTCGGCCACCGACGTCCTGCGTGCCAGGGCCTCGCTCAGCCAGCGAGCCAGGTCGGATTCGTTTACGCCGCCGGTCATCGCGCCGCCCATCGCGGCAAACGGCGAGAACCGGGGTTGCGCGTGATCGTTGGCCTGCTTGTGCAGATCGGGCCAGAAGCGGTTCTCCAGGAAGTTCCCCAGCACATTGACCGTGGTCAGTGCCGCCGCCGCCGCGGTCGGTGAAGTCAGGCGCGCGGAATTCCGGTCGGCCTCGTACTCGTTGGCACGCGCCAACGGAAAGGACACCGCGCTGAAGTACGGCACGTAGCGGCTGAAGAACGGGCGGAACACGAAGCCGGCGGCCGACTGGGCCTGCTGCAGTCGCGCCGCCAGTTGTGCCCAGCCGAGCCGCAGACGGTAGACCCAGTTGCCGAGCGCCGCGTGGCCGCCCGCCAGATGGCCGAGTTCGTGCGCGAGCACGGCGGCGAATTGCTCTCGGCTCAGCGCCTTCATCAGCGGCAGGCCGATCAACAAATAGTTGCGGTGCCATCCGAGGACGCCCAGCCGCGGAATCTGCACGACCGCGGCGTTGAAATCGTCGCTGATCCGCACATGGTCGAAGCCGCCGCTGACCTGTAACGCGCGCTGCAGGTCATCGAGCAGGGCAAAGAGTTCCGGCGCCTCGGCACGCGAAACCTCGCGGCCCGCGGGCGGGTCGAGCTTGACCCACATCGCCCGCACCACCAGCCAGAAAAACGCGCCGAAGACGATCGCCAGCTTGATGCCGGCGGCCGCCGCCTTGGTGATCAGCGCCAGCGAGGCGAGCAGCAGCAGGGTCGAACCCGCCAGCACCAGGGCAATGTAGGCATAGCCGGCGACGGCCAGCAGCAGCACCTTGCGCCGGTAACCGGCAGGGTGGCGCGCCTGCTCGGCCTCCAGGCGGGCGACCAGGGATTCGAACTGCTCGTCGGTCATGGGTTTGCTGCGCGCCAAAGGGTGCGGGATTCGGGTGCGGGATTCAAGGCTATGGCCCGGAGTATCGCCGGCCGTAGCCGCCGCCGTCAATCGCAGCCGGGCCGCCGCATGCCCCAGCGGTCCCTGCGGCGGTCGGCGACAGGCATCGATCGATGCGCCGGAGGCTTGCGGGCATCGTGATCACAGTAAAATGGCCAATGTTTCGAGAACGGTACCGACATCCATACCCGAGGAGTTCCTAGAGATGATCCACAAGCCCTTGCTGGTCCTTGCCCTGGCCCTTGTGTTGCCGTCCGCGGCCACCGCCCAGCCGACCGGGGCGCCGGGCAACCCCACCAAGCCTGCCGCGCGCGAGTACGTTCCCGGCATGCGCGCATATTACGAACCGGATCGCGTACAGCGCGAAGGCGACAGGGTCAGTTTTACGCTCTATCGATCCGCCGTTCCCGAGACCCCGGATGCGCTGGACAAGTTCCAGATCGATTGCAAGACCCGCGAGGCCGCCGTCATCACCGAAGGCCAGGCCACGCCGCCCGCCCGGGTGCTCGCCGGCGAGGCGCTCTACCCGATCGGCAAGAAACTGTGCGAATGGGATCAGAAGGGCTTCTTCCAGAAGTTGCTTGATTAAGTGCTCGCTCCAGAGCCCGGACCGGCGCGCCGGCGCCATTGCCGGGAAGCGATGATCACCGCCGCCAGTCCCTGCGCATGACCGGTCACCGCCGCGGTCACCGCAGGTGGCGCCGCGCAGGTGGTGCCTGATTCACCGTGGCGATCAGCAGTGTCGGAAGGGCGGGTCAGGGGCAATGCGTCCGGCCCTGCACACACAGGCAGACCCGGTCCCGGCCGTTGTTCTTGGCGGCGTAGAGCGCCTTGTCCGCCGCCAGCAGCATGTTTTCCTCACTCGCCATGCCCGCCTCGCGACTGGCGACACCGATGCTGACCGTGATCTGGATCTCCACGCCGGCAATGATGATGCGTAGCGCCTTCACCATCCGGCGCAGGCGCTCGGCGGCCAGCAGGGCAACCCGCGCATCCGCGTTGTGACACACCAGCAGGAACTCCTCGCCGCCGATGCGGCTGACGCTGTCGTCCTTGCGGGCAGCGTTCTGCATCGCCCTGGCGACTTCCTGGAGGACCTGATCGCCCACCGCATGGCCGTGCTGGTCGTTGATCGACTTGAAGCGATCCACGTCGATCATCAGCGCCGCCACCGGCTGAGTGGTGCGCTGGGAAGCGTTCCAGAACCGGCTGAGCGCTGCCATGCCGGCGCGTCGATTGGGCAGGCCGGTCAACACGTCGGTCATCGCCGCGTGTTGGAGTCGCCGGTTGCTGATCGCCAGCTCCGCGGCGAACTCCTTGAGTTGTGCACGGTCGCCCTCCCAGGCTTCGAGCAGCTTCACATAGTGCTGGGCTGCCCGCAGCCGGGCACCGAGGGCGCGCCCATTCACCGGTTTGACCACGTAATCGTCGACTCCGGCCTCGAAGGCAGCGATGATCTTCTCCTCGGTGTCCTCGCCGGTCAGCATGATGACGTACATCGACTCGCCCCAGTCGGTGGCGCGCAGCGCACGGCAGAACTCCAGGCCGTCCATGGCCGGCATCAGCCAGTCGGTAATGACGATTTGCGGCATCACTTCCAGCGCCAGAGACAGGGCCTGCTGGCCATTTTCGGCGGTGTACACGGCGCCACCGAGCAGGTGGCACAGCACGCCTTCGGTCAGCATGCGCGTCGTCGGTTCGTCTTCCACCAGCAGTACCCGCGTGCGGCTGTGGGCCTTGCCGGTCTCCTGCTCTGGGCGCGGCACCGGGGCCCGGGTCATGGCGTCGAACGACGGCAGGTGGCTGGCCGGGACTTTCAGCAAGTCTGCCCAGCCGCGCCATTGCCGAACCACCCGGTCGAACACTTCCCCAAGGGCCGTCGCATCCAGCCCGATCTTGCTGCCCAGGAGCAACAGTTCAGAGATGTTTCCGTGGCGTTCGGTCACCGCTGACAGACCGAGATCCGCCATCCGTCTCGCCTGGAAGAACAGATGAGTCAGTTGGCAAGGCCGCGAGCCGTCGGAAAAGCCGGCGGACTCCGGTCGCTCGTGGTAATGGAGCGGCTCGGCCAGCGCCTTGGGGATGCCGCAATCGGCCAGGATGGCGGTGGTGACCTCGGTGTGATCAAGGCCCAGCCGCTCGCGCTCGAGTTCCAGCAGCGCTTCACCGTGGCAGTCCTCCGCCAGTATCGTCGCGTACTCGGTGGGGTGCAGGGTGACCAGCGCCAGGCGACCGATCTGGGCCAGCAGACCACAGGCGAACAGTTCGTCGGGCGCCGCCGCCCGCACCACTTGCCCCAACTCCTGGCCGGCCACCGCCATGAACAACGAGTGCGACCAGAAAGCCGAATAGTCGAAAGAGGCGCACGGGCCCTGCAGGTGCTGGTCGACCAGGGAAAACCCCATCGCCAGTTGGCGAACGGCAGTCATGCCCAGGCGCATTACGGCCTCGCGAATCGAGGCCACGGGCCGGCCGCCGTTTGCTGCCGCATTGCACAGCCGCAACAGCCGGCTCGACAGGGCGGGATCGGTCTGCACCACCCGCGCCACCTCATCGAGAGTCGCCTCCTCGCGCCGGCTCATCTCCATTACCGCCAGTGCCACCCCCTTGGGGCTGGGCAGTTGTTCCATCTTGATCCTCCCGCCAGGGTTGCTTTCGATCGTTGGCTGCAGTTAACTGCTTCTTCCGCAGCTGACGGGTTGCCGGCATTTCCGGTCGCCGCTGGCGTGCCACCAGGTTGCGCCCAGCGGCAACCAGCCGCGCGCAGTTTATATGCTTTCCTTTCCAAGGTATCGCCGCCCAGACGGTCATGGATTAGTCAGTCACCCCGGAAGATGAAAGCCCTGCTGTTTCCCTCTCCCCCGAACCTGCTCCCGCCAGCCTGCCGGTGCAACGCTGCGGACGCATCGGTGCAAGCGGCAAATTGCATCGTACCGCCTTGAGCCGGGAATCGACTGTCCCGGCGGGTGCCAGCCGCTGACGTTCCTCGTACCCGCAACGCGGCTTACGCCGTCGGTTCCATCTGCTCGGCGGGAATGAAGGGAATCAGGCCCTTCGCGAAGGCCAGCCGCTGCAACTCGATGGGGGCATGTCGGATGTCGACCAGCACACCATCGATGTTCAGCATCCACACCAGAGGATTCCGGGCGAGTCGGCTGGGCAGGGTCCAGTCCGGTGACAGCGAGCCCATCTTGAGCATTTCCCGGATTTCCCTGGATTTGTTCTGCCCGGTGCTCTCGGCAACACCGAAGAACTGGAAGATCGCACTCGGCCGGCAGTGCGGCGTCTGTGCCGGGTCATCGAGAAAATTGATCCGCCCGACCGCGTGCACTGCCGCCGCCGCCCAGACCTTCTCCGTACCGCGCAACAGCGGCGAGGGCCGTTTCCTGGCCAGGGTGCCGACCAGGCGATGGATCAACTGACGGTATTCGTCGTTGAGCGCGTGCTCGCAGAAGGCGTCGGTCAGCGCCGTGACGGCAGCGAACTTTTCGGCCATCGCTTGGGGGATTCTCTGGGACATGGAAGGGTCACCTGTGAAATTGCGAAAACGCGATTCTTGCAGATCGGCGCGCCAAGAGCCAGGCGCCGCGATCCCGACCAGGCGACGGCGTTGCGCGTCTCGCGGCCGCGGCAGACCCGCGGCTGAACGGTCAACTCCCCGCCCTGGCCATCGGCTATGCTTGCAAGCTTTGCCGACGCGCGCAGCCCTGCCCATGACCGTCGAAACAGCGTATCGGCAAGCATCCAGGCCGCTTGAGCCAGTGCAGCAAACGCCCGGCGTCCTGGCCCACCCTGGTGGGTGACGCCGGGCGACAAGCGCCGTTCAGGCAGGCAACCCGCCGGTGGTGGCCAGATGGCCGGGTAGCGGGTAGACTGCGCGGCGTCGTGATCATCGCCGATGATGATCACCGTCGGCGGCTCTCGACCGCGACGGCGAGGTCACGCCACTCGAAGATTCGGAAGGACAGAGATGAATCCTTGTCGCTGCAAACTATTCCGGCATGCCCACGGCGGGCGCCCGCCAACGAGAGTCACGCACCACCGGCAAGCGCGCGCGGTCATTCCGCGGCGCCACCCCGCCGCGCCGGGCAACTGACGCGACGAGCCGACCGGCAAGCCGCGCGTGCCCATGCCAGGGAATCCCCGCCGTTTTACCACCTTCGTGCTGATCGCGATGCTGGTGGCGCTCGGGGCGTTCGCCACCACCGCCTACGTGGTGTGGCGGTTGCGCGCGAAAACCGTCGACCAGCAGCTCGCCACGGCGGCGCTCACCGCGCGTGCGCTGGAAGACCACCTGACCCAGAGCTTCAACATCATCGAGCGCACGCTGCTGAATGTGGCCGAGGAATATCGGGCCGCCGACGACCTCGCGATCGCGCTGCGCCAGGCCCCCTATCTCCGTTCGGTGGCCTTGTTGGGAAAGTCCGAGCAGGTGGTCGCCAGTTCCACCGCCGGCAATGTCGGCGTGCGGCTGACGCGGGCCGATTTCCTGCCGCAAACGGCCGCTCCGGTCGAGGTGCTGCGCATCGGCTTGCCGCAGGAGGGGCGTGACCTTTACGACGCCCGCCCGATCGCTCTTGACCGCACAATCCCCGGCGTCAGCTTCATTCCGGTCGCACGTGACGTGCGCGTCGCCGGCGACGGCTGGACGACGGTTGTAGCGGCGGTGAACGCCGACTACTTCCTGAATTTCTACAGCAACCACCTTGCCGCCGGCGAGGGTCTGGTGCAACTCCTGCGTTATGACGGACGTCTGCTGCTGAGTACCGATGAAAGCGAGCGACCGGGGACGCCGGGCGGCAGCGAGCAGGTGCTGGCGCACATGGCCGAAAGGGAAGCCGGCCAGTTCCAGGCGGTGGCGGAAAATGGCCGGGCGGTATTGACCGCCTATCGCGTCTCCCTCGCCTACCCCTTCGTGCTGGTGGTGCGCCTGGACCAGGAACGGGCGTTGGCCGGCTGGCGCGAGGAGGCGATCAACGCCTTCGGCATCGTCGGCGCCATCCTGCTCGCCGCTCTGGCCGTCGCCGCGCTGTATTACGCGCGTTTCGAACGGATCAGCCGCGCCCAGGCGCTCGACCAGCAGCGGCTGCGTATCGCCGCCACGGCCTTCGAGTCCCAGATAGGCCTGCTGGTGACCAACGCCGACGCGGTCATTCTGCAGGTCAACCGGGCCTTCACGGATATTACCGGTTATGCAACCGACGAGGCAGTGGGCCAGGACATGAGTTTTCTCCAGTCGGGCCAGCACGCTGCCGCCTGCTACGCCGCCATGCTCGCGAGCGTGGAAAGTAGCGGCGCCTACGCCGGCGAGATCGTCAACCGGCACAAGGATGGCACGCTGCATCCGCACTTTCTGCGTATCACCGCGGTACACGGCGACGATGGACGCGTTTCCCATTACGTCGGCGCCCTGACCGACATCAGCGAGCGCAAGCTGGCCGAGGAATCCCTGCTGACCCTCTCGCGGGCGGTCGAGCAAAGCCGGGCGTGCATCGTCATTACCGACCCCGACGCCAACATCAAGTACGTCAATCCGATCTTCGAGGAGACCACCGGCTATACCTTCGCCGAAGTGGTCGGGAAGAATCCCAGGATCCTTGGCGCGGGCGAAAGGTCGGCGGCGGAATACGCGGAAATGTGGGCCGTGCTGAAGGCCGGCAACACCTGGCACGGAGAATTTCACAATCGCCGCAAGGATGGCACGCTGTTTTGGGAACTGGCGTCGATTTCGCCCGTACATAACGAGGACGGCGAGCTGGTCCATTTCGTCGCGGTCAAGGAAGACATCACCGCCCGCAAGCAGGCCGAACAGGAAATCGGCGAACTGAATCGCGACTTTGTGTCGTTTCTGGAAAACACCACGGATTTCATTTACTTCAAGGATGGCAACAGTCGCTTCCGTTTTTGCAGCCAGGCCCTCGCCAGGGTCACCGGGCACGCCAGTTGGCGTGACATGGTCGGCAAGCGCGACCGCGACGTCTTTCCCGCAGACATCGCGCAGATTCACCACGAAGACGAATGGCAGATCGTCCGCCAGGGCCGACCGCTACTGAACAGGATCGAGGCCTACCAGGATGCGGACGGCAACCCGGGATGGATCAGCACCAACAAATGGCCGCTGACGGATCATGACGGAACCGTGACCGGCATGTTCGCGATCAGCCGCGACATCACCCGGAGCATGGCCTACGAAAGCGAGCTGCAGCAGGCCAAGCTGTCGGCCGAAGCGGCCAACATCGCCAAGAGCCGCTTTCTGGCGGCCATGTCGCATGAAATTCGCACGCCGATGAATGGCATCCTGGGCATGGCGCAGATGCTCCTGATGCCGAACACGACGGCGGGCGAGCGCACGGACTACGCACGCACCATCCTCACTTCCGGCCGAACCTTGCTCGCCCTGCTCAACGACATCCTCGACCTGTCGAAAATCGAGGCCGGCAAGATCGAGCTCGAAAACACCGTCTTCGCGCCCGCGCAACTGATGCGGGAAACACAAGCCCTGTTCGCCGGCTCGGCCAGGGACAAGGGCCTTGAGTTGCGTGCTCACTGGCGCGCCGCGCCCACGCAGCGTTACCGTTCCGACGTCCACCGCCTGCGCCAGATGCTCAGCAACCTGGTCGGCAACGCCATCAAATTCACCGCGCAGGGTGGCGTCCGCATCGAGGGTAGCGAGGTCGAACGTTTGGGCGACTCGGCGCTGCTCGAGTTCTCGGTCAGCGATACCGGCATCGGTATTCCCGCCGAGAAGATCGATCTGCTGTTCAAGCCGTTCTCGCAGGCCGACAGCTCGACGACGCGTGAATTCGGCGGCACCGGTCTGGGCCTGTCGATCGTGAACAGCCTGGCCAAACTGATCGGTGGCGACGTTGGCGTCGACAGCGTTCCCGGCAAGGGTTCGCGCTTCTGGTTCCGCGTGCGCGTCGAGGTTGTTGGCGCAGGCGTCGACAGGGCTGTCGTCGTCGACGCTGGCGACGATCGCGCCGCTGCGGCAATGGCGCGCCCGCTACGGCGCGGTCACGTGCTGGTGGCCGAGGACAACGCGGTCAATCGCCTGGTCATCGAGGCGATGCTGGGCAAGCTTGGCCACCGGGTCAGTCTGAAGGAGAATGGCCAGGAGGCGGTCGGCGCCATCCTCAACGACGAGCACTTCGACCTGGTGTTGATGGATCTCTCGATGCCGGTGCTGGACGGTTGCGGCGCGACCGAGCAAATCCGGCGCTGGGAGGCGGAAAACCAGCGGCCGCGCCTGCCGATCATTGCCTTCACCGCCGGCGCCTTCGACGAAGACCGGGTGCGCAGTCTCGCGGCGGGCATGGACGACTTCCTCACCAAGCCGGTCAATCGGGATGCACTGCAGGGCTTGCTGGACAAGTGGCTGCGCCCGCCGCCGGCCTGAAACCGCAGGTGCGCCGCCGGCGTCAGCGCGGCAGCACGATGCCGGCGAAGATCTGGAGATCGTCGGCCGCATCCAGCGCATGACCGCGAACGTATCGGCTGTGATCGCACAGCCCGGCGGTGACGGCCTCGACGACGGCCTGACGGCTGGAGACCGCGCGGCAGGTCCGAGCAAGGTGCGCGAGACCGAGCAGGGCGTTGCCGCGGACGTACTCGTCGGCGTGCCGCGCCAGGGCAAGGCAGATGTTCTCCGCCCACTCCGGCCCGCAGGCCGGGGCTTCGAGGCCGACGCTGACCGGGACATAACGAATCTCGCGTGCATCTCCGCGGTCGAGCACCGCCTCGGCATCGGCTCTCGTCCAACCGTCGACGAGGGGATTCATGTGCCGTGACCTGCGGGAGTGAGGGATGGCCAGCGCGGGCCGCGCGGGTCGAAATCCCTGCTCATGAGTCGACCAGGATTTCGACCCGCTCCTTGCCCCGACCGATGTTGTTGCGCTTGAGGCGGATGGCACCGACCTCGCCGGTGCGCCGCACGTGCGTTCCGCCACACGGCACGCGCGCAAAGCCGTCGATCTGCCAGTATCGGCGCTCGTTGGCCATGTCTTCGAATGCACTGGTAATGACCAGGTCGGCCTGCACGATGGCGTTGGCCGCGCTTGCAATGCCCGCGAGCCGCGGCGAAATGCTCTCCGGCCACGCAAAATCGATGCGCGCCTTGTCCTGCGCGATGTGCGCGCCGATCTTGCCGACGCCGGGCAGGGCGCGGTAGAACAGTTCAAGCACCAGCTCCGCAGCGAAATGCAGCCGCATCAGCCGATAGCGGCGTGTCCAGTCGATCTCCACTTCCACCGTTTGACCCGCGGCCAGGCCGTGCCCTTCCGGGAGCGTATGGACGATGGCGGTTCCCTCCGCCTGCGCCCGCAGTACCGGGTAGCCGGCGATGGTGCCCTGGTCGCTCTCCTGCCCTCCCGAAAAGGCGAAGAAGATCGTGGACCGCAGCGTGACGTCGCTGTCTGCAACCGAGGCAACGCAGGTCAGGTGCCGCGATAGATAGGGGTCAATCCAGAACTGTTTGATGGTCACGCGCTGTTCCTGGCATGGTGCAGCCCCATTCTAAGCCGGGTTCGAGTCCCCTGCGACTTTCAGGGCGGTGCCGTGGGCGAGAAAGTGATTGAGCCGCGATTCCCAATCCTGCATGAACTGACGATAGAAGTCCTCGCTGAATGCGGCGACAAACGCGTCCCCCGATGGTCCCAGACTGGTGTGCGTGTAGCTGATCTCGGCGTCGCTCCCGGTCGCGGTGGCCCGCAACTGGATCGTCAGTCGGCAGGCCGTGACCAGGGGCGTGATCTTGAGCATTTCAACAAAGCCTGTCGCGCGCTCGTGACGGGTGATGTACCAGACGGCGCCGAGCGGTCCGGCAGCGGTGGTGAACACGCAATCGGCTTCCGCGACACCCGAAGTCGAAACGACCCGTGCCGGATCCCAGCCATCGATCCACTCCGCTTCGCGCACCGGGCACAACAGCGGAAAGACCGCGTCCGGACCGGCAATCAGACGCTGGGTATAGGTGCGCGTGGCGCGGATGGGCTTGCTGATCTGCATCGGCGGGGATGAAACCGGGTGGCTTGGTCAATCGGGTAATCGGTCGCAGCAAGGCCTTTGTCGGGCAAGCAGTGGCGCCGCTTACTGTTTGACCAGAGTCAGCATGCTGCGTTGGGCCGCGGTCACCATACTGAGCACCTCGGTGCGGTACGCTGCGGGATCGGAGATCGTCGCGGTGAAGGTGAATTGTGCGTCGGCGCCTGTCCCTGGGCCGGCGCCAAGGAAGGAACCCAGCAGGGCCGGCTTGCTCTTGGCCTCGGGCGTGGCAATGGCAAAGAAGTCGGTACCACCGGCGAGCGATTCACTGAAGGTCAACACGACATTGCCGTCCTTGGCTGGCGAGGCATTGTTACCGAAGTTGGTGGTGTAGCCCCCAGGCGCCGATTCACCCTTGGCATCCGCAGTTGGCGTGCGAAAGGCAATCCGCGATTGCCCCGCCAACAAGCCGACCTGTGCGAAAGCACTTCCCGTGTAGTTGTTGCGAGTTGTGCTGGAGAACCTATCGACGGACGCTTTGGTCGACCCGAGCGTCACGACGTAGGTCGCCTTGACCAGGTTGGCGTTGAGCTCCTTGGCCAAATCCACTTCCAGGCCAGGGAGGGCATAGGTTTCGCCGGTGCTGATGTTCGATGGCCCGCCTTCAGTCGAGCTCTTTTGTCCCCAGCCGCCCACCCAGCCCTGGATCAGGGTCTTCAACTGGACGCTGAACTTTCCCGTCTCGCGGTTGTAGGGGAGATAGGGCTTCAAGCCCGTTGCTCCGACCAGCACGGTATCGCCATTCAGGTTCGCGAACTTCGAAAAATTGGTTATGCCTGCCATCTGTATCATCTTTTGGTAAGTGGCACTGGCCAGTACGGTGGACTTGGGCAGTACCTCGAAGCCATTGGCGCTCAAATCAGCATTCAGTTGCACGTAGATGGCGTCGGTAATTTCGGCCAGTAATTTGGTGTCCATCTCCGGCATCTGCAAGATACTGGAGGCGTCCGTCTTGGCCGCGAACAAACCGCTGGTATTGGTCTTGTCTCCACCTGCAGATGCTTGAAACGACACCATGACGTTAGTGACGGCAACGCGCCTGGTCGCGGCCAGCGCTTCTGCAGAACTGTCGGTCATCACCGCCTTCACGGCCGTGGGCGCCTCGGCCCGACACAGGCTGGCAGCCATGATCGTGGACATGGAAAACGCTGTGATGGCCAAAATTTTTGCGCACATATGAAACCCCTTGTTGGTTGTTGGACTGAACCGCCGCGAGATCGGTCCTTATGGGGATTGTAGGGTGGGTCTGACCCAAGTCAATCGATTGCCATCCCGTCGCGGGTCCGGACGACGCTCCACGATGCGCAGCGCAGACTGGCCGCGCATGATTTCACCCAAGTTTTTGCCGTGCTCAGTGTGCGAAACCGCCGGAACGTTCCTGTCCCTGGCGAGCGCACGGTCCACTGCTGCTACAGCAACACCCGTTCGATTCCCCCGTTGTTGGCCTTGCCGACGTAGTTCGCCATCCAGTCGGGGCCGAGCAGGTGCCTGACCATTTCGACGACGATGTAGTCGGCCTGGGTGTCGGCGTCGTCGTTGTAGCGCGACAGGCCCTGCAGGCACGAGGGGCAGGAGGTGAGGACCTTGATGTTGCCGGTGAAGTCGTCGGCGCGGAGTTTGCCGGCGCCTTTCTCGATTTCTTCCTGCTTGCGGAAGCGCACCTGCGTGGACACGTCCGGACGTGTGACTGCCAGCGTTCCCGATTCGCCGCAGCAGCGTTCGGAGAGCCTGACCGGCTGCCCGATCAGGCTGTTGACCACCTTGATGCCCGGCAGCGTGCGCATCGGTGCGTGGCAGGGGTCGTGATACAGATAACGCGTGCCGCTGACGCCGTCGAGCCTGACGCCTTTCTCCAGCAGGTATTCGTGGATGTCGAGCAGCCGGCAGCCGGGGAAGATCTGCTCGAAGTGGTATTTTTCGAGCTGGTCCATGCAGGTGCCGCAGGAGACGATGACCGTGCGGATGTCGAGATAGTTGAGGGTGTTGGCCACGCGGTGGAAGAGCACGCGGTTGTCGGTGGTGATGCGCAGGCCCTGGTCGGCCTCGCCGGCCGCGGTCTGCGGATAGCCGCAGCACAGGTAGCCCGGCGGCAGGACAGTCTGCGTGCCGATTTCGTAGAGGATCGCCTGCGTCGCCAGCGCGACCTGCGAGAACAGCCGTTCGGAGCCGCAACCCGGAAAGTAGAACACCGCGTCGCCGTCGTAGTCGGCGGCGCCGACCTTCTGCGGGTCGCGGATGATCGGCACGATCTTGTCATCCTCGATGTCGAGCAGGGCGCGCGCTGTGCGCTTCGGCAGCCCGCCGGGCATCGGCTTGTTGATGAAGTGGATGATCTGCGAGCGTAGCGTCGGTGCGCCGAGCGTCGCCGGTGGCTGCCGGGTCTGGCCCTGCACCAGGTGCAGCGACCTGGCCAGTCGGTAGCCCAGCCGCTGCGCGCGGTAGCCCCAGTCGATCATCAGTTTGCGCACCAGCTTGATCGTCGCCGGGTCCTTGATGGTCAGGAAGGCCATCGCCGCGGCTTTTGCCGGCACGAACTTCTTGCGTCCCTGTTCGCGCAGCAGGTTGCGCATGCGGATCGAGACATTGCCGAAATCGATGTCCACCGGGCAGGGTGTGACGCACTTGTGGCAGATCGTGCAGTGATCGGCGACGTCGTTGAACTCGTCGAAATGCCGCAACGAGACGCCGCGACGGGTCTGCTCCTCATAGAGGAAGGCTTCGATCAGCAGCGAGGTGGCGAGGATCTTGTTGCGCGGCGAGTACAGCAGGTTGGCGCGCGGCACGTGCGTCGAGCAGACCGGCTTGCACTTGCCGCAACGCAGGCAGTCCTTGACCATCGTCGAGATGTTGCCGATCTCGGACTGCTCCATGATCAGCGATTCGGTTCCCAGCAGCGAGAACGACGGGGTGTAGGCCCGGGCCAGGTCGGCGCCCGGCAGCAGCTTGCCCTTGTTGAAACGGCCTTCGGGGTCGACGCGCGCCTTGTATTCGCGGAACGGCCGGATTTCGTCCTCGGTGAGGAATTCGAGCTTGGTGATGCCGATGCCGTGCTCGCCCGAGACGACGCCGTCGAGCGCCCGCGCCAGCGCCATGATGCGTTCGACGACGGCATAGGCGGTCTGCAGCATTTCGTAGTGGTCGGAGTTGACCGGGATGTTGGTATGCACGTTGCCGTCGCCGGCGTGCATGTGCAGGGCGACGAACAGGCGGCTGCGCAGGATTTCCTGGTGGATGGCGGCGATGCGTTCGAGTACCGGCCGATAGACCAGGCCGTCGAAGATGTCTTCGAGCTGCGGCTTGAGTTCGCTTTTCCAGGATACGCGCAGCGAGTAATCCTGCAGGCGATGGAACAGCGTCGGGTCGGCGGCGCGGTTGCGCAGCGTTTCCGCCGCGATCCCGAGGTCGGCGAAGCGGGCTTCGGCCTGCGGCAGCGGCAGGTCGAGATGGTCGAGCAGCCACTGCCAGCGGTTGCGCACCGCGGCGACGGCGTCCAGCGCCGCCGGGCGGCGTTCGCCGATCAGCAGTTCCTTGTCGAGCTCGGCGTCGCCGCGATGCAGTGGCAACTCGCCACGCAGGAAGGCGGTCAGCGCGTCGCACAGCGCCAGCTTGTTGCGGATCGAGAGTTCGATGTTGATGCGCTCGATGCCGTCGCAATACTCGCCCATGCGCGGCAGCGGGATGACCACGTCCTCGTTGAGCTTGAAGGCGTTGGTGTGGCGCGAGATGGCGGCGGTACGCGAGCGGTCGAGCCAGAATTTCTTGCGCGTCTCGGCGTCGACGGCGATGAAGCCCTCGGCGCTGCGCAGGTTGCACAGGCGCACCACCTCGGAGGCGGCGCGCATCACCGCCGCCTCGTCGTCGCCGACGAGGTCGCCGATCAGCACCATCTTCGGTCGTCCGGCGGTTTCCGCCTTGCGCTTGGCCTTGGTGGCGTAACCGACGGCGCGCAGGTAACGCTCGTCGAGATGTTCCAGGCCGGCGAGCAGAACGCCCGCGGTCCGGCCGGCGCCACCGGGTTTGAAGTAATCGGTGATCTCGACGATCGCCGGCACCGCTTCGCGGACCTGCCCAAAGAATTCGAGGCAGACGGTGCGCGTGTGCTGCGGCATCTGATGCAGCACCCAGCGGGCGGCGACGATCAGGCCGTCGGTGCCTTCCTTCTGCACGCCGGGCAGGCCGGCCAGGAACTTGTCGGTGACGTCCTTGCCAAGCCCCGCCTTGCGGAAGCGTCGCCCCGGAATTTCCAGTATCTCCGGCGTGCCGTAGAGCGTCCTGCCGTCCTTGCGGAAGCGCCTGAGCTCGAAACGCGCGACCTCCTGTTCGTGAATCTTGCCGAAGTTGTGCTGCTGGCGGGTCACTTCCAGCACGTGCCCGCTGGCATCGACCATCCGCCACCAGGCCAGATTGTCGAGCGCCGTTCCCCAGAGCACGGCTTTCTTGCCGCCGGCGTTCATGGCGATGTTGCCGCCGATGCACGAGGCTTCGGCCGAGGTCGGGTCGACGGCAAACACCCGTTCGGCGGCTGCCGCGGCTTCCGAGACGCGCGCGGTGACCACGCCGGCACCGGTGCGGATGGTCGCGCAGGGGCGGTCGCAGCCGGGCAGCAGCAGTTCCTCGACCGGACCGATGTCGATCAGCTTCTCGGTATTGATCACCGCCGAGAGCGCGGTCAGCGGGATGGCGCCACCGGTGTAGCCGGTGCCGCCACCGCGCGGGATGATCGTCAGCCCGAGTTCGATGCAGCCGCGCACCAGCGGCGCGATCTCTTCCTCGCTGTCCGGGTAGAGGACGACCAGCGGATATTCGATCCGCCAGTCGGTGGCATCGGTGACGTGCGCGACGCGTGCCAGGCCGTCGAAGGCGATGTTGTCGCGGCGAGTGTGCCGGGCCAGCAGCTTCCTGACCCGGGCGCGCAGCCTGGCGGTGTCGCGGAAGTGCTGTTCAAAGGCATCGACCGCGGCTTCGGCGGCGACGATCAGTTGCAACACCTTGGCGTTGCCCTGCCGACGCTTCTCGATCTCGCGCAAGCGGTGGCGCAGGGCTTCGGCCAGGGCGGCGCGCCGGTCGCGGTTGGCCAGCAGGTCGTCTTCGAGGTAGGGGTTGCGTTGCACGACCCAGATGTCGCCCAGCACTTCATAAAGCATGCGTGCCGAGCGGCCGGTGACGCGTTCGGCACGCAATTCGTCGAGAATCGCCCATTTCTCGGGACCGAGGAGGCGGATGACGATCTCCCGGTCGGAGAACGACGTGTAGTTATAGGGGATCTCGCGCAGGCGTGCGTTCATGGTGCTCCCGGCTGCCGCCAAAGACTGGATTCTAGCTTACTGCGGTGCAGCATGACAGTCTGCCGATCAGCGACCAAGTGGGGCCAGACCGGCTTCGCTGGGGTGCGGGCACCCCGCCGGCCTCACACGTGGTTCGCCTTTGCCGCCAACACCGAAATGGCCGGGCCAGTGGCGCCGTCAAAGCCCAGTTCCATCAGGATCAGCCACTCCTGCTCGGTCGCCACACCCTCGGCGAGCACCTGCAGCCCGATACTGTGGGCAATGCCGGTCAGGCCCTTCAGGAAAGCCGCGTTGCCCCGATTGCTGTCGATCCCCCGCACGAAGCTCGCATCGACCTTCAGGTAGTCGAGTCCGAGATCGTGGAGCACTCCGATCTGACTGAACTGGTGGCCGAAGTGCTCCAGCCCGATGCGGCAGTTCGAAGCCCTGAGCGCGAGGCAGAGTTCGCGGAACGCGGCGAGATGCCTGAGCGCACCGCTTTCGCTGATTTCCAGCCATAGCCGCGAACTTTCCTCGGCGTGCACGCCGAGCAGGTGCAGTAGCCGCTCCCGGAAGCTCGCGTTGGCCACCGAACTCGCCGAAATGTTGATTGCCAGTCCCGCCAGTTCCGGTTCGGAGCGCAGGTCCTGCAAGCCCAGCGTGACGGCGGCGAGGTCGAGCGCCGGCGTCAGCTTGAGCCTTTCCGCGATCGGCAGAAAACTGCCGGCAGTCAGCCACTCACCATTCTCGGTGGTCAGCAGCCTGAGTGGACTTTCGCGATGCGACAAGCGGCCGCAGGTGTCGAGCACGGGGAAGGAGCCCAGGCGTAGTCCTTGTCCGTCGAGAGCACGAGTGATCACTTGCGACCACTGGTCGGCGTTGCGAGGTAGCGGACTGGCGACATCGACAACCGCTTCGTAGATGCTGTTGCCGCCCTCGACTTCGGCCGTGGCCAGCGCCCGGTCGACGCGCGCGAGCAAGGCCGCGATATCGGTTCCCTGGCCAAAGCGGCCGATCGCGATCCACGCCACCGCCCGGTCATTGACAAAAGGACGGCCGGCCTCGATGAGTGCCGCCAGCAATCCCGACGCTGTCGCCTGGGCATCGCTCTCGCCCGTCAGCAGGATTGCGAAATCGGCACCGTTGAGGCGCGCCGCCAGCCCCTGGCTGCCCACTGCCGGACATTCCGCGATCACCTCGCCGGCGCAACGCAGGAACTCGTCGGTGGTGTCGCGTCCCAGGCGACGGTTGACGCCGGCCAGATCAGCCAGGCGGATGAGCAGCAACGTGCCCTCGCCGGCATCCTCGGCGTCGAGCGCCTGGCGTAGTCTGGCCATGAAGTGGTTGCGGTTGGCCAGCCCGGTGAGTGGGTCGAAATTGGCTTCACGGCGCAGCGTTTCAAGTCGTGCCGCTTCGTCCTGAAACATCGTTCGGAGCCGTCGGATGGTGGCATTCATGGCCAGGGCCAGGTGCTTCAGTTCGGGCACCGCCGGTTCGTCGATGGTCACGAAACGCCTCTCGGTAATCGCCGTGGCCTGGTCGATCACCGCCTGCAACGGCGCCTTCAGACGTCCGAGGATGATCGCTCCGAGGCTGCCGCCGACCAGGCAGGCGAAGGTCATGGCCGCGATCGTCGGCCAGACGCTGCCCCACAGCATCGCATAGGCAAAATGATTGTGGCTGACCACGGTCACCGTGCCGACCTGTTGCACCTCGTTGTTGATCTTCGCCTGACCAGGCGTGGCATGTATCGGCAGCCAGCGCATAAACCACTGCGGGGCATCGCGATCGTCGACAACGCCGGCGCGTTCGACGATTTGATTCCCCTCGGGATCGACAACGCGGATCAACTCGTAGTGGCCGCTGTCGAATAGTGCCGTCGTGGTCAGTTCGATCGTCGCCGGCTCCGGATTACTCAGGCTGAGCGAAAGGGCCAGTGCCGAAGCGTTGTCGGCATTCTTGATCGAGAGCTGTGATTCGAGGTAGGCGCGGGCGCTCAGCAGCGAAGCGATCAGGCTGCCGCCGAAGGCGAGCAGCATGCTGGTGAACAAGGCAAGCCAGAACTGGCGATACATCGACATGGTGGTAGCCCTCAGTCAAACATCCCTATTCGAAGCCCTCGGCGCGTGCTGCCGCAGGTTTTCCCAGGGCAAAAGGCGGTTTCTGCTCCAGGCCCCGGCATGGCCTGCCGTATCCCCCGGCAGGCGTCCGAGCTCTTGCCAGCCCGATCAGTTACAGCCAATCATCCAGCAGTGAAATCTGTGCTGGACCAGGGCGCGCTACCCGCTGTTGCTGCATTCGCACATTACCGGGAGCCGCGCAGGTTGCCAGGGCCGAACGGTCCGAGGGCATGAGTCCATAGATCTTGCGTGTCCTTGCGCCAAGTATATTGCGCCAATTTACTTGTCCAGGCTGAGGGATTTTGCCGCATGGGAAGAGAAAAGCCACGTCTGCTTGCCGATCCCGCCCGCCGGTGGCAATCTGGAGTGGCCGATGAGCGGTACCCTGCAGCAGCTCTTGCGGATGCCGAACGACAAGGGTGTCTGGGCTTGCGGTTTCTGCTGCTAGAATCGCCGGTTTAGTCAACCGATCGGCCATTCCGCAGCCATGCACACGGATTACCTCGAAAGAATTCTCAACGCGCAGGTGTACGACGTCGCGATTGAAACGCCGCTTGACCCCGCGCCGGCCCTGTCGGCACGCATCGGCAATCGTGTCCTGCTGAAACGCGAAGATCTGCAGCCGGTCTTTTCCTTCAAGCTGCGCGGCGCCTACAACAAGATCGCGCATCTCTCCGCCGACAAGCTCAAGCGAGGTGTGATCTGTGCGTCCGCCGGCAATCATGCGCAGGGTGTCGCGCTGGCGGCGGCCAAGGTCGGCTGCCGGGCAGTGATCGTGATGCCGACGACGACGCCACAGATCAAGGTGCTGGCCGTCCAGAGCCGTGGCGGCGAGGTGGTGCTCGCCGGCGAATCCTACGATGACGCGTACACGCACGCACTGGAACTCGAGAAGAGCGAGCGGCTGAGCTTCGTGCATCCTTTCGATGATCCGGAAGTGATCGCCGGCCAGGGCACCATCGGCATGGAGATTCTGCGCCAGCACGCCAAGCCGATTCACGCCGTCTTCTGCTGTGTCGGCGGCGGTGGCCTGATTTCCGGCGTCGCGGCGTACATCAAGCGGGTCAGGCCGGAGACCAGAATCATCGGCGTCGAAGCCGTCGACGCCGACGCCATGACGCGCTCGCTCAAGGCCGGCAAGCGTGTCCGTCTCGACCATGTCGGCCTGTTCGCCGACGGTGCGGCGGTCAAGTACGTCGGCGAGGAGACCTTCCGCCTCTGCCAGATGTATGTCGATGAGATGGTGCTGGTAGACACCGACGCCATCTGCGCGGCGATCAAGGATGTTTTCGAGGACACCCGTGCCGTGCTCGAACCGGCTGGCGCGCTGGCTGTTGCCGGCGCCAAGGAATACGCCCGGCTGCACCGGCTGAAGGACAAGACGCTGGTGGCGACGGCATCCGGCGCCAACATGAACTTCGACCGTCTGCGTTTTGTCGCCGAGCGCGCCGAAATCGGCGAACGACGCGAAGCCGTTTTCGCCGTCACCCTGCCGGAGATGCCCGGCGCCTACAAGCGGTTCGTCTCGCTGATCGGCGCGCGCAACATTACCGAATTCAACTATCGCTACAACGACCAGCGTGACGCGCACGTCTTTGTCGGCATCCAGGTGGCGTCGCGCGCCGAGTCGGTGCGGCTGCTCGAACACCTGCGCAAGCACGACTATCCGACCCTCGACCTGACCGACGACGAAATGGCCAAGGGTCACGTTCGCCATCTGGTGGGCGGGCATTCGCCACGGGTCGACAACGAGATCCTGTATCGCTTCGAGTTTCCCGAACGTCCAGGGGCATTGATGAACTTCCTCAACCGCATGAGCGCCGGCTGGAACATCAGTCTCTTTCACTACCGCAACCACGGCGCCGACTATGGCCGCGTGCTGGTCGGCATGCAGGTGCCGCCGAACGAGATGGGCGATTTCGAGGAGTTCCTGGAAAAACTCGGCTACGCCTACTGGAACGAGAGCGGCAATCCGGCCTACAAACTGTTCCTGGCCTAGGTCCACGGCGCCGGCTTGCCTGTTTGTGACCTGAATTCAGAAAGGTCTTCCGTATGTCCATGAACATCGCCTCCGGTGTCGGCGAAGGGCTCAACAACATCCCCCTCGAAGCCCGCGATCCGGACCCACACATGGACGACTTTGACTTCGACCGGGTCATCGACCGCCGCGGCGGCGATTCGCTCAAGTGGAACAAGTACGCCGGCCGCGACGTGCTCCCGATGTGGGTGGCGGACATGGATTTCGCCTCGCCACCGGCGATTGTCGAGGCCCTGCACGCGCGCGTCGGGCAAGCGTGTTACGGCTACCCCGAGCCATCGCCGGCACTCCATGCCGCCGTGCTCGGGAGTCTGCAGCGTGAGTACGGCTGGCAGGTCGAGGCCGACTGGCTGGTGTGGTTGCCCGGCCTGGTGTGCGGGCTCAATCTCGCCTGCCGCGCCGTCGACGGCGACGTACTGACCGCGACGCCGGTCTATCCTCCCTTCCTCTCGGCGCCACACTTCTCGGGCCGGCAACTGTCCAGCGCCGCGCTGCGGCAGCAGGCCGATGGCCGCTGGGCCTGGGATTTCACGGCGCTGACCGCCGCGCTGCAGCCGCGCAGCCGCCTGCTGCTGCTCTGCCACCCACACAACCCGGTCGGGCGGGCCTGGGACGCCGACGAACTCGACGCCGTTGCCGCTTTCTGCAAACGGCACGATTTGATCGTCTGCTCCGATGAAATCCACTGCGGGCTGATCCTCGACGAGGGCCGCCAACATCTGCCGCTGGCGATGCTCGACGCCGACATCGCCCGCCGCAGCATCACCCTGATGGCGCCCTCGAAAACCTACAACATTCCGGGTCTGGGCTGCTCCTTTGCAGTGATTCCCGACGTCGCGCTGCGCCGCCGCTTCACCGGCGTAATGCGCGGTATCGTGCCGCACGTCAATATCCTGGGCCTGGCGGCAACCGAGATCGCCTACCGCGACTGCGAGGACTGGCGGCGTGCGCTGATCACGGTGTTGCGCCGCAACCGCGACCGTGTCGAAGCGGCCGTTGCCGCGATGCCGGGACTTTCCGTCAGCCACGTCGAGGCGACCTACCTGGCGTGGATCGACGCGCGTGCCCTGGGGCAGGCCGATCCGGCTGCCTTCTTCGAGGCGGCCGGTGTCGGCCTGTCGAGTGGCGTCGACTTCGGCCTCCCCGGCTGGGTCCGTCTCAATTTCGGTTGTCCGCGCGCCACGCTCGATGCGGCCCTCGAACGCATGGCGCGGGCCTGTGCTGGCGGGTGTTCAGTGTTGACCTGAGAGAGCCGAGCGGCACAAGAGGGCTGGTTGTTTGCTGCCCAGACAACGCGTGCTTCGACATTGCAGCCGCAAACGGATCTACTCCTGCCGTTTCTTGGACCTGGCAGGCTTGGCGATATTCCTGACATTCTGTTCGGTCATCCCCGGTCATCCCCCTTTTCTGTTTGGCCTGAGCATTGGGGAAGAATAGACACTGGTCTACGATCAAGTTCAGTAGATTCAACTCCTCCTCGGAAAGGTAGTTCTTTGCGGCCGTCATGCCCTTACGGAGTATGCAGTCGCTTAGCCTGATGATCAGAGCCATGTTACGTTTGCACCGGGAGACTTCAGATGATCGCTATTCGTTGAACTAACCTGAATGGGCCGCCCCCAGCTGCCCCCCCCACTGGCGCGGTGGCGTGAGAATGACTGGATGGCCGGGTGGGGTTTCGTGGAATGATCGGGTCATGGAGAGGCGGCATCGCCTTTTAGACAAAGCCTGAAGACCGGCCGCCTTGACCGGCAATGGCGATCCGCAACCGCGATCTTTGTCGCTTGACTGGGAATGTCGATCTTGATCAGGGTGAGCATGGATGGCCGGGTTCCGCGGTAGCCAACCTCGTGCCTTAACGCCAGGCGCAATGCTGCGTGGCCGCGGCCCCAGGAACCGCGGCTGGCGGGTGTGGTGGGGGAGGGGGGGGGGGGGGGGGGGGGGGGGGGGGGGGGGGGGGGGGGGGGGGGGGGGGGGGGGGGGGGGGGGGGGGGGGGGGGGGGGGGGGGGGGGGGGGGGGGGGGGGGGGGGGGGGGGGGGGGGGGGGGGGGGGGGGGGGGGGGGGGGGGGGGGGGGGGGGGGGGGGGCCCCCCCGGCCCCCCCCCAAGGCCCCCGCGCGGCCGAACAACCGGCCCGGGCGGCCGGGCGCGGCCCCCCGCCCGCGGGGGCCCCGGGGGGGGGGGGGCCCCCCCCGGGGGGGGGGGGCCCCCCCCCCCCCCCCCCCCCCCGGGGGGGGGGGGGGGGGGGGGGGGGGGGGGGGGGGGGGGGGGGGGGGGGGGAAACACCCCCGGGGGGGGGGGGGCGGGGGGTTTTCCCCGGTGTTGGGAAAACGGCCCTCTTTCGGCCGGGGTTCGCGTTTTTCCCCCGTCCGCCCGGACGCTGGCCAAGTACTACTGGCGCTCGCCCGACACCCTTGATGGCGAAGCGATTCAGTCGTACTTGCTGCACTTGATCACCGAGAAGAAACTGGCCTACGCCAGCGTCAATCAGGCGGCCTGTGCTTTTCGGTTTCTGTTTGGCACCGTTCTCGGAAGAGAAACGGCCAGGTTTGACATTCCGATGGCCAAGGTACCCAAGCGGCTACCCCTGGTCTTGTCACGCGACGAAGTGGCGCGCCTCTTTGCGCACTGCAAGACCTTGCGCGAGCGCACCCTGCTGGAAACGGTGTACGCCGCCGGATTGCGACTCTCAGAGGTCTGCACCCTGGAACTGTCCGACATCGAATCCGCGCCGGACCGGATGTGCATCAAGGTCCGCCAGGGCAAAGGCGGCAAGGATCGCTACACGCTGCTCTCACCGCGCCTGCTCGACTCGTTACGGCTGTACTGGCGCGCCTTCCGACCCCGGCGCTGGGTCTTCCCGAACCGGGTGGGCGATGGTCCGATCTACGACCAGACCGTCCAGCGCCTCTATGGTGCGGTCCGCGATGCCGCCCGTCTGCCCAAGGGCGGCGGCATCCATACCCTTCGCCACGCCTTCGCCACCCACCTGCTCGAAGCCGGCGTCGATATCCACACCATCCAGCGGCTGCTGGGACACGGCCACGTGAGCACGACGATGCGCTACTTTCATCTGGCGCAGTCCCGCCTGACCGGCACCACTTCACCGCTCGAACTGCTCACGCCCACCTGACCGGCGCCGGTGAAAGTGGCCGGCCTGGCCGGGGTGCTGGCCACCTTCGGTCCGGCCTACCTCGCCAGCAAGGCTTTGGCGCGCGGGGCAGCCCGCGTCTGGCGTGCGATCCTGGCCTGCCGCACGGCGATCCTCGGCGGTCACGTCGAAACCTGTGACCACTGCGGGACGGTTCGGCACGTCTATCACTCGTGTCGCAACCGGCATTGCCCGCAATGCCAGACCCGGGCGAAGGAGGCGTGGCTCGCCGCACGGCGGCGCGAAGTGCTGCCCGTCCCGTACTTTCATCTGGTGTTCACCCTACCGCACGAGCTCAATGCCCTGCTTGCCGCCACCCCGAAACCGCTCTACGAGAATCTCTTCTCCGCGGTTTCGGCAACGCTCGCCGGGTTCGCCGCCAGTCCGCGACATCTCGGGGGCGTGCCGGCCTTCTCGCTGGTATTGCACACGTGGAAACAGGATCTCGGCCGGCACGTCCATCTCCATGCGCTGGTGGCCGGTGGGGCGCTGGCGGCAAACGGCCAGTGGATCTCGCCGAAAAAGGGCTTCCTCTTCCCGGTGCGCGCGCTGTCACAGGTCTTTCGCGGCAAGTTCATTGCCGGAATCGAGGCCTTGCGCAGCGCCGACCGCTTGCCGGGACTCGTGGCCACCCCAGCCGACTGGCAACGTCTGAAGCAACGACTCCACACCCATGACTGGGTGGTCTATGCCAAGCAGCCACTCGGTGGTCCCGAAGCGGTGCTCGAGTACCTCGGCCGCTACACGCACCGAGTGGCGATCTCCAACGAGCGGATTCTCGGCATCGACGGCAACGACGTGCTGCTGCGTGTCCGCGCCGATCCCGCCAGCGGCAAGAAGCGCACACTGCACGTGCCGGGAACCGAGTTCATCGACCGCTTTTTGCAACACGTCCTGCCGGCCGGTTTCAAGCGGATCCGTCACTACGGTTTGCTCTCGCCGACGCGCAAAAAGGAGGCTTTGGCGGCTGCTCGTGCGGCACTCAACGTGCCGCCACCTGCGCCCGCGGTGGTCGAGTCGGTCGCCGAGTTCATGCAGCGGGTCACGTGCATCGAGCAGGCACGCTGTCCGCATTGCGGGATCGGTCAGTTCCGGGTGGTCGCGACCCTTCTGCCACAACGTGACCCTCCGAAGCTGCGGGGTCCTCCGTGATGATCGATCGCGATTCCGGTCTTCCGCAGCGATCGCACGGCGCTGCCGTTCGCGGTGTCGTTCGGCTTCACAGCGGGCAATCGCCCCCGCAACCCCGTGTTCACTTGTGACGCCGCGGCAAACCGGCTTTCTGCCAGCCTGGCTGCCCATCGGCAAGCGTCACCTTGACGCGCGACGGCATGCCAAGCGATTGACTTTGGGCGGACCCGCCTTACAATCCCCATAACCGAAGTTTAACACCCCAATGTCATAATATGGTGTTTTCGGGTCAGCTTGAAATATAACGTGTTGATTTAGAATGTAGTGGTTTTTGCCGGCTTTTTGTTGTGCCATAAGTTTTTGTCGTGACCCATAATTTCCCTTGCTTTTGTTGTACGATCGTGAGCATGTTTATTCGACGGACACGGACCAACAACCAGGCGACCGGCGAGGGTACTTCACCTATCGGCTGGTGCGCGGCGAGCGCGTCGGGGGGCAAGGTGCGGCAGATCACTGTCCTGAACCTCGGGCGAAACTTCGCGATCAAGCAGGAAGACTGGCCGACCCTGTGTAGCCGCATCGAGCACCTGCTTCATCCTCAGCAAGCGCTGCTGCCGCTGCAATGCGCTGAGCCTATCGAGCGTGCCGCTCAGCGCTATGCCGGGCAACTGGTGGCGCGCGCGCCGGCCGTCGAGCCGGCGGCCGCTGACGCTGGAAATTTACGGCCGTTAGCGGACTTCCAGGAAGTCGATGTCGACTCGCTGCAACTGACACAACCCCGTTCGGTCGGTGTGGAACAGGTGGGACTCTTTGCCTTGACTGAACTGGGTTTGATCGACACGTTGAGCGCATTGGGCGTCAGTGGCGTCGTGCGTGCGGCGATTATCGGCAATCTGATCGGGAGAATGGGGCGGCCCGGCTCTGAACTGGCGACCTGGAACTGGCTGGTGCGGCAGAGTGCCCTGGGCGAGTTGATCGACGTCGACTTCGCTGCGATGTCACACTGAGCCTGTACCGCGCTTCGGACGTCCTGATGAAGCATCGGGAGGAGATTGAAACGCGTCTGTTCAGCAGCGTTCAGACGCTCTTTGACCTGGCAGAGACGGTCACCCTCTACGACCTGACCAACACCTATTTCGAAGGCGAAGTCAGTGGCAATCCGCAAGGCCAGGCGCGGGCGTTCGAAAGAGAAGCGCAGCGACTGCCCGTTGGTGACCCTCGGTCTGGTGCTTGACGGCAGCGGCTTTGTGCGGCGCTCACAGACCTTCGCCGGCAACGTGAGTGAAGGCAGCACACTGACCGGCATGCTGGCCGCACTGGACGCCCCGGCAGGGGCGCTGGTGGTCATGGACGCAGGCATTGCCACCGAGGCCAACATCACGTGGCTCGGCGAACACGGGTACCGCTATCTGGTGGTTCGTCGCGGGGGCACACGCCAGTTCGACGAGACCTGCTCGGTGACCATCGAGACGGCTGCCGAGGAGCCACTGCATCTGCAGAAGGAGGTCAGCCAGGACGGCAAAGAACGGCTCCTGCATTGCCATTCTCCGAGTCGCCAGCTCAAGGAAGAGGCGATGCACGCCAAGGCCAGCCAGCGTTTCGAAGCCGGGTTGCAGCAAATCCAGCGAGGGCCTGAAGAAGCCTCGTTGCGAGAAACGCCACGACAAGTTACTTGAACGCGTCGGCCGACTCAAGCAGAAAGCGGCGGCGCCAGCCAGCACTTCACGGTGGACCTTGCCACCGATGACTCCGGCAAATCGTCACCGGGCATCACCTGGCACAGAACGCCGGTCGACGGCACGATGGCCACCCATCCGGGCGTCTATTGCTTGCGCACCAACGAACTCGGCTGGGATGAAGAGCGGCTCTGGCGCACCTATACGATGCTCACCGACCTCGAGAGCGTCTTTCGTAGTCTGAAGAGCGAACTCGGCTTGCGACCGGTCTATCACCACAAGGAGAACCGCTCAGACGGCCATCTCTTCATCACCGTGCTGGCCTACCAGTGCGTACAGTTCCTGCGGGTAAAGTTAAAGGCCGCGGGGATCACCGATAGTTGGGCGACCCTGCGTGAGACCCTCTCGGTGCAGCGCCGGGTCACCGCCACCTTCCGCCAGCGCGACGGTCGTACCCTCAATGTTCGCAAGGCAACCGTCGCTGAGCCCGAGTTGATGGCCATCTATCGCGCCTTGGGCATCAA
Organism: Candidatus Accumulibacter propinquus; assembly: GCA_016714935.1. Taxonomy (GTDB): domain Bacteria; phylum Pseudomonadota; class Gammaproteobacteria; order Burkholderiales; family Rhodocyclaceae; genus Accumulibacter; species Accumulibacter propinquus. The sequence continues at coordinate 114 of JADKBU010000037.1, read as the reverse complement.
CCCCACACCAGGAGGGACGAAGAAACTCATCACCTGACCCCGAAATTACGGGCTCGTTGTGCCATTAGAGATTTCTTTGCACCGCACTACATTGATTCTTAAGCATGTTTTTGA
>JADKBU010000036.1 GCA_016714935.1 Candidatus Accumulibacter propinquus | reverse complement strand
ATTGCCGCTGACTTGACGCCTACACCGTCACCGTATCCGCCACGTCACTGAACTCCCTGATCTGATCGAAGTTCATGTAGCGGTACACCTCCGCAGCCTTGGCGTTGACCGCCTGCACCTGCTCCAGATACTCGGCCGGCGTCGGGATCCTGCCCATCAGCGCGCAGACGGCGGCGAGTTCGGCCGAGCCGAGATAGACGTTGGTGTCGATGCCGAGACGGTTCGGGAAGTTGCGCGTCGAGGTCGACATCGCCGTGCTGCCCTTGCGGATCTGCGCCTGGTTGCCCATGCACAGCGAGCAGCCGGGCATTTCCATGCGCGCGCCGGACTTGCCGAGGATCGCGTAATAACCTTCCTCGTTGAGGATCATCGCGTCCATCTTGGTCGGCGGCGCGATCCACAGGCGCGTCGGAATGTCGGTCTTGCCTTCGAGGACCTTGCCGGCGGCGCGGAAGTGACCGATGTTGGTCATGCACGAGCCGATGAAGACTTCGTCGATCTTCGTGCCGGAGACGGCGGAGAGCAGTTTGACGTCGTCGGGGTCGTTCGGGCAGGCGACCAGCGGCTCGGTGACCTCGGCGAGGTCGATCTCGATCACCGCGGCGTACTGCGCGTCGGCGTCACCCTGCAGCAGTTCCGGTTTGGCGATCCAGGCCTGCATGGCCTTGATGCGGCGACCAAGGGTGCGGGCGTCGGAGTAGCCGTTGGCGATCATCCACTTCATCAGCGTGATGTTCGAGCGCATGTACTCGATGATCGGCTCCTTGTTCAGCGCCACCGCACAGGCGGCGGCCGAACGCTCGGCAGCGGCGTCGGAGAGTTCGAAGGCCTGTTCGACCTTGAGATCCGGCAGCCCTTCGATTTCGAGGATGCGGCCCGAGAAGATGTTTTTCTTGCCCTTCTTCTCGACGGTCAGCAGGCCGGCCTTGATCGCGTAGAAGGGGATCGCGTTGACCAGGTCGCGCAGCGTCACGCCGCGCTTGCCGGCTTCGGCGAGCGAACCCTTGAAGCGCACCAGTACCGATTCCGGCATGTCCAGCGGCATCACGCCGGTGGCCGCGGCAAAGGCGACCAGGCCCGAACCGGCCGGGAACGAGATGCCGATCGGGAAACGCGTGTGCGAGTCGCCGCCGGTGCCGACGGTGTCGGGCAGCAGCAGGCGGTTGAGCCAGGAGTGGATGACGCCGTCGCCGGGTCGCAGCGCGACGCCACCGCGGGTGCTGATGAACGACGGCAGTTCGCGGTGCATCCGGACGTCAACCAGCTTCGGGTAGGCGGCGGTATGGCAGAACGACTGCATCACCATGTCCGCCGAGAAGCCGAGGCAGGCCAGATCCTTGAGTTCGTCGCGGGTCATCGGGCCGGTGGTGTCCTGCGAGCCGACGGTGGTCATCCGCGGTTCGCAGTAGGTCCCGGGGAGGACGCCCTTGCCTTCCGGCAGACCGCAGGCACGGCCGACCATCTTCTGCGCCAGCGAGTAACCCTTGCCCGGATCGGCCGGATTCTGCGGCAGACAGAACAGCGTCGACACCGGCAGACCGAGCGCTTCACGGGCACGCGTGGTGAGGCCGCGGCCGACGATCAGCGGGATGCGGCCACCGGCGCGCACTTCGTCGAGGATCACCGGCGTCTTCAGTTGCGATTCGGCGATCACCGCGCCGTTCTTCAGCGCGATGACCTTCGAGGTGGCGGCGTCGATCTGCAGTTCGATCTCGTCGCCCATGTCCATCTGGCCGCAGTCGAGTTCGATCGGCAGCGCGCCGGCGTCTTCCATGGTGTTGAAGAAGATCGGGGCGATCTTAGAGCCGAGGCAGACGCCACCAAAGCGCTTGTTCGGCACGTAGGGAATGTCCTCGCCGGTGAACCACAGCACCGAGTTGGTCGCCGACTTGCGCGACGAACCCGTGCCGACGACGTCACCGACGTAGGCGATCAGATGGCCCTTCTTCGCGAGTTCCTCAAGCTGCTTGATCGGGCCGCGCTCGCCCGGCTTGTCGGGGTCGATCCCCGGACGCGGGTTCTTGAGCATGGCCAGCGCGTGCAGCGGGATGTCCGGGCGCGACCAGGCGTCGGGCGCCGGCGACAGGTCGTCGGTGTTGGTTTCGCCGGTGACCTTGAAAACGGTCAGCTTCTGCGAAGCGGGCACCGGCGGGCGCGAGGTGAACCACTCCGCATCCGCCCAGCTCTGCATGACCGCCCTGGCGTTGGCGTTGTCCTTGTCGGCCAGTTCCTTGACGTCGTGGAAGAAATCGAACACCAGCAGGGTCTTCTTGAGCGCTTCGGCAGCAATCGTACCGGTCGGACCGGCGAGCAGGTCGATCAGCGGCTTGACGTTGTAACCGCCGAGCATCGTCCCCAGCAGTTCGGTCGCCTTTTCCTTCGAGATCAGGGCGCAGGACTCTTCGCCCTTGGCCACTCGGGCCAGGAACTCGGCCTTGACCTTGGCCGCGTCGTCCACCCCGGCCGGCACACGGTAGGTGATCAGCTCGACGAGATTCGCCTCTTCACCCGCGGGCGGGTTCTTCAGCAGTCCGATCAGTTCCTCGGTCTGCTTCGCGGTCAGCGGCAGCGGCGGAATACCAAGCGCAGCGCGCTCGGCAACATGGGCACGATAGGATTCCAGCACGGCGACGTCCTTTCTCAAAGGTTGTACGGCAGCAAAAGCATGATTGTACTGCAAGGGAGCAACACCGACCGGTCGAAGAACCGGTACCTGACGCACGATGGACTGCCATCGGGGTGCCGCCTTGTCTATAATGCGGCGATGGACATCCCTTCCGCCCTGCTGTACAGCATCCTCAGCGCCATCGCCGAGGCTGCCCTGGCGCCGGCGCCCGACCCGCAGATGGCATACGAAGGACAGGCACTGAGCCGCTCGCTACCCGACGAGGCCAGACAGGGCGTCATGCAGCCGCCGACGGGTGACGGCTTCGTGACGATCAGCGGACGCGAGTTGCCCCTGGCCCCGACAGCGCAGATCCGCAGCCGGCAGAACCTGATCGTGATGCCGATGCAGATCCAGAACCCAGTCGAGGTCGTTTACATCACCGACGCTTCCGGCGCGATTTATCGCGTCTGGATGCTGACGCCGGGCGAAGCCTCGGTGTCGCGCCCACGCTAACAAAATCAGGTAAAAGATGGCCAAAAAACTGTTCATCCGCACCTTCGGGTGTCAGATGAACGAGTACGATTCGGACAAGATGGCCGACGTGCTCGCTGCCTCCGAAGAAATCGTCAAGACCGACACTCCCGACGACGCGGACATCATCCTCTTCAACACCTGCTCGGTACGCGAGAAAGCGCAGGAACGCGTTTTCCACGACCTCGGCCGGGTACGCCTGCTGAAGCTGGCCAATCCCGACCTGGTCATCGGCGTCGGCGGTTGCGTGGCAAGTCAGGAGGGTGCGGCGATCGTCGCGCGCGCGCCGTATGTAGACGTCGTCTTTGGCCCGCAGACCCTGCATCGCCTGCCGCAGTTGATCGCCGAACGGCGCCGGCTGGGCAAGTCGCAGGTCGACATTTCCTTCCCCGAGATCGAGAAGTTCGACCATCTGCCACCCGCCCGGGTCGAGGGCATTGCGGCCTTCGTCTCGATCATGGAGGGCTGCAGCAAGTTCTGTTCGTTCTGCATCGTGCCCTACACCCGCGGTGAAGAGGTTTCGCGCCCCTTCGACGACGTCCTGACCGAAGTGGCGGGCCTGGCGGCGCAGGGGGTCAGGGAGGTCACGCTGCTCGGCCAGAACGTCAATGCCTACCGGGGCGCGATGAGCGGCAGCGGCCAGGCCCCTGCCGGCGAGGAGGCGGCCGACCTCGCGCTGCTGATCGAGTACATCGCCGAGATTCCCGGCATCGAACGCATCCGCTACACGACTTCGCATCCGCGCGAGGTCTCGCCGCGACTGATCGAGGTCTATGCCAGGGTGCCGAAGCTGGTATCGCACCTGCATCTGCCGGTCCAGTCGGGATCGGATCGCGTCCTCGCGGCGATGAAACGCGGCTATACGGCGCTCGAATACAAGAGCCTGGTGCGCAAGCTGCGGGCGGCACGCCCCGACCTGTCGCTATCCTCGGATTTCATCGTCGGCTTTCCGGGGGAGACGGCCGAGGATTTCGAGAAAACCATGAAACTGATCGACGAGGTCGGCTTCGATGCCTCGTTCTCTTTCCTCTACAGCGCGCGTCCGGGCACCCCGGCGGCGGATCTCGCCGACGATACGCCGCAGCCGGTCAAGCTCGAACGCCTGTTGCGTCTGCAGAAGCGCATCGACGAACTGGCGCAGGCCGTTTCCGCGGCAATGGTCGGCAGCGTCCAGCGCGTGCTCGTCGAAGGTCTGTCGAAGAAGGACCGCAATGAACTGGCCGGGCGCACCGACAACAACCGCGTCGTCAATTTTGCCGGGCATGCCACCGACAACACGGTGTTCCTCGATCGCTTCCTGGATGTGCGCATCACCTCCGCGATGCCGCACTCGCTGCGCGGTGAAATCGTGAGCCGACCGGCATGACCGCCAGGACGGTCACCGCCAAGCGGCCGAGCACCGAACTGCTGCTGTCGCCGGTCAACAACAAGCAGCTCGCCAACCTCTGTGGCGTGCTCGACGAGAATCTGCGCCAGATCGAGACGGCACTCGACGTCTCGATCGCCCGCCGTGGCGAGCGCTTTACGTTGCGCGGCGAGACCGCGCAGACCGCGCGCGCCTCCGAGGCCCTGCAGCAGTTCTACGCGCAGGCCAAGGACACCTTGTCGGTCGACGAAATCCAGCTCGGCCTGATCGAACTGCTCAACCGGCCGGTGCGCAACATCAGCTCGGGCGGCGGCGTTTCGCCGGCACTGATGACCCGCAAGAGCGAGTTGCACGGGCGCACGCCGCGGCAGATCGAATACCTGAAAAGCATCCAGGAACACGACATCACCTTTGGTACCGGTCCCGCCGGTACCGGCAAGACTTACCTGGCGGTCGCTTCCGCGGTCGACGCCTTCGAACGCGAACTGGTGCAGCGCATCGTGCTGACCCGTCCAGCCGTCGAGGCCGGCGAGCGCCTCGGCTTCCTGCCGGGGGATCTGGCGCAGAAGGTCGATCCGTACCTGCGACCGCTGTACGATGCGCTGTACGATCTGATGGGCTTCGAGCGCGTCGGCAAGCTCTTCGAACGCGGCGCGATCGAGATTGCCCCGCTGGCCTACATGCGCGGCCGCACCCTGAACCACGCCTTCATCATCCTCGACGAAGCGCAGAACACGACGCCCGAGCAGATGAAGATGTTCCTGACGCGCATCGGCATCGGCGCCAAGGCGGTAGTCACCGGCGATGTCACCCAGATCGACCTGCAACGCGGCCAGAAGAGCGGCCTGATCGAAGCCCGCCAGATCCTCACGGAGGTTCGCGGCATCGCTTTCACCGAGTTCCTCAAGGAAGACGTGGTACGCCATCCCCTGGTGGCGCGCATCGTCTCCGCTTACGAAGCGCATACCGCGGCGCTCGAGGCCCGCGAAGCCGCGGCAAACGCGGCAAGAAAGCATGCCAAAGAATAAGCGCCTGGATCTCGGCGTGCAGTACGCCTGTCAAAAGGCCACGCTACCCGGCAGGAAGCAGGTCCGGACCTGGGTGCGTCGCACGCTGAAGGCGACCGGCAGACCGGGCGGGCAGATCAGCGTGCGCTTTGTCGACGCCGAGGAAGGGCGGCGACTCAACAGCGGGTACCGTGACAAGGACTACGCGACCAACATCCTGTCCTTCCCCTACCAGATCGAACCCAGTGTCTGCGGCGACCTGGTGTTGTGCGCGCCGGTCCTCGTTCGCGAGGCAAACGAGCAGGGCAAGTCGCTGGCAGCGCATTGCGCGCATCTGGTCGTCCATGGCCTGCTGCACCTGCAGGGCTACGACCATGAAGCGAGCGACGAACAGGCTGCCGCAATGGAAGGCCATGAACGGCGCATACTCGCTGCCCTGGGCTACGCGGACCCCTACCGCGACGAGTCGTGACCCTCACCTCACCCCCACAGGTCCACTCCGGCATCCAGGAGAGAACCGATAAGTCGGTCGCTGACGCGACCCGCACGCCAGAAGGCCCCTATGGACAGCAACCCCGCTCACAAACCCGGATTCTTTGAACGTCTCTCCTCGCTGCTGGTGCATGAACCCGAGGATCGCGAACAACTCATGCAACTCCTGCACGCCGCGCACCAGCGCCAGTTGCTCAATGCCGATGCCCTGGGCATCATCGAGGGCGCGCTCGCGGCTTCGGAAATGAGCGTCCGGGAAGTCATGGTGCCGCGGCCGATGATGGAGGTCGTCGATGTCCAGGATTCGCTGCAGCAGGTCATCAACCAGGTCAACACGACCCTGCACTCGCGCTTTCCGGTGATCAACGGCAGCCGCGACAACGTCATCGGCATCCTGTTGACCAAGGACCTGCTGCGGGTGCCGCACGCCGACGGTTTCAGCCTGCGCGACTGGCTGCGGCCGGCGGTGTTCATCCCTGAATACAAGCGTCTCGACGTCCTGCTGCGCGAGTTCCGCGTCTCGCGCAATCACATGGCGATCGTCATTGACGAATACGCCGGCATTGCCGGCCTGATCACCATCGAAGACGTGCTCGAACAGATCGTCGGCGATATCTCGGACGAATACGACTTCGACGAGGCGGACGACAATATTCAGCTCGATCAGAACGGGGCGTACCGGGTCAAGGCGCATACCACCGTGGCGGACTTCAATGTTGCTTTCGACACCCGCTTCAGCGACGAGAAATGCAATACCGTCGGCGGACTGATCCTGAACCATCTTGGGCGGGTACCGCAGTTCAATGAAACGATCGCCATTGACGACGTGAATTTCCAGGTGTTGCGCGCCGACAGCCGGCGCATCTATACGCTGGTCGTCTCGCGTTCGCCGGCGGCTGACGATTCTGAATAGGAGCCTGGGCTGGCGCTGCCTCGGCGCCAGCCTGCTCGGTGCTGCGGGTGTCGTCGCTTTTGCGCCGGTCGGCTGGTTTCCCGCCAACTGGCTGAGCCTCGGCGGCCTCTTCGGCCTGCTCTGCGCGGTAATCGGCGGCCAAGGACAGGTCCGCCACGGTGCGCTGATCGCCGCCGCCTATGGCCTTGGCCAGTTCCTGACCGGCGTCTCCTGGGTCTATGTCAGCCTCAGCGTCTTTGGCGGCATGCCGGCAGCGCTGGCGGGCCTGGCGACGTTGCTGTTCTGCGGCGTGCTGGCGATTTACCCGGCGTTGGCCGGCGCGCTCTTCGTTCGCCTTGCCGCGCCCGGCTACTGGCCTCGCGCCCTGCTCTTCGCCGCCCTGTGGGTGCTGACCGAGGGCTTGCGCGCCTGGGTGTTCACCGGTTTTCCGTGGCTGTCCGCCGGCTACTCGCAAACGCCACCGAGTCCGCTCGCCGGCTATGTGCCGCTGCTCGGCGTCCATGGCGCGTCGCTGGCTTCGGCGCTGCTCGGCGCGCTGATCTTCGAGATCGTCAGGCGCTGGCTGTCTACCGCCGACTGCCCGGCACGCGGCTGGTTGCGCTGGTGTCCGGCTCTGCCGCTGGTCGCCGCTGCCGCGATCCTGGCAGCCGGCGAACTGCTGCGCGAGGTCCGCTGGACGCAGGAGGAAGGTGAGCCGCTGTCGGTGGCCTTGCTGCAGGGCAACGTGGCGCAGGAAATGAAATGGCGGCCCGAGCGTTTCGCCGATTCACTGCACAGCTACTACCGGCTGGCACTGGAGAACCCGGCGCGGCTCACGGTTCTGCCCGAAACCGCCCTGCCCGCTTTCCTCGACCAGATTCCCGCGGACTATCTCGACGCCCTGCAGCAACTCGCGCTGCGCCAGCAAGGCGAACTGCTGCTCGGCATCCCGGTGGCCGAAGGCAGGCACTACTACAATGCGGCGGTGAGCCTGGGGGCGTCAGGCCGGCAGCGCTACGACAAGGTGCATCTGGTGCCCTTCGGTGAGTTCGTTCCGCCGGGTTTTGCCTGGTTCATGGCGATGGCCAACATCCCGATGTCCGACTTCACCGCCGGCTCAACCACGCAGGCGCCGCTGCGCCTTGCCGGCCAACGCGTGCGGGTGAACATCTGCTACGAAGACGCCTTTGGCAGCGAGATCATCGGCGCGTTGCCGGCCGCGACGCTGCTGGTGAACATGTCCAACGTCGCCTGGTTCGGAGACTCGCTGGCACCGGCGCAACACCTGCAGATTGCCCAGATGCGCGCCCTCGAAACCGGGCGCATGCTGCTGCGCGCCACCAACACCGGCATGACCGCAATCGTCGACGTCGACGGTCGCGTACTCTCGGTCCTGCCCGCTTTCACGCGCGGCGCACTGGTCGGCGAAGTACGCGGCCATTCGGGAGCCACTCCGTTCGTCCGCGGGGGGAACTGGCCGGTCATCGGTCTCGCCTTGTTGTGGATTGCCGTGTCGGGTCGCCGCAGAACGGGATCGGCAACGGCCTGACACGCCGACTTGCCGGGAGCCGGCGGAAGCAGGTTCTTGTCGGCCGAGAAACAAAGTAAAATCCCGGCTTTTGGTTCTGCACGAAGCTCTCCCATGCCTACGTTTCAGGAAGTCATTCTGCGTCTCCAGGAGTTCTGGGACCAACAGGGCTGTGCGCTGCTGCAGCCTTACGACATCGAAGTCGGTGCCGGTACCTTCCATACCGCGACCTTCCTGCGCGCGATCGGCCCCGAACCCTGGAACGCGGCCTACGTGCAGCCGTCGCGGCGGCCAAAGGACGGCCGCTACGGCGAAAACCCGAACCGCCTGCAGCATTACTACCAGTATCAGGTGGTGCTGAAGCCGTCGCCGGAGAACATCCAGGAACTCTACCTCGACTCGCTGCGCGCGCTCGGGATCGATACCAGCCAGCACGACATCCGCTTTGTCGAGGACGACTGGGAAAGTCCCACACTGGGCGCCTGGGGGCTGGGCTGGGAAGTGTGGCTGGACGGCATGGAGGTGACGCAGTTCACCTATTTCCAGGAAGTCGGTTCGCTGTCCTGCAAACCGGTGCTCGGCGAGATCACCTACGGCATCGAAAGGTTGGCGATGTACCTGCAGGGAGTCGAAAACGTCTTCGACCTGGTCTGGGCCGAAGGACCAGGCTACCGGGTGACCTACGGCGACGTCTATCACCAGAACGAAGTCGAGCAGTCGAAGTACAACTTCGAGCATTCCAATGTGGACCTGCTGTTCCGTCATTTCGGCGAACACGAATCGGAAGCACGACGCCTGATCGCTGCCGGCCTGGCCCTGCCGGGCTATGAAATGGTGATGAAGTGCTCGCATACCTTCAACCTGCTGGATGCGCGCGGCGCCATCTCGGTCACCGAACGGGCGGCCTACATTGGCCGCGTACGCGCCCTGGCACGCGAGGTGGCGCAGGCCTACCACGATTCCCGCCAGGCACTCGGCTTCCCGATGTGCAAGGCCAGTGTCGGCGGCGAGGGGCATTGAGATGAACGATACGCTCCTGATCGAGTTGCGCACCGAGGAACTGCCGCCAAAATCACTCAAGGTGCTGTCCGAAGCTTTTGCCGAGGCGGTTTTCTCCGCCCTGACGACGCAGCAGTTTGCTGCCGCGGACAGCGTCTGCACACCCTACGCCACACCGCGCCGTCTGGCGCTGACCATCACCGGGGTTGCCGGGCGCCAGCCCGACCGCATGCTGGAAAAGAAGGGCCCGTCGGTGGCCAGCGCCCTCGACGCCGCCGGCCAACCGACCAGGGCCCTCGAAGGCTTCATGCGCGCGGCGGGCGTCAGCTTTGCGCAACTGCAGAAGATCACCGACGGCAAGAGCGAGTACTTTGTCGCGCGCCGCGAGCAGCCGGGCGAGGAACTCGACAAGCACCTGGCCGAGATCGTTGCGCACGCCCTGCGCAAGCTGCCGATCGCGAAAGTCATGCGCTGGGGAGATTCGGAACATCAGTTCGTTCGCCCGGTGCATGGCCTGATCCTGCTGCATGGTACGCGCGTCGTCCCCGGCGAGGTGCTGGGCCTGCGGAGTGGCCGGACGACACTCGGCCACCGTTTCCTTGCGACGGGCGAGATCACCATCGACAGCCCTGCCGACTATGCACCGCGGCTGCTGGCGGGCAAGGTGATCGCCGCCTTCCCCGAGCGACGCGCGTCGATTGCCGCACAACTCGCAGCTGCCGCCGAAAAACTCTCGGCCCGCATCAATCCGGCTGATGGCCTGCTCGACGAGGTGACGGCGCTGGTCGAATGGCCGGCGGTCTATGTCGGCGAGTTCGAGCCCGAATATCTGGAAGTGCCGCAGGAATGCCTGATCCTGACGATGCAGCAGAACCAGAAGTATTTTCCGCTGCTCGACAGCGCCGGAAAACTGCTCAACAAGTTCCTGATCGTTTCCAACATGCAGGTCGACGACCCGCGCCATATCATTGCCGGCAACGAGCGCGTCGTGCGTCCACGCCTCTCGGACGCGCGCTTCTTCTACAACCAGGACCGCAGGAACGGCTTTGCCACGCGCGTCGTTCGCCTCGGTGCAGTGGTCTACCACCACAAGCTCGGATCGCTGGGCGACCGCGCGCAGCGAATGGGCCGGATCGCGCGCAGCATCGCCGAGAAGCTCGGAGCCGACGCCAACCTCGCCGAGCGCGCGGCCCTGTTTGCCAAGATCGACCTGCTGACCGACATGGTCGGCGAGTTCCCCGAACTGCAGGGCATCATGGGCCGCTACTACCTGCTGCACGAAGGGGGCTTGCCGGTGGTCGCCGACGCCATCGAACAACACTATCGACCGCGCTTTGCAGGCGACACCCTGCCGGCAGGCAACATCGCGTGTGCGGCGGCGCTGGCCGACAAACTCGACGCCCTGGTCGGATTCTTCGGCATCGGGCAACTGCCAACCGGCGACAAGGATCCCTTCGGCCTGCGCCGTTCGGCGCTCGGCGTCCTGCGCATCCTGATGGAGACGCCGCTGCCGCTCGACCTCGGCGATCTGATCGGCGACGCCAAGGCGGCGCTGCGGCAGCAGGGCATCCAGCTCGAAGGGCTCGATGAACCGCTGCTGGGGTTCATGCTCGAGCGCCTGCGCGGCATGCTCAAGGACAGCGGCCATGCGGTCGACGTCATCGAGGCCGTGCTCACGCAACGGCCGACGCGTATCGACCTGGTTCCGGCCAGGTTGGCGGCGGTGCGCGAGTTCCTGGCGCTCCCCGAATCGCTGGCGCTGGCGGCGGCGAACAAGCGGATCGGCAACATCCTCAGGAAGGCCGAGTCGGTGCTTCCCGAGCCGGACGTCGCCCTGCTCGAGGAAGACGCCGAGAAAGCCCTGTTCCAGCGTGTGCTGCTGATCGCGCCAGTGGTCAGGTCGCACGTCGCCAACGAGGATTACGCCGACGCACTCAAGGTGCTGGCCTCGGTACGTGCCGAGGTTGACCGCTTTTTCGACGAGGTGATGGTCAATGTCCAGGAGCCGTTGCTCCGGGGCAACCGGCTGGGGCTCCTGAAAGCGCTGTTCGACCAGTTCAACGCGGTCGCCGACATCTCCAGGCTGGCCGTATGAAGCTCGTCATTCTCGACCGCGACGGCGTCATCAACTACGACTCGAAGCAGTTCATCCGGTCGCCTGCCGAATGGCGACCCATCCCGGGAAGCCTCGAGGCCATCGCCAGGCTCAACCAGGCGGGCTACCACGTGGTGGTCGCGACCAACCAGTCGGGGCTTGGTCGCGGCCTGTTCGACATGGATACGCTGAATGGCATCCACGAAAAAATGCATCGGACGGTCCTCGGAGTCGGTGGACGCATCGACGCGATCTTCTATTGTCCGCACACGGTCGAATCCGACTGTCTTTGTCGGAAACCGAAAAGCGGCATGTTCGAGCGCATCGCCAAGTGCTTCAACATCGACCTGCCAGGCACGCCGGCCGTCGGCGATTCCCTGCGCGATCTGCAGGCCGCCGCTGCGGTCGGCGCCACGCCGCTGCTGGTGCTGACCGGCAAGGGGACGCAAACCAAGGACGAAGGCGGTCTTCCGGAGGGCACCCTGATCTTCCCCGACCTCGCCGCCGCGGCCGACCATATCCTGAGCCTGTGATGGCCGCTCTGCGTGCAGCGCTTTTTCTCCTGCTGGTCAGCCTGCTGACCATACCGTTCGGCGTCGCCGTTTCCTTGGCCGTGTTGTTTCCGATGCCCACCCGCTACCGGATCATCGCCGTCTGGCGCTGTGGCTTCATGGCCCTCTGCCAGTTCGTACTGGGTATCCGCTACCGCGTCCTCGGCCGCGAGAACATCCCCGACGAGCCGTCGGTGGTGCTGGCCAAACACCAGTCGGCCTGGGAAACGGTCGGGCTGCAGGAGATCTTCCCGCCCCTCGTGTTTGTGCTGAAGAAGGAATTGCTGCGGGTACCGTTCTTCGGCTGGGGGCTGGCGGCGATGAAGATGATTTCGATCGACCGCGCGGCGGCCAAGGATGCCCTCAAGCAGGTCTTCGATCAGGGGCGCGAGCGGCTGTCCGCAGGCTATTGGGTGGTGATTTTCCCGGAAGGCACCCGTGTCGCGCCCGGACAAACGTGTCGCTACAAGCCGGGCGGCGCGCACCTCGCCGTCCGCAGTGGTGCCAGAGTGGTGCCGGTGGCGCACAACGCCGGGGAAGTCTGGGGAAAGGGCCTCCTGGACATCTCGGCAGGGCTGATCACCGTCAGCATCGGCCCGCCGATCGATCCCGCGGGCAAGACTGCGGTGAAGATCAATGCCCTGGCCGCCGCCTGGATCGAGGCCGAGATGCAGCGCATCTCGCCGCACCGCTACCCGGATGCCGCCGATGCTGTCGTCGCCTGAATTGCCACACTCGTTCAGGCCGCCGACGTGCGGCGAAACGCTGCGCACCATCGCCCTTGGCGAGCACACCGTCAGCTACGTGCTGCGCCGGGCCAGGCGCCGCAGCATCGGGCTCTCGATCGACCACCGCGGCCTGCGTGTCGGCGCCCCCAGCGGCGCCTCGCTGCACGACGTCGAAGCATCGATCCTGCAGCACCGCGAATGGATCCGAAGCAAACTCGACGAATGGCAGGCTCGCCCCCATCCGGAACCGCTACGTATCGTCGATGGCGTGCAGATACCGCTGCTCGGCAGCCCGATCACCGTTCGCCTGGCCATCGGCGCCAGGCGCTGCGTCTGGAACCCGCAAACGCCCGAACGCGCACTCACCCTGTGTCTGCGCTCACCCGCAGAGGCACCGCTGCTGCTCGAGAAAGCGTTGCGCGAGCGGGCCAGCACGCTGTTCGTCGAGCGCCTGGGCCATTACGCTTCCCGGCTCGGCGTCGCCCTGCCGCGCCTTTCGTTATCATCCGCGCGCACCCGCTGGGGAAGCTGCAGCCTGCGCAGCGGCATTCGCCTGAACTGGCGGCTGATCCACTTCCCGCTGCCGGTGATCGACTACGTCGCGGTGCACGAACTGGCGCACCTGCGCGAAATGAACCACAGTGCGCGCTTCTGGTCGATCGTCGCGCAGGTGTACCCCGATTACCCGAACGCGCGCAAAGCCCTGCAGCTTGGCGCGACCCATTGCCCTCACTGGTAAGGAAAACGGATGCGGATTCTGCATACCATGTTGCGTGTTGGCGATCTTGATCGCTCGCTGGCCTTCTACACCGAGGTACTCGGCATGCGCGCCCTGCGTCGCCAGGATTACCCGGCCGGCCGCTTCACCCTGGCCTTTGTCGGCTTCGGCCCGGAAGCCGAAGGCGCGGTCCTTGAACTGACACACAACTGGGACACGCCGGCCTACGAGCTGGGCAACGCCTTCGGGCATGTGGCGATCGAAGTCGCCGACGCCTATGCGGCTTGCGCGCAGATCAAGGCGCGTGGCGGCAAGGTGGTGCGCGAAGCCGGGCCGATGCAGCACGGCACGACGGTGATCGCCTTTGTCGAGGATCCCGACGGATACAAGATTGAACTGATCCAGAAAAAGGCCTGAGATTGTCCGCGATGATCGCCCTCTTCTTCGCCCACATCGTCCGCCGGCCTGCCGGATGGCTGCTGATGATCCTGCTGCTGTGCTCGACCACCGCGGCACACGCGCTGCTGGCGATTGCCCTGAACTCGGCAGACGGCACGATCAGCCTGATCGATACCGAGACCTACCAGGTCACCGGCAAGGCGACGGTGTGCAAGGAACCGCACCACCTGATGCCGACCCCCGACGAGAAATCCGTGGTCATTGCCTGTGCCGCCTCCAACCAGCTGGTGTTCTTCGACCCGACCACCGGTCAGGAACAGAAACGCATCCGTAACATTTCCGATCCTTATCAGCTGGGCTACTCGCCGAACCGGAAATGGTTCGTCGCCACATCGCTGCGCCTGGACCGGGTCGATCTCTATGACCCGACGGACTTCCGCCTGCTTGCCCGGCTGCCGGCACCGAAAACCCCCTCGCACATGGCCTTCGACGACGGCAGCCAGTTTGTCTTCGTGACCCTGCAGGACTCCAACGAAGTCATGGCGATCAGCCTCGGGACGCAAAAGATCGTCTGGGTCATGCCGGTCGCCGCCACCCCGGCGGGAATCGTGATGTCGCCGGACAATCGCTACCTGCTGGTCGCCTGCATGGGCGAAGGCGTCGTCGAGGTCATCGACTGGCGTGCCCAGAAGAGCGTCAGAAAGGTGCCGACCGCCACCGCCGCCCACAACCTTCAACCGAAGGGCGACGGGCGGCATTTCTTCGTTTCGAACCGCTCGGTCGATGGCAGTATTTCGCTGCTCGATACCCAGACCATGACCGTCGTGGAAAAATACGATGTCCCCGGTGGACCGGACGACATGATGGTTCGCGCCGACGGCAAGGAACTCTGGGCGACGGCACGCTTCGCCCGCAAGGTACAGGTCATTGATCTGGTCAGCAAGAAGCTCAAGATGTCGATCCCGGTCGGCAGTTCGCCGCATGGCGTGTTCTTTCTCAACCACGCGGGTCTGCGATGAACGCCTCAAGGCATGGCCGGCCCTGGCCAACGGATGAACACGCGGCATGAGCCACGTCAGCAGGGGTGGCCGGAAAAACCATGCGCTCTAGCCTCCTGGCCCGAATCCTGACGCTGCTGGGCAGCGGCATGCTGTTGCTGACCACGCCCGCGGCACACGCCACGGCGGCTTGCCAGGCGGGCACCCTGTACCTGACCTTTGACACCGGCAACATGCGGCACGCCGAACTGATTGCCGATACGCTCGCCAGGCACGGCGTCAAGGCGACCTTCTTCCTGGCTCAGGAAGAGACGACCCGTGGCGACCATGCGCTCGACGCCAGTTGGGCGCCGTACTGGCGCGCGCGCGTCGCCGAAGGGCACGCCTTCGGCAGCCACACCTGGCGGCACGGGAGCTTTCGCAGCGACAGCGGCGAGCGGGTCCGCTACCGGCTGCCGGATGGCCGCAGCGAAACCCTGGACGCAGCTGCCGTGTGCGAGGAATTGAAGCGTCCGGACAGCCGCTTCCAGGAACTCACCGGGCATCGACTCGACCCCCTCTGGCGCGCGCCGGGTGGGCGCACCACCCCGAACACGCTCGCAGCGGCGCGTGCCTGTGGCTACCAGCATGTCGGCTGGGCACCGGCCGGCTTCCTCGGTGACGAGTTGCCTTCCGACAGCTACCCGAACGCATTACTCGTGCAGCGCGCGCTCGACCGCCTGAAGGATGGCGACATCGTCATGGCCCACCTCGGGATCTGGTCGCGCAAGGATCCCTTTGCGCCGATGCTCGACCCCTTGATCAGCGGCCTCAAGAGCAAGGGCTTCTGTTTTTCCACCCGTCGGCCACAGCCATGAGCAACGCCTTACTGGAAGCCTTCGTCGCTCTGCAGGACTGGCTGCTGGCGCACCTGCTGGAGCCCGTGCTGCTGACCCTTGGGCTGGGAAGCTATCTGGAAATGGCCTTCGACGGCGTTGAATTCTTCCTCTGCGGGGTGCTGCAGATCACTGCCGCCTACCTGCTGTTGCGACCGCTGGAGGCGCTGCGCCCGATCGAAGTCTGGCCCGACCGCAAGGCAGTGCGCGTCGACGTGCTGTATTCGTTGCTCGACCGGCTGGGCATCATCCCGCTCCTCGTGTTCGCCCTGCTGGCCCCGCTCTTCGTGTCGGTGGATGGCTGGCTGCGTTTTCACGACATCATTCCTCCGCAACTGGAAGACCTGTTTCCGGCGCTGGAAGCGCGCCCCCTGCTCAGCTTCCTGATCTATCTGATCCTCCTGGACTTCGCCGAATACTGGCGCCACCGCTTCTCGCACACGCTCCGCTGGTGGTGGGCGCTGCACGCGATCCACCACAGCCAACGCCAGATGACCCTGTGGACCGACAGTCGCAACCATCTGCTCGACGACCTCATCGGCGGCTTCTGGTTCGCCGTCATCGCGCTCCTGATCGGCGTCCCGCCGGGCCATTTCATCATCCTGCTGATCGCCGTGAAAACCGTCGAAAACCTGTCGCACGTCAATGCCCGGCTGTCGTTCGGACGCCTTGGCGAGCTGCTGCTGGTCAGCCCGCGCTACCATCGCTGGCACCATGCGATCGAGCTTCCCGAAGGCCGACAGTACCGCTTCGGCTGCAATTTCGCGATCCTGTTTCCGATCTGGGATCAACTCTTCGGCACCCAGTATCGCGGGCAGGCGATGCCGCCTTCCGGCCTGAGCCACGGACCGCTGGCCGAATCCGCCGCGCAGAGTGGCTTCTGGCGGCAGCAGTGGGAAGGACTGCGGGCACTGCTGGCCACCGTGCTGCCGGCTTCGTCGCCGCCGCAGACAGCCCTGGCCCATGCCCCGACGACAGCGGTGCCCTTGCCGTCGCACGCCGCCGACCAGCAGCGCGCACGACACCCCAGTGAAACGCCATAGACATGCTCGATGATGCCCGATCCTTCGCTGTGACTGCGCACGGCAGCCAGATGTATGGTGCCAAGCCGTATGTCTTTCATCTCGATGCGGTCGTCGGACTGTTGACGCCCTACGGCGTCGAGGCACAGATCGTCGGCTACCTGCATGATGTTGTCGAGGACACCGCGGTCACCGAAGACGAGGTGCGCAAGCGCTTTGGGCACCTGGTAGGCGAATGCGTCAGTCTGCTGACCGACGCACCGGGGGCCAACCGGGCCGAGCGCAAGGCCGGCACCTATGCCCGGCTGGCAACGGTTGCCGGCCCCGGGGAACTGGCACTGGTGGTCAAGGCCGCCGATCGCCTGGCCAACGTCCGAAGCTGCGTCGTCGACCAGCGCTGCGGACTTTGGGGGGTGTACCGCAGCGAGCACGCCGCCTTCAGGCGGGCCGCCTATCGTGAAGGGCTTTGTGACCCCCTGTGGGAGGAACTCGATGCCTTGCTGGATACCGCGTCCGACGCCGGGAGCCGCAGCGACCAAGGATCGACCGATGTTTGACATCCAGAACTACGCGAGCTTTGTCGGCGCGATTTTCGTTTTCCAACTGATCCCCGGCCCGGGCACGCTGGCGATTCTCAACGCCACGGCGCGCAACGGCGTCGCCGCGGGACTGGGCGCTGTCATGGGGACCCTGCTGGGTGACATGGTCTATATGGTGGCAGCGGTGCTCGGCCTGGCCGCGGTAATGCATTCAGTGCCTGCCCTGTTTCAGGGGCTGCAATGGTTTGGCGCGGCCTATCTGGGCTGGATGGGTCTGCAATTGCTGCGCAAGCCCATCGCCGATGTCAGTGGTGCGCCGGAAGCCCGAAAAAGTGGCTGGGTCTATTTTCGTCAGGCCTTCGCGGTCAGCCTCACCAACCCCAAGGTCGTACTCTTCTTCGTCGCCTTCTTTCCGCTCTTTCTCCGCGCTGACGCTTCATCGCTGACGCTCGGGGTAATGATGGCGCACGTGACCCTCCTCAGTTTCCTCTATCAGGCCGCGCTGGTACTGGTCGGCAACGCCGTGGCACGCAAGCTGTCACGCCTGCCCTGGGTACGCCGGCTGGCCACGCGCGCGGCGGGCGCTGCCCTGCTTGCCTTCGGCATCAGGCTGGCGTTCGACAATCGCTGAGGACGGGCATCCCGGTCGCGCGGCATTGGCGGCGGATAGACTGGCAAGCCGTCGCGCCTGTCTGCAGCCCGCCAAGGTACACCGCCGCATTGCCATTGGCGATGCTGACTGATCGGCATCGGCGGCGTGCCGATCCGAGAACCGCAACCCCGCCGCCACCACCAGAAGGGAAAACACGCCATGCACGGCAAAACCATCTTGCTCAGAGCCGCGATGCTGATTGTCGCCTGCGCACTCGCCGCCTGCTTCCCTGGCCCGGAGAAGGTCGGGGACCTGGCCAGGGCTTCGATGCAACAGTATTTCCGCAGCAACCCGGAGTTCAAGGGCAGCGGCATCGAGGTGGTGCGCGTGCGCGTGACCGGCGGTGGCGACAGGCAGTTCGCTGCACTGGCGAGTGTGTCGTATGCCGGAACGACCCATGAGATACCGGTAACCGTCATCGTCGACGGCATCAATCTGCAATGGTTTGCCGAGCCCGGAGCCTTTGCCTTCGTCTCGCAGACCAGCGCCCCGCCTGCGCAACCCCCCCGGGAGTAGAACGAGGGCCGCCGGCAGGCACATCGCCGGTCCCTGATGTACAATAGCGCCCTTTTGCAACCTGATGATTTTACCGAGGTTTCTTCGTGCTCGTCGCCAACAACATCACCATGCAGTTCGGGGTCAAACCCCTCTTTGAAAACGTTTCGGTCAAATTTGGCGAAGGCTATCGCTACGGACTGATCGGCGCCAACGGCGCCGGCAAGTCGACCTTCATGAAGATCCTCGCCGGCGAACTCGAACCCACGGCCGGCAACGTCGCCAAGGACGTGCACGAACGCATGGCCTACCTCCGCCAGGACCAGTTCGCTTTCGAACAGCAACGGGTGATCGACGTGGTGATGATGGGCCATGAGGAGATGTGGGCCTGCATGCTGGAGAAGGACGCGATCTACGCCAACCCGGAAGCGACCGAGGAAGATTACCTGCACGCTGCCGATCTGGAAGCCCGCTATGCCGAATACGGCGGCTATACCGCCGAGGCACGCGCCGGGGAACTGCTGCTCGGCGTGGGCATTCCCGCCGAGCAGCACTTTGGCCCGATGAGTGACGTCGCGCCGGGCTGGAAGCTGCGCGTACTCCTCATCCAGGCGCTCTTTGCCGACCCCGAGATCCTGCTGCTCGACGAACCGACCAACAACCTCGACATCGCCACCATCCGCTGGCTGGAAAACGCGATCAACGAGCGCAACAGCACGATGGTCATCATTTCGCACGATCGCCACTTCCTCAACCAGGTGTGCACGCACATGGCCGACCTGGATTACGGCAAGATCGCCATCTATCCGGGCAACTACGACGATTTCATGGAAGCCTCGACGATGGCCCGCGAGCGGCAGCAGAACGCCAACGCCAAAGCCAAGGAACGGATCGCCGAGTTGCAGAACTTCGTTCGCCGTTTTTCGGCCAACGCGTCGAAGGCCAAGCAGGCCACTTCCCGCCAGAAGCTGATCGAAAAGCTGAAGCCGGAGGACGTCAAGCCGTCGTCACGCCAGTATCCCTGGATCCGTTTCGAGTTCGACGAAAAGGAGAAACTGCATCGCCAGGCGGTCGAGATCGAAAACCTCGACTTCGCTTATCCGGGCAGCTCCCGCAAGATCTTCAGCAGGTTCACCCTGTCACTCAATGGTGGCGATCGCCTGGCGATCATCGGCGAAAACGGTGTCGGCAAGACGACCCTGTTGAAGCTGCTGATGGGCGAACTGCAACCCCAGCGCGGCAGCATCAAATGGGCGGAGAAGGCACGCCCCGGATATTATGCACAGGATCACGCCAAGGATTTCAGCAGCGATACCAACCTCACCGACTGGATCGCCGGCTACGCGCGCAGCAGCGCGAGCGATGGCGAGGACCTCGCGACACTGATCCGCGGCACCCTCGGACGCCTTCTGTTCTCCGGCAACGAGGTGCGCAAGGCGGTCAAGGTGATCTCTGGCGGCGAGCAGGGCCGCATGATCTTCGGCAAGCTGATGCTGATGAAGCCGAACGTGCTGGTCATGGACGAGCCCACCAACCACCTGGACATGGAATCGATCGAGTCACTCAACACCGCGCTCGAAAAGTTCAAGGGTACGCTGGTCTTCGTTTCGCACGACCGCGAGTTCGTCTCGTCGCTAGCCACGCGTGTCCTCGAAGTGCGCCTCGATGGCAAGGTGGTCAACTACCCGGGCAACTACGAAGAGTACCTGGCCAGCCAGGGCATCGCCTGAAACCCGCGGTCAGTTGGCGGGAGCCGGCTTGCCGCCCTCGCGGGCAGCCTTCCTGGCCTCGCGCTCGGCATCCTGCTGGGCACGCTTCTGCAGTTTCGCCTGACGCCTGGCCTGGTCGGCGGCCGCTTTCTTCTGCCCCTCTTCAGCCTTTCTCGCCTTGTCGGCGAGTTTCTTTTCGCGCGCGCTGGCCTTCGCGGCTTCCTCGGTCCGGTGGCGCTCGGCGTTCTCCTGCTGATCGGCCTCGCGTTGCTGTTGATCGGCGGCGCGTTTGCTCTCCTTGGCTTCGACTTCCTGCCGCTTCGCCTGCCGCTCGAAGTCGCGAGCCGGCTGATCGAGCCTGCGCGCCTCGACGATGGACGCCGTATAACGCTTCTTGGCCGCAACCAGACAATCGTTGACCAGCAACTTCGTGTAGCAACGGTCCTGATCGGCCTGATGACGGCGCTCCGCCTCGGCGCGCATCGACGCCGCCCGCGCCCGCTGCTCTCCGGCGGCTTCGAGCGTTTGCGGCACCTCCGGCGCCGCCTCCGGTGGCGCCGCACAGGCCGCGCAACTTACCCACAGCGAAAACAACAGCACCTGTCCTGAACGCATGCAATCCTCCTTGTACCCCCACATGCCGCCGCCCGGCAAACCCGTGCACTATAAGCGACGCAGCCGCTTGCGTTCGAATCGATGCCGTTCAGTCTGAATTCCATCAAACGCGCCGGCCAAACGCCTCACGGCATTTGTCCGCCGGATCACGGCGACAGGCGCTGTACCCGATACGCGTCGTCACCGATGGCCGCCCGCGCCACATCGAGCAAGTGCTCGTGGTGCGTCAGGAACAGCACCTGCGTACGCCGGGAGAGATCGGCCAGCACCTGGAAGGTCGCCGCCGCGGCCTCGTCGTCGAACTGGATCAGGATGTCATCGACGATCACCGGCAAGGGCTCCCCGTTTTCGAGGTGCCCTTCGATGGCGGCCAGGCGCAAGGCGAGAAAAAGCTGATCGCGGCGACCGGTGCTCAGTTGCTCCATCGTCAGACGCTCGCCATCGGCGCGAACGGCTTTGAGGATCTGCCGCTCGTCGTCGTAATCGACGACCACGCCACGATAACGGCCGGCGGTGATCACCGCAAATCGCCGCGACGCCTGCTCGACGAGCGGCCCCTGGTTCCGTTTCTGGTAGGCGTCGATGACCTGGGCAATCACCGCCGAAGCGATCCGCGTCGCGGCATAATCCGCCCCGAGTTCACTGATCCGGGCGGCGTACTGCGCGGCTTTCTGTTGCGCATCGGCAGCCACGGCGGAACCGTCCATCTTCTCGAACGCCTGCCTGGCGGCCAGGAACACTTCGTGGCGGTGCTGTACCGTTGCGGCACTTCGTTCCTGTTCGTGCATGTTGTGGTCGAGGGCCTCGGCAATCGCATCCGGATCCTGGCCAACCGCCTGCCTGAGCGCTTCTGCCAGCGGCAAACCCGCTGACTTCACCAGCCGGGCTTCGATTTCCCGCACTTCAGTCACCAGGGCGGCGCGCAGGGCGCTCTCGCCTTCGACCAGTTCGAGATCTTCGAGCGTGCGGCAGTCTGCCTGCTGCAGGAGCCTGTCGATGATCAAGGCGGCGTCCTGCGCAGACTGGCGAGCTGCGGCCACGGCCTGCTGGGCATCGGCGAGCTGTTGCGTGAGCGTGTTTTTCCTGTCCTGCTGCAAACGAGCCGCCCCCAGTTCGCGGTACAACTCGCCGGCCAGGACGTCGTGGGTTCGTCCGTCTTCGGGAATCGGCTGATGACGGACGCGCAGCCAGGTCCTGGTGAGTCGGGTTTCATAGTCGTCAATCTGGATGCCGGCGTTGCGCTGCTCGTTCTCTGCCTGATCCAGCGCGGCACGCGCCAGGGCCAGCGCAGAAAGCTGTTCGAGTCGAGCGTCCGCTTCTTCCTCGCTGGCCTCGCTGGTCAGTCGAATCGCCAGCATGGCTTCGCCCCATTGCTTCTTCCACTCGTCCAGTTGCCTGCGGCTGGCAATTTCTGCGGCCCCGGCATGCTGGACCGCGGCAGCCGCCTTTGCCCTGGCGGTCGTCTTGAGTTGTCGCTGGGTCAGATGGTCGGCATGGTGCCTGGCGATGGCACGGGCGCGCGCCAGCGTTTCCGAAAGCCGCTCGCCGGGTGCCGGGACGGGCCGCTGCATCAGGCCATAAATTTCGCCGAGTCGGCTACGGATCTCACGCGCACGCCGGCGCCTTTGCTCTGCCTCCTGCCGCGTGGCCTGCCAGGCATTGCGGCGTTGCAGAAAGGCCTCGCGCCTGGCGATCCATGGCGCCCCTTCGCTGAGTTTCAGGGGAGGCCAGCCATGCACACCGATCAGTTCGCCCCAGCGCCGTTCGAGATCCTCCCGGTCCTTGCCAACCGACGCCGCCCGGCCTTTTTCCAGATCGAGTGCGCTCTGCATCTGGGTTTCGCGGACACGAAATTCAGCGTAGCGGGTCACGCGCTCGGCATCGGCAAAGAGGCCGTCGGCGGTAGTGTCGGCACGAGTCACGGCGTGTTCGTAGGGTTCGCTCGACGGCGGCGGCTCCGCTGCCAGCGATTCACCCGCTAATGGCATGAAGTGGCGGCGAATACCCAGCCAGAGCAGGTCCCGCTTCTCGCGCTCAAGCGCCAGTGCGGCCTTGGTCGGCACCTCGCCACGGATCTCCAGGCCCTTGATTTCGCCGCGCAAGGCGGCAAGATCGTTCTCGATCTTTTCCATCGCCTCCCGAATCGAGCGCGTCCGACGACGCAGCTCTTCGTCCTCCGACTTGAGCAACTGGACTTCCGCTTCGAGCGGGATCGTGGTTCTCGCCACCGCCTCGGCGGAAGCCATTTTCAGGGCTCCGGCTTCGCTGTTGAGCTGCACTTCCGCCGCCGCCGCTTCGTCTTCGAGTTGTTGCGCCCCGGCTTCGGGATCGCCATGATCGGCGATCGAGTCGAGATAGGCCCCCAGGTCCCCCGAGCAGGCTTCGCTCCCAAGGCCGAGGATTTCCGCGTCGAGCTGCTGCAGCTCGAACTGCTTCTCGCCGAAAGTCTTGAGGCATGCCCGGTGAGTCGCCTTGAGCATCGCGCCCGCAGTGATCAAGGCCCGAATCCGCGCCACACCGGTCGGATCCGGAAGCCATTGCAACGGCTGTTCTGGCCATTGTTCACCGGCGATCTGCCTGACGATGGCAGCAAACTCGCCGCGCGCCCTTTCGATGCCGAATGCTGCCTTGGCGAGCTGCATGCTCGCCTCACGGTAGGTGCCGGTCGCGTGCTGGAGCGCCTCGACGGATTCCGCATCGGCCAGCACGGCGTCGTTGATCTCGATCGCCTCGAGTTCAGCCTGGTGCTGCCGCCAACGTTGCGAAGCCATCCGCTCGGCCTCAACGCCGGCGTTCTGCTTGGTGACCGCCGCCACCCGCTCGGCAGGAGCAGAAGGTGGAAGCATAGGCACATCGGCCCGTTCAGCCAGGCGCTGCTGCGCCAGTTCGAGGGCGGCCACATCCGGAAGAATCGCCGCCAGCCGCTCCAGTCGGCGAGCATCCTTGAGCAGGCGCGCCTGCTCGGCCCTGGCCGCTGCGTATTCGCTTTCCGCCGTCGCCAGTGCAGCCTTTCTGGAACTCCACTCGGCCGGACGCACGGCAGCGTCCTTCGCCTGCTTGCGAGACGCTTCGTATTGCGACAGCGTGCGGTAGATGACCGAGGTGGACGCGCGCGGCTTGAACAAGGTTTCGGCCTCGCGGTCGAGCCTTGCCCGCAGTGTACGGATCGAACCGAGGCCGGCGCCAGCCTCGAAGAGGCTTTCGCCGGCATCCCCCTTGCCTTGCGCCAGCGCTTCGCCACCGCGCACCAGGGCTTCGTGATCGAGGCTGAACATCGCCAGAAAGAGCCCCTGGCTGAGGCCACCCAGCCATTCGCGCAGGCGCTCCTCCGGAACGGCCTCCGACAACTCGTCGCCACTCGTCGGATTGTAGCTGAGCAGGGTGTTGACGCGCCCCTTGCGGCGCATGACGGCGAGTTGTTCACCCGCGGCGGAGGTGAGGACCACCCCCACCCGCAGCTTTGGCTTGCCATGCAGGTGGCCGTCCCGGGTCTGCTCGGGAACACCGAAGAGGGCACCGTTGATCGCCCGCCAAAGCGTGGTCTTGCCGGCCTCGTTTGGCCCGCAAATGATGTGCAGCCTGGCACTGCCGCGGAAATCGAGGCGTTGACCGGTGAAGTGGCCGTACGCCTTGAGGTCGAGCTGGTCGATCTTCACGCGCCGTCCTCTGCGGAAGTTGCAGCCAGCAGGCGTTCTCTGGCGCTGGCGAGAGCGTCGGACAGCGCCTCCCTGGAATCCAGCGCCCAGTCGCCGTGGCATCCGCGCAGTTCGGCTGGCAGCTTCTGGCCCAGATCGCTCAACACACCGTCGGCCAGACTCTGCAGCGCATCGGGATCGGCCGCCAGCGCGTCGAGTGATCGAATCAGCAAGCCAATGGGATCGTCACGCCTTGCGAGCCGGGCGAGATCGAGCGGCGCACTGACCTTGAGACGCACTTTCTCCAGCCAGGCCATGCCCGCCGACGCTTCGCCGACCGAGGCGGCAAGTTGTGCCCGCAGCGACTCCCGACCGGCAACCAGCCGGCCATGCAAGGAGCCCCGACCGCCAAGCGTCAGGCGCAGGGCAAGGATCCGGTCCTCCGCTACCGTTTGCGCGACCCGCACGGCGGATTGCACGGCCGCGTGCAGGTCGTCCTCGGTCGTGAAAGCCGCGATGTCGATGTTAAGGTGTTGCCAGCGCGCGACGTCGGTGGCCACGAACTCGACCGCGCGAATGCCGAACGCCGGTTCGGCGTCGACCAGCATGCAGCCCTTGGGACCGGTTTCGCGGGCGTGCCTTCCCTGGGTGTTTCCTGGAAAGACGATCCAGGGGACCTGCTGAACGATTTCCCGCGTATGGACATGACCGAGTGCCCAGTAGTCGTAACCCTTGCCGTTCAGTCGGTCGACGGTCGTCGGCGCGTAGGGCTGATGCCCGACGCGCCCAGCAAGAGCGGTATGCAGCACGCCCAGATTCAACAGGCCGCTGCGTGACGGCGGGTAGCCCGCCGCGAGATCCGCCGTCACCGCCTCGGTCGCAAAGCTCTGACCGTGAATGGCGACACCGAGTCGCTCATCGACGAAGGTGGTCGAGTGACTGGCGGGGAATACGTTGACCGTTTTCGGCAGGGGTACCGATTTGGTCAGCTTGCTGAGCGCGTCGTGGTTGCCGTAGCTCAGGAAGACCCTGATGTCCGCGTCAGCCAGTCGCCGCAATTGTGCGGCGAAGAACAGTCCGGTATTGAAGTCGGGCCAGTCGCCATCGAAGACGTCACCGGCGATGACGACGAAGGCCACCGCGTGCTCGACGGCCAGATCGACGATATTGGCGAAAGCCCTGCGGGTGGCGTTCCGCATCGCCTCCGCCGGAGCCCCGTCATAAAGTTCGAGACCGCGCAGCGGACTGTCGAGATGGATGTCAGCGCAGTGGATGAAGCGCATTGACCCTCCTGTGGATCAGCAATTCTTACGCCCAGACGCGTCCTGGATCAGGGATGACGTCAGCCATTTCAACAGGATTTCAAAGAGCAGAGTGGGTTCAAAGGGCTTGAGCAGGACGTCATTCATTCCGGCGTCCAGGCAGCGGGCCTTGTCCTCGGCAAAGGCATTCGCGGTCATGGCGATGATGGGTGTCTGCCGGTGTGCGGGTATTTCGCGTATCTGCCGAGTCGCTGTCAACCCGTTTGCATTCGGCATCTGCACATCCATGAAAATCGCCGCATAGACCGTTTGCCTGGCCATGACCACCGCCTTCTCGCCATCCTCGGCGGTATCAACCAGGAGACCGATATCCTCCAGCAATGTCCTGGCGATTTCCCTGTTCAAGAACTCGTCATCGACGACCAGGGTACGACATCCAGCGAAGCGCTTCTGGACGAGCGCCTCGGCGTCTTCGCCCGGTGCCGGTCGGGCGGCAATTACCCCAGTCCCCTTGCGCAGCCTCGCCGTAAACCAAAAGGTGCTGCCGCTCCCCGGCGTACTCTCGACGCCCGCCTCACCGCCCATCAATTCGGCCAGCCGCCGCGTGATGGCCAGCCCAAGGCCGGTACCACCATACTTCCTGGTCGTCGAATTGTCGGCCTGCTCGAAGGCGCTGAAGAGTCGGGGCAATGCTTCGGGCGCAATGCCAATGCCGGTATCCTTGACCTCGAAGCGCACCACTACCGCTTCCGCGGTCTCCTCCTGCTTGCCGATGTGCAGCGTTACGGTACCCGTGTCCGTAAACTTGACGGCGTTGCTGGCGTAGTTCAGCAACGCCTGCTGCAATCGCGTCGCGTCGCCCATCAAGTGCGATGGTAATGGATCGCTACTGACCGTCAGGCGGATGTTCCTGGCCCTGACGCTTTCGTCGAGAATCGAACTGACATTGGTTAGCAGGCTGTCGACGGTTAACGGCGCTTCCTCCAGGTCCAGCTTGCCGGCCTCGATCTTTGAAATGTCGAGAATGTTGTTGATCACGGACAGGAGATGCTGGGTCGACGTGGCAATCTTGTCGAGACGTTCCAGTTGCTTCCGGGTTAGGCCATCACGTCGCAGGAGGTGCACCATACCCAGAATGCCATTCATTGGGGTTCGGATCTCGTGGCTCATGTTGGCGAGGAAGGTGCTCTTGGCACGATTGGCGGCCACGGCAACATTCCTGGCAACTTCGGCTGCATCGGTTGCCGCTTCGGCAACACGCTTGGCATGGATCGATTCTTCCAGAAAACGCTGCGTCCTGGTGCGCTCGATGCGCAGCGTCCAGTTCCAGTAGAGCACGACCATAAGGATCAGACCGCCGATCACGACGACCCACAGGATCAGCGTGTAATTGACGCGTGGCTCAAACACCACGCTCCCCCATTTCTGGGCAATGACGTTTCGCTCTTCCGCGCTCAGGGCGGCGAATCCCTTGTCGATCAGCGCCGCCAGTTCAGGCCAGTCGCCACGCACGGCCATGGCGTTGGAATGGTTTCCGAATGGCGTCGGGGCGACCACCATCAGGTTGTCGAGCTGCTGCTCCCTGACCAGGTAGCTGCCAACGGTCAGATTGCCCACGTAGGCGTCCGCCTGACCGGTGGCGACGGCTTGCAGGGCGTCCGCCGAACGGTTGACCTCGAGCATTCGGATCGCCGGGAAATCCGACTGGAGTCTTTCGGCGATCGCGTAGCCCTTCTCCACCGCCACGGTCTTTCCGGCAAGCCCTTCGGGACCGCTGATGAAAGGGCTGCCTTTGCGGGCGAAGACGACCCACGGCGAGGTAAGGTAATCGCCGGTCAACGCAAATTCCTGTTCCCGTCGTGGCGTGCGACTCATCGTCAGTAGCAGGTCATAGTGCTGGCGTTTGCCCCGCACGTCCTCCACAGCTTCCGTCCAACTGCTGGTGTCTGAAACGTACTCGACCCGGAAGCCCAAATGCCTGGCGATGAGATCGAGATAATCGATGGCGATGCCCGAAGGCATCGGCTTCGTGAACATGTAGGGTGGCCAGTCGCTGATGCGTACCCTGACCGTTTGCCCCTGCGCCAGCCAGGACTTTTCGGCATCGCTCAGACCGATCCTGGCCGTCGCATCCATCGTGAAGTCGCCGTACCAGCGGCGGGACAAGGCCAGTTGCTGCGCTTCGCTCAGGTCGCCGAGTGCCTTGTTCAGGAGAGCGACCAGTTCCGGCCAATCCTTGCGTACCGCAATCACCGTATCGGCCTTGCTTTCGATGATCTGGGCGGTGAGTTTGTAGCCGAGATTGCTGTTTTTCCGACGCTCAAGTTCAACACCCATTGAACCGATGATGGCCTCCACCTGGCCACTCATCAGAGCCGCAATCGCGCCCTCGATCCGTTCGTGGGGCAACCCTGAAATCCCGGGATGCTGGCGCAGCAAATCCTGCGACATCGCTTCGCCCTTGAGGTAGGCGACCTTCTTGCCGTGCAACTCGCTCAACTGCCGCGCCGGTGCCGCCTGGTCGCTGCGCGCGTAGAGGAACAGGTAGTTGGACCCCACCTTGTCGCTGAGAAGAAAATCCTCCCGCCAGACAGCGAGCTTTCTGACCATCGCCAGGCCCGTGCAACGCTGCGCCTTGGCATCGGCGATCGCCTGGTGCCACGGGACAACCCGTATCCTGATCGAGGTGCCGAGACGTTCGCTGAGCAGCCTGTAGAGGTCGGGAACATAGCCCACGGGCTGCTGGTTCTTGTCCAGATAGAGGCCAGGCGGGAAGGCATCGGTATAGCAAAACGTAAGGTCCGGATGGGCCGTCAGCCAGGCGCGCTCGGCGGTGCTCAGGGCAATTCGCGCGGAATCGGCCGCTCTGCCTGTTGTTGGCGTGAGCAGAAGGCCGGCGAATAGGCAACTCATGAATATCAGAAACACCAGCCGGGTTGCCAGCGCCAACCTCTGCATGGGTGTCGATACGTCCATAAGCATCTCTGGCGATCCCAAACGGTACATGTCCAGCCAGCCAGTCCGGCAAGGAAGGTGAACCGGCCGCTGCATCTGCTGCAAGTCCAGTCCGACAGACGATGATCTATCCGGAAGTGCTTCAAGCTCATGCAAATTCTACCTGCTTTTCAAATGCATCCAGAAACACTACATTGAAGGCATCTGGGCGGGGCATGCCACAACGACAGGCAACCAAGCAAGAAGCGCCCGACTATTTGCCAATCAGAGCCGGAGAAACGAGATGACGATGAACGTACTGGGCTATGCCGCACAATCAGCAAAGGATACCCTGGCTCCCTTCCGGTTCGAGCGCCGTGATCCACGTCCTGATGACGTTATGGTCGAGATAGTGAACTGCGGGGTATGCCACTCCGACCTGCACATGGTGCGCGATGATTGGGGCTGGAGTTTCTATCCCCTGGTTCCCGGCCATGAAATCATTGGGCGCGTAATCAGCACCGGCACCGATGTCACCCGCTTCAAGCCGGGCGATCATGTCGGCATCGGGTGCATGGTCGATTCCTGCCGGCAGTGCGACCCCTGCAAGCAAGGGCTGGAACAATACTGCGAAGCCGGCCATACCCTGACGTACGCCTCGCACGACCGCCACGACCAGCGACCCACCTACGGCGGCTACTCGGAGAAGATCGTGGCCTCCGAGAAGTTCGTCGTCAAGGTTCCGGATGGTTTGGACCTGGCTGGTGCTGCGCCGCTGCTGTGCGCCGGAATCACCATGTGGTCGCCGCTGCGGCATTGGCAGGTCGGCAAGGGCAGCAAGGTGGCGATTACCGGCCTGGGCGGTCTGGGTCACATGGGACTGAAACTGGCCAGAGCCCTTGGCGCCGAGGTCACGTTATTCACCCGTTCGCCAGGCAAGGAGCAGGACGCACGCCGGCTGGGGGCCGACCATATCGTGCTCTCCACCGATGAAGCACAGATGGCAGCCGTCAAAGGACGCTTCGATCTGGTTATCGACACGGTGCCTTACGTACATGATGTCAATCCCTATCTGCCCACACTGAAACTCAACGGAACGCTGGTACTCGTCGGATACGTGGGTGGCCTGGAGCCATTCCTGAGCACCATCCCGCTGATCCTCGGCCGCAAGTCGGTGGCCGGTTCAGTCATCGGCGGCATTGCCGAGACCCAGGAACTGCTCGACTTCTGTGGACAGCACGGCATCATCTCGGATGTCGAGGTCATCAAGATTCAGGACATCGATGCCGCCTACCAGCGCATGCTGAAGAGTGACGTGAAGTATCGCTTTGTGATCGACATGTCTTCGCTGAAATCCTGAGCGCCAGCCCTGGCCTTCTCGACAAAGGGGGGCGCAGTGACCAAGGTTATCGTCGCCATCGCTGCCGGTTCTGTCTGCGGGGCGATCAACTGCTGAAAGATGCGCGACAGGGTTGCCTCAAGGTGATCGACCCGCGCTTCACCACCGGAAGCAGGTCTCTGATCGAGCGTCGACGCACCGAAAACCGCGTGCCTACTGCCGCATGGCCGGCGCCTTGGCCTTGCACGTTTTACCAGGCATCACCAGGCTCGACTGGTAAGCCGATATCGCGAGCAGTTGATCGTCGTTGTACTTGCTGATGATCCTGACCATTTCGGGATCGGCGTTGCGGCGCTGGCCGTCGCGGATCTGGGTCATCTGGTGCAGCAGGTATGCATAGTGCTGCCCTGCGATCACCGGATAGCGCTTGTGCCTGGAGCCTTCACCGCTGGGCCCGTGGCATGCCCTGCACTCCTTTTCGTAAAGCTCTCTGCCGTTCGCCACTTGCTTGACGGCGTCTTGAGCCTCGTACTGGCCATGCTCGAGAGGGATGCACAGCCCTTCGAGATAGGCGGCGAGATCGGCCAGATCCTGCGGATCGGTCAGTGCCGCCGCAAACGGGTACATCGTTGGATTGTCCCGCAAACCGGCGCGGATGTCGGCCATCTGCTTGATCAGCACGCTGCTGTGCTGGCCCGCGATCTGAGGGATGCTGCCGTCCGAACGGCCACCCCCCGACGGGAGGTGGCAACTGCGACACAGCGCGTAGAGGACCGCACCGCGCTTTCTGCTGCCCTTGCGCTCCAGCGCTTCGTTCTTTTCGCCCGCCAGCGCCTGCCAGGGGTAATCCTTGATCCCGATCCCCGTAGCGCGAGGTGCAGAAGGCTCGGCATGCGCAAGCACCACGGCCTGCATCGCCAACAAAAGCGCCAGAACCAGATTCTTCATTGCCCACTCCATGTTGTTCGAAAATTGCCGGTTGCCAGTCGGCAGGCAGCCCGCCTGTTGAATCTCGCGCCAAACCGGAAGCCAGTGAGGGTGATCGGCACCCTTTCTTGTTCTGTTACGGCGGATCGCCGTCCATCACTCACCAACTCACACCATCCCCCTTGCCGACAGGAAGAGCAACCGTGGGTTATCCGGTGATGCCACGAAACCGAAGCGCTGGTAGCAGGTCGCTGCCTGCTGATCGATGACATCAACGAACAGACCGATACCGCCACCCTCAGTGTAGATTCGTTGCGCCCGCGTCAGAGCATCCACTAACAGCAATTCCCGGCATTATGGAGCAACCACCCCCAGCGCCTAGCCGTCGGCTCAGCCAAAATGCACTTGTTTTCGACGAACAGGAGCATTTTTCATGGCAGAGAGCCACGTGGTGACGGCCCTGGTAACCAAGCGTGCCGAGATGGCCGGGCTGATCGAGCATCACAGGAAGGAAATGGGGCGACTGGCAACTGATCTGGCCCACCTGGACGCGACCCTCAAGCTGTTTTCCCCGGAAATCGACCTGCGGACGCTCCGCGCCAAGGAACACCGGACGCGGAACCGCTTCTTCCGGCCGGGGGAATGCCAGCGCATGGTTCTGGACATCTTCCGCGAGGCTCAGGGCGCGGCGCTGAGCAGCCGCCAGATCGGCGAAGCCCTGGCGGCACGCCAAGGCCTGGAATCCACCACGGTCATGATCGAACCGATGCGGAAGAACGCCATTGCCGTCGTGCATCGCCTGGAGCGCACCGGCACGCTGATTCCCGCGGGCCGTGACGGACACGGCGCAACCTGGTCAGTCGCATGACACCCTTACAGCGCCAGGCTTTCCCCCAGCCGGTGGTTGCCCTGCCAGTACCCACACCAATCCCGGCTGACCAGGGCACGGGCGCACTTGCCGACGATATCCAGGAAAATGTGGCCGTTGCTCCAGCGCCGGGTGTCTTCCCGATAGGCCATCTCGTTGGCGTAGTTGTCGAGGTATTTCGGCGCAAGCTTGTGGATCTGGCCGATCTGGCAGCGACGGAAGCGGGAGAAGTACGATTCCGCCAGGTTGTTGGTCGTCCCGTCATCGGCGCGGTACTCCTGGCTGTGGTTCACCCGGCGGAGCTCGTACTTGGCAGGCAGCAGGTCGTAGGCGTCCGATTCGTCGGCACAGATCACCGCACCCGGAGCGATGTAGGCTGGCGCCAGTTTGCCGAGGTCGGCCTGGTTCTCATTCTTCACGATGAAGGTGAGCGTCTTCCTGGCCCCGGTGTGGCCGGCCTCGACCTCCGCCTCGGTGTGCGCCTCGCGCATCACCAGGATGCAGCGCTTGTCCGGGTCTTGATTCTCGGCCAGGCGCCGGTCCACCCGGTCTTCCTTCTTGTTCTCCGGTCGCACCTTCCCGCCGACATACGCCCCGTCCACGTGAACGTGACCCGTCAGGGCCGATTCATCCCGGTTCACCAGCAGGCTTTCCCGTATCTTGTGCAGGAGGACGTAGGCGGTCTTGTGGGACACGCCCAGGTCGCGGCCCATCTGCAGGGCAGAAATGCCCTTCACGGCGTTAGCGAAGAGGATCACCGCCGCCAGGTACAGGCGCAGAGGTAGCTTGTGGAAGGCGAAAATCGTTCCGGACGTGACGGAGAAATCCTCCTGGCAGCCTGCACAGCGCCAAATCTGGCGCGCCGGCCGGAAGTAGTGCCGGTGCACCAGCCCGCAGTGCGGGCAGATCACTTCGTCCCCATCGCCCCAGCGCACGCGCCGGAACAGGGTAAAGGCATCATCGTCGCTCATGCCCAGGACTTCCACCAGGGACCGCGTCCGGGCTTCGGCTTTCAGCAGGAAATGCAGACTCATCGCAGGGGCTCACGGGGGGTATGTCGTGTGCACCAGTGTATCCGTGGCCGGGCTCACAGGATGCGCTTGCCGGAAAAAGCGTCGGCGCCGGGACGGCCCCCAGGAGGTTGGGGTGGCTGCTCCATAATGCCGCATTATCCCATTACAAGAGCGCACCAGATGAGCCTCTTTTCGCCCCGGGCTACGGCAAGAAAACCACAGCCGACGCCAACACACCCCCCGCCCAAGCCGGGCAAAGCAAACCCCCCCGCTTGAAAAAATACGTACCAAATTTGCGAAGTCCGGAGGTTTCGAGAGAAATGGTCCCTGGGGCGGCAGACTTTAGGAGCGCTGCTGGCGAATGTCGATAGACGGAACCCATCCGCAGGGCTTGGCTGGTGCGGTCATTGACGCCCATGGCGAGTCCAGGCGTGAGCCTGCGATAAAGTGCACGTCAGGAGTTGGTTTGGGGCCGGGCAAGCCGGCCGGGCCAGGCCGCAACCCAGTACCACTGCGTGCCTGAGTATCAGCGCTCCGCGAGGGGTAAATAGGGCCGAATCGGATGACCGGTGTAACGCTGTCTTGGCCGAGCGATATGTTGATCCGGCGCCTCGATCATCTCTTTCCATTGAGCGATCCAGCCGATCGTGCGGCCAAGCGCGAAGAGAGACGGAAACATCGCTTTGGGGAAACCAATGGCCCGCAGCATGATGCCCGAGTAGAAGTCGACGTTGGGAAACAGCTTGCGCTGGACGAAGTAATCGTCATCAAGGGCAATGCGCTCAAGTTCGAGGGCCAGCGCGAACAACGGTTCTTCATTCTTGCCCAGTTCCGCGAGTACCTCGTGGCAGGATTCGCGCAGGATCGCCGCACGTGGGTCGTAATTCTTGTAAACCCGGTGACCGAAGCCGGTAAGCCGGAAAGGATCGCTCTTGTCCTTGGCACGCTTGATGTAGATGGGGATACGGTCCTTGCTCCCGATCTCCTCGAGCATGTTCACCACCGCCTCGTTTGCGCCACCGTGGTCCGGCCCCCAAAGTGCCGTGATTCCGGCGGCGACGCATGCATAAGGATTGGCATGACTCGAGCCGGCAATGCCCACCGTCGCCGTGGAGGCGTTCTGCTCGTGATCGGCGTGCAGCACCAGAAAACGGTTGATGGCGCGTGCCAGCACAGGGCTCACCACATATTCCTGTGCGGGTATGCCAAAAGCCATCCGGAGGAAATTTGAGGCGTATCCCAACCCGTTGCGAGGGTACAGGAAGGGTTGCCCGAGCGAGTACTTGAACGCCATTGCGCAGATGGTCGGCATCTTGGCGATGAGGCGGTGCGTTGCCACCATCCGGGCTTCGGGATCCGTGATGTCGATCTTGTCATGATAGAAAGCGCTCAGCGCTCCGACGGTGCCCACCATCACTGCCATCGGGTGTGCATCCCGGCGGAAGCCCTCGAATAACCGCTTGAACTGCTCGTGGACCATGGTGTGGTGGCCAATCAGATCGTCGAATTGCTTGAGTTCTGATTGCGTAGGTAGCTTCCCGTAGAGGAGGAGATAACAGACTTCAAGGAAGTCGGCATGGGCCGCAAGTTCTTCGATGGGGTATCCGCGATGCAGAAGGATGCCGCGCTCGCCGTCGATGAAGGTGATCGCCGAATCGCAGCTCGCGGTCGACATGAACCCCGGGTCGTAGGTGAAGTAGCCCGTCTCTGCGTAGAGCGGCCGGACGTCAATGACCTTGGGACCGTGGGTACCTGCAAGCACGGGAAGATCGTATTGCCTCCCGTCTGCATGAAAGACAATGGTCACTTTCTCGCCCTCTACCGGCGGAGCGATCGTCAGATCGGGAAGTGCGCGTTTCATTTTCCGGCCCCCTTCCTGCGTGCAACTCGTCATCATTCGGGAGAACGGACTCAGCCCGGAAGGTGAGTCCACCCTTGCTGCGTCCGCCCGACAGATCTTCCCTGTGTGCAGAATCTCGCCAGGCACAACAAGTCGCGTGGCGCCACGGAGAGTATATGCACCCCCTGCAAGCGGCGTCAATCTTGAACTTGGCGCCAGGCCCCTGAATGGCCCCCGACCCGGATGAACAACGATTTAGCCTTCGTGTAGAAGAGCGAATGCCCGCAACGGTGGGAGCAGGAACGGTCATCTTACATCGTGACCTTGCACGGCGGGAATAGCCCGTCGATTACCGATCACCCACCAGACATTTCGCGATGGCGTACCTCACGGAACCAAAGCATAAGCCAACACGAAACACGCCCGCAGCCCTAAAAACGTACATCTAAACAACAGCTTGAAAAATCCGTACCAAATTTCCGAAGTCAGGAGGTTTCGAGATAAACGCCCCGTAAGACGCCAAAATGCGTCTGATATGACATTTGTTGGGTAGGCGAAGCAGGAGGTATAAACGAAAAACCCCGCAAAACAAGGCGTTGAGCGGGGTGTTCG
>JADKBU010000035.1 GCA_016714935.1 Candidatus Accumulibacter propinquus | reverse complement strand
TCGCGTATCCAGGTTTCGGCGTCCCGGGAGTCGAACGGCGGCATGTACGGCTTCCGTCTTGGCGAACCCGACCTGATCTGGCGCAAGTTCGTCAATGCCCTGTACAGTGGCAGTACCCACGCCGACCTTGAAAACGCCACCCGCTTCATGACCGACCGTTGAGGTCCGCCGGTCGTCGCCGCTGTCCCTCCCGCGCGTTTCAGGGCGGCTTGGGAATCTGCTGTGCGGCGCTCATCGCCCCGCCGGTCGCTGCCTGCAGCCTGCGGCGGTAGTGCGCAGGGGCCATGCTGGTCCACCGCAGGAACGCGCGGTAGAAAGCCGCCGTGTCGGCAAAACCGAGTTCAGCGGCAATCTGGGCCACCGGCTGGCGGGTCTTGGCCAGGCGATTGGTGGCCAGGTCGCGGCGCAAGGCGTCCTTGATCGCCTGAAAGCTGGATCCTTCGTCTTCCAGGCGGCGATGCAGGGTGCGTGGCGACAAATACAAGGCGCGGGCGACGTCACCGAGCGTACAGGACGCCGGCAGCGCGTCGCGCAGGGCCTTGCGCACGCGCAGGACCATTTCACGGTCACGGCGATAGAGTGTGCTCAGTTTGCCCGGAGCGCCTTCGAGGAAACCCTGCAACGCCGCTTCGTCGCGCCGGACAGGCAAGTCGAGCAGGTTGGCGGCAAACAGCGCGCGCAGCGCGGCGGCGTCGAAAGTCGAGTTCGCCGTGTAGATCAGCGCATAATCGTCCGCATGCAGTGGCCGCGGGTAGGGGAAGGCGACCGAATCGAGAACGATGCTGCGCCCCACCAGCCAGGAGAAGAGACCGTGCAGCAGGCGCAGCAGCCATTCGAAGGCGAACACCCGCCCGATCTGCAGCGGCCGGGTCTCGGTAATGCACAGGCAGGCCTGCTCCTGCCCCGGCCGGCTTTCGAAATGGACTGCGAGGTCGGGCAGCAGCAGTCGCAGAAAGCGGACACTGCGTTCGATGGCGTCGGCCAGCGTCGGCGCGGTAATGATGCTGCGGCACAGGAACTCGAAGCTGCCCATGCGTATCGGCAGCGAGAACAGGCCAAAGCCTTCATCGTCGAGTTCGCGGTTGATCAGGTTGTAGAGCTCGGCATAGCGATCGACGGGCACACGCGCCTGCGGGTCGCGCAGCACCTGCGTCGGAATGTGCGCACGTTCAAGGAGCGCGGTGGTGTCACGGCCGGCGTGTTCAAGTCCCGCCAGCATCCCCTGCACGAAGGCAATGGCCACCGTGGCGCGCGCCGGGGCCGGGCCTGCGGCGGTTGGCGGCGCACCGTCTTTGGCCGCGGGCTTGGCAGTCTTCTCAGGGTATGGCATTGGCCTCTCGCAAGGTGGTGTATTGACAGCATATTTCAAGTTGGCAATATTTACATTGACGGCGGCGTATTGGGTAATGGCTTTCTTGCCGTCAACTTCCTACCATGTATGTCCCCGTGCATTTCCCGGCAACCACGACCTTTCTGATTTTCATGGAGCGCGAACGACATGACCGACCTTTCCATCGCCAAGAAGCTTCTGCCCTACAAGCCCAAGCACAAGGTGCGTTTTGTCACCGCCGCTTCGTTGTTTGACGGGCACGACGCGTCGATCAACATCATGCGCCGCATTCTGCAGTCGACCGGTGCCGAGGTCATCCACCTCGGCCACAACCGCTCGGTGCAGGAGATTGTGAACGCGGCGCTGCAGGAGGATGTGCAGGGAATCGCCATCACTTCCTACCAGGGGGGGCATGTCGAGTTCTTCAAGTACATGATCGACCTGCTGCGTGCCGGTGGCGGCGAGAACATCCAGGTCTTCGGCGGTGGTGGCGGGGTGATCGTCCCGAGCGAGATCGACGAGTTGCACGCCTACGGTGTGACCCGCGTCTATTCGCCGCAGGACGGTCAGTCGATGGGCTTGCAGGGAATGATCAACGAGGTGGTGACGAAGTCCGACTTCGACCTCTCGGCGCTGGCGCCGCAGGATCCTGAGGACGTGCTCAGCGCGTTGAAGGCGGGTGATCGCCGCAAGCTGGCGCAGGCCATCACCGCGCTCGAAAACGGCGCCTACCCCGAGGCCCTGCGCAAGAAAATCCTGCATGCCGCTGCCGGCCTCAAGGTACCTACGCTCGGGATTACCGGTACGGGTGGTGCCGGCAAGTCGTCGCTGACCGACGAACTGGTCCGCCGTTTCCGGCTCGATCAGGGTGATACCGTCAAGCTGGCGATCATCTCCATCGATCCTTCGCGCAAGCGCACCGGCGGTGCCTTGCTCGGCGACCGCATCCGCATGAACGCGATCGAGCACCCGAATATCTACATGCGTTCGCTGGCGACACGCGAAACGGGTTCCGAACTCTCCGCGGCACTGCCGGAAGTGATTGCCGCCTGCAAACTGGCAGGTTTTGATCTGGTCATCGTCGAAACTTCGGGAATCGGGCAGGGCAATGCAGCGATCGTGCCGCTGGTCGACGTTTCGCTCTACGTGATGACGCCGGAGTTCGGCGCCGCCTCGCAACTCGAAAAGATCGACATGCTCGACTTCGCCGACTTTGTGGCGATCAACAAATTCGACCGCAAGGGCGCCGAGGATGCCCTGCGGGATGTGCGCAAGCAATATCAGCGCAACCACGAGGCTTTCACCCAGAGCCCCGACGAAATGCCCGTTTTCGGCACCATGGCCGCGCGTTTCAACGACGACGGCGTGACCGGCCTGTATCAGGCCATCGTGCCCAAGTTGCAGGCGCTGGGGCTGAAGTTCAAGCGCGGCAAACTGCCGCTGGTGAATGTTCGGCAATCGTCGAACCAGCGGGCGATCGTGCCGGCGCAGCGGGTGCGTTACCTGGCCGAGATCGCCGAAGCGGTGCGCAGCTACCATGCCCATACCGCCAAACAGGCCGAGATCGCTCGCCAGCGGCAGGCACTGAGGACGGCCAAAACCCTCTTCCAGGCACAGGGCAAGGCCGCCGGCGATTTCGATGAAATGATCAGTTGGAAGAATGCGCAACTCGACGCCCGGGCGACGAAGCTGCTCGACATGTGGCCGAAGACCGTCGAACTCTATGCGCAGGACGAGTACGTGGTCAAGATTCGCGACAAGGAAATACGCACCCGCTTGACCAACACCTCACTCTCCGGATCGCGCATCCGCAAGGTCTCCTTGCCGACCTACGCGGACGACGGCGAAGTGCTGCGTTTCCTGATGAAGGAGAACATTCCGGGGGCTTTCCCGTTCACCGCCGGGGTCTTTGCCTTCAAACGCGAGAACGAGGATCCGACCCGCATGTTTGCCGGCGAAGGCGATGCCTTCCGTACCAACCGGCGGTTCAAGAAGGTTTCCGAAGGGATGCCTGCCAAGCGCCTGTCGACGGCCTTCGACTCGGTCACCCTCTACGGCTGCGATCCCGATGCCCGGCCAGACATCTATGGCAAGGTGGGCAACTCCGGTGTTTCGATCGCCACCGTGGACGACATGAAAGTGTTGTTCGACGGCTTCGAACTCTGTGCGCCGACCACCTCGGTTTCGCTGACCATCAACGGTCCGGCACCGATCATCCTGTCGATGTTCTTCAACACCGCGATGGATCAGCAGGTCGAGAAGTTTCGTAGCGACAACGGTCGCGACCCGACCGAAGACGAGATCCAGAAGATTCGCGTGTGGGTGCTGGCCAATGTTCGCGGCACGGTGCAGGCCGACATTCTCAAGGAAGATCAGGGGCAGAATACCTGTATCTTCTCGACCGAGTTTGCGCTCAAGATGATGGGCGATATCCAGGAATTCTTCGTACACAACCACATCGGCAACTTCTATTCGGTGTCCATTTCCGGTTACCACATTGCCGAAGCCGGTGCCAATCCGATTTCACAACTGGCATTCACCCTGGCCAATGGGTTCACCTATGTCGAAACCTATCTGGCGCGCGGCATGCACATCGACGATTTCGCGCCGAACCTGTCGTTTTTCTTCAGCAACGGCATGGACCCCGAGTATTCGGTGATCGGGCGTGTCGCCCGCCGCATCTGGGCCGTGGCGATGAAGAACAAGTATGGCGGCAACGAGCGCAGCCAGAAGCTGAAGTACCACATTCAGACTTCCGGGCGTTCGCTGCACGCGCAGGAAATGGCGTTCAACGACATCCGGACGACGCTGCAGGCGCTGATCGCCATCTACGACAACTGCAACTCGCTGCACACCAATGCCTACGACGAAGCGATCACCACCCCGACCGAGGAATCGGTTCGCCGCGCGATGGCTATCCAGTTGATCATCAACCGCGAGTGGGGGCTGGCGATGAACGAGAACCCGAACCAGGGTTCGTTCATCATCGAAGAACTGACCGATCTGGTCGAAGAGGCCGTGCTCAAGGAATTCGAAGCCATTGCCGCGCGCGGGGGCGTACTCGGGGCCATGGAAACCGGCTATCAGCGCGGCAAGATCCAGGAGGAATCACTCTATTACGAGCACAAGAAGCATGACGGTTCGTTCCCTATCGTCGGGGTGAATACCTTCCGCAATCCGCGGGGCGACGCCCAGATCGAGATTGAACTCGCGCGCTCGACGGAAGAGGAAAAGCAGTCGCAACTCACGC
Organism: Candidatus Accumulibacter propinquus; assembly: GCA_016714935.1. GTDB lineage: Bacteria > Pseudomonadota > Gammaproteobacteria > Burkholderiales > Rhodocyclaceae > Accumulibacter > Accumulibacter propinquus. The sequence goes on along the minus strand of JADKBU010000035.1, from coordinate 56,525 downwards.
GCCTGCGCGACTTCCAGGGTCGCAACGCGGCAGCGTCCGGTCCGATGATCGAGCACCTCAAGCACACAGTCATCGAGAACGGCAATGTCTTCGCCGTACTCATGGATGCTGTCCGGGTCTGTTCGCTCGGGCAAATCACCACCGCCCTGTATGAAGTGGGCGGTCAGTATCGGCGCAGCATGTAGTCCAACGGGCGATTCCCGGACGCCCGCGCGGCGGTGCGTCCGGGAGAGTGGTGCCGCCTGGAGGACAACGCGGCGGGTTCCCTGGGCGGTTCCCACGGGGAGTGATTTGCATTCCAGCGTCTCCTCGAACCCACAGATGGTTGCATCTTTGGCTTGATTGGTACAGCATCACTGGTTACCAGTTGGGCTGGTGAAACAATGGGGGGTCGAGATGGTTGCTGCGTTGCGTCGCCTGAGTCTGATGAACCGCCTGTCGCTGACGGCAGTACTGGCGCTTCTGGCCATGTTGCTGATCGTCTGGGAAAGCCTGTTGTCGCTGCACGGCCTGCTTTACTCCGACCGGCAGGTCAAGACGCGGCACCTGGTCGAGACGGCGACCGGCGCCGTCGATCATTACTACAGCCTGCAAAAAGCGGGCACGTTGACCGAGGAAGAAGCCAAGCAGCAGGCCATCGCGGCGGTGAAACGCTTGCGCTACGAAAAAGCCGAGTACTTCTGGATCAACGACCTCGGCAAGCCGGTGCCGAAGATGGTCATGCATCCGACGGTACCCGCTCTCGACGGCAAGGTGCTCGATGAAGCGCGATTCAACAAGGCGATCTTCCTGCAGGCCGGCCTGAACGGCGAAAAGCTTCCGGCTGACGGGAAGAACCTTTTCGTCAGTTTCAACGAAGTGGTCGAGAAGGCCGGCGAGGGTTACGTCGAGTACCTCTGGCCGAAGCCACTCGCCGGCGGTGGCGTGACCAGCGAGCTGTTTACCAAGCTGTCGTACGTCAAGAAGTTCGAACCCTGGGGTTGGGTCATCGGCTCGGGTATCTATATCGACGACGTCGACCGGATCTTCCGCGAGGAAGCCCTGCACAGCGTTCTGCTGGCGCTGGCCGCCACCGTCGTGCTGCTGCTCTCCGGCTGGGTCGTGAGGAAAAGCATCGTCAGCGAGTTCGGCGGTGAGCCCCGCCTCGCCCTGGGGGTCACCAACCGAATCGCCGAAGGTGACCTGACGCACGAGATCCCGCTACGGGCAGGCGATCAAGGGAGCGTGCTGTCGGTTCTGGCGCACATGCAGGACAGCCTCAAGGCGATGTTGCGGGCCGTGTTCACCAACGCGAACAGACTGCAGGCGAGCGTCGAGCGGCTCTCCGCACAGTCCAACGAGATCAATCTGGCCACGCAGGTACAGGCCAGCGCGGTCAGTCATACCCGTTCGGCCATCGATGATGTTTCGACGAGTGTCGAGGTCGTGAACGGACTTGTGCATGCCACCGAGGACGGCGCGCACGAAGTGGCGCGACGTGCCCATGACGGTGCCGCAGTGGCGGCGAAAGTCGCCGGTGAAATGCAGGCCATCGCGGACACGGTTGCCGTTTCGTCTGACCAGGTCTCCCGGCTGGTGGCGAGTACCGGCGAGATCGGACAGATGGCCCAGGTGATCAAGGAGATTGCCGACCAGACCAATCTGCTGGCCCTTAACGCGGCCATCGAAGCCGCACGTGCCGGCGAGCAGGGACGCGGCTTCGCGGTGGTTGCCGACGAAGTGCGCAAGCTGGCCGAACGAACGAGCAAGGCCACCAGCGAAATCGGCGGCATCCTGCAGGGCATCCGCAGCGACACCGAGAGTGCGGTGGAAGGCATGCGCGCGGCCGCACCGGTGATTGCCAGCGGCGTGACCCAGGCCAACTACGCTGCCGAAACCTTGCATGCCATCGAGGAGGGGGCGCAGGACACGCTGCAGAAGATGCAGGCGCTGTCGCAGGCGACTCGCGACCAGACGCGGCGGATCGAAGAGATCGTCAGCAACGTGGACGAGGTCATGAGCGCTTCCGGACAGACCGAAAACGTCATCAAGCAGTCACTGCAATCGGCAGCCGACCTTGAAGCGGCGTCCAGCGAGATGTTCTCGATGGTGCAGCGCTTCAAGATTGGCGAACTGGGCGACAGACGGCCGACAACGGCGGGCGGTCAGGCCGCCAAAGTCAAGCCGCTGATGGAGTGGTCGAGTGCGCTGGCCGTTGGACATGCCGAAATCGATCGCCAGCACCAGGTGCTGATCGACATCGCCAACCGCCTGAACGCCGCCATGCAGTTGGGAGCCGGTCGTGCGGCCTGTGGCTCGATTCTCGAAGAACTCGTGAACTATACCGTCAATCATTTCGGCTTCGAACAGAAGCTGATGGAGAAACACCGCTATCCGGACCGCGAGGCGCACCTGGGAGCGCATCGCAAACTGGTAGACGAGATCTCCAGGTTCAAACGTCAGTACGACGCCGGCGGAACCATTTCGGTCGAGTTGATGGGCTTCATCCGCGACTGGCTGGTGAACCATTTCCTCAAGGTCGACCGGGCTCTGGCGCGCGATCTGGCCAGCCGTGGGCTTGCATGAAGAACGCCGGCCGGGTGCTCGCGGCGCTGGCGGAACAGGGCCGCCGGCAAGCGACATGAGCAGCGATCGCGCCGACCAGCAACGCCGCCGTGCACTGGCACTGGCGGTGGTTGTCGCGGCTTACGTGCTGTCCTTCTTCCAGCGCTTTGCGCCGGCCGGGATCGCGCCGGACCTGATCGCGGCGTTCAACACCACCGCCTCGTCGCTCGGCGTGCTGGCAGCGACCTACTTCTACGTCTACACGGTGATGCAGGTGCCAACCGGCATTCTCGTCGATACGCTGGGGCCGCGCCTGATTCTCCTGCTTGGCGGGCTGGTCGGTGGTGCCGGAAGCCTGCTGTTCGGGATGGCGCCCAGTCTGGATCTGGCGCTGATCGGACGTACCCTGATCGGACTCGGTGTGTCGGTGACTTTCATCGCCATGCTCAAGATCATCGCCTTGTCGTTTGCCGAGCACCGCTTTGCCAGCCTCGTGGGTCTCAGCATGCTGGTTGGCAACCTCGGCTCGGTGCTGGCCGGTGCGCCGCTCTCCTGGCTGGCACAGATCACCGGTTGGCGAGGTGTCTTCGTGGGTCTCGCGGCAGTATCGGTTCTGCTCGGATTGGCCTGTTGGCACCTGCTGCGCGAGGAACTCGTGGAACCGGGTACGCCTGCGTCGGCGAGCACGCCCGCGCGGCCGCGCTTCGACCGCACGGTGGTGCTCGCCGGTCTGCTGTCGGTACTGAAGAATCGTGCTACGTGGCCGGTGGCCTGCGTCAATTTCGGCATCTGCGGCAGTTTCTTTGCCTTTGCCGGCTTGTGGGCAACACCCTTCCTCACCCAGGTACACGCCATGACGCGTGCCGTTGCAGCCGAGCATGTGAGCCTGTATTTCGCAGCCTTTGCCGTCGGATGCGTGTTTGTCGGCACGCTCTCGGACCGGATCGGCCGGCGCAAACCGGTGTTGATCGTCGGTAGCCATCTGTATGCCCTGATCTGGCTGGTCTGGCTTTACGGCCGTCCGCTGCCCTTGAGTGTGAGTTATGCACTGTTCGCGCTGATGGGACTGGTCACCGCCAGTTTTACCCTGACCTGGGCCTGCGCCAAGGAAGTCAATCCACCCCTGCTCTCGGGAATGTCCACCAGCGTCACCAACATGGGCGGTTTCCTCGCCGCCGCCATTCTGCAACCGCTGGTGGGTCGGGTGATGGATTGGACCTGGCAGGGGGGAGTCACGGCTGCCGGGGCGCGTCTGTATACGCCGCAGGATTTCCAGGCTGGCCTGTTGCTACTGGCCGGGACGGCAAGCTTCGGTGCGCTGGCGTCGTGGAGCATCCGGGAAACCCGCTGCCGCAACATCTGGCAGCCGCCCGTCTGATCCCCTTCGTGACTCTGCGGTACCCAGCACCACGGCCTGTTCGTGTCGCTGGCTGCCAGTCAAGACTCAGCGCCGCTCGTAGACCAGTTCGACTCGCCGCATGCTCCAGCGGCAGGATTCACTGTCGCATTTCGACTTGCTGCTTTGTTCGCTGCCGACAGGTTGGCGTCGAATCTGGTTTCTCGGAACGCCGAGCGAGCGCAATCTCTCGCTCACCGCTTCGGTGCGCTTCTCGGCCACGGCAAGGTTGAGGGCCGCGCTGCCCAGATTGTCCGTATAGCCAACCAGAATCACGACCAGTTGCGGGTCCTCTTTCAGCCGCTGCGCGTTCAGGCGTAGAACCTCGACGCCGTCAGAGTCGATGAGCGTGTCGCCGAGGGCGAAGTAGACTGTCCTCCGGGCCTCGTCATCGGCGAAGGGCAGCGCCTTGCCTGTTCCCGGCCTGACGGCCTGCGCAGGACGTGTTGCCTCATGCGTCGCAGGCGCCTTCCCTGAATTACCGGACGCCGACGGTTTGTCGGCGGTAGCGCAGGCGGTGAGAATGAGGATGGCCAGGCAGCAAGGGGCAAGACAACGACAGGCAGACAGCATGGCTAGTGGACCGGCAGGTGGCGACGCGAACGTGCGTTTCAGAGCCTGCTAGTCTAACAAGGATTCCCGCCCAGGAGTGGCTGGTCGCATCGCCCGGAATGGTCCGTCCGCCAACCCTCACGCCGGTGTGCTTGCAGCGCTCTCCCTCACCAGTCGACGCGCCTGCGCGACGATGCTCGGCACGTTGATGCCGAACAATTCGTACAGTTCGGGAGCCGGTGCCGATTCGCCGAAGCGGTCGATACCGATGACGGCGCCGTCCGGTCCGACATACTTCCACCACAAATCGGGATGTCCGGCCTCGACGGCGACCATCGGCAGCGATGGCGGCAGGACGGCCTGGCGGTAAGCCGGCGTTTGCAGATCAAAGCGTTGCGTGCAAGGCATGGACACGACGCGGGCGGCAATTCCTTCCTGGCCGAGTACGCTCTGGGCGGCGAGGGCCAGGCTGACTTCGGAGCCGGTAGCGATCAACACGACAACTGGCGTCCCTGCGTCGGCTTCGCACAGGACGTAGCCACCTCGCACGATGTTCGCCATCTGCGCCGCCGTACGCGGCAGTGCCGGCAGGTTCTGCCTGGAGAGCAGGAAGCATGACGGGCCATCGTGACGTCCCAGAGCGGCAGTCCAGGCCACCGCCGTTTCGACCGCATCGGCCGGACGCCACACATCGAGACCCGGAATCAGGCGCAATGATGCCGCGTGCTCTATCGGCTGGTGTGTCGGTCCATCTTCCCCGAGACCAATCGAATCGTGCGTATAGACCATCAACTGCCGCAGTTTCATCAGTGCCGCCATGCGGATGGCGTTGCGTGCGTAGTCCGAAAAGACCAGGAAAGTCGCCGTGTAGGGAATGAAGCCGCCGTGCAGTGCGAGGCCGTTGGCGATCGCAGTCATGCCGAATTCACGGACCCCGTAATTGACGTAGTTGCCGCCGGCTTCACGGTTGGCAGGGCGGGTGCCGCTCCAGTTGGTGAGATTCGATCCGGTCAGATCGGCCGAGCCACCGAGCAACTCGGGCAGGACCGGGGCGATGGCTTCGATCACGTTCTGCGACGCCTTGCGCGTTGCCACGGCACCGGTTTGCGCCGCCACGCGGTCGAGCAGTGCGGCAACCCGGTCGTCCCAGTCGGCGGGCAACTCGCCGCGCATGCGCCGTGCGAACTCGGCCGCGAGTTCGGGATAGGCCGCACGGTAAGCGGAGAAACTCTCCTCCCAGGCGTACTCGGCGGCTTCTCCGCGCGCGCGCGCGTCCCAGCCGGCGTGTACATCGTCCGGGATTTCGAAAGGGGCAAACGGCCATTCGAGTTGGCGACGGGTGTTGACGATCTCGCCGGCGCCGAGCGGGGCACCGTGCACGTCGTGTGTGCCGCCCTTGTTCGGCGAACCGAAGCCGATCATCGTCTTGCAGCAGATCAGGGTCGGTCGTCCAGTCTGCGTCTTGGCGATCCTGATGGCCGCTTCGATCGAGTCCACATCGTGACCGTCGCAGTGCGCTACCACACGCCAGCCGTAGGCCTCGAAACGCTTCGGCGTGTCGTCGGCAAACCATGGCTGAACATGGCCGTCGATCGAGATGTCGTTGTCGTCATAGAAGACGATCAGTTTGGACAGCGACAGGCGCCCGGCCAGCGAGCACGCCTCATGCGAAATGCCTTCCATCAGGCAGCCATCGCCGATGAAGGCGTAGGTGTAATGGTCGACGATGGTGTGCCCGTTGCGATTGAAGGTTTCGGCCAGGAGACGTTCAGCGAGAGCCATCCCCACGGCGTTGGCGAGGCCCTGTCCGAGCGGTCCGGTAGTCGTTTCAACGCCGGGGGTGATACCCAGTTCAGGATGTCCGGGGGTTCTGGAATGCAGTTGCCGAAAGCGCTTGAGTTCGTCGATGGGCAGGTCGTAGCCGCTCAGATGCAGCAAGGCATAGATGAGCATCGAACCATGTCCGTTGGACAGCACGAAACGGTCGCGGTCGACCCACTGCGGGTTGGCCGGATTGTGTTTCAGGTGGCGCCGCCACAGGACTTCGGCCAGGTCGGCCATACCCATCGGCATTCCGGGGTGGCCGGAATTCGCCGCCTGGACGGCGTCGATGGCGAGAAAACGCAGTGCGTTGGCGCAGCGGCGGCGGAACTTGCGGGATTCGGTGGGCACGGAAACCTCCTTCAAACAGGGCACGGGATCAAACAGCAAGATGATATGCGCTCAGCATCAGCGCGTGCGGCGCTTCTTGTCCATCAACTGCATGATCATCGGCGTGAAGATGATCTGCATGGCCAGGCCCATCTTGCCACCCGGACAGACGATGATGTTCGGTCGCGACATGAACGAATCATGCAGCATGCTCAGCAGGTAGGGGAAGTCGATGCCCTTCGGGTTGGCGAAGCGGATCACCAGCATGCTTTCGTCCGGAGACGGAATGTCCTGGGCAATGAAGGGGTTTGAAGTATCGACCGTGGGCACGCGCTGAAAGTTGACGTGTGTCCTGGAGAACTGTGGACAGATGTAATGGATGTAGTCGGGCATCCGCCGCAGGATGGTGTCCATCACCGCCTCGGTCGAATACCCCCGCTGGGCCTTGTCGCGATGCAACTTCTGGATCCACTCGAGATTCATGATCGGCACGACGCCGATACACAGGTCCACATAACGGCCGACATCGACGCTGTCGGTGGTTACGGCAGCATGCAAGCCTTCATAGAAGAGCAGATCGGTACCCGCCGGCAAGTCGGTCCATTCAGTGAACGTGCCTGGTGGAGATCCGTAGAGCTTCGCTTCCGCGTCGTCGTGGACGTAGTGGCGACTACGGCCGCGGCCGTTCTCACCGTACTCCCGGAACAGTTCCTCGAGTTCGGCCAGCAGGTTGGCTTCGGGCCCGAAGTGGCTGAAATGGTGGTCGCCGGCAAGGCTTCTTTGGGCCATCGTCTCACGCATCGCCACGCGATCGTAGCGATGAAAGCTGTCGCCCTCGATGATCGCAGCGTTGAGCTTCTCGCGTCTGAAGATGTGCTGGAATGCGCGCGTCACCGACGTCGTACCGGCGCCTGAAGAACCGGTAATCGCGATGACCGGGTTTTTGATCGACATGGGAGTGCCTCCGTAGCTTTAGGGGAAATCGTCGCTGCGCGCCTCAATCGACCCGGAACAGGGTTCGCGTTGAGAACAGGGGTGATCGGAAAGGTTGATCCTCGCCGCTTTCATGTTCGCGGTGATAGCGTTCGATGCGCTCGACCTCATCGCGCGAGCCGAGGATTACCGGCACACGCTGGTGCAGGCTGGTCGGCTGCACATCAAGGATGCGCTCGTTGCCGGTCGAAGCCAGGCCGCCGGCCTGCCCCACGATCATCGCCATCGGGTTGGCTTCGTACATCAGGCGCAGTCTTCCGGGCTTGGACAGGTCCTTGCTGTCGCGGGGGTACATGAAGACGCCACCGCGCATCAGGATGCGATGCACCTCAGCGACCATCGATGCCACCCAGCGCATGTTGAAGTCCTTGCCGCGAATGCCGGTCTTGCCTGCCAGGCATTCGCTCACGTAGCGCTGCACGGGCGGTTCCCAGAAGCGCTCGTTGGAAGCGTTGATCGCAAACTCGCGGGTATCCGGCGAGATCAGCAGGTTCGGGTGGGTCAGCAGGAACTCGCCGATATCACGGTCGAGCGTGAAACCGTGCGTACCGTTGCCGACAGTCAGCACAAGCATCGTCGAGGGTCCGTAAAGCGCGTAACCGGCGGCAACCTGACGGTTGCCGGGCTGAAGAAAATCGTCCGTGCCCGGCGCGGCACCACTACAATTCTCGGGGCAGCGCAGAACCGAGAAGATGCTGCCGACCGACAGGTTGACGTCGATATTCGACGAACCGTCGAGGGGGTCGAAAACCAGCAGATACTTGCCACGAGGATTGTCGGCGGGGATGGGATAAATATCGTCCATTTCTTCCGAAGCCATCGCCGCCAGGTGACCACCCCACTCGCAATGGTGAATGAACGCCTGATTGGCCAGCACATCGAGTTTTTTCTGGGCTTCGCCCTGCACGTTGTCGCGCCCCTCATCACCGAGTACACCGGCCAGCGAGCCGCGCGAAACGCCTTGCGCAATGGCTTTGCAGGAACGCACCACATCGCTGATCAGCATCGAAAAATCGCCGACCAACGCCGGATTCCGGCGCTGTTCCTCGATCAGGAATTTGTTAACGTTGGTGCGTCCGCATAGCATGGCGTTACTCCAGAAAATGAATGTCTTGTCGTTCTCGGGACTGTTAGGATTCTAGCGGCCTGATGCAAAAGCGCTAGTTAAACGTATTGTTCATTTGATTTAAGAAAAGCTAATCGATGAGAAACGCCACCATCCGTCAGCTCCAGATCTTTTCGGTAGCCGCAAGCCACCTCTCGTTTGCGCGGGCGGCCGAGAACCTGCATCTGACGCACGCTGCCATCTCGCTGCAAATCAAGCAGTTGGAGGAGGTCAGCGGCACCTTGCTGTTCGAACGGATCGGCAAGCGCGTTTTTCTTACCGAGGCAGGCGAAATTCTGCTTGACCATACGCGCCAGATTCTGCAGTCGCTGAAGGAGGCGGATGCCGCGCTGCTGGCCTTGAAGGGACTGAAGGGCGGTCGCATTGCCGTCGCGGTGGCCAGTACCGCCGAGTATTTCGCGCCGGGGTTGCTGGCCGAATTTCGCAGAACACAGGCCGATGTACGCATTCGCCTGCTGATCGACAACCGCGACACCGTCAGTCGCCTGCTCGCCGGCAACGAGGTCGACGTGGCGATCATGGGCCGGCCGCCGGCCGAACTCGATGCCGTGGCGGTATCCTTTGCGCCGCACCCGCTGGTGATCGTGGCCAGCGCCGATCACCCCTTGGCCAGGCACGCCAGCGTTGCCATCGAGGATCTTGCCGGTGAAACCCTGATCGTGCGCGAGTCGGGATCGGGCACGCGTTCAGCGATGGAAGAGTTCTTTCAGGAGCGTTCGATCAAGCCGCGGATCGGCATGGAAATGGGCAGCAACGAGGCGATCAAGCAGGCGGTCGTCGCCGGGCTTGGCATCAGCTTCATTTCGCTGCACACCCTGGGGCTGGAACTGAGTGTCGGACGTCTGTGCATCCTCAAAGTCGAAGGGACGCCGGTCATGCGCCGCTGGCACATCGTTCGCCACCGGAGCAAGCACCTCACCCCGGCTCTTGCCGCGTTCTGGGACTTCGTCGTCGAGTTCGCGCCGGCTTACCTGAGAAGGCTGGTGTGAGGCCGCTATGCAGCGGTTCCCGGTGCGCGAGCCCGCCGCTCCGGGAAAGTGGGCGAACGATCGGTCCTCAGGCAAATCCGCCGGTGCGGACGGGCTCGGCAATGGCTGCCGGTGGGGGCTGCAGGCGGTAAACCGGGAAGACGATCCTGGCGACACAACCCGGCGGTTCGTCCTCACGCACCTTGCGGGTATTGGGCCGCAGGCTGGCGGCGCCCTGATGGACTTCGGCAATTTCCCGAACGATGGCCAGTCCGAGACCACTGCCCTCGCTGTCCGTCCCCTCGACACGGTAAAAGCGGTCGAAAACCTTCTGTGACTCCTCGTCGGAAATCCCCGGTCCGCTGTCTTCGATTTCGAGCAGGGCGAAATCGCCTTGGGCAACCACCCGCGCGGTCACCCGGCCGCCAGCCGGCGTGTAGCGCAGGGCATTGTCGAGCAGGTTGTTGACCATCTCGCGCAGCAGAAAGGCGTTGCCCTGGATGAACACCGTGCCCGCAGGCTCGTAGCCCAGATCGATGCATTTTTCGAGGGCGTGAACCACCCAGGTTTCAACGACTTCACGCAGCAAGTGCTCGAGGTCGAGAGCCACCAGCGTCTGCTGCGAGTGCCCGCTGGCTTCGGCACGCGCGAGCGACAGCAACTGATCGACCAGATGCGACGCGCGATCGGCACCCATCAGGATTTGCCTGAGGGCATGCCGCAGTTCTGCCGGATCGGTCTCGCGCACGGCCAATTGCGCCTGCGTTTTCAGGCCGGTGAGCGGAGTTCGCATCTGATGTGCGGCATCGGCAATGAAACGCCGCTGGGCGGCGACATTGTGCTGCATTCTGGTCAGCATGGAATTGAACGCTTCGGTCAGCGGCCGTAATTCTTCCGGAACGCGGCGTAGGGCGATTGGTGACAGGTCGCCTTCGCGGCGGGCTTCGATGCGGTCACGCAGACGGGTCAGAGGACGCAAGCCCTGCGACAAACCGAACCAGACCAGCACCACCGCCAGCGGAATGATCACAAACTGCGGCAGAATGACGCTGGCGATGATCTTGTTCGCCAGTTGGGAGCGTTTCTCCGTCGTTTCCCCGACTTCAATCAGCACCCCGAGGTCGGCCGGCGCACTCGCGTCGAAAAGATACAGATAGGCAATGCGCAGGGCCTGCCCACGGTATTCGTCATCGCGGAAATGGACCTCGCTGTGCTCGCGGTTCAGAAATGCCTCGGGCTTTCGCGGTACCGGCAGTTCCGGGTCGCCCGCGATCAGCTGGCCGCCGTGGTCCAGGAGGTGAAAATAGACGTTGTCGATCTCATCCGATCGCAGAAAGCTCTGTGCCAGGCCGGGCAGCGCGAGTTGCGCGCGCCCATCGACAAAACTGATCTGGCGTGATATTGCCGCCACGTGTTCGCGCAAGGACTGGTCGTAGGGAAAGCTCGCCACACTGTTGGCGAAATAGTGCGTAAAGGCAATGCTGATCGGCCACACAAAGAGCAGCGGTGCCAGCATCCAGTCCAGAATCTCGCCGAACAGCGAGCGCTGGAGGTCAGGATTTTCTCTCTTCCGCAGGTTTCTCAAGATAGTAGCCGAGCCCGCGCACGGTGATGATGTTCACTCCTGTCGATTCGAGCTTCTTCCGCAGGCGGTGGACGTAAACCTCGATCGCATTGTGGCTGACCTCCTCACCCCAGCCGCAGAGGTGATCAACCAACTGGTCCTTGCTGACCAGCCGTTTCGCCCGTGACAGGAAGATTTCGAGCAGCCCCAGCTCGCGTGCCGAGAGATCGAGCATTTCGCCATTTACCAGCGCACAACGGTCGGTCTGATCGAAAGCCAGCGAACCGCACTGAATCATTCGCGAGGTGCCGGAGGAGCGGCGGCTCAGTGCGCGTACGCGCGCTTCGAGTTCGGCCAGTTCAAAGGGTTTGGCCATGTAATCGTCGGCGCCGAGGTCGAGTCCCTTGACGCGATCGTCGATGCCGTCGAGCGCGGTCAGGATCAATACCGGCGTGCCTGACTGGCGCGCCCGCAGGCGCCGCAGCACGTCCAGTCCCGGTAGTCTCGGCAGGCCAAGATCGAGAATCAGCAGATCGTAGGTGTTGGTCAGCAGTGCCGTATCTGCGTCTATGCCGTTGTAGGCACAGTCGATCGCGTAGCCCCCCTGGCGCAACGAGCGGCAAAGGCCATCGGCGATGATGCGGTCGTCTTCAGCGAGGAGAATACGCATGACCCGCGATTCCCGATCTGGTGCGCGTAAGTTCTTTGTAAGTCCACGCCTTTAAGCTACACATGCTGTTCTCCTTTTTATGGTCTGGGGAGTTCCGGCTTCGGCCGAAACTCGGGGAGCGCCTGAATACTGCACCGGGCGTTCCCCGCCATTTTTTGGACCTGTGGCGTCGGGGCCTGGTCGTGGCCGAAGCACGGCACCCCATTGACCCCTCCCCGAGTGTAACAAAAAATTCCTTACAGCACGGCGCTCACCAGGCGGACCCAGTAATTCACTCCCAGCGGCAGGATTTCGTCGTTGAAGTCGTAATGTGGATTGTGCAGGGTGCAGCCTCCCGTGCCCGGACCATTGCCCAGCCAGACATAACAACCGGGTTTCTCGCGCAGCATGTAGGCGAAGTCTTCGGCGCCCATCGACGGCAGTTCGTTGGTGCGCACCTTGTCCGGACCGAGCAAGGCCGTCGCCACCTGCCGGCAGACCTCGCTTTGTGCGACGCTGTTGACCGTCGGCGGATAGCGGTGATCGAAGCGCACCGAGATTTGCGCTCCGAAAGCGCTGGCGATTCCAGTGCACAGCCGCTCGACGGCGCGCTCGACAAGTTCCTGTGTTTCGGCGTTGAAGCTGCGGATGGTGCCGCGCAGAACGGCATCGTCGGGAATGATGTTCCACGCCTCGCCGGCGTGGATCTGGGTGACGCTGACGACCGCCGATTCGCAAGGGTGCAGGTTGCGGGCGACGACGGTCTGCAGGGCCAGTACCAGCTGGCTGCTGACCACCAGCGTGTCGACCCCCTGATGCGGCATCGCCGCGTGGCAACCGTGGCCGCGGACCGAAACCTCGAAGGTGCAGGTGCCGGCCATGACCGGCCCTGGCCGCACCGCCATTTCGCCCACCGGAATTCCGGGCCAGTTGTGCAGTCCGAACACCGCCTCCATTGGAAACCTGTCGAAGAGACCGTCGGCGATCATTACGGCGGCGCCTCCCTCGGACTCCTCGGCGGGTTGGAAGATGAAGTAAACCGTGCCGTCGAAATCCAGGTCATCGCGGTGTTCGGCGAGGTAGCGCGCGGCACCGAGCAGGATCGTGGTGTGCCCATCATGCCCGCAGGCGTGCATTCTGCCGGGGTCTCTCGAGCGGTGCGGGAAATCGTTCTTCTCCTGCAAAGGCAGCGCATCCATGTCCGCACGCAGGCCAATCGCACGTGTGCCGCTCCCCTTGCGCAGAACGCCGATGACACCGGTGCCGGCCAGGCCGCAATGGACTTCCAGTCCATAACGCGTCAACTCGCGAGCCACCAGTTCGGCGGTCCTCAGCTCATTGAATGCGAGTTCGGGGTGCGCGTGGATGTCGCGCCGGATTGCCGCGAGTTCATCGAGAAAAGGGATGTTCAGAGGTGTCATAAGACCGGCCTGTCAACGGTAGGCTGCAAGTTTATTCCAGAGTGACTTGCCCGGGGAGCCGGGCTTCCGTTATCCTTGAGGTCATGCATCTCGTTCTCATCAGCGGCCTGTCCGGTTCCGGCAAATCGATCGCCCTCAAAGTGCTTGAGGATGCCAACTATTATTGCGTCGACAACCTGCCCTCGCAGTTGTTGCAGCAGCTTGTCGGCCAGCTTGACCTGCAGGGCTACGACAAGGTGGGCGTGGTGATCGACATCCGCGGTGGCGACAGCGTCGCCATGCTGCCGTTACAGCTCGACGCTTTGCGTGCCAACGAACTCGATCTGCAGTTCCTGTTTCTCGATGCGCAGGATGCCACCCTGATCAAGCGCTATTCCGAAACGCGACGCCGACATCCGTTGGCCAGCGACCGCTTGACATTGACCGAAGCGATTGCCGAAGAACGCATCCGGCTTGGCGAGTTGGGTGCCCTCGGTCACCACATCGATACCAGTGGTGTCAAGGCCAGCGCACTACGCGAGTGGGTCCGTCAGTTCGTGACCAGGGAGGTCACCGACGATCCTTCGCAGGGCCTGACCCTGTTGTTCGAGTCCTTCGGGTTCAAGAACGGCATTCCGCTCGACGCCGACCTGGTTTTTGACGTTCGTTGTCTGCCCAATCCACACTACGATCCAAATCTGCGGCCGCTCACCGGTCGCGATGCGCCGGTGATTGATTTCCTCGAGGCCGAACCCGAAGTCCTGCGCATGCGTAGTGACATCGCCGGCTTCATTCGCTCCTGGTTGCCTTGCTATGTCCAGGACAGCCGCAACTACCTGACGGTGGGTATTGGCTGCACCGGTGGTCAGCATCGCTCGGTCTACCTCGCCGAGTGGCTGGGCCGCGAGTTTCGTGGTTGCGCGCGCGTGCTGGTTCGTCACCGTGAGTCGCGCCCGCTCCTGATGGCCACCAACGGCACCCAGTGATACCCTGGATCGGGCTGCTCAAGCCCGGTGACTGGCTGGTGATGTTGCTGGGTCTCGCGGTTTGCGGCGTGTCGTTTCCATTGGCGTGGCAGGCCGGCGTCGCCGAGAAGGCAATCGTCCGCCGCGGCGGCGAAGTCTTTTCTGAACTCGATCTGGCGCGCAACCGAAGGCTGGACGTTCCCGGTCCGCTGGGCATTACCACGGTCGTCGTCGAGCGGGGTCGGGCTCGCGTCGCCTCGGACCCCGGTCCCCGCCAGTATTGCGTACGCCAGGGGTGGTTGGCGCGCCCCGGCGAGATTGCGATTTGTGCGCCCAACCAGGTCAGTGTCGAGATCCGGGGGCGCAAGCCGACTTACGATTCGCTGTCTTACTGAACGAATTCCGACTTCTGCGCCGGTGAGTGCATTTCGTCACAGTCTGGACGGCAGAAGCCGGGTTATAATCCGTCCTAATCCGAGGAGCGCTGCAGGGCTGTCGTCCGACAGTTTCAGGCTCGGATTTCTCGAACGGCGCTCATCCAACCAACCCGTGCCGGGCATGGGAAGATGGGTGGGCGTAGGCGGAGGTTCTTCCGCCAGCAGGCACCCGCACTTCCTCTCCCGGTCACAGTTCTCAAGGAGCCTTACTGTGTCGGATGCTGTTACCCAAACTCAAGACTACGTGATTGCCGACCTCGGTCTCGCCGACTGGGGCCGCAAGGAAATTCGTATCGCCGAAACCGAAATGCCGGGCCTGATGGCGATTCGCGAGGAATTCGCTGCCGCCAGACCGCTGCAGGGCGCGCGCATCACCGGTTCGCTGCACATGACCATCCAGACCGCGGTGCTGATCGAGACCCTGACCGCTCTCGGTGCCGAGGTGCGCTGGGCCTCGTGCAACATCTTCTCGACGCAGGATCACGCCGCCGCCGCCATCGCCGCCGCCGGCGTGGCGGTCTTTGCCGTCAAGGGCGAGTCGCTGCAGGACTATTGGGACTACACCCACCGCATTTTCGAATGGCCGGATGGCGGTTACAGCAACATGATCCTCGACGATGGCGGCGACGCGACGCTGCTGCTGCATCTCGGTGCGCGTGCCGAGAGTGATGCTTCGGTGCTGGCCAGCCCGACTTCCGAGGAAGAGACGATCCTGTTCGCGGCGATCAAGGCCAAGCTGGCCAGCGACCCGGGCTGGTACTCGCTGCGCCTGGCGGCGGTCAAGGGGGTGACCGAGGAAACCACCACCGGTGTCCACCGCCTGTACCAGATGCACGCCAAGGGCGAACTCAAGTTTCCGGCGATCAACGTCAATGACTCGGTCACCAAGTCGAAATTCGACAACCTCTACGGCTGCCGCGAGTCCCTGGTGGATGGCGTCAAGCGCGCCACCGACGTGATGATTGCCGGCAAGGTCGCCTTGATCGCCGGCTATGGCGACGTCGGCAAGGGCTCTGCGCAGGCCATGCGCGCCTTGTCGGCGCAAGTGTGGGTCACCGAAATCGATCCGATCTGTGCGCTGCAGGCGGCCATGGAAGGTTACCGCGTGGTGACCATGGACTACGCCGCCGACAAGGCCGACATCTTCGTCACCTGCACCGGCAACTACCACGTCATCACGCATGCGCACATGCAGAAGATGAAGGACGAGGCGATCGTCTGCAACATCGGCCACTTCGACAGCGAAATCGACGTCGCCTCGGTCGAGGTCTACCCCTGGGAAGAGATCAAGCCGCAGGTCGACCATGTCATCTTCCCGGATGGCAAGCGCATCATCCTGCTGGCCAAGGGTCGGCTGGTCAACCTCGGTTGCGGTACCGGCCATCCGTCCTACGTGATGAGTTCGTCGTTCGCCAACCAGACGATCGCCCAGATCGAGCTGTTCACGCGCAATGCCGACTACCCGATCGGCGTCTATACGCTGCCCAAACACCTCGACGAGAAGGTCGCCCGCCTGCAACTCAAGAAACTCAATGCGCAGCTTTCCGAACTGACCGATCAGCAGGCGGCGTACATCGGTGTCGCCAAGGAAGGCCCCTACAAGTCCGACCACTATCGCTACTGATACTCACCTCGACAGGGGACCGCCGTGCGACTGATCCTGCTCTGGTTGCTCAACGCCCTCGCGCTGCTTGCCGTCGCCTATTTGCTGCCATCGATACAGGTGGCGTCTTTCGGGTCGGCGATGGTCGCAGCCCTGGTGCTCGGGTTGGTGAACGCCGTCTTGCGCCCCCTGTTGCTCCTGCTGACGCTTCCGGTCACGCTGTTGACGCTGGGGCTCTTTCTCTTCGTCCTGAATGGCCTGATGTTCTGGCTGGCGGGTTCGCTGCTGGAAGGCTTCGTCGTCGGCGGTTTCTGGCCGGGAGTGTTCGGCGCCATCCTCTACAGTATTTTCTCGTCGCTGCTTTCGTCGCTCCTGCCGACGGGAAAACGTACGTCATAGTCTCGTCATGACCCCTGACCTTCGTACCTTCAGTCTTGAACTCTTCCCGCCGCAAACGCCCGAGGGTGCGGAGAAGCTGCGCGCCGCGCGCGCGCGCATGGCGCTGCTCAAACCCAGCTTCTTCTCCGTCACTTTTGGTGCCGGCGGTTCGACGCGCGACCGCACCCTCGATACCGTGCTCGAAATCCAGAGCGAAGGCCACGCCGCGGCGCCCCACCTGTCGTGCATCGGTTCGACGCGCGAGAGCATTCGCAGCATCCTGGACCAGTACCGGGCGCACGGTATCCGGCAGCTCGTGGCGCTGCGCGGCGACCTGCCGTCGGGGATGGCCCGGCCCGGTGCGTTTCGCTACGCCAACGAACTCGTTGAATTCATCCGTGCCGAAACCGGCGACTGGTTCCACATCGAAGTCGCCGCGTACCCGGAGTATCACCCGCAGGCCAAGAGCCCGCGCGAAGACCTCCTGGCCTTCAAGCGCAAGCTCGATGCCGGCGCCAATTCGGCGATCACCCAGTATTTCTACAACTTCGATGCCTACGCGAACTTCGTCGACGAATCCCGGGCGATCGGCATCGACGTCCCGATCGTTCCCGGCATCATGCCGATTTCCAGCTACAGCAGTCTGGCGCGCTTTTCCGACAACTGCGGCGCCGAGATTCCGCGCTGGATCCGGCGCCGGCTCGAAAGCTACGGTGACGATACGGCATCGATCCAGGCCTTCGGCCTCGATGTCGTCACGCACCTCTGCGAACAACTGCTGGCCAGTGGGGTGCCCGGCCTGCACTTCTACACCCTCAATCAGGTGCTGCTGACCAGCACCCTGTGGCAGCGCCTGGGGCTTGCCTGATCAACGGTACACAAGCGCCGCGTGCGGCGGGCTGCCGTCGAGCGGCCCTGCCCGCATGCGGGCGCGCCGAGGCTGCTAGAATGGGCCATCGGGCGGCACGCCCACCGACTTGTTGAGGGTGCATGAAGGACCATTACGCCATACTGGGTATCGCCAGCGACGCGTCAGGCGACGAGGTCAGGTCGGCCTATCGCAGGAAGGCCTTGCAGTTTCACCCGGACCGGAACACGGCCCCGGAAGCGACGGACAAATTCCGCGATGTCCAGGAAGCCTACGAAACGCTTTCGGACGTCGCGCGACGCTACGCCTATGATGAGAATCGACGCCGCAATCTGCTCGAGAAGCCGCTCGAAACGGCGCGGGAGATCTGGAAGAACTATCTTGAAGGGGTATTGCCGTGAGACTCTCGTCATTTTTTGAAGAACTGAAATCCGCCTATGAGGCCGAACTCGACGACCTGACGACCGATTCGGCGGGACACGATGTCCTGGCGAAACGGCTGCAGGCAAAGCGGGGCCAGGTGTCCCAGTTGCTGCCGATGATCGAGTGCAACCCGGAGATGGTCGCCGTCGCCTTCCACGGCGGGATGCGCTTCGACAGTCCGGAAGTGATGCGCGACCTCGCCGCACAGGAGCCGGAAGACCTGCCCAGCTGGTCGGAACTGCAGGCGTCGGTACACCTGGAACCGTGGGCCGAAACCCTGGCCAACATTGTCCTCAAGGACCCGAATGGCGAGCAGTTCCTGGTCGTGACCGCGTGCCTGGAGTACCTGCTCGGCCGTTCGGCGATCCCTTCGGAGTCCGGCGATGGACCGTCGCAGGGCAGCGGGGGTGACGGCGGCGGCGATGATGACGACGGGCGCGCGGAGTCCGACGACGATGTCGACCTCGAAGAGGCCGGTGCCGACTGGCTTTCCGAGCAGGGCTTCGATCGCAGGGATCGCTTCTCCGGAGACCACTGATGAGCCATCCGGTACTCGCCAAAGCAGCGAATCTGATCCGCGTCGGCGACATCGTCGGCGCCGAAGCCGCCCTGGTTGCTCTGGTCGAAAGCGAAGGCGACGAGGCCCTGGTGGTGGCGCTCGACGACTTCCCTGCCAAGGACCTGTTGGCGGTTCTTCGTGACTTCGATGCGTCGCGGGAGTCGGTGGTCAACCTCCTGGTGTCACCCGAGCAGTTTGCCCGCGCCATCGTCCTCGAAAGGCGCTACGGCGATGCCGGTCACGAGCGCCTGCACGGCATGATCAACTCGGTGCTTTTCCGGGTTGGCAGCGATCCCGCGGAGTTCATCGAAGCCATCGGCGAACTGGAAGGGGGTTGCGAGGTGCTGGCCGATTACTTCTGCGAGCGCGTCGAAAACATCGAGTATTTCTTCCGGAACGGGACCTTCGATTTCTTTGGCGAAACCGACGAATCGGCTGCCGAAATGAGCGATGACGAACGTCTCGATGCGCTCTCCGATGCCGATGCCGATCGTCCGTTCCTGAGCCATAGCGAGGTCGACGATCATGACTGGATGGAACTGGCGTGGATGCTGCGTTACCAGCACCCGGAGATCTTCCGGGACGTGCTGCTGATCCTGAGGGCGCGGGCCAGGGCGGCGGAATCCGCGGAGAACGGCACCGCGACCCCTGGCTTCGCAGCTGCGGCTTCGCTGGCTGAGCCGGATGAAGAGTCGGCGCTGTAGTTCGGCCGCCCACGCCTGGACCGATAGCAGCCCGCAAACGGATGTCCCAGCCCATGCCGCCCAGCAGCCAGCAGGTTGCGCTACTTGACGATCGACCGTTTTTCGAAAGAGCGCTCGTTTACGGCGTGCGCAACGGAATCGTCACCCAGCAGAAACTCGCCGACATCCTCAACGACGCGCCGAAGGGGATGGTGCAGATTGCCGAGTTCTTCGGCACCCAGTACCTGCGACCGAATATCGAGGAGGCACGTGCGCGCATCGTCAATCTGGTCAGTCTGTTCCTCGAAGAGAGCAGTGGCGGCGATCTCGCCAGAGCGGCGCGATCGCTGCGCGACCAGACCTTCCTCTCGCATTCACGGGGCGGCTCCGAAATGCTCAAGCGGCTGTGGGCGATGCCCGAGGACGGTTCCTACGGCGTCCTCGCCAGGCAATCCCAGAAGCAGTTTCTCGAAGACTGGTCCTTGCGGACCCTGGCCGAATACCGCCAGGCACTTGCCCAACGGCAGACCCACCAACTGGCGATTGCCGCCGGACTGTGGTTTGCCGAGAACCTCGGCATGGCCGCCGCGGACGTGTCGACCGTCGCCGTCGAATCGGTGATCCGAACCGCCATGCTCGTCTATCTGAGCGCGGCCACGCCCGCCGCCGTGCCCAACGCCGCCGGCCTGATCGCCATTTTCGACGCGATCAGGAAGAAAGGGGTTCCCGCCAAAGGACGAAAACGGTTGCAGGAGATCTTCAAGGTCGTGCCCGAACCGTACCGGGCGGTTGCCAGACGCGAATTGCAACGGGTCGAGGCCGAGGATCTGCCGAAGGTGCTCGACGCTTCACAGCCAATGAACCAGTTGATCCGTGACCTGGAGCCACTGTACTTTCTGCGTGATTTCGGTCCGGAGGACGCCAGCCTGTTCGATGCGGCGGTATCTGAGGACTGGCAAAGGATTACCGGCGGCAAGACGGATGACAATTCCCTGTTGACGATTTTTCTCTGTCTGGCAGCCGACATCGCACCCAAACCTGCATTGTCCAGAGCCGCAGCACGCGCTCTGGTCCGCAAGCTGCGCGCCGACGGTTTCAGGAAGCCGCCGGTGCTCGCCTTCATCCGGGCCGCCGCGCCCTACGAGATGCAGGATGACCTGGCCGCACTGTGGAGGGAGTTCGCTTCGGAGGCCGAGGCCGTTCTCCTCGATGCCGCCGACACGACCTGCCGCGACGCCCTTGATTTCCTCCGGGACAACTGCATCGTCGTCTAGGGGTAACGTGAGCCAGGTCGGGATGCGGCGGGCAGTCGATCCGCTTCAGGCCTCGGCCGGTCTCCTGGCCAGGCAGGTACGGTAACGCTCTTCGACGCGGCGGGCAAACCACTCGGTGGTCAGTTGGCGGGTGATCTTTGGACTTTTCAGGTCGATCTGCGGCAGGCGTTCGCGTGGCCGCGGCGCGCCGCTGGTCGCCTCGGCCAGGGCGTAGAGGCGCTGGTAGAGCACGCTGTGCTCGAAGGCCGGAGACTTTTCGAGTTTGAGATCGCGCAGGATCTCGGCTTCATTGAGGCGCAGGCGTGCGCGCAGCAGGAAGATCGCCCGTTGGGTTTCGCTGCTGCCGTCTGCCGGAACGCCGTCCTGGTAACGCAGCAGGTCGCCGTCGAGCGCCAACGTCTGACCGCTGAGGCGGCTGACGGCGTCCTGGAACGCCGCGTTGCGGCTGCTGTAGCGGCCGGCGTTGAAGTCGGCAAAGCGGTAGAGCATCTGGCTGTAGGAGCCTGGGTAGTCGAGCAGCATGGCCATTCCGAAATAGACGCCGCCGCGACGTGTGAACACCTCGTTGCGCACGCTGTCGCGGCGCACGTAGGGGTAAGGGCGCTGGCGAATCTGTTCCTCGGCAAAGGCGATGCTCACCTGCATCGGGCCGCCGGTACGGATCGGGTTGTAGCCGCCGAAAAGGGTCTTGCCGCCCGGCAACTCCGAGAGCATGTCGTCGTAGAGCGCGTTCATCTGTCTTTCGGTCTGCAAGGCGTCGATGCGCGCCCGGTAAGTGCGTCCGTCCGGGGAGGACTTGCGCAGGGCAAGGTCCAGGACCAGCTTCGGGATGCTGTACTTTTCACGTCGCCGCTCGATTTCCTGCCAGGCGATGCGCGACAGCCCGGCAACCGGCGGGTCCGCGACGAAGCTCGACTCCTGTTCGATGACCGCGATCGCGGCACAGAGGTTTTCCGGCAGCGCCGGGATCTGCAGGGCGGTGAGCGCCGCCAGAATGTCCGTCGTCCAGCCGGCACGATCGCCGATGTTTGCCGGCAGCAGACGGTTGAGCAAGGCACGGCCATCACGTTCGTGCGGGGGGGCTGGCGGGACGGGCGACGGACGCGGCAGCGCTGTCGGTGGCGCCGTGGGCGGTGGTGTTGCGCGCACCGGCGGCGGCGAGACTGCCGGCGATCGGGGTTCGTATTGGCCGTCGGTGGCACAGCCGCCGAGGCCGGCGGCGAGCAGACAGGCGAGCATCAGGTGCCGCGGGAAAGGGTGCCCGGTTGTGGCTGCGGTGGTCACTTTCATTCGCCCATCACCCGTCCCTCACGCCGCGGATCGGCGCCACCGGCGTAGCCGCCGGCATCTTTCAGTATGGCTTGCAGGCCGCTGTTCATCGGGATTTCCCTGACTGCATGGCCACGCGCCTGGAGTGCCGCGATGAACGACGCGGTGAAGCGCTTTTCCTCAAGCAGAATCGGGCCGTTCAACGAACCGAAATTGGGCAGGTCGATCGCCTGCTGCGGTCCCAGACCCCAGTACGCAGTCGCATAGAGCAGCTTGGCCGTATAGTGAATGATCAGCGCGCCGCCTGGCGAGCCGCCGCTCATCACCAACTCGCCGGTCTGGGCGTCGAAGACCAGCGTCGGACTCATCGACGAGCGCGGGCGTTTGCCGGGCTCGACGCGATTGGCGATCGGCGTGCCACGTCCATCGCGGGCGATGAAGGAAAAATCGCTGAGTTCGTTGTTGAGCAGAAAACCTCTGACCATCTGGCGGGCACCGAAGGCGTCCTCGATGGTCGTGGTCAGCGCCAGCGCGTTGCCGTAGCCGTCGACGACGCTGAGGTGCGAGGTGCCGTGCTCGACCTGCTCCGGCATCGGTGCCTGGCTCCTGGCCTGTGCCGATGGCGTTCCCGGACTGGCCAGATGCATGCTCCGCGGGCCAATCAGCCGCGCACGCTCGGCCAGGTAGGCGGGGCTGATCAGCGCCTGCCAGTCGCCGCCCGGCGCGGTGACGAAATCCGGATCGGCGACATACTGGGCACGGTCGGCGAAAGCCAGGCGTGACGCTTCGCCGTAATAGTGCATCCACAGCGGGTCTGAAAACGCCAGTGCAGGCGCCTCGGTGTGGTCGAGGATACCGAGGATTTGCGCGATGGCGATGGCCCCGGAAGCCGGCGGTGGAAAACCGCAGATCACGTAACTTCGCGGCGGCGCGACTGCCCTGGGCGTGTGCCGGCTGCAGATCGGAGAACGCCGCCTCGGCTGGTAGGCGGCCATGTCGGCGAGGCTCAGTGTGCCGGGGTTGTCGGGATGCCCCTGCACCTTGTCGACCACCGCCTGCGCGATCTCGCCCGCATGCAGCGCCCGCGATCCGTCGCCGGCGATCCTGCGCAGGACGTCGGCAAGTTCGGGGTTGCGCAGCGTGCTGCCGATGGCTGGCGGTTGTCCGTCCCGACCGTAGAAATAGGCGGCGGCCTGCGGATCCTTGCGGAGGTGTGGATCGGCCTGGAGCAGGGTGTGCAGGCGCTGGCCGACCGCGAAGCCGTCCTCGGCCAGCCGGATGGCCGGCTCGAAGAGGCTCGCCCAGGGCAGCTTGCCGTACTCGGCGTGCGCCATTTCGAGCATGCGCACGGTACCCGGCACGCCGACTGCGCGCCCACCGACGACGGCTTCGTGAAAATGCATCGGCTGACCGTCGGGCTTGATGAACAGCGTTTCGCTGACCGCCGCCGGCGCCGTCTCGCGGCCGTCGAAGGCCACCGTCGCACGCCCGTCGTAGTGCAGCAGCAAGGCGCCGCCGCCGATGCCGCTGGACTGGGGTTCGACCAGGGTCAACACCATCTGCGCGGCGACCGCCGCGTCCACCGCCGCGCCGCCGGCCTGGAGCATCGCCAGTCCGGCGGCGCTGGCCAGTGGATGCGCGCTGGCGATAGCGAACTTCCGACCCTTCCAGCCGAGCTGCGTGCTGACGCCCGAGGGGCCTTCCGGCTGCCGCATGTCGGCAGTACCGGCGTCGATCACCGGCGTCGTCGGCGGCGCACTGATGCAGCCGCTGACCAGCACGGCGGTAATGACAGCGAAGCAGGGGAATCTCATGGCGACCCGGCGAAAGAAACACGTTGACTTTGTCTCATCCAGGCCGCGTTGTCGTCAACAGGAAAGGCTCCGGAGTAAACACTCCTGGGTTCATTGACCGATGCCAGTCGGTGCCTTGCCTTTCCAGGTATATCAGCGCACGCTTATGAACTTGCCCATAAGCCTGCCATCTCGATCCAGCTGGTGAAAGCCAATCCGGAAGACAGTACAGTGCGCTGCCTGCGTTAGAATATAGTCTGTCTGGTCAGAACTCGGTGGGGTCAATATGCACGCATGGCAAATGCAGGAGGCCAAGGCTCGCCTTTCGGAGGTGGTCAAACTGGCCGAGAGCGAAGGACCACAAGACATTACGGTGCACGGGCGGTCGGTGGCTGTCGTTGTTTCACGGGCGACCTTCGAGCGCCTGTCGGGCAGCGGACAATCTCTGGTCGAATTCATCCGCAGATCGCCGCTGTATGGCCTCGAAGAACTCGACCTCGAACGTGACCGGAGCGTCACGCGGGAGTTGACGCTTTGAGTTACCTGCTCGATACCAACGTTATCTCGGAATTACGCCGCAAGACGGCCAATGCGGGCGTTGTCGAATGGTGCTCCGGTCGTCCGGCCGCGACCTTGTTCCTCAGTGTGTTGACCCTGGGCGAGCTACGCAAGGGCGTCCAAGGCGTGGCGGCCGGCGATCGGCGGACCACCCTGCTGGACTGGCTGGAGGTGGAACTGCCAATCTTCTTCAGCGGCCGCATTCTGCCGGTCGACAGCCATGTGGCAGACCGCTGGGGACGCTTGATGGCCGCCGCAGGCCGCCCGATTCCCGCCATCGACAGCCTGATCGGAGCAACGGCCGCGCAGCATGGCCTCCGTCTTGTCACTCGCAACGTGCGGGACTTTGCGGACCTTGGAGTGGAGGTCATCAATCCCTGGACCGAGTGATGTAGTCCAAGTCTCCGACGGCCAGTTCCTCGACGAGAGTCCGTCGCTTGCGGGCGTTGAAATGGACCCGCAAGTCGAGATGCCGCGACAGTAATTGCCAGGGTCAGGCCATGATCAGCCCTTCGCCAGCACGCCGGCGTCGGTTTCCGCCTGCGAGTGGTTGCCGTACGTCGGCCAGTCCGGGAAATACGCGTCGGCCTGGTTGCCCCAGGTGGTCCAGCCATCGCGCGCGCCGCGGGCGAACAATTCGAGGTAGGGGCCCGGCGAGCACGACTCGATCAGAGCGTAGGCTTCGTCGGGCTTGCGCGAATGCTCCCGCTTGCGGCTCTTGATGATATTCACCTGGCGGCGGCCGGGCGCCAGCGTGCGGGCGTGCTTGCCCCTGACGCCGAACAGGATCAGTTCGGTGGTGTTGCGGAAATAGAAGCCGACGCCGCGTCCGTCCGGGCCGCCGTCCTTGCGGATCTTGTGCCAGACG
Source organism: Candidatus Accumulibacter propinquus (assembly GCA_016714935.1). Taxonomy (GTDB): domain Bacteria; phylum Pseudomonadota; class Gammaproteobacteria; order Burkholderiales; family Rhodocyclaceae; genus Accumulibacter; species Accumulibacter propinquus. Next base: position 31,504 of record JADKBU010000035.1, on the reverse strand, counting down.
ATGTTGCTCTTGTAGGCGAAGCCCCAGGCGGCGAGGACGCGCAGACCTTCCGGCAGGAGGGCGTTCGGCACCCACAGGTAGAGATGCGCCGTGTCCTCGGCTATGGCGGCCACCGGCAGGGCGAGAATGTCGCCGAGCGTCAAGGTGGCGTAGCGGTTCAGGCGCTTGTGCTCGGGCGCCATCTTGCCGGTGCGGTTCTGGAACTGCCACGGCGGGTCGGCGAGTACGGTAGCGAACTTCCGGTCGCCGATCCGTTGCAGCAGGTCGGTGGCTGCATCGGGGAAATCTCTGGTCATCTCTGTTAATCTTCAATCTTCAACGTAAAGGGATTGGCTGATGCCGAACACGAGGATCGGGCAGCCACCCCCGCCACCGCCCGCCAGACGCGGCAGCAATTTGCCCATGTGCGTCGTGGAAGCACCATAACTCTTTCCACGGCCGATCTTGTGGAAGATCTCCTGAAGATTGTCGCAGCGCGTGATGATTACACCTACCGAGACCGCCCTCAGTTCGAACAGCAGGCGGAAATTGTTTAGGTCGCGATCGAAAAACGGATCCTTGTTGTTCCATTCGATCTCCAGGGCAATACGATTCTTGAAACAGTCGATCTGGTGCGTTGGAGTTTCCGTATGCGACCCGTCGATCACGATCTCTGTCGCGAACTGCTTCTCCGCCCAACCCCGGCTGTAAAGGCTGCTGTCTATGGCTTCTGAGACTTTTGATTTTCGCCCACCTCCCACCGTGATCCAACTGCGATGAAAGCGGAACTCTGCCAATACCGCTACCATGTCGTCCCATTCCTCGGGGAAGTCTTGGAGAAGGATAGCGCAGGCATGCTTCCATTCGTGCACCTCGTAGTTCTGGAGCAGGAAATCAGGGAGCAGGCCGATGCCCATGGTCGCTTTCAGTGGAATAGAAAAGGACTCCTGACCAACCGGCCGGGAGTTCTGCCGATAGCATACACGATCTCATCGAAGTGGTCGGTTTTCACCTTAATGTGAAAGAACCCAGTCTCCAAGCGCGCGAGTACCTGACCGCGAGCGGTCATGGAGATCGGTTGTCGTGAATCAAGCGGCTGCGGGGATGAAGCCGAAGCGAGTTAGCGCCTTGATCCAGCGAGAGGCGTTGCGCTGCACGGAGAGCTGCTCATAGTTGGTGGCGGAATCCCGGTAATGTTCGCCACGCTTGAGCATGAAAAAAATGGTGCGCAACATTTTGTGAGCCAAAGCGACGATGGCGCGTTTGTGACCACGACGAACGATCAACGACTGGAACTTGGCCTGGAACGCCGATTTTGTGCGGCTGGCGGCGTGAGCGAACTCACAGAGGAGTCGGCGGACGTAGGGATTGCCCTTGCGGACGCGTCCCGATTTGCGCTTCCCGGCCGACTCGTTGTTGCCCGGACAGAGGCCAACCCAGGAGGCTAGGCGGTCCGAGGTGCCGAAGACGCTCATGTCGCTGCCGATCTCGACGAGCAGCATGGCGGCGCCGATGAGATCGACGCCAGGTAAGGTTTGCAGCAGGGCGAGCGCATTGTGCTCGCTCGCCAATTCGGCGAGCAGGCGGGCGTCGAAACGGGCGATGCGCGCTTCGAGTTCCTCGATATGCCGCAATAGTTCGTCAAGAACGAACACGTGACTCGCGGTCAATTCGCCCTGCAGGGCATCGTGCAATTCCTCGCGGCTGGCTTTGAGACGTCGACTGGCGAGTTGAAGAACCTCATGCGGAGCCTGCCCCCGGAGAATCCCCTTGATCATCGCGCGTGCCGACTGACCATGGATATCGCTGACCACCACGCCCAGACGGATGCCGGCATCGGTCAGCACTTTGTGCATGCGGTTCTTCTCGGACGAGAGCAGCCCGACGAGCTTCTGCCGTTGCCGGGCGATCAGACGCAGTTCGCGCAGTTGGGCCGGCGGCACGAAAGACCCTCGGAGCAGACCGGCTCGCGCCAGGGTGGCCAGCCACTGGGCATCTCCGACATCCGTCTTGCGTCCCGGCACCTGCTTGACGTGACGGGCATTGACCACCGTCGCCCGGATACCGACCGCCTCCAGCGCCGCATACGGACTCTTCCAGTAGATGCCCGTGCTTTCCATGACGACTTCGTCCGGATCAAGCGCCGCCGCCCAGACCGCCAGCTCCCGCCGGTCCCGTTTGAACGCGCCAAATTGCCGCTGCTCGAGTCGTGTCTCGCCGCCCGATTCCTCGATGATCGCGCACGCCGTGACCTGGGCCTGATGAATATCCAGCCCAATGACCCGCTTGTGGATCGGAACCAGTTCCATACCGTCTCCTTTCGCCATAAACTTGAACGCGGGAGGCGGTGGGTGCCAGAACCGAAATTGCCTGAAGGCGACAGGTCGCCAACGGCCCTTTTAATGTGTGCGCTCGATGGCAGCAATCCGGGGTACGAGTCGGTTCAGCGGGTCACGTTAGCTTGCGGGGTCGAGCCGCCAAAATGTTGCGCGACCTCTACCCGCCGCTTCCCAACCCGCATCTTCTTTCATCATCCGGGGCGGCGGCAACTGCAATGACCGTTAGCGGAGATCTACGTTGCGCGCCACGCCTTCGGTCAAAGCGAATTGGTGGGCGTACCGCGTGCTCGGCAGGCGCGGTCGTGGCCTGACGACGTTGGCGCAATTCAGCCATCGACAGCGCACCGCGCTGGCGCAATAGTCGCAGATGGTCGGGGCGGCGCTTTCCATGCTTCACCGCAAGGCGGTCAAGGTAACCAAGCCAGGCGTCCATGTCTGACCTCTCGGCTACGGTTGCCTCCTCGGGCAGATTCATGCTCCACACCTCGTACCGGTAGGCGAAATCGGCCCAGTCATAGAGCGACTCGCCAAGGGTTTCCATTTCCAGGACATCTGGGTCGGCGCCGGCACCCAGGGTGATGCGCAGCAAAGCATTCGGATCGGCGCCGCCGTTCAACAAGATGCGTAACATCTCGGTGTCCATATTCAGAATCGCCATGAAAAGAGGACTCGAGCCATCTTTGCTGAGACCACATGGGTCTGCACCAAGCCGCAACATTTCCTGAACCACCCTGTACTTGGGCGCTTCGGGACAGTACTCGAGTTCGCTGATCACCAGTTCCAGCAGCGTATCGCCAAACTGGTCCCTGCCATTCAGGTCCAGGCCCTCGGCAACCTGGGCACGCATTGCGTCGATATCGCCCGCACACGCACTCGATACGAAGGCCCTGATCTGCTGTTCGCGGTCACCATGCGGTGCCAGTTTGCTGTCTCTCATCCGAAGTCCTTTTCTCGATGTTGCAGGCAATTGGGTGCGGCCGATTCCTGAAATGGTGTGCCCACAGGGTGGGCCAACGTTCAACGTTTCATGTGAGCGTCAGCAGGCCATTGCCGATCTCCCCTGCTCATGGTCTTTGTACATGTTGTGACTACAGAACCGGGCAGGTGTTCGATCGAGGCCGATAGCCGTGGCCAGCCGCGAGGCCTTTCTCTGCCACGGGAACTTCGTGTTGGATGGCAACTGTCATCGACGTGGACGTTTTCCCCCTGTCGTGGGTACACGCCGCTGCAGGCATCAGGGATCGCTTGGCGGATACTGCAGTCTGTGGCCTGTCAGCATTTCTGTCGAGCATGTTGGCAAGTCCTCACTCGGGCTCCAGATTCACATTCTGTCGTTCCGAAGCGACTGCTGCCAGTGGAAAAGCTCCTGTCGGGAGCGGGAAAAACTCCCGGTGTAGGGGTCAGCAAAGCCGCCACCGCGGGTGCGCGCCCTGGAAGCCGATGACCTCGCCGCAGTCATTGCAGAATATTTTCAGCGGTTGTCGAAGGAGCGCGAGAGATCCGTGGCAGCCCCAGGCACCTTGAAGCGCCGGATGACAGAAATCAACAAGAAGACCGCTAAACTGGCTGACCTGCTGACCAAGACCACGGATTCAAGCGGCGTTACTGCGGCAAATCGAATCGTTGGAGAAGGAGCGCGACGGCATTGGGCTCAAGCTGGCGTCGATGGAATCGGAAAGGACCGCGATGAAGGCGTGCGCTGAGATCACAACAGACACAGTACGCAGACTGCTCCGAACCATTCTGAATGATCTGAACGACAACCCGGACAGGTTGCGTGACGCGATCCACCAACTGATCGATCGGGTCGAATTGTCGCCAGGTAACTTCGAGGCGGTGCCGAAATACCGCATCAGCCCGCTCGTTAAAAGCGGCGAACTGGTGGCGTCCCCACGGGGATTCGAACCCCGGTACCTACCGTGAAAGGGTAGTGTCCTGGGCCTCTAGACGATGGGGACCCGGAAAGAATCTTCTCTCGACTTGCTGGTGGAGGTACGCGGGATCGAACCGCGGACCTCTTGCATGCCATGCAAGCGCTCTCCCAGCTGAGCTATACCCCCTCGAAAGAAGAGCGAATTATAGGGGCGCGGTAGACGCTTGTAAAGCGAAAGGATTCAGCCGATCGGGCTGTCAGCTTTGCCATCAACTATTGCCGAGAACTCTACCCAGTCACATTCGCCGACGATCCCCAGCAAACGGCGGAGATTTCGTGCCCGCTGGCGTTTACTGAGCCCACTGGCGCGGATCCGGACATCCGCGATGTCGATCAGACCAAGCTGTTGATCAGGCATGTAAACGACGTTACCCAAGTGTAACGAGCGAAAGTACACCCCGCAATCGTGCAGATGGATCACAAAACGCGTAAAGGCAGTTCGGAGCTCCCTTTCCTGATCCTTTTCGATTCCCTCCCGACAAATCTCACGTAGCGTCCTCCCGACCAGTGGATGGTAGTGCACCGCGTCACGGGCAAGGGAAGGAATTCGCACGACGTCAATGATCTGCGGCACCGGAATGCCGAGTCTATCAAGAGCTGCAGCGTTGTCAGCAAAACGTTGTGCATACGGATACCAGGCCGCCGACGAGAACAAGCGCTTGCGGCGGAAAAGTTTCAGCACGGTTCCGTCAGTCAGAAGTAATACCTTTTCGCCGAAGCTGTCCGCTTCAAGAACGGTCGCGCCGGCGCGCATCGCCAGGTAGTCATCATGCTCCAGTGTGTTCACTTGGCGTTCCTGCTCAAAAACCTGAAGTTTACCCACTTGTGCAAAGCCGACGCCGTACTTCTGCCCAATCCATTTACCTTGATCTGAAGAAGGGGTGTTGCGCGCTCTCGATGCCAGTAACGGAGCCACTGGGTTAGCGGAGAGCCGACAGACCGATGACACCTGAGCCTCTGCCGACAAGTCAATCCGGGGACCGGTATACTTCCCGTACCACCATCCCGAACAGGCCGACTCCCATGAACTTTATCGCTCAACTCAATGCAGCTTGGCACGACCGTAACAGTTTGCTGTGTGTCGGCCTCGACCCGGACCCGGCGCGCTTCCCAAGCCAGCTGAAGGGCAAACCAGAGGCCATCTTTGAATTCTGCCGGTCGATCGTCGACGCAACAGCCGACCTCGTCTGTTGCTTCAAGCCGCAGATTGCGTATTTCGCCGCGCACCGCGCTGAGGACCAGCTCGAAGCGCTGATTCACCATATTCACACGCAACACCCGGCAACTCCGGTGATCCTTGATGCCAAGCGTGGCGACATCGGCAGTACCGCCGAGCAGTACGCGGTCGAAGCTTTCGAACGCTTCAAAGCCGACGCGGTCACCGTAAATCCGTACATGGGGCGGGATTCGGTTGCTCCTTACCTGGCATACCCTGAAAAAGGTGTGATCTTGCTTTGTCGTACCTCGAATCCGGGCGGTAGCGATCTTCAGTTGCTAGACGTCGGTGGTGAAAGGCTCTACGAACGCGTGGCGCGACTGGTGAGCACCGTCTGGAATCACAACGGCCAGTGCGCGCTGGTGGTCGGCGCTACCTTTCCCGAAGAACTCGCCCGCGTTCGCGACCTGACGCACGACATGCCGCTGCTCGTTCCCGGCATCGGCGCGCAGGGCGGCGATATCGAAGCGACGGTACGTGCCGGGTGCACTGCCAGCGGTGGTTTGATGATCAATTCCTCGCGAGCCATCCTTTACGCAGGGACTGGTGAGGAATATGCCGAGACCGCCCGGAATATCGCGCAGAACACACGCGACGCCATCAACCGCTACCGTGCATGACTAACGCGAGGCATGCAGGTGCACCCAAGAGTCGCAGGTCAAACGTCGATGTTGCGTGCAGCCAAGGCATTCGTTTCAATGAAACTACGACGTGGCTCCACGAGCTCGCCCATGAGAGTACTGAAAATTTCGTCGGCACCGATGGCATCTTCGATCTGAACCTTGAGCAAGCGACGTACCTTCGGATCCATGGTCGTTTCCCAGAGTTGCGCGGGATTCATTTCGCCGAGGCCTTTATACCGCTGCTTGGTGACGCTTCGCTCGACTTCGCTGAGCAACCACTGCATGGTTTCAGCAAAACTGCTCACGGCTTTCTTCTTGTCGCCGCGGACGACAAAAGCTCCAGGACCGAAGAGACCTGCGAGAATGTCGGCTGTCTTGCGGAGTTGGGCATAATCGCCACTGACCAACAAGTCCTCATCAATGACACCCAGCTTGAGATTGCCATGCAGGATCTTCTCGAGACGCAGTTGCCAGCGTTCGTGGGCGGTATCATAACGAGCGATGATATTGATTCCCAACTTGCTGCCCACGGCCTTCATCAAGGCATTGGCACTGGCCATGGCCGATGACTCGTCGGTCAGGTCCACCTTGAGGTTGCCATCGATCAGTGCATGTAGCACTTCCGGGTTGATCAGGTGAGAAAGACGGTTGATGACCGCTTCAGCCAGCAGGTATTCTCTCGCCAACTCTTCCAATGCAGTACCAGCAATCTCCGGAGCATCCGGCCGTGACGTCAGGACCGAGCCTTCGAGTGCCAGGGTCAACAAGAACTGTTTCAGTGCCGTGTCGTCCTTGATGTAACGTTCGGTCTTCCCGTGTTTGATCTTGTAAAGTGGCGGTTGCGCTATGTAGATATGGCCACCTTCGACGAGCTCCCGCATCTGCCGATAGAAAAAGGTGAGCAACAACGTCCGAATATGCGCCCCATCAACGTCGGCATCGGTCATGATAATCAATCGGTGATAGCGTAACTTCTCGGGTTTATATTCGTCCTTGCCGATACCCGTGCCCAGCGCAGTGATCAGGGTGACAATCTCCTGCGACGAAATCAGCTTGTCAAAACGCGCTTTCTCGACATTCAGGATCTTTCCCTTGAGCGGCAGAATCGCCTGGAACTTGCGATCACGACCTTGTTTGGCGGAACCACCGGCAGAATCACCCTCAACCAGATAGAGCTCGCACAGGGCCGGGTCCTTCTCCTGGCAATCCGCCAGCTTGCCGGGCAGACCAACCCCGTCGAGCAGACCCTTGCGACGCGTCATTTCCCTGGCCTTGCGCGCCGCGTCGCGCGCGCGCGCCGCTTCGACAATCTTTCCGGTGATCACTTTGGCATCGATTGGACGTTCCTGCAGGAACTCCGTGAGTTTTGCCGCCACGATCTCCTCGACCGCCGGGCGTGCTTCAGAGGAAACCAGCTTCATTTTCGTCTGCGAAGCAAACTTGGGATCCGGCATTTTCACGGACAGCACGCAGGCCAGACCTTCGCGCATGTCATCGCCGCTGATGTCGACCTTGGCCTTCTTGGCAATCTCGTGTTCTTCGATGTAACGATTGATGACCCGTGTCATGGCTGCACGCAAGCCGGTCATGTGCGTCCCACCATCGGCTTGCGGAATGTTATTGGTAAAACACAGCACCTGTTCGGCGTAGCTGTCGTTCCACTGCATTGCTACTTCCACACTGATCACCCCGTTGCCGTTCACGGAATCACCACTGGCGTAGAAGATATTTGGGTGCAGAATCGACTTCGTACGATTGATGTACTCGACGAAACCCTTGACCCCACCCAGGAAAGCGAAATTCTCCTCCTTGCCGGTACGCTGGTCGTTGAGACGAATCTTGACACCGTTATTGAGAAATGAGAGTTCGCGCAACCGTTTGGCAATGATTTCGTAGTGGAACTCGACCTGGCCAAAGATCTCTTCGTCAGCCATGAAGTGAAGCTCCGTTCCGCGCTTTTCGGTATCGCCGACAACCTTGAGCGGAGATACCTCGACGCCTCTCTGGACCTCGATCAGTCGATCGACAACAACCCCCCGATGGAATTCCACAAAATGCTTCTTCTGCTCACGCCGGATGGTCAGGCGCAACCACCGGGAAAGAGCATTCACACACGACACACCGACTCCATGCAGGCCACCGGACACCTTGTACGAGTTCTGGTTGAACTTGCCGCCCGCGTGCAGAACGCACATCACGATCTCCGCTGCCGAGCGCTTCGGTTCATGCTTGTCGTCAAACTTGACACCGGTCGGAATGCCGCGACCGTTGTCGCTTACCGAGATCGAGTTATCCGCGTGAATGGTGATAACGATATCATCACAATGGCCGGCCAGGGCCTCATCAATGGCATTATCAACGACTTCGAAAACCATATGATGCAGACCGGTCCCGTCAGAAGTATCCCCGATATACATTCCGGGACGCTTGCGCACCGCTTCCAGGCCCTCAAGCTGCTGTATGCTTGATTCATCGTAGGCAAACTGCTCGTTTTCTTCAGTCATCGTGAATCCAGTATCTCTTTTCTGTTGAACCGCTATTGCATCATCATGCGCTGTTGAATATCCAGTCAAATACGCATTGGCATGACCACATATTTGAATCGGTCGTTTCCTGGAATGGTCAGCAATGCACTTGAATTGGCGTCATTGAAGCCCCAGGCAATCTTTTCCTCAGACGTGTTGTTCAAGACATCAAGTAGGTACGAGACGTTGAAACCGACATCAAGAGGATCACCGTTGTAATCAACCTCGATTTCTTCCTGGGCTTCTTCCTGCTCGGCATTCGCGACCATGATCTTCAAGCTGCCGTCCGAAAGTACCAGGCGAACACCACGGAATTTCTCGTTGGTCAGGATGGCAGCCCTGATCATCGACTGCAGAAGTGCACTGCGATCCACAATAACGACATTCCTCAGTGTCGCCGGAATGACCCTCTGGTAGTCCGGGAATCTCCCGTCGATCAGCTTGGACACCAGATGAATCTGACCGAAGCGGAAGTGGACTTGCGTCGGCAATATCTCGACCGTCAAAGGTTCCTCGTTGTCTGACAGGAGGCGACTGAGTTCGATAACCGTCTTGCGGGGCAGGATCAATTCATGGCGTAGCCCGCGCTCCTGATCCAGACCTTCCGGGGCTTCGGACAGAGCCATGCTTGAGTAGGCCAGGCGATGACCATCGGTTGCCACTGTGCGAATCTCTTCACCATCAAGAAGCAATAGCAGACCATTGAGGTAGTAGCGAACATCCTGCGTGGCCATCGAATACTGGGTCTGTGACAGCAGGTGGCGGAACTGCTTTTGCGTGACGGTAAATCTCTTGATATCGCCATCGGACATTGCCATGCACGGAAAGTCTTCAGCAGGCAACGTCTGCAGATTGAAGCGGCTTCTGCCTGCCTTGACCTGTAGACGTCGCTCGTCGAGAACCAGGCTGACCTCCGAGCTTTCCGGCAGGGAGCGCAGAATTTCCTGCAGCTTTCGCGCGCCAACCGTTACCGCGCCGTCTCCCTCGCCGCTAGCGCCAGTGGTTGACGTGGTGATCTGGATCTCGATATCGGTTGCCAGCAGGGTCAACACGTCTCCCTTTTTTTCGAGTAGCACATTCGAGAGAATCGGTAGGGTGTGACGCCTTTCCACGATTCCGGAAACCGCCTGCAAGGGTGACAGCAAGGTGTCTCGCCGTGTTTTAATAAGTAACATATATATAGATCCTATAAAGACTATAGTCTGGTCAAATCTGTTGATATCTTGTAATTTCTTTTTTAATTCAAGTAATTAATATCTAAATGCAAAGCTGCAGAAAGGCGGTATGAAGCTGTGGACAAAAACTCACAAGTTATCCACAGTCCTGCTCCATCGACTTTGTTCACTTTTTATCAGTGGCTTATCCACGGCTTTTCCCACCCGCTTCCTAGCCCTTCAGAACCTGCAGGAGAACGTGCACGTCGTGGTTGAGGTCGTTATCTCTGGCACGCAGTTCGTCGATGGTGCGTACGGCATGCAGAACGGTCGTATGATCACGGCCACCGAAGGCATCACCGATCGAGGGATAGCTCTGTGAAGTGAGATTTTTTGCCAACCACATGGCGATCTGACGTGGGCGAACGATGACCCGTGTTCTCTTTTTGGAGAACAGGTCGGCAACTTTGATCTTGAAATACTCGGCTACTGTCTTCTGGATGTTTTCGACCGTAAGTTGTCGGTTGACCGAACCGATGACGTCCTTGAGTGCTTCCTTGGCCAGATCAAGCGAGATCTGCTGTCCATGAAATGCAGAGTAGGCAAGCACTTTCTTGAGTGCCCCCTCAAGTTCACGAACGTTCGATCGCAGGTGCTTGGCAACGTAGAAGGCAACCTCGTCATTGAGCGCCACTCCCTCCATCTCGGCTTTCTTCTTCAAGATCGCGACTCGCATTTCCGTTTCCGGCGGTTCGATCTGAACCGTCAGACCCCAGTCAAAGCGGGTGATCAGCCGATCCTCAAGGCCGGAGATATTTTTCGGATAGGTGTCGCTGCTGATCACGATCTGTTTTCTGGACTCACTCAGGGAGTTGAAAACATAGAAGAATTCTTCCTGTGTCCGGTTCTTGCCGTTAAAAAAATGTACGTCGTCGAGTAGCAGGACGTCCAATGAACGATAGTAGCGCTTGAATACGTCAAATGACTTCTGCTGGTAAGCACGAACGACATCCGAATAGTAGTCTTCGGCATGTACATAGCGCACCACCTTGTCCGGATGATGCTCCAGGATCTGGTTGCCGATGGCGTGTATCAGGTGTGTCTTGCCGAGTCCGGCACCCCCGTAGATGAACAAGGGGTTGTAGGTTGCTTCACCAGGGCTGATCGAAACCTGCCGCGCAGCGGCGCGGGCGAGGTCGTTGCCTTTACCGACCACCAGTCCATCGAAGGTAAAGGTCGGAATCAGGCGTGTCTTTTCGTAGTTCGAGCGCTCCCTCTCGAGTGCCGACGTATTCTTGGCGGTTGCAGCGGTGGACGTTGCCGCCTGAGCAGCGATTGTTTTGCCGGGTGGGTTCGCAGCTGCGTTCGGCGGAGATGCTGCACGCGTTCCCAGAGTCAAGCTGATGTTTACCGGAACGGCAAAGTATTCGCTCCCGAGGGCCTCGATACGCGCCAGGTAGCGTTCCTTGACCCACTTCAGGATGAAGCCGTTCGGCGCGAGCAGACGTAAACCGTGGGCAAAATCATCCTCGCCTTCAAGGCGAAGAGGGCGAATCCAGGTATTGAATTGCTGTGGCGGGAGTTCCTGTTCGAACTGGCTTAAACAGGAGGCCCAAAAACTACTCATCGACAGTCATAGCGTGCAGTCCGATCGTGATGTCGCGGGGAATATATTTGATTTTAATGTTTTAAAGCAGTGACGTGTGTTGCCTTGTCACGGTCCTTCCGGTCGCCGAAAGATGGCGACCCAGGGGTGGCAACCGTTCGACCTGCCGCCCCGGGTCGTCTACCCGGGGACAGTGAAGCGCAAATTCTAACCCGTTGCCCGAAAGTTATCCACAGCGTGGGCAAAAATATGGCCTTGACAAGGATCCGCCTGAGGTTGTCTAATTACATGTTTATCTTGCTTTGACTTCAAGGGCTTAACCATGAAACGTACCTATCAACCATCGGTTGTGCGCCGCAAGCGTACGCACGGCTTCCTTGTTCGCATGGCGACTCGCGGTGGTCGTGCCGTAATCAGGGCGCGTCGTGCCAAAGGTCGCCACCGCCTGGCCGTTTGAGCGACCAGCCTTCAGTCGCCGGTCTTCGCGCGGTATCCGCTGCCGCTTTTCCGAAGCGTTACCGCCTGATCAAAACGGATGAGTACTCATCCGTTTTTGGTTTCAGGAGGGTGCTGAAAAGCAGGCATTTCCTGCTACATTACCGCCCTCGTAGCCCAGAGGAAGTGCCTGGGGCGCGGCTTGGCCTGGTCGTCGCCAAGCGCTTTTTGCGTCGCTCGGTTGATCGAAACCTGGTCCGACGTCTGGCCCGTGAACAGTTCCGTCTGATGCGTGCCTGCCTTCGCTCGAGCGATTTCGTGCTGCGCCTGGCAGTCAGGCCACCCGTCCTTGACCGGCAAGCCATGGCGCAGGAGATCCGCGGTTTGTTGAGCAAGGCTGCCTTACCTCCACGATGAGCTGATGAAACACTTGTTGCTGGCGTTGATAGGTCTCTACCGATATGCGGTCAGCCCAATGCTCGGCCGTCGTTGCCGTTTTTTCCCAAGCTGTTCCGAGTACGCAGCCGAAGCCGTAGAGAGGCATGGTGCTGGCAAGGGCACTGCCCTCGCTCTGCACCGTTTGTGCCGTTGTCATCCGTGGAATGCTGGCGGTTTTGACCCCGTACCCTGAACAACAATCGAATCGTATAGGCCTTCATGGACAATCGACGCCTGCTGCTCCTGATCATCTTTTCTTTTTCCATGGTCATGCTTTGGGATGCCTGGCAGAAATACAGCCAGCCGAAGGCAATCTTGCCGGCACCCGTCGCAACGACAGCGGTGCCGCCCGCACCACAGCCTTCGGCGAATTTGCATGAACCGCGTCCGGCAGCGCCCGGAACGGCCGTCGCCACGACTGTCGAGACTGCCGAGAGAGTGACTGTCAGGACCGACCTGTTCGTCGCGGAGATCTCGAAGCAGGGAGGCGACATCGTGCGCCTCGAGTTCAATGCCTACAAGGACAGCGGCAACAAGGCCAAGGACTTTGCGCTCTTCGAGGCCAAACACCAGTATGTTGCCCAGAGCGGTCTGATCGGCGAGAGCCTGCCGAATCACCGAACCGTCTTTTCGACCGATGGCGGCAACAAGGAACTGACCGGCGATGCCAAGACCGTAGAGCTTCGTCTCGAAGCGCCGGCCAACAACGGCATCAAGGTCGCGAAAATCTACACCTTCACCCGTGGCAGCTACTTGATCAACATCGCGCACGAGATCGAGAACAGCAGCGACAAGGAAGTCGCGGCACATGCCTACTACCAGTTGCAGCGCGACACCAAGGCACCTGACGGCGAAAGTTCGATGGTTTCGACGTTCACGGGTCCTGCGGTCTATACCGATCAGGAGAAATTTCAGAAGGTCGCTTTTGAAGATATCGAGAAGGGCAAGGCGAAGTTTGCCAACAAGAGCGACAACGGCTGGATCGCGATGGTTCAGCACTATTTTGTCGCCGCCTGGATCCCCGACCCCGGTCTGGCCCGCGAGTTCTACATGCGCAAGCTCGAGAGCAGTGCCAACCCGGCCGTCTCGGCTGGCGTCATCGTGCCGGCGCCACTCGCGGCGCCAGGCTCCAGGGTCGCGTTTTCCGTCCCGCTGTACGCAGGCCCCCAGATTCAGGTCATTCTCGATCAATTGGCCAAACCGAAGAGCGAGGGTGGAATCGGTGCACAGGGTCTGCCGTTGGTCGTCGACTACGGTTGGCTGACGATCATCGCGGCGCCGATCTTCTGGTGCCTGGAAGCAATCTACAAGGTCGTAGGCAACTGGGGCTGGGCGATAGTCTTGTTAACGGTCGGCATCAAGCTGCTGTTCTTTCCGCTGTCGGCGGCGAGCTACAAGTCGATGGCCAAGATGCGTACCGTCACGCCGCGCCTGGTGGCCATGAAGGAACGCTACGGTGACGATCGACAGAAGCTCAACCAGGAGATGATGGCGCTTTACAAGCGCGAGAAAATCAATCCGCTCGGTGGTTGCCTGCCGATCGCGGTACAGATTCCCGTGTTCATCGCCCTGTACTGGGCGCTGCTGGGGGCCGTCGAAATTCGCGATGCACCGTGGATTCTCTGGATCACCGATCTGTCGGCGGCAGATCCCTACTATGTGATGCCGGTGATCATGGTGGTGACGATGCTGATCCAGACCAAGCTCAATCCGACACCGCCCGATCCCATCCAGGCCAAGGTGATGATGATGATGCCGTTCATTTTCGGCGCGATGTTCTTCTTCTTCCCGGCCGGTCTGGTGCTCTACTGGATAGTTAACAATATCCTGTCGATCGCCCAGCAGTGGCAGATCACCCGGATGATCGAAAGTGGCGGAAAAGCCGCCAACGACAGCACTGCCTGAGTCCAGCCGGGATACCATTGCCGCCATCGCGACCGCTGCCGGTCGCGCCGGCATTGGTATCGTCCGCATCTCCGGCGCAAATCTCGGCGAATTTGCCGTGGCCCTTGGCGGCAGGCGACCCGCAGCGCGCGTTGCCACGCTCAGCGACTTCCGGGCCGCCGATGGCAGCACCATCGACTCCGGCATCCTGCTGCATTTCCCCGCGCCGTATTCCTTCACCGGTGAGGACGTGCTCGAACTGCATGGACATGGCGGTTCGGTGGTCATGCAAATGCTGCTTGCGCGCAGCCTCGAACTGGGCGCCAGGCTGGCCGACCCGGGAGAGTTCACCCGCCGGGCCTATCTCAACGGCAAGATCGACCTGGCACAGGCCGAGGCGGTCATCGACCTGATCGACGCTTCGACCATTGCCGCCGCGCGTGGCGCCGTACGCTCCCTGCAGGGTGAATTTTCCAGGGAAGTGAAGGCGCTGCTCGCACAGTTGATCGAACTGCGGATGCTGGTCGAGGCGACCCTGGATTTTCCGGACGAGGAGCTGGACTTCCTCGAATCGACCGATGCCTTCGGACGTCTCGACCGCTTGCAGCAGCGTTTGACCCTGGTATTCGAGCGTGCCCAACAAGGGCATCTGTTGCAGGGTGGCTTGAATGTGGTGCTGGCCGGTCAGCCCAATGTCGGCAAGTCCAGCCTGCTCAATCGTCTTGCCGGGGACGAACTGGCAATCGTCACCCCGCTCCCCGGTACGACCCGCGATCTGGTGCGCAGCACACTGCAGATCGAAGGCATCCCGCTGCATGTGACTGACACCGCAGGTTTGCGTGCCACCGACGATCAGATCGAGCAGATGGGGATCGAACGGACCTGGCGCGAAATCGAGCGCGCCGACGTGGTCGTCTTGCTGGTGGACGCCCGCGTCGGCCTTGACGAAGCTGACCGTACCATCCTTTCACAACTGCCGGCCCATCTTGCACGGCTCACCGTCTACAACAAGATCGACCTCGCAGCGCCGCCCGTCGACAGCCAGCCGCCCGGCGATGTTGCCACGATCTCCCTGTCCGCCAGGACTGGCGAGGGTGTGGAGCTGTTGCGCCGGGAGTTGCTGCGCATTGTTGGCTGGCATCCTGCCGAAGACGTTTTCATCGCCCGCGAACGCCATCTGCGCGCGCTCGCCGAAACCCGCCGCTGCATTGAGGTCGGGCGCGAGCGCTTGCCGCAACTGGAACTGTTTGCCGAGGAACTCAGGCTGGCTCAGTCGGCGCTGAGTACCATCACCGGCGAATTCACCGCCGACGATCTGCTCGGAGAGATCTTCGGGCGCTTCTGTATCGGAAAATAGCCAGGCTTCCTGAGCGTTCCGCATCGTACCGCTAACCAATTGAAAGCCCGTGTAAAAGCGGGCTTTTTGTTCTGCTGTTGGCTTGCATATTCCGCACGAATCCACTTAAAATTGTTCCCAGATTTGTTCCCATGGTCGAAGTCGTCATAAATTATGGGAACAAGACTGAGCAAGAAAATAGTGATATGGCGCTTTTTTTGCTTCGGAGAAATCAAAAAACATGGGAACACGCGGCGCGCTTGAGGAAGCTTCAAGCGTTGAGCAGCAAGGTTTTCAGGCCAATTGTTCCCACATCTTTTTTCTGTTCCCTGATTTCGGCTGAATTCTGGGAACAAATCACAGGAGGCGTCATGGCGCTGACAGATACCAAGCTACGCAGCATCAAGCCGAGGGAGCAGAATTTCAGCGAATCGGACGCTGGCGGGTTGTTCATCGAAGTGACGCCGAGGGGTGGCAAGGTCTGGCGCATTCGCTACCGGCTTGCTGGGAAGCAGGAAAAGCTGGCCCTTGGCGAATACCCTACCTACTCGCTTGCTGAAGCCCGGCAATGGCGCGATGACTGCACGACATTGGCACAGCGTGGCCTGTCACCAATGGCCCTGAAGCGCGGTGACAAGATCCCCGACGATACGCTGCCGGAAGTCACCGCACTGGCAAGCGCCTTTCTCAAGAAATGGTGTTCGCAAACGGTGGCCAAGGTGAAGGCGCAAGAGGCCGAAGCCAAGGAAGCCAACACGGTGGAAGCTTTCGCCTGGCGATGGTTCGCCGAAGTTGCCGAACCTGCCAACAGCACCCCACGCAACATCAAGCGCGTCCTGGAAAAGGACGTACTGCCGGCGATCGGTGCGAAGCAGATCGACGACGTGACTGTTGATGACGTGCTCAAGATTACCGACGCCATCAAGGCGCGTGGCGCTGATCAGATGGCGCTGCAAACTCGCAACGTGCTGAAGCGCCTGTTCGCCTATGCCATCGCAAGGCAAAAGGTGACGTTCAACCCGGCGGCGGCGGTGGAAGCGAAATTCATCGCCAGTGCCAGAAGCCGAGACGTGGCGCTATCGTCGGATGAAATCGGCCGGCTGCTGCGGTCGATCTACCAATCGTCAATGAAGCGCGCGCACAAGCTGGCGCTGCACCTTCTCATTCTGTGCATGGTCAGGAAAGGCGAATTGATCGAAGCGCGGTGGGAAGAAATCGACTTCGCCAAGGCGGAATGGTCAATCCCCGGCGAACGCATGAAAAAGGACAAGCCGCACCTGGTGTCGTTATCTCGGCAAGCCCTGGCGATGTTTGAGGAATTGAAGGCGCTGGCGAGCGGCTCAGAGTGGATTTTCCCGAGCCGCGGGGATCTGCATCAACCGATTGCCCACAGTACGCTGAACGTGGCCGTGCGGGCGCTGGAAATCGACGTGCGGGACTTCGTGATTCATGACTTCCGCCGGACTGCTTCAACGCACTTGCACGAGGCCGGCTTCAATTCGGACTGGATAGAGAAGGCCCTGGCCCACGAAACCAAGGGCATCCGTGGCGTCTACAACCGGGCGCAGTACGCCGACCAACGGCGCGAAATGCTGCAATGGTGGGCTGACTTCGTGGACAACCAGATCGAGGAAGGGCGGAAAGTTATCATTGGCCGCTTCGGGAAGGAATTCCGGGCGGCTTGAGCGGGTTTTGCTGCGCCTAGGCTGATCACCGAAAACCGGGTTCCCTTGCCCGGCTGGCGCGGCATCCTGAACCAAGGGTGAAGCGTGAAAGGGGCGCTTGATGGTGAATGATCCAGCATACGATATTGATCCATTTTGGGGGCTGAGCGAAGACTTTACGATAGACGAGGCGGCGGCATTGATTGTCGGAATGGACCCCGCCTACGTTGATCGTTGCGAGAGAGACACAAACTTTGAGAGAAATTATCCGGGTTTGAGGCCTACGCGGGCGGCGCTTATAAGCGCGATCAACGCCGAAAAACTAAGGGCGACGCTTCGCTATGACGCGGAACCGCGCTACGTGGCAGGAATCGACAATTTAATGGAGCGCGGCTATTGGCAACGTGAGGATGTAACCGAAGTCGATGGTTCGGACGGGAAGAGCTTTGTAATCGGCGCCGTTCCGAACTGGGGCACGTCGACCATTGCCATTGATGATTTACGCGAATGGCTGTCCCGCAAGAACTGGCGATCAGCTTTTTTCTTTCCGTCCGAGACGACCGACGACGCCAGCACTCCCGAATACCTTGACCCTAGTAATCGGCGATACGCTCCCAAGCTGGCGGCGGCGGTGATGGCTTGGCAGGATGTTACTGATATTGGCAAGACAAGCCCAAAGGCGGCGCTAACCAAGTGGCTGACTGATCATGCCGATGACTTTGGCTTATCAGCAAACGGGATAGAGGAAGCGGCGAAGGTAGCGAATTGGGCCACCATTGGCGGTTCTCCAAAGTCATAGCGCAGAGAACATACCCCACCCTGAAAGCCGCTCCAATGCTGGCTTTTCCGTCTTTTGTGGCATGTAACCTACCCCACCGATAGCGGATAACCTACCCCACCCACACCCCTTTTCATGGGGTAGGTTTTCGCAACCTGCCCCACTATTCAAGCGGGAGTTGTGACAATCTAATGCGAAGCCATGTTCCGGGCTGTTCCGGGACGCTTTACCTTTCACAGGAGAAAGCGAAACATGGCTGCACAAATCCAAGCCGCGCTGACCATCATCCGGCGCAAGCAAGTAGAGGCCCGCACCGGGCTTTCCCGTTCGACCATCTATGCCAAGATGAGGCATAACCCCAATAGGCCGAGCGACCATGACCCGACTTTCCCGAGGCCGATTGATATCGGCGCAAAGGCGGTCGGGTGGATCGAGTCAGAGATTGACGCCTGGCTGACCGCCCAAATCCAGAAGAGCCGCAAGGCTTGAGGGGGGGTGATGAGCACAAAAGAAAAAAGCCACCCAAGTGGCTAACCGGGCGGCTTCAAGCGCTGCGTTCGATGGCGAGATTATCGCAGAGATCCCGAAGAATTCCCGAGAGGTCTACCGCATCACTCGGCGCGACTTCAAAGGCTATCCGCTGGTCGACGTCCGCATCTGGTTCGACGACGCCACTACGGACGAGCTTCGGCCGGGGAAGGGCGTAAGCATCAAGCTCGAATCCCTGCCGGCGATCGTTGCGGCGCTGTCCGGGCTGATCGAGGGGGGCGCGCGATGAGCACAGCAAATCACGACAGGCCACCGATGGTCGCCGGGCAGTGCGCGGATGTGCTGCAAGTCATTCGAGAACGCCAGCCAGTACCCAGCTTCGAGTTGACGGCAAACCTCGCCATTCCCGAAGCTGCGGCGCGTGTCCATGACCTGCGGGCCAAGGGATTCAACGTCCTGACGGTGATCCTGCCTGAGTTTGAATTTCGGGGAGTCATCCGGCGCAACGTGGCGCTGTACTCGCTGGGCGCACCGGAATGGCCGGCGCCTGGCTTCCTTGGCGAAGAGAGGCAGGCATGATGACCAACCCTATCGAGCAATTCCGCGAGGCAATCCATGCTTCGGGCCTAACGCCGCCGGAAGTCATCGAGGCAGACGGCAAGCTGCGGCGCTTCGCCAGCAACGGCAGGCGGAACGATGACGCGGGCTGGTACCTGATCCACGACGACGGGATCCCCGCTGGGAGTTTCGGAGACTGGCGCACGGGCTTGGCGCAGTCCTGGCGGGCCGATGTTGGCCGCGCGCTGACGCTGGCAGAGGAAGCGGAGCACCGGGCCAAGGTCGAAGCCATGCGGCGCGAGCGCGAGGCCGACGAAACACGGCGACGGGCAGAGGCCGCAGCGACGGCGGCGGCGATCGTGACGGCGGAAACGCCAGCGACCGACAACCATGCCTACCTGGTCCGCAAGGGCATCAAGGCGAACGGCGCGCTGCTGCATCAGGGAAAACTCGTCATCCCGATGCGGGCCGATGGCCGGGTGCACTCGCTGCAATTCATCGGCGCAGACGGCGAAAAGCGGTTCCTGACCGGCGGGCGTGTGGCGGGCTGCTATTTCAGCATCGGCAACGTGAAAGGCGCGGCAGTGCTGTGCGTTGCCGAAGGCTTCGCAACGGGAGCGAGCATTCACGAAGCGACCGGCTACCCGGTGGCCGTGGCCTTCAACGCCGGCAATCTGCTCGCCACAGCGCAAGCCATGCGCGCCAAGTTTCCCGACCTGCCGCTGATCCTGTGCGCCGATGATGACTATCGCACCGAGGGCAATCCGGGCATGACGAAGGCAGCCGAGGCGGCGCGGGCTGTCGGCGGGCTGGTGGCCGTTCCTGGCTTCGGCGCCGACCGACCGGAAGGGGCAACCGACTTCAACGACCTGGCGCAACGGTGCGGTGCGGAGTCCGTGCAACAGGCCATAGCGGGCGCAGTGGCTCGGGCAAGGGCAGATTGTCATCAGGTCGACGAAAGCTCGGCAGCGGGCGATACTGCAAGCCCTGCATGGCCTGAGCCGCAACCGCTATCTGCCAAGATCGAGCCGGAACCCTACCCGATTGACGCACTGCCCGAAACCATCCGGGCGGCGGTGGAAGAGGTCGCGGGATTCGTCAAGGCTCCCTTGGCGATGGTCGCCTCGTCTGCGTTGGGCGTGCTGTCTCTGGCCTGTCAGGCGCATGTGGACGTCAAGCGGGCGGAAAAGCTGACCGGGCCGGCGAGCCTGTTCCTGCTCACGATCGGGGATTCAGGCGAGCGCAAGAGCACGTGCGACGGGTTTTTCGTGGGCGCCGTGAAGGATTACCAAGCGCAGCAGGCAGCCCTCTGGAAGCCGGAGGTCGAGCGCTACGAAGCGGAGCTTGATTCGTGGTCTGCTGAGCGCAACGGGATTCTTGAGGCGATCAAGGCGGCGGGGAAATCCGGCAAATCGACCGACGATCTGCGCGCCAGTCTCGCGCAGTTGCAGCACAACAAGCCGGAAGCGCCGAGAGTACCGAGATTACTACTCGGTGACGAAACGCCGGAGAACCTCGCCTGGCGACTGGCGCGTGAATGGCCATCGGCGGGCGTGGTGTCGAGCGAGGCCGGGCTGATCTTGGGGGCACATGGCATGAAGAAAGACTCCGTCATGCGCAACCTGGGGCTGTTGAACTTGCTCTGGGACGGCGGCGAACTTTCGATAGGCCGGCGCACTTCGGAGTCATTCACGGTCAAGGGCGCGCGTCTGACGGTGGCGTTGCAGATCCAAGAGGTAACGCTCAGGAGCTTCTTCGACAAGGCCGGAGCGCTGGCGCGGGGTTCGGGGTTTCTTGCCCGCTTCCTGGTGGCATGGCCGGAATCGACGCAAGGCTGCCGACCATTCACCGAGTCCCCGGACAACTGGCCGCACCTGGCGGCTTTCCACCGGCGCATTGACTCGATACTGAACTTGCCGGCGCCGATCGGCGAAGACGGCGCGCTGACCCCGCAAATGCTGGCGATGACGCCAGCGGCGAAGTCCGCATGGGTTGAGTACCACGACGCCATAGAGAAGGAATTGCGCTCGGGCGGCGAGCTGTACGACGTGCGCGACGTGGCGAGCAAATCCGCCGACAACGCGGTACGGCTGGCGGCGCTGTTCCATGTCTTCGAGCACGGCGCGGGCGCTGTAGGACTGGAAGCCTTCGAGGGCGCAAGCCGGATAGCTGCCTGGCACTTGAGCGAGTCGCGGCGATTCTTCGGGGAACTGGCGCTGCCGGCGGAACTAGCGGATGCGGCGCGGCTGGATACCTGGGTGGTTGATTACTGTCGGCGAGAGCACACACACCTGGCCGGCAAGAATCACGTTCGCCAGCATGGGCCACTTCGGGACGGTGGCAGACTCGACGCGGCGATCAAGGAGCTTGTCGACCTTGATCGCTTGCAGATCAGGAAGGACGGCAAGAGGGTTGTTCTTCACGTGAACCCGGCGCTGATCGGGATCTCGTCATGAGCCTTGCGGAACTGATCCACAAAAAGCGATCTGTGGGGGTTGTACTACTGCTATTCCTGCTATTCCTGCTACACATGGGCAGGAATGGGCAGGAACAGTAGCAAGAATAGCAACTGTAGCAGTAGCAACCCCGATGGGAGCCAAAAGCGACGACGGGAACAGTAGCAGGAATAGCAACAATAGCAGTAGCAAACCCTGCG
Organism: Candidatus Accumulibacter propinquus; assembly: GCA_016714935.1. Lineage (GTDB taxonomy): Bacteria > Pseudomonadota > Gammaproteobacteria > Burkholderiales > Rhodocyclaceae > Accumulibacter > Accumulibacter propinquus. Next base: position 9,891 of record JADKBU010000035.1, on the reverse strand, counting down.
AACAGAAAAACGAATCACGGTCTTGGTTACTTCACTTCCCTGACCGCGAGCCGCTGACGGTGGCCTGCACGCCGCCTGCGACGCATGCCGAGATTCTTGCAGCCTACCCGGATGCACTGGCGGCTGAACCAATCGCGACTGGCCGGCGGCAACCAGATGCTCTGCTGTCCGGCGATCAGGAAGCGGCAATCCGGGTATGGCTGGCGCAGGTCGACGAGACAGACGAGGCCATCATTGCCGCGGTGCTGGCCCTGTGCCGGCATGACGGTGATGCGAGGGCGTACTACCTGGGCCGGGCAGATTGCGCTGCAACCGACGACGACAGGCACTTCTGTACCGAGTGCCTCAACCTGCGCGGCGGCGTGTGCGTCGTCGCTCGACCTGGCGGGCTGGTGTCGGCGATCTGCGGCTACCGGCCGGCGCTGGTGAACGTTCCGGTTCGGTGCGCGGGCTATTCGCCGATTGAAATATCAGGAGGGTAACAAATGGTTTGGGCAAAAGGACAAAGCGGCAACCCGACAGGGAAGCCGGCCGGAGCACGGAACAAGGCGACTCGCATGGTGCAGTCCATCATGGAAGGTGGCGCGCGGGAAATCACCGAGGCCGTCGTCGGACTGGCCAAGGAGGGCGATTTGTCAGCGGCAAGATTGGTACTTGAACGATTGGTGCCGCCGGCGAAGGAGCGCCCGATCGCTCTGACCCTGCCGGAAACGGCCTCTGCCGAAGGCATCGCGCAGGCCCAGGCCGCCATCTTGCAGGCCGTGGCCACCGGCGAGCTCTTGCCCGGCGAGGCGGCGACCCTGTCCAACATCGTCGAAGCGCGCCGCAAGGCATTGGAAACGCAACAACTTGAGCAACGCATCACCGCACTGGAGAGCAAGAAATGAGCACCACACTTGAACGCCGCATGGCGAAACTGGAAGAAGTGGTCAGCCCGGACGCGAACCGCATCGACGTGATTTGCAGGCGCATCGTGTCGCCCCACGGTAACCGAGAGAGATGGTTCGCGCCAAACTCGGCGACAGGGTTCTGGACCGAGGCGCCGACGAGACCGAAAGCACTTTCATGGAGCGGGCGAGGGTCGCGGCCCTCGCCGCCACGGCCCAACGTCCCTGCCGCGTGATTCTGCTACCCGAAGAGGCACTGACATGAGTGCACTCGAACGTCGCCTGAGCAGGCTCGAAGAGGTGCACCTACCCAAGCCAGGCCACCGATCTGCATGTTGAGTGAGCCGGCGAGCGATGCCCCGGCCGAGAAATGGGCGGAATACCGGCGGCAGGTTGATGAAGCGAAAGCTCGCGGGGATTTCCTCATCCTGCTGGTGCCGATGAAGCCGGCCGAGAGGCCGAGAACCGAGAAGGGCGTGACCTACTGCGGCACGGAACTGGACGCGCTGCTGCTCAAGACGTCGATGCTTCCATCCAAGCTCGGCAACAAGAGTCTGCTGGACGACCTGATGGAAAGCCTTCCGGGTAACGTGATTGAGCCGGAATCGAGGCGTTGATGCGCTGCCAGCGAGGCGTGACGGGAACGGTGAGCGCCGTGGGAGAGATCGAGGACTTCGGTGCGCCTCAGACCCGTGCGATCGGCCGCACTCGTGCGGTGACCCGGGCGGACCGAGGGCCCGGAAAACTGGAGCGTGGTGGGCGCCTGTCGCCTCGGTCTTCAACTTCTTCCACCGTCAAGGTCACTCGATATTTGATCGCTGGCACCTTCGTCTCCTGAGAGTTCATCTCCCCTCAGAGACTATGTCTGCGCCAGAGCCATCCAATTCAAGATGACTGACTAGTGGGCTGCTTCAATGTAATATCCCTGCTCCGCATGCCACTACCTGTTTTACAAAAACACGAAAAATAACCAATGCTTCCCGGCGGAATGCGTAGCCATGCCCACGCCATATCTAATGCTACTTGATTGGGCGAAATCTCCAGACCCGTTGACGGTATGGAGGAAGCCATCTGCCAGCACCACCGGGTCACCCATACACACTCGAACAGGTTTGGTGCAACACGCTAACTGCTCCAGTTGGATGTGGGCAACGGCCTGCTCCTGGCGCTGCCCCTCGACGCCCCATTCAACAGCGGCTGGACTTTCGCCGATGATCGGCCAGCGCTGCCGTGACAGATCCTCCCAAGCCACCAACTTTCATCGCCCCTGCTCGGTTACCAGTCCGGCCGATTGTTTCGGAGGTGGGCACTTGTTCATGCAGTCTCCCAATGCTGTCCTCAAGGAATATTTATTCTCGTCATGACCAAAGCTTCTCTCCTGAAGATTGATATCAGCCTGAAACGGGTGCAAACCTTCATTTTCGAAGTGCCGCGGCTGAAAGCCATGCTCGGGGCCAACGCCCTTGTTGGTCAGACGATGCGTCATGATCTGAGCAAGTTGGCGATCGATTGCGGTTCGGTGCCCCTGGACGGCGCAAGTGCGCCAGCAGCAGATACGACAGACCCGCTGCAACCGAAAGATCAATTCGACCGGGATGATCCCAGGGCGCTTCACCGTAATGGCATTCTCGCGCGCGATGGCGGGCACTTCATGGCCATTTTCGCTGATGAAGTCAGTGCGAAAAACTTCAAATACGCCGCCGAAGCCCTCATCTCAATGAACCTGCCCGGCGTCCTGTTCGACATCGATGAGCGACCTCTCGGAAGCGGCAACTTGGAAAAGGGCGGCCGCAAGGCAGAAGCGCTTGAAGCCCATCTCCTCGAACTGCCGGTGCTGCAGATCTGCCAGGAAACCGGCCAGGAAGTGGCGTCCCAATCTTCTCAGAGGACAGACGAAAGGAAAATCTGGGCAGCCCGATCGGTTCGGCAGCGTACGGTGGCCGGTGAAACGTTTCGCAAAGGAAAGACCAGGGACATCATCGGCCTGATGCAGCATCAACTGGGGCTGACGCAGGCATCCGGGTGGCAAGCTCCGGAGGATCTGGAAAACCTTTGCGCCGGCCAGTACCTCGCTCTCATCCATGCGGACGGCAACGGGGTGGGAAAGCGATACAAGGACTGGGCCAGGAAGGCTCCTGACGGCATAGGTGCGATCGAACGGGAAGCGCACGGCGAAGCCTTCTATCATTCGATGCGCGTGGCGGTCAGAAAGGCCGTCGTGCAGGCGCTGGAGAAGATCTTCGCCAACAGGAAAGATGTTCGCCCCTACGAGGTTCTGATGCTTGGCGGCGACGATCTGCTCATCGCCTGCCGCGCCGACAAGGCCCTGCCTTTTGCCCTGGCCTATGCCGGGGCGCTCAAGGAGATTGGCCTGGTAGACGAAACTCCGCTGGACGTGGGCATCGGCGTTGCCATCGCCAAGGCGAGCTATCCGCTGCATCGCCTGCACGCATTGGCCGAAGCCTTGGCTGCCAGCGCCAAGCGCCTCCATCGCGCGAAGCCTTCGCGGGGATCGGTCATCGACTGGCAGGTGGTCACCAATTCCTGGTTCGATGACGTGGCACAAGCACGGCGTGCCGCCGATTACCGGCGCTACACGGTGGATGGCAAGGAGGAGAGCGTCGTGCTGTCGCGGCGCCCCTACCCGGTGCTCAATGATGACGGACTGGAGGGTCTGCTCGGCGCAGTGAAAGACCTGGACGAAAAGCAGGAACAGGCTCAGGCAGAGGGGGAGGAAGGAGCCGCCAGGTCTCCGCTGCGCGCCTTGCGCGCCGCCTTCGAATCCGGCCGGCGGTCCGGCCAGATGGCTTTTGACCGGCTGGACCCGAAAGTCCGCCAGATCCTTGCCGGCGGCAACGGTGATTCTCCCTGGACGCAGCTGGCAGGCGATCAATGCCTGACGCGCGTTCTGGACATCATCGACCTGCGTGAAATCTCTCGCCTCGGGAAGTGGAAAAAATGACTGCCCTCAAACGATACCGCCTGACCGTCAGGCTGCTCGAAGATCTGCACACGGGGACCGGCACCGGAGGCGGCGACATCGACGCCCTGCAGATGCGCGACCGGCGAGGCCGGCCAGTGATTCGCGCCAACCACCTCAAGGGCCTGCTGCTGGCCGCCGGGGAGGAACTGGCAAGATTCGACGAGCGCATCAAGGCGCCACTGCAGGATCTTCTCGGTACCGGCGGAAAGCCACGTGGTCGATTGCGCCTGACCGCACTGCGCCTGAGCGAAGACAGTCCCGGCCGCACGCTGATCTGGATTTCCTCCGCGCGCGAGGAAGGGAGCCGGCGTCCTCAGGAAGACACCCTGCGCGTCGTCGAACACGTCGCTGCCGGGAGTTCTTTCGTTGCCCAATTGTGTGTCCCCGAGGCGCTGGAAAGCCTGCTCAAGCGTCTCGTCGAGCGCATCGATCGTCTGGGGAGCGACCGCAACCGTGGCGGCGGACTGATCAGCACTCGTCTCGACGAAATCGCCGACGAGATTCCCGCCTATCGGCAACAGCCAATTGTCGGCAACTGCCTGCGCCTGCGGCTGCGCAATCTGGAACCGCTGTGCCTGCCAGCCACCGGTCACCCCGGCAACCTGATCCAGAGCCTGCCGTTCGTGCGCGGGCAGGTGTTGCGCGGCGCACTGATGGCCTGGGCGCTGGCGCGCGGCGACCGGGAAGCGCTGGCGAGTTTGGCGCTCGCCAGCGTCGGCGACGCGCTGCCGGTACCGGCAAGTCTGAACGAGTCTGACCTGGAATCGCTCTGCGTGCTGCCGATTCCGCTGTCGATCCTCACGCCCAAGCCTGGCGGCGGCGATGCGGACCTGCCCTGGTGGGTGGATGCCAGCAAGCAGACCGAGAATGCCTACGACGACCTCGATCCCGAACGAATAATACCCGAAGAGAAATCCAAGCGGCCGGGAGCGCGGGAATTCCTCGCACGGGAAGGGAAGCAAGTCGCCTGGCTGCGCTACAGCCCGCGGATGAGCGTGCATATGCGCAACCAGACCGCCGACCTCTTCGACCTCTCCGGACGGCCCGTGGACGAGCCTCAACTCTTCAGCATGGAGGAAATCGCCGAGGATACGCGCTTCGTCGCCGACCTGGTTTTTCCCGACGAGTCAACGGCGCAAGGATTTGCCGAATGTTTCGCCCCGCTCTTGAGCGCTGCCGAATGGCTGGCCGTCGGGCGCGAAGGCAGGCCGGTGGAAGTGGCCAATATGGCTTCCGTCGTGGTTTCGCCAGGCGCTTCGACTCCCGGTGACACCTGGACGCTGACGCTCGTTTCCGATCTCGTCATCCGCGGTGAGCATCTCGGGTTCCTCACGGATCTCGACGTTCCGGCCCTGATCCGACTGGCAGGAAAGAAAGCCACCGACTTCCCAGGTTCGGATCAATGGCCGATGCGCGGCTTTGCCGAAAGCGAGCGTCTGCACGGCTTCAACGCCGCCAGCGGTCTGCGCCGGGCACCGGCGCTGGCCATCCGCCGCGGTTCCTGCTGGCGGATCACCGGTACCGGCAGCGGTGCGCTGGCTCTGGCGCTTTCGACCATGAACGAGCTCGGGGAACGCACACAGGAAGGCTGCGGACGTTTCGCGATCGACCTGCAGCCAATCAACCATCTTGCCCGGCCAGACGGCCAGAAGAGCAAAGCGCAGCCAAACCCAGGCGAGGAGATCCTGCTCGCGGTCGAACGCATCGCTGAGGACAAACACGCGACCGATCCCAGCCCGAGTCAGTTGCAGTGGCTGCGCAGCAGCACCCTGGCCGCCACCAGCGAAGCGCAGCTTCATGAACTCCTTGAGAAGATCAAGGCGATCGCCGGTCGCCGACCGAAAGGCGGCGGCGCCTGGAAAAACTTCCCCCACGACGCTCTGCGACGGGAAGTCAACCGGCTATCGAATCTCGATGAAAAGCGCCATCTCATCTCCCAATTCGTGCAGAGGCTGGCGCTGCAAGCACTGAAAAAAGCCGAGGAGCAGCGCACATGAGCCAACCCTATCGCACGCTGTTTGTCGGCACACTGGTGCAGGATTCCTTCCTCAGCGTCGGCGGCACCGACGATCCCTGCACGACTGTCGACGGCCCATTCTGCCGGGATGGCCTGGATCGCCCGACCTTGCGCGGCACGGGCCTCGCCGGCGCGCTGGTCGCCACCCTGCGGCGCGTCAAGGGGAAAGTCCCCGCTGCAATATCTTGCGCCGCCGATGGCCGCCTGCCTTCCGTCTGGCGCACCTTCCACAGCCATCCCGAAAACGCGCCCGTACCGGCTTTCCGCCAGCATGTGGCGATCGACGAGAAGACCGGCGCGGCGGCCGAAGGCGCGCTGTTCAACGTCGAAACGCTGCCGCCGGAAACCCGCTGGCCTTTCCTGCTCGAAGTGGATACCTCGCGCGATCCCGAAGCGGCGGATCTCGCGCGGGCGACACTGGCCGAATGGCAGGCCGGCCGCTGCTGGCTAGGCCGCGAAGTTGCGCGCGGGCTGGGCTGGATGCGGCTCGAAAATCTCGCCGAATACTGCCTGACCGGTGAGCACGTGGGCCAATGGCCCCAGTCCGGGCAAGCGGAAAACTATCCCGAATACATCGCCCGTACTTTCGCCAAGGCGAAGCAACCCAGGTCAACTGCCAGTCATGAGCCGCCAATTGGCCTGCTGGAAATCACCGGCAGGATCGTCGCCGGCCCTCGCCTGCCGCTTGAAGGCATGGACGAAGGCTATGGCCTGGACAGTCTTTCTGTCGGCGGCCACGCCAGCGATACGCTGGCGGCCGAATGGGACGCGTGTTTTCTCAAGCCGGAGGGACGGAATGACCCTGCCAAGGACTTCGATCCGGATCTGACGGTCGTCATGGTGCAAAAGGGCAACCGGCGCGAACCTTATGTCCCCGGTTCGTCGTTGCGCGGCCCGTTGCGCCATGCTCTGGCCCGCCTGCTGCGTTCCCGCGGGCAGACTACTTTACTGGTCGACCGCCTGTTCGGCAGCAAAGACAAGGACAGCGCCCGCTTGCTCATCCGCGATGCTTTTCCGAAAGGCCCCCTGACGCTCGCCTGGTTACAGCAGCACGCCGAAGACGAATTCGCCGGTGGCGCTTACGGATCTGCCAAGTTCGACCGCGTCGCGCTCATGGCCGGCAGCTTCGAATGGAAGATGGTGCTGGAAGGTACGCCGGCAGAGCTACGTGAATTCCACGCGGAAGGGCTGCAGCCGCTGATGGAACTGGCCAAAGCCGGGCAGATCGGCCTCGGCGGTAGCCAGTGGCGCGGCCATGGCTGGCTGCGCTGGGAATTCGATGAATTCGACGATCACGCCAAACCCTGGGAGACAGCCCAATGAAGAACACCGCGAGACTTCACTACGAAATGGGCGAGGACAAGCGGAGTGTCGCCGCCTTCGTCGCTGCCAGGGCAGCGGAAATGCCACCGCGGCTGGCGTGGGCGGAACCGAAGGCGAGCTTTGCTAGGGAAGCTAGCCAGGCGCATCAGGACTTCCATCCGCTGATCGCCGGTTGTCCTGGGCCTGGCCGGCAGACCTGCCTCTCGTCGAAGTGCGCCTCTTCTGGCCCACTTCGGCGCTGCATGTCGTTGCCGAGGGCGACGGATGCCGCTGGGTGAAACTGCGGGAAAGTGATGCGGGTGAAGAAGGGAAAGAAGTCCAGCACAGCGAGAAGCCCGTCCTCACCCTGCAGGATGCGGCGCGTTTCGGCCTCGACACCCGTGGCTGGCCGGGCGGTTCACTCACCGCAATCGAATACCGCAGCGGCGGCCGCCTGGTGGGCTGGCGGTTGACGACCAGTGGGAAGGAGCAGGGATCATGAGCGAATCCGGAACAATCAAGATGAAGATGCTGGAAAAGGGTTTCGGTTTCATCCGCTGTAACCATGGCCAGGAGTACTTCTTTCACAGAAATGGCCTGCAAGGACTCGACTTTGGGCAGGTCGAGGTAGGCGACGCGGTCTGCTTCGAATTGCGGCCAAGCAAGAAGAAGCCTGGTCAACAGGAAGCTTTCAATGTGCGACCGGCTGGCGGTGACCCGTCCCGGATTACCACCGCTGCCAAGCCTCAGCCTGCTACGGCCGCTTGGCCTCGGGCGACTGCGGCAGCCAACCCGCCCGTGACCGTCGATCTCTATCCACCGTACCGTTTCGTTCCTGTCAACGTGCAACACGCGGCCACCGACAAGCCGGTCTGGCATGACGGAAACGGAGGCGGCGATCTGCTCTCAGGAGAACTCCTGTGCACCCTGACAGCCCGCACGCCACTGCTGCCGGGCAACGATCGCTACAAGATCAAGGAGGCCGATCGCGGGCGATTGGCTGGATGGGGCTTCCCCGACCTGCCCGACGACAAGCAGATCGCCGAACCCCTGCGCCTGGAGGACGGACGGGTCGTGATTCCCGGCAGCGCGCTCAAGGGAATGCTGCGCCACAGCCTGGGAGCCCTGCTCTCGGCGCCGATGGAGCGGGTAGGGGAGCGGCGCTACACCTATCGGCCGAACCTGGGCCATGCAGACTCAGCAATGCGGGAATGCCGGCCCGCAGTTGTCTCAAGCGTCAATGGCGAGGAAATTCTCGTGAAGGTTCTCAGCCGCCCCAGATCCGCAGTTTTTCTTCACGGCGACGCAGTTGGAAAATTCCGCACTTGCCAACCAGGAGACAAAGTCAAGGGGATATTCCCCGGCTTTGATCTTGGCCAGATGGTCAAAGACAAACGAACCAACACATTGGTATGGAAGGTGGACCAGAACCGCCTCCGGGATACGTCAGGAAGACAGGTCACTCTTGACCATGTTTTCCTGTTGTACAAAGGAGGAAATTGATGGCATGGGCCGTTTTATGAATGCTTTCAAAAGAAGGGGCTCTGGTTCACCATGAAGCTTTGGTGCCACGACGTGATTATGAGAACGGCGTCGAACTGCCTGTATCACGAGATGTTTATGGTCAATACATGCGAACCCAGGCGGTTCTTGCGAACAATGGAGAAGGTCATCTTACCGGCCATCCATTGACTGACAAACTACATACGGACACTGCAAAACATATCAGACTTGCTCAGAATTTCACAATAAACCAATTGGTTTATGTGGAAGCCGAGCTGGCGGCAGGCCAGCTCTGTCCGCATACCATCTATCGGCCATCACTACCAATATCGCTGGCTTACACCTCGTCGATTCGCAGGAAGGGCGGCGAACTGCGCGCTGCCTCGTCGCCGCTGGCAGGCGAGTTCTGGAAGAGAAGAAGCCTCGAACGGCCGAAGCTTCTTTCCGGCAGCCGCCTGCTCTTCGGCTACGTGCATGACGAGCACAATCCGATCGGCGCCGGCGTATACCAACGGCTCGCCGGGCGCATCGCCATCAATCATGCGCTGAGCGAGAGCAAGCCGAAATTCCTCGGAGAAGCGGGCAAGGGCTGGTGCATCCCCCTACCGATCCTCGGCCAGCCCAAGCCCTCGGCGTGGGAGTTCTATCTGCAGCAGAAACCGGGAAGCAGGCTGCCCGCCACTTATGGCGACCTGCTGGGGTAGAAGGCGGGGATCTCGCGGGCCGCAAGTTCTACCGCCACCAGCCGCGCATCAAGGCAGCAAAGGATCTCGGCAGCGGCGCCGTTGCGGAAACGCAGGCCACCTTGGCGCGTTTCATCTGCCAGCCGCAGACGACATTCCGCTTCACCCTGCGCTTTGCCCGGCTGCGGAGCTGGGAACTGGGCGTACTGCTCGCCGTCCTGGAACCGCAGCGTCTGGCGAAGGATGCTGCCGAGTACGCCCACAAGCTGGGCCTGGGAAGGCCGCTGGGAATGGGCAGTGTGAGTATCGGCATCGACAGGATCCGCGTGCGCAACGAGTCGCAGACCCGACTCGCCGAGGAAGCCGGACTCGATCAGCAAGCCCTGGCCTGCCTGCGCGAAAAGCTGGACCAGGGCAGCGTCGACCGCTGGCTGGAGATTCATCGTTTCGTGGACCGGGGGCGGATCGGCTATCCAACGCAAGATGCCAAGGGGGAATCCACCATCTACCACTGGC
>JADKBU010000034.1 GCA_016714935.1 Candidatus Accumulibacter propinquus | reverse complement strand
GGCGCGGCAAAACTCGGTCAGGCAGCGATTCGGGCCACCGGGGGGCGTTCCTTGGCACGCTCGCCGGCCATCCACAGGTCACGCTGCGTCTGCATGCGCAGCCAGTAGCCGGGCGAAGTGCCCAGGGCTTCATGCAAGCGCAGGTCCATGTCGGCGGTGACGGCGGCGTGTCCGTGCAGGATGCGCGACAGCATGACGCGACTGATGCCCACATGGGCAGCAAAGGCGGTCACGCTCATGTCGAGGTCTTCCAGCCAGCCAGCGAGCACTTCGCCGGGCGGCGCGGGGTCGTGCATTCCCGTCATGCCGCCAGCCGCCACCCGTGCTCAGTGTCCTCGAACACCCGACGCAGTTCATCCTCTTGGCGATCGGTGTCATTCCACTGCGCGATAAGTTCAGCAACCTTGGTGGTACCGTCCATACGTTCCAGATACAGCAGTCGCAACATTCGTTCTGCCGCAATTGCCGGCCGGCGCTTGGTACGCTCCCACAACGAAACGCTCTGCTCATCAACGCCCAGGCTATCGGCCAAGCGCTTCTGAGACATTCCCATTTCGACGCGAAGAAAGCGGATTTCGGCACCCGTCAGTCGCTTCTTGTAATTCACAAGGCGGTGCCCGATGGCGCGGTGCAAGCCGTCGATGTCGTCGATTTCCAGGCAGCGGCCAACTCCATCCAGATCCTCGTAACGGAAACCGTTCGCCAGCCAGATGTTCTTCAGGCCGCAGTCTTCGTACTTCAGCATTTGGTTCATTTCATCCCTCGAATACCGTCGCGATGACCACCCACTCGCCCTTGTCGGACAGCTTGAAAACTACGCCCACAGTGAGGCGAACCCCTGCATAGAACCAGCTCACGTTGCACCGCCAATCGCCCCTGATGTCTTGGTGCAGAGGTTCGCTGATATGGCCATTCTGCAAGGTCTGCAGCACTTGGCGGCGGCCAATGCGGCGCTCTTTCATTCGCAACTCCGCATGGTCAGTGAAAACAAGGCGGCGCTTTTGGCTGCCAGCCTCCTTGACCCACTCGATAGCCTGCCTATCGGTTGGCTTGATGCAGGAAATCTTGCTCATGGCAATACATTGTATGTCTCAGAGGGTGATAGTTCAACGTAAGTTCATCTTCCTTGCTTGACCTGTCAGACAGCACTGACAACTCGCAGGCCGTGCCCCCGATCCTCGGCAGGCTGCTCGATACCTGCCTCGTTGAGAATCCAGCCTTCAATCTTGGTGTGCCACATGCGCAGCAGATCGAGCGGGCGGCGGCGGTAATGCTTCTCGGCAATCGCGCTCGGCTTGTGGCCCATGATTTGCGCAGAGACTCCAGCCGGGACTTCTGTCCACTCCGCCAATGTACCAAACGAACGACGCAGGCCGTGCAGCGTCAGCGCCGGCAGGCCAGCAGCGGCCAGTGCCTTGACGTGCATCGTTCGCTTGTCTTGTATCGCGCAATCGTCGAGTCGAGGACTTGCGAACACCCATTGATTGCGGCGGGGCAGGGCGGCCAGCAACGACGCGACGTAGGGCGTTAGCGGAATGACGCGCTCGCCTTCTACCTTGTCCTTGATGGTCATCGACTTCCACTGAAAGTCCAAATCTTCCCACGTCAGCCCGGCCAGTTCTTCCCGGCGCGCTCCGGTCAGCAGCAGAGCTTGCAGATACGCAGCAACAACGGGGTTGCCGATCTGGCGAACGTGCGCGAACCATAGCGGCAGTTGTTCCCGCTGTAGGCAATCGTCCTTGACGCCTTGCTTCGGTAGCTCGTCTTTTGCCTTGCTGGCGCACGCGTCGGTGTGTACCTGCGCCTTGTACTCGTCCCGAACCGAACACCAGTTCAGGAAGCCACGCAGCAGGCGGAAAGCAAGGCTTGCTTGAGTCGGGCGGCGGTCGGTTTCGTCTTTCAGCCATGCGCACACACGGTCGGCGGTTATCCGTTCGAGAGGAAGCTCCAGCAGCGGGCGCAGGATGCCCGGCAGTGTTGTTTCGCCCTCTCCTTGGTGACGCGCACGCGCTTTTGGTTTGCCGCCAGCGTCAGAGACGTTCTGATGGTCAAGCAGCGAGCGTGCGCCCCATTTCGGCGTACGTGCCACAAGGTAGGCTTGCCATGCGTCGAGTGCCGGTGCTGCGACACGCTTCGCCTCTTCGCGCTTCGCTTCATCTTCGACACGTTTGGCCTCGGCTTCGGCGATGCGTTCGCGCTTCTCTTGGCGCGGGTCGGTGCCTTGGTCAATCATCGTTTGCAGCCGGCGGGCTTCGTCGCGGGCGGCGGCGAGTGTCCATGCTCGAACATCGCCGATGGTCACACGTACAGTTTGCCGGTTCAGCTTGGCCTCGAAGATAAACGCCTTGGCACCAGCAGTCACACGCACGGCGAGGCGCGGTGCGTCGGTGTCCCAAGTGAAGTCTTGCGCCACACCAGCGGGCAGGGTCAGGCGGCGGATTCGGTCAGGGGTCAGGCTGTTCGCGGTCATGAATCGGCGGCTCCGGTTTGGCTACATGGGGATTCCGTGTAGCCACCATGTAGCCATTTTACCGCAATCCGCCTCAACGTCAAGCAACGCCTATATACGTAAGCTCTTTGTTTTTACTGTGTTTTACAGCCTACCTCGCACCCCGATCAACGCCAAGAAATGCCGTAACTTCCGGATTGCAAATCCGTGTAGGTGGGTTCGACTCCCGCTCGCGCCTCCAGGAATACCAAGACTGACCGCAACGAGAAAATCGCCTCACTGTCAGAAACCCTTGGCGTGCACTCGCAACCCGGTACACAAGGCGGTGAAGGAACGCTGCGAAAGGCCCCAGCCAAAAAGGCCTCAGCCAAAGTTCCCCGTATCGACCCATGACTGTTTGATCAGCGCCCACCAGTCGACCGCCAGTCCGTTGAGAACGTAGGCATAGGGCAGCCAGCCATAGCCGGCCGCCCCCCATCCTGTTCCCCAGGAATTCCTGATCAGCAAGGCCCCTTTGGTTTCGGCGGCTCCGGGGTTGGCATTCTTGATCTTCATGTTGTCATCGTAGCCGACAGCGACGATCGCATGCCCGCCAATGATCTTTTCGCCGGCCGTCGGATAGGGAAATTTACCGGTGGTGCTGGCCTGGCCGTACGAGTTGTACACCGTAAACCCGAACATTGACGGCAACCCCGCAACCAGGTTGGACTTGATACGATCAAGCAGCAGCGCACACGATGTTCCCGGAGGATCGAGACGATAGTAGTTGATGGCCTGGTAGTTCTGCCCGAAGGCGTAACAGAACGCCGATGGCTCTTTGTCGAAAGCTGTGGCTGCCGTGCTGTAGGGCCAGTATTCTTCGGGTGGGACGCCGAACAGCACCATGGCCTCCATGGTGCTGCGCAGGAACGCGCCGGTGTCGCCGGTCCATTTGAGCAGGTTTCTCGTCGTTTTGTACAGGAACAGGCGTGAAGCGTCGATGTGTTTGCCAAATGCCCGTCGCTCGTAGTATTCGATCATCGCCACGCCTGCATTCGCGGTGCACGAACCCAGGGTGCCCTGGTTCTCGATCGGCGGACACCAGTCGCGCAAATCCGCGGTCGTCGGCAACTTTGCCGGCACAGCCACAGGATTTACGCTCGCCAGCAGGCTCTTGATGGACTGCGTCTGCCCCAGTTCCTTGAGTCTTGCCGACACCACATCATGGTTCACCGTATGGTCGCGCAAACTCGGATAGTCCGGCAGCCAGCCCATACCCAGCGTTTGATTTGCATCTGACATGTTCTTGCCCTCCAGTACATACTGACCCACTTGCAATGTTCACGGTCCAGCCGGCCTGTACCGCGCCCGCCAGTTGGCTCGCGCCCCTACAGATGCGGTCATCCGCCGAGAAGCATTTCAGTGCCATCACTCCTTCATCTGACAGCACGATCCGCAGCAGTGGCCGATCGTTGATATCTGTCGCTGGCCGGTCGGATCAATGCTCCCTGAACATGGCCTTGACGGCAGCGACATCGATCACCGAGGAATCGTCCGCCCACTCCCGCCACGGCTTGCGTCGCAGTGATACCGCTCCGGCAGAAGCTGGCGAACAATCCGAGTGCATCAGTTCCAGCTTCTCATCTCAGCCATATGGTAATCAACTGTTTTATTGACTTCCGGGCTTGATCCGGGCCGCCGGCAGAAGCTGCGGTCGGACACTTCGCCAGCGTCAACTGCATCCGTTGCCGGATTTCTCCCGTATGAGGGAGGGGCAGGCGCGTAGCGTGCGCGCCTGCGGCCAACCTGACTATTGGAGGCATTACATGCGACACACTTTTCCTTCCACGGCACTCTCTCTCGTACTTGCTGGCGTACTGGCGGGCGCTGCGCACGGCGCAACCATCCTGCAGCCCGACGAAGCGACGAGCGAGGATGTCTTTGTCTATGAATTCGGTGTTCCCGGCGCATTCCGTATCGCCACCGCCGCGCGCGTGACCAACCTCGACAGCCAGACGCTGAACGCGCTGAGCCCCCTACCCGCCGTACCCTTCGGGAATTTCCTGGGCAGCAGCAACACCGTACCGCAGATCGGCGCCCTGGGTGAGACGCGCGCACATGACACCAGATCGCTGTTGCGTTTCGAACTCGGAGCGCTGGCACTCACGGCCGACCGGGTCCGGAACGCGACGGTCAACCTCTTCGCCCTCCCCGGTCTGCCGCCGTTCGCCGACCCGACAGCAGCCAAACCAATCTCCACCGAGTTGCATCGCGTAACCGAAGCCTGGAGCGAGACTGCCGTTACCTGGGAGACGCAGCCTGCCGTCGCCGGGACGTTCACCTCGACCGTGCAAAGCGGCGTTAATCAATGGGTGTCGTTCGATGTTACCGCGCTGGTTCAGGACTGGCTTACGGACCCATCCACGAACTTCGGTTTCGAACTGTTGCAGCCGGACATAGCCATTGCCGACTCCGGCAAACCGATCGCTTCGCTGTACGCGTCTTCCGCCTCGTCCAATGCGGCGCTGCGTCCCTTCCTGGAAATCACGGCGATCCCCGAGCCATCCACACCTTCGCTGCTGCTCGGCGCCCTCGGCCTCGTCGGCGGCATTTCGCGGTGGCGCAAGGCAGCCTGAGTCAGAGTGGTGCGGCCTGGGGACTGCGTCGGCCAAATTTTGAGCGCGTATGCAAAAGTGATCCCCGGCCGGCAAACTGGCGATTGTCGGCCGCCGGCCAACGACGCCGATGGCGGCGCGGGGTCTCTTGCAAGCTTCCGCGCTACCTGGTCAAGGCCAGGAACAACTCCGGCAATCTCTCCGGCAGTCGCTCGACGTTGTCGATCACCGCGTACCGCCGCCCGAAGATATCGCCGACATACACATCGGCTTTGCGGTCGAGGCTGATGCAGTAGGTGAAGATACCCTTCTGGTCGAGTTCTCCGACCGCTTGACGAGCGTCTTCGATAAGCAGCCGCTCGTCCGGCACATCCACGTCGGCCGGCTGGCCGTCGGTGAGGACCAGCAGCAGTTTCTTCTCGGCTTTGCGGGCAGCGAGGTAATGTGCGGCGTGACGCATGGCCGCTCCCATGCGTGTCGAATAGCCGGCCTGCATCGCCGCGAGGCGAGCCTTGACCAGGTCGCCCCAGCTTTCGCTGTAGCCCTTGAGGTGCAGGTAACGAACATCGTGGCGGGTGTCGGAATGAAAACCGGCGATGGCGAAGGGGTCGCCGAGTTGCTCGATCGACCAGGCGAGCAACGACACCGCTTCCTGACTCAGTTCGAGAATGCTCTGCCCAGGGACACCGTTTCCGACCTCGACCCGCTCGGCAAGCGACTTCGACAGATCGAGCAGCAACAGCACGGCGAGATTGCGACCGTTGGTGCGATGGCTCATGTTGATTCGCGGTTCAGGGTTGGCACCGCTCTTGAAATCGATCAGCGAACGAATGGCGATGTCGAGATCGAGTTCGCTGCCGTCTTCCTGGTAGCGTATGCGAGTCCTCTCCTGCGGCCTGAGGAGATCGAGCAGGCGCTTCAGGCGCCTCGCCAACGGCGCGTGTTTTTCCAGCAGGCGGTCGATGTGACCGGCGTCGCCACTCGGATGCAGCGATTCGTAAAGGCTCACCCAATCGGGCCGGTAGCTCTGGGTCTGGTAATCCCACTCCGGATAGTGGCGTGGCGGCAGGCGGTCGAGTTCGGTCCCCGCGGACGCCGGGCGCACCTGATCGAACATCTCCTCGTCGTCGCTCAACTCGTGGAATCGCCACAGGTGGCGATTGTCGTCGCGGTAGGCCAGTTCGGTATCTGCGAAATACACGCTCGCCAGTTGGTCGCTCTGACGACGGGTGCGCGCGACGTAGGCCAGCGCGAGGGCAGCCATTTCTTCGCTGCCGGATTCGCCGCGGGACATCGTTTCCCGGAAGCGACCCACGAATTCCAGCAGCGGCACGTCCAGATAGCCATGTTCGGCGTCGAGCAGAGCGCGCGACAGCATGGTCAGCCGGTGGCGAAGGCAGGAACTGGTTTCCGGGTCGCAAGCGCCTTCCAGCGGCTTCGGGTGCAGGGCGAGCAAGATGCGACGCAGGCCGGGATATGCGCGCAGGATCAGCGCTTCGATACGACTGTCCTCGAAGACCTCGATCGCCAGGCGCTGCATCGGGCTGAAGTTGTCGGCAAATATCGGGCGGCTCCAGCGCCGATGGCCCGCGATGTGCGCCAGCAGCGCGCGGTAGCGGTCAATGCCGGAGACGCCATGCGCATCGTCGAAGACATCCGGCAGGCGTATTCCAGAAGCGTCGTAGTAAGGAACAGATTGCGGCGATTGCTCCAGGTTTGTCGCATAGGGCACCAGGAGGGCGCTATCGCCCCATAGACCTCGCAGGTAAAGATCGAGCTGGCGCTCATGGTCGACCAGCAGCGTGCCGTGACGCTCACGCTGCAGGACTGCGCGACTGTCCGGCGACTGCAGGCTGAAGTAGGCGCGCTGTCGTTCCGGATGGTTGTGGTAATTGCGTATGCCGTATTCAACCCACTTGCTCAGTCCGGCGATACTCAGTGCATGCAGCAGCCGTGGTGCCTGGCCGAAGAACTCGGGCAACGCCGGGCTGGCGAAGGTCTGGTGAATGCCGTGGATCGACCCGCTGGTACGTTGCATGAGATCAAGCGCCAGATCCAGATAGTGCTGCATCTGTGCCGCTGCCGGCAAACGCCGCGCGACTGCGGCAAGCGTCTGCAGAAAGGGGAAAATCGCTTTCGCATTCGGAGATTTGCCAAGCGTGAAAATGGTCCGGGCAATCGACGGCAAGGCCTGTTCACCGAGAATTGCAGCGATCGACGGCCACTCCTCGAGAAACACCAGCACCGGTTCGACGCCGCGCCCCATGCGGCTCAGCACCCGCGCATGGTCGATGTAGGCATTGACCCCTTCCGTCGAGAGCACGGCAAGCGCATCGATCAGGCATCGCTCGAATACCTCGGCGACTTGCGGAAAGCGACAGTCGAGTTGCGCGCGATAGCCTTGCAGGCGCTCACCCCAGGTTGCTGGATCCCTGCTTTCAGTGATGTTCGCGGGCATGGCTGGGAGCTTCGCCCTGGCCTAGGCGAAGATCGCGTCGATGGCGTGATCCAGGGTGTCGCGAATATCTCGGTCGTCGGTGATTGGCCGCACCAGGGCCATGCGACAGGCCTCACGCGGTGAAACCCCAGCCCGGATCAAGGTCGCGGCATAGACCAGCAAACGCGTCGAGATGCCCTCGTCAAGCCCGTGCCCCTTGAGCCGGCGGGCGGCCGCGCCGACATTCACCAGTTGTTCGGCGGTGACGGTATCGATACCGCTTTCGCCGGCAAGAATGGCGATCTCCAGTGCCGCCGCAGGATATTCGAACTCGAAGGCGGTGAAGCGCTGCTTGGTCGACTGCTTCAAATCCTTCATCAGGCTTTGGTAACCGGGATTGTACGAAATGGCCAACTGAAAATCGGGGTGAGCGCGCAGCAGTTCTCCCTTCTTGTCGAGCGGCAGCGTGCGCCGATGGTCGGTCAGCGGATGGATGACGACCGTGGTGTCCTGACGCGCCTCGACAATTTCATCGAGGTAACAGATGGCACCGATGCGGGCAGCGGTGGTCAGCGGACCGTCGAGCCAGCGCGTGCCGTTGGCTTCCAGCAGGTAGCGCCCGACCAGATCGGAGGCGGTCATGTCTTCGTTGCAGGCGATGGTGATCAAGGGCTTGCCCAGCCGCCAGGCCATGTATTCGATGAAACGCGATTTGCCGCAACCTGTCGGCCCCTTGACCATCACCGGCAGACGCGCCGCATAGGCCGCTTCGTAGAGCGCCACCTCGTTGCCTTGTGGCTGGTAGAACGGTTCGTCGAGAACCCTGAATTGCCCCTTGTCGGTCACTGCCCGTCTCCAGAAGTATTGTCGGCGCTCAACCCGTAGTCGGGGCAACGTTCCAACTGCATGACACCCTTACCCCCGGTCCTTGCCTCTAGCGATGAACGCCGAGCTTTTCGCGCCAGCCTGGATAGAGCTTGTCAGCGTCACTCGGGAAGGACTCAAAAGCACGTGCGAACTCGTGGTGCTGCCTGGCCCATTCGATCGGGTCGGCGCCGGCTTTCCAGCACTCGTAAGCCTGTCGTAGCGAAATGGCGCCAGCGGCCGGGCTGTCGATGTGACCATAGGAACCGCCACCGGAAGTGTTGATGACGTTGCCGTGTCCCAGATTGGCGAAGAAACCCGGCAGCCGCAAGGCGTTCATGCCGCCGGAAATGATCGGCGTGGTCGGCTTCATGCCATACCATTTCTGGTAATAAGCCGGCCCCTGATACTCGTCGCGCTCGATGACGTAGGCAATCGCCCGATCGTCGGCACTGCCCTCCATTTTGCCGTAGCCCATGGTGCCGACGTGAATTCCCGAGGCACCCTGCAGACGCGACATCTTG
This sequence comes from Candidatus Accumulibacter propinquus, assembly GCA_016714935.1. GTDB lineage: Bacteria > Pseudomonadota > Gammaproteobacteria > Burkholderiales > Rhodocyclaceae > Accumulibacter > Accumulibacter propinquus. The sequence goes on along the minus strand of JADKBU010000034.1, from coordinate 32,674 downwards.
GCCAGCACATAGGCATCGTAGCCACGCCTGGAACTCGGCGAAGTGACGGCACCGTGACCGGCACGGTGGTAGTGCAGGTACTGGTTGGGATACTGCCGGCGAGCCGTGGTGACCATGCCCGGACCGCCGACGTAGCCGTCGACGAGAAAGGCGACCTTGTCGGCATCGGGCCCGAAAGTCTCCAGGATGTAATCGGCGCGCGCGCACATTTCATAGTGGTCGTCGGCGGTGATGTTGGCCGAGAACAGCTTTGCCTGACCGGTCTCGTCCTGCGCGCGCTTCATGGCATCGTACACCAGCGGCATCACCTTCTTCATTGGTGCAAAAACCTGGTTGCCTTGCGGTTCGTCATTCTTGATGAAGTCCCCGCCCAGCCAGAACTGGTAAGCAGCCTTGGCAAACGGCTCCGGACGCAGACCGAGTTTCGGCTTGATGATCGTGCCGGCAATATAGCCGCCATCCTTGACCGGGCGACCCAGGATCCGCCACAGGTCGGAGATGTCCTTGGCCGGGCCGTCAAAAAGCTGAATGGCACGCTCGGGCATGTAGAAATCGTAGATTTTGGCGTGTTCGATGTCGCCCATGCCCTGGTTGTTGCCGATCACCAGCGTCAGGAACGATACGATCATCATCCGTCCATCGGTGACGTTACGGTCGAAAAGGTCCAGCGGGTAGGCGATGCGCATCTCTTCGCCGGCCTCGTCGATCAGGTAGACCAGGGCATCTACGCCGCGGGTAAACTCGTCGGTGGTGCACACTTCGACATTGGTACCGGTGGACGACTCGGCGGCGAAGTGGGCTGCCGCCTGCAGATAATCGTAGCCCGCTTTCGGCTTCATCTTGTAAGCCACGAGAATGTGCCTGCCACCCTTGATCAGGTCTTCTTCCCTGAGGCTGAGGTCGGCGTAACGATTTGATTGGTCCATGTTGGTCTCCGTGTCGATAAGGGTGAAGAGAGGCGTTCGTCGTTGGTTGCGAAGCAGTGTAGGACGCGCAATAGATTATTAAAAGTTAAACTTTTTGTGTTTTATGTTTAGCTTTTACTTTCAATAAATCATTTGACAACGAACCGATCAAGCCGATGATCAATGCCCGGCAGCAATTCCGAAACCGGCGTCGATACGGAAAGTGGCAAAGCCTCCCGTTTTGGCGGATAATTTGCACATGCGACTAAAACCCATTTCCTGGATCGGCGAGTCATCGTGCCCACTGCTTCTGCCCCCCTGATCAACGCCATCCGCGCCCTGGAGATGGACGCGGTCCAGCAAGTCAATTTCGTTCACCCTGGCGTGCCGATGGGCATGCCCGATATCGCAGAAGTTCGCTGGCGTCGCCAGTTGCGCGACAACCCGGCCAATCCAGACTGGCCTGAGCCCAACCGATCCGTGCTCTCGAACGGTCACGGATCGATGCCGATCTTCACGCTGCTGCACCTCGGCAGCCATGACGTGTCGATCGATGACCCGCAGAATTTTCATCAGTTTGTCTCGAAGACTCCGGTGCACCCGGAAGTCGATCATCCCCCCCGGAGTCGAAACCACCACCGGGCAGGACGCCTCTTATCGGGAGATGTCCTGCCCCACGCCGTGCCGCGTCTGGCCATCGAAGCGGGCGTCGGCAGCTTCTGGTGCAAGTATGTTGGACTCGTACCGTGATCGGTATCGATCGTTTTGGAGAGTCGGCTCCTGCCGGCCCGTTGTTTGACTTTATCGGTTTCACGGTGGACGACGTGGTTAACACCGTGAAATCACTGTTGTAATTTCTCAAGGAGACCGTTTCATGACAATCAAGGTAGGGATCAACGGCTTTGGCCGTATCGGACGGATGGTGTTTCGCGCAGCGGTACAGCACTTTGACGACATCGAGGTGGTCGGCATCAACGATCTGCTCGAACCCGACTATCTCGCGTACATGCTCAAGTATGACTCCGTGCATGGCCGCTTCCAGGGCACCATCGCCGTCGAGGGCAACACGCTGATCGTCAATGGAAAGAAGATCCGCCTGACCGCCGTCAAGGATCCGGCAGAACTCAAGTGGGATGAAGTCGGCGCCGACATCGTCGTCGACTCCACCGGCCTCTTCCTGACCACCGAATCGTGCCAGAAGCATATCGCCGCCGGCGCCCGGAAAGTCATCCAGAGCGCTCCGAGCAAGGACGACACGCCGATGTTCGTGTTCGGTGTGAATGATCAAACCTACGCTGGCCAGACGATCATCTCGAACGCCTCGTGCACCACCAACTGCCTGGCTCCGGTAGCCAAGGTCCTGCATGACAATTGGGGAATCAAGCGCGGCCTGATGACCACGGTGCATGCCGCAACGGCCACCCAGAAGACTGTCGACGGCCCATCCAACAAGGACTGGCGTGGCGGCCGTGGCATTCTCGAGAACATCATTCCGTCCTCGACCGGTGCCGCCAAGGCTGTCGGCAAGGTCATTCCGGAATTGAACAAGAAGCTCACCGGCATGGCTTTCCGCGTCCCCACTTCCGACGTGTCCGTCGTCGACCTTACCGTCGAACTGAACAAGGATGCCACCTACGAGGACATCTGCGCAGCCATGAAGGCCGCTTCCGAAGGCCCGATGAAGGGCGTCCTCGGGTATACGGATGAGAAGGTGGTGGCTACCGATTTCCGTGACGAAGTCTGCACTTCCGTTTTTGACGCAGAAGCCGGGATGGCCCTCGACAGCACGTTCGTCAAGGTCGTCTCGTGGTACGACAACGAGTGGGGCTACTCCTGCAAGGTGCTGGAAATGGTCCGTGTAATGGCCCGCTAGACGGCCACAGAGGGGCGCTTACGGGCGCCCCTCGTGTTCTCGCATAGGAAATTCATGTCACGAGATACCAAGATCGTCGCCACCCTCGGGCCGGCGTCATCGGACGCCGAGGTGCTGGAACGGATGATTCGCGCCGGCGTCGATGTCGTGCGGCTCAACTTCTCCCATGGCAAACCGCAGGACCACGTCGACAGAGCGCGACTGGTGCGCGAGGTGGCTGCCCGCGTCGGGCGCCCGGTGGGCATTCTCGCCGATCTCCAGGGCCCGAAAATCCGCGTCGGGAAATTCGCCGACGGCAAGGTTCGGCTTGAAACCGGCGAGCGCTTCATCCTCGATGCCCGCTGCGAACTGGGCAACAACGAACGTGTCGGCCTCGACTACAAGGATCTGACCCGGGACGTCTCCGCTGGCAGTGTCCTGCTGCTCGATGACGGTCGCATCGTGCTTGACGTACAGCGGGTCGTGGCGTCGGAAATCTTTACCGTCGTTCGCCACGGTGGCGATCTGTCAGATAACAAGGGCATCAACCGTCAGGGCGGCGGACTTTCGGCACCGGCGCTGACCGCCAAGGACATGGAAGACATCCGGACCGCGGCCAGCATCGACGCCGATTTTATTGCCGTTTCCTTCCCCAAGAGCGCGGCCGACATGTACATGGCCAAACAACTGATTCACGCTGCCGGGGGACAGGCGCAGACCATCGCCAAGATCGAACGTGTCGAGGCCGTGGCCGCTCTCGAAGAGATCATCTCCGCTTCAGACGGCATCATGGTCGCGCGCGGCGACCTGGCTGTCGAGGTCGGCGATGCCGCCGTACCGGCCTTGCAGAAGCGGATGATCCGCCTGGCACGCGAGAAAAACAAACTGGCGATCACCGCCACGCAGATGATGGAATCGATGATTCTCTCACCGGCACCAACGCGTGCCGAAGTCTCCGACGTGGCCAACGCGGTGCTCGACGGTACCGACGCCGTGATGCTGTCGGCCGAAACCGCCTCCGGCAGGTATCCGGTCGAAACCGTCGAGGCAATGGCAAGGATCTGCGAGGAAGCCGAAAAGTCGGCGGCGGTGACGCTCGACCACGAGTTCCTCAATCAGGTCTTCACGCGCATCGATCAGACCATCTCGCTGGCCGCGATCTGGACGGCGCACCACCTCAAGGTCAAGGCCATCGCGGCACTCACCGAATCCGGGGCGACCGCCCTGTGGATGAGCCGCCTCAACTGCGGCGTTCCGGTGTACGCGCTGACGCCGCAGGCCGAAGCAGTAACCAAGATGAGCCTCTACCGGGCGGTGTTCCCACTGTTCATGAAACAGCGCCCGACCACCCGCGACGAACTTCTCTACGACGCTGAACAGTTGCTGATGAACGAGGGAATCGTCGTCAAGGGAGATTTCATCGTGCTCACCGCCGGCGACCCGATGGGCACCAGCGGCGGCACCAATACGCTGAAGATCGTGCGTGTCGGAGATCAGCAGACCTGCTGACGGTCAGCGAACGTGCACGCTCCTTCACTCAAGCAAGCAGTCCTCACTGGAGAAGGTACATCATGCCCATCGTATCGATGCGTCAATTGCTCGACCACGCCGCCGAGAACGGCTATGGTCTGCCCGCTTTCAACGTCAACAACATGGAACAGGTCTGGGCCATCATGGAAGCCGCCGCGGAAGTCGACGCGCCGGTGATCATGCAGGCCTCTGCCGGTGCCCGCAAGTACGCCGGTGAGCCGTTTTTGCGTCACCAGATCCTGGCGGCGCTGGAGGCCTACCCGCAAATCCCGATTGTCATGCACCAGGATCACGGCCAGTCCCCGGCGGTGTGCATGAGCGCGATCCGCTCCGGTTTCTCCTCGGTGATGATGGACGGCTCGTTGATGGCCGACGGCAAGAGCGTGGCGTCTTATGAATACAACGTCGAGGTCACGCGCAAGGTGGTCGACTTCGCGCACGCCATCGGTGTCTCGGTCGAAGGTGAACTCGGCGTTCTCGGTTCATTGGAAACCATGCGCGGTGACAAGGAGGATGGCCACGGCGCCGACGGCCAGATGACCCGCGAGCAGTTGCTGACCGATGTCGAGCAGGCTGCCGACTTCGTCAGACTGACGCAATGTGATGCCCTGGCGATCGCCATCGGCACGTCGCACGGCGCCTACAAGTTCACCAAGAAGCCCACCGGTGACATTCTCGCCATCGAGCGGATCAAGGAAATCCACGCGCGCATCCCGAATTGCCACTTGGTCATGCACGGTTCTTCGTCGGTGCCGCAGGAACTGCTTGCGGAAATTCGCCAGTTCGGCGGCGACATGAAGGAAACCTACGGCGTACCGGTCGAGGAAATCGTTATCGGCATCAAGCACGGCGTACGCAAGGTCAATATCGACACCGACATCCGCCTGGCAATGACTGGCGCCATTCGCCGCTACTTTGCCGAAAACCCGTCCAAGTTCGACCCGCGCGACTACCTCAAACCAGCCCGTGAAGCGGCCAGGAAAATCTGTCGGGCCCGCTACGAGGCTTTCGGCACCGCCGGCCAAGCCAGCCGGATAAGGGTCATCCCGCTGGACAAAATGGCCGAACGCTACAGCCAGGGCGAGTTGACCCAGACCGTCCTCTGATCGCCGGCAACGGAACACGCCGCTGGCGTGTTCCGTTTCTTGCCAAGGGTGGGGATGGCGCGCAGCGCGCCGTGTCTGAAGACTCGCTGGAAGTGCCGTTTTACGGTTTCCTGCCGACGATCAGCCCGTGATCCCGCAGCAAGCGGTGCCGACGTACATCATTGAAGCCGGCGTCGCGCATCCATGTCTCATACTCGTTCCACGTATAGAGCATCCCCACCCCTGTGGCAAGGGTGAGAAAATACGGTGAACCGACAGCAGCACTGAACGGGCCGCTCTCGTCGTCATGCTGCATCATGTTGAAAATCACGACCTGACCGCCCGATGGCAGGGAGTCGTAGCATTTCTTCAACAGTTCGCGGTCCTGCTTCTCGCCCCAGATCGTGAAAAAGTGAGCGAACACCAGGCAGTCGGCGTCCCGCGGGAACGGGTCGGCAAAGCATTCTCCGGGAACCGCATCCAGGCGGTCGGCAAGACCGCAAGCGGCAATATTCTTGCGGGCGATTTCACACACCGTTGGCGAGTCGAAAACCGTTGCCCGCAGGTGCGGCCAACGACGCGCAATGGCAATGATGTTGGTGCCATCGCCACCGCCCACGTCCACCAGATGTTTCACCCCACGCAGGTCGATGAAGCGCGCCATGTCGGCGTTGGCCTGCAGCGACAGTTCCTGCATGGCTTCCTGAAAAATCTGCTCGACTTCCGGATCATGTGCCAGGCGTTCATAAAGCGTCGCTTCCTCACCGGCAAATTCCTTGATCCCCACGTTACGGTACTCGCGAACGGCCTCCAGCATCCAGTACAGCCCCTTGTACATGGCCCGGTGCTGCAACTCGACGTAGGCTGTGATCTTGCGCGGGCTGTCCTTGACGAGCAAGGTTCCCGCCAGGCGACTGTTGGTGTACTTGGCACCGCTCTTGCGGAGTAGCCCGACCACCGTCAGCCCCAGGATCATGACCCTTGCCGGCTGTTCGGCAACGCCAAGACGCTTGGCAATCTCCTGGCGGGTGAGCGGCCCCTCTCTGGACAGCAGCGTAAAGAGGTCCAGCTGCACGGCCGTACGCAAGGTTTGAAAGAAGATGTGACCACCGAAGACCAGATAAAGGCGCTCGATGTCTCGCCGGAGCAGAACGCCCTCGACAAATCGTGTGGCGGGCAACGCCACGTATTGATCCCAGAGCCTACCGACTGCGCTTTGTGGGCCAGAGTCGTGTGAATTTGCCATTTGAAATGTGCCCCTATATCGAGGTTGAAGAATGCGTTGGCACGCCCTTATGCTTTGGACTTGAGGCGCTGCCTGATGTAGTTGACCAACCAGCGACGCTTGATCCTCTGCAGAGGGTTGCGATTCCCTCCGAACAGGCGTTTGCGGACAAAACGACCGAGATACGCATCAAATTGATGGTATACCGGTGCCGTGTAAATTCGGCCGCGCGCCAGGAGGATTTTCAGAACCTCGGCGGCAATGACCCCTGACGCCAGATGGCAGGCCAGGCCTGCCGAGGGTCCGGTGTGCCCCTCGAAGTTCAGGTACGACAGATCCATGTAGCCGCGCTGCAGAGACGAGGGAGCCATTCCTGTGACGTAAGCGACAAAGGTTTCAACCCCGTCCATCTGGTCGGCAAGATCGAAGTAGCGATCGAAACTCATGCCCTGGGGCCCGAATATCACCCATACCGTACTGAAGCCGACAGGCCCCGCGCCTAGCGCATGGATGCCGCGTTCGCGGGCCTTGCGGAACAACAGGCGACGCAGATCAATCTCGAAGGCGTCTATCCCATCCACCAGTACGTCAGCGCCTTCGAGAAAGGCGTCCGCGTTCAACGGCCCGATGGGCTCGCGAAAAACGCGGACATCCGCCTCGGGATTGATGTCTCGCACGATCTGGCACATGACGTCGGCCTTGTAGCGGCCTTCCGCCGAACGTGTTGCGCCATATTGCCGGTTGGTATTGCGCATTTCAAAGATGTCGGGGTCGGCAATGCTGAATTTGCCGATCCCGAGTCGGGCCAAGGCGACCAGATCGACGCCGCCGACCCCTCCCAAACCGACAACCGCCACACGACTCGCCCGCAGGCGCTCCTGCTCGGCAGCACTGACCAGTCCGAGGTTGCGTGAGAAGGCTTCGCCATAGGACCACGACGGCGCTCCTCGACCTGGCAGCGGCTGGTCGGAAAGCGGCGTTGCTCCCTGTGGTCCAATCAAGTTTTCCATGCAACCAACCCTAGCGGACAGTCAAGCCGTTACTGGGCAGGAAGAAGCCGGACTGCTTCCTGCAGATTCAGGCCCTGTTGTTTCATTTCGGCGATTGGATTCTACCGCCTTTCGGCGCTATCCGTACCACCCGGCGTCGGCCGGCCGGCAAATGCTGCTGGTCAGGCGCATACCAGTGTACGCGGCCATACGCGCACTGGCGAAGTTTGCGATGACCGGGTCGCTGCATCCCTCTTCTGCCGTTCGACGGCTGCAACCATAGCACAAGTAATGAGATCTTCAACGCGGAGCGCATTACGGTGCTACCCCGGCAAGCCTGGGAAAGGCGTCACCTCGCAGCCAGCCACCTCCTGTCTGCACTCCCTTTGACTTGTACTGGATGGGGCTATTTGTTAATGTCGCTCGTACGCTACGAAGAATCGACTTGGCGCCGGGTCAGGCAAGCTCGCCGAAGTGGCAGATGTTCTTGGAGTCGCGGCTGGCCGAGTCGACGATCATCCATCAATTCCTCGTTCATCGCCCTGGCGACAGGGATCAGGGACATGCGCGCCGGCGCAGCGGGAATACCACCCAAGAAGGGAAATCTCATGTCCACCGGGATTGCTGCCGATCTGCGAAGCATCGCTGAGGCCGCAGTAATGGCGCCTTCGGCCGATAACCAGCACTGTTTCGAGTTGCGGGCGAGAGGCGACCGCATCCTGCTCTCCGGCAGCGAAGCGTATGTCGGCGCGCCATTCCACAAGAAGCTGCTGAGCCTGATCTCGTTCGGCGCGGTAGTCGAAAACATGACCATTCGTGCTACGCGACTGGGATACCAAACGAGCGTTCTCTGGCTACCCGACCCCTTGCGGCAGCCACTGATCGCCGAGTTGCGGCTGGCGCGCGGCGTACCGACCGAGGCCCCCCTCGACGCTGCCATCGCAAGACGGCACACCAATCGCCGAATCCGGTTTGGCGGACCGCCACTCAGCGAAAGCGAGCGCAGTCAGTTCCAGCATCTGTTGCTCCCCATCGACGGCGTGACGCTGGATTTCTTCGATCACGGCAGGCAACGCAGCGAGTTACTGCACCTCATACGAATCGCCGAAGCCGAGCGGTTCAATAGCCAAGCCCTGCACGCGGACCTGTTTTCGGCCGTGCGCTTTGACGTCGGCTGGCACGCGTCGGCGGACGTCGGTCTGCCACCAGCCGCGTTGGCCGTGGAACCGGGGGCCCGCTGGGCGTTTACCCAGCTCAGACGCTGGCCGGTCATGAATGGCTTGCGTCGATTCGGAGTGCAGCACGCATTGGGATTCCGAGCGGGCTACCTGCCATGCCGTCTCGCCCCCCAGCTCTGCGTGCTGAGCACCAGCCTGCCACTCGACCAAGGCGCACCCGCGGTCGGCAGGGCCCTCGAACGCTTCTGGCTCGAGGCGGAGACGCGCGGCCTGGCGCTGCAGCCTTTTGCCGGTTCCGCCCTGCTGGCGCTGAAGGAGTATCCGGATGTGCCGCCGGCAACCAGCGAGGCGCTGCGTCGCGGCTGGAAGCATCTTGTCGACGCGCAGCCGCTGATGGTCTTTCGCCTGGGGAAAGCCAGGCGGCCTCTGATCCGGACCAGCCGGCAGGCACCTGAACACTATCTTCGCGACTGACGGTCGCCGCAACACGGCACTATCGGACTCGGTACACTCGACGGACCGTCGCCTGTGGAGCGTGGTGATGGCACACAAAAAAACCCCGCCGTAGTGGCGGGGTTTTTGATCAGTTTGACTGAATCTCTTCGCTGCTTCAGACCGACTTCTTGGCTTGACGGCGACGCAGACCCTGCAGGCCGAAGAGGCCAGCGCCCAGGAGCGCCAGGGAGCCCGGCTCGGGAGCGACATACTTCTGCGCATCCAGGTCGCTGTGAGCGATGGCGCCGTTCGACAGGCCTTGACCACCCAGCACCGTACCGCTAACCGAAACCTGCACGCAACCGTCAGCAATGTAGCCGGGGTTGCCGCAAGGCAGGCCAGTCGCGATGTTGATGAACTCGACGGGCTCCGAAACGTTGTAGAAGTTGCTCAGTTGCGCGTTGAAAGCGGCAATCAGCACCGCATTGTTGGTGCCATGGACGGTACCGATGTCACCGCCACCAGCGAGAATCTGCGTGGCAGCCCAGACTTCATCGGGGTCGCCTGCATAACCGTCCAACTGGAACAGTTCGCCACGGGTCGCCTGGTCGGTACAGTCGGCGAGGCTCGTGCAGTTGGTGGCCGGGTTGGTCGAGCGGTTCAGGTCGAGGTTCTTGTCGCCACCAGCGCCCGAAGTACCATTGATGTACATGGCGATTGCTGCGCCGGGGTTCCACGCCTCTCCGAGCAGGGCGCCGAGACCACCGCCGCTGTAAGCGCCGTAGATGTACTGAGCACCCGGGCCGGCACCGATGATGGCCTTCAGTTGAACCGCGGCGACACCGGTCAGTTCCTTGCCGGCAGGCAGAGCGTTGCCGCCGTTGATCCGGAATTGGCCCATCTCGAACACGCTGTAGAAGATGTCGCCCACCGCCAGTGCGCCCGAGGTCACGAGGTCGAGAGAACCTGAGGTGTTCGCACGCAGGATGAACTCGATGTTGTCGTCCTCGAAGGACCACAGGGTTGAGGCCTGGGCGGATGCTGCCGCCAGCGCCATGCCGCAACCCAGACCGATGGCTGAGAGCGAAGAAACAAGCGTCTTGAGTTTCATGATGATTCTCCAAAAATTGGGGGGGGTGTTGGTCAGGGTCTCTGGTAAGTTCCCACAGACACTTACTAGTCTGCTTGGCTACTTTATAGCAGTTACCGTGCCAGCCCCATGCACATGCATACACCACATTGATTTATAGCTACAAAATTTTAATTCCGACAAACGGACTCGGGCACTCCAAGGGTCGGATGTAAAAATTTCCGACACATCAAGCCGGAAAGACAGGCGTCAACGCAGCACAAGGTGCGCGATTTCGCGGGTTGGTAGCGCAGGAACGGGGCTGCCTGCGCCGCCAACCCGGCTTGTTTGCTGCCAGAGTGCAAATTCGCCTTGCCGAAAACCCTTGCGGGAGCGCGCTCGGTGGGTGAATCGGGTAAACTTCGATGACCTCTTTGATGGTAACCAGGAGTGCATCCTTTTCTTACCGACCTCATGTTAGCGCTGCGCAACGTCTTGCGCCAGAAGAGGCGCTCGGCGGTGGCAATCTCGGCGGTCGGCTTCGGCGTCGTCGCGCTGATCCTCGCCGCCGGATTCATCGAATGGATCTATCAGGCGATGCGCGAGGACACCATCCATTCACATCTGGGCCACGCGCAGATTGTCCGTCCGGGCTATCTCGATTCGGGGATGGCCGATCCTTTCGCCTATCTCCTGCCCGCGGCACCTGACGAACTGAAAACCATCGAAAGCCTGCCGCATGTCCGGACCGTCGCCCCGCGGCTGGCCTTCAGCGGCTTGATCAGCCATGGCGAAGCGACGATCTCGTTCGTCGCCGACGGCGTCGATCCCGAGAAGGAGGAACTGCTCAGCCGAACGCTGCTGATCTCGAAAGGCGAAGGACTGTCGTCCAGGGATCCGCAGGGCATCATCATCGGCGACGGACTGGCGGCCAATCTCGGGGTGACGGTGGGCGACCGGGTCGTCCTGCTGGCCAACACCGCCTCGGGCGGCATCAACGCCGTCGAGGCGCACGTACGTGGCCTGTTCTCGACAGTCACCAAGGCCTACGACGATTCGGCGTTGCGCCTGCCCTTGCCGGTAGCGCGGCAACTGCTGCGGGTTACCGGTGCGCATCGCTGGCTGGTGCTGCTCGACGACACCGCCCACACGGAGTCGCTGGTCGCTGAGCTGCGGCAGCGTTTGACCGGCACGAAGCTCGAAGTGGTGGCCTGGCATCAGTTGGCGGATTTCTACAACAAGACCGTCGCGCTGTTCTCGAAACAGGTCGGGGTCATGAAGCTGATCATCGCCATCATCATCGTGCTCAGCATCTCGAATACCCTGATGATGAGCGTCATGGAGCGCACCGGCGAAATCGGCACGTCGATGGCGCTCGGTTACAGCCGGCAGGCGATTCTCCGACTGTTCGTCAGCGAAGCCGCCCTGCTCGGACTTTTTGGCGGCTTGCTCGGGATCCTGGTCGGTGTGGGCCTGGCGCACCTGATTTCGACCATCGGCATTCCGATGCCACCCCCACCCGGTATGGCGCGCGGTTTCACCGGCGAAATCCATGTCACCTGGCGGCTGACCCTGGACGCCCTGGGCCTGGCCTTCGGCACCACCCTGCTGGCGAGCGTCTACCCGGCCTGGAAAGCGTCACGGATGGAGATCGTCGATGCCCTGCGCCACAGCCGCTGAACCACCGCGCATCAACCGGCGAGACTGACCCATGCTGAAACTTGCCCTGCGCAACATTCTCCGACACAAACTCAGGACAGCGATGACCCTGGCGGCGATCGTCTTTGGCGTGGTCGGGCTGATTCTCAGCGGTGGCTTCGTCGAAGACATCTTCCTGCAACTCGCCGAGACGACCATCCATTCACAGTCGGGACACCTGCAGATCTACAAGACCGGTTTTTTTGCCCAGGGATCGCGGGCACCGGAAAAGTATCTGATCGACGAACCCGACAGCATCAGGAGCGCTCTGGACCGCTTCCCGGAAATCGACGACACCATGGCGCGGGTCAATTTCTCGGGCCTGCTGAACAACGGGCGCACGGACCTGTCGATCGTCGGGGAAGGCGTCGAGGCCGACAAGGAAGCCAGGCTGGGCAGCCATCTCAAGATCTCCGCAGGACGCCAGCTCGGCAAGGCGGATGCTTATGGAATCCTCGTCGGCCACGGCGTGGCGGCCAGCCTGAAACTGATACCCGGCGAGCGTGTGACGCTGTTGCTGAATACCGCCGAGGGTGCCATGAACAGCCTGGAGTTCGAGGTGGTCGGCGTCTTCCAGACCTTCTCGAAGGAATTCGACGCCCGCGCGGTGCGGATTCCGCTGGCAGCGGCACAGGAACTGCTCAATACCCAGGGCATCAACCGCATCGTGCTCTCACTGAAGAAGACCGAGGATACCGAACGCGTCACCCGCAGCCTCGCCGCGCAACTCGATGGGGCGCTCTATGAGTTGAAGACCTGGCGGCAACTCAATGACTTCTACCAGAAGACCGTCGACCTATACGCCCGGCAGTTCGGCGTATTGCGGCTGATCGTCCTGATCATGGTCTTTCTCGGCGTGGCCAACACCATCAACATGAGCGTCTTCGAGCGCACCGGCGAATTCGGCACGATGATGGCCCTGGGGAACACCAGAATGACGATCTTTCAACTGGTGCTGCTCGAAAACGTCCTGCTCGGCCTCATTGGGGCGAGCGTGGGCGCACTGCTGGGGGTCGCCCTGGCAGTTCTGATTTCGACGGTCGGGATCGTCATGCCGCCGCCGCCGAACGCCAATATCGGCTATACGGCGCTGATTCGCATCGTGCCCTCGGTGGTGGTGATGGCCTTCCTGGTCGGTCTGATCGCGACCATCCTGGCAGCGATCTTTCCCGCCAGCCGGGTAGCCCGAACGCCGATCGACGAAGCCCTGCGTCAGAATGTGTGAAGGCGCTCCCAGGAGCAGTGGAGGTGCGACGGCATCCACCCCACGGCGGCGCTGCACCACATCCTTGGCCAGCGCATGCTGGCCAGCCTGCCCGAACCCGGAACCTTGCTACTGATGAGCCTGGCCCTCGCCGCAAGCTTGCGGCGGCGGCGCGCGCACCACTAGCCGGGCCGGGCCGGCCTCACTCGATCACGCCACCACCGAGGCAGACCCGGCTTTCGTAGACCACCACCGACTGACCCGGCGTGATCGCCCATTGCGGCTCGGCAAACCTGATCATGCACTTGCCGGCATCGACATGTTCGATCTCGCACGCGGCGTCCGGCTGCCGGTAGCGGGTCTTGGCGGTGTACACCCAGTGCGTGTGCGGCGGCGCGCCGGCAACCCAGGACAGATCGCCGGCACGCAACTCGTCGGCCAACAGGGCAGGATGCGCGTGTCCCTGCACGACGTAGAGGGTGTTGCTGGCGATGTCCTTGCTGACCACGAACCACGCGTCGTGGTCACCGCTTTCGCCGGCCTTGCCACCCTTCACTCCGCCGATATGCAGGCCCTTGCGCTGGCCGATGGTGTGATAGGCCACACCATCGTGCTCGCCGAGCAGTCGGTCGTCGTCCAGACCGCGAATCTCGCCCTTCTTTCTGGGCAGATAACGCATCAGGAACTCCTTGAACGGTCGCTCACCGATGAAGCAGATGCCGGTCGAATCCTTCTTCAGCGCGACATGCAGAGCAGCCGTTTCGGCGATCCTGCGGACCTCGCGCTTGTACAGCCCTGCCAGCGGAAACAGGCTCATCGCCAGTTGCTGCTGGTTGAGACGATGCAGGAAATAGCTCTGGTCCTTGGTACCGTCCTCGGCCTTGAGCAACTGGAATTTCCCCTGGAACTCGCGCACGCCGGCGTAGTGGCCGGTCGCAATCCGGTCGGCACCGATCTTCAGGGCATGCTCGAGAAAGGCGCTGAACTTGATCTCCGAGTTGCACAGCACATCCGGGTTCGGCGTGCGGCCCGCCTGGTATTCGGCAAGAAAGTGCGCGAAGACGCGCTCCCGGTACTGGCTGGCGAAATTCACCACTTCGACGTCGATGCCGATGCTGTCGGCAATGCTCATGACGTCGATCAGGTCCTGGCGCGACGAGCAATAGGCATCGGTATCGTCATCCTCCCAGTTCTTCATGAACAGGCCGAGCACCCGCCATCCCTGCTGCTTGAGCAGCAACGCCGCCACCGCCGAATCAACGCCGCCGGACAAGCCGACGACCACCGTTTTTCCCTGGTCCATCATCGCACCCCTGCTAGTGTTCGTTTGGCAAGCCGTCGCCGGGAACACCGGCAACCATTACGGCACCCGCACTCTCTTCTACACCACCGCCATCGAGCCATTCCGGCAGGGCCATCACCACGGCCGGCTGCCCGTTGTCGCGAAACCAGCTATCGACCACGTAGCGCTCGGCCGGCTCCGGCGTATCCGGTGCATCGTTCGCCGCCGCCACAGCCTCCAGCACCTCGACCTGCGCCGAATAGTGGACCTCGAACAGATATCGAACACGCTGCACCGGCTCCAGGACACGGTGAAACTGCAGCCAGCCACGCGCTTCGAGCATACGCAGCAGGCGCGTGCCGGTGGTCGAGTGGTCGATGCAGTCCATCCGTCCATAGACACCGGCGTCGGCGTAGTTGCCGCCACGATCAGCCGAGATCGGCGTCTGCTGACCGGCCCAGCCGAGCAACCGGCCGACCGCCAGCGACAGCTTTTCGCGCTCCTCGGCGGCATTCCGGGCGACACCCAGCAAGGCCCGCACCTGCGTCAACTGCTGGTCGCCGAAGTACACCTCCGCCTCGGCCACGCAGCCGTAGTTGTAGCACACCCGCAGCACCTCGGCCGTCGCGGCAGGCGCCACCCCCAGCAGCACCCACAGCAACAACAACCAGAACGCCGCAGCGCCAGCAGCCTTGGCAAATCGCGAATCCGCGCTTTCCGGCAGGCGGTCGGAGCCGGTGGGGAACGAAGCGAGCATGCCGCGGTCCGGGTTCGGGGTCACCAGCGGCTCATTCCGCCGGGAATTGGGTCAGCAGTTCGAGCGGGAAACGCCGACCGGCCAGCCAGTCCTCGATGCAGCGCAGAACCAGCGGACTGCGGTGCTGCCCCTGCAGCCTCATGATCTCGTCGAGCGTCAGCCAGTGCGCCGCCAGGATGCCGTCGTCGAGCTGCCGCAGCGGATCGTGCGCACTGATTTCGCCCCCGAAGGCGAAGCGCAGGTAGCTCACATCGCGAGCCTCGTTGCGATAGTTATACACCCCGATCAGGTATTGCGGATTCAGGGTGTAGGCCGTCTCTTCGAGCGTTTCCCGGATCACCGCGGCAAGCAGCGACTCGCGGCACTCCAGGTGACCGGCCGGCTGGTTGAAGCAGATACCGTACTCGGTTTCCTCTTCGACGAGCAGAGAAACGACCGTCGCGTTCGAGCACCGAAGCGACGGTGACATTGGGTTTCCAGACCATTTCAGCAGCCTCGCAGGCAGGCGAAAGCGCCATTTTACCGCCAACCGGGAGGCGAAATCGGCTAGAATTTCGCCTTCAGGATTTCCGGCAAAAGGGAGACAAGACGATGTCCATGGCGGATCGCGACGGATTCATCTGGTACGACGGCAAGCTGGTCCCCTGGCGCCAGGCGACAACGCACGTGCTGACGCACACCCTGCACTATGGCATGGGCGTCTTCGAAGGGATCCGCGCCTACAGGGCCGAAAACGGCACCGCCATATTCCGTCTCGAAGAGCATACCGACCGCCTGTTCAACTCGGCGTACATCTTCCAGATGAAGATGCCCTATGACAAGGAAACGCTGCTCGAGGCACAGAAGGAAGTGGTGCGCGCCAACCACCTGGAATCGTGCTACATCCGGCCGATCGTGTTCTATGGCTCCGAGGCAATGGGCATCGCCGCCACCTCGATCAGCACGCATGTGGCGATTGCCGCCTGGCCCTGGGGCGCCTACCTCGGTGCCGAGGGGATGGAAAAGGGCATCCGCGTCAAGACCTCGTCGTTCACCCGCCATCATGTGAATATCAACATGTGCCGATCGAAGTCGGTCGGCACGTATACCAACTCGATTCTCGCCCACCAGGAAGTGGCGCACGATGGCTACGACGAGGCGCTGCTGCTGGACGTCGACGGCTACGTTGCCGAGGGTGCCGGCGAGAATGTTTTCATCGTCAAGAAGGGCAAGCTATACACGCCGGATCTGACGTCCTGTCTGGAAGGCATCACCCGCGCCTCGGTTCTGCAACTCGCCGACGAACTGGGCATCCCGGTGATCGAAAAACGGATCACGCGTGACGAGGTGTATTGCGCCGACGAAGCCTTCTTTACCGGCACCGCTGCCGAAGTGACTCCGATTCGCGAACTCGACAATCGCCAGATCGGTGCCGGCCACCGCGGCCCGATCACCACCAGAATCCAGAGCCTGTTCTTCGACTGCGTAAACGGTCGTGTGCCGGCGCATGCCGACTGGCTCGCCTACATCTAGCGGTCATGGCGACTTGACTCCCCCCGATGACGAAAGCCAGGACCGCCACGCTCACTCCCCGACCCCTCTCTCCGGCCAGCGGGCAAGGGGTCGTTCGTGAGTCGCCGGCGCGACTTTCACCTTAACGTCCGTTTGCAAGGTTGCCACCATGCCTCAGAACACCCAGCAGAAGCCCATCGAGGTCAGCGCTCACGACCTGCCACTGCACTGCCCGACCAAGGATTCACCGCTGTGGGCCAGGCATCCGCGAGTCTTTCTCGATGTCCTGCACACGGGTGAAGCCGTTTGCCCGTACTGCAGCGCGCACTACGTGCTCACCGGCGAACGTCCGAAAGGACACCACTGAGCGCTACCCGGCCCGCGTAGCCGGCTGAACCGCCAATCATGAAAGCACTCCTCGTCGCACCTTCCTGGATCGGCGACGCGGTGTTGGCGCAAGCGCTGTGCATGCGGCTGCACGAACGCAACCCCGGTCTGCAGCTCGACGCGCTGGCCCCGCGCTGGGTGGCACCGGTACTTGAGCGTATGCCGGAGATCGCCCGAGTCTTCGACAGCCCCTTTGCACACGGTGATCTGTCGCTGAAAGCACGTCACCGCCTGGCTCGCGAACTGGCACGGGAAGGCTACCAGCGCGCCTACATCCTGCCCAATTCGATCAAGTCGGCGCTGATTCCGTTCTTCGCCGACATCCCCGAGCGCATCGGCTTCGTCGGCGAAACCCGCTATGGACTGATCAACCGCCGGCACACGCTGAACAAGGCGTTGCTGCCGCAAATGGCCGAGCGTTTCGCACAACTTGCCGAGACGCCGGGCACCGCGCTGCCCAGACCCCTGCCACGGCCACGCCTGCGCTCGACCAGCGCGCAACGCGCGGCCACGCTGGCAGCGCTGGGCATCGAGATCCCCGAGCGCCTGGCGGTGTTCTGTCCGGGCGCCGAATACGGGCCGGCCAAGCGCTGGCCGGAACGGCATTTCGCGGCCCTGGCCAATGCCCTGGCCGACCACGGATACGCCGTCTGGCTACTGGGCTCGGCCAAGGACCGGGCCATCGGCGAGGACATCGTCAGCCGCACCGACGCCGCCAGGCTGCCGCTCAACCTCTGCGGCGCCACCTCACTGAGCCAGGCGATCGACCTGTTGGCCGCCGCATCCTTCGTCGTCTGCAACGATTCAGGCCTGATGCACGTCGCCGCCGCCCTCGACCGGCCGCTGATTGCGCTCTATGGCTCGTCGTCACCCGGCTTCACGCCGCCGCTGTCGCCACAGGCCCGGATCCTCAGTCTGCATCTCGAATGCAGCCCGTGCTTCAAGCGCGAATGCCCGCTGGGTCATCTCGACTGCCTCAACAGACTCGAACCGCAACGCGTTCTCGACGCCTGCCTGCGCTTTCCCGGTCAGGTTTCCGGATGATTGCCGTTTTTGCCACCCCGGAGGATGTCGAGACGGCCTTCTACGAAGCCATCGCGCGGGCCGACCTGGCCGCCCTGATGAGCGTCTGGGCCGACGACGAAGAGATCGTCTGCATCCACCCGACCGGCCAGCGCCTGACCGGCACCGACGCCATCCGCGATAGCTGGCGCGGCATCTTCGCCAACAATCCCCGCCTGATGGTTCGCCTGTCGCGCGGGGTACGCTGGAGCGGCATGCTGCTGGCCGTGCACAACGTCGTCGAAACGCTGTACATCGGCGACGAGCGCCGGCCGCACGGCCCGATGCTGGCGACCAACGTCTTCCAGCGCGGCGCCAGTGGCTGGCGCCTGCTCTCGCATCACTCGTCGACGGCCGCCGATCGGGACGCGGCCGACACCGGAGTGGCCGGCGAACGCAACGCGAATACGCCGCGGACGCTGCATTGACCACCTACCGCGCACCTGGCTGGCTGCCCGGCGGGCACGCGCAGACCATCTACCCGCTGCTGATCAGGCCCGACCCCCTGCCCTACCACCGCGACCGCTGGGAAACGCCGGATGGCGACTTCATCGACCTGGACTGGAATGTCGTACCACCGGCGTCGAACGGCGCCGACACACGGCCGCTGCTGGTTCTTTTTCATGGTCTGGAAGGCAGTTCGGTCAGCCACTACGCAATTACTCTGATGCGCGCCGCCACAGCCATCGGCTGGTCTGGCGTGGTGGTGAATTTTCGCGGTTGTTCGGGCGAGAGCAATCGCCTGCCGCGCGCCTATCATTCCGGAGACAGCGACGAAATCGACTGGATCCTGCGGCGCCTGCGGGCGCTTTGCCCGACGCGCCCGTGTTACGCCGTCGGCGTCTCGCTGGGCGGCAATGCCCTGCTCAAATGGCTGGGCGAAAGGCAGGCAGGCGCCGGCGACTGCCTCCGCGCCGCGGCGGCGATCAGCGCCCCGCTCGACCTGACCGCCTGTGGTCACCACCTCGCACGCGGTTTCAACCGCATCTACACGCAGTACTTCCTGCGCACACTCAAGCGCAACGCCACCGAGAAGTTGCGCCGCTATCCCGGTCTGTTCGACGAACGGCGCATGTCCGCGGCCAACAGCCTGTACGAGTTCGACGACGTCGTCACCGCTCCGCTGCACGGCTTTGCCGGCGCCGACGACTACTGGCGCAAAGCGTCGAGCAAGCCCTGGCTGACCGGCATCCGCTTGCCGACGCTGGTGCTCAACGCCCAGAACGACCCCTTCCTGCCGGCCCAGGCGCTGCCTCTGGCTCGCCAGGCCGCGGCCAGCGTACGCCTCGAATTCCCGCGCCAGGGCGGACACGTCGGATTCGTCACCGGCAGTCTGCCGGGGCGACTCGACTGGCTGCCACAGCGCCTTCTTCATTTTTTTCAGCACGAGGTTTGACATGAACGCTCTCCTGCCCACTGAAATCTTCAAGGCCTACGACATTCGCGGCATCGTCGGCAAGACGCTGACCGTCGACATCGTCAGGCGAATCGGCCACGGCCTGGGGTCGCTGGCGGTGGAGCGTGGCCAGCAGGCGATCGCTGTCGGCCGCGACGGACGCCTGTCGGGACCGGAACTGTCGGCGGCCCTGATGGAGGGCATCCGACTGGCCGGCATCGACACCATCGATGTCGGCTGCGTCCCGACACCGACGGTCTACTTTGCGGCACACGAACTGGGTTGTCAGAGCTGCGTTGCCGTCACCGGCAGCCACAATCCACCGGACTACAACGGCCTGAAAATGGTCATCGGCGGCGAGACCCTGGCCGGCGCAGCGATTCAGAGTATCCGGCAGCGGGTTGACGGCGGTGCCTTGCACCACGGTGCCGGGCAAGGCAGCAGCGCCGACGTGCGCTCGGCGTACCTTCGCCGCATCACCGCTGACGTCACGCTGGCGCGGCCGATGAAGATCGTCATCGACTGCGGCAACGGCGTCGCCGGCGGCATCGCCCCGGAACTGTTTCGCTCGCTGGGCTGCGAACTGGTCGAACTGTTCTGCGAAGTCGACGGCACCTTCCCGAATCACCATCCGGACCCGTCGAAACCCGAGAACCTGCAGGACCTCATCCGCGCGCTGCGCACCACCGACGCCGAAATCGGCCTCGCTTTCGACGGCGACGGCGACCGCCTCGGGGTGGTGACCAAAGACGGCGAGATCATCTACCCGGATCGTCAACTGATGCTCTTTGCGGCCGACGTGTTGCGACGTTGCCCGGGCGGGCAGATCATCTACGACGTCAAATGCACGCGCCGACTGGCGCCCTGGATCCGCGAACATGGCGGCGAACCGCTGATGTGGAAGACCGGGCACGCGCTGGTCAAGGCCAAGCTCAAGGAAACCGGCGCGCCGCTGGCCGGTGAAATGAGCGGCCACGTTTTCTTCAAGGAACGCTGGTACGGCTTCGACGACGGCCTCTACGCCGGCGCCCGGCTGCTCGAAATCCTGTCACGCGCCGACGATGCCAACGCCATCCTGAAGGCCCTGCCCGACAGCAGCTCGACGCCCGAGCTGAACATCGGCATGCAGGAAGGCGAACCCTTCGCGCTGATCGACGAATTGCAACGGCACGCCCACTTCGAGGGCGCGCGCGAAATCATCACCATCGACGGCTTGCGTGTCGAGTACGCCGACGGCTTCGGGCTGGCGCGTCCCTCGAATACCACGCCGGTGGTCGTGCTGCGCTTCGAGGCCGACAATGCGGCCGCGCTCGAACGCATTCAGGCCGATTTTCGCCGTGTCTTCGTCACCGCGCGCCCCGGCCTCGCGCTGCCGTTCTGATCCCTTCGACTCCGCGTATCCGGGACCTCCGCGCCGATGACCGAACCCGCACTCCAGAACGCTTTCCTCTTCCGGCAGCCGATCCTGAACCACAGGGAGGAACTCGCCGGTTACCAGTTGTCGTTCGGCAGCGGCGACGAAAGCGCCGCCGCCTGCAGTCGCACGGGCAGCGGCGCCACCGCCGCACTCTGCGCCGCGTATTCCGAACTCGGCATGCAAAGCGCGCTGGGCAACAGCTGCGCGTTCATCGATATCGATAGTGACTTCCTGCAGGAAAGAGCCATCGAGCTGCTACCGCCGGCCGGCGTCGTCCTCGAACTGATGCTCGACGACGTGCCCGACAAGGCGACGCTGGCGCGTTGCCACTATCTGCGCGATCGGGGCTATACGCTGGCGCTGGCGCGATACCGGGGCATCGACGACCGCAGCCGACCGGTGCTGCCGATGCTCCAGGTCATCAAGATCGACATCGACACGGCGAGTGAAAGCGAACTCCGCGACCTGGCCGGATCACTGCGACACCTGCCGCTCAAACTCCTGGCGCAGGGCGTCGCCAGCCGCGAACAGATGGAGTGCTGCCGTCGCCTGGGCTTCGAGCTTTTCCAGGGGCGCTACTTCGCGCAGGCGGAAGTCGTCAGCGGTCGCCGCCTCTCGGCTTCACAGGCAGCACTGATTCGTCTGATCAACCTGGTCGGACGTGATGTCGATACGATAGTGATCGAGGACGCCTTCAAGCACGAGCCGGCGCTGACGCTCAATCTGTTGCGCGTGGTCAACGCGGTCGGGCACCGCGGTGGCGGCCTCGCGCAGCCGGTGACTTCGCTGCGACACGCGATCACCCTGTTCGGCCGGCGCCAGTTGCAGCGCTGGCTGTCGCTGCTTCTGTTGGCACCGCATGGCGGCACGGCCGACCCCGCCCGCTCACCTTTGCTGCAGGTCGCCGCCCTGCGCGGACGGATGATGGAGCTGCTGGTCCCGGTCGGGCACGTCAACGACCACAAACTCGCCGACCTGGCCTTCATCACCGGCATCCTGTCGATGATGCCGGCAGCGCTGGGTCTGCCGATCGAAGAGATCCTCGAACAGATTGCCGTCGAGCCCAAGGTGCGCCACGCGCTATGCCAGCACGAAGGCCTGCTGGGCACCATCCTGGCGCTGCTCGAGCGCTTCGACAGCGACGACGCCGAGGGCTGCGACCGCCTGTTGTCCGTGCTCCCAGGCGCCTTTGACCGTCATACGCTGAACACCTGCCTCAGCGTCGCCCTGCGCTGGCTGAACAGCACCGGTGATTAGCCGCCGACAGGGCGCGGTGCTCGCCGGACAGATCGGCAACCGGCGAAACGGTGGCTTGCCCCACCGCCGGAAAGAACCGGCTTGACAATGACAAAGTAGGAGGATTTCGTCGATGAAGATCCTGTGTTCCGCGGTATTGCTGGCGGTCATTCTCTGCTCCCAGGTAAAGGTTGCGCTGGCTGCCGAATTCAAGGTGCTGGTCGTCATGAGCTACGAGGCGA
Source organism: Candidatus Accumulibacter propinquus (assembly GCA_016714935.1). GTDB lineage: Bacteria > Pseudomonadota > Gammaproteobacteria > Burkholderiales > Rhodocyclaceae > Accumulibacter > Accumulibacter propinquus. The sequence goes on along the minus strand of JADKBU010000034.1, from coordinate 10,234 downwards.
ACAATCCGTGGGTGATCGAGATCCGTGAGGGAATCGACTCGGTTTTGGCGGCATCCAGCGAAATCACTTACTTCTACATGGATACCAAGGTCAGCCCGGCGGCAGGTCCCAGGAAAGGGGAGGAAGCGTACGCGCTCTATCAACGCCTGCAACCCGATGGGGTCATCGTCGCGGACGACGATGCGCAGACCATGTTCGTCGTCCCGTTCCTGAAAGACAAGGTCAGGACGCCGGTCATGTTCAACGGGGTCAACAACTCGGCAGCGAAATACGGCTTCCCGGCCACTAATGTCTCCGGAATACTGGAGCGGGCGCATGTCCGCGAATCCCTGGCCTTTGCCAAGCAATTGATCCCGTCGATCCGGACAGCCTGCTTCATGACCAATGACGTGCCGGCCGGTCGGGCCCTGCGCGCCCAGGTGGAAGAGGAAAAGGAGACTTATCCGGTCAAGGTCGGGGCGTTTCACTTGGTCAAGAACACCAGGGGAATCGATGCGCTCGCGAAGCATGGCCATTCCGCCTGCGACACGATCCTGATCGACAGCCTGGAGGGGATTGTCGACGATACCGCCCGGCCCTTGAACAACAAGGAGGTTCTCGAAGCCCTGCGCAAGGTCTATAGTGGCCCCATCCTTGGCGGGAACCGCTATCAGGTCGAACAGGGGGCCTGGGCCGCGGTCGTCAAGACCGGTCATGAGCAGGGTGAAACATCGGCAGAGATGCTGCTGAAGGCCATGCGAGGCACACCGGTGGCCAGGATTCCCGTGGTTTCGAATGTTCGCGGGCAACGGGTCATCAACGTCACCGCCCTCGAGGCCCACCAGGTGGTACTGAAACCGACCCTATTGAGAGGCGCCACCCTGGTGCGACAGCAACCCTAGCGGAGAGCAAAAGGAAGTGTTTCCCATCCGTCCGGGAGTCGGCAAGAAGCTGCTCGGGTTGGCGCTATTCCATGCGGCTGCCTTTGCATTGATCGCCGTAATTGCCGCCACGGCTTTCAATCGCGTCGAGATTCTGGCCACCGACATCGCCCGCAACCAGATGACGGGGGTGCTGGAAAATGCCTCGATTGCTCGCGAGCTGTCCGATGCGCTTTCGGAAATCGATTTGATCAGCCGAAGTTGCCGTAGTGGTTCAGCTTCGGAGGACAACGGCAAGCGGATGTCGGCAGCCCTGCTGGCAATCGCACAAAAGGACCAGGACAAACAACAGGCGGATGCCATCGCCGCGCTGTCCACCACGGCAACCGAACTGCTTGACCAGTGCGCCGCGATCCGGCGGGTCCTGCTCAGCCTGGATGGTATCGACCACCAGATTCTCGCTGAACTCGCTAAACTGGAAAACCTCATCGGCCGGATTCTGATCGACCAGACCCTGTCAGGCAAAACAACCGATTACCTCGATCAGATCATGAATCTGATCACAGGCTTTCGGGAAACCGTGCTCCAGATTGGCAAGAACATTGCCGAAAGGACTGTGCTTGCTTCGGCAGATCCGCAGAACGACAATCCCAACATAGCGCTCATCGACGATCTCAACCTGAGGTTGCAGACGCTCACCGCATCGAGTCCCGAGATTGCGCGAATCGCCAGGCGGGCAATTCGTCTGACCGTCGCCTATCGGCGGGAAATCCTCGAACTGGATATCGCCAGCCATCGCTTCCATGATGCCGTCACCCGCAGCCATGCAGCCCAGGCGGCGGTACTGAAAACGATGAGCCGCCTGGACGAACAGGCGTCCGGTCGTGTGGCGGATCTGGGTTTGCAGATTCACCAGGCCATTGCGGCGGCCAGCCGATGGGTTTTCGGGCTGTCGGTGCTGATTGCACTGATGTCCTTTCTGGCGATTGCGGTGATCGTCAGACGCAGCATCAAGCGACCGCTGCAGAAGGTGCTGCAACATATCGACGCGGTGCGCCATGGCGCGGCGACACCCGATATTGGTACGCCTGGAAGTGATGAATGGGGAACCATTCATACCGCCCTGCTCGACATGACGGCCGCGCTGGCCAGCTCCCGGAGCTTGCTGCAATCCGTCGTGGACACCGCGCCAATACGGGTTTTCTGGAAAGACCGGGACCTGCGCTACCTGGGCTGCAACCCGGCCTTTGCCCGCGACGCCGGCAAGGCCCATCCGGAGGAACTTCTCGGCAAGGATGATTACCAGATGGGCTGGGCCAAAGAGGCCGAGCGTTATCGCGCCGACGACCGGGCGATCATGGATTCGGGCGTCCCCCGGCTGTCCTTCGACGAGCCGCAGCCGACCCCGGACGGTCGGACGATCTGGCTGCGCACTTCCAAGGTTCCGCTCAGGGACAGCAACAACCAGACGATCGGCATCCTGGGCGTCTACGAAGACATCACGGAACGCAAGCGCATCGAGCGACGGCTGGACATGGCCATCAAGGTCACCCAGGTGATCCTTTGGGAACTCGATCTCACGAATGGCCGCCTGGCCTACGACCGGGCGATGCTTCCTGTCCTGGGGCTGACGCCGGACGAAGAACTGGATTCGCTACAGCGCTGGGTCGCACGGGTACACCCGGACGACCGTATGCCATTCCAGGAGGCCGTCGCGCGCGCCATACAGCCGGAGGCTGGAGCCTTCGACTTCGAGTACCGGCTACGAGACTCGACGGCCCAGTATCAGTGGATTCACACCCGGGGCTCCGTGATCCAGCGTGACCCGCAGGGAAATGCCGAACTTGCGGTCGGTACTTCGATGAACATCACCGAGCGGAAGTCCGTCCAGGAGGCCATGCGCCAGAGCGAAGAGCGCTCGCGCCTCCTGGCCGCGCTGTTGCGCCGGATGGCGGACAACGTGCCGGACATGATCTGGGCCAAGGACCTTGAAAAGCGCTACCTGTTCGCCAATCGGGCGTTCTGCCGGCAACTCCTGAACGCCGCCGACTCCGATGAGCCCTTGGGCAAGACCGACATGTTCTTCGCGCAACGGGAGCGCGACAGTCATCCCGACGACCCGCAATGGCACACCTTCGGTGAACTCTGCCAGGACAGCGATGCAATCACGCTGCAGCACGACGGACCCTCGGTATTCGAGGAGTTCGGCAACCTCAAGGGTCGCCTGACTTACCTTGATGTGCACAAGGCGCCCTTCCTCGATGAAAGGGGCATGGTCATCGGAACGGTGGGCTCGGCACGCGACATCACCGAACGCAAGCAGGCGGAAGCCGAACTGGCACGTCACCGCCAGCACCTCGAAGAACTGGTCGAGCAGCGTACCACCGAACTGCTGGCCACCGAAGCGCGCGCCACGCGCATCCTCGAATCGAGCGCCGACGGCCTCTATGGCGTCGATGGCGAAGGCCGGATCACCTTCACCAACCCCGCTGCCTGCCAGATGCTCGGCTATACCGCGGAGCAGGCCATGGGCCGTGGCGCGCACGATCTGTTCCACCACCGCCGTCCGGATGGCAGCCCCTACCCCGCCGCGGAATGCACGACCTGCCAGGGATGGCGGGAGGGATGTGACTCGCGTATCGGCGACGAAACCTACTGGCACGCCGATGGCCATGCCGTGCCGGTGACCCTGGCCAGCCGCCCGATTATCGAGAATGGCCAGATCATCGGCGCGGTCGTCAGTGTGGTGGACGTCAGTCTCCAGCGCGCTGCCATCCAGGCCCGCGAACAGGCGCTGATCGCTGCCGAGAACCTGGCGCGCGCCAGGAGCGAATTCCTCGCCAACATGAGCCACGAGATCCGCACCCCGATGAACGGCGTGCTCGGCTTTGCCCAGATCGGCAAGCGTAACCATCAGGATCCCGAAAAAGCCCGCAACGCCTTCGAGAAAATCCTGACCTCCGGCAAGCAGTTGCTCGGCGTCGTCAATGAAATCCTCGACTTCTCAAAAATCGACGCCGGCAAGCTGCAGGTCGAAGCCAACGAAATGTCTCTTGGCGAAGTCCTCGAACACGCCCTTGAACTCGTCGCCGAGCGTGCCCGCGTGAAAGGCCTCGCACTGCGCCTGGAGAAAGCGCCCGACTTGCCGCCGACCTGCATCGGGGACCCGCTACGCCTGGGCCAGATCCTGCTCAACCTGCTCAGCAACGCCGTCCAGTTCACCGCAACCGGCGGCGTCACCCTGTCGGCCGCACGCCAGGGCAGGGAACTGTTGTTCCGGGTCACCGATACCGGCATCGGCATGACCGCGGATCAACTCGGCTATGTCTTCAACCCCTTCCAGCAGGCAGACGGCTCCACGACGCGCAAATTCGGTGGCACCGGGCTGGGTCTGGCAATCTGCAAACGCCTGGTGGAACTCATGCAGGGCGAAATCCGGGTCGAGAGCACTCCTGGTGCCGGCAGCATGTTCGAAGTGCGCCTGCCTTATGTGCGGACGGCACCGCATCCCGACCCCAGGGAAGCGACTTCGGTGACGCTACCCGACGAACCGCTGGCGGGCCTCTGCATTCTGCTGGTCGAGGATGACCCGATCAACCAGATGATGCTGGAAGTCAATCTGGAAGACGACGGCGCGCGCCTGGTGATCGTCGGCGATGGCGCCACGGCAGTGGAACGGATCATCGCCGACGGCCCGGATGCCTACGATGTCGTGCTGATGGACATCCAGATGCCGGTGATGGACGGTTACCAGGCCACGCGGCGGATACTCGAACTGGCGCCCGAGCTGCCGATCATCGGTCAGACCGCGCACGCTTTCGACGAAGACCGGGACAAGTGCCTGGCGAGCGGGATGGCCGGCCATATTGCCAAACCCATTGAGCCTCGGGCTCTGGCTGCGCTCATCCTGGAGGTTGTTGCCGACAAGCGAGGCCGGTGATCGAGGGAGACTCCTTGATTGCCTTGGGTCCTTTGGCGGTTATTGACCACTGCCGCTGACCGGCGAGCCATTCACCCTGGCCCTATCGAAAGCTCGGCCCCTAGGCTTGCCGCCGCGTTCCGCCGTTCCACAAGTGCCTAAGCAAGAGTCGGGTCGGGTGGGACGGCTGCGGCCGACTTGCCCAGCCGGGCGGTGAACCAGAAGTTGCTGCCTTGCCCCAGAGTGCTCAGGACCCCGACTTCGCCGCCCATCATGCGAGCGAGGCTCCTGGTGATCGCCAGCCCCAGTCCGGCGCCGCCATACCTCCGGGTCATCGAGCCATCGGCCTGCTCGAAGGCCGTGAAGAGGCGTTTCTGATCTTCGGCCGAGATGCCGATGCCGCTATCCTCCACATCGAAGCGCAACAACACATCGTCCGGGGTATTTTCGACCATCCGTACGCGCAGCCTGACCGCACCCTGGTAAGTGAACTTGACGGCATTGCCAGCCAAGTTGAGCAATATCTGGCCGAGCCGTACGGGATCACCCAGCAATGAAAGAGCCGTGATTTCAGCCGGCAGATCGGCAGCGAGATCAAGCCCTTTGTCCATGGCATTCTGCTTGATGACGGCCAATACGCTTTCCAGCTCCTTGCCGAGCTGGAAGTATTTCCGTTCAAGCGTGAAGCGCTCGGCTTCAATCTTGGAGATGTCCAGAATGTCGTTGATCAGGACAAGCAGGTGCTGGGAGGCATTGAGCACCTTGCCGAGCTGGTCCTGCACCTTGGGATCGGCGATCTTGCGCAGCACCAGGCCGGTCATCCCCATGATCGCATTCATCGGTGTCCGCAACTCGTGGCTCATGTTGGCAAGGAAAGTGTTCTTGGCGCGACTGGCGGCCTCTGCAGCCTCCTTGGCCAGCGACAGATCCGCCGTGCGGGCGTGGACCAGTTCCTCCAGATGCTCACGATAGCGCTGCAATTCGGCCTCGATCCGCAGGCGATCAGTCACATCCCGATCAACGCCCTGAAAACCGACGACTTCGCCATTGTCATCGATGATCGGCGAGGCATTGGACTCGAATCCCAGGTAGTTGCCGTCCTGGGTACGCCAGCGAAGCAACACATCACGCCAGCCACACCTGTTTTTCACCGCCGTCGAGAGAACGTCGAGATACCTGGCTTTGTCCTCGGGATGGACGAGGTCTACGGAATCGGTCCGGAAAAACGCTTCCCGACTCAAACCCAGCCGTTCCAGGCCGCGATCGTTGGTGTACGAGACCTGCCCATTTGCACCTATCGACCATACCCAGTCGGCGGAATTCTCTGCCAGGCCGCGATAGCGGATCTCGCTTTCACGCAGCAGGCGATCGGCCTGGCGACGGCGCAGGATGCCGGAGATGCGGTCGGCCAGGTGACCGCCAAACAGACGAATGAACTTGTTGTCGAGTTCGTTGAACGGCTCATGCCTGGCCGCGACGCTGAGCAGGGCAATACAGCGTTCAGCACGGATCAAGGGGAGGACCTGGATCTCGGTAATGCCGCGCCCGGCCAGATGCGCGGGCGGATTTCCGCACCCCGAGGGGTCGGCAAGCCGTAGCAGGCGGGGGCGCTGCTGGGACCAGTGGTACTCATCCCAGACCGAGAGTCCCTGTTGCTCGGCCAGCGAGGCTTCGCCACGCGCCCCGTCGATGACCAGATAGCCTTCGGCATCGACTACCACCAGCCGCCAACTGGCGACATTGGCGAAATACTTCCAGCGCGTCGCCACGCGCCTTGCGATCTGCGCTACGTCATCGACAGCGAGGATGTCCTCGAAAAGCTGGACCAGCGCCTCATACCGGACCAGTTGCTGGGTGGAGGGCACGTTCCATTGAGGAATGCTGCTCATGCGGAGGGGTCTGTTTCCGGATCAGAGTATGGCGCGATATTCCGGGTCAAGGTCCAGGCGCAGCGTACTGGTATAGACATTGAACATGGTGGCGAGATCGATCACGGCAATGATCTCGCAGATTTCCTCCTTGCTGAACCCGTCGTCCATCAGGACTTCGAAATCCTCATCGGTCACGCGATTGGCGTCGGCGACAACCTTGGACGCAAAATCAACCACCGTCCGATAGTAGGCCGGCAAGTTGGCGGCCGCATCGGAACCGAAGAAACCCTTGAGATCATCAAAGGCCAGGGTCTTGTCGAGGCTGAGCACGCTCTGGGCATGGCAGGCGGAGCAATAGCGCGCGCCATTCTTGGCGGAGACGACAAAAACGATCATTTCCTTCAGCGGCAAGGGCAACGAGCCGCCGAACAGGGTGCCCTTGGCGCGCTCCCAATAAGCCCGGGACAACGCGGCGCTGTGCCCGAGGCTGCGCAACCAGAGAGGTACCGAAGTCGCACCGGTGGTCCGCATGAAATCGTCGTAAACTGCCCGCGTTTCTGCACAGGCGTCGGCATATTCGGTCAGGAGGTAACGTTGCATTGGCTCGCTTCCTTGGTCATCGAGATCCGCCAGGCTGGCTGCTGGAATTGAGATGATACACCTCCCCCTACAAGGATCGGGAAGGTGAATCAGCAGCCGCATCAGTCGGCATGCCGTCACTCGGACCATTCCAGGAATCGGCATAGGGGCGGCCAGATTACCTGACCGTTCCCCTCCCACACCACCCGGCATGCGGGTCCGCACCGGGCGGTTCGAGTCGTTGAGGTCATGAGAGCCGCGGCACGCCGAGTCGGTCGAAGTAAGCGATCGGCATCACACGATTCAGCGCGAGGCAGCTGTTACGCCACCATCGGTGACTGTTCGCGGCGATCCGATGGGCATCCGGCTTCGAGGCGCCCAACGCCAACAACTCCCGATACATCGTCGTACCCCGGCGCCAGTGCTTGAGCTGCAGCGCACGTAACCGATGACGCAGCCACTCGTCGAGTTCGCGGAACACTTGCGGCGTCTGCGCGAGTTGGAAGTAGGCCTTCCAACCCGGCATGTAAGTCCGGAGCCGTTCCACCACCTCCGGCAGGCTACGCCCGCCCGAGCGACGCGTCAGTTGTCGGATGCGTTGCTTGTAGGTTTCTTTGGCCTTGTCGGCAACCTTACACTTGACCTGACCCCCTGAGCCGTACCAGAAGCTAAAGCCCAGAAACTTCCGGCCAGATGCCGGTGCGACCGCCGTTTTGACTTCATTCACCTTCAGGTGAAGTCGCTCATAGAGTCGGCGCAGTCCATCAAGCACCCGCTCACCCGCCTGCCGACTGCGAACATACACATTGCAGTCGTCGGCGTAGCGAACGAAGCGATGGCCACGCGTTTCCAGTGCCCGATCCACCTCGTCAAGCAGCACGTTGGCCAGCAGCGGCGACAGCGGGCCGCCTTGCGGCGTCCCCTCATACCGCTGCATGACCACGCCGCCATCCATGATCCCGGCCACAAGGTAACGACGAATCAGCCGCAACACGGCCTTGTCGTCGATTCGCCTCGCTAACCGTTCCATGAGAATGTCGTGATTGACCCGGTCGAAGAACTTCTCCAGATCCACGTCGACCACCACCCGGTAGCCTTCCTGCACGTAGCGCCGTGCATTGAGCACGGCATCATGCGCGCGGCGTCCCGGCCGGAAGCCGAAGCTGTGTTCGGAGAACGTCGGATCAATCATGGGCTGCAAGACCTGCAGCAGGGCTTGCTGGATCAGCCGATCCGTCACCGTCGGGATCCCCAGTTCGCGCATCCCGCCACCGGCCTTCGGAATCTGCACGCGTCGCACCGGCTCAGGCCGGTAACTGCCGTTCAGTAATGCCTCCCGAATCCGGGGCCAGTGCGTTCTCAGGTACGCCGCCGTCTCGGCAATCGTCCGTCCATCCACCCCAGCACTGCCGCGATTGGCTTTGACGCGTTTCCACGCTTTCACCAGGTTCGCGCTCGCGAGCGCCTGCGTGAGCAGACCGTCTCGCCCTGAGCCTTCGTTTCCCTGTCGCGCCGGCCGTGCTTCATCACGCAACGCTTCAGGCTTGGCTTCACCTCGCCCTCCCGCCTTGCGCCCCGGTTGCCCGAGCGTCTGATGCACTGCACTTCCGAGCGACATGGCCGTTGGCCCTCCTACTCGTTCGGCCCTTCGCCCCGTACTGGCAGCTACTACGGCCTCTGCTGACTTCTCGCTCCGGCTTGTCACCGTCGGCCTTTCAGCCATGAGGCGAGATCTCCCCAGGTAAGAACGCACTCCTTCGCTGCACAACCGCCGGATTTACGCCGCTTCGCCTTGATCACGAGAGCTTCGTGGTCACTTGCCCACTCGCCCTGCTCGGCAGCGCCTTCTATCCGGTTCTTGTTCATCGGCTCGCAGCTTCGCTCCACGCTTCCTCCCCACCATCGGTCGCCCTCAGGCAGTTGCGCTTCGCTTCGTTCGCTGTGATCAACTTACGGCGGGACTTTCACCCGCAAGAGTGCGCCCATGCTGGGCGCGCAAGCAGAACGGGAGCCGAAGCTCCCGTGATCGTCCGAGTTGCGAGTGAATCAGGCCGCTTTTCTGCGACGTGTCGCGCCAAGCCCGGCAAGACCCAAGGCGAGAAGGCCCAGAACGGCCGGCTCAGGGACCTTCGCCACCTCGACGATGCCGCGGTGTCCGCCACCGAAGCCGGCGCCGGTGTTTGGCAGGTCGTTCCAATGCCCACTGGTCAACCAGTTGATCACGGCGTAGTCTTCCTCGTAGCTGCCGCCGCCGGAATTGGGCTCGCCGCTGTTCCAGTGCGAGTAGGTCACGGCATCACCGCTCACCCAGGCCCAGACCCCTTCACTGGTCTGGTCGGTAAAGCCGATCCAGAAACGCTCGGTAGCGCCAAACTTCGAGCGCAGCCAGGACTCCTCGGCGGCATTGTTGATCGCCACCAGGTTACCGCCGATGCCCACGGCGGCGGCTTGCGCCTCGGTCCACAGCAGTTTGCCGTCAAAATCGTCGGTAACCGTGTAGTAGTCGCTGCCGCCGTAACTGGCGACGAAGGTTGTAACCGGTACCGCAGAGGCGACGCCGGTGGCGGCAAGGGCTAGAGCGGCGATCAGTGTTTTCATGGTATATCTCCAACTGGCTGGTTTTCTTGAATGAATCTACGCAATACATGTGCCATAAACAAATGGACCTCGCTCTGGAGTTCGGACCCTGCGTGCAGCACAGCGAGGTCCATTCCTAGATCGGAGCCGGTTGCGGCCGGTTGCGTCGGCTGACACAGACGCCGGTGAGACCAACGGCGAGCAACAACAGCGATGCCGGCTCCGGCACACTGGAAACGGACGCTGGCGGCAGTGTCGTGGAGGCCGTCGACTCCGCCATCAACGTGAAGCGCACGTCGATAAGGTTGTCCACCGGATGGCCGTAAAGGCAGTGATTCTCGCCTTGGCAGTTCCATGCCAACGGCGAAAACTCGATCTTGATCTCGCCCCCCGTGCCAAAATCGAACAGAATCGACTCGAAGGCGATC
>JADKBU010000033.1 GCA_016714935.1 Candidatus Accumulibacter propinquus | reverse complement strand
CAACGTGATGTAGCAATCCTACTTGACGCAGTGCTTTGCGTCACTATACTGTATGCATGTACATGCATGGCTGAACTTCCAACGGAAACAAGGAGGTAGAGTATGGGCACGTTCACTAAAAATTCCGACAACTGCGTCAATGCCAACGGCGTCGTCCGGCCTCCCAGGCGGCTCCTTGACCAACTCTCGGAAAGCATACGCCTCAAGCACTATAGCATACGGACGGAGCAGGCTTACAGGGGCTGGGTGCGACGTTTCATCCTTTTCCATGGCAAGCGACATCCGCAGGAAATGGGCGCGTGCGAGGTCGAAGCGTTTCTCACCACCTCGCGGTGGAGGGGCGGGTTTCCGCATCCACGCAGAATCAGGCAAAGAGCGCTCTGCTGTTTCTCTACAAGGAAGTGCTGAGGACCGATCTCCCCTGGCTGGATGATGTCGAGTCGGCGAAGTCCGGCAAGCGTCTGCCCGTAGTGCTGACGCCCGAAGAAGTTCAGCGCCTGCTGGGGCCGATCGACGGAACCACGGGGCTGATCCTCCGGCTGCTTTACGGTACGGGGATGCGCATGATGGAGTGCCTGCGACTGCGCGTTAAGGACGTGGACTTCGCTCGCCGCGAAATCCTGGTGCGCGAGGGAAAGGGCTTCAAGGACCGGGTGACGATGCTGCCGGAGAGGCTGGTGGCGCCGCTGGGGGAGCATCTGGCACGTGTGAAGGCGCTGCACGCGGCGGATCTGGCTGCGGGTTTTGGCGACGTGTACCTGCCATGGGCTCTGGAGCGGAAATACCCGAACGCGGCGCGTGAGTGGGCGTGGCAGTACGTCTTCGTTGCCGCCAGACGATCGGTCGATCCACGTTCCGGGGCGGTGCGGCGACATCACGTGGAGGCGCAGAGTATCCAGCGTGCGATGCGTCAGGCGCTACGGCTGGCGGGAGTCGGCTACGCCGCTGGCTCCGCCAGCACCGGAGCAAGCGCCCAGCGCAGCAGGCGGCCAGCGCAGCTCTGGCGCCGGAATGGCCCCTGCCGTTGCCGGCACACGCCAGGATGCGTATGCTTCGAGGTCAGGCCGCTGCCGCAGGGGTGGCGCGAACGCTCGGGGGGGCTCATGAACCTGGAAAAGGTGGTTTTCGGTTTCTTTATCGTGCTCGCGGCAACCTTGAACTTCGGTTTCTTCATCGGCGAGATCGACCAGCCGAGGCATCATCATGTCTATGAGCTGTTTGCCGCGATCGTCGTCAACCTGATCGCCACGGTCCTGAAATTCGGCGACCGGACGCAGATCGGCGCGGTGCACCTGTCGACCAGCCTGGTCGCCGACCTGCAACTGGTGGCGGCGGCCGGTGTCTGGGCCATCGCCGTGCATGTCACCGGCGAGGGAATGTCCGCGGATGTCACGACCAGCGTGGTTTCCCTGAGCGGCGGCGCGTTGTTCGCCAACGTCGTCTCGGTGGTGCTGCTGATCGCGGAAACCGTGATGTTGCGGCGTTAGCGCGCGCTTGACGCCAATCCGCGCGCGGCCATGAACGCCAGCGTCTTCTTCCTCGCCCTGCGGCGGATGCGCGCGCCGCTGATCGTGCTGATCGTCATCTACGCGGTGTCGACGCTGGGGCTGACGCTGATTCCGGGCATCGACGCGCAGGGTCGGCCGGCGCCGCCGATGAGCTTTTTCCACGCTTTCTATTTCGTCAGCTATACCGCCAGCACCATCGGTTTCGGCGAATTGCCGGGGGCCTTTTCCGAGGCGCAGCGGATGTGGGTCACGGTGGTCATCTTTCTCTCGGTGATCGGCTGGTCGTACTCGATCATCAGCCTGCTGTCGCTGGTTCAGGACAAGGGTTTTCAGCAGGTGCTGCTGACCGCACGCTTCGTGCGCCAGGTCAGGCAACTCGGCGAACCCTTCTACATCCTCTGTGGTTGTGGCGAGACCGGTTTGCTGATCGCGCGCGCCCTCGACCACGATGGCCTCCGGGTGGTGGGCATCGAGCGCAACGAAGCGCGTATCCAGGAACTCGAACTCGAGGATTTCGCCGCCGACGTCCTCCTGCTGTGCGCCGATGCGGCGCAACCCCAGCAGTTGTTGATGGCCGGGCTGCAGCATCGCAGTTGTCGCGGCGTGCTGGCGGTGACCGACGACGACGCGGCCAACCTGGCGGTGGCGATCGCCAGCCGCCTGATCAATCCCCGCCTGATGGTCGTCGCGCGGGTGGCCAGTCCGGCGGTCGAGCGCAACATGATGTCCTTCGGCACGCACTATGTGGTCAATCACTTCGAGCGTTTCGCCGACTATCTGGCGCAGGCGATCAAGTCGCCGAACTGGTACCGCCTGGTCGATCTGCTGACCGGCCTGCCGGGCCAGGAGGTTCCCGAACGCCACGATCCACCCGCCGGCGACTGGGTGGTCTGTGGCTTCGGTCGCTTCGGGCAGGCGGTGGTGCGCAATCTCGAACGGCACGGCGTGCGCCTGACGGTGATCTCGCCGGAGGCGACGTTGCCGATCGCCGTGCAGCATGTCGTGGGCCACGGCACCGAGGCGGAGCCGCTGCGCCAGGCGGGCATCGCGACGGCGGTGGGCATTGTCGCCGCCAGCGACAACGACCCCAACAACCTGTCGATCGCGATGACCGCCAAGGAGGTGAACCCGAAGCTGTTTGTCGTCCTGCGCCAGAACCGCGTCGCCAACGAGGTCCTGTTCGACGCCTACGACGCCGATTTCACGATGGTGCCGTCGCGCATCGTGGCGCGCGAGTGCCTGGCGCTGATCACCTCGCCGTTGCTGCGGCGTTTTCTGCAGCTCGTACGGGACTGGCCGGACGCGCGCGCCGCCGTCGTCGCCCGGCAACTCGAGGAGCTTTGTGGGAATCGTGTGCCGCTGGTCTGGGGCGTGCGGCTGAACGCGGCGGAGGCCCCGGCGGTGCATCAGCTGCTGATGATGGAGCAGGGGGCGATGGCGCTCGGCATGTTGCGCCGCGATCCGGCGGCGCAGCAGGATGTCCTGCCGCTGCTGCCGCTGCTGCTCGTCCGCGCGGGGATCGACCATCAGCTACCCGCAGAGGCGACGCTGCTCGAACCCGGCGACCATCTGCTGTTTGCCGGGACGCGTGCGGCCAGGTTCGCGCAGAACCTGACGCTCGACAATCGCAACGTGCTGGACTACGTGCTCACCGGACGCGACGCACCGGGCTGGCTGTGGAGTTTGCTGAGCCGGCCCGCGCAGCGCCGGCAGCGCACGCCGCGCTAGACGCGCTAGACGCGCTAGACGCGACTACGCTGGCCACCGCCGCGCCTGGCGCGCCGTTCAGTCGCCGCTGCCGCCGCGCACGTCGAACTCGACTTTCCAGTGCTGCGGGCCATCGTGCGGCAGGGCTTCGAGTTCGAGTGTGCCGGCTTCGGTGACGCGTGCCTGCAGCCTGACGCGGACCACCTCGCCGGTGGCGCGGCCTTCCGCCGGCAGGGTGGTCTGGATCTCGTCGAGTTCCTGGAGTTCGTCGGGCGCCCAGTCCTCGAGCAGCGTGCCGACCTCGTCCTGGCGGCGGACCGACGAGCCGAAGAAGCGGAAGCGTACCTGCTCGCCGACGACCAGTCCGAATTCCTGCGTCGACACCGCGGCTTCGCTGCCTTCCTCCATGCCGAAGGGCGCCAGGCACAGCGCCTGCACCGGCGGTTGCAGACCGGGCACCGCGGGCATCACCGATTCGACCGCGACGTAGTAGGAGCGGGCGGTGCCGCCGCGGATGCGCACGCCCTGGCCGCGGCGGACGTAGCCGTAGTAGGCGGCGCCGCGGGCTACCGCCAGGTCGAGGTCGGCGCCTTCGAGCAGACGGGCGGCCGGGGCACCCTCGGCGGCGAGCCAGGAATTGACCGTCGTCAGCGTGCGCTCGGCGAGCAGTTCGGACTTGAATACGCCGCCATTGAACAGCACCGCGGTCGGATGCAGAAAGGTCGCGTCGTCCGGCAGGCGGCCGCTGAAACCCTCGAGGTCGGCCGTGGCGGCGACCTGACGGGCGAGGAAAGCGGCCAGATGGCGAGTGACCGCGGCATCCTGCGCGTAGGGCAGACCGAGTTGCGTCAGGCCGCCACGCCCCCGACCCTGCGGCCGGTCGGCGATGGCCGCCGGCGGGAAGAAACCTTCGAGCAGCGTCGCCGCGAGTTCCGCGCGCGTCAGTTCACTGCGCGTCGATCCGCCGATCAGCCTGGCGCCGCGGCTGGCGATCACCAGCGGTACCGTGAGCACTTCCGGATCGCTGAGCATCGTCTCCTTGGCGTTGCGGCAGGCGTGCGTCAGCGCCCGCAGTTGCCAGGCGTCGAGTTTCTGGCCCTGCGCGGCCAGCTTGCCGGCGACGGCATAGGCCAGGGCCAGATCCATGTTGTCGCCGCCGAGCAGGATGTGCTCGCCGACGGCGACGCGGTGCAGTTCGAGCGTGCCTGCGCGTTCGAGGACGGCGATCAGCGAGAAGTCGCTGGTGCCGCCGCCGACATCGACGACCAGGATGATGTCGCCCGGTCGCACCTGCTTGCGCCAGCCGCCGGCGCTCTTCTGGATCCAGCTGTACAGCGCGGCCTGCGGCTCTTCGAGCAGGAGCATGCGGGCGCAGCCGGCGGCACGGGCCGCTTCGGCGGTCAGTTCGCGCGCCGCCGGGTCGAAGGACGCGGGGATGGTGACCACGATCTCCTGATCGACGAACGGGGCCGCGGGCTGCGCCTGGTCCCAGGCGGCGCGCAGATGGCTCATGTAGCGCAGCGAGGCTTCGAGTGGCGACAGACGCGTCACCTCCGGCGGGGCGTCGTTGGGCAGGATCGCCGCGCGGCGGTCCACGCCGGCGTGACAGAGCCAGCTCTTGGCGCTCGACACCAGGCGGATGGGCGTTGCCGCGCCGCGGCTGCGCGCCATCTCGCCGACCGCATAGTCCTGTTCGGCGGTCCATGGCAGGTTCAGATCACCCGCCGCCAGTTCGCTCGGATGCGGCAGATAGATGAACGAAGGCAGCAGGCCGAGGGCCTCCACCGCGCCGGGGGCGGTCAGTTGCGGCACCTGCAATACCCCCTGGACGACCTGTTCGCCGTCGCAGGCGGCGATCTCGACGTAGGAGAGGGCGCAATGCGTGGTTCCGAGGTCGATGCCGATCGAAAATTGCGGCTCGCTCATAGTTCCACCTCCGCCGGCGCGACGATGCGCAGCTCATGGCTGCCGGTGAGTTTGGGCAGGCGGGTGTCGACCACTCGCCAGCCACGGTGCGTGATGCTGCCGTGGAAGGGGGGGTTGCCGACGACGTTGCCGGTGACGCGAATCGCCGTGGCATCAAAGCCCTCCGGCAGCGTGATCCGGCTGCCCTCGGCTTCGTCGCGGACCGGGCTGATCGTGAAGTTGTCACGCAGGACCTTGCGGCAGCCCTCGTGTACCACCCGCGCCGCGGCGCCGACATCGGCGTCGGCATAGGCGGCGACATCTTCCTGAATGAAATCGATGAAGCGCGCCTCGCGCTGCAGCAGGCCGAGCAGTTGCAGGGCGCCGTCGGGGGGTGCTTCCTTGAGCGGCACGGCGGCCGCCCTGGGTGCCGGCGCCGGCGCCGAGGGTTCGGCGCGCTGCTCGCCGGCACGCAGGGCCTGTACGCTGGCCGCGAAGCGGGCATCGGAGAGGATCGAGAAAAAGGTGCCGAAGGCAAGGGAGATTCTGCTCAACAAGGATGGATTGGCTTGTTTCATGGAATGGTCCTGGTTCTACCGCCGAAGCGGCTCGGTGAGGTGTTGTCGGGCTCGGCTGCTGGCGCCTGGATTGCAGGCGAGCGGCGCGGCGTATCTTCCTGGACGCGGGGCGCCAGGGCGCCGTGATTGCGCAGGCCAGGCGTCCCCGGCAGGCGGGAGCACGCCAGCCGGGGACGCCGCCGGCCTGGAAGGCGACCCGCGAATGCTCCCGCGGGCGCTTCTGTTGCAGCGCAATATAAACCATTTTTCGGGATTGGGGTAGAGCCGGCACGCCGTCCGGACCGCCCGGCCTGGCCTGCGGGCACGCTCAAGTGGCGTTGCCGGCCCTGGCCGTCGCCGCGCGTGCGGCCAGGTGTCGGACAAACCAGTGCGCCGTCTCGCGCGCCGCGCAGGCGAAGTCCGCGACGGCATCGGGTTGCTCGCCGCTTGCCGGCAGCAGCTTGAGTTCCTTGTCGCAGCGCAACTCGCCCAGGGCGCGTCGATTGCTTGCCGCGACGCGTTCGTCGTCGGCAGCGACGAGCACGAGCAGCGGCGAGGCCAGCGAGCGCAGGTAGAGCATGCCCGCCAGGTCGATCAGGCCACCCCGGCAGACCACGGCGAAGATGTCATGGTCACGCACGGCGGCAGCCCGCAGCGCCACCGGCGAGCCGTCGCCGCTGGCGCACAGGCCGATCGGCAGCGTCGGCAGTTCGCCGAGCAGCATCCGTTGCTTGAGCAGCGTCAGGCCGTCGAGCAGACGCCTGGCGAGCAGCGAGACGTTGTGGTGGATGTCGGCGAAGCGCTCTTCGGCGGGGGTCAGCAGGTCGAGCGTCAGGGTGCCGACGCCGGCATGCTGGAGGACCACCGCCAGGGCGTCGTCGCGGGCCTCGGGTTGCGGGCCGGCATGCGCGAGAACGACCAGCCCGGCGAGTTGCGCGGGCAGGGTCAGCAGGCCGCGCAGCGTCGCCTGCCCGCTATCGAAGCTGATCGGCGTGTTGCCGGGGAAAGCGAGCGGGTCGTTCAAGGACGCACCAGCCTGACCGGCACGCGACGCGGCCCGAAAGGTTTTCCGAAGCGGGCGAAATGGCCGGCGATCGTCGTGCCGCAGTGCGGGCAGCAGCCGTTGCTCGGCAGGTCGTAATGGCGGATGGCATACCAGTCGCGTTCGATCAGCGCCGCCTGGCAGCCGGGACAGAAGGTGGTGCCGCCTTCGCTGTCATGCACGTTGCCGGTATAGACGTAGTGCAGCCCGGCGTCGAGGGCGATGTGCCGCGCCTGGGTCAGCGTCGAAGGCGGCGTCGGGGGCAGGTCCTGCATCTTCCAGTCGGGGTGAAAGGCGGTGAAGTGCAGCGGCACATCTGCTCCCAGTTCGCCCGCCACCCAGTCGGCGAGCGCCTTGACCTCGGCCGCTGAATCGTTGCGCCCGGGAATCAGCAGCGTCGTGATCTCCAGCCAGCAGTTCGTCTCGTGATGGATGTAGGCAAGGATGTCGAGTACCGGTTGCAGATGCCCTCCACAGAGTTTGAAGTAGAAGTCGTCGCTGAAGGACTTCAGGTCGACGTTGGCGGCGTCCATCACGGCGTAGAACTCGCGCGCCGCCTGGCGATGGATGTAGCCGGCAGTAACCGCCACCGTCCGGATGTTCCGCGCACGGCAGGCGACGGCGGTGTCGATGGCGTACTCGGCGAAGATCACCGGGTCGTTGTAGGTGAAGGCCACCGACTGGGCTCCGTAGGCGACGGCGGCGGCCGCGATGCCTTCCGGGCTGGCCGCGTCGAGCAGGCGGTCCATGTCTTTCGACTTCGAAATGTCCCAGTTCTGGCAGAACTTGCAGGCCAGGTTGCAGCCGGCGGTGCCGAACGACAGAATCGACGAGCCGGGATAGAAGTGGTTGAGCGGCTTCTTCTCGATCGGGTCGATGCAGAAGCCCGACGAGCGGCCGTAAGTGGTCAATACCATCCGGCCGTCCACGTTCTGGCGGACGAAGCAGGCGCCGCGCTGGCCGGCATGCAGCTTGCAGTCGCGCGGGCAGAGGTCGCACTGGATGCGCTCGCCCTCGATCGCGTGCCACCAGCGACCGGGGTGGGCGGACTCGGGCACTTTCGGCGAAGCGTCTAGGTCTCTTTCCATTTTCTTGCTCCGTAACGTGCCAGCGCGATCTGTGCGTGCCAGAAATCGGCGGGCAGGCCCGCCTTGAGCTTCAGTTGGGCGACGAACTGGCGGGCTTCCGGGAGGGATTCCCAGACCTGCGGCAGAAAGGTCGCACGGTGCCGGCCGTAGCTCAGGATCAGGCCGTCGATGCCGGGCCGCAGGCGGCTCAGGGCATCGGCCTCGCTGGCCACGGGGAAGGGCTCGGCGGGGGTGAGCAGCGAGACTTCGACACGGGTGCGAGAAAGCTCATCCTCTTCCAGCGGTGGAAAGCGCGGGTCGCGAAATGCCGCGGCGATCGCGTTTTCGGCGACGTCGATCGCCAGTGGGCGCTGCGCTTCGAGGCTGCCGATGCAGCCCCGCAGTTGTCCGCGCTGTGTCAGGGTGACGAAAGTCGCTCCCGGTTCGGCGAGTTCCGCGAGCGTGCCGACCGGGCTGGCCGCGCGCCCGAAGCGTTTGCCGATGGCGTTGCGCGCAGTCAGCAGCAAGGCCTGGCCGAGAGCGTCAGTGGGCATGCCCGGACTCCGCGCTGAAGGTGAAGGCGCCGTAGCCGACAACCCGCGACCGGTCTCCGGCCGTGTCCCCGGAATTGCGCAGGTCGATCATCCTGGCGTGCAATTGGTGCCGCCGCGCGGCCAGCAGCAGGCCATTGACCGGCGTTGCGCCGCAGGCCTGCTGATGGTCGA
Source organism: Candidatus Accumulibacter propinquus (assembly GCA_016714935.1). GTDB lineage: Bacteria > Pseudomonadota > Gammaproteobacteria > Burkholderiales > Rhodocyclaceae > Accumulibacter > Accumulibacter propinquus. The sequence goes on along the minus strand of JADKBU010000033.1, from coordinate 31,999 downwards.
GATGCGCATCGAGCGCGAGGATGTGGCGGGCCGTGTCGCCATCGATCTCGCGCGCGGCGGCGTAAGGCAGGTAGTGCGACAGGTCGGAACTGATCACGATCAGTGTCTCGTCGCCGCCCCACAGGCATTCGAGCACCTCTGCCACCGCTGCCGCCGAGGTACGGCCGACGGCCAGCGGCACGAGCGTAAACGTGGTCAGCACGGTCTGGAGGAACGGAAGCTGCACTTCGAGGGAATGCTCGGGGGCATGCGCGGCATCGCTGACCACCACCTGGGGCAGGTGTGCGATGGCCGCCAGCGCCTCCTGATCGACCGGGATCTCGCCCAGCGGCGTGGCGAAGGAGGTCGCCGCGGGAACTGCCAGCCCGTTGACCGCGACGCGGTGCGTCGGGCCGAGCAGGAGCACGCGCTGCACGCGGTCGCGCCAGTCCTCGAGCAGCGCATAGACGCTGGCCGCGATCGGGCCCGAATACACGTAGCCCGCATGCGGCGCGATGATCGCCTTGGGACGGGGGGCGGGTGGGTGTGCCGTGTGCGCCAGCAGGCGTCGCAGGTCGCTTGCCAGTACGGTCGACGATCCGGGATAGAACATGTTGGCGACTGCCGCCGGACGGATGCGTGGTGTCGATTGGGTCATCTTCGTGCTCCTTGAAGGGACGTGCTCCGGGGTCGCTGGGGGCCATGCCGGCGTCTTTGGTGCGGACCTGCCGGCATTTGCTGCCGTATTGCCTTAAAATTAGCCCATGCTACGCTACTTCGCAATCGTTCCCGCCGCCGGCACCGGATCGCGCTTCGGCGGCGAGGCGCCCAAGCAGTATCAACTGCTCGCCGGGCGACCCATGCTCCAACACAGCCTGGCCGCTTTATGCCGCTGCCCATTCATTGAGCGCGTCTGGGTGGTGCTGTCGCCGGAGGATAGCTGGTGGCGGCAGTACGATTGGACCAGCCTGGGCTACAAGCTGGAAATCCTGTTCTGTGGCGGCGCCACGCGTTCCGAAAGCGTGGCCAACGGCCTGCGCGCGGCGGCGACGGCGGCCCAGGATGACGACTGGGTGCTGGTGCACGACGCCGCGCGCCCCTGTCTGTCGCAGGCGATGCTTGCCGCCCTCTACGACGAGCTCAGCGACGATCCGGTCGGCGGCTTGCTCGCCGTGCCGGTGGCCGACACGCTGAAACGTTCCGACGCAGCGCAGCGCGTGGCGGGCACCGAGTCGCGCGATGGCTTGTGGCAGGCCCAGACGCCGCAGATGTTCCGTTACGGGCTGTTGACCCGGGCGCTTGCAGAGCACGCCACCGGTACCGACGAAGCGTCCGCGCTCGAGGCGGCAGGTTTCAGACCGCGGCTGGTGCGCGCCGATGCCAGCAACCTGAAGGTCACTTACCCGGACGACCTGCGGCTGGCGGAAACCATCCTGCAGGCGAAAACGCGGGTGGACAAATGATCCGCGTCGGACAGGGCTGCGACATTCATGCCCTGGTTCCCGGACGCAGGATGATCCTCGGCGGCGTGGACATCGCACACCATGCCGGACTGCTCGGTCATTCGGACGCCGATGCCTTGCTGCACGCGATCACCGATGCCTTGCTCGGTGCGGCGGCGCTGGGGGACATCGGCCGACACTTTCCCGATACCGACGCGCGTTATCGAGGTGCCGACAGCCGCCAGCTGTTGCGCGCCACGGTGGAACTGCTGGCCGCGGCCGGCTGGCGAGTCGGCAACGTCGACGCGACGATCATCGCGCAGCAGCCGAAGATGGCGCCGTATCTGCCGCAGATGGTGGCCAACATCGCCGCCGACCTGCAGGTGCCGGCGGGTTGTGTCAACATCAAGGCCAAGACGGCTGAACGACTCGGCTTTGTCGGACGCACCGAAGGGGTGGCGACCGAGGCGGTGGTGCTGATCAGCCGCGCACCGCTTGAGGATCGCGGCGACACGCGTCGCTGAAGCTTTGCCGCCGCACGGCGGCAGCACGGCCACTGCAGGGCTGTAATCCGTATCTGTGCCGTTGTCTCAGCCGTCGGCCAGCGTTCGCGCGGATCGGGCCGCGAGGCCGATGCCTTGCGGCGCGCTACTGCCGGCGTTGCTGCAGCAGCGTCTGTAACTGTTCGAGCAAATCATCGCGACTCAGCACTGCGGGCAGTCTGGCCCAGGCGGGATCAGGCCGCCAGGCAAGCGACCAGCGTGCCAGTTCGTCTGCCGGCATCGGAGGTGCGATGCCGTAGCCCTGGGCGTGTTCGCAGCCGAGGCGCAAGAGCATCTCTCCGTGGGGCACGGTTTCCATCCCGTTGGCGATTACCAGGCGGCCAAAGGCGGTGGCCAGACCGAGCACGGCATCGAGAATGGCTAGCTTTCCCGGATCGTCGAACATGTTGCGGACGAAACTCTGGTCGATCTTGATCTGGCTGACCGACAGGCGCTTCAGGTAGGTCAGGGAAGAATAGCCGCTGCCGAAATCGTCAAGGGAAAACGACACCCCGATCTCCCGGCAAGCGTCGATCAACTGCGCTACGCGGGGCAGGCCTTTGAGCGCGCTGGTTTCCTGCACCTCCAGATCGAGCTCGCACGGACGGACGCTCGGGTGCTTGGCCAGCAAGGCGCGCAGGCGCTCGACGAAGTTCGCCTGCTGCAGGTGGCGGGCGCCGACATTGACGCTGACCGGGATGCTCAGCCCGAGCGCATTCCACCGACCAATCTGCTCCAAGGCCGCATCGATCATCCATTCGCCGACCGCGATCGCCAGCGGATGGTCCGCGATTGTCGGCAGGAAGACAGCCGGCGGCAGCAGGCCCTTTTCCGGGTGTTGCCAGCGGATCAGGGCCTCGGCGCCAAGCAATACGCCCGTGCGCAGGTTGACCTTGGGCTGGTAATGGAGAATGAACTGGTGCTCAGTGAGGGCGCGTTGAACGCGCTCCACGCTTTATGATGGCCGCGAACACTGCGGTCCTGCTCGGCGTCGAAGACATGGTAACGGTTCTTGCCGGCCAGCTTGGCCTGATACATGGCTTGATCCGCCTGGCGCATGAGCTGGTCGGCGTTGACCTCGGCCGCCTGCGGATAGAAAGTGACGCCCAGACTGGCCGAGACCTGAAGCAGCAGATTGCCGGCCGGCACCGGATCGGCAGCGGCGGCGAGCAGGCGACTGAGCATGGGTTCACTGGCGGCGGCATCAGCCAGATCGAACAGTACGGCGACGAACTCGTCGCCGCCGATGCGAGCGAGCGTGTCGCTTTCGCGCAGGGTCGCCGTCATGCGCGTGGCGACACCGATCAGCAACTCGTCGCCGGCCTTGTGCCCATGGCTGTCGTTGATCGCCTTGAAACCATCAAGGTCGAGAAAAGCCACCGCCAGCAGATGGCCTTGCCGCTGCGCCTGCGCCATTCCCTGGCGCAGGCGGTCCGACAGCAGTACGCGGTTGGGCAGCCCGGTCAGCGCGTCGTAATTGGCGATACGTTCGAGTCGGCGTTCGTTCTCCTTGAGAACGGTGATGTCGGAGAAAAGCGACACATACTCGCGGGGTTTGCCAAGGGCATCGCGAACGCTGCTGATGGTCTGCATTTCGACGAAGACTTCGCCGCTCTTGCGCCGGTTCCAGATTTCACCGTGCCAGTGCCCTGTGTCGATCAGGGCACGCCACATGTCGGCATAAAATGCCTGGTCATGGCGACCTGAACTCAAGAGGCGCGGGTTCTGGCCCACGACTTCATCGCGGCCGTAGCCGGTAATACGGCTGAAGGCGTCATTGACGTCGATGATCGTTCCGTCCGCGGTGGTGATCAGAATGCCTTCGCGGGCATACGTGAAAACACTGGCGGCGAGATGGAGTTTCTCTTCGGCCCGCTTGCGTTCGGTGATGTCGAAAATCACGCCGATCAGCCCGGCCACCCGGCCTCGGCATGGGGTCGCCTTGTGAAGACCCCGTGCGTGTTCCGTCGCAGAGAACGGACGCTTGCGGGCGCCGGGTGGGCCAGCGGCCCGGTCTGCCTGGCGATTTGTCGGCCAGACGCAGGCCCGGCGGACCGCTTGCACCCCTCGTGCGAACGCCCGGGCAGGCCTTGTTGTGGCGATATAGAGCCCCGCATCCTTGAGAAGACGCGCGGCACCGCCTCGAGCAACTTCTTCTAATTGAGGGTGTGCCCAACGCCGCCTCGCGCGCCGATGCCGGGCGGCGCGCGCAGGAGGACGACGATGAAGCCCAGCAGGAGCACAGAGCACCCCGCCGGCCCACCGACAATCAACAGCCCGGGCTTCTTTTGGCGCTGATGTCGCGCATCACCAGAGGTCGCCACCCCCCGCCGGCGACATCGTGCAGCGGTGGCGGACACCGAAGCCCTGCCATCAACCACGACCTCACCCCCGTGCGGGGCAGCGCCGCCGGCGGCGGCCCACCGCACGGGCGTTGGGCGGCCTGCACCGGTCAGCCCCCGTGCGCCAGGCGGCCCAGGCCTCTGTTGAGCAAGCGCATGCCGTCTTCCCAGGCCTGTCGCGTCAGGTGCTCCTTGTGGATGAGAACGGCCAGCAGACTGCCGGAGCGGTACTGCAGCGTGTCCATGAGATCCTCGATCTCCTTGCCCAATTCGACATAGCCGACGAGCGTTCCACCGGCGAAGACCGGACGCACGACGCGCAGCGTAAAGGTACCCAGCGGTCCGAGTTCGATACCGGTGGCGGTCTTGCCGGTCCGTTCGGCTGCGCGGGCGGTAAAGCGATTGATCACGTCACCGCGTAGCGCCGGCCGATGCACGCGCAGCAGGCAGACGCGATTCCTGTCCAGAAAATAGAAGTGGGTGAGCTGGTTTTCGCGCTTCAGCGTCGCGAACACCGGCTGCCAGGCGGCCAGGAGACGTTCGCCGTCGCCCGCACGCAGGGCTTTTTGCACCGTGGCGTCGGCGGCGATGAGTTGCCCGGTCATCGCCAGGCCTGCCGATTGCTGCTCCAGAAGCCCTTGCCACTCGCCGGCCACCTCGGCGACATGGCGGGCGAGGGTCGCCGCCAGTTGCCGTTGATACTGCTGCCACAGGAGCGCCGCCGTGCCGAAGGTCAACAGCACGATGATCGCCGCCAGTGGCGCCAGCAGGCGCCGCAGGAGTGGTTTCGGCGCCGCGTCGACACGACGCTTGAGGACCAGGCCGGCAATTGTGGCGATCAGCAAGGCCAACATCAGCCCCACGGGCACTGCCGAGCGGATCGCCACTTCCCATTGCCAGGTGCGGGAATCGATGTCCATGGCCAGGGCCGCGACGACCTCGCCGCTGCTCTGGTACGCCCCGGAGGCGATGATCAGATCATCAACCCTTTCGACATAGGTCGTCTTGGGCTCGATCTTGCCATTGGCCGGATTCTGGTAGGGATAATCGACCCAGCCGCTCCCCCGCGACAAAGCGACGTCCTGGATCTCCTTGCGGAAGTCCTGGCTCCCCGACCGGTCCTGCTTGTCGAGCAAGTTGTGACCGACCAGTTCCGGCGTGACCGGATGCGCCCGCATGGTCATGTCAAGGTCGTAGGCAAAGGCGTAGAGATTGCCCCTGCGAAACTGGCCCTGCGGGTTGTTGCATTCGGCGATGAAACGCTCGCGGCCATTCTGGCGATAGAAGTCCACGGCCTTGCGCACCATCGCCTGCGCGTCATCCGGAGTGCCGAAACCCGAAAGATCCGCCTTGTCACGGATCGGAACCCACGCCGAAACCCTCGGCCAGAGCCGGTCGGAAAGTGGTCCGGCCACAGCGCCGTCATTGCCGTCGAAGACGGCGCGCAGATCGGCCGGCGCCGCATCGACTTGGGCTGGTGGCGCCGCCTGCGCGCCAGCAGCTGCGCCGTCCACCAGGACGAAGAACGTACCATCGGCCTTGCGGCCGATCAGCCGCAGAAGCCGGCCTGCCGGCAGAGAGGCGCCGACCACGGCGAGTTGCTCCTTCATCCGGTGGTGGTCAGGGCTCTCCAGATCCGCCACCGTCCCGGTCAGCAGACCGACGCGCTCGACATCCACCGCCTGCGCTGCCAGCCGGGCTTGCTGCAGCAGTTCGCCGCGCAGATCGCCGTCGGCCCGCCAGGCCGTCCACCACGCCGCTCCGGCGACCAGCATGATCAGCATGGCGCCAGCCAGCCACTGGCGACGGTGCTGCGCTTGTTCTCCAGTTGCCACGACCCTGACCTCCGATGAATCCGCATGCCTGCGCCGGGGAACGGGTTTGCTGCTGGTCCTGACTGCAGTGACTGCGGAGCGTCCAGTTTACCCTGAAAAAAATGGGCAGGGGCACGCATGCCTCAGGGCTGCCGGGGGCTGGGCGGCGCCTATGTGTTCCGGCGCACAGACCGCCACGGCCGAACAGCGAAGGCTTGCAGGATGAGCAAAGCCATGGCTGTTCCTCGGGCCTCTGCCTCCTCCTGGAACCACGATGAAAACCGTTCGATCGGCGCCCGTCAAGGTGTCAAGCAAAACGCCGACCGGCATCGCCGGTTTCGATGAGATTACCGGCGGTGGTCTGCCGCAAGGCCGAACGACGCTGCTGACTGGTGGACCCGGTTCCGGCAAGACCATTTTCGCGCTGCAGTTCCTGGTGCATGGCGCGCGGGAGTGCGGGGAACCGGGAATCTTTGTCGCCTTCGAGGAGACCTCGGGACGTATCGTCACCAATGCCGAGACCTTCGGCTGGAAGCTGACCGAGTTGCAGCCCAAGACGCTGATGTTTCTCGACGCCCAGCCGCTGCCTGACCTTGTCCAGTCGGGCGATTTCGATCTCGGCGGCATGCTCGCGGCGCTCGAGGCCCAGGTCCGTACCATGGGCGCCCGGCGCATCGTGTTCGATGCGCTGGATATGGTCATCTCCCTGCTGCCCGACGCGGCCGCGCAGCGGCGCGAGATCTACCGTCTGCATGAGTGGCTATTGGCGCGCGAAGTGACGGCCATCATTACCCTGAAGGCCGGCAGCGACGAAAACGGTTCGCTCAGCCGACAGCCATTCGGCTTCATGCAGTTCATGGTCGACTGCGCCGTGGTGCTCAAGCACGGCGTGGTGCTGGGCGTCTCGCAACGCAGCCTGCGCGTACAGAAGTATCGCGGCTCCGGCTTCGATGAGGATGAGGCGCCCTTCCTCATCGGCCGGCACGGTTTCGAGGTCATCGTCGCCCGCGCCATTGGCCGGGTGGATACCCAAGTGACCAACGAACGTGTTTCCAGCGGCATCAAGCGGCTGGACACCATGTTGGGCGGTGGCTACTACCGCGGCGCCAGCGTGCTGATCACCGGCTTCTCGGGCACCGCCAAGACGACCTTGAGTGGTGCCTTCGCCGAGGCGGCCTGCCAGCGCGGCGAGCACACCCTGTTCGTCAGTTTTGATTCGGATTGCAGCGAGGTGATCCGCAATCTGGCTTCGGTCGGCATCCGGCTGGATCGTTTCGTGAAGAACGGGCGCTTGCGCATGCTTTCGGCACGCACCATCGCCGGCAGTGCCGAGGTCTACCTGGCGCGCATCAAGGCGCTGGCGAAGGAACATGGCGCCCGTTGCCTGGTGATCGATCCGGTGTCGACCTGGTCCAAGCCCGGCAGTGACTTGAGCGCGCAGAGTGTGGCCGAACGCTTGATCGACTGGTCGAAGGGCGGCGGTACGACCTTGGTGTGCACCCGGCTACTCGACGAGATGTCCGGGCCGGTCGAGGGCGAATCGCCGCTGCAGGCATCGACGGTGGTAGACACCTGGATCCACCTCAACTACCTGGTGCAGGCCGGCGAGCGCAACCGTGGCCTGTCGATCATCAAGTCACGCGGTACGGCGCATTCGAACCAGGTGCGCGAGTTGATCCTCAGCGATGCCGGCGTGACTCTGGCCGACACCTATACCGCCGGCGGCGAAGTTCTGATGGGCACGCTGCGCTGGGAAAAGGAACGCGCCGAGGCGGCCGCGCACGAGGTCGCCGAGGTCGCCGGCAAGCTGAAGCGTGTCCGGCTCGACGCCGAGGAAGCCGAACTCGAAGTCCGACTGAAATCGCTGCAGGTGGAACTGGAAGCGAAGCAGGCCGAAAAGGCGCTGTTGATCCGCTCGACGCAAAGTCACGAAGGGGAGTTGTCGCGCGGCCGTACCCGGATGCGCGAGTTGCGCGGCGCCGATGCCGCCAAACCGGTGGGCAAAGAGGACTCGCCATGAGTCGCTGCGACCTGTTCCAATTCCGGCTTTATGTCGCCGGCGATGCGCTCAACTCCGCGCAGGCGGTGAGCAATCTGACCGCGCTGTGTCGGGCGCACCTGGTGGACCGGCACGAGATCGAAGTCGTCGACGTTTTTCGTGAGCCGCAGCGCGCGCTGGCCGATGGCATCTTCATGACGCCGACGCTGGTCAAGCTGGCGCCGTCGCCGACGCGCAGGATCGTTGGTACGCTCAGCCAGACGCAGCCTGTTATGCAGGCCCTGGGCCTCGAAGCCGTCGGCGCATGAACCCGCCAGCGTCATCGCTCGAGGGGGGCACGAGCGACGAAGTTTCCGCCTTGATCGAGGTGCTGCACAAGAGCGCACAACGCCTGGAAGAACTGACCGCCGGCGAGGTGGATACGGTGGCCGACCGTGACGGTCGGACCTTCCTGCTGCGGCCCGCTCAGGACCACTTGCGCCACCAGGAAGCTGCCAAGCAGGCGGCGATCGTCGAGGCCTTGCCCGCGCAGGTGGCCCTGCTCGATACCCAGGGGCTGATCATCTCGGTGAACCGGGCGTGGCGGCAATTTGCCGAGGCGAATGCACTCCAGGGCAAGCGATGTGGCATTGGCGTCAACTACCTCGACGTTTGCGACGGCGCGCGCGCTGATGGCGCAGCCGATGGCCAACGAATGGCGATCGGAATTCGATCGGTATTGCGCGACGGGCTGAAACGTTTCTCGATGGAATACGCCTGTCATTCGCCGAGTCAGCAGCGCTGGTTCCTGATGACCGCCACTCCCGTGGCTTCTGACCGTCCGCATGGCATCGTGGTCATGCATCTGGACATCAGCGACCGAAAACGCGGCGAACTGGCGCTGCTACGCTTCACGGCGGCGATGGAGGCCATGGAGGATGCGATCTTCATGGTCGACCGCGCCAGCATGCGCCTGATTCATGTCAACGACGCCGCCTGTCGACTGGAGAACCGGACGCGCGCAGAACTGCTGGCGGTCGCGCCCTGGGTCGTGCTGTCCACGTCGCGCGCAGCACTCGAGCGTACCTATGACGAAATCATCGCCAGCGGCGTCGCCGCCAGACCGCTGGAAATGCTGCGCCACCGCGACGACGGTACGCCGCTGTGGGGCGAAGTGCGGCGCCACGCACAGCGCTCGGCGAATGGCTGGACGATAGTCTCCCTGGTCCGCGACATCACGGAACGTAAGCAGGCGGCACTCGAATTACGCGAAAGCGAGCGCCGCTTCAGCGACCTGCTGCAGAATGTGGAACTGCTGGCCTTGACGCTCGACCGTGAGGCGCGGATCACGTTCTGCAACGCTCACCTGCTCCGGGTGACCGGTTGGCGAGAAGAGGACGTGATCGGGCGGAACTTGTTCGATCTTTTCATACCGCCCGAAAGGAACGACTTGCAGGCCGTCTTTGTGGCGCTGCTTGCTAATCAGCCCGCGGCCTGGCATCACGAGAACGAGATCCTTACCCGTGCGGGCGAACGCCGACTCGTTCGCTGGAACAATTCGGTGCTGCGCTCGGCCGCAGGTGAAGTGATCGGCGTCGCCGGCGTCGGCGAAGACATTACCGAGCGCAAGGCAGCGGCAGACCGGATCGCCTACCTCAACCGCGTGTATACCATGCTGAGCAGCATCAACACGCTGATCGTGCGCGTGCGCGATCGTGACGAACTTTACCGCGGGGCGTGCCGCATCGCGTCCGAGGTCGGGGGTTTCCGCATGGCGCTGATCTGCATCGTCGATCGCAGTACGATGAAGATCTCCCCGGTCGCCTCGGCGGGCAAGGGGGAGGCCCTGATGAACGCCATCAGGGACCGCCTGACATCAGGTGAGGGTACGGCAGAGACCTTGATCGCGCGGGCGATCCGGACGAAAAAGACCATCGTGTCCAACGATTCGAGAAGCGACCCAAGCCTTGTCTTTGGCCTGGAATACGCCGAAGCCAGCGTCCGCTCGCTGGCCGTCCTGCCGCTGGTGGTTGCCAATAATGCAGTCGGCGTGTTCGCGCTGTACGCCTGCGAGAGCGAATTCTTCCACGCGGAAGAGTTGAAGCTGTTGACGGAACTGGCCGGCGATATCGCCTTTGCCATCGATCACCTCGACAAGCAGGAGCGGCTCGATTACCTGGCTTACTACGACGTACTCACCGGACTCGCCAACCGTCGGCTGTTTCTCGAACGGGTGACGCTCCATATTCAAAACGCGGTCAGCAGCGGATGTCAAGTGGTCTTGTTCCTGATCGATCTGGAGCGCTTCAAGAGCATCAACGACAGCCTCGGCAAGCGGGCCGGCGACGCCCTCCTCGGACAAGTGGCCGAGTGGCTGGTGCACCGGACGGGGGACACCAACCTGTTGGCGCGAGTGGGGGCAGACCACTTTGCCGTAGTGCTACCGGCGGTCAGGCCGGAAGGGAACGTGGCGCGCCTGCTCGATACAACGATGGCGGAGTTCCTGAACCATCCGTTCCGGCTGGACGATGCTGTGTTCCGCATCGCCTTCAAGGGCGGCGTGGCGCTGTTCCCGAACGACGGTGCCGACGCCGAGACCTTGTTCAGGAACGCCGAAGCTGCGCTCAAGATCGCCAAGGCGAGTAGCGAGCGCTACCTGTTCTACACGCAGGCGATGACCGCCACGGTGTCCAGCCGGCTCAGCCTGGAAAACCAGTTGCGCCAAGCGCTCGACAAGGGAGAATTCGTGCTCCACTATCAGCCCAAGGTGAACCTTGTGAGCGGCAAGGTCGCCGGCGCCGAAGCACTGATTCGGTGGCATGATCCGCGCACCGGTCTGGTGCCACCGGGCCGCTTCATCCCGGTCCTCGAGCAAACCGGATTGATCCATGAGGTCGGCCGCTGGGCCTTGCTCCAGGCCATCGAAGACTATCGGCGCTGCCGCGCCGCCGGCCTGGCTGTCGTGCGCATCGCAGTCAATGTGTCGCCTTTGCAACTCGGCAGTCGCGACTTCATCGCCGAGATCGTGCGGGCCATCGGTAGCGACGCGCAGGCAGCGGCTGGCCTCGAACTGGAGATCACCGAAAGCGTGATCATGGCCGACATCAGGCACAGCATCGCCAGCCTGCGGGCGATACGCGCCATGGGCGTGGGCATCGCCATCGACGACTTCGGCACCGGCTTCTCGTCGCTGAGCTACCTGGCCAAGTTGCCGGTGGACACCTTGAAGATCGACCGCTCGTTCGTGACCGACATGACGGCCACGCCCGAGGGACTGGCGCTGGTGTCCACCATCATCAACCTGGCGCATGCGCTGAAGCTCAAGGTGGTCGCCGAGGGCGTCGAAACCGACGAGCAATCGCGCTTGTTGCGCCTGCTGAACTGCGATGAAATGCAAGGCTTCCTGTTCAGCAGGCCGGTGCCGGGCACGATCTTCGAAAGCAGGTACCTGGCCTCGTCTGCCGGCGGGTTGGCCACATCGACCGACGTGGGCCTGCAGGAGTAATGATGATGACCGTGTTTCGATCGCTTTAATCGTGTCGAAGTCGTTCTCCGGGCATTCCTTGCGCGAACGGATGTTGATCCCTGGCGTCGAGGTGCGCGACGACGTTGCTCGCCATCCAGCCCGGCCCCGCCGTTGATCTCGGGGTGCGCAAAGACCAGCAGCAAGGCAGCGCGGTCGGTCTTGCCGGCCAGATCGAGGCCGACGATCCAGCACGGGCAGGCCGGCGTCGGCCAGGGCTCGCCGGAGAGCCTGCTATCGCCATGAAGGCCCCCGCCGAACCGTGCGTCGTCGCCGCCAGGTGGCGTCCGGGAGGTCACAAACGATCTTCACCACCCCTTCGCCCTGGTCGCTGTCTATCGCCGAGAAGCGCAGCGAACGGGCCAGCCTGAGCATCGGCTGATTGTCGGCCAGGACATGCCCGTACATTTGCCTTAGACCTCGCTTCGCCGCTTCGCGGAGCAGGGCCTTGAGCAGGCGTCGCCCGATGCCCTGGTTTTGCCAGGGATCACCGATCAGCAGCGAGAAGCTGCAGTCGGTGCCGTCGCCCTGCTGTATGAAACGGCCGCCGGCGATCGGAATCTCCAGGCCGTTTTCGCGGCGCACGACGACCAGCAGATGTTCCTGGTGCGGGTCGACGTCGACGAATTTGCTCACCGCGGCGTCGGAAAACTCGGCGATCGCAGCAAAAAAACGGTTGCGGCGGGCCTTCGCCGACAACTGGTTGAGGGAGTCCTTGACCTGTGGCGCGTCGTCCAGACGCATGCGACGCATTTCAAGCCGGACGCCGTCGGTGGTATGCCAGCGGTCGACGTAGTCTTTCATGATGATGCAGCTTTCCGGAAAGGGAGACGCGCAGAAAGGATCGATTGTAACGATTTCGCGGGCACTGCTCAGCCGAAACGACCGGTGATGTACTCCTCGGTGAGCTTGGACGATGGATTGGTGAAGATCTTCCGGGTATCGTCGAACTCGATCAGTTCTCCGATATACATGAACGCGGTGTACGCCGAGACGCGCGCGGCCTGCTGCATGTTGTGGGTGACGATCAGGATGGTGACCTTTTCCTTGAGTTCGTTGACCAGCTCCTCGATCTTCGCGGTGGCGATCGGGTCGAGCGCCGAGGTGGGTTCGTCGAACAGGAGAATCTCCGGACTGGTGGCGAGGGCCCGCGCGATGCACAAACGCTGCTGTTGTCCGCCGGAGAGATTGAACGCCAGGTCATGCAGCCGATCCTTCACTTCATCCCACAGCGCCGCGGCACGCAACGCGTCCTCGACCTTTTCGTCGATCACCTTTCGCAGGCGCTCGCCACGCACGCGCAGGCCATAGGCGACATTCTCGTAGATCGACTTGGGGAACGGGTTCGGCTTCTGGAACACCATCGAAATGCGCATGCGGACTTCGATCGGATCGACGTGCCGGTCGACGATATTGATGGCATCGGGGTAAAGCAGGATTTCCCCTTCGTAGCGCATGTTCGGGTAGAGGTCGTGCATGCGGTTGAAGCAGCGCAGAAAGGTCGACTTGCCGCAGCCCGAGGGGCCGATCAGCGCCGTGACCTGATTTTTCTCGACCGGGAAATCGATGTTCTTCAATGCCTGGAAATCGCCATAGTAGAAATTCAGCGCATTGACCTGCGCCTTGAGTTGGGTTGGCGGTTTCGGGGGGAGGGTGCTGATGGTACTCACGATGGCTTTCCTTGCTGGACCAGTAGGCGATTCACCATTTGATTCGCTTGCGGAAGTGGTAGCGGATGCCGATGGCCACAGCATTCATCGACAGGGTCATCACCACCAGTACCAGGCCGGCGGCCGCGGCGTTGGCCTGGAAAGCCTCCTCCGGTCGGGAGATCCAGTTGAACATCTGGATCGGCATCACCGTGAAGGGTGCCGCGAGCCACTCGAAGGAGATCAGGTGCTCGGGGTTACCCAGCGGCGACGGTGGCAGGAAGGCGATGAAGGTCAGGGCGCCAATGGTGATGATCGGGGCTGTTTCGCCAATCGCGCGTGCCAGGCCGATGATTACACCGGTCATGATCCCGGGCAGCGAGTAGGGAATGATGTGCTGCGAAACCATCTGCCATTTGGTCGCGCCGCAGGCGTAGGCGCCTTCGCGGATGTTCTGCGGGATGGTGCGAATGGCCTCACGGGTGGCGACGATGACCACCGGCAGGATCAGCAGGGCCAGCGTCAGGCCGGCGGCGGCGATGCTCTGACCGAGACCGAACTGGTATACGAACAGGCCCAGGGCGAGGAGCCCGTAAATGATCGACGGCACGCCGGCGAGGTTGGTGACGTTGATCTCGATGATGTCGGTAAGCAGGTTCTTCGGCGCGTACTCTTCGAGATAGATGCCCGCGCCAACGCCCACAGGCACGGCCACGACGGCGGTGACGAGCATCACCAGCGATGTGCCGACCCAGGCCGAAAGGATGCCGGCGCTGGCGGCTCGCCGTGACGGAAAACTGCTGACGAAGTCCCATGACAGGTGCGGCAGGCCGTTCTTCAGCATTTGGCCGAAGAGCATGGCAAAGACGAGCAGGGCCAGGACCAGGGCCAATACCCCGCCCAGCGCGAAGAGCCAGTCCCAGGTCTTGCGTCTGGCAATGGCCCGCCGCAGCGCGCGCAGGTGGGCGTCTCCGGCAGTTCCGGGCAATTTTTCCGTCATTTTCAGTAAGCCTCGCGAAAGTGCTTGCGCAGAACGTGGCCGAGGATATTGAACAGCAGGGTGATCAGCAACAGGGTCAGTCCGGCGGCGAAGATCGTCTGGTAGCCGATCGAACCGTGCGGCAGATCGCCGAGCGCGACCTGAACAATGTAGGCGGTGATCGTGGCCGCGGGTTCGAGCGGGTTGAAGGTGAAACTCGGCTGCATGCCGGCGGCGATGGCCACGACCATGGTTTCGCCGACCGCACGCGAGATGCCCAGGATGTACGACGAGGCCAGGCCGGACAGAGCCGCCGGAGTCACCACGAAAAGCGCCGTCTGCAGGCGGGTCGCGCCCAGGGCGTACGACGCCTCCCGCATGTTCATCGGCACCGCGCGCATCGCGTCTTCCGACAGCGAACTCACGTAGGGGACGATCATGATGCCCATCACCAGGCCGGCCGAGAGCATGTTGAAGCCGGGCAAATCGGGGTAGATGCGTTGCAGCAGCGGGGTGACGAAGAGCAGGGCAAAGTAGCCGTAGATGATCGTCGGGATGCCACCGAGCATCTCCAGGAAGGGCTTGGCCAACTCACGAACACGGAACGGAGCGAACTCAGAAAGATAGATGGCCAGGACGGTGCCCAGCGGAATCGCCACCAGCAAGGCGACGACGGTGGTCGTCAGGGTTCCCGAGAGCAAGGCGACGATGCCGAAATGGGCGTCGTCGAAAAGTGGTGTCCATTGCCTGTCGGTCAGGAAGTCGAACAGCGGGACGGTACGGAAGAAGAGGATCGATTCCCAGACCAGGATCGCCACGATGGCGATCGTCGTGAATACCGAAACCAGTGCGGCCAGCAGCAGCAGGCTCTCGATGCCGCGTTCAGCGAGGTGGCGGCGCCGCTTGATCGCCCGTACCCCGACCCTGTGGTCGGCGGGAGGGTTGATCCACTGTTGTGATGAATGTTTCAAAGGCATGCTGTCCATCGGTCGGGCCTTCGGTGATTTGGCGGTCAAACCGGCCGCTTCGGCCGTGCAAACTGCGGGCCGGCGGCCGGCGAGCGCATCAGAGTTGCGCTTCGCGCTTCATCAACTGCTCGATGGTCAGACCCACTTCGTTCTGTCCACCAAAGACGGTACCGAGCTTCTTTCTTGCCAGGTGCTCAAGGTTGCCGGTGTAGGCCTTCGTCGGCAGCGGGATGTACTTCACCTCCTTGACCAGGTGCGTGGCGTTCTTCATGTAGAAGTCCACGAATTCCCTGATTTCCGGCCGCTCGAGCGATTGCTCGCTGACGTAGATGAAGATCGGTCGTGAAAGGGGCTGGTAGCTGCCGTTCTCGACGCTTTCCGGCGTCGGTGCAACCGGGCCCTTGCCGCCATCGATGGCTACAGCCTTGAGCTTCTTCCGGTTTTCGATGTAGTAGGCGAAACCAAAGTAACCGAGCGCTCCCCGATCGCCTGAAATGCCCTGTACGAGGACATTGTCGTCCTCCGAGGCCGTGAAGTCACCGCGGCTCGATTTGGCCTTGCCGACGATGGCTTCGGTAAAGTAGTCGAAGGTGCCGGAATCGGAGCCGGCACCATAAAGTTTGATCTTCTGGTCGGGCCAGGCTGGATTGACGTCCTTCCAACTGCTGATCCTGCCTTGCGCAGCGGGCTCCCAGATCTTCCTGAGTTCGGCGACAGTCATGCTGTGGATGAAGGTATTCTGCGGATTGACCATGACCGTCAGCGCGTCATAGGCAACCGGCATCTCGTAGTAGCGGATACCGGCCCTGGCGCATTCCTCCATTTCCTTTCGGAAGATCGGTCGCGAGGCGTTGGCGATGTCGATCTCGCCGCGACAGAATTTCTTGAAGCCACCACCGGTTCCGGAGATACCGACGGTGACGTTGACCGCGCCCTTCCTGGCTTTCTGGAACTCCTCGGCGACCGCCTCGGTGATCGGATAGACGGTACTCGACCCGTCCACCTTGACCACTGCCGGCGCCGCCGCCACCGGCGAGCTCAAGGCAAGGGCTAACAAACAAAAGAGTGACGGGGCGGCGGCCCGGTTCTGCAGATGACTCATGACTAACTCCAGTGGGATGTTGATTGCAGCTTCGGAGTTATTGTATGCGGGCGATGTGACGGCGAGATGACGCCCGGTGTGACAGTGTCTTGCGCGCAAGGATTGGCGGGATTGCCTGCAGATGAGCGGTCGGCAAGGCGGCGCAGACGCCGCGAAGCGCTTGATCGATGTTCCGAGTTCGACAGGTTTGCCGCGCTAGTGGTCTTCACCCGGTGCCGGTTCCGGGGCAATGACGTCGCGAATCGCCGCCTTGAGGTCGGTCCGGTCCAGATGCACCAGCAACAACAGGCCGGCGCGTACGAGATCCTGCTTGCGGGTAGCGATTCCCCGGCGTGCGAGACGCTTTTTCAGCCTGGCAAGCATCTGCAACTCACTGGCGGTGAGTCGCACGTTACAACGGACGCCCGACAGCGCTTTGCTTTGCTTCGTCTTGCCGGCTTGTTGTGCCGGGGACTCAGAGGCTGTCCCGGAAAACCGCCTGCGTTTGAGTTCGTGGGCGGCAGCGTCGATGGCGTCATCGCCGGGAAGGGTGGCGGATAATGTCATGATAATCTCCATGGCAGGGTTGAGACAAACAGGACTGCGTGCTTTGGTCGGTGAAGGCCAGCGGACTTCCCGCTGGTCACCATCAAGATCCGTGCATCAGGGCTTCGAGTAACTTGCGCATGTCGGTGGGACGCGGGCGGGCCTTGTTTTCACCGCCATAGACCGTACCGACCTTTTTCGCCGTGACGCGTTCGAGGTTCTCGCTATACGCTCTGGCTGGCAGCGGCAGGTAGTTCACCTCCACGACCAGCCTGGCGGCATTCTTCATGAAGAAGTCGACGAAATCCTTGACGGCTGGCTTATCGAGTGATTTTTCACTGACGTAGAGGAAGAGCGGGCGCGACAGGGGCTGGTAGCTTCCGTTGCGGATGTTGTCGACCGTTGGCAGAACGGCTTCCTTGCCGTCGCTGATGGCTACTGCCTTCAACTGCTTCTGGTTTTCGACGTAATAATCGAGGCTCAGGTAACCCAGGGCATCCTTGTCGGCGGCAATGCGCTGCGCCAGCACATCATGGTCTTCGGCGGTACTGACATCGGTCCGGCTGGACCTGGCAGTTCCAACAACCACTTCCGTGAAGGACTCGAAGGTCCCGGAATCGGCACCCGGCGCATAGAGCTTGATCTGCTGGGCAGGCCACGCCGGGTTGATGTCTTTCCAGGTCTTGATTCGGCCTTGTGCCGCGGGTTCCCACAGTTTCCTGAGATCGGCGACGCTCAGGCTGCTGACGAAGGCATTCTGTGGGTTGACCACCACGGTGAGTGCGTCATAGGCCAGGGGCATTTCATAGAAGCGGATACCGGCCTTGGCGCACTCCTCCATTTCCTTTTTCAGGATCGGTCGCGACGCGTTCGAGATGTCGGTTTCGCCACGACAGAATTTCACGAAGCCGGCGCTGGTACCCGACACGCCGACATTGACGTGCACTTCGTGCAGTCTGGCGCGCTGGAATTCCTGGGCGACGGCTTCGGTGATCGGATAGACCGCGCTCGATCCGTCGATTTTTACCACTGCCGCAGCACCGCTGGCCAGTGGGCTGAACACGAGGGTAGCAGAGAAAACGAGGGCGGGAAAAAGCGCAGTTGCAACAGGGGATGACTGATCGCGGTACATGGCGAGCCTCCGTGGCTTGAGTGTGTCGAAACGACGTGGAGATTATGTGACGGGTTTGTGACGGATTGATGACAGTCCGAGGGGCTTTGCGTATCGGCCGAACGGCCGTATGGATAGCGGTCCTGTCCGACGGCTGGGGCAGGACGGGGCAAGCCGGCGCACAAGCCCGTTTGCTTGCCCCGCCCCGACCACCGATAATGCGCGTTGACGTTGGCCGGACTGGTCGGCGGAGTCAGGGGGTGGCAATGGACTTGTGGGCATGCCCGGCGGTGGTCACCGGTGCAGCGTCGGGCTTGGGCGCGGAGACAGCGCGTTATCTTACCGAGGCCGGCGCCAAGGTGACGGTGATCGACATTGATGGCGCAGGGGTCCGGAAACTTGCCGACGAGATCGGTGCGCACGCCATTCCCTGCGATGTCGCCGATGCACACTCGGCAGAGCAGGCGCTCGCCATGGCCTGCGCAGTCCATGGCGCGGCGCGCGTGCTGGTGCACTGCGTCGGGCGTGGCCACTCCGAGCCGATTCTCGGCTCCGGTGGTCCGATGCCACTGGAGGATTTTCGTCAACTCGTCGAGGTTAACCTGATCTCGACCTTCAACATGATGCGGCTGGCTGCCGCCGACATGGCCGGGCTGCCACCGCTGGCCAACGGCGAGCGTGGCATCATCCTGTCGACGGCGTCAGTCTCGGCCTACGATGGACAAAGCGGCGAGGCGGCCTACTCGGCCTCCAAGGGTGGGGTCGTCAGCATGATCCTGCCGGCCGCCCGCGAACTCGGTCCTCTGGGCATCCGTGTGGTCGGCATCGCCCCCGGACTGTTTGGCACTCAGACGCTGTTTGACATGGAAAAGAACCTTGATTCGCGTCTGGCGCGGCAGATTCCATTTCCCCACCGCTTTGGTGATCCTGCAGAGTTCGCCATGCTGGTCCTGCACGTCATCAAGAACGTCATGATCAATGGCAGTGTGCTGCGTCTGGACGGTGGTTATCACCGCTGAGTTGGGAGTCTGATGACCGAGGAGGGGCCGTGAGCAAGAGCATTGTCATGCACCTGGTGTCGCATGCTTCAGGTGAGCTGATCGAGATGCTGGCGCGCTACGCTGTTGCCCAACTGGACGGGGTCGAAGTGGAGCGACGGCTGTGGAAAGTGGTTCGTCGCCTGGACCAGGTGCCCGAAATTCTCGGAGCGCTGGCGAGCTCGCCCGGCTACGTCCTGCACAGCATCAGCCACAGTGACGTCCGGGCGGCGCTGGAAGAAGGTTGTCTCCGACTCGATGTGCCTTGCCAGTTTGCGCTGGAACCCTTGCTCGGCAGGCTCGCCGACTACTCCGGAGCGGCCGTGCAGTCGCACAACAGTACCGGTGACGCCTTTGACGAGGACTATTACCACCGCGTCGAGGCCATGAAGTACACGTTGGCGCACGATGACGGGATCGGCAGCGACGATCTGGACGGCGCCGATGTCATTGTCGTCGGGGTGTCGCGGGCGACCAAGACGCCGACCTGCATGTATCTCGCTTCACGCGGCATCAAGGCCGCCAATGTGCCGCTGGTACCGGGTGCGCCGCCGCCGCGAGGGCTGTTACGAGCGATCGGGCCGCTCGTCGTCGGGCTGACTGTCGATCCGACGCGATTGGCGATGGTCAGGGCGGCCCGCCTGGTATCCCTGAAGGACGACACCAACCACGACTATGCCGACCTCGATGCGCTGCGTAAGGAAGTCCTGGACGCGCGTCGCCTGTTTCTGAGGCGCGGCTGGCCGATCATCGATGCCAGCCATCGCTCGATTGAACAGACGGCATCAATGATCATCGAAATGTTGAGGACTCGGGCGGGGGAGCGCCGCTAAGCCCCGCCGCCCCCCCCCCGCCGGCCCCGGCCCCCGCCCCCGGCCCCGGGGGGGGCCGCCCGGGCCGGCGGGGGCCCCGGGCCCCGGCGGGGGGGCGGGGGCCGGGGGGGGGGGGGCCGGCGGGGGGCCGGCGGGCGGGGGCCGGCCGCCGGGGGGCCGGGGGGGGGGGGGGGGGCGGGGGGGGGGGCGCCGCCGCCGGCCCGGGGGGGGCGGGGGGCCCCGGGGGCGGGGGGGGGGCCCGGGCCGGGGGGGGCCGGGGCGGGGGGGGGGGGGGGGGGGGGTGTTCGATGACTCTGAGAATCGACCTGAAAAGCGCCATCCTGGCGCTGTCAGACGCCCTCGATCTGGTCGGGGTGAATGACTTCCAGCACGGCAAGCGGGTGGCCATGATCGCCCGCGAGACGGCGTTGATGCTCGGTTTGCCAGATAAGCGGCTGGATCGCCTGGTCTGCGCGAGCCTGCTGCATGACCTCGGGGTGTCCTCGACCGCCGTGCACCGACGCCTGCTGCACGAAGCGGACTGGGATGCCAGACACACCCACTGCGAAACCGGTTATTGCCTGCTGCAGCCCTTTGCCCATCTGTCGCAGGTGGCCATGGCGATCCGCTATCACCATACGCCGTGGGTGGAACTGCCCGCTGGTCTGGACGAGGCGGATGCCCTCGACAGCAACCTGATTCTTCTCGGTGACCGGGTGGACGCCTGCCTGCTGCAACTCGGTCTGGAAAATCCGCTGTTCAATCGTCACGGGATTGTCGATGCGGTGGCCAGCCTTGCCGGCCGGGAGCTGTCACCGGAGGTGGTAGAGGCCTTCCTCGCGGCTGCCACCAGGGAAGCCTTCTGGATTGCCCTGGTGCCCCGTCATGTCCAGAGCTACCTCGTCGATCTGCCGTTGAAGGACTGGCGGATCACCATCGATTTCCCGCAGTTTGGCCACGTGGCTCGGCTGATCTCAAGCATTGTGGACGCCAAGAGCCACTTCACCGCGGCGCATTCGCTGGGCGTCGCGCAACTGGCCCGTTACCTCGGAGAGCACGTGGGACTACCCGCTGATGCGCTGGCCGAGGTCGAGGTCGCCGGGCTGATGCACGATGTCGGCAAACTGTGCGTGCCGGACGAGATCGTTGACAAGCCGGCGCCACTGACGCCGCTGGAGTTTTCGGTGATGGAGCGGCACAGCTTCGAAACCTACCAGATCCTGCGCCATATTCCTGGCCTTGAGCAGGTCGCCGAATGGGCGGCCTTCCATCATGAGGCGCTCAATGGCCATGGCTACCCGTTTCGGCGCAGTGCCGAGCGCCTCTCGCCCGAGGCGCGGATCATCGCGGTGGCGGATATTTTTCAGGCTCTGGCACAGGAGCGTCCCTACCGCGGGCGGCAACGCGTCGAACAGATTCCACATTTTCTGAATGCTTTCGTGAATCAGGGCGTGCTCGATGGCGATCTGGTCGCGCTGGCCTGTGCGGACCTCGACGGCTGTTGGCGCGCGGCGACACCAGAGGTGTTGCCGGCAAGCGCCTGAAATGGTGAGAGCCGATGCGTCTGGCGCTGCCACCCATCGCCTTTCAGTCGGCGGTGACCCAGTGGCGACAACGTTCGACGGCTCGTCGCCAGCCGGCGAGCAGGGCAGCGCGCTGGTCTGCGGTCATCGTCGGTTCAAACCGACGCTCCGCACGCCAGAGTGAAGTCAGTTCAGCTTCGTCCTGCCAGAAGCCTACCGCCAGCCCCGCCAGATAGGCGGCGCCGAGAGCCGTCGTTTCGGTAACCCGCGGACGGATCACCGGCACACCGAGCAGGTCGGCCTGAAACTGCAGCAAGAGCGTATTGCCCGCGGCGCCGCCATCGACGCGCAATTCGCACAGGCTCCCGCCGGCATCCAGCTCCATCGCCTGCAGCACCTCGGCACTCTGGAAGGCGATGGCCTCAAGCGCTGCGCGCGCGACATGCGCGCGGTTGGTGCCGCGCGTCATGCCGAGCAGGGCGCCGCGTGCGTAGGGGTCCCAGTATGGGGCGCCCAGGCCGGTATGTGCGGGTACCAGAAAAACACCATCGCTGTCCGGGACGGAGGCAGCCAGTGCCTCGATCTGGTCCGAACTGGCAATCAGCCCGAGCCCGTCGCGCAACCATTGCACGATGGCGCCGCCCATGAAGACGCTGCCTTCGAGCAGGTAAGTCGTTTGCCCGTGTCGTTGCCAGCCGATGGTGGTCAGCATCCGATGCCTGGAGTTCATCGCCTGGCTGCCGGTATTCATCAACAGGAAGCAGCCGGTGCCGTAGGTGTTCTTGGCCATGCCCGGCTGCAGGCAAGCCTGGCCAAAGGTGGCTGCTTGCTGGTCGCCGGCGATGCCGGCGAGTGGAATCGGAGCGCCCAGGCAATCCGGGTCGAGAGTGGTGATCAGACCGCTGCTGTCGACGATCTGCGGAAGCACCGCTGTCGGGATGTCGAGCAGGCCCAGTAACTCGTCGTCCCAGCAACGACGCCTGATGTCGAAGAGCAGCGTGCGCGCGGCATTCGACGGATCGGTGACGTGCACCCGGCCGCCGGAGAGCTTCCATGCGAGCCAACTGTCGATCGTGCCGAAAGCCAGTTCGCCACGGCCGGCGCGGGCGCGGGCGCCGGGAACGTGGTCGAGCAGCCATTTCAGTTTGGTGCCCGAGAAATACGCGTCGAGAACCAGACCGGTTCGTTCGCGGAACAATTCGGCGTGTCCGGCAGCTGCCAGGCTGTCGCAGAGTCCCGCCGTGCGTCTATCCTGCCAGACGATCGCCCGGTGCAGCGGTTGGCCGCTGTGGCGATCCCACAGCACGGTCGTTTCTCTCTGGTTGGTGATACCGACTGCGGCGACCTGGTTCGCCGCGATGCCATTGTCGCGCAGGACGGTGCGCGCGACGGTCAACTGCGTTTCCCAGATCTCGGCGGCGTCGTGCTCGACCCATCCGGGTTGCGGGTAGTGCTGGGTGAACTCCTGCTGCGAGAGCGCCGCGATGCTGCCGTCGCGTCTGAAAAGTATGGCTCGGGAACTGGTTGTGCCCTGATCGAGGGCGAGAATGAATGCTGGGCAGGTGAGTGGCTGCATCAGGCAAACTCCCGGCGAGAAGTCGTGGTGGTCGATAGTCCGGGCCGAACGCTGGACGTTCTGGCAGCGGCTGTACTCAGGGTTTGACGATCAGTTCGGCGATCCAGTGCTTGAAGTCGCCGATTCTGGGGTCGTAGCTTTCGCAGGCCATCAGGCTCTGTCCAAAGACGTAGGCGTAGAGCAGCAGGCTGCGGCTTTTCGCCTCGTCGTCGGGAACGCCTCGGGCAACGAACAATTTGCGGGTGCATTCCAGCCGCCAGGCGTCGACTTCCTCGACGACCGCTGCGGCCTGGGCATCTCGGCGTGCCCATTCGCGTACCGCCAGTTCGATCGAGATCCCCCGGCGGTTGCGTGTCGCACCATAGACGTCGATCAGATGCAGGAGCTGCTCATGCTCCCTGCCCGGTGTGGACACACTCTGCTTGTGGATGTCGCGGATGCGGCCGTCGCGCCAGGTTTCCAGGACCGCCGTGAAGAGGTCCTGACGGTCCTTGAAGTGCCAGTAGAAGCTGCCCTTGGTGACCCCGAAGTTCTTCGCCAAAACCTCGACACGCATACCCTGCACACCCTGTTCGGCAAGCATGTCGATCGCCGCTTCGACCCATCCGTTGCGGTCGAGCGAAGCACGTGGTCTGGCATTTTCGAGCTTCATCGTCATCGAATCCTTTCCTGATTCACGCGTGTCAGGCAATATTGCTGATTGTTGTGTCGCTGCGTCGCCGGGCGCTGTTGACAGCCATTACTCCATACGGTACCGTACGCCATCCATACGATAAAGTATGGTCTATTGTCCGGTCAGAATTCGGCAATGTCAAACGCGGCCTGTCCTGCCCGTGCTTGATCTCGATTACTGTGGTTAGTGATAAAGGAGAAAAATTTGAAAATCCTCGTTCCAGTCAAACGTGTGGTGGATTACAACGTCAAGGTGCGGGTCAAGTCCGATGCCAGCGACGTCGAACTGGCCAATGTCAAGATGTCGATGAATCCCTTCGATGAGATCGCCGTTGAAGAGGCCGTGCGGCTCAAGGAGGCTGGTATTGCTACCGAAGTGATCGCCGTTTCGGCGGGCGTGCTGAATTGCCAGGAAACGCTGCGCACGGCAATGGCCATCGGTGCCGACCGCGGCATCCTGATCCAGACCGATATCGAATTGCAGCCGCTGGCGGTCGCCAAGTTGCTCAAGGCCGTGTGCGAGAAGGAAAAGCCGCAGATCGTCCTTTGCGGCAAGCAGGCGATCGACGACGACGCCAACCAGACGGGGCAGATGCTGGCCGGACTGATGAACTGGCCGCAGGCAACCTTCGCGTCGAAGATCGTCGTCGCTGGCCAGTTGGCGACCGTGACCCGCGAAATCGACGGCGGCCTGGAAACCGTCGAGGTGCCGCTGCCGGCCGTGCTGACCGCCGACCTGCGCCTCAACGAGCCGCGCTACGCGACCTTGCCGAACATCATGAAAGCCAAGAGGAAGCCGCTCGAAACCACCAACCCGGCGGCGCTGGGTGTCGATGTGACGCCGCGTCTGAAGACCCTCAAGGTTGCCGAGCCCGCGAAGCGTACTGCCGGCATCAAGGTGGCCGACGCCGCCGCACTGGTGATGAAACTCAAGACTGAAGCGAAGGTGATCTGACCATGGCCATTCTCGTTATTGCTGAACACGACAATACCTCGATCAAGGCGGCTACGCTCAATGCGGTCACGGCGGCGACGAAGATCGGTGGCGACGTTCACCTGCTGGTTGCCGGCTCCGCCTGCGCGGCAGCGGCCGAGGCGGCTGCCCGGATCGCCGGAGTGAGCAAGGTTCTGGTTGCCGATGCCGGGCATTATGCCGACCAGTCACCGGAGAACCTGGCGGCGCTGGTCGTCGCCAATGCCGCCGCCTATGCCTGTTTGCTTGCCGGGGCGACCACCATCGGCAAGAACTTCATGCCGCGCGTGGCGGCACTGCTCGACGTTGCGCAGATTTCCGAGATCGTCGCCGTCGAATCGCCTGATACCTTCGTACGCCCGATCTACGCCGGCAACGTCGTCGCCACTGTTCGATCGACCGACCCGATCAAGGTCATTACCGTAAGGGCAACGGCCTTCGAAGCGGCAGGTGAAGGAGGCAGTGCCGTTATCGAAAGTCTGCCGGCCGGCCCCGACCTCGCCCAGAGCAGGCTGGTCGGTCGCGAGTTGACCAAGTCGGAGCGTCCCGAACTCACCGCCGCCAAGGTCATTGTCGCCGGCGGTCGTGGCCTGGGCAGCGGCGAGAACTTTCACAAGCTGCTGGAACCGCTGGCCGACAAGCTCGGCGCCGCACTCGGTGCCTCGCGTGCAGCGGTTGACGCCGGTTTCGTGCCGAACGACTATCAGGTCGGACAGACGGGCAAGATCGTCGCGCCGCAGCTCTACATCGCGGTCGGCATTTCCGGGGCCATACAGCATCTGGCGGGAATGAAGGACAGCAAAGTGATTGTGGCGATCAACAAGGACGCCGAGGCACCGATCTTCCAGGTCGCCGATTATGGTCTGGTCGGTGACCTCTTCGATGTCCTGCCGGCATTGTTGAAGGAACTGGGCTGACCAGCACCGGGCTGCGCGAGGCCACATGAACCTGCCGGACGGCCTGCTGGATGGTGGCTGGACGGCCTGGCTGCTGTTTGTTGCCGGCGTGGGTCTGGCTGCCTGGCGGGCGCCGTGGCATGTGCTCGCCGACAGCAACCGCCTGCACGTCTTCCTGGGGACAATCGTCGCGCTGCTCCTGCTCTGGCACCTCAAGGCCGGGGTCAAACCCGGCCTTTCGCTGCACCTGCTGGGGGCGACATTCCTTACCTTGTGTTATGGATGGGCACTGGCCGGCATCGGCCTGTGCCTGGTACTGGTCGGGGCCAGTCTGAACGGTATTGCCGGTTGGCAGGCCTTTGCGGTCAACGCCCTGCTGATGGCGGGCGTTGGCGTCGCCGCGAGCCATGCGGTCCATCTTCTGGTAGACCGAGTGCTGCCACGCCATATGTTCGTCTATATATTCGGCAAGGGTTTCTTCGCCGCGGCGTTGACGGTAATCGCCGTCGGTGCGGCGTCGTGTCTGCTGTTGACGCTTGCAGGAGCCTACAGCGGCGAGTATCTGAGCAGCGAGTATCTGCCTTATTTCTTTCTGCTCGGTTTTTCCGAGGCCTGGTTGTCGGGAATGCTGACCACACTGCTTGCCGTGTATCGACCGGAATTGCTGGCTGATTTTGACGATGCGCAGTTTCTCGGTAGAAAATGATTGTCCCGGAATCGTTTCCTGTGTTACTGCCTGGCACGACAAGGTATGCTTTCCCGATGGGCTTGAGATTCCTGCGTAGCGCGCTGACTGTTGCGGCACTCCTGCTGCCTCTGGCCGTACCCGAGGCGAGGGCGATCGTCCTCGGTGAACTGCGCAGTAGTTCCCGTGTCGGCCAGGTTCTGCGTGCGGAAATTGACGTTGCGGAGCATCCGGCGGAGCGCTTTGACCCGGCCTGCCTGAAGCTTTACCGTCCGGAGTCAGTGAGCGATGAACTGCCATGGATTACATCGGCACGCCTGAGCTACCGGAGAGAGAACGGCCGCAATACCTTGAACGTCGTTTCACAGGCACCCCTGCTCGACCCGGTGGTGCACCTGGGGGTACGCTCGGAATGTGCTGGCGGTACCTCGCGGCAATACACCCTGCTGCTCACGGCACCCGCCGGGCAGGCCTCGGCTGCGGTGCCGCGCGCAGGAAGCGGGCCGGTGGTGCCAGCCGACAGCGCATCGGCACTCCCACCTGCAGCGGCACCCCGCGGGCAGTCAGAAAAGACACCAGTTCGCAGTAGACCGGCGGCTGTCGGTCCGCGTCCGGACTCGCCGATGCCGGCGAGCGAGCGCGGCGAAGACGGCGTGCCCCTGCGCCTGAGCGACGAATTGTCGGCGCCAGCCCCGAGCAGCGAGTTGGGCCGTGAGTTGTTCCGCCTGCAGCATCGCACGCTGCAGATGCTCAACGATCCGAATGACCAGCAGCAGTCCCTCAGCGAGAAGCTGGCCTGGCTGGAAGCGAATGTTGCCGAACTGAAGAGGGCAGGGGACCGCCTCGAAGGGACGGCCGCGGCGATTCCTGCAGCTACTTCCGTGGCGAAGGCGGGCAACCCGGTGGTTGAACAAACTGCACCGTTGTCCGTGGCTTCTGCCCCGGCTTCGTCAGCATCGGCAGGGAGTCAGCCGCCGGCTGCAGCCGAGACGGCAAAGGCGTCCGGCAGTGCTGCGGCGCAGCCGACCCGTCGACCGCAGTCGGCCGCCGTCCCGGACGCCGAGCCCTGGGTCTTGTACGCCGGACTTGTCGCGGCGGTATTCCTGGTAGGTTTGCTTTTCCGCCGTCGCGAAAGCCAGGAGACTGCGCATCAGTCCACATCGAGCGCTGCCGCCGGAAAGGCACGACGCGAACCAGAGGTTTCGCGGCTGCCTGAGGAGGTGGTGACTGCAGTGCCGGTCGCGGTTGCTGCCCGTGTCGTGACGGCCTCCGCCACAGCAGCGCCGACGCCCTTGCCGCAGCCAGCGGTGGTGCCGGTGCAAGCCTCCAGTCCGGAGCCCGAAGCGAGCGGTGCGGGTCCGGCGCTCGAACTTGCCGAGATCATGCTTTCTTTCGGCCGCGTCAGCGGTGCGGCGAAAACTCTTGAGGAATACCTCGCCGCCCTGCCGCAGGAGTCGGTGCGACCCTGGATCCGCCTGCTGCAGATTTATCAGCGCAACGGCATGCGCGACGAATTCGAAGCGCTGACTCTGAAACTGAACCGGAATTTCAACGTTGAGATCATGCGTTGGGATGGCGGCGACTCGCAGAAGGAACTGCAACTCTTGCCGCTGGATACGCAGCAGGGCAAGGCGATGACGCTGGAGGACATCCCACGCATTCGCGACCAGATCATTGCGCTCTGGGGAAGGCCGGAATGTCCTGGTTACCTGGAAAAACTGCTGCGCGACAATCGCGATGGACAGCGCAGCGGTTTTACCTTGCCGGTAGTCGAGGAAATCTTGTTCTTGATCGACATCGTGGCGACCCGCGAAGCCGCGCAGCAGTTTTCACAGAACCCTTAAGAGGAGAAATACATGAGTGAATACATTGCCCCCATCCGTGACATGCAGTTTGTGCTCAAGGAACTTGCCGGGCTGGACGAGGTGGCGCAATTGCCTGGTTGCGAAGAAGCAACCCCGGATCTGGTCGATGCGGTGCTCGAGGAAGCGGGACGCTTTGCCGAGGAAGTCCTGTCACCGATCAACTGGTCCGGTGATCAGGAGGGGGCTCGCTGGCAAGACAAGGCGGTGACCATGCCTGCCGGCTTCAAGGAAGCTTACAAGCTGTTCGCCGATAGCGGCTGGACGGCGCTGGCCTGCGAACCCGAGTGGGGTGGTCAGGGGCTGCCCAAGGTCGTTGCCGCTGCCGTCGCCGAAATGTGGAAAGCGGCCAACCACTCGTTTTCTCTATGCCCCCTGCTGACCGCCGGGGCCATCGAGTCGCTGGTACTTACCGGCAGCGACGAGCTCAAGCAGACTTACCTCGAAAAGATGGTCAGCGGCGTGTGGACCGGTACGATGAACCTTACCGAGCCGAGCGCCGGCTCCGATCTTGCCGCCGTACGCACACGTGCCGAGCCGCAGGAAGACGGCACCTACAAGATCTTCGGACAGAAAATCTTCATCACCTATGGTGACCACGATATGGCGGAGAACATCATCCATCTCGTGCTTGCTCGTACTCCGACGGCCCCCGAGGGGGTCAAGGGGATTTCGCTGTTTATTGTTCCGAAGTTCATGGTCAACGACGACGGCAGCCTGGGGGCTCTCAACGATGCCTATTGCGTGTCGATCGAGCACAAGTTGGGTATCCACGCCAGCCCGACCGCGATCATGGCTTTTGGCGATCAAAGCGGTGCCGTCGGCTACCTGGTCGGCGAGGAGAATCGCGGTCTGGAATACATGTTCATCATGATGAATGCGGCGCGTTTTGGCGTCGGCCTCGAAGGCGTTGCCGCTTGCGAGCGGGCTTACCAGCGCGCGCGCGACTATGCGCGCGAGCGCATCCAGTGTACCGACATCGGCGTACGCGGCGGCCCAAAGGTGGCGATCATCAACCATCCCGACGTCCGCCGCATGCTGATGACCATGAAGTCGCGCGCCGAGGCCACCCGGGCTCTGGCCTACGTGGTGGCCGCCGCGCACGATGCCGCAGTGCACCATCCGGACAATGAGGTACGCAAGCGCAACCAGGCTTTTGTCAATCTGATGATCGGCGTGGTCAAGGGCTGGAGCACCGAGAGCGGGGTGAGCATGGCTTCGATGGGGGTGCAGGTGCATGGCGGCATGGGTTACGTCGAAGAAACCGGCGCCGCGCAGCACTTGCGTGATGCCCAGATTTCGACAATCTACGAAGGGACCACGGGCATCCAGGCCAATGACCTGATCGGCCGCAAGATTGCTCGCGAAGGCGGCGCCACTCTCAACGCGCTGATTGCTGACATGCGTGCGCTCGACGCCGACCTGGCTCAGCGGAGCGGGGGAGAACTCGCGGCCATCCGTAGTCGCTTTGCCGCCGGCGTCGACGCCCTGGCGAGCGCCGGGGAATGGCTGGTGGCCACTTATGGCAAGGATGTTCGTGCGGCATCGGCGGGCGCGGTTCCTTTCCTGACGCTGCTTGGCATCGTTGCCGGAGGTTGGCAGATGGTCCGTGCTGCGCTGATTTCACAGGAAAAGATCGACGCGGGTGACAGTGATCCCTTCTACCCGGCAAAGATCGTTACCGCGCGCTTCTATGCCGACCACGTGTTGTCGCAGGCCGCCGGTCTGGCGAGCAGTGTGACCGATGGTGCCGAAGGGGTGCTGGCACTGCCCGAAGACATGTTCTGAGCGGCGGATAGTGGCGGTCCCTTCGGGTGGGCCGCCGCTGCTCATGTTCGGCGGGTTCGGTCTTGCCGTCTGCCGGCAGGACCGAACCCGCGCAATCAGACCAGGAATGCCAATGCACAGCCAACGCAAACTCGTCCAGACCAGCCTGATTCCGATCCGCTGGGGCGATATGGACGCCTACGGACACGTCAATAACACCATCTACTTCCGCTACATGGAGCAGGCCCGCGTTGAGTACCTTGAAACCCTCGGCTTCAAGGTCATGCCGCGGGGCTCGGCACCGGTGATCATCAACGCCAGTTGCACCTTTCTGGTGCCCCTGAACTATCCGGGTGTCGTCGAAGTGCGCATGTTCTGCGGTCGTCCCGGGCGTAGTAGCGTGCCGACGTACTACGAAATCGGGTTGCAGGGCGACGACACCCTGTATGCGACAGGCGACTCGAAAATCGTCTGGATGGATGTGGCGACCGGCAAGTCGGTACCGATTCCCGACGAACTGCGTGCGGAATTGCCTGCCTGAGCACAGGAGGAGCGGGGTCATGGAAAACGAAGCACTCTGGCGCCCCAGCGCCGATGCTGTCGCGACAGCGAAACTCAGTTCCTTCATCGCCGCAGTCAACCTGCGTTGGCAAGCCGGCTGTTCGGATTACGCCAGCCTCTGGCGCTGGTCGGTGGCCAGTCCCGAGGCGTTCTGGCGTTCGCTGTGGGATGAATGCCGGGTGCTCGGCGAATGCGGTGCGAGCGTCGTCGAAGACGGCGACCGCATGCCGGGCGCCCGCTGGTTTCCGCAGGCCCGGGTCAATTATGCACAGAACCTCCTGCGCCGCCGCGATGACGCCGACGCCCTGGTTTTCTGGGGAGAGGACAAGATAAGGCGCCGCCTCTCCCGAGGCGAGCTTTATGTACAGGTTTCGCGCTGTGCGCAGGCGCTGAAGGCTGCTGGTGTCGTCCAGGGTGACCGCGTCGCCGCCTATCTGCCGAACATGCCCGAGGCGTTGATCGCCATGCTGGCAACGGCTGCGCTCGGCGCCATCTGGTCGTCCGCATCGCCTGATTTCGGGGTACAGGGGGTCCTGGACCGCTTCGGGCAGATTGAACCGAAGATCCTGCTGTGCGTTGACGGTTACTGGTACAACGGCAAGCGGGTCGACTGCATGGCCAAGAACGCCGAAGTCGCTGCGCAAATGCCAAGCGTGGAGCGGACGCTGGTCGTCTCCTGCCTCGACGCGTCGCCGGCAGTGTCCGCATCCGCAACGGCGTGCGCTACGTCGACTTCGTCGCGCCGTTTGCGGCTGCCGAGATCGAGTTTGTGGCGCTACCTTTCGCGCACCCGTTATTCATCATGTTCTCCCCTCGGTACCACCGGGGTGCCTAAGTGCATCGTCCACTGTCATGGCGGTGCCTTGCTGCAGCACCTCAAGGAGCACCAACTGCACGGCGACATCAGGCCGGATGACCGCATCTTCTACTTCACCACCTGCGGCTGGATGATGTGGAACTGGCTGGTTTCGGCGCTTGCCTCGGACGCCGTGCTGCTGCTCTACGATGGTTCGCCGTTCGTGCGGGGGGCCGGCCGACCGGGAACGATCCTTTTCGACTACGCCGACGCCGAGCGCATGACACACTTTGGTACCTCGGCCAAGTTCATCGACGCGATTGCCAAAAGCGGCCTCCAACCGCGTCAGACACACCGCCTCGAGCATCTTCGAGTCATGTTTTCGACCGGCAGCCCTCTGGCGCCGGAGAGCTTTGACTACGTCTATCGCGAAATCAAGGCAGATCTTCTGCTGGCGTCGATTTCCGGCGGTACCGACATCCTGTCGTGCTTCGCACTGGGTAGTCCGATCCTTCCGGTTTACCGCGGCGAGTTGCAGTGTCGCGGCCTCGGCATGGCCGTCGACGTCTTCGACGCGGAGGGCCGGGCCGATTCCCGCAGGGCTGGGCGAACGTGGCGAACTGGTGTGCACCGCGCCCTTCCCGGCAATGCCGGTCGGATTCTGGAACGATCCCGACGGCGCCAAGTACCACGCCGCCTACTTCGAGCGCTTCCCCAATGTCTGGTGCCACGGCGATTTCGTCGAACTCACCACCAACGAGGGCATGATCATCTACGGTCGCTCGGATGCCGTACTCAATCCCGGCGGGGTGCGTATCGGCACCGGGGAGATCTATCGTCAGGTCGAACAACTGCCGGAGGTGATCGAGTCGCTGGTCATCGGCC
>JADKBU010000032.1 GCA_016714935.1 Candidatus Accumulibacter propinquus | reverse complement strand
TTCCAGTATCTTGGAGAAGGCTATGGCAGATACAATCGGGTTTTTCGATTCCCACCCATATTATTAGCCCTGGCTGCTGGGTTATTGGGAAAAAGCAACGCTTTCGACAAGCTTGTCGCGGATTTGCAAGTGGATGCTAACAAAGCTCGACAGATAAGCTAGTATCGGGTTTCATCCGTCCTTCTGCTGACGCCGTACGGAAAACCGGCCAAGATTTCCATGCCATACTGGCTTCCAACCCACAGAATCCTTGATTTTTATATAGTTTTCCAGAGCCTCCCTAATGCGGTCAACCGTGCTTACAGCATATCCGGTGGCGAGACGCTGGCATACCGTGAGATGGTCGCACGGGTGTTTGCCGCGCTTGGCCGTCGCCCGCGATTGTTGACGTTTCCGCTTTGGGCGTTTCACTTGGCCGTGGCTATGCTGCGCTGCGTCCCTCGTTACCGGCAGTGGTCGGCTGCCATGGCGGGGCGGATGAACAGCGATTTGGTGTTTGGCCATACGGGAGGCAGCGCAGGATTTGGGTTTCTAGCCTAAGTGCTTTACATTGGCAACAGAGGATTTGCCGATATGAACCGAGGCGCTAGCCTTGTCACCAGCATTGAAGCCCTGTAACGTCATGGCGTACCCCTTTGATGCCTGAACGAATTCCCTCGCGGCTGACTCGGCATTTCACCAGCATGGGTCGCCGCGGCAAGCAGTTGGTGATGATGGCGGCAGATGTCGTTTCACTGCTGTTCGCTGTATGGGCGGCCTACGCCCTGCGTCTGGGCGAATGGTTTGTGCCCAGCCAGCAGCAGATCTGGCTGATCCTGACGGCGCCATTGCTCGCCTTGCCGGGATTCATTACGTTGGGGTTGTACCGTTCAGTGGTGCGCTACCTCGGTGAGCAGGCGTTGTGGGCGGTGCTCAAGGCCACAACAATGGCAGCGGCACTATGGGCAGTCCTCGCCTTCATGACGCGAATGACCGGACAGGAGGGGGTGCCGCGGGCGGTACCACTGCTTTACGGCCTGATTGCCGCAGTGCTGGTCGCCGGCTCGCGCTTTGGAGCCCGTTGGCTGTTGTGGTTGCCGGTGCGCCGGGTATTTGGCGGCAGGCAGGTACTCATTTACGGCGCTGGCGATGCCGGTCGGCAACTGGCGGCGTCGTTGCGGCAGGCCCGGGAGCTTTTCCCTGCGGGCTTCGTCGACGATGATGTGGCCCTGCAAGGCAAGGACATGGACGGTCTGCGCGTCTATTCGCCGACGCAGTTGCCATCGGTGATCGACCGCTTCGGGATTCATGACGTGATCGTTACCCTGCCGTCCGCCTCCGGCGCGCGGCGACGCGAGGTGGTGGCGTTCCTTGAGCAGTTCAGTCTGAGGGTGCGCATCCTCCCTGCCGTGTCGGCAATCGCCGACGGACGGCACCTGGTCAACATGGTGAGGGAAGTCGACATCGGGGACCTGCTCGGACGCGATCCCGTGGCGGCTGACCCGGCCTTGCTGGGGCGTTGCATCTCTGACAAGGTGGTGCTCGTTACCGGCGCCGGCGGCTCGATCGGTTCCGAACTGTGCCAGCAGATCACCGGGCTGGGTCCCTCAAGATTGGTGCTGCTGGAAGCCAGCGAACACGCGCTGTACCAGATCGAGCGGGTGCTGCGTCGCGTCGCGCCATGTCCGATCGTTGCTCGCCTTGGGTCGGTGAAGGATGCCGAACTGGTGCAGCAGATCCTCCGCGAGCAGCGGGTGGAAACCGTCTACCACGCGGCGGCCCACAAGCATGTGCCGCTGGTCGAGGCCAATGTGATCGAGGGTGTGCGCAACAACGTCATGGGCACCCTGACTCTGGCGCAGGCCGCGTTCGACGCCGGGGTGGAAACCTTCGTGCTCATTTCCACCGACAAGGCGGTACGGCCGACCAACGTCATGGGGGCGACCAAGCGCTGGGCGGAGTTGATTGTTCAGGACTTTGCCCGACGCGCGGAGCAACTGGGCAAGGGGCAGCGTTTTTGTGCCCTGCGCTTTGGAAACGTGCTCGGTTCCTCAGGTTCCGTGATCCCGCTGTTCAGGGAACAGATTGCCCTGGGCGGCCCGGTGACCGTGACCCACGCCGAGGTGACACGCTACTTCATGTCCATTCACGAGGCTGTGGAGTTGGTGATCCAGGCCGGTAGTCTGGCCGGCGGTGGCGAGATCTTTCTGCTGGACATGGGCGATCCGGTTCGCATCCTTGACCTTGCACACAACATGATCCGCCTGGCCGGGCATGCCGTGCGCGATGATGACGACCCCGACGGCGATATCGAAATCGTCGTCACCGGCCTGCGCCCAGGCGAAAAACTATACGAGGAACTCCTGATCGCCACCAGCAACGCCGAGAGCACACGGCATCCCAAAATCATGAAGGCCAGCGAACCGCGGCTGGAGGGAGAAGAACTTGCCGGCCTGCTCGCACGCCTTGATGTGGCAGTCGCCAGCCAGGACGCGCCAGCGGCCAGGGATGTCCTGATGGCGGTTGCCAATAGATCCCGCGGCGGCCAATAACGCCGGTGCCCATCAGCAGGCCGGTTACGGGAACATCTCTGCCGTCTTGAGCGTCGCCGCCAGCGCATCTTTCTTGGAGAGAATCGGTTCGCCCTTGATGGGCCAGTCGATCGCAATCGACGGGTCATTCCAGGCAATGCACCGCTCGTGTGCTGGAGCCCAGTAGTCCGTGGTCTTGTAGAGAAACTCGGCAGTTTCAGTGAGCACGAGAAAGCCGTGGGCAAAACCTTCAGGGATCCACATCTGCCTCTTGTTTTCCGCGCTGAGGACTTCGCCCACCCATCGGCCGAAGGTCGGCGAGTTCTGGCGGATATCCACGGCCACGTCGAACACTTCGCCGGATACTACGCGGACCAGTTTGCCTTGCGCTTGCCTGATCTGGTAATGCAGTCCGCGCAGGACATTCCTGGCTGACCGGGAGTGGTTGTCCTGTACGAAGGAAACCTTCTGTCCAATAGCTGCTTCGAATTGGGCCTGGTTGAAGCTCTCGAAGAAAACCCCTCGTTCGTCCCCAAACACTCGGGGTTCGAGCAAGACTACCTCAGGAATGGCTAGGCGGGTGACTTTCATTGTTTCTGTGTGCCCTTTCATGGCTGCTGTCGTTCTTTCAGCAAGCGCAGCAGGTATTGTCCGTAGCCGTTCTTGGCCAGCGGTTGAGCCAGCGTATTAAGTTGTCCGGCGTCGATCCAGCCCTGCCGATAAGCGATCTCTTCCGGGCAGGCGACCTTGAGCCCTTGACGATGTTCCAGCGTGGCGATGAACTGGCTCGCATCAAGGAGCGACTCATGAGTGCCAGTGTCTAGCCAGGCGTAACCGCGGCCCATGATTTCGACTCTGAGCCGGGATTGTTGCAGATACAAACGGTTTAAATCAGTGATCTCCAGCTCGCCGCGGGCGGATGGCTTGAGGCTCCGCGCCAATTCGACTACGTACCGGTCGTAAAAATAGAGCCCGGTGACCGCATAATTTGATTTCGGTTGCGCTGGCTTCTCTTCCAGAGACAGGACTTTCCCGTGTCCGTCGAATTCGGCCACGCCGTAACGCTCGGGGTCTTGCACGTGGTAGGCGAAGACGCTTGCGCCCTCGGTCTGCGCCATAGCGTTGCCGAGTAACTGGTGGAAGTCATGTCCATAGAAGATGTTGTCGCCCAACACCAGGGCAGACGGGCTGTCGCCTATGAATGCGTCGCCAATGATAAAAGCCTGTGCCAGGCCATCCGGGCTGTACTGGACGGCATACTGAAGATTGATGCCCCAGCGGGAGCCGTCTCCCAGCAGTTGTTCGAAGCGCGGGGTGTCCTGGGGCGTGGAGATCACGAGGATGTCGCGTATGCCGGCCAGCATCAGCGTGCTGAGAGGATAGTAGATCATCGGCTTGTCGAAGACCGGCAGCAACTGCTTGCTGATGGCCAGCGTGGCCGGGTGCAGCCGTGTACCCGAGCCACCGGCGAGAATGAGACCTTTGCGTTTCATGCTGACGTGTCCTGAAAAAGCCGCCACAAGTTTATCTTCTGTCCCTGGCCTCAAGGAGGGTGGCGGACAAATTTCTCGGCAGGCAGCGGCCATCTGCCGGCAGCAGACGGTAGCGTGCCACGGGCCAGGGGTACGCCGCTGCCTGGCTCTTCCTTCAGGATTCTCTCGCTGTCGTCGACTTTGGCTTACCCTAGCACTTGCGCTGGTCAGGACATCAGAGTCAGGGCCAGGGGTGACTCTTACATTAACCCGGCAACTACCCGCCATGGGACATCGGGGCGGGTATTGGCTACTGGATCGCGAGAGGTGACGGGCAAATGAGTTGGGATCCCGGGCAATACCTGAAATTCGTTGACGCGCGGCGAAGGCCGGCGCTTGATCTCTTGGCGAGGCTTGACGGCACGACAGCCGGCTGCGTTGTCGATCTTGGCTGCGGTACCGGCAATATCACGCGCCTGCTGGCCGAACGTTGGCCGACGGCGCAGCTCACCGGTGTCGACAGCGATCCGGCGATGCTCGCCGAAGCCGCCGTTACCCACTCCGGTATTCTCTGGCAGTGCGCAGAAATCGCCACCTGGCGCGCAACGCGTGCGCCCGACGTCATCTTTTCGAATGCTGCCTTGCACTGGCTGAGCGATCATCAGCAATTGTTCCCGACCCTTCTCGAACAACTGGTGGACGGTGGCACATTGGCGGTGCAGATGCCGTCGAACTTTGGTGCAGCGTCGCACCGAATCCTGCGCGAACTGGCCGAGGAGCCCCGCTGGCTGCCGCTTCTCGGCAAGGTGCGCATGGGCAGCGTCCTGTCGGCCGCAGAGTACCAGCAGTTATTGGCGGCGCATTGCCGCCATCTGGAACTCTGGGAGACCACCTACTGGCAAGTGCTGCAGGGTGACGATGCCGTCTTCGAGTGGATGAAAGGCACGACAATGGTGCCCTACTTGGCGCGACTCGATGCGGTGGCGACCGATGACTTCCTGGCGGCCTATCGCGGGCGTTTGCGCGCTGCATATCCGCGCCATCCGGACGGCTACACGCTCTTCCCTTTTCAGCGGATTTTTCTTGTGGCGCGGTGCTGAGCGACGATGGCCGGTGTTGATTCCCCGACCATGGCTGGCCTGGCCATTGCGGCCCTGTTTGCCGGCTTTATCGATGCCGTAGTCGGTGGCGGCGGACTGATCCAGATTCCTGCGCTGTTCAACGCGTTGCCGCGTGAACTTCCGGCCACCATTTTTGGTACCAACAAGTTCTCCAGCGTTCTGGGCACGAGCAATGCCGCCTGGCGCTAT
The DNA here is from genome assembly GCA_016714935.1 of Candidatus Accumulibacter propinquus. Lineage (GTDB taxonomy): Bacteria > Pseudomonadota > Gammaproteobacteria > Burkholderiales > Rhodocyclaceae > Accumulibacter > Accumulibacter propinquus. Next base: position 19,390 of record JADKBU010000032.1, on the reverse strand, counting down.
GCGCGTCGTGTTCAGATGCCCTGGCGCACGACGCTGCCCGCGGCCGTGGCGGCGTTTTCCTGTTCCTATGTGGGCGCGATGGCTGTCGTCTGGTTGCCCCCTGCCATGCTGCGTCCCTTGATCCTGGTGATGCTGATTGCCGCTGCCGCCTACACCTTTTGGAGACGCGACTTCGGCGCGATTCATCGGCCGCAGCACCAGGGCCGGCGGGAGTTCGCCTACGCGTTGATTTTGGGAGGCGCCATCGGATTCTATGATGGCTTCTTCGGGCCCGGCACCGGCAGTTTCCTGATTTTCCTCTTTGTGCGGTTCTTCGGATTCGACTTTCTGCATGCCTCGGCCGCTGCGAAAGTGGTCAACGTCGCTACCAACCTCGCGGCGCTGGCGTTCTTCATCCCGCATGGTCACTTTTTGCCCATGCTGGCGCTACTGATGGCGACCTGCAATGTACTCGGTTCGTTTCTCGGCGCGCACCTGGCACTGCGCCACGGCAGTGGTTTCGTTCGGAAGACTTTTTTTGTGCGTGGTGAGCCTCTTTATCCTCAAATTCGCGCACGATACCTTCGTTTAGACTTGTCTCGCGGTTCCTGCGGCCGCACAATGCCTGTTTGCTGCGGGCCAGTCTGCAGCCTTTGCGCACCGGAAAATCGTGTTGGGGGGACCATGAAGATCAAAGCATCGACGGCCGGGCTTGTTGCCCTGCTGGCGGCAGCCTTTGCTGCCAACGTTCAAGCCGATATCAATGTCGGGGTAACGCTTTCGGCAACCGGACCGGCGGCCTCGCTGGGTATCCCGGAGAAAAATACAGTGGCGCTGTTACCGACCACCATCGCTGGTCAAAAGGTCAACTACATCGTCCTCGATGATGCCTCCGACACCACCACTGCGGTCAAGAACACCCGCAAGCTGATCGCCGAGAACAAGGTCGATGTGATCATCGGTTCGACGATCACACCCAACTCGCTGGCGATGATCGACGTTGTCGCCGAAGCCGGCACGCCGATGATTGCCATGGCCGCTTCTGCACGCATCATCGAACCGATGGATGCCAAGCGCTACTGGGTGTTCAAGACCCCGCAGAATGATGCCCAGATGGCGACGGCCATTGTCGAACACATGACCAACAACAACGTCAGAACAGTCGCCTATATCGGCTTTGCCGACGCCTACGGCGAAGGCTGGTGGAACGAGTTCTCGAAAATCGCCGAGGTGCGCAAGATTCAGATCGTGGCCAACGAACGATTCAATCGTGCCGACACATCGGTCACCGGTCAGGTGCTGAAGATCCTTGCCACCAAGGCGGATGCGGTGCTGATCGGCGGTGCCGGGACGCCCGCGGCGCTGCCGCAGAAGTCGCTCAAGGAAAAGGGCTACAAGGGGATCATGTACCAGACGCACGGGGTGGCCAATGCCGATTTCCTGCGGGTCTGTGCCAAGGACTGCGAAGGCACCTTCCTGCCGGCCGGCCCGGTGCTGGTCGCCGCGCAGTTGCCCGATGCCAACCCGATCAAGAAAGCGGCGCTTGAATACGTCGGCAAGTACGAGGCAGCCTATGGCAAGGGGAGTGTGTCCACCTTCGGCGCGCACGCCTGGGATGCCAGCAAGCTGCTGGCCAATGCCGTGCCCGAGGCGTTGAAGAAAGCGCAGCCGGGTACGCCGGAGTTCCGCCAGGCGCTGCGTGACGGGCTCGAGAAGACCCGGAACCTGACTGCGGCGCACGGGGTTTTCAACATGAGCCCGCAAGACCATCTGGGGTTTGACCAACGCGCCCGCGTGATGGTCAAGGTCGAAGGGGGCAGCTGGAAACTGGTGCAATAAGACGCATGGCGCGCCGCGGTTGCGTCGCCAGGTCCCGCCCTTAGTCGGGTATCATCCTCGCCCCCGAACAGGGTGGCGACCGGAACAGTGTCGATGGATTTGCAGATTGCATTACTGCTGGGCCAGGATGGAGTCACCAACGGCGCCATCTATGCGTTGCTGGCGCTGGCGCTGGTACTGGTTTTCGCCGTCACGCGGGTGATCTTCATCCCGCAAGGGGAGTTTGTTGCTTTCGGCGCCCTGACCCTGGCCAGTCTGCAGGCTGGCCGGCTACCGGGGACCGTCTGGCTGTTGCTGGCCATGGGTACACTGATTGCCCTGATCGAGGGGGCGGCGGCGCTGCGGAAACGGCATTTCAGGCGCATACCCCTGATCCTGTTGCTCAATTGCGGGGCGCCGCTGCTTCTGGCCGGGGCTCTGGTGGCGGTTTCTTCGGCCAGTCTGCCGCTGTTGGTGCAGGTGTTTCTGGCACTGCTGCTGGTCGTTCCGCTCGGGCCGATGATCTACCGCCTGGCCTATCAGCCGGTTGCGGAAGCGTCCGTGCTGGTGTTGCTGATCGTTTCCGTTGCCGTACATGTCACGCTGATCGGCATCGGGCTACTTTTCTTTGGTGCCGAGGGTTCGCGCACGCCGTCATTCACCGAGGTGAGCTTCGAGGTCGGCGATGTGCTGCTGCAAGGCCAGACGCTACTGGTACTGGTCGCCAGCGTGCTGTTGATCATTGCCCTGTATTTCTTTTTTGAACGCACGATCTACGGCAAGGCCCTGCGCGCCACGGCGATGAACCGCACCGGCGCGCGCCTGATGGGGATCTCTGGAAGTCTGGCCGGGATGCTGTCGTTTACCCTGGCGGCGTCGATCGGCGCCTTTTCAGGCATTCTGATTTCACCGATTACCACCATCTACTACGACTCGGGTTTTCTGATCGGCCTGAAAGGATTTGTCGGCGCGATCATCGGCGGCCTTGCCAGTTATCCGGTGGCCGCTGCCGGTGCCATCCTGGTTGGTCTGCTCGAATCCTATTCCTCGTTCTGGGCCAGCGCCTTCAAGGAGGTGATCGTGTTTACCCTGATCATCCCGGTGTTGCTCTGGCGTTCGCTGACGACGCGACATGTGGAGGAGGAATGAAGCGTAGCTTGCAGTCGACGCTGCTGTTGCTGCTCTTCATCGTCGTGCTGCTGCTGGCGCCGGTGCTGTTGCCCGAATTCTACGTCACGCTGCTCAACTACATCGGTCTCTATGCCATTGTCGCGCTCGGACTGGTAATGCTCACCGGTGTGGGTGGCCTGACTTCCTTCGGGCAGGCCGCGTTCGTCGGCCTTGGCGCTTACACTTCGGCCTACCTGACAACCGTACATGGTGTTTCGCCGTGGTTGACGCTGCCTGCGGGTCTGCTGGTCACGGGCGTGGTGGCCCTCTCGCTCGGCCTGGTCACCTTGCGCCTGTCCGGCCACTTTCTGCCGCTGGGTACCATTGCCTGGGGAATGAGCCTCTACTATCTGTTTGGCAATCTCGATGCGCTGGGAGGCCACACCGGCATGAGCGGCATCCCGCCGCTGCAGTTCGTCGAACTGGAACTCAAGTCGGGGCGTGAGTTCTTCTACCTGATCTGGGCGGTCCTGCTGGTACTCGTTCTTGGGACGCGCAACCTGCTCGATTCGCGTGAAGGCCGCGCCATCCGGGCGCTGAAGGGTGGCTCGGTGATGGCCGAAGCCATGGGTGTCAATACTCCGCGCTCGAAGATCGTGGTGTTTACGCTGGCGGCACTCTACGCCAGCACTTCCGGTTGGCTTTATGCGCATCTGCAGCGCTTCGTCAACCCGACGCCGTTCTCGTTGACGCAGGGCATCGAGTATCTGTTCATGGCGGTGGTCGGTGGCGTCTCGCATGTCTGGGGTGCGATCCTCGGCGCGGGTTTGATCACGGTACTCAAGCAATGGCTGCAGGACTGGTTGCCGAGGCTGCTTGGGCAGAGCGGCAACTTCGAGATCATCGTTTTCGGGCTGTTGATGATCGTCGTGCTGCATCGCGCGCGTGACGGGGTGTGGCCGATGATCCAGCGCTTCTTTCCGCAGCGCCTGATCTGTGCACGTGTCGATGGCGTTCGCCCTCTGACGCGGCGCCCGCTGCCGGAAGCGGGCTCGGTGCTGCTGGAGGTGAAGGACGCCAGCAAGCGCTTCGGTGGCCTGTTGGCCAACGACCGGGTGAGCTTCGGGGTCAGGGCCGGGGAGGTGATGGCCCTGATCGGGCCGAACGGCGCGGGCAAGAGTACGATGTTCAATGGCATTTCCGGGGTTGACCCGCTGACCTCCGGTTCGGTCAGCTTTCGCGGCGAGCCTATCGAGGGTCTGCCGGCACGTGAGATCGCGCGCCGTGGGATGAGCCGGACCTTCCAGCATGTACGTCTCCTGCCATCGATGAGCGTGATCGAGAACGTCGCCATCGGCGCGCACCTGCGCGGCCGCCGCGGCTTTGTCGCTGCCGCCTGCCGCGCCGACCGTGCCGAGGAGTCCCGCCTGCTGCACGAAGCGGCTGTCCAGATCGAGCGCTGTGGTCTGCCCGAACAGATGTACGAAGCAGCCGGCAGCCTGCCCCTCGGGAAACAGCGCATCGTCGAGATTGCCCGTGCGCTCGCAGCCGACCCTTGCCTGTTGCTGCTCGACGAACCGGCTGCCGGCCTGCGCTACCTCGAAAAGCAGGCGCTCGCCGACCTTCTGCGGCGTTTGCGCGCGGAAGGCATGGGTATCCTGCTGGTCGAGCACGACATGGATTTCGTGATGGGCCTCGCCGACCGGGTGCTGGTGATGGAGTTTGGGCAAAAACTTGCTGCCGGGCGGCCCGAGGAGATCCAGCGGAATCCGGCGGTAATCGAAGCCTACCTTGGCGGCGTGGAATGAGTACGCTCCCCGAGCAGCCCGAAAGAACGGTCGTCCTTGAGGTGCGCGGCCTGTCGGTGAATTACGGCAAGGTGGAGGCGCTGCATGGTCTCGCCCTGAAGGTACACCGGGGAGAGATCGTCACCGTCATCGGTCCGAACGGAGCCGGCAAGACCACCCTCCTGTCGGCCCTGATCGGACTGCTTCCAGTACGTGGCGAGATCGTCTATCTCGGCGAGCGGCAAGGGGCAGGGCGCAGCGTCGAGCAACTGGTGCGTCAAGGGATGACTCTGGTTCCGGAGAAACGCGAACTCTTTGCCGAGATGAGCGTCGAGGACAACCTGCTGCTGGGGGCTTTCGACCGCTATCGGGCAGGTCATCGCGATCATCTGGAAACCATGGACCAGGTGTTCGACACCTTTCCGCGCCTGATGGAGCGTCGAAACCAGATGGCCGCTACCCTCTCGGGCGGCGAGCGCCAGATGCTGGCCATGGGTCGGGCGCTGATGGCCAAACCCAGGCTGCTGCTGCTCGATGAACCGAGTCTTGGACTCGCACCTTTGGTCATCAAGGAAATTTTTCGTACCGTCGCGCAGCTGAAGCGGTTGGGCGTGGCGATCCTGCTCGTCGAGCAGAACGCCCGGGCCGCGTTGCAGGTCGCCGATTACGGCTATGTCCTGGAAACCGGAGAGTTGTCCCTGGAAGGGCCGAGCAGCGAATTGTCCATGGATCGGCGGGTGATCGAGAGTTACCTGGGCCTTGGGGGCCGCCTCTAGCCCCTCGCGACATAAGCGGCGCGGCCGCTCCGCAAGCGAAGCGGCCAGGCTGTCTTCACGAGAACCACTGTTTCTGATGCCTGGCCAGTGGTGACTTCGGCTGTGTTTTACCACTTACGGTGTGGTCGTCCTGTTGCAGGCCCTGACCCCAGAGGTGCTTCGCCTGGGAGAGCAGAATCCTTTCGCCGCCGTTGAGGCAGCCATCGGCATTGACGATGTCGACAATCGCCCGCAGTGCCTCTTTCTGCAGTTCGGGTGAGCGGATGTCGCCGAGCAGGTGATCGATCAGTTCACTATCCAGCTCGATCTGGCCGACATTGGGAGCGCGTGCGCATTGCATCAGGTCATTGCAGAATTCGTGGATCACCTGATCCAGGGTTGCGGCGTCGATGCGCAGCCTGCCGTAGATTTTGTGTTTTTCAAGCGACGCGAGTTCGCAGTGGTCAAGCGCACCATCGGCGAGCAGGGCAAGGGCTACGACTCGTGACATGGCTTCAGCGCTGTCGGTGGTGTAATTGCGCATAAGTTTCTCCTGAGGGGGTTGATCTGATACGACGCTTTGGACAAATGAACTATGCGGACGCAGCGTGATAAAGTCCAATGAGATATAATCGCTCAAGATATTTGTTCGGACTTATATATGCCGCGCCGCCGGATCACCTTTCGCCAACTCGAAACCTTCACCACCGTGGCGCACATGCGCAGCTTTTCCAAAGCAGCCGCTGTCCTGCACCTCACACAGCCGGCCGTTTCACTCCAGGTCAGGCAGATCGTCGAAACTCTGGGTCTGCCTTTGTTCGAGCCGTCAGGCCGCGAGGTCGTCCTGACCGCGGCGGGGGAGGAGTTGCTGCAGACAGCACGGGCCCTCGACGACGTCTGGGGCCGCTTCGAATCGGCCATTGCCGATCTGAAGGGTTTGAAGCGTGGCCGTCTGCGGGTCGCGCTGGTGACCACCGCCAAGTACTTTCTGCCACGCCTGCTGGGCGACTTCTCCAGACGCTATCCAGAGCTGCTCATCGACCTCGAAATCGCCGAGCGCGAGCGCATCGTGGCGCGCATGCGCGACAATCGGGACGATCTCTACGTCATGGTCTACCCACCGGAAGACCTGGAGTTGACCTGCTACCCGTTTCTCGACAACGAGCAGGTGGTGATCGCTCCGCTCGGTCATTGGGCCGCCGAGCGCTCCATCGAACTGCAGGCGCTGAGCGGCGAGCGCTTCATCCTTCGCGAAACGGGTTCGGGTTCGCGCCGGACGATCGATACGCATCTGGCGCAGATCGGAGTGAAGCTGGAGATCAAGATGTCCGTCAACAGCAATGAAGCAATCCGCGATCTGGTTGCCAGTGGCATGGGATTGGCAGTGCTTTCCCGACACGCACTGCCGATGAATCCTGCGAGCGAAGGCCTGTGCATCCTCGACGTGCAGGGATTCCCGTTGCGCAAGCCGTGGCTGGTGATCCATCTGAAATCGAAGATCCTGTCGCTACCGGCCAGAGTGTTCCTCGATGAACTGCTGCTCCGGGTGCCCGCCCGCGAGTAAAGCCAGACTGGTGAGCAAGTGGCGTTGGGGGCGGACTCCTCGTCGGCCAGATCCTGAACTCCCTACCCCCCCGACTCCTCGCCCTGGCGGTGAGCGTTGGCCAGCGAGACGATAGCCACCCCGTACTTGCGTGCGACCCGCTGATACAGCTCGCGTGCCGAGATCACGCGGGCGTTGCGCAGGTCCTTGGCTTGCGCCATCTGCAGGTAGCGCAGACCGCGTCTGGCCAGTGCCGGATCCCAGCCCTTGATGTCCAGCAGCGTGAAAATGGCTTTGGTGGCGTTGATCAGGAATTGCAGATTGGGTACCCGTTCTGCCGCTTCCATCAGCAGCTTGACCGAACCTTCGACATCGCCGCGGCGAGCGGCCAGGACGCCGCGATTGTTGAGATCCACGATTTCCTTGCCGACCTCCGCAAGCAGGGCCTGGCCGTCCTCTTCCTTGCCCGCTCTGGCGTAGATCCCCTGCACGTTGGCGATCATGTGGCGGTCTTCGTGGTTTTCGGCGGCCACCTGGCGAAGGATACCCCGCGCACTCGCCTCGTCGCCGGTGGCCAGACACGCCTGGGCCAGGTCAAGGGTCAGCTTCTGCGAGAGTCCCGACGTCTTTCCTTCGTCCTTCAAGGCATCGTTCAGCAGCAGTGCTTTTTCGACGGCCTGCCTGGCCTTGGCGGGATCGCCTTCCTTGTTGGCGCAGAGGCTTTCCATGACCAGGGCGGCGAATTCCCCTTGCCGGCTGCCACGCCAGTCCCTTCGCAATTCATCGGTAATCTGTCGGGCAGCGGTCGTATGGCCGCGGTCAACCATCACTCGCGAGAGATTGGTGTAGTCGTCGATATTCTTCAGTGATGAGCCGCGGCGACGCTCCAGAACCTTGCCGTAGGCTTTTTCGGCGGTCGGCAAATCGTTGTTGCGTGCCGCGACATCGCCGACCATCCGTTGTCGTGTCGAGTTCTTCGGAGAAATCGCCGCCGCGCGCAGCAGTACTTCCTGGGCTTCTTCGGGCTTGCCCATTTCTTCTCGTACTTCGGCGAGAAAATCGTAGCCGGCAGTGAATTCCGGAAACTCGTCGACCAGCGACTGGCCGAGGGCCTCGGCCTCGGCCAGTTGCTGCTGCCCCCGCAATGCAAAGGCCAGACCCATGCGTGCCCATGGCACCACCCGCTGCGCCAGCACCTGTTGATAGACGTTCTGGGCCTCGGCATGTCGCCCCAGGGTGTTGAGGATCTCGCCTTTGAGACGCAGCGCGTCCAGGAGAAAGCCGCTGTCCTGCGCAAGCAGGCGTTCGCAGGTGGCCAGCGCCAGGGCAAAAGCGCCATTGTCGAGATGCTCGTAGAGTTGCGCAAAGAAGCGCTTCTTGTAGATCGTACGTACCAGCCTGCCGTGCAACTCGTCGGCGGTGAAAGGCTTGATCAGGTAGTCGTCAGGTGCCAGTTCGGCAACCGAAACCACGTTGTGGTATCCACGTTCGCTGGTGATGATGAAAAAGACGGTACTCAGCGGCACCAGATGTTGCTGGCGCAACTCCTCCAGCAACTGCTGGCCGTCGCGTCCGTCTTCGAGCTGGTAATCGGAGAGGATGATGTCAAAGCTGTGCGCCCTGACCTGTCGGAGCACCTCCGCTGAACTGCCGGCGTTATGCACGGCGGTGACACCCATCGAGGACAGCATGATCCGCAGCGAATTGCGGGCATTGGGGTAGCGATCGATCAGCAATGCCCGCATGCGCGACAGCTCTTTGCTCAGCTTGCGCAGCAAGTCGGCAGTGGTCTCCGGTAGTGCCATGACGCGAACCTTACCCGACAGTTTCCTGGCGATCAAGCTTCATGTAGCGCGTGTCATGACCGGCAGTGGCGGTGCCTGCTGACACCAGACGCCCGCCGCTCCTCTGGGCGGCGCAGGTTCTGAACTGGACCTGCGCGTTCAAGCCGGAATCGGCGTGCCCCCGCGAACTGAAGCAAAGCCCGCCGGTGGGGCGGCGGGCATCCGGTGGTCGTGCTGGTGAGCGCTCACGCAACGGAACTGCGTATCAGGTAATCAAAGGCGCTGAGCGCAGCCTTGGAGCCTTCACCCATGGCGATGACGATCTGCTTGTAGGGCACCGTCGTCACGTCGCCTGCCGCGAAAACGCCAGGCAGCGAGGTTTCCCCACGGGCGTCGATTTCGATCTCGCCGCGCGCGGAAAGGGCGATCGTTCCCTTGAGCCAATCGCTGTTGGGCAGCAGGCCGATCTGGACAAAGATCCCTTCGAGGTCGATGCGATGCCCCTGACCGCTCTTCCGGTCGGTGTAGACCAGGCCGTTGACCTTCTTGCCGTCGCCGCTCACTTCGGTACTCAGCGCCTGGGTAATCACGGTCACATTGGCCAGGCTGAAAAGCTTCTTCTGCAGGATCGCGTCGGCACGCAGGCTACTCTCGAATTCGAGCAGGGTGACATGCGCGACGACGCCCGCGAGGTCGATGGCCGCTTCGACCCCGGAGTTGCCGCCGCCAATGACCGCCACCCGCTTGCCCTTGAACAGCGGTCCATCACAGTGCGGGCAGTAGGCGACGCCGTGCCCCCGATATTCTTTCTCGCCGGGGACGTTCATTTCCCGCCAGCGTGCCCCAGTGGCCAGGATCACCGTCTTGCTTTTGACGGACGCGCCGCTGGCCAGCCGGAGTTCGATCAGTCCGCCGACTGTGCCCGGCAGCAGCGCTTCGGCGCGCTGCAGATTGATGATATCCACGTCGTATTCCCTGACGTGTTGCTCCAGCGCGGCCGCGAGCTTCGGACCGTCGGTCTCCTTGACCGAGATGAAGTTCTCGATGGCCAGCGTGTCGAGCACCTGTCCACCGAAGCGCTCGCTGACCACCCCGGTGCGAATCCCCTTGCGGGCAGCATAGATGGCAGCGGCGGCGCCGGCCGGACCCCCACCGACGATCAGCACGTCGAAGGGCGCACGGGCCGAAACCTTGTCCGCCTCACGTTGCAGGGCACCGGTATCGATCTGGCCAACGATTTCCTCGAGCGTCATGCGACCTTGCCCGAAAGGTTGGCCGTTCAGCAGGACGGTCGGTACCCCCATGATCTGGCGGGCCGTCACTTCATCCTGGTACAGCGCACCATCGATCATTTGATGGCTGATGCCGGGGTTCAGCACGGCCATCAGATTGAGTGCCTGCACGACGTCAGGACAGTTGTGGCAGGAAAGCGAGATGAAGGTTTCGAAGTGGAAGCGACCGGGTATGGCGCGGATCTCCTCGATCACGCTCGCCTCGGCTTTCGGAGGATGCCCACCGGTGTGCAGCAGGGCCAGGATCAGGGAGGTGAATTCGTGGCCCATCGGAATGCCGGCGAAGCTGATCCGCGCCGCCTCCCCAGGGCGACCGACGGCAAAGGACGGCTTGCGCGGGGCGTCGCCGTCGTGCCTGACGCTGACCTTGGTCGAAAGCGCCGCGATATCCTGCAGCAGTGCAAGCATCTCTTGTGCCTTGCCACTGCCGTCGAGCGAAGCGATCAGTTCGATCGGTTGCTGGAGCTTTTCGAGATAAGTCCTGAGTTGAGTCTTGATGTTGTTGTCGAGCATGTGAGTCTTTCGTGACGAGTTGCATTGAAAAGGGGCCGCCAAGCAGCCTGCTTTGCGGCCCCTTTGCGCTGGGACCCGGAATCGCGCTGCGGGACAGCGCACCCGCAACGCGATCGAAACTTTAGATCTTGCCGACCAGATCGAGGGATGGGGCCAGCGTGGCGTCACCCGGAGTCCACTTGGCCGGGCACACTTCACCCGGGTGGTTGGCGACGTACTGGGCGGCCTGCACCTTGCGCAGCAGCTCCTTGGCGTCACGACCGATACCCAGGTCGTGGATTTCACAGACCTTGATGACGCCCTCGGGGTTGATCACGAAGGTCCCACGCAGGGCCAGACCTTCCTCCTCGATCATCACATCGAAATTCCGGGTGAGTGTGCCGGTCGGGTCGCCGAGCATCGGATACTGAATCTTCTTGATGGTGTCGGACGCGTCGTGCCAGGCCTTGTGGGTGAAATGCGTGTCGGTGGACACCGCATAGACTTCCACGCCAATCTTCTGGAAAGAGCTGTACTCGTCAGCCAGATCACCCAGTTCCGTCGGGCAGACGAAGGTGAAATCAGCCGGATAGAAGACCACAACGGACCACTTGCCCTTCAGGTCAGCGTCGGAAACGGGGACAAACTTGCCGTTGTGAAAAGCGGTAGCCTTGAACGGTTTGATTTCGGTGTTGATCAACGACATCTTGAGCTCTCCTTTGAGTTCAGTGAATAAAAACAAGCGACGAGTGGATACTAATGAAGTCGCCAGCATTGTTCCAATTGATTCTGACAATTCCAGCCATAGTCAGAGGCTATGTTGCTGGCTGATTGCTTGTGCCAGCGACCGCACTGATCACCACGACGTCCAACTCTCGCAGGGTCGGCGGCCATTGGCCAGCAAGCGCTCGCGCAACCCACGTCCAATTCTATCTGGTGCGCGAAGGCTGTGGCCAATTGCTTTGGGTGCGGCTCTTTTCGCCGCGGTTTCTCGGCGCTCACGCCGCCCACCTGATGTCATCGTTGCGGCTGCAGCCTTCAATTTCAAGCCGGAAAGGGTGCTATCCTGCGCAACACCCCGCGATGATTTCACATTCCATGGTCCGTTCCCACCTCGGCGAACTCATGCAACGCCACCAGCTGAAAGCCGCCGAATTGGCGCAGCGGGCGCATGTCAACCGCAGCACGGTGAGCGCTTTGACGCGCGACCGGGCGGCCCGTGTCGACCTCCCCGCGCTGGAGCGAATCTGCACGGTTCTTGGCTGCGGCTTGGGCGAGCTGCTGGAAATCGTCCCCGACGAGCCTCCGCAGCACGACAACGTGCCGTTTGCCGGCGCCACGTAAATGCCCATGAGCCTCAGTCGCTGGCAGGCCGTTTCCCAGTCACCGTTCGCCTGGGAGCGTGAGGCGCTGGACTGGCTGCGCAATCATCTCCCCGATCGCGAGCCCTGGCACGCCTGGACCAACTTCGAGTTCATCGACGAGGAAGGCAGGGTCAACGAGGTCGACGCGTTGATCCTCACGCCGGCGGCCCTCTTCCTCATCGAGATCAAGAGCCGTCCCGGCGTCGTCAGCGGCGATGCGCATACGTGGCTGTGGGTTACCGACGGTCGCGAACGCGCCTACGACAACCCGCTGATCCTCGCCAACCGCAAGGCGAAGCGGCTCGCCAGCCTGCTGCGGCGGCAGTCCTCGGTGTACAAGGCGAAAGTCCGCCTGCCCTTCGTCGAGCCGCTGATCTTCCTGTCGGCCAGCAGCCTCGACTGCAAGCTCGGCGGCACGGCCCGATCGGGCACCTACCTGCGTGGGCAGCCGGGCAGCGACCGCGACCCCGGCATCATCGGTGCGCTGCACAACGGCACCGGTAGCGCCCGCGAGATCCAGCTGACCCACGTCAACCACCAGCACGCCCGCGTGCTCGCCCGGGCGATGGCCGAGGCCGGTATCCGGCCGTCGAACAAGCATCGCCGGGTCGGCGACTACCAGCTCGGCGCGCTGCTCTCCGAGGGCCCGTCGTATCACTCCTATCAGGACTGGGAAGGCACGCACACCGCGATGGACGCCGTGCGCCGGCGCGTCCGCATCTACACCGTCGCCGCCGCGGCCACCGCCGATGCGCGCAAGTCGCTGGTCCGCCAGGCGCAGCGCGAGTTCCAGATCCTCGAAGGCATCGACCATCCGGGCATCGTCAAGGTCAAGGACTACCAGGACAGCGAACTCGGCCCGGCGCTGATCTTCGATCACGACCCCAAGGCGATCCGGCTCGACTTCCTGCTGCGCGAGATGGGCCAACTGCTCAACGTCGACCAGCGCCTACAGATTGTGCGAGACCTGGCCGAGACCCTCAAGTACGCCCACCAGAAGCGCCTGTACCACCGTGCCCTGTGCCCGCAAAGCGTACTGGTTCAGGACGTTGCCGGCGCCACGCCGCGACCGCGCATCATGAACTGGCAGACGGGCATGCGCGAAGGCACGCAGGAGGGAACACACAAGCGCGACACCGGCGACCCGGCACGCCGCACGATCGGCGGCACGATGCACGTCGAGGAGTATGTCGAGGACCCCGGCCTGGTCTATCTGGCCCCGGAAACCGCGCAGTCCGAGGCGCAGCACGGCCCCAGCCTGGACGTCTTCAGCCTCGGTGCGATCAGCTATCACGTCTTCTCCGGCCGGCCGCCGGCAGGCTCGGTGCTCGATCTCGCCGAAAAGCTGCGCATCGGCCAGGGCCTGCGGCTTTCGGACGTGCTCGACGGCTGCGGCAAGCAGTTGCAGGACCTCATCCAGTACAGCACCAACCCCGACGTGATGGGCCGCTACGGCACCATCGACGAGTTCCTGCAGGATCTCGACAAGGTCGTCGACGAACTGACCACCCCGGAACCCGAGGCCACCGTCGATCCGGCCGAGGCCAGACCCGAAGAGCGCATCGAAGGTGGCTTCACGGTCATCCGCAAGATGGGACGGGGCTCATCGGCGGACGTGCTGCTGGTCAGGGAAGATGGCAGGGGCGAAGAAATGGTCCTGAAGGTCGCGCTCGACGCCAGCCTCAACGACCGCCTCACCGCCGAGGGCGAAGCGCTGTCGAAACTCCGTCATCCGAACATCGTCGAGTGGCAGCGCACGCTCACCGTCAATGGCCGCACCGCGCTGCTGATGCACAAGGCCGGCGAAAGGACCCTCGCCGACCGCATCCGCGAAGAAGCCCGCCTGTCGCTCGACCTGCTGCAACGCTTCGGCGAGGAGCTGATCCAGGCGGTCGACTACCTCGATCAGCAGGGCGTCGCCCACCGCGACATCAAGCCCGACAACATCGGCATGTCGCAGGCCGGGACCCACGGCAAGCTGCAACTGGTGCTGTTCGATTTCTCGCTCACCCGCACCTCGGCCGAGAACATCGCCGCCGGCACGCATCCCTATCTCGACCCCTTCCTGTCGCTGCGCAAACCCGCGCGCTGGGATCTGCAGGCCGAACGCTTTGCGCTCGCCGTCACGCTGCACGAAATGGTCACCGGCGTCGTGCCGCGCTGGGGCGACGGCAAGACGCAGCCCTCGATGCTCGATTGCGAAGCGACGCTGGCCGCCGAGCGTTTCGACCCCTTGCTGCGCGACGGTTTCACCGCCTTCTTCGCCAAAGCGCTGAACCGCAACCCGCTCAAGCGCTTCGACAACGCCGAAGAGATGCTGCGCGACTGGCGCCGGATCTTCGAGGCCGGCGCGACGGCGAGCCGGCAGTCGGCCGACCCCTTCGAAGCCGTCGCCCGCCTGGCCACCGCCAGCACCAACATGGCCGAACTCGGCTACAGCGTCGAAGCGCAGAACGTCCTCGAAGCGATGGCCATCCACAACGCGCGCGAGTTGCTGGCCGTCGACCGCGTCCGCTTCCGCTACCTGCGCGGCGTCGGCGACCGCATCCGCAAGGAAATCCGCCTCAAGGCCAAAGCCCTGGCCGCCATCCGGCCCGACCTCGTGCAAGGCCGGCCGACGCTGCACGAGGCCGACGACGATTCGGCAGCGGCCGGCGCGATCAGCGTGGGCGAACTGGCGGCGCAGTTGCTGCCGCGCCGGCCGGCCGGCGACGACCGTCCCGAAGAAGCCGCCCTGGCGATCTACCTCGGCCTCGAAGAGGCCGAAGGCTCGACGCCATGGACGCCGCTGGGCATCGCTGCCAAGGCGCTGGCGATCGACCGCAACGACGTGTCCGCCGCCTTGCTGAAAGCCCGTGAGCGCTGGCTGAAGACGCCGCAACTCACCGAACTGCGCAACCACTTCGAAAGCCTGCTCGCCAGCCAGGGCGGCGTGATGACCGTGCCCGAACTGGCCTCGGCGCTGCTCGCGATGCGCGGCTGCGCCTTGCAGGACGAGCCCGAACGGATGCGTCTGGCGACCGCCGTCGTCCGCGCCTGCTGCGAGGCCGAAGCCCACCTCGAACGCCTGCGTTTTCAGGAATTCGAGCATCGTCCCTTGCCGCTGATCGCCGTTTCCGCCGAGCTGGCCGAATACGCGCGGCGGCTCGGTGCGTCGGCCGACGCCTGCGCGCAGGCCGAACCCCTGCTGACGCCGCAGCGCGCCCTCGAAACGCTGGAATCGGTAGTCGCCCCCGAGGCCGCGCTCCCGGCGCAGCGCCTGTTGCGCCTGGCCACCGCTTCCTCACGGCGCGCGGCGCTGTCCAGCCGGCAGGAAATCTATCCGCGCGGCATGGCCGCAGCGCTGGCGCTGCGCCAGTCGCTCGGGGCGCTGATGGGCGTGCGTTTCCTCCGGCTCAAGGACGTGCAGGACCGCGTCGCCGGGCGCTACCCCGAGGCGCAGCCGCTGCCGGAACGCCCGCTGCTCGATAACCTGCTGAGCGATGTCGGCGCGCTGCTGGTCTGGCGCGACGACACGCCGGCCGGCCCCGGCTACGTGCCCTCGGCGCAGGCGCTCGGCCCGTCCGCCGGCAGCACCAGCCCATACGCCCGCGTCACCACGGCCATCGGAAGCGCTGTGTCAGTCGATGACACGGGCACCGACGCGGCCTCCGCCGCGGTGATCGAGGCGCAGAAGCTCGAAGATCGCCTGGCCTATGCGCACAAGGCCGGTGGCTTCCTCGTGCTCACCGCCGAACCGCGTCTCGCACACCCGGTCGAAGCCGAGCTGCTGCGCCGCTTCAGCCGCCAGCGCGTGAGCTTCGACACGCTGCTGCTCAAGGCCCTGCGCCAGCAGGCCGAAGCGTTGAAGATCAACTGGAACGTCGTGCTGCTGGCCGACGGCGCCGCGCCGACCAGCAGCGACTGGAGCCGACTGATGCGCCTGGTGCACAAGGCGCTGCCGCAAGTGAAGCAGGCGCTGCTCGAAGCGACGGCGCCGGTGCTGCTGGTCAATTCGGGCCTGATCGCCCGCTACGGCCTGATGCCGCTGATCGACGAGCTGCGCGACGAGGTCGGCCGGCCGGGCCGGCTCGGCAGTCTGTGGCTGCTGCTGCCGATGGCGGCCACCGGACTGCCGACCATCGACGACGTGCCCGTGCCGGTCATCACCTCAACCCAGTGGGCGAACGTTCCCGTCGCCTGGGCCAAGAACCTGCACCGCGCCGCGGCCTGAATGGACGGGGAATCCCCCCCGCCTCGCTGAACCCAGCCGTCAATGCAAACGTCGCTGTCGCGACCTTCCCCCGAAGCCACCATGATCGATGCCAAAGTCCTGCTCGCTGATCTCACCCGCCTGCTCAAGCGGCTCGAAGACGACCTGCGCGAACGCGCCCTCAGCCCGGCCAGCGATGTGCCGGAACTGCGCGGTCAACTGCAGGCCGAGTGGCAGGCGGCGCGGGATGCCGAGCGCACCGCCGAGACCTTCGAATCCTGGGCCGAGCAGGCCATCACCCAGGCCGGCGTGCACTGGCTGCTGAGTTGCGTCTTCCTGCGCTTCATCGAGGACAACGGGCTGGTCGAGCGGCCGTGGATCAGCGGCACGCCGCAGTCCGGTCGACTGGCCCTGGCGCGCGACCGCCATGACGCCTACTTTCGCGTGCATCCACACCAGAACGATCGCGACTATCTCTTCGGGTGTTTCCGCGAGGCCGGCGCCTTGCCCGGCCTGCATACCTTCTTCGACGGCGCCCACAACCCGGTCTTTCGCCTGGGGATCAGCGGCGACGCCGCGATGGCGGTGATGCAGTTCTGGCAGGAGGTTGCCGCCGATTCCGGGGCGCTGATCCGCGACTTCACCGACCCGAGCTGGAACACCCGCTTCCTCGGCGACCTGTACCAGGACCTGAGCGAGGCCACGCGCAAGCGCTATGCGCTGCTGCAGACGCCCGAGTTCGTCGAGGAGTTCATTCTCGACCGGACGCTGACGCCGGCCATCCGGGAGTTCGGCTATCGCGAAGTGCGGCTGATCGATCCGACCTGCGGGTCGGGGCACTTCCTGCTCGGAGGATTTCATCGCCTGGTCGAGCAGTGGTCGAACAACGAGCCGGGACGCAATCGTCGCGACATCGCACAGCAAGCACTCGACGCGGTCGCCGGCGTCGATCTCAATCCGTTCGCCGTGGCCATCGCCCGCTTCCGCCTGCTGTTGGCCGCCTTGCAGGCCAGCGACGTGCAGCGCCTGGCCGGGGCGCCGGACTTCAGGATTCATGTCGCCATCGGCGACAGCCTGCTGCACGGCCGGCGCTTCGGGCTCAGCGCCACCGAGGACATGTTCCAGGGCGCCGAGCATTTTGCGGAAACCGGACTCGCGCATGCCTACGCCAGCGAGGATCTCGCCGAGGTGCAGGCGATCCTGGGTCGGCAGTACCACGCGGTCGTCGGCAACCCGCCCTATATCGTCGTCAAGGACGCCGCACTCAATGCGGCCTATCGCAGGCATTACGCCAGTTGCCACATGAAGTATTCGCTGGGCGCGCCATTCACCGAGCGCTTCTTCGAACTGGCCGTCACCGGGCAGGGTTCCCAGCCGGCCGGCTTCGTCGGGCTGATCACCGCCAACTCGTTCATGAAGCGCGAGTTCGGAGCCAAGCTCATCGAGCAGGTGCTGCCGCGGCTGGATCTCACGCATGTGGTCGATACCTCGGGCGCCTACATCCCCGGGCACGGAACGCCGACGGTGATCCTGTTCGGCCGGCACCGCGCGCCGGTGGGCGACGGCGTGCGTACGGTGATGGGAATCAAGGGCGAGCCGAGTACGCCCGAAGACCCGGCGCACGGACTGGTGTGGTCGGCGATCGTCGGGCAGATCGACCGCGCGGGGTCTGAGAGCGAGTTCGTCAGTGTGGCCGACACCGGGCGGGCAGTCTTCGCAAAACATCCCTAGAGCATCGGAGGCGACGGCGCATCTGATGTCAAGGACTCGATCGAAGCGACATCAACTTCGACTGTGGGCAAATTAGCCATCGAGATGGGCGTCTTCGGAATGACCAACGCAGACGAGGTCATGCTGGCTCCTGGAGCGGTCTTCGCGCGTCAAAGAGTCGAAGCAGAGTTTCGCCGCCCCCTCGTCGTCGGCGATTTGGTGCGCGATTGGAGCGTCACGCCGACCGATGACGCGCTGTTTCCCTACTGCCAAGAGCAACCTGTGGCGCTTGCCGATGCACCGCGCTTGGCGGCTTGGCTATGGTCTTGCCGCACTGTTCTCGGGAACCGGGCAACTTTTGGCAAGAGCACGTATTTCGACGAAGGGCGCCCTTGGTGGGCCTGGCATCAGGTGGCCATTCGCCGTATTTCGACCCCGCTCACGATTACCTTCGCGTTCGTCGCAACCCACAACCACTTCGTTCTCGACCGTGGCGGCAAGGTCTTCAATCGGACGGCACCGGTGATCAAGCTGCCCGCCGGAGCCAGCGAGGACGAGCACCTGGGGTTGCTCGGGCTGCTCAACTCGTCGGTGGCATGCTTCTGGTTGAAGCAGGTGTGCCGTGCCCGGGAGCACCGTCGATCAGCGCGGTGCGCGGCAGCGGACGGCGCCATTTGAGGACTTTTATGAGATCGGTGCAGGCCTGCTCAAAGACCTTCCGCTGTCGCATACACCTGTCGACATCACCACTCGCCTCGACCGACTCGCCCAGGAACTCGCCGCGCAGTCCGGCGGCGTTGTTGGCAACCGCCTCGCCTGAAATGCGGCACAGTGATGAAAAAGCCTGAAGGGACGCTAATCCGCATTGACCCTGACTTGCAGAAACGCCTGCAAAGGAGTTTTTCGCCATGCGCCTGAAGAAAATCACGTTGAACAATTTCCGTTGCTTTGAGTCACTTGAAGTCACGCTTCACCCAAGACTGACGGTCTTCGTCGGCGAAAACGGAACCGGCAAGACCGCAATCCTGGATGGCATCGCCACGGCACTGACGCCTGTGCTGAACTACCTTTCGTCAGCAAACCAGAGGCTGACCGGACGGGGTATTTCGGACGCAGATTTCCGCGTTGAACCGGTGAAAGGCCGCGCTGGCAAGGAGCGCTGGAGATTGGCCGAATTCGCGCAGGTTGTCGCGGAAACCGTTGACGGGCTGACTTGGGACTATTGGCGACCGTCTGGTTCCGGAGGCCAGGAACCAGAAGCCAAACATGGACTGAGCGATCTAAAAAATCAACTACAGCCAATCATTGAAAGCTACAAATCGTCGACGCCTGAACTGACGCCCGTCTTTGCCTATTTTGGGGCCCGGCGCGGCTATATCGAGGTGCCGGAACGCTTGCGTGAAAGCAAGGAAAACTATGAGTTTCCAACCTCCGCACTGATCGGCGCCCTGGATTCCTTGAGTGATTTCAAGGAGCTGCTGAAATGGTTCGACCGTGAAGAAGCCGCCGAATTGCGTGCCAACAAAGGCGTGGCAAGCGACGAGTACGTTCGTTCTCCTGCGCT
>JADKBU010000031.1 GCA_016714935.1 Candidatus Accumulibacter propinquus | reverse complement strand
GAGCTTGTCGCCAACGCCAGCCCTTCCTGCCGACGGCAGCAGGAGGTGCCGGATTGGGCAAACCCAGGCCGGCCTGTTATTCTTCGCAGATACGCAACTCTTCTGCGTCACTGGCGCAACCCGGCCCGCCCAACCCTGAGCAACGCATGCCCATGCATGGCCGCCCAGGAGCGGGGACATTTGCGGAGTCATGCGGCCATGAACTACACCTTTGCTTCGGCGACGATCCTGCTGATTCTGATCACCGACCGATCGGCAATATACCGATTCGCCAACGCGCTCCGGCACGTGGCCCCGGAACGCCGACCGGTGATCCTGCGCGAGGTGCTGATTGCCTTCGTGCTGCTGCTGACCTTCATGTTCGTCGGCGAGGGTTTCCTGCGGATGATGAACCTGAGCGAGTTGTCGCTGCAGATCGGTGGTGGCGTGATCCTCTTCCTGATCGCATTGCGCATGATCTTTCCCCCACCAAGCGCCGATGCCCCCGAAGCCGCTGGGGAACCGCTGATCGTGCCACTGGCCATTCCGGCCATTGCCGGGCCTTCGGCCCTGGCCACCGTGCTCCTGCTGGTCTCGCAGGCACCTGACCGGCGCACGGAATGGATTGGCGCACTGTCGATCACCATGGCGGTGAGCGCGATCATACTGGTGCTTGCCGAACGCATCCAGAGAATCGCCGGCGATCGCTTCGTGGTCGCACTCGAACGGCTGATGGGCCTGGTACTGGTCGCCATGTCGATTGAGATGATGCTGCGCGGCATCAAGACCTTCGTCATGCAACTCACGCACCCCTGAGTCGATTTAGACGCGTCAAGCCATTGCACTCAACTATACTTGGGTGATGGGATCGCCATGAGATCCGAACGCTCAAGGAAAGGAGAACACCATGTCGAACAGCACACATGCCATGACCTGGCGGAATATCGCCGTGCTGGCTGTGGCCGTGGCCAGCAGCGCGGGGTGCTATGTGGTACCAGCGACGGCGCCGGACGGCACGGTTTATTACAGTCATTACCCCTTGCCACCGGTGGGAACGCCGATAGCGGTGCCGCCGCCAGCCACGAGTACCGCGCCGGCGACGCTGCCGGTCAAACTGTACCCGTCCAACGACCAGGCAAGCCACACCGGCATTGTCAGCGGCAGCGTCACCAACATGATGACCGGCAAGGGGCGTTTCGTGGTCAACTACCTGGGTGAGGTCCTCGGCGGTGAAGCGACGCGCGTATCGAACGATGAAAGACGCGGCGTCGCGAGCGCATTCAGTCCGGGCGGCATGTACATGTCTTGCGAGTATCAGATGAACACCCCCTATCAGGGTGCCGGTACGTGTTCGTTCGCCAACGGCGCCAGGTACCAGATGCACATCGGCAATTGAGCGTGGGGTAAGTGGTCGCCCTGCCGCTCCCCGCGATGCGCAGGGCGACCACTTACCCCGTCTTGTTGCCCGCGCATAGCGGCAACCTGGTGACACTGCCACGGTTAGCGCGAGTTTTCAGATCCTGGTTTGCGGTGTCGCCAGGCGTTGATCAGGTAGAGGCGCCACGCTGTCCTGGTCAACATGTAGCCGAGGACTGCAAGGCTGGAGGCGAGCGCGACCAGACCCACCGCCAACGGTTCGGCAACCTCGAGCATCCACTCCTGCATGGCCTGAGCCCAGGCGGCAACGGCTGTGGCGCTGAACTCTGGCGGCAACATGAAGCCGCTGTCATCGCCGGTGAGCTGCCGGCCAATCTGGTACGCCAGCAGGTAGAGCGGCACGATCGTGAATGGATTGCTGTAGAGCGTGACGAGCAAGGCCAGCGGCAGGTTGACTCGCAAGAGCAGCGCACCGAGCGCCGCCCCAACATTTGCAACGGCCCCGGAATCAGCCCGCAAAACAATCCGACCGCCACGGCGCCGGAGACCGAGTGGCGGTTGAGGTGCCATAGCCGGGGATGCAGCAATACGGCCTGAAAAGGACGCAGCCAGCGATTCCGGAGAATGCTTTCGCGATCGGGGAGGTGGTTTTTCAGGAGACGGCGCATCGGTCCATTATCCTGACAATTGCGCCTCGATGCGCCCGACACCAACCTCCGGCCGCCGGCTGGCGCAATGTTATTCCGCTTTACTTCCCTTTCTTCTTGGCGCCCTTGTCGGCTGCCGCGGACTTGTCGGCCATCTTCTCGGCCATCGCCGTGCTGGAATTCATCCGCCCGTTGTCGGTCTGCTTGCCGTCACGGAACTCGCCTTCCCAGTAGTCGCCCGTGGTCCAGGTCAGGCGACCGAAGCCATGTCGGTTTCCGTTGACCCAGGCACCGGTATAGAAATCGCCGTTACGCAGCGTATAGGTTCCAGTGCCGTGTGGCTCGCCATCCTTGAATGTTCCTTCGTAACGGTCGCCGTTGGTGTAATGCAGTACGCCCTTGCCGTTGATCAGGTCATCGGCCCACTCTCCATCGTAACGCTGTCCGTTACCCCAGGTGAAAATGCCTTTGCCGTTCTTCCTGCCGGCAATCATCTTGCCCTCGTAGCGGTCGCCATTCGCCCACTCGATGACCCCTTCACCGGTCATCGCACCCGTCGAGCGATCAAGCGACAGCTTGCCGGTCGCGGTGAACGCTTCCGTCTTGATTACCCGTTCCGTAGCTTCGGCAAGCGGGTCCGGTTTGGCAAGGACCGCAGCGGGTTCGGGCGGAGGCGGCGGCACTGGCGCCGACGCAACTGCAGCCAGCGTTTCCGGCCTGACTGGAGTGGCTGCGGGCTCCGGTGGCGCTGCCGGAACGGCGGGGCGGGGGGTGACTTGCGGAACAGGCGCTTGCGGCGGTGGCACCTGCGGCGACGCGCTGGTCGTCACCAGGGCCAGGTTTGCGACCTCCGCCCCATTCTGGCTTGACCGCGTGGCGGGCTGCGCCATCTCCTGCACCTGCGCCGGGGTACTGGCCACGGCGGTTTTCTCGGGCGGGCGCCCGGCCGCCTGCGGGGTGCTTACCGCAGACTGGCGAGAGCCTGGGACGAAATAGAAGTCCCCGGTCATCGACGACGATTCCCAGGGAATCTGCCCATCGCGAGTCGCCTTGGCCACTTCCCTGCGCACGTTCTTGAACACCTGCTCGATGGTCAGACCCTGCACCTGAATCTGTTTCAGAAGTTCCTGGGTATACAAACCGTTGCGACCTTCGCCGTCGGCCGCGGTCCGGCCCGGCGCCGTCGCATAGGCGATCAGACTGCCCTTGGGAGCCTCCATCTGCGCCAGACCAGCAGCGCCCATGCTGCGGTTGGCTCGCCGCTCGAACGGATTGTTGCGGCAGGCGTCCAGGATCACCACGTTCAGATCACTGGTACTCAACTGGTCGAGAACACCATCGACATCCACCGACTCGACACGCACCGAGGATTCGCTCTTGATCTCGGCGTCGATCGGAATCAGGTAATTCTTGCCGCGCACCTGCATGCCGTGCCCGGCGTAGTAGAACAACGCGACGCTATCCAGCGTGAGGCGATCGCCGAACTTCGCTATGGCGCGGTTCATTTCCTTTTGCGTGGCGTCAAGCGCGATGATCACTTCGAAACCCGTGCGCTGCAAGGCCGCAGCGATATCGCGCGCATCGTTGACCGGATTGATCAGCGGAGCCTCTTTGTATTTTGCATTACCGATCACCAGCGCAACCCGACGCTCTACCGCCAGAACCGACGACCACTGAGCCAGCGAGAAGACCGCCAGCGCGATACATAAAATGCGCCTGAACATCACAAGACCATCCATCAGCAGCGTACCGGACAGGCGACGACCACCGCGAGTCCCCCATTTGAAGTGATGCCGTTGTCGCGACCACGGCTCAAGTTGCCCGCGACTGCAAGAGAGCGGAGACCCGACAGACGACACCGGAAAACACCGATCAAGACAGCTTATCCTATGCGGAAAGAAACGGCCGTGACATTTGACATCGTCCGTTGATCGGCCTTCCCCAACCCGATAGCCATCAACGGCACGCTCAGCGGCCAGAGCGAGAGTATCCACGCGCTTGGCAGACAAAGTCAATCTTCGGGCAACATCTGTGGGGACCTGGCCCGAATTCCGCGACAACGGCGAGTATTGCCTGCCCAGATCAAAGACAACCGCGCAGGGTTCCTGGAGAATGCGTCTTCCCGACCCATCTTTTTTCGCGGAGAACTCCATGCATGCTTGTGACCAACCAACTATCCAGGCCATCTATCCTTTCGACGCCCGCGGCGTTGCCAAGCGTTTTCGCCATGCGGCGATTTTCGGTGCGCTCGATGTGCTTGCGGCGGGCGAAACGATGCGTTTCTGCAACGACCACGATCCGCTACCCCTGCTGGCCCAATTGCAGACCCGTTATGGTGAAGCACTGGAAATCAGCTATGTGCAACGTGAAATCGGCGCCATCGTCATCGATTTCACGAAGCGGGCCTGATAACCGCAATTGGTGACCGACGACCGACGGCGTTGTCGGCACCAGCAGCCTTCGGTACAGGCGCGTGCTGATCTATCTCGGTTTTTCGGCAGTCGTTGCGTTCATGGCAACGCTGCTCCTGCTGCGTTTCGGCCATCCGTCCTTGCCCGCGGCAGCCCATCTGGTCTTTGCGGTCGGGATCATGCCTCTGATCTTTGCCGCGATCAGTCACTTCGTTCCGGTCCTGACGCGCAGTGGCCATCCGCACCGCCACCTCCTGCTGGCGCCGCTGCTTCTGCAACTGACCGGCGTGCTCGCCTTCCTCGACTTCACCGGCGCCGTGCCGGCGGGGAGCACGCCCGCCGCCGTCGCCGCGCTGCTGGTGTCGATCCTTTTCTCCGGATGGCTGTTGCGACGGGCCAGGCATACGGTCGGCCGACCGCATCCCGGCTGGCTTTGGTATTTCGCAGCCATCGTTAACCTGGACCTCGCCCTGATGCTGGTCCCGGCCATGAACTGGTGGCCGCAGGTGCGAAACGAATTGCGCCTGCTGCATCTTCATCTCAACACCCTCGGCTTCGTCGGGCTGACGGCGCTGGGCACCCTGCAGGTCCTGCTGCCAACCGCCCTGAGCGACCCCGATGCCGACGCCGCGCAACGCCTCCGACACGACCTGCCATGGGCGGCGGGTGGAGCGCTGCTGGTAGCCATTGGCGCCGCTTGCTGGCCACCTCTCGCACTTTCTGGGGCAGTCATGTACCTGGCCGTTGTGTTCAGGATCGGTCTCGCATGGCTGCGGCGCTATGGCTGGCGAACCATTGCCGGTGACGGCGCAGCGGCATCCCTGGCCGCTGCGCTGGCCGGATTTCTGCTGTTGCTTGTCCTGGGAATCGCCCATGCCTTCAAGGCCCTGGACGGCCGCGATGCGGTGCCGGCGTTTGTCGTGGCCTTCCTCTTGCCGCTGGTCACGGGAGCGCTGGCGCAACTGCTGCCGGTGTGGTTCCACCCAGGAAAACGTACTCCGGCGCGCACGCGGATGCACGCCGCCCTGCGTTGCGGAGGGTCGCTGCGCTCGCCGGTGTTCATCCTGGGCGGTATCCTGCTGGCGCTTGGAATAGACGAAGGCATGTGGCTGGCGGCGGCAGGGATGCTCTCCTTTTCCGGTGCGCTGACGAACTCTCTGCTCGCCATACGCTCGGAAAGTGATCAATAGGAAGGTGGATTCCCTACTACAAACAGTATGTTGAATGATTTTCGTGAATAATGTCTCAAGATCTCCGGCGGGCGTCCGTTGCTGGGAGTATGTCCAACCCTGAGTTGCACCCCTGACGGAGAAGCAAGAAAATGTTCAAGCATGACCACTCTGCCCCTGTTCATTCCTCGCGCTGTGCGTCTCGTCACCTGCACCCGCGCCCGCCAGCCATGACCCTCTCAGCACAGCCGCAGATGCTGCTGCCCATAGCCAACGGCCGTACGCAGCACACCCACGTTCGCCGCATTGATTCCCCTCGACCGCAAGCAACGGTGCTGGATCTGATGGCAGCGGAACTGCGTATCGGAGAACTCGAAACAGCTTTGTGCGAAGCGCGTGCGGCCGCTTTCACCGATACCCTGACGGGCGCCCTCAACCGCCGTGGCTTTGATGATGCTCACCGGCGCGAACTGGCACGCGCACGCAGAAGTGGCAGCTCGATGGCCCTGGCACTGATCGATATCGATGATTTCAAGCGATTGAACGACACCTTTGGACACCACGTGGGCGACCAGGCCCTGGTCCACCTGGTCAAGGTCCTGTGCGCTGCTCTGCGCCCGTCCGACATTCTTTGCCGCTTCGGGGGCGAAGAGTTTGTCCTGCTGCTGCCGGAAACCGAGCTGAACGCGGCGGCGGCGGCAATTTCGCGTTTCCAGCGACAACTTGCGGCGCACGCCATCCCGGGCACTGATGCCGTCCTGACCTTCAGCGCAGGCGTCGTCATGCAGGAAGTCGGCGAAGCCCTGGACCACACGATTCTGCGTGCGGATGCGGCGACCTATGCTGCCAAACGCGCGGGCAAGAATTGCGTGATCACTGGCTGAGCTTTCGGCCGGGTCCGCCGGCCCTCCAGTACTAGGGCGAGAGCGTGGTAGACTGCTCGCTTGCCGTCTTCCCTCTGCTTTCGCCCTCACGGTCATCGCCATGCGCTATATCTCGACTCGCGGTCATCTTTCCGGTATGCCCACTTCCTCAGGTCCGACCTTCAGCGAGATCCTGCTTGGCGGCCTGGCGCCGGACGGTGGACTCTATCTTCCTGAATCCTATCCGCAAGTCAGCAGCAGCGAACTCGAGCAATGGCGGCAACTATCGTATGCCGACCTGGCCTGGGCGGTGCTTTCCAGATTCGTCGACGACATCCCGCCGGCAGATCTGAGAGCCCTGGTGACCCGGACCTACACCGCAGAGGTGTATGGCAACGGCCGCCGCAAGGAAACTGCAGGCGAGATCACTCCCTTGCTCTGGCTGGAGCGACCGGACCCGGCGCGCGCCGAAGGTGGCCTGGCCATCCTCGAACTCTCGAACGGCCCGACGCTCGCCTTCAAGGACATGGCCATGCAGTTGCTTGGCCACCTTTTCGAATACGTCCTGGCAAGACAAGGCGCAGAGATCAACATTCTCGGCGCCACCTCGGGAGATACCGGCTCGTCTGCCGAATATGCGATGCGCGGCAAGCAGGGCGTGCGGGTGTTCATGCTTTCGCCGCACGATCGGATGAGCGCTTTCCAGCGTGCGCAGATGTATTCGCTGCACGATGCCAATATCCACAACATCGCCGTACGCGGCACCTTTGACGATGCCCAGGACATCGTCAAGGCGGTGTCCAATGATCATGCCTTCAAGGCAAAGTACAAGATCGGAGCGGTCAACTCGATCAACTGGGCGCGCGTCGCTGCGCAGGTTGTGTACTACTTCAAGGGTTACTTCGCCGCCACGGCCGCAGCACCCAGAGGCAGCAATCACCAGGTGGCCTTTGCCGTACCTTCGGGCAACTTCGGCAACATCTGCGCCGGCCACATCGCGCGCATGATGGGTTTGCCGATCGGGCGACTGGTGCTGGCGACCAACGAGAACGACGTACTCGACGAATTTTTCCGCACCGGCGTCTACCGGCCTCGCTCGACTGCCGAAACCTGCGCCACGTCGAGCCCTTCGATGGACATCTCGAAAGCATCCAACTTCGAACGATTTGTCTTCGATTTGGTAGGACGGGATGCGAGCGTGGTGCGCAAGCTATGGGCAGAGGTGGATGCCGGTCGCAGTTTTGACCTCTCGGGCACGCCCTTCCTAGCCCGCCTGCCTCAATTCGGCTTCATTTCCGGGAGCAGCACACATGCCGATCGGCTGGCAACGATCCGTCAGACCTTCGCCAAGTACGGCCTGATGATCGATACGCACACCGCCGACGGGCTCAAGGTCGGCAGCGAGTTGCGCACGCCCGACATGCCGATGGTGGTTCTCGAAACGGCCCTGCCGGCCAAGTTCGAGCAAACGATCGTCGAGGCTCTCGGCCGGCAACCGCAGCGACCTGCCGGCTTGCAGGGCATTGAAGACCTGCCGCAAAGGGTGCAGGTGATGGACGTCAGTGTTGATGCCGTGAAGCGTTTCATAGAACAGCATGTTCGCTGATGGCGAGCAACCGCGCCATCAGCGAACAGCGGGCCTGCAACTGGCCTCAATAACCGGCCTCAAATCGTGGCGAACGCTTCCTTTTCAGAGGTAGATCACGGCAGGAAAAACGGCAGCAGCGAGCACCAGCACCAGCCATTCCAGGTTATGCCGCGCCAGGAAGCCGGTGAAGTGCATGATCAGAATCGTAATCGCCAAGACATAAAACAGCGCAAATAGCATCAGACCACCCTTTCTCGTTTTGCGCAGACCCCAACAATCCGTCTGCTTCCCGTCGCTCGGGCCGAATTATATAACCGCTTCGCCCGCTGTCCCCGTCCAGGGTAGTGCTGCCAGACTGCGGCTGTCTTGCTCGAAAATGTTTCCGCCCGGCTCGTTCTTCTGCTCCGGCTGGCGGCGCGCACCCCCGACCCGGGTGATCCAACTGCCGGCTCATGGACCCGATGGGCGCTTGCTAGCCCTGAAAACGCATTGACAGGTCTAGAGCGCGGACATCCTTGGTCAAGGCACCGACCGAGATGCGGTCTACGCCCGTCTCGGCAATGGCCCGCACGCGCTCCAGGCTGACGTTGCCCGAGGCCTCCAACACGGCCCGCCCACCGGCGATGGCCACGGCTTCGCGCAGTTGCTCCAGGCTCATATTGTCAAGCAGGATCATTACCGCGCCGGCATCGAGGGCCTGCTTCAACTCGGCAAGGGACTCGACCTCGATCTGCACGAACTGGCAGACCCCGGCCGCACGCTCGGCAAGCTGCATGGCGGCGGCGAGCGCTGCCGGAATGCTGCGGGCGGCGAGAATGTGGTTTTCCTTGATCAGGATTCCGTCATAAAGACCGAGGCGGTGATTGCCGCCGCCACCGCACCTGACTGCGTATTTTTGCGCCAGGCGCAAGCCAGGGATCGTCTTGCGCGTATCGACCACCTGGGCCCCGGTACCGGCCACCCGATCCGCATACTGGCGGGCCATGGTGGCAACGCCGGACAGCAGTTGCAGGAAATTGAGCGCAGTTCGCTCGCCGGTGAGCAGGGAGCGCGCAGGACCCTCGATCTCGCAAAGCAACTGATTGGGCTGCAAGCGCTGGCCATCTTCTGCCTTCCAGGTGATGGCGACCGCCGCATCCAGCTTCCGGAAGCAACGCTCGAACCAGGCACTCCCACAGAGTACCGCGTCCTCACGGGCAATGACCGTGGCGCAACTGAACTCGCCAGCCGGGACGAGTTGCGCGGTCAGGTCACCGCTACCGACATCCTCTGTGAGTGCGGCGGTGACATTGCGCTCGATTTCGGCATCAAGCAGGTCTGCAAGGGTCATGACAAATCCCGTACACTAAGGGGTGACTTGCTCAATTCTAACACTGATGGGAGCGGCAAATGCTTGACCTACTGCTTGCCGGACTGGGCGCACTGCTTGCCCTGGCCTTCACCGGCGCCCTGGTCTACCTCTACGTGCAGGACGTCACGCAGGAAAAACATGCCGTACTGCGGAACTTTCCGCTGGTCGGGCACCTGCGTTACTTTTTCGAGCGCCTCGGCGAATACTTCCGCCAATACTTCTTCCTTGGCGACCGTGAGGAAATGCCCTTCGACCGGGCGACGCGCAGTTGGGTCTATCGCATGGCGAAAAACGAGGGCGGGATTATCGGCTTCGGATCAACCTATCGGATTCACGAAGCCGGTGCCCTGGTTTTCGTCAACGCCCCGTTTCCTGTGCTTGAGGAGGAACAACTGCCGACACCTGTGGTGGTAGTCGGTGAAGGTTATTGCCGGACACCCTTCGCCGGCAGATCGCTGGTGAACATCAGCGCGATGAGCTTCGGAGCGATTTCCCGACCAGCCGTACGCGCGTTATCCCGCGGTGCGGCCGCGGCTGGCTGCTGGCTTGATACCGGCGAGGGCGGACTGTCTCCTTATCATCTGGAGGGTGGTTGCGACATCATTTTTCAGATCGGAACCGCCAAATACGGTGTTCGGGACGAGCACGGCGAACTGTCGGAGGTCCGCCTGCGCGAACTGGCGGCGAACGCAACGGTGCGCGCCTTCGAGATCAAACTTTCGCAGGGAGCCAAGCCGGGCAAGGGTGGCGTTCTGCTCGGCAACAAGGTCACGCCCGAGATCGCCGGCATTCGCGGCATTGCCGAGGGTCGCGATTCGATGAGCCCGAACCGTCACCAGGATATCGCCAACATCGACGAACTGCTCGACAAGATCGAGCAAGTTCGGGAAGTGACCGGCAAGCCGGTAGGCATCAAGACCGCCATCGGCGGTGATCGCTTCATGCTTGAACTCACTGCGGCGGTCGCGCGGCGTGGTCTGCAGGCGGCGCCCGACTTTCTGACCATCGATGGCGGCGAGGGTGGCAGTGGTGCGGCACCGCAGGCCCTGGCCGATCATATGGCGCTGGCGATCGACGAAGCGCTGCCGCTGATCGTCGACGCGCTGCTGGCCAGCGGACTCAAGGAGCGCATTCGGATCATTGCCGCCGGTCAGTTGGTGACCCCGGCGCGTGTCGCCTGGGCATTGTCGGCGGGAGCCGATTTCGTGAACACCGCCCGCGGCTTCATGTTCTCGCTGGGCTGCATCCAGGCCTTGCGCTGCCATACCAATAACTGTCCAACCGGCGTCACCACACACGACCCGCGCCTGCAACGCGGCCTGGTCGTTGCGGACAAGGCCACGCGAGTAGCGTCATACTGCCGCAACATGAACAAGGAGGTCGCGATGATCGCTCACTCCTGTGGTCTGCGCCATGCCCGCGAACTCCGCCGCGAACACGTGCGCATCGTGCAGCCCTCGGGTCAGAGTGTCGCGCTCGACGCTCTCCACCCCCTACCCGGTCCGAGCCACCTGAACTCAGTCGCTGGCAGCAACGAGGGTCAGCAATTCCCGGCCATAGCGCTCGGCTTTGGCCACGCCGATCCCCGGAACGGCAAGCAGCGCTGGCACGGAATCCGGGAGCAGTGTGGCGATCTCGTGCAGTGCCCGATCATGGAGGATCACGTAAGCGGGCACACCCTGCTCACGGGCCTTCTCGCTGCGCCAGGCACGCAATCTGGCCAGCAGCGGTGAATCATCGGCTCGCCGGGGGCGGTCGGGACTGACCTTGTTCCTGGCTTGTCTGCCCTTTGGCGTTTCCAGCCGCCGCCGCAACTTGATGCTGGCTTCTCCCTTGAGAATCGGCCGCGCTTCGTCGGTCAGCTTCAAGGCCCCGTAGGCTGTGGCGTCGGCTTCGAGGACACCGCCCGCAAGCAACTGGCGAAAAACCGAACGCCAGCCCATGTCATCCATTTCCGCACCAACGCCGAAGGTGGGCAGATGTTCGTGGCCAAACTGCTTCACCTTGTCCGTAGACTTGCCGCGCAGGATGTCTATCAGATGCCCGGCGCCAAAGCGCTGACCGGTGCGCAAGGCTGCCGACAACGCCTTCTGCGCCGCGATGGTGCCATCCCACAGCAACGGCGGATCGAGACAGACATCGCAATTGCCGCAAGGTGCCACTTCCTCGCCAAAATAGTTCAGCAAGAGTACACGCCGGCACTGCGCCGATTCGCAATAGGCCAGCATGCTGTCGAGCTTCTGCCGCTCGATGCGTTTCTGCTCGGGTGGCGCCGACGACTCGTCAATCATCTGTCGGTGGATCACCACATCGTTGAGCCCGTAAGTCATCCAGGCTTCGGACGGGTCGCCGTCACGCCCCGCCCGCCCGGTTTCCTGGTAATACGCTTCGAGGCTCTTGGGTAGATCGAGGTGCACAACGAAGCGTACGTCCGGCTTGTCGATCCCCATACCGAAGGCAATCGTTGCTACCATCACCAGGCCGTCCTCGCGGAGAAAGCGCTGCTGATGGTGCTGGCGGTCGGCGGCCGTCAGCCCGGCATGGTAGGGCAAGGCGGCCACACCCTGTGCATTCAGCCACACCGCTGTTTCATCGACCTTGCGGCGTGACAGGCAATAAACGATTCCGGCTTCCCCCCGATGGGCACTCAGGAAGGAGAGCAGTTGCTTTCGAGGATTGTCACGCTCAACGACCGTATAGCGGATGTTTGGCCGGTCGAAACTCGCCACGAACAGCCTCGCCTCGGCAAGACTCAGGCGGGTGATGATTTCCTGGCGTGTCAGCTGGTCGGCAGTCGCCGTCAGCGCAATTCGCGGCACGGAAGGAAAGCGCTCGTGCAATTGCGAGAGCTGGATGTACTCCGGGCGAAAGTCGTGCCCCCATTGCGAAACACAGTGGGCCTCGTCAATCGCGAACAGTGCGAGCTGCTGGCGTCCCACAAGCTGTTCGAGCAAGCCGATGAAACGGTCGGTGAGCAAACGTTCGGGAGCGACGTAGATCAGATCCAGTTCGCCACGCAGCAAACGACGTTCGGTGTCGACCAGCGACTGGAAATCCAGCGTCGAATTCAGGAACGCTGCGCGCACACCCGCCAGCCGCAAGGCGTCGACCTGGTCCTGCATCAGCGCAATCAGCGGCGAGACGACCACCCCAACGCCCGGCCGGACGAGTGCGGGGATCTGGTAACAGAGCGACTTGCCGCCGCCGGTCGGCATCAGCACCAGGGCGTCCCCGCCTCTGACGACCTGGTCGACGATCTCCGCCTGCTGACCGCGAAAAGACGCATAGCCAAAGACGCGGCGGAGGATGTCGACGGCTGGAGAAGTCATTGCCGGAGTAGTAACGACGATGGTAAGTCCTCAGGCAAAGGACAGAGGGGACTTCCGCCAGCGCAGCACCGTATTGTCGGCGCTGACAGGTGACAAGGTTTGAAATCAGTCAGCGCAAGCGCTCCCGGGTGAGATTCGAGCCGTTCCAGCACAAGCACTCACCCTGTGTCTCGGTCCAGTCGGCGAGCACCCAGCGCTCGACGTGGATGCCGTCGACGAGATGGTCGTGGGTCGCCGGACGATGCGTGTGACCGTGGATCAAGCTTGCATAGCCGTGCGCGCGCAGAAAATCGTCGGTGGTACCGGGATTGACATCCATCAGGTACTCCGCTTTGTCACGCTTGGCCGACTCGCTTTTCTGGCGCAGCGCCACCGCCACTGCCCGACGTTCTGCCAGTGGCCTGGCGAGAAAGGCGGCTTGCCACTCCGCGCGGCGAACGAGCGAACGAAACGACTGATATTCGTGATCGTCCGTACACAACGCGTCACCATGCGACAGCACGAACTGCCAGGTGGGCAACGACAGGACATGCGGATCCGGCAGCAGCCGCGCGCCGCTCCGGGCCGCAAAAACCTCACCGAGCAGAAAGTCGCGATTGCCATGCATCACCGAAACGCCAATGCCAGCCGTGACCAGCAAACGCAGTGCGGCGACAATCTCCGCCGCAAACGAATCCCGCGCATCGTCAAGGCAATCGTCGCCCGGCCAGGCTTCGAAAAGATCGCCAAGAATGAACAGGTGCTCGGCCGCACGCGCCCGTCCGCCGAGAAAATCAAGAAAGAGTTGCGCGACCCCCGGCGCTTGCGGCGCCAGATGCAGGTCGGAAATGAACAGGATCAAGGAGGCTAGCGATCGGTCACCGGCACACGCCTCAGCAAACTTCGGCGCGCTCGATCAGCACGTCCTCGACGGGCACGTCGCTGTGGCCACCGGCAGTGGCTGTCTTGACGACCTTGATGCGGTCGACGACCTCTGTACCCTCCACGACCTTGCCGAAAACACAGTAGCCCCAACCTTGCGCATTGGGCGCTCGGTGGTTCAGGAAGTCATTATTCACCACGTTGATGAAAAACTGCGCGGTGGCCGAGTGCGGTTCAGCGGTGCGTGCCATGGCGACCGTGTAAGCCACGTTCTTCAGTCCGTTGTCGGCCTCATTCCTGATCGGTGCCTGACATGCCTTCTGCTTCATGCCCGGCATGAAGCCGCCACCCTGAATCATGAAGCCGGGAATCACACGGTGGAAAATGGTATTGTCGTAGTGGCCGGCGGCGACGTAGGCCAGGAAATTCTCGGACGACAGGGGTGCCTTCTCGGCGTCGACTTCGATACCGATGATGCCGAAATTGGTGTGTAGCTTGATCATGGCTTTCCTAGATGTGGGAGTTGCTTCGGCAACCCGCGTAATCGCCTCGCACGAAAATGTGGAAGCAGGGATGGAGTGAGGGAAACGGTCAGCACCGGCTTGTGCTGAGGTCTTAACAACCCGTAACCGCTATTTTTTTTCGGGAATGACCCTGACCGACTGGATGGTCACCGGTTCGAGCGGCACGTTCTGGTGCATGGAGCGGTTGCCGGTAGCCACCTTGGCAATCCTGTCCACCACATCGAGTCCCTGCGTGACCTTGCCAAAAACGGCGTAGCCCCAGCCGTCGGATCCCGGGTAGTTGAGCGATGCGTTGTCACGGTGATTGATGAAAAACTGCGAACTCGCCGAATTCGGGTCCGCCGTACGGGCCATGGCAATCGTGCCGCGGTCGTTCTTCAGGCCATTCTTTCCTTCGTTATCCACTTTCCGGGGCGCCGCCTTCTGTTCCAGATCAACCGTAAAACCACCTCCCTGGATCATGAAACCCGGAATGACGCGGTGAAAGACCGTGCCGTTGTAGAACCCTTCATTGACGTACTGTACAAAATTCTGGACAGTCTTTGGGGCTTTCTCGGAATCGAGTTCGATCACGATTCTGCCCATGCTGGTCTGCATTTCGACGCTTGGCGCAGCCAAAGCGGCGAAGGACAGCAATCCACCGATAATCAAGGCGAGTTTCCTGTGCATCACACCATTCCTTCCCAAGTGATTTTTCGGGTGCCGCCGACACCTGCCGGGCGCGCACTCGTTTCCCGGCGCCTGGCAGCTACCGCCCCGAGCGGTGTCCCGCTCTCTGAGCGTCCTCACGCCTCTGTGCTGCTCATCCACCCACACGTTCCTGCTGGATCAACCATCGCCCCCTGACCCTGACGAGGACCATGGTCTTGCCGACAGAAGATTTCAGATAGGGGGAAGCATAGTGCTGCTTGAACCGGGCAGTCGCCTTGTCGTCGGCAAAGGACACCTTGATGTCCTCGATTTCGACCAGCAATTTGCCCGGTTTCTGCATCGGTCGCATACGCTCGATTTCCCATGCCTTGCGTGACATCCCTCGTGGTGGCAGGAAATCGGCGGCGTAATAAGCAAGGTAAGCCTTCGCGTCCTTGCGTGACCAGGCGTGCGCCCAGGCTTGCAACGCCCTGTTCACCGCCGC
Source organism: Candidatus Accumulibacter propinquus (assembly GCA_016714935.1). Lineage (GTDB taxonomy): Bacteria > Pseudomonadota > Gammaproteobacteria > Burkholderiales > Rhodocyclaceae > Accumulibacter > Accumulibacter propinquus. Next base: position 53,779 of record JADKBU010000031.1, on the reverse strand, counting down.
TTCTTCAGCGCCGGAAGCAGGTGCAGGGGTCCTGGGCAGCGCTGCTACGGCGTCCACCGCTTTCGGCACCGGCCGCTCGGCCAGCGTCTCCGCCGCACGGAGCGGTGCGGGCTTGTCCGTCGTTCTGGCCGCAGGCGTTGTCGTAGCGCCGACAGTCAGCGTGGTATCCGTCCCACGCGTGGCCTCGATCTTGCCCGCCTCGCCGATCGTGGCGACTTGCTTGCCTGCCGCCACACCCGCAGTGCTGATCAGTTCACGCAGCCGGAACAACTTGGTCTGTGCGATTTTCTTTGCCGGATCAAGTTGCAAAGCCTTGTCATAAGCCTGGCTGGCGAGATTGGCATGCACATCGCCAAGGTTCTCGTAGGCAGTGGCGTAACCCGGATAGGTTCTGATCGCCATCTCGAGTGCCGTACGCGCCTTGTCGTACTGTTTCTGCCGGGCATAGAGCACAGCGAGGTTGTTATACGGTTCGGGAAGTTCGGGATAGTCTTCGGTCAGCTTGCTGAACACGGCTATCGCTTCAGCGGGACGCCCCATCTCGGCGAGGATCAGGCCCTTGAGAAATTGCCCCTGCGCCTCCTTCGGCTTGCCGGCCAGATAAGTGTCGACTTTCTCGAGGGCCTGCGACGACAGCCCCTGTTTCAACAGGCGCTGCGCATCGGCCAGGCTGTCTGCAATGGCCGGGGAGTCTGCGCAAATCAATATCAGGGCAAGGAGCAAAGCATGCAAGAGCGCCGGCAAGGGCCTCGGGAGGTTCGAGCGCATCGTTATGGTATACTTGGTCTGGCAACGGTTGGTAGTGGTTGGCGACTCGACCGATCGATTCTAACAAAAGCCGCGACCAAACCAAAGCACTGTACGCCGCCAGCGCCACGCTTTCCGCGGCTCATTGCCGTGGACCCGAAAATGCTGAAAATCTACAACTCGCTGGCCAGAGAAAAGCAGAACTTCGTACCCATCACCCCGGGCAGCGTCCGCATGTATGTCTGTGGGATGACAGTTTACGATTACTGCCATCTCGGTCATGCCCGTGTTCTGGTGGTGTTCGACATGGTGCAGCGCTGGCTGCGCGCGAGTGGACTAGAGGTCAACTACGTCCGGAACATTACCGATATTGACGACAAGATCATCAAGCGCGCCTTCGACAACAAGGAAAGCATCGGCGAACTGACGGAGCGCTTCATCCGCTGCATGGATGAGGACGCCGCTGCTTTGGGCGTTGAAAAACCGGATCATGAACCGCGGGCGACGGCATACATCCCGCAGATGCTCGAACTGATCCGGAGACTGGAGGCGAACGGACTGGCTTACCAGACGGCGGCCGGCGACATGAACTTTTCGGTACGCAAGTTTCCAGGCTATGGAAAGCTCTCGGGCAAATCGGTTGATGATCTTCGGGCCGGCGAACGCGTCGACGTCGACGGGACCAAGGACGACCCACTCGACTTCGTCCTGTGGAAACACGCGAAACCTGGCGAGCCTTTCTGGCCTTCGCCTTGGGGCAATGGCCGACCGGGCTGGCACATCGAATGCTCGGCGATGGGTTCGGACCTGCTCGGCAAGCACTTCGACATCCACGGCGGTGGCCAGGACCTGCAGTTTCCCCACCACGAAAATGAAATCGCTCAGTCCGAGGGCGCACATCGCTGCCGCTTCGTCAACTACTGGATGCACAACGGTTTTGTCCGCGTCGATGACGAAAAGATGTCGAAATCACTCGGCAACTTTTTCACGATCAGGGAGATTCTCAAGAAATACGATCCCGAGGTGCTGCGCTTTTTCATCCTCCGAGCCCACTACCGCAGCCCGCTGAACTATTCCGAAGGCCATCTCGACGATGCCCGCCAGGCGCTGAGCCGGCTCTACACTGCGCTCAAGGCAGTGCCCGCGGAAGTCGCGCCGATCGACTGGAATCAGTCACCAGCGCTTCGTTTCCGGCAGGCCATGGACGACGACTTCAACACACCCGAAGCCTGCGCCGTGCTGTTCGAACTGGCTGGTGAGGTCAACCGCAACCAATCTCCGGTCCTCGCGGGGCAATTGCGGGCGCTGGCGGGTCTGCTGGGTCTCCTGACGCGAGACCCGCAGGTCTTCCTGCAAGCCACGCCGCGGAACGAAGGCGAAATTTCCGCCGCAGACATCGAAGCGCTGATTGGGCAGCGCGTGGCCGCCAAACAGCGCAAGGACTACTCGGCAGCGGACCGGATCCGTAATGAACTGGCGACAGCGGGAGTGATCCTCGAGGATGGCGCCAAGGGCACCGGCTGGCGACGCGCGTAACCTTGCTGGGAAGCGCCTAGCGAAGAACGCGGCCGCCGCTTCCGATGACCGTCAGGTCGACAAATCGCGAGCCGAGCCTGTCGTTCGCCGAGTAGCTGACGCGATAACCGCCGAGGTCGTAGTTGTGCATGCCTTCCAGACTGCTGATCAGTTTTTCCCTGGTGGGATCCTTGCCTGCTTTGCGTAGCGCTTCGACCAGCACCTTCGCCATGGCATAGGCCTCGACGCCGTAGTAGGACGATTTGCCCTGCCTATCGAGCAGTTTCTGGTATTCGCGGATCATCGGTGTGGTGTCGTTCCACGGATAGGGCATGACCTGCGAGATACCGATACCACGCGCCTCATCACCAAGTTCCTGGACCAGCAGGTCAGCCCCAACCGGTGACAAGGTCATGAACTGCGGTTTCTGGTTGGCTTTGCGCATGGCGCGCACGAAGGCGGCCGTCGGCTTGTAGAGGGTGACCATGATCACCGCTTGCGGGCTGACCTTGGCGATGTCCTGTACCGCCTGGCTGACTTCAACGGAGTTTCGCTCCACCGTGGCAATCGCTGACGGCACCTGATTGTGCTTCCTGAGCGCTGCCACCACGCCATCGAGGCCAGACTTGCCGAAACCATCATTCTGGTACAGGACCGCGATGTTCTTGAAACCCAGCGAGACCAACTGGTTGACGATGGCTTCAGTCTCGTTCGCGTAGCTCGCCCGGACGTTGAACATATAGCGATTGTTCGGATGGTCCCTGGGCGACTGCCGGATCGAGTCGGTGCCGGAGATGGTGCCCACCAGCGGCACCTTGGCCACACCGAAAACCTCATTCATGGCCGCTGTCGTTGGGCTGGACCCGTATGAGGCCAGCAGGGCGAAGACCTTTTCCTGGTTGATCAAGGCACGGGTATTGGCCACCGTCCGATCGGTCTCGTAGCCGTCGTCGAGTGCACGCAGTTCAAGTCGTCGGCCATGGATGCCGCCGGCGTCGTTGACCTGCCGGAAGAAGGCGTTGATCACCATCTTCATGTCCAGTCCGTACGCCCCGCTCGGACCAGAAAACGGCGCCGTCATGCCGATCAGAATGCTGTTGTCGGTGACCCCCACCTCGGCTGCAGCGACACCGCCCAACCAACCCAAAAAGCATAACAGCAGCGCTTTTGCAATACCCATGCCATGACCCTCCCCTAGCTCAACAGCCGTGGTCGGCCCTCGGCCACGTCCAAGACTGACGAAGAATGGCCAAGGAAACTGACACCTCCCTTACAGGAAGAGAAGAACCGGGTTGTTGCGCGCCTTCACGCGGTAGGGGCGACTGTCACCGCGATCACGGAGCCGCAAAGAAGTCCCGTACGCGATCCATCCAGGACTTGGCGCGCGGGTTATGGTGCGCAGAGTTTTCGCGACTCGATTCCTCAAGCTCGCGCAACAATTCCTTCTGACGATCGGTGAGGTGAACCGGGGTTTCCACCACCACGTGGCAAAGCAGGTCGCCGTGGTTATGGCTGCGAACCCCCTTGATGCCCTTGCCGCGCAAGCGAAACGTTTTTCCCGACTGAGTCTCTGGGGGAACACGGATCTTCGCCACACCATCGAGCGTCGGAATATCAATTTCTCCACCAAGGGCAGCGGTGGTGAAACTGATCGGCATCTCGCAGTGCAGATCGTTCTGCTCGCGCTGAAACACAGGGTGCGACTTGAGGTGAATCTGAACGTAGAGATCTCCGGACGGGCCACCGTTGATGCCGTGCTCACCTTCGCCTGAGAGGCGAATCCGGTCTCCCTCATCGACCCCAGCCGGAATCTTGACCGCCAGCGTCTTGTGCTGCTTGACGCGGCCCGCTCCGTGACAGGCACCGCAAGGCTCGGCAATAAAACGGCCGGTGCCGTGGCACTTGGGGCAAGTCTGCTGGATTGAAAAGAATCCCTGTTGCAGTCGAACCTGGCCACTGCCCTGACACGTCGGACAGGTCTTCGGTTGTGTGCCCGCCTTGGCACCGCTGCCATGGCAAGCGTCGCAAGCTTCCATCGTCGGAATGCGAATCTTCGTTTCCGTTCCGAACGCCGCTTGCTCAAGGGTAACTTCGAGGTTGTAACGTAGATCGGCGCCGCGATAGATATTCGAACGTCCACCACGACCACCGCCGAAAATCTCGTCAAAGATGCCGCCAAAGGCGTCGGAGAAGCCTCCTGCCCCGGCAGCACCCATGCCCGCCTGCGGGTCAATCCCAGCATGTCCGTACTGGTCATAGGCCGCTCGTTTCTGCGTATCGGTAAGAATCTCGTAGGCTTCCTTGACTTCCTTGAAGTGCTCTTCGGCCCTGGGATTGTCCGGATTGCGGTCCGGATGGTATTTCATCGCCAGTTTGCGGTAGGCCTTCTTGATGTCATCGTCGGATGCATCACGGTTGACGCCCAGAATGTCGTAAAAGTCGCGTTTTGCCATAGGTTCTTGAGCACTTTGAGGGGCGAAGCGAGGCGCGATTATACGCCTCGCGTTTCAGGCGGATGCCTACTTTTTGCCTTTTACTTCGGTAAATTCGGCGTCGACGACATCACTGTCATCCTTCTTCCCCTCACCGGCGGTACCGGCACCGCCGGCGGCACTCTCGGCACCCTCGGCATGCGCTTGCTGCTTGGCGTACATCTTCTCGCCAAGCTTCTGTGCTGCCGTCCCGAGCGCCTCACTCTTGGCCTTGATGGTTTCAAGGTCACTGCCACGAATCGCCTCCTCGGCTTCCTGCATCGCTTTCTCGATGACGCTTTTCTCGCTGTCGGAAAGCTCCTTGCCGTATTCGGCGAGTGACTTCTTGACCGTATGAATCATGCCGTCGCACTGGTTACGCGTTTCCGCCAGTTCGTGTGCTTTCCGGTCCTCCTCCGCGTGCACCTCGGCATCCTGGACCATGCGCTGCACTTCCGCCTCGCTGAGACCCGAGGAGGCCTGGATCTTGATCTTGTTTTCCCTGCCGGTGGCCTTGTCCTTCGCCGACACATGCAGAATCCCATTGGCGTCGATATCGAAAGTGACTTCGATCTGCGGCATGCCGCGCGGCGCCGGCGGAATATCGGAGAGGTTGAACTGCCCGAGGCTCTTGTTCCCCGAGGCCATTTCTCGCTCACCCTGCAATACATGAATGGTTACCGCAGACTGGTTGTCGTCCGCCGTCGAGAAAACCTGCGTCGCCTTGGTCGGAATGGTCGTGTTCTTCTTGATCAGCTTGGTCATCACCCCGCCGAGAGTCTCGATACCCAGGGACAGCGGGGTCACGTCGAGCAACAGAACGTCCTTGACTTCGCCTTGCAGTACGCCTCCCTGAATCGCCGCGCCGACGGCGACCGCTTCGTCGGGATTGACATCGCGGCGAGGTTCGCGGCCGAAAAACTCCTTGACTCTCTCCTGCACCTTGGGCATCCGTGACTGGCCACCGACCAGAATCACGTCGTTGATGTCACCGATCTTGCATCCGGCATCCTTCAGCGCGATGCGGCACGGCTCGATGGTCCGCTCGATGAGTTCGTCAACCAGCGACTCGAACTTGGCGCGCGTGATCTTCAGTGTCAGGTGCTTGGGTCCGGAACTGTCGGCGGTGATGTACGGCAGGTTGATCTCGTTCTGCTGCCCCGACGACAGTTCGATCTTGGCCTTTTCGGCAGCATCCTTGAGGCGCTGCAGGGCCAGCACGTCGGCCTTCAGGTTAACCCCGGATTCCTTTTTGAATTCTTCGATGATGTAGTCGATCAAGCGCTGGTCGAAGTCTTCGCCACCGAGGAAGGTATCGCCGTTGGTTGACAGCACCTCGAACTGATGCTCGCCTTCGACCTCGGCAATTTCGATGATGGAAATGTCGAAGGTCCCGCCACCAAGGTCATAAACGGCGATCTTCTTGTCGCCCTGCTTCTTGTCCATGCCGAAGGCCAGTGCCGCCGCCGTCGGTTCATTGATGATGCGCTTCACTTCAAGGCCGGCGATCCGGCCGGCATCCTTGGTCGCCTGCCGCTGGCTGTCGTTGAAGTAGGCCGGCACGGTGATGACCGCCTCGGTGACTTCCTCGCCAAGATAGTCCTCGGCGGTCTTCTTCATCTTGCGCAGGACCTCGGCGGACACCTGCGGGGGTGCAATCTTCTTGCCTCGCACTTCGACCCAGGCGTCGCCGTTGTCGGCCTTGAGAATCTTGAAGGGCATCAGCGAGATGTCCTTTTGCACTTCCTTTTCCTCGAAGCGACGACCGATCAGCCGCTTGACCGCGTACAGGGTGTTCCTCGGATTGGTCACCGCCTGGCGCTTGGCCGGCGCGCCACAGAGAATCTCGCCGTCTTCGGCGTAGGCCACGATCGATGGCGTAGTACGCGCTCCCTCAGAGTTCTCGATCACTTTCGGTTTACCGTTCTCCATTACCGCGACGCAGGAGTTGGTCGTACCGAGATCAATGCCGATGATCTTGCCCATTTCAGAATCCTTTCAATATCTCATTATTTTGTATACACATTCGCCAAAACCGGAAGGTCTGGTGATGAACCACAACTGGGGATCACGCCGACGATTTCAAGTTGTCCCCTTGGCCACTACGACGAGCGCCGGACGCAGCACGCGATCGGCCAGCAGATAGCCCTTTTGCAGTACGGTGACCACAGTATTGGGCTCCTGCTCCGATGCGACAACGCTGATTGCCTGATGGCGATGCGGGTCGAACTTCTCGCCAAGCGGATTGATTTCGGCTAGTGTGGATTTTTCGAAAGCGGCGACCAGTTGCTTGAGGGTCAGTTCAGTACCCGACCGAAGATTCTCGACACTCGACGTCTCGCTGGCCAGTGCCGCTTCAAGGCTGTCCTTGACGGCCAGCAACTCGCGAGCGAAACGATCAATGGAGAATTTGGCGGCCTTGGCGATGTCTTCCTGGGCGCGGCGGCGCACATTCTCGGTTTCGGCCTTGGCACGCAGCCATGCATCATGGTACTCGTCAGCCTTCGTTTGCGCTTGCCGCAGCGCTTCTTCGAGGGCTGGCCCGGCGTCAGCTGGCAGCGCGGATTCTGCGGCTGCTTCGAAGCTTTCGGGCGTGGCTGTTTCGGCAGCTGCCGGTTCGGATTCTTTGTCGTTTGCTTGCATAGATGGTGATCTCCCGGAAAACGCAAAGGAGTTTGGGGCAACTTGCCCGATTTCAAGCTTTTTTGTCGTCTCGATGGGCTTGAACAGTGCCGCAAGTCGCGCATAATTTTTCATCCGCGGGCACTTCTGCTGCTAGCATTTCAATTCCCCTGATCATCTATAGAACGCGGTACCGGCATGATGGAGAAGATCGGCAAATATGAAATCATTCGCTCCCTCGGCCGGGGAGCTACCGCGATCGTCTATCTCGCGTGGGATCCTGACCTTCAGCGCCAGGTCGCCATCAAGCTGATCCACTTCGGCGAGAACAATGCCGCCATGTCACGGCGCCTAAGGAAGCTCTTCCAGACCGAGGATGCGATCGGTCGGAGGCTCGATCACCCGAACATCGTCAGGATCTACGACGCCGTGGTCGAAGCGGAACAGGCCTATCTGGTGATGGAGTTTGTCGACGGGCCGGCGCTCGACAAGTTTTGTGCAATCAATCGACTATTGCCGATGCACCGCGTCATCGGCATCATTTTCAAGTGTTGCCTGGCCCTTGATCATGCCTTCCGACGTGGGGTCGTGCATCGCGACATCAAGCCGGCCAATATTCTGATCGATGCCAACGACAATCCGAAAATCACCGATTTCGGCCTCGGCCTCAATCTGCAAAAGGATATGGGCAAGGACTCAACTTTCGTGATGGGTGTGGGCTCGCCCGCCTACATGTCACCAGAGCAGGTCAAGAACTATCCGCTCAATCACAAGACCGACCTCTACTCGCTGGGCGTCCTCCTGTTCCAGTTGCTGACCGGACGGCTGCCGTTTCGTGCCAACAACGCCGCCGCTCTGGTCTACAAGATCGTCAACATGGACGCGCCTTCGGTCTGCGCGTTACGGCCGAGTTTGCCGCCCGGCCTCGACCCAATCATCCGGAAAGCACTGGAGAAAGATCTCTACAGCCGCTACCGCAATGGCGCCGAGTTCGCCAAGGACCTGACACCCGTGCGCTACCAGATGCAGGAAGAGGATCAGACGCAGCAGGATCTGACACACTTCGAGCGCTTGCGGCACCTGACGTTCTTCGCCGAGTTCGAGGACATCGAGTTGTGGGAGGTGCTGCGCATCAGCGTCTGGCGGGAATTGTCGGAGAAAGTGACCGTGGTCCGCGAAGGAGATAATCACCGCAAGTTTGGCGTGATTGTTGACGGCTTTGTCGAGATATCTTCCAATGGGCGGGTGATTTGCCGACTCGGCCCCAGCGAGGTGGTCGGAGAAATGGCGTTCCTGCATCCGACCGACAGCCAGCGCCACGCCACAGTGGTCACTCTCGAACCCACCTTGTTCCTTGAAATCAATAGCGCGGCCCTCGAGTTGAGCTCTGACGAGGTACGGGAGCGCTTCAACAAGGTCTTGCTGGTCAAGGTGCTGGGCCGCTTGCGTGAAGCCAACAAGGTCCTGGCAAAACTGGGTCAGACTGCGGTTCAGGGCAGCTTTGCGAGTTCATCTCCCGGATTGACGCCGCCGCTGGAGTTGCTGTGATTCCGGTTCATGGGGATCAAGTGCCTGCGCATGTCGCCGGAAAGCCCGGAGACTTCGGTTCGTGGGTTCGAGAAACGCCGTCAAAATGTGCGACAATCGCCGGCTGATGATGCCAAGCGTGCTCCGCGCCGCCCGACGGGTGGTCGCACTTGCCGCAGATCTAGCCACGCGTTGGCGACGCCTTCCTGCACGTATGGACACGCCATATGCCTGATCTCGCTTCCCCGACCTTCTGGCTCGCCGTACTCCAGATCATCGCCATCGACATCCTGCTCGGTGGCGACAACGCCGTGGTCATCGCCCTGGCCTGCCGAAAGCTGCCGGAGGCACAGCGCAACAAGGGCATCTTCTGGGGCGTCTTCGGCGCGATCGGGCTACGCATTGTACTGATCTACTTTGCCCTGCAACTGCTGGCGGTCCCTTACCTCAAGATCATTGGCGGCCTGCTGTTGTTCTGGATCGGGATCAAGCTCGTGCTGCCGGAAGACGAGGACGCACACGGCAATGTGCAGGGGAACACCACGCTGACCGGAGCAATCAAGACGATCATCGTCGCCGACGCCGTCATGAGCCTGGACAACGTCATTGCTGTCGCTGCTGCGGCGCACGGATCGATCGTTCTGGTCATCTTCGGCATTGTGGTCTCGATCCCGATCGTCGTCTGGGGAAGCAAGCTGGTACTCACCTTGATGGATCGGTTTCCGGTAGTGATCACCGCCGGCGGTGGGCTGCTGGGCTGGATCGGTGGCGGCATGCTGGTCACTGACCCGGCACTGCCAGAGCGCTGGCGTGAGGTTGTTCCACACAGCGCTTACCTGGCGTCAGCGCTCGGTGCGCTGCTGGTCATCGTCGTCGGCAAATGGCTGGCGAGTCGGCAGCACCAGGCACACACGACGGTCGAACTGATTTCTGCGGACGCCGAGAGCATAGAGAAGGGAAAACAGGGATGAAGCCACTTTGGTTGCTACCGGTCGATGGCTCGCCGCTGGCCTTGCGCGCGGTAGACCATGTCGTTCGCGAAGCCGCCAGGGACGCCACTGCTCCGGCGATCCTTCTGGTCAACGTGCAACCTCCCCTGCCATCGGACGTGGCCCGTTTTGTGAACGGCAGCGTGCTTCAGGACTACCACCGCGAGGCCGGAAGTGCCGCGCTGGCAGCCGCCCGCGCCAATCTGGACACCGCCGGGCTAATCTACTCGGCGCACATTCTCATCGGAGACCCCGCACAGACGATTGTCGATTTTGCCAGTGAGCAACACTGCACCTTGATCGTCATCGGGGCTCGCGGGCTCGGTTCAGTGGCCGGCATCCTGCTCGGTTCGGTCACCAACCGGGTCATCCATTTGACTGACCTGCCGGTCCTGGTAGTGAAGTAGGGCGGAAAGACGTCGCGGACCCGCGAAGTCACCGAGCCCGCCTCGTCCAGGGGATCACGAAACCGGCGCAGGCCGCCAGAACGAAGCCGCCACGGCAGGCAGCGCGCAGCGCTACAGAACGTAGCGGGAGAGATCCTCGTTCTGTGCCAGTTCGGCGAGGCGGCTGTCCACATAGCCGGCATCTATGGCAACCATCGCCAGGCCTCCCTGGCTGGCCGAGAACGACACCTCCTCAAGCAGCCGCTCCATTACCGTATACAGGCGTCGCGCACCGATGTTTTCGGTCCGCTCGTTGACCGACCAGGCAATCTCGGCCAGCCGCCTGATGCCATCCGCAGCGAAGTCGAGCGTTACGCCTTCGGTGGCCAGCAGCGCCTGGTACTGCTTGGTCAGGCAGGCGTCGGTCTGGGTCAGGATGCATTCGAAGTCGGCCACCGACAGCGAGTCCAGTTCGACTCGGATCGGCAAGCGGCCCTGCAACTCGGGAATGAGATCCGAAGGTTTGGCCAGGTGGAAAGCGCCGCTGGCGATGAACAGGATGTGATCAGTACGGATCATGCCGTACTTGGTTGATACGGTCGTGCCTTCAACGAGCGGCAACAGGTCGCGCTGCACGCCCTGCCGCGAGACATCGACGCCGTGCGTGTCGCTGCGCGAGGCGATCTTGTCGATTTCGTCGAGGAAGACGATGCCGTTCTGCTCGACATTCCTGACCGCATCGAGCTTGACCTCCTCGTCATTGACCAGTTTCGCCGCTTCCTCCTCGATCAGCAACCTGCGCGCCTCGAAGATCTTCAGTTTTCGCGATTTCTTGCGACCACCACCCATGTTCTGAAACATCCCCTGGATCTGCGCGGTCAATTCCTCCATTCCGGGTGGCGCAAAGATCTCGGCCTGCATCGACGGCGCCGCGACCTCCACCTCGATTTCCTTGTCGTCAAGTTCGCCTTCGCGCAATTTCTTGCGGAATTTCTGGCGCGTGGCGTTGTCCTCGGTCGATTGTGCGTCATTGAAGAAATTGCCGCGCGCCGGCGGCAGCAGCGCGTCGAGAATGCGATCTTCGGCAGCGTCGTCGGCGCGCACACGCACACCGCGCATGGCTTGTTCACGTCCGCTCTTGACGGCGATCTCGACCAGGTCACGGATGATCGTCTCGACATCGCGGCCCACGTATCCGACCTCGGTGAACTTGGTCGCTTCGACCTTGATGAACGGGGCATTGGCCAGACGTGCCAAACGGCGAGCGATTTCGGTCTTGCCCACACCGGTGGGTCCGATCAGCAGGATGTTCTTCGGGGTAATCTCCTGCCGCAAGGGCTCCGCCACCTGCGCACGCCGCCAACGACTGCGCAGCGCGATGGCCACGGCCTTCTTGGCCTTGCCCTGACCGACGATATGTTTGTCAAGTTCGCAAACGATTTCCTGCGGGGTCATCGACGACATGATTATTCCAGTACCTCGATGGTGAAGTTCTGATTGGTATAGATGCACAGATCGCTGGCGATCTGCAAGGACTTGCGCACTACCTCGGCAGGATCGAGTTCGCTGTTCTCGACCAGAGCACGTGCCGCCGAGTGCGCAAAAGCCCCCCCGGAACCAATGGCCACAATGCCGTGCTCCGGTTCCACCACATCCCCGTTGCCGGTGATGATCAGCGAATTCTCCCGGTCGGCCACCGACAGCATGGCATCCAGGCGGCGCAGGGCGCGGTCGCTCCGCCAGTCCTTGGCGAGTTCCACCGCCGAGCGCAACAGATTGCCCTGATGCTTGTCGAGCTTCGCCTCGAAGCGTTCGAAGAGGGTAAACGCGTCTGCCGTCCCACCGGCAAAGCCGGCGAGGATCTGCCCCTGATGAATGCGCCGAACCTTGCGCGCGCTGGCCTTGATCACGATGTTGCCAAGCGTCACCTGCCCGTCGCCGCCCATGGCAACACGCTTGCCGCGGCGGACTGACAGAATCGTCGTGCCATGGTACTGATCCATGCGAACTCCTGTTGGTGTGCCTGTCTGGAGTCCCTAACTCCTGGCGAGCACGACATCGGCGACGGCTTTCAGCCCGACAACGCGGAACAACTCGGCAAGCAGGTAGTTGGGGTGGCGAAAGATGATCTGTCGGCCCGTTCGCCTGACCGTGGTCAACACGTTGAGCAAGGCACCGGCGCTGAGGAAGTCCATGCGCGTCGCAGCCGAGCAGTCGATCAGCACCGGATCGTTGGCCGCAGCGTACGCCAGCAGATCGCCGAAACGGGAACCCTTGACATCGCCTTTGATGACATACGCCTCGGTCACCAATTGATCGTCGATGGCCAGCATCAATGGAGCGGGCTCGGCCACCTGCACCCGCTTGGGGTCCCAGGACGGTGGCGAAATCTCGAACGTCACGGCATAGTTGATCGCCACTTCCTCGAAGGCCTCCAGTTGCCCTCGCAACTGGCAAAACTCGAGCTTCAACAGCCAGCAGGGTCGGTCTTCCGGGCACCCCGGGACGACCCGACTGTCCAGCAGGGCGGCAATGTAATCGCGCCCCTGCAATTCGATTTCGCGCTTGCCTCGCTGCGCTTGCTGGAGCAGTTCCATAAGTCGCTCGCAACCGGCGGCATCCAGCCTGCGCACCTTGGACAGGTCGAGACGCAGGTACGCGTTCTTCGCGAGTGCCTGACGCACCGCTTCGAAACCCGCGTCGTTGTCACCGCTGAGCTCGCCCTTGAACAGCACGGTCCCCATCGCTCTGGCCTGCACTGGTGGAGCGGCGACATCTCCGCGCCAGCCAGGCGGCGACTTCTCGAAACACTGCGCGTACTCGATTCCCAGCGATTCAAATGCGGCTTTCTGGCCCGTCAGCCGGAAGAGGTCGAAAAGCATCAGCCACAAGCGCTCACCGGGGCCAGACCGGTAGGTGCGGGTCGCATTCTCCAGCAGCGACCGAACCACGACATCCTGGCCATTCGCGTACAGCATGGCCGCTTCTTCGGCTTCGGCGTCGATCGGGTCGACTTCGGCTTCGATCTGAAAATTGGTTGCCGTCTCGCTGAACACAAACTCGCTGAGTTCCAGTGGCGGCGCATCGGTCGCGGTAACCGGCGTGGCGAACGGGATATCCGCCCGAGCCAGGCCTACGGGTGTCGCGTTCGATGGCTTCTGCTTGTCATCCCGCGGCGCGCCCGGGGAAACGCCCCGCTCCTCGTTTGGGCGAGGTACGGCCGCTGGGCGAGCCACCATTTTCTTTTCCGGCGGCGGCTTCTTGAAAAACGAAAAAACCATAGGGCAACCAGGACAGCGGATGATTTCGCGATAAACTCACCTTGTAACACATCGTCCGGTGCACTGCAATTTCAATTCACCGAGGGTCAATACTTTGGTTTGGGAGCGCTTCTTGTTAGAATCGACCGGTTTAGCGACACTCAACCGCTGCCAGGCCAACTACCCGATAACGATGCGCGCCAAACCCTCAGAAATCTTTGCCGACCCCCTTGACCGCCTTGCTCGTCGGCTTGGCTCTGAACGGCATGATCGCTTTTGCCACGGCAGACGAGTTTTCGGACGCGGAGCGCTTGCTCAAACAGGGGCAATCGTCGGAGGCACTTGAAAAAGTCGACAGCTACATTGCCGGCAGGCCGAAAGAAGCCCGTGGCCGATTTCTCAAAGGCTTGATCCTGATCGAGATGGGCCAGCCGACCGAGGCGATGGCGGTGTTCAGCGCACTGAGCGAAGATTATCCCGAACTGCCCGAGCCCTACAACAATCTTGCGGTCGTTTACGCCCAGCAAAAACAGTACGAAAAGGCGCGGACGGCGCTCGAAATGGCCATCAGAACCGACCCGGGCTATGCCCTGGCGCGCGAGAATCTCGGGGACGTCTATGCCCGCCTGGCCAGTCAGGCTTATGACCAGGCGCTGCAACTCGATCCTTCGAACAAGGTCACCCAGTCCAAACTGTCGAGGCTGCGCGAACCCGGCAGCAGCGTGTCTGTCAACCCGGGCAAGCAGGCCGATGCCGCGCGGCCGAGCAGCGGAACCGGCAAGACCGGCTTCGCCGCGCAGGCTCGCGGAACTGCCGCGACGCCCGCTGGCGCGGCCGCGGCAAAGCCGGTCGACAAGGTATCGGCTGCGGCTACGCCTGCCGCACAGGCGAGAGTCCAGTCTGCCGCAGCCGGAAACGATGCGCCCAAGAGCACCCCTGCCATGACCACCAGTCAGGGTCCGGTCGCCACCTCGCCACCAAACGAGGCCACCGTTCTGGGCTGGGATCTGATATTCAGCCCCTACACGGTCCATTTCAATCCCGACGAGGACCACAAGCCAGTGGTCGCGCTCGGGCTCCTGAAAGGACTCGAAGGGCGATGGCTAGCCGGCGGCGCGGTGTTCTCGAACTCGTTTGGCCAACCGAGCGCCTACGCTTTCGCTGGCCAGCGTTATCTGGACCCGTTTGGCTTCGAAAACTGGTACCTTCAATGGACCGCCGGCCTTCTCTACGGCTACGTCGGGGAATACGAAGACAAGGTCCCGCTGAATTACAAGGGCTTCTCGCCGGGATTCGTACCCAGCCTCGGCTACCGCTTCAGCAAGCGGATCTATGGCCAGCTCGATCTGCTCGGCACGTCGGCCCTGATGTTCACCATTGTGGCGCCATTGCCGAAGGACTGGCCCTGAGCACCGCCAGTGCGGTGGTCTGGGCGGCCCACGAGAGTCATTGATGCCCCGCTCATCCTCCCCCAGCACCTAGCCCTGCCATGCCGTCAACCCTGCTCCGCCGTCTGTTCTTCGCGCTCCTTGTCCTGCTGCTGTTCGGGGCGGGTACCTGGTGGGCGACGCGACCGAAGCCGGTTGCCGTCGTATTGAAGGAAATCGAACGCGGTCTCGTCGAGTCCACCATCGCCAACACCCGCGCCGGTACAGTGGAGGCCTGTCAGCGCACCCGACTATCGACGATCAGTGGTGGCCGGATCGAGGTGCTGGCGGTCAAGGAGGGCGATCGCGTCAGCAAGGGCCAATTGCTGATGAAACTGTGGAACGACGACCAGCAGGCACAGACCGCATGGGTGGCGTCGCAGGTGACCACGGCTCACCAGCGCGTCAGTGAAGCCTGTGTCGTGGCGGCCAATGCCGAACGCGAGGCTGATCGCCAATCGGCGCTGCGCGTCCAGGGTTTTGTCTCCGGCGCCAGGGAGGATAGCGCGCGCAGCGATGCGCTGGCCAGGCGAGCGGGTTGCGACGCCGCCAAGGCCGACCTCGCACAAGCCGAAGCGAGAGTCAGCCTGACCCGCGTCGAGCAGGGGCGGACGGTGCTCTATGCGCCATTTGCCGGCACCATCGCCAAGATCGTCGGTGAAGTTGGCGAGTACTCGACACCGTCGCCCCCCGGCGTACCGACGCCGCCGGCGATCGACCTGATCGACGACTCCTGTCTCTACGTCAAGGCCCCGATGGATGAAGTCGATGCGCCCCGGATCGCTGCCGGGCAGGCGGTGCGCATCAGCCTCGACGCGCTGCCGCGACGGTCCTTCCCCGGCAAGGTCAGGCGTGTGGCAGCGTACGTCTCGGCGGTCGAAAAGCAGGCCCGCACCGTCGATATCGAGGTCGCCTTCGACGATCCGGCAGCACCGGGCAAGCTGCTGGTCGGCTACAGCGCAGATGTCGAAGTGCTCCTCGACATCCGCGAGAAAGTCATCCGGATTCCCAGCTCGGCGCTGCTCGAAGGCGGACGCGTACTGGTGGCTGCCTCCGACGGCACGCTCGAAGAACGCCAGGTGAAGACCGGATTGGCCAATTGGGAATTCACCGAAGTGCTCGAAGGCTTGTCGACCGGCGAACAGGTGGTCACCTCGCTCGAACGCGCAGGCGTCAAGGCCGGTGCCGCCTACTCGATCGACAGCAAGCCGGCAACTGGCGGCAGATAGTCGATGGGCGCTGCGCTGATCGAACTCGCCGGTATTGAGCGGATCTTCCAGCTCGGCGACAGCGAGGTGCACGCCTTGCGCCGCCTGGACGTGTGCATCGCCGCCGGGGAATACGTGGCCGTCATGGGTCCGTCGGGCTCGGGAAAATCCACGCTGCTCAACCTGCTCGGCCTGCTCGACCGCCCCAATGCCGGCATCTACCGTCTCGCAGGCCGCGACGTCACCACCCTGTCGGCAGACGAACAGGCGAGCGTGCGCAGCGAGCGCATCGGCTTCGTCTTCCAGAGCTTTCATCTGGTGCCGCGCCTGACCGCCGCCGAGAACATTGCCCTGCCAATGATCCTCGCCGGTATCGCGCCGGCACAGCGCAGCGCACGCGTCACCCGCGCCCTGCGGGACTATGGACTGGAGAACCGCGCCGACCATCGCCCGGACCAACTCTCCGGTGGGCAGCGGCAGCGCGTCGCGATCGCCCGCGCGACGATCATGCAGCCCGCACTGATCCTTGCCGACGAGCCCACCGGCAACCTTGATCGCGCCACCGGCGAAGAGGTGATGCGTCTGCTCGAAGAACTCAACCAGCGCGGGGTCACCTTGATCGTCGTCACCCACGACACCAGCCTTGGCGCCCGCGCCCGCCGCCAGTTGCTGATGGCCGACGGAGCGCTCGAGAGCGACCGCTGGCGCGGCAGCGAGGCGATTTCAGACCCGTGCGCACTTCCGACCTGATTCGCTTCGCTCGCGATGCGGCCAGCGGCAGTCCCTTGCGCACCGTGCTGCTGGTACTGGCGATGGCCATCGGCGTGGCGGCCGTGGTGGTGCTGACGGCGCTTGGCGACGGCGCGCGCCGCTACGTGCTCCGGGAGTTCTCGTCGATCGGCAGCAACCTGGTGATCGTCCTGCCAGGCCGCTCGCAAACCGGTGGCTTCAACCCCGGCAACGCCATCACCAGCACCCCGCGCGATCTGACCGTCGATGATGCGCAGGCCCTGCTGCGCGCCAGCGCCGTGCACCGCGTCGCACCGCTGGCCGTCGGCACTTCCGAAATCAGCGTCGGTGGCAAGCTGCGCGAAGTCATGGTCGCCGGCACCACTGCCGAGTTCATCGACGTGCGCCGCCTGGCCCTGGCGCAAGGGCGTTTCCTGCCACCCGGCGACTGGCGGCGCGGTGCATCCGAAGCGGTCATTGGAGCCAGGATACGCGATGAAATGTTCGGTCGCGAGGAAGCGCTGGGGCAACTGGTGCGCATCGGTGACCGACGCTTCCGGATTGTCGGCGTCCTCGCAGCGAGCGGCCAGGGCCTGGGCATGAACACCGACGAACTGGTCATCGTGCCGGTGGCACTGGCGCAAGCGATGTTCAACAGCAACACGCTGTTCCGCATCCTCGTCGAGGCCACGAACCGCGACACCATCGAGCTGGCCAAGACCCAGGCCGGCGAGATCATCAAGCTGCGTCATGAAGGTGAGCAGGACGTGACGATCATCACCCAGGACGCTGTCCTCGCGACCTTCGACCGACTCCTCGGCACCATGACCGTCGCCGTTGCGGGCATCGCAGCGATCAGTCTGGCCGTCGCCGGCATCCTGGTGATGAACGTGATGCTCGTCTCGGTGACCCAGCGGACCGCCGAAATCGGCCTGCTCAAGGCACTCGGCGCCACTGGCGCGACGATCCGCAACGCCTTTCTGACGGAAGCGGCGATGCTGTCCGTGGCCGGCGCCCTGCTCGGGTTTGTGCTCGGTCAGTCTGGCGCCGCGCTGATCCGGCAACTCTACCCCGCCTATCCGGCGTTTCCACCCGACTGGGCGGTGCTCGCGGGGCTCGGCACGGCGCTGGTCACCGGCATCCTGTTCGGGGTGCTGCCGGCACGCCGGGCAGCACGGCTCGACCCGGTGCAGGCGCTGGCCCGGCGCTGAGCCGGCACGCCGTCGATGATCCGCCCGACCGACTCCCTGCAACTCGCACTGCGTGCGATCACCGCGCACCGGTTGCGCAGCTTCCTGACGCTGCTTGGCATCGCCATCGGCATCGCCGCAGTAATCCTGCTGACCTCGATCGGTGAAGGCATCCACCGTTTCGTGCTCGCCGAATTCACCCAGTTCGGCACCAACGTGCTCAGCATCGCCCCGGGCAAGACCAGGACATCCGGGCACCTGCCCACCGGCATCCCGACCTCGGTGCGCCCGCTGACCCTTGATGACGCGCGCGCGCTCGCCCACCTGCCGCACATCACCGGCATGACCGCTACCGTCTGGGGCAACACCGAGGTCAATGCCAACGGCCGCCTGCGACGCACCACCGTCAATGGGGTCAGCGCCGAGATGCTCAAGGTTTTCAGCATCAAGGTCCGCAGCGGCCAGTTCCTGCCCGAGGAAGACTCCGACAGTGCGCGCGCCTTCATCGTCCTCGGCGCGAAACTCAAGGATGAACTGTTCGGCACCAGCAATCCGCTGGGTGCGCGGATACGCGTCGGCGGTCTGCAGTTTCGCGTCATCGGCGTGCTGGAAGCCAAAGGGCAGTTTCTCGGCGTCGATCTCGACGACGCGGCTTACATCCCGACCGCGCGCGCGCTCGAACTCTACAATCGCGACGGGATCATGAAGATTGACCTCTCGTATGAGGAAGGCGTGCCGGCCGCCAGGGTCGGCGCGCTGGTCACGGCAATGTTGAAAGCCCGGCACGGGCGGGAAGATTTCACCATCACCACACAGGAAGACATGTTGCGGACGCTGTCGAACATTCTCGATGTGCTGACCATGGCGGTCGGCGCGCTCGGCAGCATTTCACTGCTCGTCGGTGGTGTCGGCATTGTCACCATCATGACCATCGCCGTCTCGGAACGTACCGGTGAGATCGGTCTGCTGGTCGCCCTTGGCGCGCCACGCCGCAGCATCCTCGGGCTGTTTCTCGGCGAAGCCATCGCACTCTCGGCAGTCGGTGGCCTGCTCGGGCTGCTGCTCGGGATCGGCCTGGCGCAACTGATCCACCTGGTGCTGCCCGCCCTGCCGGTACATACGCCACTCAGTTTCGTCGTCCTTGCCGAGTGCATCGCGGTCGGCATTGGCTTGCTGGCCGGGGTGCTACCGGCACGACGCGCGGCACGACTGGACGCTGTAGACGCGCTGCGAGCCGAATGAGAAGGCCTGGGAACCATCGCTGCGGCACAAGAATCCCGCCGGGCGCTCCGCTTGACGATACCGGTCGCGCTGCGTCAACTGTCAAAAAATAACTGTCGAAAAATTTTACACACACATCCCAGTTCGTCTCCTGGCGAACGTCACACGGCTTGCAAATCAGAAGCCTAGGTAATTTGGCGTGATTTGTGCTTGATCGTGAAGAACGAAAAACGTTGGCTGCACTGCTGCACAGAAAAAGCAGGCATAGGGGCCGGATGCGTCACGCAGCCGGCCATTTTTTGTTGCAGATTTCCAACGCTTACTGACCACAGGAGGAATACGGAATGGATGAAACGATGAGTCACCCCGGCACGGCTGCCGGGGTCACCGCAGAAAACAGCGGCCGGGCTGATGGCGCGCGCGCCAGCAAGCCGCGCTGGCAACATCCACTGTTGCAGGGGCTGCTGACCTTGGCCTGCCTCGTCGGCGGCACCGGGGCACAGGCCGGCTACTCCAAGCTGTTCCTGTTCGGCGACAGCCTCTCCGATGCCGGCAACAACGCCTTTGTTTTCGACTACGTCATCGGTCCGCCACTGGGTCTGCCGCCAGGCACGCTGCGCACCCCCGTGCCCACGCCCGACAATTCGTTCGTGCCCTCGCTCCCCTATGCCACGCCTGTCGGCGGCCGCTACTCGAACGGTCCGGTGTGGGCGGAAACCTTTGCCCCAGCCTTCGGCCTCAGCGCCGTCGCTTCCAATCTGCTCGGCACCAACTATGCCTATGGCGGTGCACGCATGGGACCGGTTGACCCTAGCGGTAGCGTCTTTCCACCGAGCCTGTCGACCCAGGTGGCGGCATTTCTGAACCCCTACGTGACACATTCGCTACCGGTACCCGGAGATGCGCTCTACGTCGTTGCCGGTGGGGGAAACGATGCGCGTGACAGCATTACCGAGGCGGCCAAGGACCTTGCCAGCGGCAAGACCGTGTTGCAGATGCTCGACGGCATCCAGTCGCGTGCCGCAATCTACGCCGGTTATCTCGATACCATCATCGAACAGCTCGAGTGGGCTGGTGCGAAGAATATCGTCGTCTGGAACACGCCGAACGCGGGTGTCGCACCGGCCATCCTGGCGCAGGGAGCGGGACTGCTGGGAACTACGGTGTCGCAACTGATGAACCAGGCACTGCTGCAGGCCCTTGATGACGACATCGCTGAGGGCGTGCGCATCTTCGATGCCTACGGCTTCATCAGCGACGTCGCGGCCCATCCCGGCGCCTATGGGCTGAGTAATGCCAGCGACGCCTGCTCGGTTGTGGTGCTCGATCCCACCGTAGACTGCGGCAAATATTTCTTCTGGGATGGCATCCATCCCACGGCCGCGGGCCACCGACTGCTGGCCAATGCGATGATTACCTTCGTGCCTGAGCCGGCCGCCGTGCTGCTCATCGCCATCGGCCTACTGGGAATTGCCGCGTCACGCAAATCTCGTTAAAGGCGGTTACAATCGTCATTGCTGCGGCCCGCTCCGGCGGGCCGCAGCTTGTAAGCGGATGACGAGGGTGCAGTACCCGACGAGGAGAACAGCGTGTTTTCGGTTTATGGTATGGGTGGACCGATTTACCGTGGCACTTTCGAAGGCCTGAAGGGTGTCGCCGGAATCTTCCGCAGCACGGCCGTGCGTCCGGTCGCCGGAGAAGACCAGCGCACCACGCTGAACGCGCCCGCCGCGCAGGCGGTGAGCGCCTACCGGGAGATGCTGCGAGCGGACCATGATCGCGGCCCCCTCTACCATGCCTACCAGATCATGCAGCGGCAGGTCATTTCGGTGTCGAGCGAAGACGCCGTAGAACACGCGTGGCAAGTCCTGCTCGAACAGCGTACTCACCAGGCGCCGGTCCTCGACCCCGGCTACCGCCTGGTTGGCATCGTCAGCGAACGGGACTTGCTGACCGTGCTCAACGTCGACGCGGGCCGCGTCCGCGATGTCCTGGCCCGCAAGGTCGCTGATGTCATGAGCACACCGGTGGTCTGTGCGCACCCGATTACCGACATCCGGCGCATCGCACATGTCCTGCTCGAACACCAGGTCGATGGCGTACCGATCATCAACGAAACCGGTGCCCTGGTCGGCTTCGTTTCGCGCAGCGACATCGTGCGCGCCATCGTGGCCGATCCGCCGCTGAGCTTGTGGCGCTAGAGCCGTCGCCGGCCAGCGGTGGCCACTGTTTTTCCGAGCGTGACTTCGACGAGGATCAGCGATGAACGAACCGCCTGTACGCATCTATCACCACCCGCGTTGTTCGAAGAGCCGCGCGGCCTGCCAGTTGATCGCCGACAACGGCATCGTGGCCGAGGTCATCGACTACCTGAAGACGCCTCCGGACCGGGAAGAACTGCGCCGCTTGCTACGCCTGCTCGGCATGCGGCCAGGCGAACTCGTGCGCCGCGGCGAGCTGGTATTCAAGGAACACTACGCGGCGCGTACCCTGGACGACGAGCAATGGCTGGATGCACTGCTTGCGCATCCGATCCTGATCGAGCGCCCGATCGTCGTGCGCGGCGACCGGGCCGTTCTCGGACGGCCGCCGGAGAAGGTACTGGAGTTGCTGCAGGGAAGCATCTCTGTCGGAGTCGACCGGTAGCGACAGCCGTAGGTCAGTAGACTCAGCGCTGTCGGCCGGGCTTGGCCGACCACGAATCCTTGAGCGTCACCGTCCGGTTGAATACCGGCGCACCGGGCTGCGAATCGACGCGGTCGGCAACGAAGTAGCCGTGCCGTTCGAACTGAAAACGCTCCTCGGCCCTGGCATGCTTCAGTGCGGGCTCGAGCCAGGCCTTGATGACCCGAATGCTGTTCGGGTTGATGTCGTCGCGGAAATCGCGTTCGAGATCCTCGGCATCGCCTTCACGCCGCGCGCCGGGCGAAGGAACGGCGAACAGTCGGTCGTAGAGACGAACCTCGGCCAGATAGGCCTCCGCCACCGCAACCCAGTGTAGATTGCCCTTCACCTTGTACGTGTCGGCGCCGCTGGTGCCACTCTTCGAGTCCGGCAGGTAGTCGCAGTGCACGGCCATGACGGCGCCGCTGGCATCGCAGTCGTAGCCCGTGCATTTGACGACGTAGCCATAGCGCAGGCGAGCCATGTTGCCGGGATAGAGGCGGTGGTAGCCCTTGCTGGGCTGCACCATGAAGTCCTCGCGCTCGATCCACAGTTCCCGACCAAATGGCATCGCCCGCTTGCCTAGTTCGGGCTTCAGCGGATGGTTCGGAGCAAAGGCCGCTTCGCGCTGGTCCGGCGGGTAGTTGTCGATAATCAGCCGGAGTGGGTCGAGCACGGCAACACGGCGCTCGGCCGATTCATTGAGCACCTCGCGCATGGTGTCTTCAAGTTGCGTGTACTCGATCAGGGATTCTGAACGGGAAGCACCGATGCGCTCGGCAAAAAGGCGAAAACCTTCGGCAGGGTAGCCGCGTCGGCGAGCACCGACGAGCGTCGGCAAACGCGGGTCATCCCAACCGTCGACGTGCTTCTCCTCGACGAGCTGGATCAGCTTGCGCTTCGAGAGGACGATGTAGGTCAGGTTCAGGCGCGAGAACTCGATCTGCTGCGGCAGCGGGCGCTGCAGCAGACCGCCCTCGGCCAGGCGCTCGAGCAGCCAGTCGTAGAAAGGGCGCTGGTCGGCAAATTCGAGCGTACAGATCGAGTGCGTGATGTTCTCGAGCGCGTCCTCGATCGGGTGGGCGTAGGTGTACATCGGATAAACGCACCATCTGTCGCCGGTATTGTGATGACTGGCATGACGGATTCGATAGATCGCCGGATCACGAAGATTGATGTTCGCCGCTGCCATGTCGATGCGCGCGCGCAGAACGTGCGCGCCGTCCGGAAACTCACCCTTTTGCATGCGCTTGAAGAGATCCATGCTCTCCTCCACGCTGCGCTCGCGAAACGGAGAGTCGGTGCCGGCTTCGGTGAGTGTGCCGCGGCTGGCACGCATTTCCTCGGCGCTGTGACTATCGACATAAGCATGGCCACTGGCGATCAGGTATTCGGCGAACTCGACCATCCAGTCGAAGTAGTTGGACGCGAAGTAGAGGTTGCACTCGCCATCCGATGACTCCGCCGATGCCGGCTCGGTCCAGGAAAAACCGAGCCAGCGCACCGAATCGACGATCGAATCGACGTATTCCTGCTCTTCCTTTTCCGGATTGGTGTCGTCGAAACGAAGGTGACAGCGGCCGCCGTAATCCTGGGCCAGTCCAAAGTTGAGGCAGATCGACTTGGCATGTCCGAAATGCAGGTAGCCGTTGGGCTCAGGTGGAAAACGTGTGCGGATCTGCGCCGGATCGGGCGGACCCGCGAGCTGTTGTGCAGCCGGGCCGGGGCGACCCGACCATCTGCGCGACGCATGCCTGGCGGCGGCCAGATCGGCTTCGATGATGTTGCGGATGAAGTTGGTACTGGCAAGTGCGGATGAACTTGCCTCGTTGCTTTTGGGCTCCTGGCTCACGGTGCAGTCCTTGATTCGAGAAGCCTCGCATTTTAACCGGCGATGCCTGCAGGACTGCGAGAAATCCTGCCCGGCAGCCCACTGAGCGCAGTGCACGCGCGTTCTGGCGCCTGTCTTCAAGGATCTCTCGGATCCTCCTCGGCCCGGTTCGGCACCCGCCGCCCTGCCGCAGCGCCGGCGTCGGCAGCCAGCGCGTACGCTCTCGCCTCGAAGGCAGCCACCATGCTGGTTGCCATGGGCATGACCAGGAGCTCGATGACCGGCATGAGAAAGAGCGAGCGCGTCGTGCAGTCAAGCGCAAAGTCGACCTGACAGTGCTCGTCGTGGCGCTCCGAGAAAGTCCAGCGGATGTCGAACCGGCAAAAAGAACGATCCGCCGAGGTGACGACGATGGCACGTGGACGCTTGAGTTCGGTGCGCGTCCGGAAGCGATGTGTCAGCAGACCGAGAACCAGGCTCTGCTCGGTTTCGTACGCCTCCGCGTAACGGTTGAGGATCCGCGCTTCGCGGACCAGCGGCAGGAATTCCGGATAGCGTTCGACATCCGCAACGATATCGAACAGCCACTCCGAAGATAGCGCAATGGCACGGTTCTCACGATGGGTTGCCATGCCGCTTGCGGCTCAACCCTTCGGACGACTGAAGCGCGTCAGGTTGTTCATCATCTCGACCATGGCCGGACGGATCTCGCTCTTGGCTTGGTCGCGATCGCTGACCGGGCGATCGTCGTCATCCAGTACCTGAACTCGGACGACCCCGGAAGCGTTGACCGGGAACGAGATCTTGAATTTCTCGCCGAGGTAGGCAATGCTGTTCCAGCCTGCGGCAACCGCGTAGTCACGATGAAAGTCTGCCGCGAGCAGATTCAGCCCGAGCGAGTAATCCGCCGGCGGGTTCTGCACCCCGAGCAGCGGCATCAGCGTCGCCGGAAGGTCAAGATGACTGCTGATGCCGCTGATCCGGCGCGCGTTCTGTCCCGGAACCCAGAGGACCGCCGCCGTACTGGTCTGAAAGCGATTGAAGTCCGCCGCGTGTCCCCAGCGATCACGTTCCATGAATTCCTCGCCGTGATCGCCAAGCACGATGACGATCGTATCGTCGAGCAGCTTCCTTGTCCGCAGATGGGCGATGATGCGTCCGATCTGCTGGTCGACGTGGTGGGCAGCGTTGATGTAGCGGTTCTTGATCGGCACCATCTGCTTGGAGAAATCAGCCGAGAGATAGTTGAAGTCCTCAAGATACGGTCGGGCGATGACACTTTCCGGCGGGAAAGTGTAATTGGCATGGGTACCCTCAAAGAACATGTAGGTCATGAACGGCCTGGATTGATCACGACTGTCGATGAACTTCAGGATGTCGTCGATGTTCTGCCGGTCGCGCTGCCAGGGGGGTGGCCCCTCGGACAGGGCGTGCATGTCGGCCGGGTTCATCCGGGCAAAAACGGTTTCCTGGAACGGAGGATAGGTGAAACTCTGGCTGGTATGCAGACTGAACTGGTAGTTCTGTTGCTGCAATACGTCCATCAGCAGGGGGGGTCGGCGCGCGGCCTGCATCGGAAACCAGTAGTTGCCGTACAAGCCGTAGAACATCGAGAAAATGCCCATCTGGGTGGTGTTGCCACCACTGTAGTGCTGCTCGAGGCGCAGGGCATGTTCGGAAAAATCCCAAAGTTGCGGCATGATCGTGCGGTCAAGCATGTCGTAGCGCAGCGACTCGACAGCCAGCCAGACGATATTGAGCGGACGCGCAGGCGGCTCGACACGTAGCGGCACCAGTGGATAGTTGAGCACGCTGTGCTTGACATGCAAGCCGTCCGCGGCTTCGGAAGCAACGCTCACGCCCAGGCGCGAGGCCAGTTTGCGGAAGGTGGTGGGCAGGTACAGCGGGTAGCGCTCGCTGGCAAAAAGGATGGGCTGGTAGTTGGCGGCTGCACTGAAACCATAGGCCACCCGCTCGCCAACCGCAAAACTCAGGACCGCCAGCAGCAACCAGCGCGCGCGCGGCATCCACTGCCTGGGACGCCGACCCGCGGTGCGTCGCGTCGCCCAGTAGTAGGTGGCCACCTGCAGTGCCAGGAGGGCGATGACCACCAGGGTGGCGGTCAGTTCAGTGCTGCGACTTGCCCCCAGCGAAGCGATCCCGCCCGGGGTGAACACCAGATCGAGGACAAAGCCGTTGATGTGAAATCCGTACATGCCGTAGATTACCCGGTCGGCGAACAGCAGTACCTGAACCATCCCGGTCAGGCCGATCAGCAAGATCGCCAACGCGACCACCCCGCCACGGCTCGCAGCACGCCGGGCCAGGAATCCGTACAGCAGATAGCCGGGGAGCAGTGCCGGCAGCAGGTAGAGGAACGCGTAACTGACCGTGGTTGCCAGCGTCCACAGCGCCACCGCAAGGGTGCTGTAGGCCTGCTGGGTGGTAAACACGCTGACGTGCAGGGTCACCCACAGTCCGGAAAGAACGAAGAAACGGTTGATACTGTCGCGAGAAGGCAATGGGCTCATCGGCATCCTTGGGGGTAAGCCGATATTTTAGCGGAAAAAGATTAGCCTGGTCTTAAGCCTGCACGCACGGTCGACCGGCGTTGGCGCGGCCAGCTGAGCCGTGTTGAGGCGCTAACTGATGGGACGGACGAGCAGTCATTGATGTCGGTTAAAATACCCGTCATGAGCGACCATCAACATGATCATGACGAGCGCCAGCATGCCGGCCACGAGCATGGCGCGCAGGCGCATCATCACCACGCTGATGCCGGTCCACGACTGATCTGGGCCTTGCTGCTGACGCTCGCCATTGCCGCCGTCGAAGAGTTGACCGGCTTCTGGTCGGGATCGCTGGCGTCGCCTCGGTGCACGGCCTGCATATCTGGACCCTGTCTTCTCGGCGGATTGCCTTGTCGGCGCATCTGATCGTCGAATCGCTCGAACAGTGGCCGACCATACTCGCCGCCAGTCGGCACACACTCGCTGATCAGGGCATCACCCACGTGACACTGCAGCCGGAACCCCTGCGCAACAAGGTGCACTGGCTGCCCGCGCCCGCACAGCGCCTCCGGCAAGTGGTACAGGAATGAGTCAATGGCTGCTGACCGAGCCTGCGGTAGACGATCTGCCTGAACTGCTCGCGCTCCTGCAAGAATGCGGACTGCCGCATGGCGACGTCACCGCCGACAAACTCGCAGAATTTCTGGTCTGCCGTGCCGAGGGACGACTGATCGCTACGGCTGGACTGGAGGTCTGCGGCGATACCGTATTGCTGCGCTCGCTGGCGGTTCTCCCCGGCTACCGACAACGCGGACTGGCCAGTCGGTTGCTCGAAGCGCTGCAACAACGCACGCGCGCCAGGCGGCAAAGGCAAATCTTTCTACTGACCACCACCGCGCAGGAGTTTTTTGCCGCCCGCGGTTTTGTGCGGAGTGCCCGTCAGCTTGTACCGCCGGGGATTGCCGATACCGCCGAATTCCGCCAGTTGTGCCCGGCATCGGCGACTTGCATGCACCAACCGCTTGACGACCAGGTATTGCCATGAGGGTGGTCGTGCAGCGCGTGACCTCGGCGCGAGTCGAGGTTGCGGGAGAAGTCGTCGGCGCAATCGGACAGGGCCTGCTGATCCTCGCCGGTTTCGAGGACAGCGACAGCGATTCCGATCTCGGCTGGATGTCGAGCAAAGTCGCCCGGCTGCGCATCTTCCCCGACGCTGCCGGGGTGATGAACCGTAGCGTCGGCGAAACCCACGGGGAAATCCTGGCGATCAGTCAGTTCACCCTTTTCGCGTCGACACGAAAAGGCAATCGGCCATCCTGGAACCGCGCCGCACGACCGGAAATCGCACAGCCGCTGTTCCAGCGCTTTGTCGACCAGCTCCAGGACGTGCTCGGGCAAGAAGTGCAAAGCGGGGTTTTCGGTGCCGACATGCTGGTCCACCTGGTCAACGACGGGCCGGTGACGATCAGCATCGATTCGCGCCGACCGGAGTAGTGTGACGGGACATCTCAGACACGACCAAAAAAAACGGTCCCACTTTCTCGGATAACAAGTGATGGTCTAGCCGGCGTCCCACCGCTTTTTTGTCACCAGAAACCTTCGATGCTGTACTGTGCGACCGCATCAGCCCGCTCTTCAAAAGCGGGGAACTGCTGGCGTCCCCACGGGGATTCGAACCCCGGTACCTACCGTGAAAGGGTAGTGTCCTGGGCCTCTAGACGATGGGGACCCGGAACTGTCTTCTTTCGGCTTCTGGTGGAGGTACGCGGGATCGAACCGCGGACCTCTTGCATGCCATGCAAGCGCTCTCCCAGCTGAGCTATACCCCCGCGCGAAAGAAGCCGGCATTATAGGGAGTGGGCCCGCTGCTGTAAAGACTGACTGACTGCCTTGCGCGGCGGATGTCCGTCCCGGTGCCGCCGCAGCGCGCTAGGAACACCCGGTCGGTGAATGCCTGGCCTCACTGACGGCAGTCAGTCGTTTGAGCACCATCTCGCGCGGGAAAATCGCGACCAGTGCATCGACCGACGGCGTTTGCTCAAGGCCAGTCAGCAGGATGCGCAGCGGCATCGCGAGTTTGGGCATCTTCAACCCGTGCCTGGCGACGCAGTCCTTGATCAATGCGCCGATGGCACCGCTCTCCCAGGCGACATCGGGGAGGTGGGCAACGAAATCGCTCAGCACCGCGAAGGTTTCCGGCGTCAGGTGTTTCGCCAGGAGTTCGGCTTTGGGCTGCAGGTCAATATAAAAGACTTCAGCCACGTTGGCCAGTTCGTTGAGGTTGCCAACCCTTCCCTTGTGCAACGCGATGATGGCGGCCAGCGACGGACTCGCCGCGACGGTAACGCCGCGCGCCTCCAGGCGTACCCGGAGCAGTGACTCCAGCCGCTCCGGGTCGACGGTCCTGAGGTAGTGGGCATTGAGCCAGTTCAGCTTTTCGGTATTGAACTGCGCCGCCGATGGCGTGATATGGTCGAGTTCGAACCATTCGCAGAACTGCGACATCGAAAAAATCTCGTCGTCGCCGTGCGACCAACCCAGGCGCGCCAGGTAATTGAGTACCGCTTCGGGCAGGTAGCCTGCATCGTCGTATTGCATGACACTGACCGCGCCGTGCCGCTTCGACAGTTTCTGGCCATCGCCGCCAAGAATCATCGACAGGTGCGCATAAAGCGGCACCTGCGCGCCAAGCGCCTGCAGGATGTTGATCTGGCGCGGCGTGTTGTTGACGTGGTCGTCGCCCCTGATGACGTGTGTGATGCCCATTTCCCAGTCATCGACGACGACGCAGAAGTTGTACGTCGGAGTACCATCGGCGCGCGCAATGATCAGGTCATCCAGTTCGGCGTTGGCGATTTCGATACGTCCCTTGACCAGATCGTCCCAGGCCACCACCCCCGCAGCGGGATTTCTGAAACGCACCACGGCCGGCATCCCGACTGGCGGCGTTGGCAGCGTCTTGCCCGGCTCGGGCCGCCAGCGGCCGTCATAGCGTGGCTTGAGGCCCTGTGCACGTTGCTCCTCGCGCAGACGATCGAGTTCATCCGGCGTCATGTAACAGCGATAGGCGCTGCCAGCGGCGAGCATCTCCTCGATCACGGCGCGGTAACGGGGCATCCGCTGCGTCTGGTAGAACGGCCCCTCATCGTAGTTCAGACCCAACCACTGCATCCCGTCCAGGATCGCCTGCACCGCCTCGGGTGTGGATCGGGCGAGGTCGGTATCCTCGATGCGCAGGATGAAGCTGCCCGCGTGGCGGCGGGCGTAAGCCCAGGAAAAAAGAGCAGTGCGCGCACCGCCGATATGCAGGAAGCCGGTGGGAGAGGGCGCAAAACGGGTGCGGATCATCATCGCTGGTCGCAGTCTGGCAAAGCGCCCATTCTAGTGGAAGCAGACGGCAGGAGTGCGGCTCCCACGCGGGTTCTCGACAAGACGCGGGCGACAGCGGACGCCAACTGAAACTCCCTGTTATTGAGTTCAGTGCGGCAGGGCATACGCCCCCATCCCGGGGAGGTGCGGTCAAGCGTATCCACACGCCATCCGCCTGCCCTCCTTTGCTTGCCGGGTCTGAAACCAGGCCCGCCCTGCTCCAGGTGAACCGGATCGTGACCTATTGGACGAGGTGGATTGTCCCTATTTCCCTTTACTGCGAATGGCCATTTCGAGTTAGACTTGCACGCTGCAATCACACGTCTTGGAATTGATGCAACATGGGTTATGTCTTCGGCGTTCTCCTGGCTTTACCCTGGTTGGCCCGCCATCGATCCCCGGCTCTGGCCATCAGGAACAGTAACCCACCGCATGAAAGATGTCAGCCGTGAGACTTTCGGTGGTAATCGTCGACGATTCTGACATCAACCTGATGCTGTTCAAGAATCTGGTCGCTCGTTGTGGCGATATTGAGCCCTTGACCTTCAAACACTCCATCGCCGGGCTCGAATGGTGCAAAGCGCATGGCGCGGACATCGTTGTGGTGGACTACATGATGCCGGCGCCGGATGGCATTGAGTTCATCCAGCGATTTCGCCAGTTACCGGAAATGGGCGACATCCCTGTTGTCATGGTTACCGCCAACAATCTCGTGGAAGTTCGCTACAAGGCACTGCAGGCGGGTGCTACCGATTTCCTGACGAAGCCTGTTGACAAGAACGAATTCATTGCCCGAATCCGCAACATGGCTGCCCTGCGCCGCAGCCAGAAACTGCTGGCTGATCGGGCGGCCCTGCTCGCCAGTGAAGTGGCCGCTGCGACAAAAATGATCGCGGCAAGAGAGCGCGAGACCATCTTCTGCCTTGCCAAAGCAGCCGAGTATCGCGACCCCGAAACGGGGGCCCATATCATGCGCATGGCACATTATTCACGCTTGATTGCCGCCGGACTGAAGCTGCCCGTCCAGGAGCAAGAACTGATCTTTGAGGCCGCTCCGATGCACGACCTGGGGAAAGTCGGAACTCGTGACGAGATTCTCCTGAAACCAGGACGGCTGACCGAAGACGAGTTCGAAATAATGAAAACACATGCCACCATCGGCTACCAGATCCTTCTCGGCAGCAGTTCGCCCAAACTGCAAGCTGCGGCGGTCATTGCCTGTAGCCATCATGAGAAGTTCGACGGCAGCGGTTATCCCAAGGGACTCGCCGGCAATGAAATTCCGCTCTATGGACGCATCGTTGCGCTAGCCGACGTATTCGATGCCTTGACCTCGTGTCGCCCCTACAAGAAAGCCTGGGATCTATCGCGCGCAGCCGCGTACATCCGGGAACAGTCCGGATCGCATTTCGACCCAGCATGCGTCAAGGCCTTTTTCGAAGCATGGGACCAGGTTCTCGCGATACGAGAGAACTACGGCGGCAAGGAAGAGTAATCAAGCCAGCAATCCTGTCATTGTGGTTTGCAATTCTGACCGATCGGAAGCATGTCCATGAAACTGTACAAAATAGTATTCAACTTTCTCCTCTGCGGCTTCCTGACCCTGGTAGTCGCAAGCCAAGCCCGAGCCGCCGATCTCAAGGAGATTCAGGCTCGCGGCGAAATTCGGCACCTCGGCATCAGGTATGCCAATTTCGTTACCGGCGACGGGGACGGATTTGACGTGGACCTGGTGAAGGGCTTCGCCAAGCATATTGGTGTCAAGTATCAGTTGGTTTATACCGACTTCTACAACGTCATTCGCGATTTGCTGGGCAAGAATGTCGTGCGCAAGGACGGTAACGTCTTGCTGGATGGGGATTTCCCGGTGCGCGGAGACATGATTGCAACGGGATTCACCGTTCTGCCCTGGCGCGAAAAGGTTCTGTTGTATTCGGAACCGACGTTCCCTTCACAAGTGCTCCTGGTCGCCCGAGCGGAATCGCCTTATACGCCGATCAAGGACAGCGGCAGTCTCGAAAAGGACATCCACGAAACCAAGGCGATGATCGGCAAGAAAAGCCTCCTGGTCATGGAACGAACCTGTCTCGACCCGGCAAACTATGGCCTGAAGGGAACGGGTATCGATCTGCGCGCCTATACCAGGAGTACCAATCTCAACGAGATGATTCCGGCACTCTTGAACAAGGATGCGGAACTCACCCTGCTGGACGTGCCGGATGCCATCCTCGACCTGCAAAAATGGGCTGGCAAGATCAAGGTTCTGGGTCCGATCTCGGAAGAGCAACAATTGGCGGCAGCATTCCCCAAGTCTTCTCCGGAACTGCGAGCCGCGTTCAACGACTACCTCCGCAAGATCAAGGCTGACGGAACTTACGACAAGCTGGTCAACAAATATTACCCGGGCGTCCGGCGCTATTTCCCGAGCTTCTTCGCCAGGAAAGGCTGAGATCAAAGTCGAAGCCGGTCGTGCTTTCATCGATCCGCTCCCGATGGCCCCTGTTCGTTGCGGCTGCTTTCTGCATCTATGCGTGGTTGCTACTCTGGCACGCATTCAGTTCTCAGGAGCAACTACGGGCGGCGGCCGAAGTCCGCATTGTCGCTGACAGCAATCGGCGCGCGGCGGCACTTGCCGACTTCGCTGTCGATCGACTGAACGGAGCCGCGGAACTCGCAGAAGTACCTGAAATCCAGAACTTTCTGGTCAATAAAGCCCTGGGGATGTCGCTCAAGTACGGGCTCAACGCCAACCTTGATGCCATCGATGTCCGCTTCCAGCGGCAGATGGAAAAGAAGATTCGCGGGGAGCCCATTTACAGCCGCATCCTTCTCTATGGCGATGACGGTGAAATCCTGGTAGACATCCCCCCCGGCGACGACCCTCCTGGCCTGCCAAGGTCATCCCAAGACGCATCGGCGCTGGACATTACCCCGGCGAACCGGCAGATCGTCGCCACCGCGCCGGTGCACTACAAAGAGAGCCAGGCCGGTACTGTCGTGACCATTGGCGACCTGGGACAGCTTTCGAGATACCTGATTTCCCCTTCACCCGGAACCGGGTATGAGGAACTGTTGCTTACTGATCAGGGACAGCCACTCCAGCTTGTCGGGCAAGATTCGGCCATTGCAGGGAATGCTCAGTCATTGGTGAACTTACCCGAGGACAAACTGACGGCGATCAGCGAAAACCCGTTTTCGGCGCTTCAGGGTGACCCGAGATCACATGATTCGGAACTGCTGGCCCTGAGGACCAAGATCGCGGGAATGCCCTTGTCCCTGGTCACTATCCTGTCCGCAGAAGATATTTATGGTCACATCACCCCCCGCCTGCTCCTTTATCTGGCGAGTGCTGTCCCGCTACTTGTCCTGTTCGGTGCGGTCATGTACGACCGCATGCGGCAACGTACCGCCAAGCTGCAGGAGGATATGCTTGAGTCCAGCCTGCGAAGTTCTGCGCTGCAGGAACTCAATACTTCACTTACCGGCGAAATTCAGCGACGCGAAAGGGTGGAGAGTGAGTTGCGTGAGAAAAGCAGGCAACTCGAGGAGATGGCCGGCAACCTCAGGGTCAGCGTGATGCGTGCGGAGGATGCCAGTAGAGCGAAATCGGAGTTCCTGGCGAGCATGAGCCACGAAATCCGGACGCCGATGAATGGGGTCATCGGAATGACCGACCTGGTGCTTGAAACGGAACTCGATGACGAGCAACGCGAGTTCCTGAACATCGTGAAATCCTCGGCCGCCGGATTGCTGACCATCATCAATGATATCCTGGACTTCTCCAAGATCGAGGCCGGCAAGCTCAGCGTCGAAACGATTTCGTTTGACCTGATCGGATTGATTGGCAGCGTCCTGAAACCCATTGCGATCCGCGCCAACGAGAAAAATCTTGAACTGTTGAGCGACGTGGCCCCGAATGTGCCGCGGCAGTTGCTTGGCGACCCGGGCCGGCTGCGGCAGGTACTGATCAACCTGCTCAACAACGCGATAAAGTTCACCGAACAGGGTGAGATCCTGCTCAGTGTCGGGCTGGAACGTAGCTGCGGCAGCCAAGCCGAGGTGCATTTTGCCGTGCGGGATACCGGCATCGGGATCCCGCCAGACAAGCAGGCAGAAATCTTTGAAGCGTTCACCCAGCAGGACACTTCGACGACCCGTCGTTATGGCGGAACCGGGCTTGGCCTGACCATCTCAAGACGCCTGCTTGGTTTGATGGGCGGACGTATTTGGGTCGATAGCGAGCTTGATCGTGGTAGCACCTTCCACGCTGTCATCGGCTTTGGCATCGCACCAGACAGGCAGAGTACCCCGGTAACTGAAAACCTGCTTGGCAAACGGGTTCTGATCGTCGATGACAATGCGGCAAACCGACGGATCCTCACCCGCAATCTGAGCAATTGGGGAATGGAGGTCGTCGAAGCTGCCGACGGTCCGACTGCGCTCATGATGCGTGCCGCAAGTCTTGCCGAGGGCAAGGCTTTTGAACTGATTGTTCTGGACTGCAACATGCCGGGAATGGATGGCTTTGAAGTTGCCGAGAGACTCCATGAACTCGAACAGAAACCTAGCCCAGTACTGATGATGCTTTCTTCCGTTGGCGTGCGGGGAGACGGCACCCGCTGCAACGAGGTCGGCATCGGAGCCTACCTGACAAAACCCGTCGATCGGGATGAACTGAGGGCATCGATAAATGCCTTGCTCGGTCTATCGCAGGATGCCGGTGTTTGTGGGCAACTCATTACGAGGCATTGGCTGAGAGAGAGTGTCACATCGCTACACATCCTGGTTGCTGAAGACAATCCGGTCAATCAGAAGTTGATGATCGAGTTGCTGGGCAAGTGGGGACACCGTGTCACCATCGCCGGTGACGGCCGTGAAGCCATAGCCCGGTGGGAAGCTGATCGCTTCGACATCATCCTGATGGACATTCAAATGCCCGGAGTGGATGGATTTGCAGCGACTCAGCAAATACGTTCTCTCGAAAAGAGCAGGGGTGTGAGTCACACCCCCATCTATGCGCTCAGCGCCGCCGTCTTGCCGGAAGACCGGCAGCGAGGCGTCTCTGCCGGCGTCGATGGTTACTTGACGAAGCCGTTACACCGCGAAGAGTTGCAGGATATTCTGTCCCGCCTGAGCCGCGATCCAGTTCCGGACGCGTTGCCAGCGTCCGACTACCGTGCCGCTCTTGCGGAGGCCGACGCCGAGATCATTGACATCATTGGCGAAGCATTCCTGGCGCAAGTTCCAGGCGACCTGGCTGCGTTGCACGACGCAGCCGACAGATCCGACTGGACACAATTGGCCCAGTTGGCCCACCAGTTGCGAGGGCTGGTCGCCAACTTTGGTGCCGTCCGCCTCGAAAAGCAGCTTGCTGCCCTTGAGCAGCAGCAAGGGGCAACGGACGCAAAGGAAATCAACCTGTCTGCGGTTGATGAAGAAACCAAAGCGTTGTGCGCATCGCTGGAGTCGTATCTGAAGGAAAGGTGTCGGCATCACGAGAGCTAGGAGCGGCGCCCTGGCAGCTTCTCTTACCACGCCAGAGACCGTGAGCGAAACCCGGGAATATGCTCCACCGACCTGGCCACATGTCGTTCACGGGCATTCGCCGGGAATTTTGCCGACTCGCCGTTGCCGCCCCAAGTTGCCGCGCAGCAGGGCAATTCGCAGCAATAGTTAGGACATACCCGCAATGGCATATCAACAATGCTTATAAAACATTACCCTAGGTGCACATGCAATTTGGTGCGGCGCAACAAAAAATGCTTGACAAGTCTTTTCGGACGACTATAATGCAGCCCATGGTGCAGTGCAACAAAACATCTGGGCGCACGCAGAGTGCGGCAATCGGTGAGGTAGACATTGCACATGTATGTTGTGTTGTGCCCCCATTTTTTCCTGAGGAGATTGACCATGTTTAATACGCCCGAGCAATTCGCCGCCGCCAACAAGGCTTCCGTTGATGCCCTGCTGACTCTTGCCAACACCGCCTTGGCCAGCGCTGAACGCATCGCCGCGTTGAACCTGAATACCGCTCGCTCGGTTCTGGAAGACGGTGTTGCCAACGCCAAAGCCCTGCTGGGCGCCAAAGACCCGCAAGAGTTCTTCTCCGTGCAGGCTTCGCTGGCTCAACCCAGCCTCGAAAAAGCCGTGGCCTACTCGCGCAGCGTCTATGAAATTTCGGCTCAGTCGAAAGAAGAGTTCGCCAAGCTGCTCGAAGCACAGTTCGCCGACTTCCAGAAGCAGTCTCTCTCCCTGCTCGAGAAGGCCACCAAGAATGCGCCAGCCGGTTCCGATATCGC
Organism: Candidatus Accumulibacter propinquus; assembly: GCA_016714935.1. Classification (GTDB taxonomy): domain Bacteria; phylum Pseudomonadota; class Gammaproteobacteria; order Burkholderiales; family Rhodocyclaceae; genus Accumulibacter; species Accumulibacter propinquus. The sequence goes on along the minus strand of JADKBU010000031.1, from coordinate 17,814 downwards.
CGTCTCCGCCGTCAAGTCGGCAATCGCATCCGCCAGTTCCGCTTTCGACAGCTTGAACAAGGCTGCCAAGCAGGTTGCCGATATCGCCGAAGCGAACGTCGCCGCAGCGACCAACGCCACTGTCAAGGCTGTCGGCGCCACTGCAGCAAACGTCAAGAAATAGGTCGCGACCTGTTCTGTTCCAAGGCCTGAACGACAGCTGAGCACACAGCCTGCGGCAAGCCCCCGACCTGGTTCGAGGGCTGCGCCTCACGAAGGTTTGGCTGCATGCTTCAGCAAGTATCCGCCACGAGTTTCACCAGTTTCACCATTGCCATTCTCGGAGATATCCATGAGCACCATCGATCTCGAACAACTCGCCCAAAGCCAAAAAGCCAGTGCCCAAGTGTTGCTGACTCTCGCTCGCACTGCTTTCCACGGACTGGAGCAGTTGTCCGCTCTTAACCTCGCCGCCAGCCGCGAACTGTTCAACACCGGCACCACCGGCACGCAACAGCTTCTCGGCGTCAGGGACCCACAGCAGTTGAAGGACGTTGCCGCCTCGCTGGCGCGTCCGAACGTAGACAAGCTCATGGAGTACTCGCGGAGCCTCTACGATCTGTCGGCCAATCTGCAGCGCGAAGTCACATCCGTGCTGGAAGAGCAGTACAGCAACATCCGCCACAATGCAGCGGGCCTGATTGAAAAAACCGGCGCCACCCCGATCGCCGGCGACGTTTTCGGCGCCGCGGTGAAGCAGCTACTGAACGCTTCGAATACGGCCTTCGAGAACATGTCGCAGATGGCCAAGCAAGTGACCGACATCGTCGACACCAACGTCAAGGCAGCCAGCAACGCCACCGCCCAGGCCGCCGCCGCACTCACGAAGAAATGATCAGATTCTGCCGCACCTGATCGGCGCGAAACCCCGACTCTGGTCGGGGTTTTTTGTTTTCCGGGGGGCTTACTGTGGTCGCGACCGCCAGGTGATCCCGCGCCGCTCGACCTCCTGGCGGATCGTCGCCATTGCCCGCTCAACGAGGGTCGGATCGCCTTCGACGCCCAGTTCCAGGTGCCGCCGCTGCCCGTCGTCGGAGATCGACGGCAGGCTGAACAGCCGTAGCGTTGGAAACTCGGCAACGATACGTTCCATCAGGCCGAGCAGCGCGCTCTCGTAAGCATTCGTACCGGTCAGCAGGAATGCCTCTTCGACCGTTGGCCGCTGGTTGAAGAGATGCCCATAGAAGGTGTCGAGCACCCACTCTGCCATCGGGTGAGCCATCTGCGGAAAACCCGGGAGAAAATGGTGATCGCGTACGCGGAAACCGGGAATGCGGTTGAACGGGTTCGGAATGATGTCCACGCCGCGCGGGAAGGTGCCGAGCAGCAGGCGAACATCATTGATCTCAGCGCCGAAACGCGCACGGATCTCGCGTTCGGCATCGGGATGCAGGACCAGGTCGACGCCCAGCGCCGCCGCCACCGCCTGGCGGGTATGGTCGTCGGGTGTATTGCCGATACCGCCAAAGCAGAACACCACCTCACCGGCGGCCAGGCTGCGCTGCAGCGCCGCGGTGATGCGCGGGCGCTCGTCGCCGAGGTATTCTGCCCACGCCAGGCGCAAGCCGCGCACTCGCAACAGCTCGGCGATTTTCGTGAAGTGCCGGTCGATACGTTTCCCCGACAGGATCTCGTCGCCGATGATGATCGCCCCGAAACTCATCGCAGCTCCTTCAATATGGGTTGCTGGCCGATCACCGTGACCACGGCTCCCTGTCGCAGCCGACGCAGCGCCTCCAGGCAGTAGTGAGTATAAGCCAGAGCCGCCAGCGTCGGCGTCAGCAGGCCAATGACCGGAATGTGTGCGAGCAGCGCCAGGATGACGCCGAGCAGCAACATCGGGAAGCCGTGCTGGCGGCGCAGCAGGCGCCACTCGTCAACCGTCGCGTGCACGGCCAGTGCGTCGTAAGCAAAGGTGCGACGGGTCAGCCAGGCCATCCACAGCACCGGCAGCAGCAGCGCCAGCCCGGGGATCAGCCACAACGGCAGGGTCAGCAGCCAGCCGACAGTAAACACCAGCACCGCCACCAGGCTGTTCACAACCGCTCCAGCCAGACTGTCCTTGCCGAGGCGTGCCAACTCCGGATAGTCGGTCGATGACACGACCTCCAGCAGCAAGGGCATCACGAAGATCGCCGCCAGCAGCATTGCGGTAACGAAGGCCGCGGCGAGGATCAGCAGCCAGCCGCCGAGCGCGGCCGCGAGCTTGGCCAGCCAGAGTACCCCCCAACCGGCCAGCCAGCTCAGCGGGGGCTGCTCGACCAGGCTGGCAATCAGCCATTCGAGAGAGAAAACCGCCAACCCGACCCAGACCAGCAACCCCAACACCGCCGGTCCAAACACCAGCAGCCACACCCGCCCCTGTCCGAGGGTCTTGATACTGCGCAGCAGTGCCAGCCCAACATCAGTCATACTCCGTCTCCTCTGGCCCGCGTGGATGCGGGTTCACATGCCTTCCCACATTTTCTGCAAACGCTTGCTCGATACCGGCACCGGCGTGCGTAATTCCTGAGCGAACAACTGCACGCGCAACTCTTCTAGCAGCCAACGGAATTGTTCGAGTTGTGCGTCGTGCACTCCCTGCCGGGCGAGCACACTGGCGCGTCGCTGGTAATTGCCCCACAACGGCGCCATTTCGGCCAGCAGGCGGGTATCGCGCACGGCACCCGCGCTACCTCCCGCCTTGAGCTTGTCCAGGCGCAGCATGATCGCCTTGAGATAACGCGGATAATGCTGCAGACGCTCGAACGGTGTGTCGATGATGAAACGCTTGCCGATCAACCGCCCCAATTGTCCTTCGACATCCTGTACGGTGGTACCGAAGGCCTTGAAGGCCGGGAGCTTCTTCTGCAGAGCCAGCCAATCGCTGAGGATCTGCCCGACCAGTCGACAGATTTCCTGCGCCAGCAGGCCAAGCCGTGGTCTTGCCTCGGCGCAACGCGCCTTGAAACCCGCCGCGTCGGTCGGCCAGGAATCGAGCAGACAGGCCCGCGCAACGGTCAGATCAAGCAACTGCCGACGCAGTTCGTCGAGCGTTCCGAGCGTCATGAACTGCATCGCCATCTGGGTGAGCCCCGGCAAGTTCTTTTCGAGGTATTTCAGCGGTTCGCGAAACTGCAGCATGAACAGCCGCAAGAGCCCCGCCCGGTGTGCCTGGCGCGCCTCTTCAGGGGAGTCGAAGACGGTCAAAGAGACGCTGTCGCCGTCGTCAACCAGCCCTGGGTGACCGAGCACGCGCTGACCGCCGCTCAGTCCGACCTCCATCAGTTCCGGCAAGGCACCAAAAGTCCAGTCCTGCATCCCGACATACTCGCCAGGGGTTTCGTGCAACTCGGAGAATTCCTGTTTCGCCTCGCGCCCCCACTCGGCGCGCAGTTCACTCAGGCTGCGGCTCATCGCCAGCTGGCGCCCATTCTCGTCCAGCAGGCGAAAATTGAACGCGAGGTGCGCCGGCAGAGCGTCCGGGCGAAACGCATCCGGCGTGATCTCCCAGCCACGCGCGTTCAGCCCGCGCGATTGCAGAATGAAGGCGATCAGCGCCATCACCAGCGGTTTGTCCGCCGGTTGCACCTGCGCGACAAATTCCGCGGCGAAATCGGGTACCGGCACCAGTTTGGCACGCAAGCGCTGCGGCAGCGTCTTCACCAGTTGCAGCACTTTTTCCTTGAGCAGCCCCGGCACCAGCCACTCGCAACGTGCGGCGGGGATCTGGTTCAGTTGTGCCAGCGGCACGGTCAGGGTCACGCCGTCGCGCGCGCTGCCGGGTTCGAAGTGGTAACCCAGTTCGTAATCGACACCAGCGAGCCGCAACTGATGCGGAAAGGCCTCGCTGGTGACGCCGGCGGCTTCGTGCCGCATCAGGTCTTCGCGCTGCAGGTAGAGCAGGCGCGGAGTTTCGCGTTCGCTCTCACGCCGCCACTTGTCGAAGCTCGCACCGCTGTAGATGCCCTCGGGAACAATCCCGTCGTAGAACGCAAAGATCAACTCGTCGTCAACCAGCACGTCCGGCCGGCGCGACTTGTGCTCCAGCGTTTCGATTTCCAGCATCAACTGCTGGTTGTGGGTAAAGAACCCCCAGCGCCGTTCGAACTCGTCGCTGACTTCGCCGCCGACCAGCGCCTGGCGGATGAACAGCTCGCGCGCCGCCTGCGGGTCCAGCGGCCCGAAGTTCACCCGCCGGCGAGGATCGACGACGATCCCGTACAAGGTCATCCGCTCGAAAGCGATCGCCTGCATCACCTTCTTCTCCCAGTGCGGGTCGAACCAGCTTCGCTTGAGCAGGTGCGCGCCTACCCGCTCCAGCCATTCAGGTTCGATGCGCGCGACGCAGCGGGCAAACAGGCGTGTCGTTTCACTGATTTCAGCGGCGACGAGCCACTTGCCGGCCTTTTTCTGCAGTGCCGATCCCGGATGGATCAGAAACTTGATGCCGCGCGCACCCAGGTAATACGCCGACTCTTCCGATTTGCAGCCGATGTTGCCGAGCAAGCCGGCAAGCAGTGCACGATGAACCGCGTCGTAAGTCGCCGGCAACTGGTTCTCGTGCCACTGCTGCTCGACGACCAGCGCGTGCAGCTGGCTGTGGATGTCCCGCCACTCGCGCATGCGCAGCGCGGAGAGGTAGTTCTCATGACACGCCTCGACGAGTTTGCGTTGCGACTTGCGGTGCTCGAATTCGGCCTGATACCAGTCCCAGAGCCGCAGCCAGGAGAGAAACTCCGACTTCTCGTCGGCAAACTTCCGGTGTGCCGCGTCGGCCGTACCCTGCCGCTCCTGCGGCCGCTCGCGCGGGTCCTGCACCGAAAGCGCGGCGGCAATCACCAGCACCTCGCGCAGACACCCTTCGTCGCGCGCGGCGACGATCATCCTGCCCAAGCGCGGATCGAGCGGCATTTTCGCCAGTTCCTGGCCGATCGCGGTCAACGCATGCTCGGCGCTGACCGCGCCGAGTTCGAGCAGCAACTGGTAACCGTCGCTGACCGCCTTGCGCGGTGGCGCGTCGAGAAACGGAAAGTCCTCGATGTCGCCGAGGCGCAGGGCTTTCATGCGCAGGATCACCCCGGCCAGCGAGGCGCGCATGATTTCCGGATCGGCGTAGACCGGTCGCAGCGCGAAATCCTGCTCGCCGTAGAGGCGGATGCAGACGCCCGCGGCCACCCGGCCGCAGCGCCCTGCCCGCTGGTTGGCCGAAGCCTGGGCGATTCTCTCGATCTGTAGTTGCTCGACCTTGTTGCGGTACGAATAACGCTTGACGCGCGCCAGGCCCGAATCGACGACGTAGCGGATGCCGGGAACGGTCAGCGAGGTTTCGGCGACGTTGGTCGCCAGAACGATCCGGCTGCCGACATGCGGTTTGAAAATCCGCCCCTGTTCCTCGGCCGAGAGCCGGGCAAACAGGGGCAGGATCTCGGTGTGCGGTGGGTGGTGCTTGCGCAGCGCCTCGGCCGCCTCGCGAATCTCGCGTTCACCCGGCAGAAAGACCAGGACATCGCCCGGCCCGACACGATGCAACTCGTCGCAGGCGTCGGCGATCGCGTCGTAAAGGTCGCGTTCGTCGTCCGGGGCGGTTTCCTCCTTCTCGGTCTGCAGCGGACGATAACGCACTTCAACCGGATACAGCCGGCCCGACACCTCGATCACCGGCGCGCCGTCAAAGTGCTGCGAAAAGCGTTCGGCGTCGATCGTCGCCGAGGTGATGATCAGTTTCAGGTCACGCCGCTTTGGCAGCAACTGTTTGAGGAAGCCGAGCAGGAAGTCGATGTTCAGGCTGCGCTCGTGTGCCTCGTCGATGATCAGCGTGTCGTACTGCTCCAGCCAGGGGTCGCCCTGCGTTTCGGCGAGCAGAATGCCGTCGGTCATCAGCTTGATGAAGGCGTCTGGCGAAGTCCGGTCGCTGAAGCGAATCTTGTATCCGACCAGACGCCCCAACTCGCCCCGCAGCTCCTGCGCGAGGCGTGCAGCGGTGGCACGTGCGGCGATGCGTCGCGGCTGCGTATGGCCGATCAGACCCGTCGTGCCGCGCCCGATTTCGAGACAGATCTTCGGAATCTGCGTGGTTTTTCCCGAACCCGTTTCACCGCAGACGATCACCACCGGGTTCTTGTCGATCAGCGCCGCAATTTCCGCGCGGCGCAAGTTGACCGGCAGATCGTCGGCAAACTCCGGTGTCGGCAAGCGCGCGCGGCGCGCGGCGACGGCGGCACGCGACTGTCCCAGGAGGCGGTCGTGCTCGGCCGACAGCGCCTCACGTTTGCCGCCAAAAAGGTGCCTGAGATCGCGCGCCAGGGAGCGCAGTCGACGCTGGTCGACGGCCAGACAATCGGCGAAAGGGCTGCTGGAGGCACGCGGGGGAACCGACCCGGGAGGCTTGGCGGTCATCGGTCAGAAACTACGGGCGCGCGACAGCGCGCCATTAGCCACAGACACCTACGAGCTGGTCGCAGCGACGTCCTGAATCAGTTGCAGATCGTTGTCCTGAGCAAAATGAAGGACAAAACGATAAGCCATCGGCTCAACTTCGTACAACCGACCGTCCACGTAAACCGCCTTCTCACCTTTGTAGTTCCGCGGACCGACATAAGGGGAATAGCGCATTTTCTTCTCGGCACCAAAAGCCGACAGAACACCACAGAGTCTCTCCGCCCAGTCGCTCGGCCGAAACTTCTTGCCCGCGATGGTTAGACCGACGATGATGAAAGAGGAGTGCGGGCGTAGTGGTCATATCTCGGTGGTGGGGTAGCGAGGTTAACCGCGAATTACTCTCTTGGATTGTCGTTGAACGCCTGCCAGGACGTTCGACAGCCCCATATCAACAGCTGTGATGGTGGGCGATAGTGGGTTCGAACCACTGACTTCCACCGTGTGAAGGTGGCACTCTACCACTGAGTTAATCGCCCAAGTTCCTGTATTGTGGATGCCCCTGACAGCCAAGACACGACCGGCAACCGGCCAGACGCAGCAACGGGCACTCCTGCACAATCCATGCTGCTTAGGTCCAGTGCCACCGTCAAACTGAAAGCGCTGCACCGTATCTCCACCGTAAGCCACAGGAGCTGCGATTACATCACAAGTCGCTAGTCCGGTCAATCGAGGCGATCAACCCGAGCACACCGCGACCGCAAGTGTCGGTGCTCTCTCCCCGGCAGATTCCGGCTGTCTGGCACCGGCTCGGTGGCGTGCTAGAATCGCGCCCCGTTCCAGCCCTTGTCCGCGATGTCTGTTCTGAACCCTCCGCAACGCGAAGCGATCCGCTACCTCGACGGCCCGCTGCTGGTATTGGCCGGCGCCGGCTCGGGCAAGACGCGCGTCATTACCGAGAAAATCGTGTACCTGATCGAGTCCTGCGGCTTCAGCCCGAGCAACATTGCCGCCATCACGTTTACCAACAAGGCGGCGCGCGAGATGCAGACGCGTGTGCACAGGCTGCTCACCGGCAAGCCCTCGCGCAACCTCACGATATCGACCTTTCACGCGCTCGGTGTGCGCATCCTCCGCGAGGACGCCGGCACGCTGGGCTACAAACCGACCTTCTCGATTCTTGATTCCAGCGACTGCCTTGGCATCGTCTCGGAACTTGCCGGCAGCACCGACAAGGCCACCATAAGAAAACTGCAGGCACTGATCTCAAACTGGAAAAGCACCCTGATCTCGCCGGACGAAGCACGGAGAAACGCCCGGGACGAAACCGAAACACTCGCGGCAAACGCGTTCGCGAGTTATTCGGCCACCCTGCAGGCTTATCAGGCGGTCGACTTCGATGATCTGATCGCCTTGCCCGTGGCGCTTTTCGAAAGCCAGCCGGGCGTGCGCGACAAATGGCAAAATCGCCTGCGTTATCTGCTGGTCGATGAGTACCAGGACACCAACGCCAGCCAGTACAAGCTGCTCAAGCTCCTGGCCGGACCGCGCGCCGCATTCACCGCCGTTGGCGACGATGACCAGGCGATCTATGGCTGGCGGGGCGCCGACATCGCCAACCTGCGAGGACTGCCGCGCGACTATCCGAACCTCAGGCTGATCAAGCTCGAACAGAACTATCGCTCGACCGTGCGCATCCTCAAGGCGGCCAACGCCTTGATCTCGCACAACGAAAAACTGTTCGACAAGAAGCTGTGGTCGGACCTGGGACACGGCGATCAGATCACCGTAAATGCCTGCCCGGACAAGGAAAAGGAAGCGGAGTCGGTCGTCATGAAGCTGCAGGCGCATCGCTTCGAACATCAGGGAGCGTTCCGGGATTACGCGATCCTCTATCGCGGCAACTTCCAGGCGCGGGCCGTCGAACAGTTCCTGCGCAACCAGCGGATCCCCTATCTCCTGTCCGGTGGGCAGTCCTTCTTCGAAAAGGCGGAAATCAGGGACCTCACGGCCTACCTGCGTCTGCTGGCCAACAGCGACGACGACCCAGCCTTCCTGCGCGCCGTCAGCACCCCCAAGCGGGGTATCGGTACCGGCACGCTGCAGGCACTCGGCAGCTACGCCGGCGAGCGCCAGACTTCGCTCTTCGCTGCGGCATTCGAACACGGTCTTGCACAGCGTCTGCAAGCGCGCCAACTGACACCACTGCTCGAGTTCTGCAACTTCATCAACCGCCTGCAACTGCGTGCCCAGCAGGAACCTGCCGCCCAGGTGCTTCCCGACCTGCTGACCGCGATTGCTTACGAGGCGTGGCTATACGACCAGGATGAGGCGCGCGCCGCCGGGGTCAAGTGGGGCAACGTCAAGGAGTTCTGCGACTGGCTGAGCAGGAAGGGCGAGGAGGAGCAGAAAACGCTGATTGACCTCACCCAGAGTATCGCGCTGATCAGCATGCTCGACAGACAGGATGCCGAGGTCGACGCGGTCCAGCTGTCGACACTGCACGCCGCGAAGGGTCTGGAGTTCAAGCACGTCTTCCTGATCGGCGTCGAGGAAGGCATTCTGCCTCACCGCGAAGCACAGTCGGCAGAGCGCATCGAGGAAGAACGGCGCCTGATGTACGTCGGCATCACACGCGCACAACGCTCGCTGCACCTGAGTTATTCCGAAAAGCACCAGCAGGGTCGAGAACTGATCCCCTGTCAGGCCTCACGCTTCATCGCCGAGATGGGTAGCGAAGACCTGCGCTTCATCGGAGGCAAGGCGGCGGCCGCGCCGGACAAAGCCGCCAACGCGCAACGCTTTTCAGCGCTGAAAGCCATCCTTGGCAAGGTGCAATGAAGGCGGCGCTGCATGCTGCCGCTTCGGGCAAGCCGCCGGCGAAAGACAAAAGAGGCCGAAAAGGCCTCCTTGTCCTGTCCTGGCTTCGCGTACGGCGCTACTTCGACAGACCCACCAGATGCTCCACCGCCGCCTTGACCTCGGCATCGCTCAAGTCGGGGTTCCCCCCCTTGGGCGGCATCGCGTTCTTGCCGTTGATTGCACTCTTGATCAGCGCAGCGCTGCCTGTCGCAATACGCGGCGCCCAGGCCGCCTTGTCGCCCGCCTTCGGTGCACCGGCGGCACCGCTGGCATGGCAGGCCATGCACACCGCGTTGTACACAGTGGCGCCGTCGCGCGGCTTGCCGTCAGTCTTGACCGCCGCTGCCTTGGCCAACTCCACTTTCGCCACCGGCTGAATGCGTGCTTCCGCATCGTCATTACCGGCCGTCTTGGCGCCCCCTTTGCCAATCATCGACAACGGCCAGATGACCACGATCAGGATGACTGCGATGACGATGGTGATCATCAGGATCGACCTCGAAGAGTGTTGTGACTGAGCCATGCCAAATCCTTGGTAATCTGCGGTTAAGATGCGCGATTGTACCGCCGTTTCGCGCCGCCAAAAAGCCCCGGGCGGAGCCAGGGTGGACTCACTGGAGCAAACCGGTTAAGCTCTCTCCCTGCACGCGCCCGTAGCTCAGTTGGATAGAGTACTGCCCTCCGAAGGCAGGGGTCGGACGTTCGAATCGTCTCGGGCGTGCCATCAAGCTGAGCACACGAACCATCTGCGGATGGCTTTTTCTTTGGTACGGACCCCACACGCAATGCCCCTCCCGGTCGGGCGCCTGGATCAAGCGCAGAGCGCCGCCTTCGCACGCCAGGGCGCCATCCGCACGAAGCCCGTCGTTCATGGATCCTGATCTGCCGGATTCGACGATGCCGGGACCGCGCACCGGGTTGCCGTGTCTGAGTTGCGTCGTGCCGGCGCTGAACGAACATGACAACCTGGCCCTGCTCCTGCCAGCCCTGGCCGAAATGCTGACGCAAATCAGTTCGGTGTGGGAGGTTATTGTCGTCGATGATGGCAGCAGCGACCGCACTCCGGAGTTGATGAACGTCTTCGCCGGGATCAGCGGCTTCCACTATCTGCAGTTGTCGCGCAACTTCGGCAAGGAGGCGGCGCTCAGTGCCGGGCTGGCGACTGCAAGCGGCGATGTCGTGGTCTGCCTTGATGCCGACCTGCAACATCCCCTCGCCCTGATTCCGGAGATGCTCGAGCGCTGGAAGGCGGGCGTCGATACCGTCTATGCGGTCAGGAAGAATCGCGGCGATGAATCCTGGCTCAAGCGTGTCGGGGCCGCGATTTTCTACGGGATTCTCGGACAGGGTCAGAGAGTCCGCATTCCCCCGGATGCCGGTGACTTTCGCCTGATGGACAGGCAAGTCGTCGACGCTCTGCTGCAATTGCCTGAACGCACCCGCTTCATGAAGGGCCTGTACGCCTGGGTAGGCTTCAAGGCCGAACCGATCCTCTACATTCCCGCCGAACGCCTGCATGGGCAGGACCCATTTCAACCTCTTTCAACTGATCCACTTCGCGGTCGATGGCATCACTTCGTTCTCGACCTGGCCGCTGCGAGCTTTCAATCTTGTCGGCAGCCTGGTGGCGTTGCTCGCCTTTGGCTATGGCATCTACCTGGTCATCGATTATTTCCTGAACGGGCATGATGTTTCCGGCTGGACGACCATCGTCACCGGAATGTTCTTCTTTTCCGGAATCAACCTGATGGCACTGGGTACGATTGGTGCCTACATCGCGCGCATTTTCGACGAGGTCAAACAACGTCCGTTATACGTGGTCAAGCAGAACACGCGGCTGAAGTTGCCTGACGGCAAGTCTTGAGAAAGCGTTTGTGAGCACGCCCGGAGCACGCCTGTTTGCGCGGTTGGTCGACACCCGGTCGGCGCTGCTGGTCGTCGTCGCGACCGCCGTGTGGCTGGCGGCGACGGCCGGAGTCCGCCCGCTGATGCTCCCCGACGAGGGGCGTTATGTCGGGATCGCGTGGGAAATGCTGACTTCCGGCGACTGGCTGGTTCCCCGACTCGACGGCCTGCCGTTTTTCCACAAACCACCGCTGTTCTATTGGTTGACCAGCCTGAGCCTGGGTCTTTTCGGCAGTCATCAACTGGCGGCGAGAATGGCATCGCTGCTCGCCGCCACACTTGCCGCCGGCGGCATGTACCTGTTCGCCCGCCGCTACCGTGGCAGCCAGGTCGCCACGATCGCCGTCGTGGTCCTGCTGACACAACCCATTTTCTACGCTGCTGCGCAGTTTGCCAATCTCGACATGCTGGTTGCCGGCCTGATTTCGCTGGCCATCCTGTCGGGTGCCGACGCCTTGCTGCGTCTGGAAAAAGGCAACCCCTACCACGCCGCCCTGGCCCGGACCTATGGTTTCACCGCGCTCGGCATCCTCGCCAAGGGGCTGATCGGCATCGTACTGCCTGCCGGCGTGCTGTTGCTCTGGCTGCTCTGGCGCCGGTCATGGCGCTTCCTGCCGGCAATGCTCTGGCCTTCCGGGTGCCTGCTCCTGCTACTGATCGCGCTCCCCTGGTTTTTCTGGATGCAACATCTGTATCCCGGATTCTTCGATTATTTCGTCGTCTATCATCATTTCCAGCGCTTCTCGGAAACGGGATTCAACAACCAGGTGGCTTTCTGGTTCTATATTCCAGTCATTCTTCTCTGCGCCCTGCCCTGGTCACCCTGGTTTGCGCGGGTGTTCATCAAGACCTGCTGGACCGACAAGGACGCCAGCGGCCTGCGCAGCCTGATGGCCATCTGGCTAGGGGTCATCGTCGTCTTCTTCTCTCTGCCCAGTTCAAAACTGGTGGGCTATATCCTGCCGGCGATTCCGCCGTTTGCCTACCTGATTGCCGAATCGTTGTCGATCTGGTTCGATCGGAACCGGGTACAAGCCCAACGCTGGTATGCCGGTACGTTGGCTGTGGCCGTTGTGGCCTGTCCTGCGCTGGTGGTCGGCGTCGCCCTGGCCGACAAGGTCTCGGCAAAGCCTCTCGCCGCCACCGCTGCCATTATCTTCCAGCCACAGGACCAACTGCTGATGGTCGACGAATACCAGTACGACCTGCCGTTTTACCTGCAGTCACGCCAGCCCGCCTGGGTGGTCAGCGACTGGAACAATCCGGAAATCCCCCGGCGCGACAATTGGCGCAAGGAACTCGCCGACGCCGGAAAATTCGAGAGCGCCAGCCGGCAGGCGGTACTACTGAGCAGCGCACAGCTCGGCGAGCAACTCTGCCGTCCGGACGCGCGCGTGCTGTGGATATGGGGCCGCGCACAGGCCACCGCATTCCTGCCGTGGCTGACCGAGCAGCCGCCTTTCGGGACCAGCGGAAAACACGTGTTGTGGCGCCTGACGCCGGAAACGCTCAGCAGGCTTCCGCTCTGCTCCGGAAAGCCCAGAAACGGCTGAACACGAAGGTCAATACGGCAATGGCCACCAGAATGCCGCCCAACAGCAAATCGTAGGGGATATCGGTGAGAGACAACAGGCAGGCGTAAGACACTTCGTTGATCAAGAAGCCGGCCGCTGAAACCAGAAAGAAACGCCGGCAGGCCACGGCCAGGGATTGGCGCTGCTGACGAAAAGTCAGAAGATAGTGACCGCTGAAAGACACCAGGAAGGCGACCAGCCACCCGCAGACATTTGCCGCCAGCGGCGGCAGATGCCAGACCGCGACGCACGCGACGGCAATCAGCCAGTGTGTGGCGGCGGCGGCACAACCGACGAAGACAAACCAACCGAGTTGCCGGATCATTCCTGCCATGCAAAAAACCTGTAATAAGGCGTATACGCGATCCCCGAATCAAGCCCGGAAAGGGATCGTCATCTGCGCCGATGATTTCGGGATGAGCGCCGGCATCGACGCCGGCATCCTCCAGTTGGCCAGTGCCGGCCGCCTCAGCGCCGTCAGTTGCCTGACCCAGGGATCGACATGGAAACACCAGACACGGTCGTTGGCGGCGCTGCCGGTGGACATCGGACTGCACCTCAATTTTACGGAGTCCTTCGCGAGCGGGCAGTTTTTCCTGCCGCTACCGCGCCTGATTGCCGCCTGCTACGGGCGACGCCTGCCTGCCGAAGCGATCGCCGCGGAAATCAACGCCCAGCTTGATGCCTTCGAGGCCGGCTTTGGACGCCCGCCGGATTACATTGACGGCCACCAACACGTTCACCAATTACCGATGCTGCGCGAAAGTCTGCTGCAGATCATGGCCCTGCGCTACCCCGGGCAAGGCCTCTGGCTGCGCTCGACAAGGCCGCCATCGCGTGGGAACCCGTATCCGCTGAAGGCCGCCATCATCGCGATGCTCGGCGCACGGAAAATGCGCCGTCTGGCCAGCGCGCAAGGGTTGCCGATGAACGGTCGCCTGTTGGGCGTCTATGACTTTTCCGCAAGCCGCGAGAAATACGCGGACCTGCTCAGGACCTGGCTGGCCATCGCCGCAGACGGCGACCTGCTGATGTGCCACCCGGCGGTTTTCGCCGAACCCGAAGACGGCATTGGACCGCAACGCACACGGGAATTCTCGGTGCTTTCCGATAGCCGCTTCCCCACCTGGCTGGAACAGCAGGGCTTGACCCTGTTGCGGTTGTCGCAGGAGACCGTCCGCCCGACAGGCGCGCCCGGGCGGCATCCGGGGTGAGGCGTAACGACCACTCGCCTCCTCAGATCGTCCACGCCGGCGGGCAAAGAGCAGCTTCTGCGGCGAGCGCCGCCCGCGTCAGCGACGAGAGCGCGACGCGCTGCTCTCCGCCGGCGTCGAAATTGGCCGGGTCAAGCCAGCGCGAGAAAGCGGCGTCAAGGGCCGGCCATTCGCGGTCGATCGTAGCGTACCAGGCGGTATCCCGATTGCGGCCCTTGACCACCGTCGCTTGTCGGAAGATGCCTTCAAACGCCAGGCCAAGGCGCTGCGCCGCCGCCCGCGAAGGCGCATTGAGGGCATCGCATTTCCACTCGCAGCGTCGGTAACCCAGTTCAAAAGCGTGTTTGAACAATAGATACAGGGCTTCGGTGGCTGTCGGCGTGCGCTGCAGAAGCGGCGAGAAATGGATATGCCCCAGCTCGATCGAGCCACTTTCCGGAGCAATCCGCAAGTAGCTGGCCATCCCGAGGGCACGCCCGGACGCCCGCTCGATGACCGCATAAAAGAGCGGATCGCGATCGCCACAGCGCGTTGCCATCCATGACTGGAAAGTGTCGATGTCGGCGAATGGACCATACGGCAGGTAGGTCCAGTTGTGCCCCGCGGTGTCGACCGCGTACGCCGCGTAGAGACTCGCGGCATGGCACTCGGCAACGAGCGGTTCGAGTCGGGAATAGCGCCCCTCCAGCAGCAGCCCCGCTGGCAGTGGCGGCACCCGCCAGTCGGGCAGCGGCTCCCCGACGGGTTGCTCGTCAGCGCTGCCGGAGCGCAGGCTCATGCCGTTGCCGGCAGCGCCGCCTCCCTGATCGGCAGATTCAACAGCGCCGCTGCCGCCGCCAGCACGATGTCGGCGTACCACATCCAGGCGTAGTCGCCGAACTGCGTCAGTGCGATGCCGCCCAGGTAGGCTCCGAGGAAACCACCGATCTGGTGCGAGAGCAGGGACATGCCGAACAAGGTGCCGAGATAGCGCACGCCGAAGAGTTTGCCGACGATCGCCGCGGTCGGCGGCACGGTCGCCAGCCAGGTGAAACCAAGACCGGCCGCGAAAACGTAGAAGGTCAGTTCGGTCTTCGGTGCGAGCAGATACAGCCCGACCATCAGCGCGCGTGACCCGTACATCCAGAACAGGACATACTTGCTGCGATAGCGCGAGACGCAGGAACCCGCGTAGAGGCTGCCGGCGATATTGAACAGCCCGATGATCGCCAACGCCCAACTGGCCACCGTCGTCGGCAGACCACAAAGGTCCACCTCGCCCGGCAGATGCGTCACCAGAAAGGCGATGTGAAAACCACAGGTGAAGAAGCCGAGATTCAGGAGCAGATAGCTCCCGTCCGCCATCGCGTCCTGCACGCTCTGCCACAGGCCCGTTTCACCAGCAGAAGGCGCGGGTGGATTTTCGACCGGCTTCGAGACCACCCGCACCAGGGGCAAGGCCGCCAGGGTCATCAACGCCAGCGACCACATCGCCCCCATCCAGCCGAGCACCTGAATCAGCGCCTGCAGGATCGGCGCGAAGACGAACTGGCCGAACGAGCCACCGGCGTTGATCACCCCCGAGGCGGCGCCGCGGGCGGTGATCGGCAGGCGTTGGCTGGAAGCCCCGATCAGAACCGAAAAGCTCCCTGCCCCCGAACCCATCGCCGAAAGCAGGCCGAGCGAGACGATCAGTCCCCAGGTGCTGCTCATGAACGGCGTCAGCGCACTGCCAAGCGCCAGCATCAAGAGCCCGCCCAGCAGCACCCGCGCCGGTCCGAAGCGATCAGCGGCAGCCCCGGCGAGAGGCTGAATGGCGCCCCAGGTGAATTGCCCGACGGCCATCGCCAGGCTGATCGACGCCACGCCAAGACCGGTGGCCGTATTCAGCGGCGAAAGAAAGAGCCCGAGCGATTGCCGCGCCCCCATGGTCACCATCAGGATACCGGCTGCCGCCAGGGTGATCGCCCACAGCGACGGTTGATTGAGCGTTCGAAACATGGCGGCGACCTTGGTCAACAATGCAGGAGGACGCATTGTAGAACGAGTCGCACCGGACTACCGTCAGTCGACGACCGATGTGATCAGGTATCGGCTCTCGAAGATCTCGCCCGGGGCAACGAACATTTTCTTCGAAGATGCCGGCTGTGGTGAAGCGCGGCGAAGCGCACCCTCGGGTCGGCCGTGCCGATCCCGGACACGACTTCGTCCATGCCGCGACCTCTGTTGCCACCGCCTGCCCTGCTTGCTACATTGGCAGGAGTTGTTCCTACCGATTGCCGTAGAAGGTGCCCATGGCCACCGCCGAAAAAATCAGCATCGCCTTGCCGCCCGAGATGGCCGCCATCATCCGCGGCGCCGTGGCCACCGGCGAATGCGCCTCCAGCAGCGAAGTCATTCGCGATGCGCTGCGCGAATGGACGAACAAGCGTAGCGCGCGCCATCACGCCGCGTGGTGAACGGGCTTGCGCGAAGCATCGATGCCTTTGGTCAGATCTCGCCTCTGGCTCACTCGGAATGAAATCCTTGAAAACCGCATGTCTCCTTTATGGTTGAGCGCACCCTCGTTGCCTGGATCGGCCGCACGGATCTGAAAGCTGCCGCCGGCGACCCCGACAGCACTCCGGGGCCGATTGGTCAGGCCGTACAGGCTGAGCCATATGAAAGCATTCATCTACTCAGCGATTTTCCTGCGCAGGAGTCCGAGGTCTTCCGGGAGTGGCTGGCCAGCAAAACCGTCGCCGGCATCGACATCCATGCCGTCAAACTGTCTTCGCCCATCGATTTCGGCGAGATTTACCAACACGCCGTGGCGGTCCTGGACAGCATCAAGCAACCGCGCGAGGTGCAGCGGACCTACCATCTCAGCCCTGGCACGCCGGCCATGGCCTCGGTCTGGATACTACTTGCCAAGACCACCCACCCGGCGCGCTTGATTCAGTCCTCACCGCAGGCCGGCGTCCAGGAAGCGTGTATTCCCTTCGACATCGCCGCCGAGTTCATCCCGCACTGGATGCAGCAGTCGGATGCAAGGCTTGCCCGGATATCTCAAGGCGCGGCCGTAGAAGGTGCCGAATTCAGCCATATCCTTCACCGCAGCGCGGCCATGAAGCGGGTGATCGCGCAAGCGCGGCGAATCGCCGTGCACTCGATCCCGGTGCTGATCGAAGGCGAAAGCGGCACGGGCAAGGAACTGATGGCGCGGGCGATCCATCGCGCCAGCCCGCGCGCGGACAAACCTTTCATCGCCGTCAACTGCGGCGCGGTTCCGCCGGAACTCGTCGAATCCGAATTCTTCGGTCACCAGCGAGGCGCGTTCACCGGCGCGGTCGCCGACCGCAAGGGGCACTTCGAACGGGCCGACGGCGGAACGATTTTCCTCGACGAAATCGGTGAGTTGCCCAAGCCGATCCAGGTCAAGCTGCTGCGTACCCTGCAGGAGGGCGAGGTCACCCCGGTCGGTGCCAGCGAGCCGCGAAAGGTCGATGTCCGCGTCGTCGCCGCCACCAACCGGACATTGATCAACGAAGTCGCCGAGGGCAATTTCCGTGAGGACCTGTTCTATCGCCTCGCGGTGGCGATCGTCAGACTGCCGCCACTACGCGAGCGTGCCGGCGACCTCTCGCTGTTGATCGACGCGCTGCTGCTGCAGATCAACCAGGCCGCGACGGAACTGGGTTTCAGGCACAAAAAACTGTCTGCCGCCGCAAGAAATCTTATGCTTCAGCACGCCTGGCCGGGCAATGTCCGCGAGTTGCTGAATACCCTGCAGCGAGCGGCGGTCTGGTCCGACGAAGAGAACATCAGTCTGGAAGCGATCAAGGACGCGATCCTGGTTTCGCCACAGGCACCGCCGGACGCCGACAGCATCCTGAACCGTCCTC